>CAXTHQ010000001.1:0-447234 GCA_964244185.1 uncultured Sphingomonas sp.
AGCGCTATTCCACCAACACCTTCCCGCAATGGTGGCTGGCGCAGCCGTTCCGCTGTCTCGCCCACAACGGCGAGATCAACACCATCCGCGGCAACAAGAACTGGATGCTGAGCCACGAGATCCGGATGGCGTCGATCGCGTTCGGCGAGCATTCGGAGGACATCAAGCCGGTCATCCCGGCCGGCGCGTCCGATACCGCCGCGCTGGACGCGGTGTTCGAGGCGATCTGCCGCTCCGGCCGCGACGCGCCGACCGCCAAGCTGATGCTCGTACCCGAATCGCTGGTCGAGGATGGCGACACGCCCGAGAGCCATGCGGCGATGTATCGCTATCTCGCCTCGGTGATGGAGCCGTGGGACGGGCCGGCGGCGCTGGCGATGACCGACGGGCGCTGGGCGGTGGCGGGGATGGATCGGAACGCGCTCAGGCCGCTGCGCTACACGCTGACCGCCGACGGCTTGCTGATCGTCGGCTCCGAGAGCGGCATGGTCGTCGTGCCCGAATCGACGATCGTCGCCAAGGGCCGGCTCGGGCCCGGCCAGATGATCGCGGTCGACCTCGACGAAGGCGTCCTGCTGGAGGACCGCGCGGTCAAGGACCGCATCGCGGCCGAGGCCGATTACGCCGCGCGGATCGGCGAGTTCATCACCGTCGCGGACCTGCCGCCGTCGGACACCGTGGTCTGCTTTCCCCGCGCCGAACTCACTCGCCGCCAGGTCGCGGCCGGGCAGACGATGGAGGACATGGAGCTGATTTTGGCGCCGATGGTCGAGGGCGCGAAGGAAGCGATCGGCTCGATGGGCGACGACACGCCGCTGGCGGTCATCTCCGACAAGCCGCGCCTCATCAGCCAGTTTTTCCGGCAGAACTTCAGCCAGGTCACGAATCCGCCGATCGATTCGTTGCGCGAACGCCATGTGATGTCGCTCAAGACGCGGTTCGGGAATCTCGCCAATATCCTCGACACGCAGGAGCGGCGCGAGCGGGTGCTTGTGCTCGAATCGCCGGTGCTGACCGGGGCCGACTGGGAGCGGCTGCGCGCGCATTTCGGCGTCGGCATCGCGACGATCGATTGCACGTTCGAGGCGGGTGGCGGACCGGAGCAGCTCCGCGCTGCGATCGCGCGTATCCGTGACGAGGCCGAACAGGCGGTGCGCCAAGGCCGCTCCGAGTTGTTCCTGACCGACGAGGACGTGGCAGAAGACAGGGTCGCGATCCCCGGCGTCCTCGCCGCCGCCGCCGTCCACACCCATCTCGTTCGCCGCGGGCTGCGTTCCTATGCCAGCGTCAACGTCCGCACCGCCGAATGTCTCGATACGCATTATTATGCCGTCCTGATCGGCGTCGGCGCGACGACCGTGAACGCCTATCTGGCCGAGGCCGCCATCGCCGACCGTCATGGGCGCGGGCTGTTCGGCGACCTGACGCTGGATCAGTGCCTGAAGCGGCACCGCATCGCGATCGAGGACGGGCTGCTCAAGATCATGTCGAAGATGGGGATCGCGGTGATCTCCTCGTATCGCGGCGGCTATAATTTCGAGGCGGTCGGGCTCAGCCGCGCGCTGGTCAACGACCTGTTTCCGGGGATGCCGGCCAAGATTTCGGGCGAGGGTTACGCGTCGCTCCACCTCAATGCGACGCTGCGTCACGACGCGGCGTTCGACCAGGCGGTGGCGATGCTGCCAATCGGCGGCTTCTATCGGCAGCGCCAGGGCGGCGAGGCGCACGCTTACTCGGCGCAGCTCATGCACCTGTTGCAGACGGCGGTCGCGACCGACAGCTATACGCAATATCTGCAATTCTCACGTGGCGTCGCCGATCTGCCGCCGGTCTATCTGCGCGACCTGTTCCAGTTCAATTTCCCCGCCGAGGCGCTGGCGGTCGATCAAGTCGAGGCGATCACCGAGATCCGCAAGCGCTTCGTGACGCCGGGCATGAGCCTGGGCGCGCTAAGCCCGGAGGCGCACGAGACGCTGGCGATCGCGATGAACCGCATCGGCGCGAAAGCGGTGTCGGGCGAGGGCGGCGAGGATGCCGAGCGATTCAGTCCGCGCGCCAACGGCGACAATGCCAATTCGGTCATCAAGCAAATCGCATCGGGCCGATTCGGCGTGACCGCCGAGTATCTCAACGCCTGCGAAGAGATCGAGATCAAGGTCGCGCAAGGCGCCAAGCCCGGCGAGGGCGGGCAGTTGCCGGGCTTCAAGGTCACCGAATATATCGCCAAGCTGCGCCACGCGACGCCCGGCGTGACGCTGATCTCGCCGCCACCGCATCACGACATCTATTCGATCGAGGACCTGGCACAGCTCATCTATGACCTGAAGCAGATCAATCCGCGCGCGCGGGTGTGCGTCAAGCTGGTCTCGTCCGCCGGCATCGGCACCGTCGCCGCCGGCGTCGCCAAGGCGCACGCCGACGTCATCCTCGTCTCGGGCCATGTCGGCGGCACCGCCGCGTCGCCGCAGACCTCGATCAAATATGCCGGCACCCCGTGGGAAATGGGGCTGTCGGAGGTCAACCAGGTGCTGACGCTGAACGGGCTGCGCGGCCGGGTGCGGCTGCGCGCCGACGGCGGCCTCAAGACCGGGCGCGACATCGTCATCGCCGCGATCCTAGGCGCGGAGGAGTTCGGCATCGGCACGCTGTCGCTGGTGGCGATGGGTTGCATCATGGTGCGCCAGTGCCACTCCAACACCTGTCCGGTCGGCGTCTGCACGCAGGACGAGCGGCTGCGCGCCAAGTTCACGGGCTCGCCCGAGAAGGTCATCAACCTGATGACCTTCATCGCCGAGGAGGTGCGCGACATCCTCGCGCGGCTCGGCGTGCGGTCGCTCGACGAGGTGATCGGGCGGACCGAGCTGTTGCGCCAGGTCAGCCGCGGCGCGGAGCATCTCGACGATCTCGATCTCAACCCGATCCTCGCCAAGGTGGACGCGACCGACGCCGAGCGGCGGTTCAGCCTGTCGACCTTTCGCAACGAGGTGCCCGACAGTCTCGACGCCCAGATCATCAAGGACGCCGCGCACGTCTTCACGCGCGGCGAGAAGATGCAGCTCACCTATTCGGTCCGCAACGTCCACCGCGCGGTCGGCACGCGGCTGTCGAGCGAGATCGTCCGGCGCTTCGGCGCGAACAAGCTCGCCGACGGGCATGTCACGGTGCGGCTGCGCGGCTCCGCGGGGCAGTCGCTCGGCGCATTCCTGGTGCGGGGCGTGCGGCTGGAGGTGTTCGGCGACGCCAACGATTATGTCGGCAAGGGCCTGTCGGGGGGTACGATCGTGGTGCGGCCGGCGGTGTCGTCGCCGCTCGCGAGCCAGGACAATTCCATCATCGGCAATACCGTGCTGTACGGCGCGACCAGCGGCCGGCTGTTCGCGGCGGGTCAGGCGGGTGAACGGTTCGCGGTCAGGAACTCGGGCGCGACGGTCGTCGTCGAGGGCTGCGGCGCGAACGGGTGCGAATATATGACCGGCGGTGTCGCGGTGCTGCTTGGCCGCGTCGGCCAGAACTTCGGGGCGGGCATGACCGGGGGCATGGCGTTCGTTTACGACATGGACATCAATGGCGAGGGGGGCTTCGCGCGGCGGGCGAACGGCGACAGCATCGTCTGGCAGCGGCTCACCTCGGCGCATTGGGAACGGGTGCTCCACGACCTGATTACCGACCACGTCGCGGCGACCGACAGCAAATGGGCGCGCGGGTTGCTCGAGGATTGGGACCGGACGATCGGGCGGATCTGGCAGGTCGTGCCCAAGGAAATGCTCATTCGGCTGGCGCATCCGCTGGAGGACCGGTCCGAGGCTATCGCGGCGGAGTGACGCCGATGTCATTGGCGACAGGGGTGAAATCTGCTATGGAGCAGGCTGACTCGTGCGCCGTGCGCACCCTTGTCCCGCTTGCCTTGGAGGTCCAGCCATGCGCGCCGCTCGCTTCGCTCTGAGTTTGTCGCTGATCGCGACCCCCGCCCTCGCCGCGCCGCAAGCTGCTCGGCCCGACGCCGAGCGCGCTGCCCATGCGCTGCAGGATCCGCTGGCGCAGGAGGTGGCGACCGGGGTGATCGACCAGTTGATCGGCATCGTGCTCGACACCCGGGTAGGCCCTGTCGCGGCGCTGGCGAGTCCGCGCGACGATATTCGCCCGACCGACACGCTGCGCGACCTGAAGCGGCGCGACGATCCGCAGTTCGATCGCCGTCTGCAACAGGATACGCGCCGCGCGGTCGGCACCGCGGCGGCGGTGGCGGGTGGCGCGATGGCCGAGACGGCGGAGCTGAAGCGCACCGCCGCTCGCCTGCAGGCGGCGCTGGGGCCATTGGTCGCGGCACTCCGGACACCGCGCGACGGCGACTGACGACCACGCTGGACGCCGCCGTGCCGGGCGCTAGAGCCGGTTCCATGTGGCAGCTCTTCCAGTTCCCGTTGTGCCCGTTCAGCCGCAAGGTGCGCCTGCTGCTGGGCGAGAAGGGCATCGGTTACGAACTGGTGCGCGAATCGCCTTGGGCGCGGCGTGACGAGTTCGTGGACATGAACCCCGCCGGGCAGACGCCGGTGATGGTCGACGCGACGCGCAACCTGCTGCTGATCGATTCGATGGCGATCGCCGAATATTTCGAGGAGACGGTCGAAAAGGCGGCGATGATCAACGGCACATCGGCCAATCGCGCGGAAATCCGGCGGCTGGTCACCTGGTTCGACACGCAATTCTATCGCGATGTCACCGGTCCGCTGCTCTACGAGCGGATGGAAAAGCGCGTCGCGCACGGCCTGGCGCCCGACGCGCGGCAGTTGCGCGAGGCGATGAAGGCCGCCATCCGCCACCTCGACTATACCGACTACCTGCTCGACCACCGCCAATGGCTCGGCGGCGCGACGATGAGCCTCGCCGATCTGGCGGCGGCGGCGCAGATCTCGGTCACCGACTATCTCGGCGGCATCGACTGGAAGGGGCACGAGCAGACCGCGCGCTGGTATCGGGGGTTGAAGAGCCGGCCTTCCTTTCGCCCCCTTCTGAGCGAGCGTATGGAAATGGTCTCGCCACCCCAGCATTACGACAATGTCGACTTCTAAAGCCGGCATGATCCGCGTCGGCATCGGCGGCTGGACGTACGAGCCGTGGCGCGGGGTCTTCTATCCCGACAAATGGCCGCACAAGCGCGAGCTGGAATATGCCAGCCGCCACGTCACCGCGATCGAGGTCAACGGCACCTATTATTCGACCTTCAAGCCGGCCAGCTTCGCCGGCTGGCGGGATACCGCGCCCGATGGCTTCGTCTTCGCGGTCAAGGCCTCGCGCTTCTGCACCAACCGCAAGGTGCTCGCCGAGGCGGGCGAGTCGGTCGCGCGCTTCTGCGGGCAGGGGCTGACCGAGCTCGGCGACAAACTGGGGCCGATCCTGTGGCAGTTCATGGCGACCAAGCGCTTCGACCGCGAGGATTTCGGTGCGTTCCTGAAGCTGCTGCCCGCCAAGCAGGACGGCGTCGCGCTGCGCCATGCGGTCCAGACCCGGCACGAGAGCTTCGCCTGCCCCGAGTTCGTCGCCATGGCGCGGGCGGCGGGGGTGGCACTGGTCTATGCCGATTCGGCCGACTATTCGGCGATCGCCGACGTGACCGGGCCGTTCGTCTATGCGCGGCTGGAGCAGGCGGAGGAGCGAATCGAGACCGGCTACGCGCCGGCGGCGCTCGATCGCTGGGCCGGAGCGGCGCGGGCATGGGCGGCGGGCGGACAGCCCGACGGCCTGCCTTATGCAGGCGAGGGCAAGCCTGCCGAGCGGCCGCGCGAGACCTTCATCTTCTTCATCAACGGCGCCAAGGTGCGGGCGCCCGCCGGCGCGCGGGCGCTGATCGAGCGGCTCTAGGGCCGTACCGCCGGCACGGGCGCGGGTTGCGCCTGACCCGCCAGCGCAGCGTTCTCCAGTATGTCGAGCGCCTGCCGCGCCAGAACATAGCGCCGCGCCGCCGCGAGCCAGCCCTCCGCCTGCCCGGCGCCCGGCAGTTGCGCGACCTCGGTGCGCGCGGCCTCGACCTGGCTCTCGTCAAGCAGGCGGCGGGCGCGGGCGAGGCGGTCGGCGGGAAGCGGCGAGGGCGTGCCGGCGCGACGCAGCACGACCAACGTCCGCAAGCCTTCGCGGACGCTCGCGGTCCAACCGCGATCGGCGCCGGTCCTCACCATCGGCCCCAGCGCGTCGAGCCCCTGCCGCAACTCCTCCAGCGTGACGGGCTGGCGCGCCGCCTCGCGCACCGCCGCGACCGCGCGGGGCTGGGCGGTGCCGAGCCGGACGCGGAGCTGCTCGTCGAGCGCGCCCAGGGTAGCGCCCTTGTCGAGCGCGCGGCGCGCGGCGACGGTGACCAGCAGCGCCTCGGCGCGCGCCGCCTGGCCGCCGGCGGCATCGGCGCTGGTGGCGAGCGCCCCCGCGCGCGCCTCCAGTGCCGCGATCTGGCCGGCCAGCGCCGCCTCGCGCGCGGCGAGCGCCGCGGCATCGACGGCCGGCTGGACCGGGGCCGGCGCCATCGTTGCCGCCGGCGTGGGAACCAGCGTCGCGCCGGCGATCGGCGTGGTGGCGGGGTCCGTCAGCGCCGACGCGCCGGCCAGGTCGGACCCGGCGGTCTGGCGGCGGACGAGCACGACCGCGAGTGCCAGGCCGATCAGAAACGCCACCGCCACCAGCACCGACACGACGCCGATGCGCAGGCCCCGCGTCGACGCGGCGCGATCCTGGGGAAAGTCGCTCATCGACCACGCTTATCCATGTCAACGCGCGGGGGGTCAATGAGCGCCACCGCGCAGGCGACGAGCGCGACGTCGGTCGGGCGATCGGCGACCGCGACAGCCGCCCAGCCCCGGCCGGCGGCGTCGCGGACGGCGGGACTGAGCGCCGCGATCGACATCGACCCGCGATCTGCCTGGCTCTCGCCGGTCAACACCACCAGGCGACGCGCGGCTCTGGCGGAATGAAGCAGCACGACTTGGCCTTCCCACGCGCGGGCGGTTCCGGGCGCCAGCGCCAGCGCCTCGCTGCGGTAGACGGTGATCGCTTCGACGCCCGGCAAGGCGACCCGGTCACGACCCGCGAGATGGAGCAGCCGCGCGAAGCCCTGCGCCGCTCCTTTGACAACGACGGCAGCAGCGTCGCCGTCGCCGGCAAGCGCGACGACGAACCCGGCCGCGCGGGCCGCCGTCGCGGTCGCCTCGCCGACGGCCACGACCGGCAGGCGCGTCAGTCCCCTCAGCCCGTCGCCCGCATGGCGCACCGCATTGGCGCTGGTCAGCAGGAGCGCGTCGAACCCGACGGGGTCGGGCGGCTGCCAGCCGACGGGGACCACCGCGAACAGCGGTTGACGCAGCACGTCGATCCCCGCCGCCGCCAACAGCGCCGCGGTCCGCGCATTGCCCGGCTCGGGACGCAGCACCAGCGCCGCGGGGGCCGGTTCACCGACGCCGGCCAGCGCCGCCTCCACGATCCAGCGTCAGTCGGCTCCATATGGGCCTTCGCCGCGCCTGACGCGCGCGCGGACAGCATGACGTCGCCAATCAACTCTCCGTCCAGCCAAGCCAGTCCTATCCGCCGTCCGACGCCCTTCGACAAGCTCGGGGCGACGGGGTAAGCCGGGCCATGCTGATCCTCGGCCTCGAATCCTCCTGCGACGAGACCGCCGCCGCGCTGGTGACCGGCGACCGGCAGGTGCTGGCGCACCGGCTGGCGGGACAGGAGGCCGCGCACGCACCCTATGGCGGCGTCGTCCCCGAGATCGCGGCGCGCGCACATGTCGAGGCGCTGGAGCCGCTGATCGCGGCGGCGCTGGCCGATGCGGGCGTGACGCTGGCCGATGTCGACGCGATCGCGGCCACCGCCGGGCCGGGGCTGATCGGCGGCGTGATGGTGGGGCTCGTCACCGGCAAGGCCCTGGCGCACGCGGCGGGCAAGCCGCTGATCGCGGTCAACCATCTGGAAGGCCATGCGCTCAGCCCACGCCTGACCGACCCCGATCTGGATTTCCCCTACCTGCTGCTGCTCGTCTCCGGCGGGCATTGCCAGTTGCTGCTGGTCGAGGGCGTCGGCCGCTACCGCCGCCTCGCGACCACGATCGACGACGCGGCGGGCGAGGCGTTCGACAAGACGGCGAAGCTGCTTGGCCTCGGCTTTCCCGGCGGCCCGGCGGTGGAGCGCGCCGCCGCGACCGGCGATGCCGGGGCGGTGCCGCTGCCGCGTCCGCTCAAGGGCTCGCCCGAGCCGCATTTCTCTTTCGCCGGCCTGAAGGCGGCGGTGGCGCGGGTGGTCGGGCAGCATCGGCCGGAGGATATCGCGGCATCGTTCCAGCAGGCGGTGATCGACTGTCTGGTCGACCGCACCGCCCGCGCGCTCGGCCGGATAAACCGACCGACCGCGCTGGTCGTCGCCGGCGGGGTCGCGGCGAACCGCGCCATCCGCACCGCCCTGCAGGCGCTGGCCGAGGCTCATGGCCTGCGCTTCGTCGCGCCGCCGTCGTGGCTGTGCACCGACAATGCCGCGATGATCGCCTGGGCGGGGGCGGAGCGCTTCGCCGCCGGGCTGACCGATCCGCTCGACACGCCCGCGCGCGCGCGCTGGCCGCTCGACCCGGCCGCCGAGGCGGTGCGCGGCGCGGGGGTGAAGGCATGAGCGCGGTCGGCGTCCTCGGCGCGGGGGCGTGGGGCACGGCGCTGGCGCAGGTGATCGCGGCGGGTGGGCGCGACGTGCGGCTGTGGGCCCGCGAACCCGAGGTGATGCGCGAGGTCAACGCGGCGCACGTCAACACGCCCTTCCTGCCCGGCGTCGCGCTGTCGCCGTCGATCGTCGCGACGGACGATCTCGGCGCGATCGCCGATTGCGCGTTCACGCTCGTGGTGACGCCCGCGCAGCACATGCGCGCGATACTCGGCGCATTAGCGCGCAACGGCCGGCCGCTGGTGCTGTGCTCGAAGGGCATCGAGGCGGGCACGCATCGGCTGTTGAGCGAGGTCGCCGCCGAGCTGCATCCGGCTTCCGCCATCGCGGTCCTGTCCGGCCCGACCTTCGCCGGCGAGGTCGCGCGCGGGCTGCCGACCGCGGTGACGCTGGCGTGCACCGACGAGGGCTGCGCGCCGGGGCTGGCGGCCGAGATCGCGCGACCGAGCTTCCGCCCCTACACCTCGACCGATGTCGTCGGGGCGGAGATCGGCGGGGCGGTCAAGAACGTGCTCGCCATCGCGTGCGGCGTCGTCGAGGGCGCGGGGCTGGGGCAGAACGCGCGCGCGGCGCTGATCGCACGCGGCTTCGCCGAGATGACGCGGTTCGGGCTGGCGCGGGGCGCGCGGGCCGAGACGCTGGGCGGGCTGTCGGGGCTGGGCGATCTGGTGCTGACCTGCTCGTCGACCAGCAGCCGCAACTTCTCGCTCGGCGTCGGGCTCGGCCAGGGGCGCAGCGCGGCCGAGCTGCTGAGTGATCGTCGTACCGTCGCTGAGGGCGCCTTCACCGCGCCGGTGCTCGCCGAGGCGGCGCGGGCGGCGGGGGTCGACATGCCGGTGACGGACGCGGTGTGCCGGTTGCTGGCAGGGGCGCCGGCCGGGGAGATCGTCGAGCGGCTCCTCGCCCGCCCGCTCAGGGCGGAGGGGGCATGAGCCGGAAGTTGAGGCTAAGTTGAGGCTTATGCACTTCGCCTCGCTATCGTCGCGATGCGGAAGTTGAGGCTAAGTTGAGGGATATGCGCGCTGTTGCGCCGGGTTGCCCAGCGCATCGCGACCTGTGATCCGGTGATGTCAAAGAACCGGACCACGCTGGCCCGTCGCGGCTGTGTAGGACAGCGAAATCCGTCTGGTCAGAAGTCTATCGCGATGCCCTTGCGTTCCCAATCGCCATAGCGCGTGGGGTTCAGCCCCAGCGGATCGGGCTGCTCCGTCCGCTTCTCCGCCGGCACGGGCACGGGCGGGTTCTTCGTCAGATAGGCCGGCGGTTTGACGTGATCGGGGCGATTGGACACGAGCGGGTGCTTTCGGGGGCGGGCCGGCCCATATGCCTACGCCATGCCGAGTCGTCCACTCCCGCCGCCCGAGCAACGCGGCGTCCCCGCGCGGCGCGCGGCGCTCAGGCTGCTCGACGCGGTGCTGCGCCGGGGCGAGCCGCTGGAATCGGCGCTGGCCGGCGCGACCGGCGGGCTGGCCGGCCCCGACCGCGGGCTGGCGCACGCGCTGGCGGCGGAGGCCTTGCGGCGACTGCCCGACCTCGACGCGCTGATCGACGGCGCGACGCGGCAGCGGCTGCCCGACGACGCCAAGGCCAGGTTCGCGCTGCGGATCGCGCTGGTCCAGGCGCTGACGCTCGGCACGCCGCCGCACGCCGCGATCGCGACGGTGCTGCCGCTGGTCGACGGCGGCCCGCGCAAGCTGGTGCATGGCGTGTTCGGCACGCTGATGCGCGACGGCGCGCGGCTGCCCGCGCTGCCGACGCTGCCCGGTGATACGGCGCAACGCTGGGCCGCCGCGTGGGGCGAGGCAGCGGCGCAGGCGGCGGCCCGCGCCATTGCCGCGCCGCCGCCGCTCGATCTGTCGCTGCGCGATGGCGACACGGCGGGATGGGCCGAGCGGCTGGGCGGTCGCTCGCTGGCGCCGGGTCACGTCCGGCTCGACGCGGCGGGGCATGTCACCGAACTTCCCGGCTATGCCGAAGGCGCGTGGTGGGTGCAGGATCTGGCCGCGGCGTGCGCGGCGCGGCTGATCGGGCCGGGCAACGGGACGGCTCTCGACCTGTGCGCCGCGCCGGGCGGCAAGACGCTCCAGCTCGCCGCCGCCGGCTGGCGGGTGACGGCGGTCGACGCGTCGGAAAGTCGTCTGGCGCGACTTCGCGAGAATGGCGCGCGCACGAACCTTGAGGTCGAGATCGTCAAGGCGGACCTGCGCGACTGGTCGCCGGCCACGCCCGCCGATGCGGTGCTGCTCGACGCGCCGTGCAGCGCGACGGGCATCTTCCGCCGTCACCCCGACGTCCTCCACCGCGTCCGCCCGGCGGTGGTGGCGGAGATGGCGGCGCTCCAGGCGGTATTGCTCGCGCGCGCCGCCGACTGGGTGCGGCCGGGGGGCGTGCTGGTCTATGCGACCTGCTCGCTGGAACCCGAGGAGGGCGAGGCGCAGCTCGAGCGCTTCCTCGCCGGCCGCGCCGATTTCGTGGTCGAGCCGCCCCGCCCCGGCGAGCTGCCGGTGGCCGGCGCCGCCCAAGGCTGGGTCCGCACCCTGCCCGGCACGCTGGAGGCGGAGGGTGGCTGCGACGGCTTCTTCATCGCCCGGCTCCGGCGCAGGTGACGAGCGCGATCGGCTAGCCTAGAGACAGGCCATGCCGAACCCCGTCCGCATCGCGCCCTCGATCCTGTCGGCCGATTTCGCGCGGCTGGGCGAGGAGGTCCGCGCGATCGACGCGGCGGGCGCCGACTGGATCCATCTCGACATCATGGACGGGCATTTCGTCCCCAACATCTCGATGGGGCCGGCCGTCGTGAAGGCGCTGCGCCCGCACACCGCCAAGCCGTTCGACGTCCATCTGATGATCTCGCCGGTCGACGCCTATCTCGATGCCTTCGCCGAGGCCGGCGCCGACACGCTGACGGTCCATCCCGAGGCCGGGCCGCACATCCACCGCTCGCTCCAGCACATCAAGTCGCTCGGCAAGCGCGCCGGGGTCGTGCTCAACCCGGGCACGCCGGCCAAGATGCTCGATTACCTGCTCGACCTCGTCGACCTGGTGCTGGTGATGAGCGTCAATCCGGGGTTCGGCGGCCAGCATTTCATCGACGGACAGCTCAAGAAGATCGCCGCGATCCGCACGATGATCGACAAGGCGGGCAAGCCCATCGACCTGGAGGTCGACGGCGGCGTCGATGCCGACAGCGCCCGCCGGTGCATCGAGGCGGGGGCCGACGCGCTGGTCGCCGGCACGTCGGTGTTCCGGGATGGGCCGGATTGCTATGCCGCCAACATCGCGATGCTCAGAGGCGGGTGATCGAGGAGGAGGCCGACGCCGCCCCCGACGGCGTCGAGGAAGGCAAGCGGCTGATCCGGGTCGGGGGGACGACGGGGCTGAGCCTCGCCGACCGGCTGAGCGAGCGCTTCCACCGCCTCACCTGGCGCACCCCGCTCCACACGATGCGGCTCAAGGGCCGCTATCCGCTCAAGCTGATCGCCGTGCCCGACGACCCGGTGCTGGGCAATGCGGCGCGCGGGGCGGCGCTGCTGGAGGGGCGCATAAGCTTTCGCGGCGAGAGCCACGAGCTCGACGCGCTCGACTTCCGCCGCCGCGACTGGGGCAAGCCGTTCGCCGCCCACGTCCACAGCTTCGCCTGGCTGCGCGACCTGTCGACGGTCGCGACGCGGGCGCAGGCCGCGCCGGTCGCGGAGGCGCTGACCGCGCGCTGGCTGCATTTCTATGCCGAGAAGGTCGATGCGCTCGCCTGGGCGCCCGATCTGTGGGGCCGGCGGATGCTGCTGTGGACCGCGCATGCGCCCTTGCTGCTGTCATCGACCGATCTCGTCTATCGCTCAGCGGTGCTCAACACGCTGGCGCGCGGGGCCCGGCATCTCGATCGCGGCGCCGACAAGGCGGCGGCGGGCGCGCCGCGCATCGCCGCATGGTGCGGGGTGATCGCGGCCGGGCTGCTCATCCCCGGCGGCGACCCGCGCCGGGCCTTCGGCGAGGCGGGGCTGCAGCGCGCGCTCGCCGCCGGGCTGTTCGACGACGGCGGCGCGGTCTCGCGCTCGCCCGCGCAGCTCCTCGACACGGTCCAGTTGCTCAGCACGTTGCGCGAGAGCTATGCCGCGCGCCGGCAGGAGCTGCCGCCGTTCGCCGCGCAGGCGCTGGCGCGCGCGGTGCCGGCGCTGCTCGGGGTGACGCAGGGCGATCGCGGGCTGGGGAGCTGGCAGGGCGGCGGGCCGACGCCGCCCGACGAGCTTGCCGCGGTGATCGAGGCGAGCGGCATCCGCACCCGGCCACTGCGCCAGTCGCGCGACTGGGGTTACCAGCGGCTCGCGGCGGGCCAGGCGGTGGTGGTGATCGACGCCGCGCCGCCGCCGGTCGCGCGCGTGGTGGAGGGCGGCTGCGCCTCGACGCTCGCCTTCGAGTTCTCCGACGGCGCGGCGCGGCTGGTGGTCAATTGCGGCGGCGCGCGCGCGGCCTCGGCGCCGACGCCCAAGGCGCTGACCGGAGCGCTGCGCTCGACCGCGGCGCATTCGACGCTGGTGATCGCCGACAGCAATTCCACCGCGATCCACGCCGACGGCACGCTGGGGCGCGGCGTCGCGCAGGTCGAACTGTCGCGGCAGGAAAGCGACGCCGCGAGCCGGCTGGAGGCGAGCCACGACGGCTATGTCCGGCGCTTCGGCCTGCTGCATCGCCGCCAGCTTCTCCTCACCGCCGACGGGCGCGAGCTGCGCGGCGAGGATGCGCTGCTGCCCGGCGGCCGGCGGCGGCGGGCGGCGGGGCCGACCCCGTTCGCCATCCGTTTCCACCTCGGCGCGGGCGTGCAGGCGTCGCCGACCGCCGACGGCATGGCCGCGATCCTGCGCCTGCCGGGCCAGGGATCGGGAGGCGGCGCGCTGTGGCAGTTCCGCTGCCGGGGCGGCGCGCTGACCATCGAATCGAGCCTGTGGATCGACGGCGTCGGGCGGCCGGTGAGCACGCAACAGCTCGTGATCAGCGCCGAGGCGCCGGCCGGCGGGGCGAGCGTGAGCTGGACCTTCAAGCGGGCGAAGTGAACTCGCGGGGGACGGCCTTTCGCGCGCCCGCCGGACGCCGCCGCACGACGCCGCCGATCGCGCCGAACCCCACGATCATCATCAGCCAGCTCGCAGGCTCCGGCGCGGTGGCGGCCGAGACGAGCGACACGTAGCCCGTCAGTCCCTGCGTGTAGCCGCCGTTGAACCAGAGCTGGAAGTAAGGCGAGCCCGCGCTCGTGAAGGCGGCCGTCGTTTGCGGTGCCCCGTTGTTCGAGACGAGTGCAGGCCCATTGAACGACAGCGCGAGATAGCTTGGCGTGTAGCCGCCGACGGTCGGACCGACCGGATTCGCTTGCGAGAAGGAAATCGAGTCGCTGTTGCTCGTGTCGATGACGCTGAATGTCCCGCTCGAATTGAAGGCATAGGTCAGGCCATGGATCAGGAACGAGCCGCCGATCAGCGTGTAATAGGCATAGCTGCCGTTGCCATAGGGGCCTGTCTGGTAGGCGACCGACGACGTGTCATATTGGACCGTGCCGGTCAGCGCCTCGGTGGCGTTGAAGCCGGAGCCCACCAGTCCCGTCCGGCTGACCGTGCCGCCGACCTTCAGCGTGATGATCGCCGCCGCCGCGGGTGAGGCCATCGTCAGCGTCGCGGCAACGGCCGCCCCCATCGTCCATCGCATTGCTTTTTCCCCCACGGTCCACGAGGACGTCCCCCGTTTCGGCGAACGGCATATCGTGCGCGCGCGGCATCGGGCAGATGCCCAGAATCCCTTTTCCTTGTCGGTTGCCTGTGCGTAGGGGAGCCATGCCGATCCCGATCAAACGCGCCTTGCTGTCTGTGTCCGACAAGACCGGGCTGGTCGATCTCGCCCGCGCGCTCGCCGGTCGCGGCGTCGAGCTGGTGTCGACGGGGGGCACCGCCCGGGCGTTGCGCGACGCCGGGCTGGCAGTGAAGGACGTCGCCGAGCTGACCGGCTTTCCCGAGATGATGGATGGCCGCGTCAAGACGCTCCATCCCAAGGTGCATGGCGGGCTGCTGGCGGTGCGCGACGACCCTGCCCATGCCGCTGCGATGGCGGAGCATGGCATCGGCGGCATCGACCTGGTGGTGGTCAACCTCTATCCCTTCGAGGCGACCGTCGCGAAGGGCGCGGGACGGGACGAGGTGATCGAGAATATCGACATCGGCGGGCCGTCGATGGTGCGCTCGGCGGCGAAGAACCATGCCCATGTCGCGATCGTCACCGACCCGGCCGACTATGCGATGGTCGCCGGCGGCGAGACCTCGCTGGACCAGCGCCGGGTGCTCGCGGCCAAGGCGTTCGCGGCGACGGCGGCGTACGACGCCATGATCGCAAGCTGGTTCGCCTTCGCCGATCAGGGGCAGATGTTCCCGCCGACATTGCCCTTCATCCTCGAACGGCCCGCGCCGCTGCGGTATGGCGAGAATCCGCATCAGCGGGCGGCCTTCTACCGGCATCGCGGGCCGGCGGCACCGGGTGTCGGGCAGGCGCGGCAGGTGCAGGGGAAAGAGCTCAGCTACAACAATTTCAACGACGCCGATGCCGCGCTGGAGCTGGTCAGCGAGTTCCGCGATGCCGGGCCGACGGCGGTCATCGTCAAGCACGCCAACCCGTGCGGGGTCGCGACGGGCGCGACGCTGGCGGCGGCGTACGAGCAGGCTTTCGCGTGCGACAGCGTCTCGGCGTTCGGCGGCATCATCGCGTTGAACCGGGCGATCGACGAGGAGACGGCGCGGGCGATCACCGGCATCTTCACCGAGGTGGTGATCGCGCCCGATGCCGACGCAGCGGCGCTGGCGGTGTTCGCGTGCAAGAAGAACCTGCGCCTGTTGCTGACCGGCACGCTGCCCGACCCGGCGCGCGGCGGGTTCGCGGTCAAGGCGATCACCGGCGGGTGGCTGGTCCAGGGGCGCGACAATGGCCGGCTCGGCGACGTGCAGGTCGTGACGAAGCGGCAGCCGACGGCGCAGGAGCTGGCCGATTGCCGCTTCGCCTGGACGGTGGCGAAGCACGTCAGGTCGAATGCGATCGTCTATGCCAGGGACGGCGCGACGGCGGGGATCGGGGCGGGGCAGATGAACCGGCTCGAATCGGCGCGGATCGCGGCGTGGAAGGCGAGGGATGCGGCCGAGAAAGCCGGATGGGCGGAGCCGCGCACGATCGGGTCGGCGGTGGCGTCGGATGCCTTCTTCCCCTTCGCCGACGGGTTGCTCGCGGCGGTCGAGGCGGGGGCGACGGCGGTGATCCAGCCGGGCGGGTCGGTGCGCGACGTCGAGGTGATCGCGGCGGCGGACGCGGCGGGGCTGGCGATGGTGTTCACCGGGATGCGGCACTTCAGACACTGAGCGGAGCTAACTGACCCGCGCCCCCACATAAGGCAGCGTGGCCTCGTCGCCCCTCGGCATCCTGCCGAACAGGGCGCGGTCGGCGGGGCCGAAGGCGGTCTTCCACAGCACGAACAGATAGGTCGCGACGATCGCCGGCTCGCCGACCAGCAGCTCGGCCCATTCATAGTCGTGCGGCAGCGCGGTGAAGGCGCCGCCGACCGCCGCCCCCGCCGCAATCGCCCAGGCGAGCGGCCAGCGCCACGGCGACACCGGCGCGCCGAGCTTCGCGGCCAGCACGCGCGCCTTGACGATCGAGGTCAGCGCCACCGTCGCCATCAGCGCCACCGCCGGCCCCGCCGCCTGCCACTCGGCCGGCCAGCCCTGCCAGCGCATCAGGAAGATGAGGAGGAAGCTCAGCCCCACCTGCAGCGCCAGCATCCCGACCGAGATCAGCAGGTTGGTGACCCGCGCGACATAGACCAGCGCCGATTCGCTGACCGCGCCGGTCGACGCCAGCACCTCGGCGGTGAGCAGGAAGGCGAGCGCCGCCGTGCCCGCCACGAACTGCGGCCCGACCACGCCCATCACCGCCTCGCCCGGGATCGAGCCCATCAGCGCGATGCCGGCCTGCGCGGCCATGATCCAGAAGGCGACCTGACGCACCTGCTCGGCGATCGCGGCACGATCGTCGGCGGCGAGGCTGCGGGTGATGACGGGGCCGAGGATCGGGTCGAAGCTGGTCTTGAGCTTCTGCGGAATGCTCGCGACCTGCTGCGCCATGTAATAGATGCCGACGATCGACGGTGCGAACACCAGCCCCAGGATGAAACGGTCGACATTGCGGCTGCCCCATTCGAGCGCGTCGGCGCCGGCGAGCGGCGCATTGACGCGCGCGAGATTGGCGAGCTGGCGCAGCCGCGGCGACCAGCCGTGCGGCAGGCCATAGCTGCGCAGGAACGGGACGAGGCTGGCGACCAGCGCCGCGATCATCGACACGACATAGGACAGCACCAGCCCGTCGCGGACGGTGAAGAAGGAGAAGGCCCAGGCCGCGATCGAGATCGTCCAGGGCTCGACGATCGCGCGCGCGGTGACCGTCGCCTTGACGTTGAGGCGATAGGCGAGCGCGGCGAGGCTGACGTCGGACCAGGCGACCGCCAGGACGATCAGCCCGAGATAACGATCGAGCCCGCGTACCTCGGTGTTGGGATACATCACTTCGGGGAAACACCACAACGCCGCACTCGCCAGCATCGAGGCAATGAACGCGACCGCCATCGCGTCCCACACGACGCAGGTGTGCGGCCGGTCGGCGTTGCTCAGCGCCTGGGCGAGGCCGCGCTTGAGGCCGAGCGTCGCGAGCAACGCCGCCAGCTCGACCACGACGACGGCGAGCGCGAAGCGACCGACCAGGTCTGGGCCGTAAAGGCGGCCGGCGATGAACAGGAACGGGATGCGCGCGGCAAGGCGGAGGATGAAGCCCGCGATGTTGGTGCGGCCGCCCTTGGCGAGGGTCGCGATGTCGGAAGGGGCGTCTAACATCTTCATTCTAGATCAAGTCCGGGCTGCTCCTCGTCGACTCTATCGGTCGCCCCCGCCGTTTGTCGGACGTTGCGACCGACCGCATAGCAATAGGCCGCTGTCGGTTGAACATTAACGGCAAGCCGATCAACGACGACAGTTCCCTCAAACGTCCGGCTGGTCAGCTTACATGTACGAATGCTGGGATTGTTTGCGATCAACGTGCGCAATGCGGCCCGTTCGGATGGCTGGCGGGCGGCTCTATCCGACCATTTCAACTCGACAGCCCATTGCGGCTTCAACCCGGCACCTAGATAAACAATGTCGACTTCACCATCGCGCCATCTGGCATAGCGGAGATTCCGCGACGCGGGTGAGTGTTGCCACTGCGAAAAGATTGCACTTTCCGCGAGGCGCCCGATCAATTGTGTATCGACGGCCCCAACCGGAGCGAACAACGCAGCGCGCATCGATGGGTTGTTGAGATATATCTTGAAGTTACGTTCACGCTGCATCGTGCGGCCGCCTTGATCGACGGTCTGAACCTTCAATACTAAGAAGGCGCTCTCAAGATATTCAATATAACGCTTGATCGTCGGCTTGGTCAGCCCGGACTGACGTGAAATATTTTCGAGGCTTGCCTCATTGCCGGCATTGTAAGCCAGAAACGAAAAAAGTCGGTTCAATTCCTGAATGTCGTTGATCCCGTACAACGCGGGCAGATCCTTCAAAAGCACCTTGTCGATAATGTCGTTACGAACGAATTGGTCTGGATCTGCGCGAATCGCCGGATTAAGCACAGCTTCCGGATATCCGCCATAATTGAGATAATCGATGAAAGCTGCGTTCAACGATCCAATATCGGCGAAAGTATATTGCCCAGGTGAAGTTTCCTCGACCAGCGTTCGGTCAAGATCGAGAAAACAAAGAAATTCGTGAAAGGTAAGCGGAGGCAGCATAAACTCCGAAAAGCGCCCAGCGCCCGACTCACGCGATTTGAGGCGCAATGCCGCCGCAGCCGAGCCTGTTGCAACAAACTTAACATAGGGATAGCTGTCGACCAAATCCTTGAGGTGACGTTCCCAATCCTTGAGGTATTGGATCTCGTCGAAGATGACCAAGGCATCGGTAACGCCCTCCGGTAGCATACCAACGAAGCGTTCAAGCCGCATACCGGAATAGATCGGTGAGTCGATGCTGGCGTAAAGAATGCGGGAAGGCTCAATGCCATTTGCAATGGCTTCCTGCACCAATTGCTTTATAAGTACGGTCTTGCCCACCCGGCGCGGTCCGAGCAGCACGGCGGCGCGGCGGATCGTTCGGTTCAGCGCCAGCGAAGCGAACGATGCAAAATAGGTCCGCCTGACATAGCCCCATTCGACGACCTGTGCGCCGGGAGACCACCAAGGGTTGTCGCGCGCTATCCTGGCGAGGATATCGTCACGAGAGATTGTGTCCATAAAGTTTGAGATAGCCTTCTTTCTCTATTTTCGCAAACCCTCACAATCTATTGATATTGTTACAGTATTTATGTGCATTTAGTGCGCTGACCCCCAGCTCTGGCCGACGCCGATCTCGATGCCCAGCGGCACCGACAGCGGCACGGCGGGCTCGGCCGCCGTCGCCATGACCCGCTCGATCACCGGCCTGGCCGCCGCGACGTCGCCCTCGCGCAGCTCGAAGACGAGCTCGTCGTGGACCTGGAGCAGCATCCGGACATGGCCGAGGCCGGCGGCCGCCAGCGCCGGCTCCATACGGACCATCGCGCGCTTGATGATGTCGGCGGACGTGCCCTGAATCGGGGCGTTGATCGCGGCGCGTTCGGCGCCCTGGCGTTCATGCTGGACCTTGGACCTGATGCGCGGGAAGTGCGTCTTGCGGCCGAACAATGTCTCGGTGAAGCCGCGCTCGCGAACCTGGGTCAGCGTTTCGGCCATGTAGCGATTGATGCCGGGGAAGCGTTCGAAATAGCGGTCGATCATCGCCTGCGCCTCGTCGGCGGTCACCTCCAGCCGGCCGGCGAGACCCCAGCGGCTGATGCCGTAGAGGATCGCGAAATTGATCGTCTTGGCGCGCGCGCGGGTGTCGCGATTGACCTCGCCGAACAATTCGGTCGCGGTCAGGCTGTGGATATCGTCGCCATTGGCGAACGCGGCCTTGAGCGCCGGCACGTCGGCCATGTGCGCGGCGAGGCGCAGCTCGATCTGCGAATAATCGGCGGCGAGGATGACATTGCCGGGTTCGGCGATGAAGGCATCGCGAATCTGGCGGCCGGTCTCGGTGCGGATCGGGATGTTCTGGAGGTTGGGCTCGGTCGAGGACAGCCGCCCGGTCTGCGCGCCGGTCAGCGAATAGCTGGTGTGGACGCGGCCGGTCGCGGGGTTGATCTCCTGCTGGAGCGCATCGGTATAGGTGTTCTTGAGCTTGGTGAGCTGGCGCCAGTCGAGCACCTTGGCGACGACCTCGCTGCCCGGCCCCTTCTCGCGCTGGAGCCGTTCCAGCTCGGTCACGTCGGTGGAATAGACGCCCGACTTGCCCTTGCGCCCGCCCTTCAGCCCGAGCCGCTCGAACAGCACGTCCCCCAGTTGCTTGGGGCTGCCGATGGTGAAGGGGCCGCCGGCGAGCGCGTGGATCTCCGTTTCGAGGCCCGCGATCTGGCCGGAGAACTCGGTGGAGAGCTGGTTGAGGCGCTCGCGATCGACCTTGACGCCATGACGTTCCATTCGCGCGATGACGGGGACGAGGGCGCGGTCGACCATCTCGTACACCCGCGTCGCGCCCTCGGCGGGGAGGCGCGCACGAAAGCGCTTCCACAGGCGCAAGGTCACGTCGGCGTCCTCGGCGGCGTAGCGGGTGGCGGTCTTCAGGTCGATCTCGGCGAAGCCGCGCTGCGATTTGCCGACGCCGACGACATCCTTGTAGGCGATGCACGAGTGCGAGAGGTGGGTCGCCGCCAGCTCGTCCATGCCGTGGCCGTGGAGGCCGGCGTCGAGGTCGAAGCTCATCACGATCGTGTCGTCGTGGGGCGCGATCGTGATGTCGCGCTGCCCCAGCACGATCATGTCGAACTTGATGTTGTGGCCGATCTTGAGGACCGCGGGGTCCTCCAGCAGCGTCTTCAGCTTCGCCAGGCAGGGCTCGCAGTCGATCTGGACGGGATTCTCGGCGAGCAGATCGGTGCCGCCGTGCTTTAGCGGGATGTAGCAGGCGCGGTTGGGGGCGAGTGCCAGGCTGATGCCGACCAGCTCGCAGCGCACGGCATCGGTGCCGCTCGTCTCGGTGTCGATCGCGACCCAGCCCTGATGCGTCGCCGCCGCGATCCAGCGGTCGAGCGCGGCGAGGTCGACGACGGTCTCATAGCCGTCGTGATCGCACGGCGGATCCTCCTCCATCGGCACGCTCGCCGGCACGGGGGTGGGCGCGTCGGCGACCTGGCTGAGCTTGAGCAGCAGCGTCTTGAAGCCGTGATGCTCCAGGAAGGCGCGCAGCGGCGCGTCGGGGATGCCCTGCAGCTCCAGCTCGTCGAGCGGCTGGGGCAGCGGCGCATCGCATTTGAGCGTCACCAGCACCTTCGACAGCCGCGCAGCGTCGGCCTGCTCGATAAGATTGTCGCGCAGCTTGCCCGGCTTCATCGCCGGCGCGGCGGCGAGCACGGCTTCGAGGTCACCATGCTCGAGGATCAGCTTCGATGCGGTCTTTGGCCCGACGCCGGTAACGCCCGGCACGTTGTCGACGCTGTCGCCCATCAGCGCCAGCACGTCACCGAGCCGGTCGGGACCGACGCCGAACTTCTCCTCGACATAGGGCGGGCCGAGGCGGCGGTTGTTCATCGTGTCGTAGAGGTCGACCGAGGGATCGGTCAGGAGCTGCATCAGATCCTTGTCGCTCGACACGATCGTCACCGACCAGCCCTGCGCCAGCGCCGCCTGGGTATAGCAGGCGATGATGTCGTCGGCCTCCAGCCCCTCCTCCTCGATGCACGGGATCGAGAACGCGCGCGTCGCGTCGCGGATCATCGGAAATTGCGGGACGAGATCCTCGGGCGGCGGCGGGCGGTGCGCCTTGTATTTGTCGTAGAGCTCGTTGCGAAAGGTGTGGCTCGACTTGTCGAGGATGACGGCCATGTGCGTGGGGCCGTCGGCCGAATGGACCTCGTCGGCGAGCTTCCACAGCATCGTCGTATAGCCATAGACCGCGCCGACGGGCTCGCCATGCTGGTTGGTGAGCGGCGGCAGGCGGTGATAGGCGCGGAAGATATAGCCCGAGCCGTCGACGAGATAGAGATGGGGCATCGCCGCCGGTCGTTAGCCGATCATTCCCCGTTCGTCATGCCCGGCGCATAGGTCGCCATCGCGCCCGACCCGCCGCCGACATAGGCGGTGACCGCGCGCGCCGCCTCCTGGATGAGCTGCTGGCGTTCGCGGATCGGGCGGCGGGTGTCGCCGATCATCACCGCCAGCGCGAAACGGCGGCCATCCGGCGCGGTGAGGAGGCCGACATCGTTGAAGCCGGCGTTGCGGCCGCCGAGATCCTGGCCCGTCCCGGTCTTGTGCGCGATCTCCCAGCCGCCGGGCACCGCGGCGCGCAGCCGGGCGCGGCCGGTGACCGACATGCCCATCGTGTCGAGCAGGACGCGGGTCGAGGTCTCCGACAGCAACTCGCCGCGCGCCAGCCGGGCGAGCGCGTCGGCGATGGCGAGCGGCTCGGCACCGTCGGGCGGGTCGGCGACATAGGCGTTGAGCGCGGCGGTGCGCGTCTCCAGCGTCAGCCGCGACCGCGCGATCTCGAAGCCGTTGTTGCCGCCCCAGCGCTGGTCCCAGGTCAGCCCGGCGGTGCGGCTCTGGAGCAGGCGCTCGCCGGGGCCGAAGCGGATGCCGCCCAATTGCTTGGCGGCGATCATCGCGCGCACCGCCGGCGGGCCGCCGACATAGGTGAGCAGGCGGTCGTTGGCGGTGTTGTCGCTATGGGTCAGCGCGCGGGTGAGGAGGTCGCCGACGGTAGTGTGATAGCCGTCGCCCTTGACCATGTAGGCGATCGGCTGATGGAACAATGTCAGGTCCTCGGGCCGGACGACGACGGGATCGTCGAGCCGCGCCTTGCCCTGGTCGCGCAGGTCGAGCAGCGTCATCGCCACCCACAATTTCGACACCGATTGCTGGGGCAGCTTCTGGCGGCCCCCCGCCTCGACCGTCCAGCCGTCGTCGACCGCGCGGACGGCGATGCCGGCCTTGCCCTGGAAGGCGCGCTGGAGCCGGTCGATCTCGGCCATCAGCCCCATCGGCGCGGGGCGGCCGATGCGCGGCGTGGTCAGCGGCACGGGGATGGAGACGATGACCGGCGGGCGTTGCGTCGGCGCGCGGGCGCTCGCGCCGGGGCGATCGGTCGAGCCGCAGGCGGCCATGAGCAGCAGGGCCGACGCCCACGCCCATCGTCCGACCTTCGCGCTCGCCATCATACGCCCAACCCGCCCCTGCCGTAGCGCCAACCCTTGTTGTGAGTCGACGGGGGTGTCAGAAACAAGGCAGCCAGCGTGTCGTTGCGACGAGCGCCGTCGCGGATGCGACAAGGCGTTGGCGAAAGGGCGAAAAAGCGGGTGCAAGGGTTCGATTTCCGCGCGCTGGGGCTGATGCTGCTGGTCGCGACGCTGGTCGCGGCGTTCAGCCAGCGGTGGCGGCTGCCGTATAGCGCCGGGCTGGTGATCGCCGGCATCGGGCTCGCCGCCGTCGCGCCCTGGTCGACGCCGCCGCTGACGCGCGACCTGATCTTCTTCGTTTTCCTGCCGCCGCTGGTGTTCGAATCCGCGATCCAGATGCCGTGGCGGCGGCTGCGGCGGGAATTGCCCCTGCTGTCCGCCCTTGTCACGGTCGGCGTCATTCTGGCGGCCGGCGTGGTGACGCTCGGGATGCGCTGGCTAGTCGGCTGGTCGTGGCTGGGCGCGGGGATGTTCGGCGTGCTGATCGCGGCGACCGACCCGGTGTCGGTGATCGCCGCGTTCAAGCACACCCGCGTCGCGCCGCGCCTGCACCTGCTCGTCGAAGCGGAGAGCCTGCTCAACGACGGCGTCGCGGCGGTAGGGTTCGCGATCCTGGCGGGCGTCGCGATCGGCGGATCGGCGACGCCGGACGGGATCGCGCTGGACCTGGCGCGCACGGTGCTGGGCGGCGTGGCGTGCGGGGCGGCGATCGCGGTGCCGCTGATCCTCTTCGCCGGCAACGTCGAGGACCGGCTGGTCGAGGTCGCGCTGACCCAGCTCATCGCGTTCGGCTCGTTCCTGGTCGCCGAGAACCTGCATTGCTCGGGCGTGCTGGCGACGCTGACGGCGGGGTTGATCGTCGGCAATTGGGGGTTCGTCGGGCCGATCTCCGACGATGGGCGGCGCGGCGTGCTCAACCATTGGGAGTTCGTCGCCTTCCTCATCAACTCGATCATCTTCCTGCTCATCGGCGGCCAGGGCGCGACGATGCCGATGGTCGCCGGGCTGGAGGCGGCCGCGGTGGCGGCGGCGCTGGTGCTGGTCGGCCGGGCGGTGAGCGTCTACGGGGTGGTGCTCGCGTTCGCCAAGACGCGGCTCCGGGTGCCGTGGGGCTACAAGCATGTCATGTTCTGGGGCGGGCTGCGCGGCGCGCTCGCGCTCGCGCTCGCGCTCGCGCTGGCGCTGCCGGTGCAGATCCAGGAACGCGGCGCGATCGTGACGGTCACCTTCATGGTCGTCGCCTTCTCGATCGTCGTGCAGGGCCTCACGATGCCCTGGCTGATCGCGAGGCTGGGGCTGCGTCAGGGCACCAGCACCGTGTCGACCGCCACCGGCGACGTCGCGGGAAAGTCGAGCGTGTAATGCAGCCCGCGACTCTCGTGGCGGTGGAGCGCGGAGCGGACGATGAGGTCGGCGGTCTGGAGGAGGTTGCGGAGCTCGATCAGATCGGGGGTGACGCGGAAGCTGCCGTAATAGTCCGCCACCTCGTCGGTCATCATGCGGATGCGGGTGCGCGCGCGCTCCAGCCGCTTGGTGGTGCGGACGATGCCGACGTAATTCCACATGAAGCGGCGGATCTCGGTCCAGTTCTGCTTGATGACGACCTCTTCGTCCGAATCGGCGACGCGGCTCTCGTCCCAGGGGCGGATGGCGGGGACGGGGCGGAAATCGTCCCAATTCGCGGCGATATGGTCCGCCGCCGCCTCGCCGAAGACGAAGCATTCGAGCAGCGAGTTGGAGGCGAGCCGGTTCGCGCCGTGCAGCCCCGACTGGGTGCATTCGCCCGCCGCATAGAGGCCGGGCAGGTCGGTCAGCCCGTCGCGGTCGATGACGATGCCGCCGCAGGTGTAATGCTGGGCGGGGACGACCGGGATCGGCTCCTTCGTCATGTCGATGCCGAGGCCGAGCAGCTTGTCGTGGATGTTGGGGAAATGCTCGCGGACGAACGCGGGCGGCATGTGGCTGATGTCGAGATGGACGTAATCCAGGCCGTCGCGCTTGATCTCGGCGTCGATCGCGCGCGCCACGACGTCGCGCGGGGCGAGTTCGAGCCGCGCGGGGTCGTAATCGGCCATGAAGCGGCGGCCGGTGCGCGGGTTCCTGAGCTGCCCGCCCTCGCCGCGCACCGCCTCGGTGATGAGGAAGTTCTTGACCTCCAGATTGTAGAGGCAGGTCGGGTGGAATTGCATGAACTCCATGTTGGAGACACGCGCCCCCGCCCGCCACGCCATCGCGATGCCGTCGCCGGTCGCCCCCTTCGGCGCGGTCGAGAACAGGTACGTCCGCCCCGCGCCGCCGGTGGCGAGGATCGTCGCGCGCGCGGTGTGCAAGGCCACGCGGCCGGTGACGCGGTCGACGGCATAGACGCCCCAGACGTTGCCCGCGCCCGAATAGCGTTCCTCGTGGCGCGACGTCGCGAGGTCGATCGCGACCTGATCGGGGACGAGCGTAATGTTCGGGTGCGCGGTGGCGGCGCGGAGCAGCGCCTCCTGCACCGCCCAGCCCGTCGCGTCGGCGACATGGACGATGCGGCGGTGCGAATGGCCGCCCTCGCGGGTCAGGTGGAGCGCCCCATGCCCATCGGCGCCCTCGGTCGCGAAGGGGACGCCGAGTTCCTGGAGGCGGTGGATCGCGGCCGGGGCCTTCTCGACGACCATCTCGACGACGCCGCGATCGTTCAGCCCCGCGCCGGCGACCATGGTGTCCTCGATGTGGCTGGCGAAGGTGTCGCCCGGCTCCAGCACCGCCGCCACCCCGCCCTGCGCCCAGGCGGTCGCGCCCTCGTCGAGCGCGCCCTTGGCCAGCACGGTGACGCGGAAACGCCCGGCGAGGTTGAGCGCGGCGGTGAGCCCGGCCGCGCCCGAGCCGACGATGAGGACGTCGGCGGTCGTCATGCGGCGCGGCCAAAGGTCACAAAAGTCGTACCCTCTCGCGTGCGCGCGCGAGCGGAAGTTGTCGAAGTTGCCGCAAAAACGATTGATCTCGGCGGGGCGGCGTCATGCGCGCGGCGGCGGCGGGGGAAGAGGGCGCGCATCGTCATCGGGCCATGTGGCACAGGTCGGACGCGGTAGGACAGCGCGGAATGAGGCGACGATCTTGCGCCCGCCCGGCTCGACGCCGTATCGGCGACGGCGGAGGACGGGCGATGCGCGGACAGATACTCGGGGTGGATGTGCGGACGGGCGAGGGCCAGGTGACCGGCGACGACGGCCGGCGCTATCGCTTCAAGCCGGAGGACTGGGCGCACCGGGGCGAACCGGCGGTCGGCCTGACGGTCGATTTCGAGCCGGAGGAGAGCAATGCGCGGAGCATCTTTCCGTTGCCCGGGCAGCAGCAGGCGCTGGTTGCCCGGCCCGCCCCGACCGAGACCGGGCCGACCACCGACCGCAACAGGATCGTCGCGGCGCTGCTCGCCTTCTTCCTCGGCATCTTCGGCATCCACCGCTTCTATCTGGGGCGGACGGGATCGGGGATCGTCATGCTGGTGCTGACGATCACGGTGATCGGAATGGTGGTCACCGGGCCGTGGGCGTTCATCGACTTCATCCGCTATCTCGTCATGTCGGACCGCGACTTCGCGCGGCGCTATCGGCGGGACTGAGCCGAGCGCCCCCCCCCGGTTCGTGTCGAGCGTTGTCGAGACACACATCCCTCGACTACGCTCGGGACAAACGGATGATATTCAGTCCGGTAGGTTCAGGCGGCGATCCGCACGATCGCCGCCGCTCCGGCGAGCACGGCGGCGTCCTCGGCGAAGCCGGTGGCGGTCTGGCCATAGTCTTCCATCGCGGCGCAGCGCGCGCGCCAGCCGGGGTAGGAGGCGATCACCGCCGTCACGCCGCCGACCGCCGCGCCGAGCCAGCGCCGGTCCCGTGGCGCGAGTGCCATGCCGGCGATCGCCGAGGTGGCGAAGCGCGCGATCAGGCCGATGGGGACGATGCGGTCGGGCGCGGTCTTCTGCTTGTCGCCCGCCATCTCGCCGACCGCGAGCAGGGTCGCCCCGGCGGCGGCGAGCGGGTGGGTGAGGAGCCTGGGAATGCCGCTGTCGGCGGGCAGTTCGCCGCGCGCGCCGGCGACCGCGACCATCGCCAGCGGCGTCATCGCGCGCTGGCCGCCGACGAGGCCCATGAGGAATGAGGCGAGGATGAGCGGACTCCGGACAGCGGGACGACGCGGAATCGCGCGAACGCCCGTCGGAGTTCCGAGATCGCCGTCGGCGGCTCCCCAAACGCACGGAAGCCGCCGGCCAGATGACTGACCGGCGGCTCCCGCCCCCCCCCGCGCAAGTGCGCGGATTTAGCCGAACGCGACCTGTGTGCGGCGGCGACGCATCGCACCGCCGACGAGGCCGAAGCCCGCGATCATCATCGCCCAAGTCGCGGGCTCGGGCACGGCCGGCGTAGCCGCCGCCAATGTACCGAACCGGACAGTATCGAACAGGCTGTCGTTGACCTTGGAGGTCGTGATCGTCAGGCTGGAAAAAGCCGTATCGGTCGTGATGCCCAGAAAGCCAAAGCCCGAGCTGCCCGAATAATTGTAGGTGTACGGAGTGCCGTTCACGGTCAGTACGAACGCGCCGCTCGACGAGCCGACGAACCCGCGCGCGATGGTCGCGATATCGAGACCGAAGGCGTTGATCGGCGTTCCGAACGTGAAGGTAAGATCGCCGTACGAGTCGTCGACGACCGAGCCGGTGGACATGCCGAAGCGATTGCGGATCTGATTGCCGCCGTTGACGTACGTATTGTCCAGCACCGACAAGGTAGCGCCGGCAATGCCACCAGTGCCGATGGTGTAGCCGGTGCGCGCGAAGCTCGTTCCCTCGGACACTACGCCGATGCCGCCGGAGGTCGGTGTCGTGATGCCCTCGAACCCGTCCGTCGTTATCGTGCCGCCGGCGGTCGCCGTCCCAAAGTTGGTGCGACCGGTGTCGCCCGTGTAGAATACCGGCGCGGCCGAAGCAGCCGATGCGCACGCAAAAAATGCCGCCGAAGCGGCCAGCAAATGAAGCTTCATATTAACATCCCCCACCAAAATGGTGCGATGCGCAATTAACGCAGGATCGCTGACCTGTTAAGGGCTTTTTAAGGAAAAGGTTGTTTCGTTGTGCCGTTTTGGCACGCTTCTTTCTGCCTCGCGATTTATGCCGTCGCCCGCGTCAGGCCGAGCAGCACGTCCTTTAGGTCGGCCTCGCGGGTCGAGACGTCGACGATGCGCAGGCCGTCGCGCTGGACCGCCGCGAGCACACCGAGCTAGCGCCGGTCCCGTGGCGCGAGTGCCATGCCCGCGATCGCCGAGGTGGCGAAGCGCGCGATCAGGCCGACGGGGACGATGCGGTCGGGCGCGGTCGGCTGCTTGTCGCCCGCGAGCAGAATCGCCGCCGTCGCCGCGAGCGGGTGGGTGAGGAGCCTGGGAATGCCGCTGTCGGCGGGCAGCTCGCCGCACGCCGGTGACCACGACCATCGCCAGCGGCGTCATCTCCAGTCAACCGACCCACAAAGGCCTGGCAATAAGATCGGTTCCCACCATCACTCGGAAACGAGCCTGGTGATAACCTACATCAACAAAAATAGCGCCGATAAAGCCGTTTCCGTGCCGATTCGAGACAGGACGTAATACGTCAGGGTTTCTGCTGCTTGACGCTTCGTTAATGAAAGGTAAATGACCCCGCGCCGCCGATCGGCGATCAGAACTCATGGGGGTTTCAAATGCTTACCAAAAAAATGCTGCTCGCGCTCGCGCTGGCCACGTCGGCCATGGCGAGCCCCGCTTTTGCTCAGGTGGCCTGCGAGGAAGACGACAGCTGCGACGATGGCGGCGGTCTCGGCGGTGGCGGTCTAGGCGGCGCTGGCGGTGGCCAGGTGCCCGGCAAGGGCGGCACGGGCACGCCGACTCCGACCCCTGCCGTAACGTTGACCACCACGATCAACTTCAACGCGCTTCCCGGCAATCTCAGCTCGGCGATCACCAGTTACGTCGAGGGCGGTTATTCGTTCACCGTGACAAGCGGCACGATCTACAAGGGCTATGGCCAGGGGTCGTCGACCGGCCTGTTCGTGCTCGGGCCGGGTGCGGCCGTCTATCAACCCGGACCTGCCAACATCCTGTCGCTGGTCCGTACCGACGGCGGGCTGTTCTCGGCTGACAGCTTCTACAACATCAATGCCAGCACCGAAGGGGTCAACAGCCTGACCTTGACCGGCTATCTCGGCGCCTCGGCTGTCACCAGCTCGACGGTCCAGACGTCGGGCGTATATGGCTTTGGCTTCCCGCAGCTGTCGGGGCTGACCGGGTATTTCGACCGGATAACGCTGAACTTCAGCACGACCGGCAGCTCGAACGCGTTCGACAACTTGACCGTGACGTCAGCACCGGCGGCCACGGGGGCGGTACCGGAGACCGCGACCTGGGCGATGATGATTGCGGGCTTCGGCCTGATGGGCTGCGCCATGCGGCGTCGGACCAGGACGAGCGTCGCGTTCGTCTGATCGCCCGCCCAAGGGCTGGAAACGAGCCGCCGGCGCAGACGCCGGCGGCTTTTCTTTGCGCTATCCCGCAATCCGCCTCGAGGCTTGTGTCAACCTTGCTCAGGCCGAGCGCGTCAGGCTGAGAAACACGTCCTCCAGATCGGCTTCGCGGGTCGAGACGTCGACAATGCCCAAGCCGTCGCGCTGGACCGCCGCGAGCACCTCGCCGGCGTTGACGCGGCTCTTGTCGTAGGTGATCTCGAGCAGGCGGCCGGCCTTGAGGACGATCTTCTCAAAGCAGGTCGCCTCCGGAGCGGTGGCGAGATCGCGGTCGACGGTGACCGACACGACCTTCTCCGTCGCGCGCGCGACGAGCGCGCGGGTCGGCTCGTTGGCGATCAGGCGGCCGTGGTTGATGATCGCGATGCGGTCACAGAGTTGCTCGGCCTCTTCGAGATAATGGGTGGTGAGCACCACCGTCACGCCGCCGGCGTTGAGTTCGCGGACATAGTCCCAGAGCTGGCGGCGGAGCTCGATGTCGACGCCCGCGGTGGGCTCGTCGAGCACCAGCACCGGCGGCGAGTGGACCATCGCCTTGGCGACCATCAGCCGCCGCTTCATGCCCCCCGACAGCGTGCGGGCATAGGCGCTCGCCTTGTCCTCCAGATGGACCGCGCGGAGCAGCTCCATCGAGCGGCGCGCGGCCCTGGGGATGCCGTAGAGCCCGGCCTGGATCTCCAGCGTCTCCAGCGGCGTGAAGAAAGGGTCGAACAGGATCTCCTGGTTGACGATGCCGATCGAGCGCTTGGCGTTGCGCGGGTGGGCGTCGATGTCGAAGCCCCAGATCGTCGCCCGGCCCCCGCTCTTGTTCACCAGTCCGGCGAGGATGTTGATGAGCGTCGACTTGCCCGCGCCGTTGGGGCCGAGCAGCCCGAAGATCGACCCGCGCGGGACGTCGAAGCTGACATCGTCGAGCGCCTGCTTGCCGCCGGCATAGGTCTTGGAGAGGCGGTCGATGGCGATGGCGGCCTCGGTCATGGCGTGGCGATAGGCGCTGCTTCTCGCGATTGCTAGGCGAGGAGCCCCTTGCTACGCCCACCCCATGACCCCGCCGCTCGAAACCACCCGCGTCCACCAGCGCCGCGTCGCGTGCGACGGGGCGGCGGACATCCCCGGCGGCGCGGCGCTCGGCCATCCGCGCGTGTGGTTGCAGATCGACGAGCAGGGCTATGTCGACTGCGGCTATTGCGACCGGCGCTTCGTACTGATCGGCGGGCCGGCCGACGGGGTGGCGCAGGACATGCTGCCGGATATCAGCGAGGGCGGGAGCCGTTGAGCGTCAGGCGTCGGGAGTGGCTTGAGAAATGGGGCATTCTGGTTGTCAGTTCGGGGCTGGCGGCAGCTATCGCTGCGGGCGGCAGTTTTGCTACCGACCGGCTAAAGGCTGCCGATGAGGCCCGGCTTCGCCGTTGCGACGTCGCGAATACCTTCCTTTCGGATGATACGCCGTCGCCCTATATTGATCCACGGACGCGACAGGCGGTCACGCGGCGGGCGGTGATAGCGTTGGACCGCTGTTTGCAGGAGGAATGATGATGTCTGATCTCACGATCATACTCTTCACGATCAGCTTGATGCTGCTTTCGACCGGGTCTGTGATGATGTGGCAAGCCCGTCGCGCAGATACGGACCCATCGGATTGAGGACCGAAGATTGACCTATCAGGATCCCCGCTCGTTTCTCTACCGTGACGCGCTGTCGCCCGAGGCCGCGCAGCGGCTGACCGCCGATGCGCTCGGCCGCGCCGACGACGGCGAGCTCTACCTGCAATATTCCCGCTCGGAGGCGTTCGGGTTCGATGACGGGCGGCTGAAGACCGCGAGCTACGATACCCATGCCGGGTTCGGCCTGCGCGCGGTCAGCGGCGAGATGACCGCCTTCGCCCACGCCAACGAGCTGTCGGAGGCGGCGATCAAGCGCGCGGCGGAGACGATGCGGCTGATCGATCCGTCGGCGAGCGCCAAGGCACCGCCGCCGCGCGCCACCAACCGCCATCTCTACACCGATACCGACCCGCTCGACCTGTTGCCCTTCGCCGACAAGGTGAACCTGTGCCAGACGATCGACGCCGCCGCCCGCGCGCGCGATCCGCGCGTGGCGCAGGTGTCGGTCGGGCTGTCGGGGTCGTGGAGCGTGGTCGAGATCGTCCGCCCCGACGGCTTCGTCGCGACCGACGTGCGGCCGCTGGTGCGGCTCAACATCCAGATCGTCGTCGAGCAGAACGGCCGGCGCGAGACGGGGACGTTCGGGATCGGCGGGCGCTATCTCTACGAACGGCTGGTCGAGGCGGACGTGTGGCAGCGCGGCATCGACGAGGCGCTGGCGCAGGCGCTGGTCAATCTCGACTCGGTCGATGCGCCGGCGGGCGAGATGACGGTGCTGCTAGGGCCGGGCTGGCCCGGCATCGTGCTGCACGAGGCGATCGGGCACGGGCTGGAGGGCGACTTCAATCGCAAGGGCACGTCGGCCTTCTCCGGGCGGATCGGCGAGCGCGTCGCGGCGGCGGGCGTGACCGTGGTCGACGACGGCTCGATCGCCGACCGGCGCGGCTCGCTGTCGATCGACGACGAGGGCACGCCGACCGGCGAGACGGTGCTGATCGAGGACGGCGTCCTCAAGGGCTATATGCAGGATCGGCTCAACGCCCGGCTGATGGGCGTCGCCCCGACCGGCAACGGCCGCCGCGAGAGCTTCGCGCATGCGCCGATGCCGCGGATGACCAACACCTTCATGCGCGGCGGCCAGGACGACCCCGCCGAGCTGCTGTCGCGGGTCAAGAAGGGCATCTTCGCCAAGTCGTTCGGGGGCGGGCAGGTCGACATCGTGTCGGGCAAGTTCGTCTTCTCGTGCACCGAGGCCTACAAGATCGAGGATGGCCGGATCGGCGCGCCGATCAAGGGCGCGACGCTGATCGGCGACGGCCCGACCGCGTTGACCAAGGTGATCGGCATCGGCAACGATTTCGCCCTCGACGAGGGTATCGGCGTGTGCGGCAAGGGCGGCCAGAGCGTGCCGGCGGGCGTGGGGCAGCCGACGCTGCTGCTGGAGGGGCTGACGGTCGGGGGAACGGCGGTGTAGCGGTCAGGCGCCGCTGACCAGCGTGTCCAGCGCGCGCTGAACTTCATATTCATGTTGTTCAAGGGAAGCTATCGGATCCCGCAATCTCTTCGCGGCCAAGGCGCCGGCAAGATGCGTCGCCATGACCATCCGCTGGCCCCCGATCTCGAAAACGGGGTGGAGAGGTCCGATGACGCCTGGTGAATCCTCCAGCCGCAACAGTGGAACGGTGAGCCGCGTCGCCAGATGCTGCAGCGCGTTGGATTGGCAGTCCAGCGCGCATTGTTTGGCGTTGATGCGATAAACGTCGAGCCGGGCCATCACCAGACCCGCAGGTCTTCAAACGGCATACCATTCTCTTCAAACCAGACGTTCCAGGCGTCAATACGGTCCCGATGCTCTTCCTGAAAGCGCCGATCGGACTCCCGCCGGACCGCCGCAGACAGCCCCGCCGTGCATTCGCGGGAAATGTTGATGTCGAGACGCTTCGCCTCCAAAACCAGCTCCTCCGGCAGGGACACATTGGTAGGGCGGCGGCGCTTCGGACCGATTTGCTCATGTTTCATGCACACAAACTATGCGCCGCAAAGTAACGCGTCAACTTGGCTTGCATCCGGCATGGAGCCAGTCGAGACTGCGCCCATGAAGCTCCTCCTGCTCCTAACCGCCCTGCTGCCCCTCGCCCTCCCCCCGGCCACCGCGCAGACGCCCGCGCCCGACCGGGTGGCACGATTGCTCGGCGAGCTGGCCGACGCGCCGGGGCCGTCGGGGTTCGAGGAGGAGGTGCGGCGGATCGTGGTGCGCGAGATCAGGCCGCTCGCGGACAAGGTGAGCTATGACGGCCTCGGCTCGGTCATTGCCGAGCAGGGCGGATCCGGTCCGCGCATCATGCTCGATGCGCATATGGACGAGCTCGGCGGGGTCGTGCGCCGGGTCACCCCGGGCGGGTTCCTGTCGATGCAGATGCTGGGCGGCTGGCTCGATCAGGCGCTGCCCGACCAGCGCTGGGTCATCATCGGCCGCAAGGGGCCGGTCAAGGCGGTGACCGGCATCCGCGACGTCCATGTCGTCCCCGCCGACGAGCGCACCCGCGTCTATTCACGCGACAGCCTGTACCTCGACGTCGGGGCGCGGACGCCGGCGGAGGTCGAGGCGCTGGGCATCGGCCCCGGCGATCCGGTCGTGCCCGATGCGCCGTTCGAGGTGCTGGGCGGCGGCCGGCCCAAGAACGAACGTTACCTGGGCAAGGCATGGGACGACCGCGTCGGGATCGCCGTCGCGATCGAGGCGATGCGGCGGCTGAAGGCGGAGGGCCACCCGAACCGGCTGGTCTTCGCCGCGACGGTGCAGGAGGAGGTCGGCCTGCGCGGCGCGCGCACCGCCGCCGACCTCATCAAGCCCGACATCGGCATCGCGATCGAGGGCGGCATCACCGGCGACAGCCCGGGCCGCGCGCCCGAGGAGACGCAGGCGGTGCTCGGCGGCGGGCCGGGCATCTTTCTCTACGATTCGAGCGCCATCCCCAACCGCAGGATGGTGCGCCTGGTCGACGACACCGCGCGCGCGGCGGGCGTGCCGCTCCAGCACGATCTGGTGCAGGGCTATGGTGACGACAGCGCCGCGATCCAGGCCACGGCGGGCGGCGTGCCGACGGTCAACCTGGTCGTGCCGGCGCGCTACACCCATGCGCATAACGGCATCATCGACCGGGCGGACTTCGACCGCACCGTCGAGCTGGTGGTCGCGCTCGTCAAGCGGCTCGACGCCGCCACCGTCGCGCGGCTACGCGACTTCACCCCGGAGTGACGTCATGGAGTTCTTCCCCGCCCTGACCGACGACCATCGCGCCTTCATTGCGCGCCAGCCGGTGTTCTTCGTCGCGACCGCGGCGGCCGAGGCGCGGATCAACCTCAGCCCCAAGGGGCTGGACTGTTTCCGGGTGCTCGACGAGCGCACCGTCGCGTATCTCGACCTCGCCGGGTCGGGGAACGAGACGCACGCGCACCTGCTCGCGGACGGGCGGATCACGATCATGTTCTGCGCGTTCGATCGGCCGGCGCTGATCTTCCGCATTTATGGTCAGGGGCGAGCGGTGCTGCCGCAGGATGGTGAGTGGGACCCACTCGCCGCGCACTTCGAGCTGATGCCGGGCACGCGGCAGATATTCGTCATCGCGATCGACGAAGTACAGACCAGTTGCGGCTGGGGCGTGCCGGAGATGGTCCTCGCCCGCGAGCGGCAGACACTGGTCAAATACCACGCCAACAACGGCCAGCAGAAGCTGCTGGACAAGCTGGCGTCGCGCACCCGCTCGATCGACGGCCTGCCGACGCGCGCCGCCACGCAAGCGCCGGGCTTCTAGGGTTGGCGTCCGGCCGCGCTCGCCCCACATAGGCGGCGCATACCGCACAGGAGTTCGCCTTGGCCTCGACGCTCGGATTGTCGCCCGCTCAGAAGGAGGCGGTGGAGGAGTTCCGCCGCGACGTCGTCGAGCCGTCGATGACGCAGCTCGTCATCATCGATTTCTGGGCGGAATGGTGCGGGCCGTGCAAGGCGCTGACGCCGGTGCTGGAGAAGGTCGCCGCCGCCTACGCCGACAAGGGCGTGGTGCTGGCCAAGGTCGATACCGACAAGAACCAGTTCATCGCCAGCCAATTCCAGATCAAGTCGATCCCGACCGTCTACGCCATGTTCCAGGGCCAGCTCGTCGCCGACCTGACGCCGGCGCGCACCGAATCGCAGCTTCGCACCGCGCTGGACGGGTTGCTCAAGCAACTGCCGGTCGAGAGCGACGCGGCGCAGCAGGAAGCCGATCTCGAGCCGCTGATCGCAATGGCCGAGCAGGTGCTGGGCGAGGGCGATGCCGAACGCGCGCTGTCGATCTTCGACCAGCTCGCCGAGATGGCGCCCGACCACGCCGTGGTGCTGGCGGGCCGGCTGCGCGCGCTGGTCGCGGCCGGCGCGCATGACGAGGCGGAGGCGGCGCTCGCCGCGCTGCCGCCCGAGCTGCTCAAGGACGCCGGCGTCCAGCGCGCGCAGGCGGCGCTCGACCTCGCGCGCACCGCGCCGCCGGTCGACGACCTCGGGCCGCTGGTGGCGGCGGTGAACGCCGCGCCCGACGATCTGCAGGCGCGCTTCGACCTCGCCAATGCGCAGATGGCGGCGGGGGACCGAGACGCGGCCGCCGACGGCCTGCTCCACATCGTCCAGGTCGATCGCGCGTGGCACGACGGCGCGGCGCGGCAGCAGCTCCTCAAGCTGTTCGAGGTGGTCGGGCTGATGGATCCCTGGGTCTCGGCGCAGCGGCGGCGGCTGTCGGCGGTGCTGTTCACATGACCGCCACTCCAGGCACGGTCGGGGCCACCACGACGCGGCTGTCGATCTTCCCGCTGCCCGGCGCGCTGCTGTTTCCGGGGATGCACCTGCCGCTTCACATCTTCGAGCCGCGCTATCGGGCGCTGGTGTCGGACGCGATGGCGCGCGACCGGCGCATCGGCATGATCCAGCCGCGCCCGGCGCCGGGCGGGCAGGGCGACAGGCCGCCGTTGTTCGATCTCGGCTGCGTCGGCCGTATCGCCGAGGTCGAGGCGCTGGACGACGGCCGCTACAATCTGATCCTGGAGGGCATGGCGCTGTTCCGGGTGCTGCGCGAGCTCGACGTCACCACGGTGTTTCGCCAGGTCGAGGCGGAGCTGCTGCCGGTCGGCGAGGACGGCACGCTGTCGCTCGGCCGCCGCGCGTCGCTGGAGAGCGAATCGCGCCGCTTCGCCGACGCACAGGGCTATGCGGTCGACTGGGACCAGGTCGGCAAGCTCGACGACCAGAGCCTGGTCAACGGCATCGCCCAGATCGCCCCCTTCGACGCCGCCGCCAAGCAGGCGCTGCTGGAAGCGCCCGATGTCGAGACGCGGGCGGAGCTGATCATCCAGCTGCTGACCTTCTTCGGGAAGCATGACGGGGACGACCGGGTGACGTTGCAGTGAGCCCCCCGTCATGCCGGCCCCGTGCCGGCATCCACCGGCGGACCGAACCTGCCGGCTGTGCAGCTTCTCCGGACGTGGATGCCGGGACGAGCCCGGCATGACGAAGGAAGTGGACCCCTGGCTCCTCGCCAAACTCGTCTGCCCCCTCACCCGCCAGCCGCTCCGCTATGACGAAGGGGCACAGGAATTGATCTCCGACGCCGCCGGCCTCGCCTATCCGATCCGCGACGGCGTGCCGGTGATGCTGGTCGAGGAAGCCCGGAGGCTCGATACTTGAGCGCGGACGATCTATCCGGTCAGTGGACCGGAATCTTCAATTATCCACGTGGCCTGCCCTCCACCGGCTTTACCGCTACCTTGCGGGATGAGGCGGGCTTGCTCAGCGGCGAGACCGTGGAGCCTCGGTATGACGGCGCAGCCACGCTGCACGCGATCATCGACGGGCGCCGCGACGGCGAGACGGTGCGTTTCGCCAAGTCGTACGACGGCGCGGACGGCGAGTACGATATTGTGCGCTATGACGGCACGGTGGACGACGCCGGACTGGAGATCGCCGGGCGATGGGATATTCCCGGCATCTGGTCCGGCACCTTCATCATGATCCGGGAGGCGAACTTAGGCGACGCCGTCGAGCAGCAAGTCTCAGAGACGATAGCATCGTCCTAGCCGATCATACCGTCATCCCCTGCAACAGCTTCGGCAGCGCCCCGCTTTCGCCCCGTGCCTCGGCCATGAAGCGGTCCTTGAGCGGCGGGATGGCGTTGACCGCCGAGATGCCGAGGCGGCGCACCGCGCTCGCCGTCCTGCCCTTCACCCCGAACAGCCGGGTCAGCGAGTCCGTAGCGAAGGCCACGGCGAAGGTGTCGAGGCCGCGCCAGCGCTGATAGCGGGCGAGGAGTTGCGGATCGCCGAGGTCGCGGCCGAGGCGCTTGCCCTCGACCAGCACCTCGGCGAGCGCGGCGACGTCGCGGAAGCCGAGGTTGAGGCCCTGGCCGGCGATCGGGTGGATGCCGTGCGCGGCATCGCCGACCAGCGCGAGGCGGTCGGCGGTGATCCGCGCGGCGTGGTGGAAGCCGAGCGGGTAGGTGGCACGGGGCGATGCCCCCGACAGCGCGCCGAGCAGCCCGCCCATCCGCTTCTCCGCCTCCGCCAGGAAGCCGCGGTCGCCGAGCTTCAGCATCGCCGGGCCGTGCTGGCCATCGACCGTCCAGACGATCGCGGAGCGGTGGCCCTGCTCGTCGTCGAGCAGCGGCAGCAAGGCGAAGGGGCCGGCGGGGTAGAAGATCTCGAACGCGACATTGCCGTGCGGGCGCTCGTGGTGGAACGCGCCGACGATCGCGGCATGGTCGTAGCGCCAGCGCGCGACGGTGATGCCCGCCGCCTCGCGCGTCGGCGAATTGCGGCCCTCGGCGGCGATCAGCAGCGGCGCGCGCACGGTCGTGCCGTCGGACAATGTCGCCACCACGCCCGCCGCACCGCGCTCGACCTGCGTCGCACGCGTCTTCATGCGCAGGTCTACCCCCGCCGCCGCGCTCGCCGCCTCGAACAGGATGCGGCGGAGCTGGCGATTCTCGTACATAACGCCCAATGCGCCGTCGTCGGCGTCCGGCGTGAAATCGAGCGCGCCGGGAGCGAGGCCGTCGCTGACACGAATCGCCTCGATCGCGCAGCCGAGGCCGGCCAGTCGCTCGGACAGCCCGATCGCCGCCAGCATCCGCCCGCTCGCGCTCGCCACCGCCGAGGCGCGGCCGTCGAAGCCGACACCAAGCGTCACGGCGGGATCGGCGGGGTCGACCACCGTCGCGCGCAGCCCGTGCGCGTCGAGCGCCAGTGCCAGCGTCGCGCCGACCAGCCCGCCGCCGAGAATGATGACATCACAATCCATGCCGCCAGCCCTACGCGCCCGGCCGGGGTCCGCCAAGCGCCGCCACCTTGACGTCGGGCGCATTCCGGGCGATGATTTGCGGGCATTTCAGATGACGCCATCCCTGTCGGGAGCGGCGGCTGGACGGGGCGATCGCCGGGGGGCGATCCGAGTCAGCGATCATCGCCTATGCCTTAACGTCTGTTGACTATGGGGTGGATGATGGCGAGTCGAGCCCAGCCGGTGTTGTGGCGTGAGACGGTGCGGGCGGGCGCGGCGCGCTCGGGGGCGCTGTTTGCAGCCGCCATCCTGTTCGCCCTGACGCTGTTGATGGTGCTGGCCTTGGTCAGCTTCGACAGCCGCGACGCCGCGCTTGACACTGCGGCGGGGGACGGCGTCCGCAATCTGGCCGGCGCACCCGGCGCGTGGTTCGCCGACGTCGCGCTGCTGTTGTTCGGGCCGGCCTTCGTGCTGATGCTGCCTGCCCCGTTCATCGTCGCCTTGCGGCTATGGCGCGGCCTGCCCGCCGGGCCGTGGCTGCGGATGGTCCGTAACGCCGCCATCGGTATCGCGCTGATGGGCTGCGCGCTCGCGTTCGTGTCGGACGCGGCGGTGTTCAAGCTGCCCGGCGGCTGGGGCGGCGCGCTCGGCCTGCTCGGGGCGAACGCGGTCCACGCGCTGCTGGGACTGATCGGCGATCCGATCGTCGCGCGCTGGGGCGCCGCCGGGATCGGGCTCATCACGGGCGTCGCGGGGGTAATCGTCTGGGGCAAGGCGCTGGAGATCGATCTCGCCGACTTCCGCTGGCGATCCAAGGCGAGCGCCCGGCTGGCCTATGCCGATGCCGACGAGGAGCCGCTGACGCTCACCCGCCGCCCCGTCGAGCCGCGCCCCGAACCCCGGGCCGTTGCCGCGCCCGATCAGCGGCCCGCGCCGGTGATCGCCGACCGCAGCATCGCGCCGTCGGCGGCCAGGCCCAAGCCGCGGCAGGAGAAGCTCGACCTCGGTCACAATTACAAATTGCCGTCGATCGACCTGCTCACTCCCGCCCCGCCCATGCCCAAGGGCCAGATCGACAAGGCCGCGCTCGATCGCAATGCGCGCCTGCTCGAAAACGTGCTCGGCGACTTCAAGGTCGACGGCGCGATCACCAAGGTCTGTCCCGGCCCGGTCGTGACGATGTACGAGCTGGAGCCCGCGCCCGGCGTCAAGGCGAGCCGCGTCATCGCGCTCGCGGACGACATCGCGCGCAACATGAGCGCGGTGTCGGCGCGTGTGGCGGTCATCCCCGGGCGCAACGTCATCGGCATCGAGCTGCCCAACGCGCGGCGCGAATCGGTGACGCTGCACGAGCTGATCGGCAGCCAGGATTACGAGGACCAGGCCTCGCAGCTGCCGCTGGTGCTGGGCAAGAACATCGCCGGCGATCCGGTCATCACCGATCTGGCGCCGATGCCGCACCTGCTCGTCGCGGGCACCACCGGCTCGGGCAAGTCGGTCGGCCTCAACGCGATGATCCTGTCGCTGCTCTACCGGCTGACGCCCGAGCAGTGCCGACTCATCATGATCGACCCGAAGATGCTCGAATTGAGCATGTACGAGGACATCCCGCACCTGCTGTCGCCCGTCGTTACCGACCCCGCCAAGGCGGTACGCGCGCTGAAATGGGCGGTGGAGACGATGGAGGACCGCTATCGGCAGATGTCGTCGGTCGGCGTGCGGTCGCTGGCAGGCTTCAACGACAAGGTCCGCGCGGCGAAGGCCAAGGGTCAGCGGCTGGGACGGCGCGTCCAGACCGGCTATGATTCGGACACCGGCCAGCCGATCTACGAGGAGGAGCAGCTCGACTATCAGCCGCTGCCGCAGATCGTCGTCATCGTCGACGAGCTCGCCGACCTGATGATGACCGCGGGCAAGGAGGTCGAGTTCCTGATCCAGCGGCTGGCGCAGAAGGCGCGCGCGGCGGGCATCCACCTCATCATGGCGACGCAGCGGCCGTCGGTCGACGTCATCACTGGCGTCATCAAGGCCAATCTGCCGACGCGGATCAGCTTTCACGTCACGTCCAAGATCGATTCGCGCACCATCCTGGGCGAGCAGGGGGCCGAGCAACTGCTCGGCAAGGGCGACATGCTCTACATGCCCGGCGGCAAGGGCATCGTCCGCGTCCACGGCCCCTTCGTCTCGGACGACGAGGTCCGCGCGGTCGCCGATCACTGGCGCGGGCAGGGCCAGCCCGACTACATCTCCTCGGTGACCGAGGAGCCCGAGGACGGCTTCACGCTCGAAGGCTCTCCCACGGGCGAGGACACGGCCGAGGACCAGCAATATCGCGCCGCCATCCAGCTCGTCTGCGAATCGCGCAAGGCCTCGACGAGCTGGCTCCAGCGCCAGTTGCGGATCGGCTACAATTCGGCGGCGCGGCTGATCGAGCGGATGGAAAAGGACGGCATCGTCGGGCGGCCGGACCATGTGGGGCGGCGCGAGGTGCTGCGCGATGCCGAGGGTAATGCGATCTGACTCGGTCTGGCGCACTTCCGACTCGGTTCGCCGCTCAATCGGTGCGCTTCACCGCAGAGCGGGTAGTGTAGACTGATGGAAATGGACCCGCTACTCACCGAAATCTCGTCCAACTTCGATTATTTTCAGCGCACGCTGTCGGAGCATCTACGCGCTCATGCGGGCGAATACGTGCTGCTCAAGCGCGGGCGAGTGCATGGCTATTTCGCGTCGGCTGGCGAAGCGGATCGAGAAGGGTGGACCCGATTTGCTGATCACCTCTATTCGATTCAACAAGTAACGCCGGAACCGGTCGAACTCGGCGTTTATGCCAATGCCGGAGATTAGGTGGCGGCATAATCGAGAGCGCCTGCTTCTGCCGACGACGATCATGCCGGGCTATAGCAGCGACAACCCGTCGGACAGCTGCAAGGTGGATGGGCTGCTGGACACGGGTGCGACCGGTTTTGGTATCCGCAGCGATATCGCTATTCGTCTGGGATTGCGGCCGAAGGGGCAGCGGCTCGTCCACACCGCCAATGGCGAGATGATGGCACCCGAATATTTGGTGCGGGTCGGTTTTGTCTGCGGCGATTATACGGATCCGAGCTTCTCGCCGGAGCAGCAGTTTCCGTTTATGTTGGAGCGCGAGATCGTCGGATTTGGGCTACAATCGGGTTTTACCTACCCAGTGCTGATCGGCATGGCCATCCTTGGGTCGGCGGACCTGACGATCGGCCGAGCCGGATTTGCGACCCTGTTTGTCGACTGAGCTCGGTGGCGATTACGAACGGAGGGGTCATTATGCGCTTTCACATTCTTCTCGCGGGAATGACCTTGACCGCCATCCCCGCCGTCGCGCAGGAAACCGTGGCCCCGACCGTGCCTCCGCCCGCCGCGATGACCGTCGACGGCGGGCCGGCGGTTCCCGTCGCGCTGGCCGAGCGGACGCGGCCGTATCTCGAATACCGCACCGCCAGCTTCGAGGGCTGGAATCCCGCGACCAGGGCGGCGCTGATCCTCACCCGCTTCGGCAATGTCGCGCAGGTGCACGAGGTCGCGCGGCCGCTGGGGATGCGCCGCCAGCTTTCGTTCGAGGCGGATGCCATCGCCGGGGCCAGCTACGCCCGCAAACGCGGCGACGTGCTGGTCGTGCAGAAGGACGTCGGCGGCAGCGAGTTCTGGCAGCTTTACGTGCTCAAGGACGGCCGGCTGCAACTGCTGACCGACGGCAAGAGCCGGAACAGCATCAACGCCTGGAGCCAGGACGGACGCTGGCTCGGCTACAGCTCGACGCGGCGCAACGGCACCGACAGCGACCTCTATATCGTCGACCCGCGCGATCCGAAGACCGACCGGCTGGTCGCGCAGGTCAAGGGCGGCGGCTGGGCGATCGTCGGCTTCGCGCCCGACGGCAGCCACGCCGTGGTCGGCGAATATGTCTCGGTCGCCAAGACCAATCTCTGGCTGATGGACGTCGCCAGCGGGCGCATGGCCCCGATCGGGGACCATTCCAAGTCGGTCGCCTATGGCGATGCGGCCTTCGCGCCCGACGGGCGGCTGTGGGTCACGTCGGACGAGGGATCGGACTTCCAGCGGCTGGGCACGCTCGACCTCGCGACCGGCGCGTTCCGGCCGGTGGCGCCCGAGCCCAGATGGGACGTTTCCGGCTTCGCGATCAGCGACGACGGGGGGACGATCGCCTATGTCGTCGATCAGGCGGGCAGCGGCCGGCTGAAGCTGCTCGATGTCGCGAGCGGCCGTGTCCGCGTCGCGCCGACGCCGGCCGGGGTGATCGGCGCGCTCGATTTCGCGACCGACGGCACGCTTGGCTTCCAGCTCGCCTCGGCGGGCTCGCCGACCGACGTCTATGCGCTCGATCCCAAGCGCCTGGCGCTGACCCGCTGGACCGAAAGCGAGACGGGCGGGCTCGACGCGCGCGCCAATGCCGCGCCCGACCTCGTCGAGGTCAAGAGCTTCGATGGCGTCACCGTGTCGGGTTTCCTCTACCGCCCCGATCCCCGGCGCTTTCCCGGACGCCGGCCGCTGATCGTGAATATCCACGGCGGGCCGGAGGGACAGGCGACGCCGGGCTTCCTCGGCCGCGCCAACTATCTGGTGAACGAGCTCGGCATCGCGCTATTCTATCCTAATGTCCGCGGCTCGACGGGGTTCGGCAAGACCTTCGTCGGCCTCGACAACGGGCCCTTCAAGCGCGAGGATTCGGTGAGGGACATCGGCGCGTTCCTCGATCGCCTCGCCGCCGATCCGCTCATCGACCCGAAACGGATCGCGGAGACCGGCGGCAGCTATGGCGGCTATATGTGCTACGCCGTCGCCATCCGCTACGGCGACCGGCTGAAGGCGGCGAACTGCATCGTCGCCATCTCCAACTGGGTCACCTTCCTGGAGAACACCCAGAGCTATCGCCGCGACCTGCGCCGCGTCGAATATGGCGACGAGCGCGACCCCGTCCAGCGCGCGAAGCTGCTGGCGATCTCGCCGATGACGCGGGCGAAGGAGCTGAAGATTCCGCTGATGGTCGTCACCGGCGGCAACGATCCGCGCGTGCCGCCCAGCGAGGCCAACCAGATGGTCGCGGCCGTGCGCGCGAACGGCGCGACCGCGTGGCACATGCTCGCGCGCGACGAGGGGCATGGCTATGCCAAGAAGGAGAACGCCGACTATCAGTTCTGGGTCAGCCTGATGTTCTGGCAGGCCAATCTCCTCGGCGACGGCGCGCGGTAGATTCAGGACTTCCTGCCTACTCGAGGCCGTAGCGTTTCGCGCGCGCCGCGACGCCCGGCTCGATCGCCAGTGCCGCCGCCATGTCCTGGTCGGCCTTGTCGGTCAGCCCCTTGCGCCGTTCGGCCAGGCCGCGGCCGTAGAGCGACCAGACGCTGCGCGCGTTGATCGCGAGCGCCGCGTCATAGTCGGCGATCGCCGCGTCGAGATCGCCGAGCCGCAGCGCCACCAGCCCGCGGCTGTCGAGATAGCTCGCGTTGCCCGGCACCGCCTTGACCGCCGCGTTGCAGTCGGCGCGCGCGCTGGCGAGGTCCTGCCCCGCCAGCCCCCGCGCCCAGCAGCGCGCGTTGAACGCACTGCCGCGCCGCGAGTCGGCGGGGTGGGTGTCGAGCCACAGATCGTATTGCGCGATCGCCCTGGGCAGCGCGTCGGCCGACGCATAGAGCTGACCGACCTCCAGCCGCGCCATGTCGGTGCGCGGCAGCGCCGCCGCGAGCACGTCCAGATCGGCGAGCGCCGCCGCCTGCCGCCCCGCCCGCAGCGCGACCTGCGCGCGCAGCAGCCGGGCGCGGGGGTCGCCGGGCGCCAGCGTCAGCGCGGTGTCGAGATCCTGCACCGCCAGCGCGGGCCGGCCCGTCTGCAGATAGGCGACCGCGCGGCGGTAGGCGTAGCTCGCCTCCTTTGGCGCGAGCTCGATCGCGCGCGAGAAGTCGTCGATCGCGTGCGGCAGGTCGCGTTGGGTCTGGTACATCGCGCCCCGGTTGGCGAAGCCGGCCGCGTCGGTCGGTGCCGCATCGCCACGGCCGCCCGCCACCGCGATCGGCGCGGCGGCATCGAGGCGCGCCTGGGTGTCGAACAGCCGCCCGCCGGTATAGGTGAAATACAGCCGGTGCTGCGTGTTGGAGACGTAGATGCGGTGCGACACGAAATAGTCGGCGCCGATCAGCATATCGAGGTCGGCGGGCAGCTCGGCGACGTGCAGCCGGATATTGTGCAGCTCCTCGCTGCCGATCCTGAGCAACGCGAAGGGGGCGGTCCAGCCGCGCGTCACCCGGCTGCCGAGCCCGCTCGACCAGCCCGCCACGTCCAGCCTGGGATCGCCCGGCCTGATCCCGGCGCGCGCCGCCGCCTTTACGGAGATCACCGTCGTCGGCGCGCCGGTGTCGAAGGTGGCGCGCAGCTTCGCGCCGTCGAGCTCGACGGTCGCGATGGTGTGCCGCTGCTCCTGGCTGAGCGGCTCGACATCGACCGCGAAGGATGGCTTGCCGCCGGTCCAATAGGCCATGCCGACCCGGCCGCAGTCCTTGGGACGGAACAGCCGTACCGCGCCGCCCGGCAGGTCGTATTCGACATCGGCCAGTCCGAGCACGTTCTGGCCGAGCAGCCCCGTCTGGCCGACCTCGCTGCCGCCGACGATGAACTGGACATTGGGGATGTCGATCCCGGCAAGCGTGAATTGACGCACCTTGGTCACCCAGGCGTCGGCCGCGCCGCCGATGCCGCGCAGCCGATATCCGGGCGGCAGATTGTCGAGCGGCAGGTCGAACGCCCTGGCGACGCCCGGCGAGATCGTGCTGAAGAACGCGCCGCTGTCGAGGATGAAGGGCGCGTCGCGGCCGTTGATGCCCGCCGCGACGATCGGGCGGAGACCCTGCATCGTGACCGGCAGCTCGAGGATGCGGCCGACCTGGCACGGCCCCGCCGCCGCCGGCGACGAGAGCGCGGCGGCGACTGACGCGACCGTGACGCCGAAAGCTCGATTCATCCGCAATCCTTCCCCAGGCGACCGGCACGATGATGCCCGATGGAATACCGAAGCGAAAGACGCGCCGCCAATCATTCAGAGGCTGTTCAAGCCTTTGCGCCATAGCGGTCGCGTCTAGGAGATCGCCCGTGAAGTCCCCCGTCCTTGCTCTCATCGCGCCGCTGCTCGTCGTCGTTCCCGCCGCCGCCCAGCAACCCGCCGACCTGTCGCTCGTCGAGCAGCATCTGCGCGCGCTGACGACGATGACCGCGGATTTCGCGCAGACCGACCGCAACGGCAAGACGCTGGCCGGGGTGTTGACGCTGAAGCAGCCGGGCCGGATCCGCTTCCAGTACGAAAAGGGCGTGCCGCTGCTGATCGTCGCCGACGGCGGCGCGCTGACCTTCGTCGATTATGCGGTCAAGCAGGTACAGCGCTGGCCGGTGAAGAACTCGCCGCTCGGCGTGCTGCTCGACCCGTCGCGCGACATCGGCCGCTATGCGCGGGTGACGCCGGGCAGCGACCCGCGACTGGTGTCGGTCGAGGCGAACGACCCCAGGCATCCCGAATATGGCCGCATCACCCTGGTGTTCGCGCGCGGCACGGCCGGGCCGGCGGGGCTGACGCTGCAAGGCTGGGTGGCGCTCGACAGCCAGAACAACCGGACGACGGTTAGACTGTCCAATCAACGCTTTGGCGCTAACATAGGTGAAGCAAGTTTCCGCTGGAATGACCCCCGGCCGGCCGGAAAAGCCCATCGATGACAGAGTCATTCATTTACGCGACAGGTTGGCGCCGCTAACAGGGGGCAGCGGAGAGAGCGCGTCCGGGATTTCCCCCTGTTGCCCGGACATGTGTTTTCTCCCGCCTGCGTGACGAACGCCAGGTCGGCCCTCGCTCCATGCCCCCGGAGCGGGGGCCTTTCTGTTTCGGCGACCTGCGGCCCGCTGCCTTGCCGCCATCAGGCGGCACGGCTAACCGAAGACGTGAAGATCGCCTCCTGGAACATCAACTCGGTCCGCTTCCGCATCGACATCGTCGAACGCTTCCTGCGCGAGGCCGAGCCCGACGTGCTGTGCCTGCAGGAGACCAAGGTCATCGACGGCGACTTCCCCGCCGCCGCCTTCCACGCACTCGGCTACCGCCATATCATCCTCCACGGCCAGCGGATGCACCACGGCGTCGCGATCGTCAGCCGCGTGCCGATCGAGGAGGATGACCGCTTCGACTGGCAGGCGAATCGCGAGGCGCGGCATGTCGGGGTGCGGTTGCCGGCCGGCGTGCGGCTGGAGAATGTGTACGTTCCCGCCGGCGGCGACACGCCCGACCGCGAGGCAAACCCCAAGTTCGGGCAGAAGCTCGATTTCGTCGAGCGGATGACGCGCTGGTCCGAGCAGCTCGATTGTCCGACGATCTTGGTCGGCGATTTCAACATCGCACCGCTGCCGTCGGATGTGTGGAGCCACAAGGCGCTGCTCAAGGTCGTCAGCCACACGCCCGTCGAGGTCGAGGCGCTCGATCGGCTCAAGGCGTCGAATAGCTGGGTCGATCTCGGCCGCCAGTTCACCCCCGCGCCGGCGCGGCTGCATACCTGGTGGAGCTATCGCTCGCCCGACTGGACCAGGAACGATCGCGGCCGGCGGCTCGATCACCAATGGGCGACTGCCGACGTCGCGGCGACCGCGCGGGGACATCATACGTTCGAGGAATGCCGGAGCTGGCTCAAGCCGAGCGACCATGTGCCGATCATGACCGAGTTCGACTGGTGAGCGATCCGCGCGCCGCGGCGCGGGCCATCGACGCGCTGCGCCGGGGCTGGCCGATCGCCATCACCGCGCCGGGCGAGGAGGCGCTGCCGCTGCTCGCGATCGAGACGGCGGACGAGGGCCGGTTGCGAGCGTTCGCGCCGTCGGACTACGGCATCCTCATCTCCAGCGGCCGCGCCGAGACGCTGAAGCTCACCAACCAGCGAAACGCCGCCGAGCCGGACCTGCCGGTCATGATCGAACGGGCGCCATGGTTCGACATGGCGCTCGCCACCGCCATCGCCGATCCGCAGCTCGATCTTGCGACGCCTCTCAAAGGCCCGTTTCGCACCGAAGAGGTTGCGCGCCCCAAGGCGTCGGCGGCGGCATTGCGCCTGGCGCGGATCGCCGGCCTGCTGCCCGCCTTCTTTGTCGACGGCATCGATCCCGCGGTGACGGTCGCTGTCGCCGACATCGACGCGCACGAGGATGCCAACCGGCTGACGCTCGCCGCCCGCGCGCGGCTGCCGGTCGACGGCGCCGAGGATGCCGAGATCGTCGCCTTCCGCTCGCCCGACAGCGCCGACGAGCATGTCGCGCTGCTGATCGGCCAGCCCGACGGCCGCCCGCCGCTGGTGCGGCTGCACAGCGAATGCCTGACCGGGGACGTGCTCGGCAGCCTCAAATGCGATTGCGGGCCGCAGCTCCGGGCGGCGATCCGCGCGATCGAGGCGAGCGGCTGGGGCATCCTCCTCTATCTGCGGCAGGAGGGGCGGGGTATCGGGCTGGTCAACAAGCTGCGCGCCTATGCGCTGCAGGACCAGGGGTTCGACACGGTCGACGCCAACACCCGCCTCGGCTTCGCGGTCGACGCGCGCGACTTCGGGGTGGCGGCGCGGATGCTGCGGCTGCTGGGGCAGGATCGGGTGCGGCTGCTGACCAACAATCCGGCGAAAGTCGCGGGGCTGGAGGAGGCGGGGGTGACGGTGATCGAGCGCGTCCCGCATCATCTGCCACCCAATCCGCACAACGAACGCTACCTCGCCACCAAGCGCGACCGGACGGGGCACCAGCTTTGACCGACATCGCCCGCATCGCCGAATTCGAAGCGAGCGGCCGCGTGGCGCTGCCGGCGCTCGACGAGCAGCGGGTCGGGAACTGGCTGCTGCGGGTCAGCGGCGGCGACACCAAGCGGGTCAATTCCGCCAACCCGCTCGTGCAGGGCGCGCGGCCGGCGGAGGCGATCCTAGCGGCGGAACGGCTGTATGCGGCGCACGCCCTGCCCTGCCGTTTCCGCCTCACGCCGCTGGCCGCGCCAGACGCCGACGTCGTGCTGGCCGATGCCGGCTTTGAGGCGATCGACCATTCGCTGACGATGGTCGCGCCGCTCGTCCCTCGCCCGATCGACCCCGCGCTCACCCTGACGGCGCGCGCCGATCGCGCCTGGCTCGACCGGGTCGAGCCGCTCAGCGCGCGGTCGCCGGCCGCCGCGGCCGTCCAGGCGCGGCTGGTCGCCAATATCCCCGGCCCCATGACGCTCGCCTCGCTCGATGAAGGCGAGGGGCCCGTTGCCGCCGGCTATGCGAGCATCGGAGGCGGCCGCGCGCAACTGTCGGACATCGTCGTCGCGGCGTCTGCACGGGGACGGGGGCTAGGCCGGCGGCTCGTCGCCGGACTGCTCGGCTGGGCGCAGGCGCAAGAATGCGCGGGGGCGATGTTGCAGGTGCTCGCCGCCAACGAGCCGGCGCGTCGGCTGTATCGCTCGCTCGGCTTCGTCGAGGCCTATCCGTATCACTATCGTGTCAGGCGATGAGCGCCGCCACCTCGGCGAAGCTCCCGGCCACCGCATCGACGCCGATCGCCGTCAGCCGCGCGCCGTGATCGGGCGCGCAGTGCGAACCTGCGACAAGGCCGATGACATGCCCCCCCGACGCCACCGCGCCCGTCGCGCCGACGGGTGAGTCCTCGATGATCGCGCACCGCCCGATCGGGACGCCGAGCCGGGCGGCGGCGTAGAGATAGAGGTTGGGCGCGGGCTTGCCGTGCGTGACGTGCTCGCGTCCGGAATAAAGATGGTCGCCGAACGCCCCCGCCAGCCCGATATGCGCGAGATGACGACGGATCCACACCGTCGAGCTCGACGACACCACCGCCCTGGGCAGCTCGGCCGGCAGCGAGCGGACGAAGGCGACCGCCCCCGCGACCTCGCCCACCCCTTCGGCCATGACGCGCTCGTCTTCGGCGCGGCGGGCGGCATGGAAACTCTCGGGCAACGCGCCGCCGATCCAGCGTTCGACCGCCGCGAGGAAATCCTTACCCGCCAGCCCCATGAAGTTCGCCATCGACTGTTCGGGCGTCGTCGGATGGCCGATGCCGGTCAGATAGGCGGCGATCTGCTTGTTGCCGATGTATTCGCTCTCGATCAGCACGCCGTCGAAGTCGAAGAGCAGGGCATCGAACCTCACGCCCGCGCCCCGAACAGCGCCGACCCCACCCGGACATGCGTCGCGCCCAGCATCGCCGCCGTCTCGAAATCGTCGGACATGCCCATGCTCAGCCCCGCCAGCCCGTGGTCGCGCGCCAGCCTGGCGAGCAGCGCGAAATAGGGCGCGGGCTCGACCCCGGCGGGGGGCAGGCACATCAGCCCGGCGACGGGCAGCGTCGCCGCTTGCGCCTCGGTCAGCAGCGCGGGCAGGTCGGCCACCGCGCAGCCGCCCTTCTGCGCCTCCTCGCCGATGTTGACCTGAAGGAAGCAGGCCGGCCGCCGTCCGAGCTTGTCCATCGCGCGCGCCAGCGCCGTGACGAGCGATGGCCGGTCGACCGCGTGGATCGCGTCGGCCAGCGCCACCGCCTCCTCGGCCTTGTTCGACTGGAGCTGGCCGATGAGGTGCAGCCGGGTGTCGGGATAAAGCTCGCGCAGCGCCGGCCATTTCGCCGCCGCTTCCTGCACCCGGTTCTCGCCGAAATCGCGCTGGCCGGTCGCGAGCAGCGGCTCGATCGCCGCGACGGGCTGCGTCTTGCTGACCGCGATCAGCGTCACGTCGCCCGGCGCACGGCGCGCGAGGCGGGCGGCGCGGGCAAGGCGGTCGCGGACGTCGTGCAGTCGGGTGTCGGCGGTCATCGGCGGCGCTATAGGCGACCGATGCCCGCGCACCACCCCCCCTTGTTGCCCCCCCCACCCTCGCTGCCCAAAGTCTGGCTGATGACCGACGAGCGCATGGGGGAGGCGCTATGGACGACGCTCCGCCGGCTGCCGCCGGGGGCGGGATTGGTGTTCCGGCATCATGCGACGCCGCCACGCGAACGACTGACGCTGTTCCGGCGCGTCCGTCGCATCGCCAGGGCGCGGCGGCTGACGGTGGTCAGTGCCGACGGGCCGCTGCCCGGCGCGGACGGCGTGCATCGGGGGAGGGGGCGGGGCCTGCGGACCTGGCCGGCGCACGACCGGCGCGAGGCGATCGCGGCGAAGCGGGCCGGGGCGGCGCTGGTGTTCGTCTCGCCCGTCCATGCGACCCGCTCGCACCCCGGTGCAGCGGCGCTAGGCCCGATGCGAGCCGCAAGAATGGCGCAAGGGCTCGGCATGACAGTGATCGCGCTGGGCGGCATGGATGCGCGACGGTGGCGGCGAATCAGGCGACTGGGGTTCGACGGATGGGCGGGGATCGACGCGTTCAACCAGACGCGCCGATCAGCTCAAAACCTGAAAGCCGTCCCCAGATAGACGGCCTGGCTATCCCGCCGATCGTCGTTCAGCCGCACCAGCCGGTCACGATCGCTGCGATAGCGGACCCCGGCGGTGACATCGAGGTTGCGCGTCAGGCGATACGAGCCGCCGACGTCGAGCGCATAGCTGCGGTCGCTGTCGCTCTGCGGCTCGATGCCTGCGAGCGAGCGGTCGACGACGCCGCGCACGCGGCCCGTGACGCGGCTGCCCGAATAGCTGACGGTGACGTCCGCCGCCTCGCGGCTGCCCGGCTGGCCGGCCATGTCGACGTGGCTGACATCGCCCGCGATCGCAACCCGGCGCCAGCCGACCGCCGCGCCGAGGTTATACGCGATCGGCGCCAGCCCGATCGTCGGCGGCAGCGCCGCGATCTTGGTCGCGTCGGGGCGGTTGGTCCGCGCGCGGACGACCACGGTCACCGCGCGGTCGGACGTGCGGGTGTCGCTCGGCGTGAAGCGGAAGCCGATCGTGTCGAGCCCGCCACGCGCATAGGTCGCCGCGAGTCGCGGATCGGCGGCGGCGGGCGTGAACGCCAGCATCGGGCGGGCCGACGCGTGCCGGGCGACCTTCGCCTTGTCGGGCTGCGCCGCGGGCATGGCGAGCGCGCCGGCGGTGGCGAGCACCCCGGCTGCGATCGCGATCATGACACCCTTTGCGGCCACCATTGATTCCCAAACGGACTCGCCAAACTGACTCGAGCCTCCAACGTCGATATAGCGTATCTGTCGCAGGTCACTATCACTGACCAACTGAATATCCCGCAGTGTGATAAAATCCGCACAGATTGCGTGCGAGGTCACAAGCTTGCGGGCACGTCGGCGCCCCTGTAGGGCCTGTTGCGTCCCGTCACAGGAAGAATGCCATGTTCCGCCCCCAGTTTCGGCCCCCGTTGCGGTCCTCGTCGCGGTCATTGCGCAGCCTTTCCGTCGCGCTCGCGCTTTGCGCACTGGCGGCGTGCAGCCATGGCGACCGGCCCAAGGCGGATCTCGCCGCGTCGAAGGTGACGACGATCGGAGTCAATTCCTATCTGTGGCGCGCGACGCTCGACACCTTGTCGTTCATGCCGCTCGTGCAGACCGATTCCAACGGCGGCGTCATCGTCACCGACTGGTACGTCAATCCGCAGGCGCCGACCGAGCGGATGAAGGTCACCGTCTCTATCCTCGACCAGGATCTGCGCGCCGACGCGCTGCGCGTCGCGGCGCTGCGTCAGGTCAGCCAGGGCGGCCAGTGGGTTTCCGCCCCCGTCCAGGCGGCGACCACGCAGAAGCTGGAGGACATCATCCTCACCCGCGCCCGCGATCTCCGCCGCGCCGCCGTCGCGGGGTAACACCGTGGCGCAACCGCCGCGCTTCAACGCGCTGAAAGCCGACGCGCACTGGCAGCAGGTCTGGGACGAACGGCAGACGTTCGCCGCCGACGACAGCTCGCCCAAGCCGCGCAGCTATGTCCTTGAGATGTTTCCCTATCCCTCCGGGCGCATCCACGTCGGCCATGGCCGCAACTACGTCATGGGCGACGTGCTGGCGCGATTCTGGCGGATGCGGGGCCGCGAGGTGCTGCACCCGATGGGGTGGGACGCGTTCGGGATGCCGGCGGAGAATGCCGCAATGGAACGCGGCGTCCATCCCGGCGACTGGACCCGCCAGAACATCGCGATCATGAAGGCGCAGCTCCGCCGCTTCGGGCTGGCGATCGACTGGTCGCGCGAGCTGGCGACCTGCGAGCCCGATTATTACGGGCACGAACAGGCGCTGTTCCTCGACTTCTTCAAGGCCGGGCTGGTCTATCGCAAGGAAAGCGCGGTCAATTGGGACCCGGTCGACATGACCGTGCTCGCCAACGAGCAGGTGATCGACGGCCGCGGCTGGCGGTCGGGCGCGCTGGTCGAGAAGCGCAAGCTCAGCCAGTGGTTCCTCAAGATCACCGCCTTCGCCGACGAACTGCTGAGCGGCCTCGCCGATCTCAAGGACTGGCCCGACAAGGTCCGGCTGATGCAGGAGAACTGGATCGGCAAGAGCGAGGGCCTGCGCTTCCGCTTCGCGGTGTCGGACGGCGGCGAGGTCGAGGTGTTCACTACCCGCCCCGACACCATCTTCGGATCAAGCTTCGTCGCGGTCGCGGCGGACCATCCGATCGCGCAAGGACTGGCCGAGCGATCGCCCGAGGCAGCGGCGTTCATCGCGCGCTGCAAGCAGGGCGGCACGACGGCGGCCGAGCTGGAGACGGCCGAAAAGCTCGGTTTCGACACCGGCCTGACCGCGCGCCATCCGTTCGACGCGGGCTGGGAACTGCCGGTCTACATCGCCAATTTCGTGCTGATGGAATATGGCACCGGCGCGGTGTTCGGTGTCCCCGCGCACGACCAGCGCGACCTCGATTTCGCCCGTAAATACGATCTGCCGGTCAAGCGCGTGGTGTCCGACGGCGGCGAGGACGCGCCCGTCTTCGCCGGCGACACCGCCTATAACGGGCCGGGCAGCCTGGTGAACTCGCACTTCCTCGACGGCATGGATGTGGCCGACGCCAAGCGCGAAGTCATCGGGCGCGCGCAGGCCGGCGGCTGGGGCGAGGGCACCACGGTCTATCGCCTGCGCGACTGGGGCGTATCGCGGCAGCGCTATTGGGGGACGCCGATCCCGGTCATCCATTGCGCGGCGTGCGGCGTCGTGCCGGTGCCGCGCGATCAGCTCCCGGTCGTGCTGCCCGAGGACATCGACTTCGCCACGCCCGGCAATCCGCTCGACCGGCACCCGACCTGGAAGCATGTCGCCTGCCCGACCTGCGGCGGGGCGGCGCGGCGAGAGACCGATACGCTCGACACGTTCGCCGATTCGTCCTGGTATTTCATTCGCTTCGCCAGCCAGCCCGCGAACCGGCCGTTCGACCGCGCGGTCGCCGAGCGCTGGTTGCCGGTGACGCAATATATCGGCGGGGTCGAGCATGCGATCCTGCACCTGCTCTACGCCCGCTTCTGGACCCGCGCGCTACAGCACATCGGCCAGCTCGACATCGCCGAGCCGTTCGCCGGGCTGTTCACGCAGGGGATGGTGACGCACCAGACCTGGCGCGACGCCGAGGGACGCTGGCTGCTGCCCGAACAGGTCAGCGACGGCATCGAGATCGCGACCGGCCGACCCGCCGAGGCAGGCCGGATGGAGAAGATGTCGAAGTCGAAGAAGAACACCGTCGATCCCGAGCCGATCATCGAGCAATATGGCGCGGACGCGGTGCGCTGGCTGCTGCTCTCCGACAGCCCGCCCGAGCGTGACCTGCCCTGGTCCGAAGCGGGCATCGAAGGCGCGTGGCGCTTCATCCAGCGGCTGTGGCGGCTCTTCGCCTCTGCCGATGAGGCCACGGGCGAGGACAAGTCGCTCGACCGCAAGCTGCATCAGACAATCGCCGGCGTCGCCGACGACATCGAGGCGCTGGCCTTCAATAAGGCGGTCGCCAAGCTCTACGAGCTGATCAACGCGATCGAGCGCGCCGAACCCTCCGCGTCGCGCACCGCCGCGATCCGCACCGCGATGCTGCTCGTCGCGCCGATGGCCCCGCATATGGCCGAAGAGGCCTGGGCTGCGAGCGGCGGAGATGGGCTGATCGCGGACGCCGCCTGGCCGGTGGTCGACACGGCGCTGCTCGTCGCCGACGAGGTGACGATCGCCATCCAGGTCAACGGCAAGCTCCGCGACACGCTGACCCGCCCCAAGGGCGAACCAAAGGACGTGCTCGAAGCCGCCGCGCTCGCCAGCGACAAGATCGCGCGGCTGCTCGACGGCAAGGCGCCGCGCAAGGTCATCGTCGTTCCCGATCGCCTCGTGAACCTCGTCGCATGAAGCGTCTGCTGCCGCTCCTCGCGCTGGCGCTGTCGGGCTGCGGGCTGCATCCGCTCTATGCCGGCGGCGGCTCGGGCGCGGTGGCAAACGCCCTGTCCGGGGTCGAGGTCGCGGCGATCGAGGGCAAGGGCGGCTGGCTCGTCGCCAACGCGCTGCGCGATCGACTCGCCGCGAGTGGCACGCCGCGCTGGCGGTTGCAGGTACGGCTCGACGATCAGATCGCGGGCCTCGGCGTCCGCCGCGACGATTCGGTGGCGCGCGAGCGCCGGACGCTGCGCGCGCGCTACCAGTTGGTCGAGGCGGCCACCGGCACGGTGGTGCTCGACGCCACCGCCGGCTCGGACGCGGGGATCGACGTCGTCGGCTCCGAATATGCCACGATCGCGGCCGAGAACACCGCGCTGGAGCGGCTTTCGGGGATCGTCGCCGACCAGATCGTCGCGCGCGTCGCGCTCTACGCCCGCCGCGCCTCGGCCGCCACGCCGGCGTCGTGAAGGGGCCGAACGGCCAGCTTCCCAGGCCGCGCGCCGATGTCAGGCTGTATCTGTTCCACGGCCCCGACGAAGCGGGCGCCAGCGATCTCGCGCGGCGCCTGATTGCCGGGTTCGGCGACGCGGAGCGAGTCGATCTGGACGCGGCGACGCTGCGCAAGGAGCCCGCCCGGCTTGCCGACGAGGCCGCGTCGGTGTCGCTGTTCGGCGACGCGCGCGTCATCCGCGCCTCGCCGATCGGCGAGGAGAGCCTGGAGGCCGTCACCCTGCTGCTCGACGCCGACCGCACCGGCGCGCCGGTCGTCGCGGTCGCGCCGACGGTGCGGACCACCGCGAAGATCGTCAAGCTCGCGACCGACAGTCCCCGCGCGGTCGCCATCGCCTGCTACGTGCCGACCGGGGCGGACGCCGACCGACTGGTGACGACGCTGCTCGCCGAGCAGGGCCTGCGCCCCGGCCCCGGCGTCGCCCGTCATCTTGTCGAGGCAGGCGGGGGGGACCGCGCGGTGATCGCGCGCGAGGTCGAGAAACTCGCGCTCTATCTCGACGCCGCCCCCGACCGCCCGCGCGATGCCGGCATGGCCGAGCTGGCGGCCATCGGCGCGGATCTCGGCGAGGCCGAGCAATCGGCAGCGGTGCAGGCATTGATCGAAGGCCAGCCCGGCGCGCTCGGCGCGGCGCTGGCGCAGCTCGACGAGGCCGGCGCATCGGCGATCCCCTGGCTCCGCGCGCTGCAACGCCGCCTCATCGCGCTCGCCGAGATGCGCAGCAGCGTCGATCGCGGCGAGCCGGTCGACCGCGTGATGAAGACGAACCGCGTCCATTTTCGCGAAGAAGCGAGCACCGCCAAGGCGCTCCGCCGCTGGACCCCGGCGATGCTCGCCGACGCGCTCGCCCGACTGCGCGTGGCGGAGCGCGCGACGATGGCGAGCAACAATGCCGGCGCGGTACTGGCCGAACGCGCGGCGGTAGGCCTCGCGCAGCGGCTGGAGCGTCGAGGCTAGAGGATTTCGCCCGTCAGCCGCTGGCAGAGCATGTCGAGCTGGTCGAGCGTCGAATAATGAAGAGTCAGCGTGCCGCCGTTGGTGCCGTGACTGACCCGCACCGCGACGCCGAGCAGGTCCGCCAGTTGCCGCTCGAGTGCCGCACTGTCGGCGTCCTGCGGGACGTCGCGCCGGTTGCGCTCGGTCGACGGGCTGCCGGTCTTCGCCTCGCGCGCCAGCTTCTCGGTCTCGCGCACCGACAGGCCGCGCGCGACGACCTGCTCCGCCAGTGCCTCGACGTCGCGCGCGCCGAGCAGCGCGCGCGCATGGCCCATCGACAAGGCGCCCTGGACGACCTGCGCCTGCACCGTGTCGGGAAGTTCCAGCAATCTCAATAGGTTGGCGATGTGACTGCGCGACTTGTGGACAATCCCGGCCAGCTCGCCCTGGGTATGCCCGAAATCCTGCGCCAGCCGTTGATAGGCCTGCGCCTCCTCGATCGCGTTGAGATCCTCGCGCTGGATGTTCTCGACCAGCGCGATTTCCAGCGTCTGCGCGTCGTCGAAGTCACGCACGACGACCGGGATCTCGTGGAGCCGCGCCCGCTGCGCCGCGCGCCAGCGCCGCTCGCCGGCAACGATCTGATAGCCATGGCCGAGCGGGCGGACGACGATCGGCTGGATCAAGCCTCGTGCCGCGATCGACGCCGCGAGTTCGTCGAGCTGCGCTTCGTCGAAGTGGCGGCGCGGCTGGTTGGGATGCGGGGTCAGCGAGCCGACCGGCAGCATCCGCACGCCCTGCCCCGCCGAAGCCTCCGCGCCGACCGGCATCTCGCGCGCGATGTCGCCGAGCAGCGCATTGAGCCCGCGGCCGAGGCCGGTGACGCGCGGCCGCCGATCGGTCATGCCGCCTTCGCCGGCACGGGCAGCCGCGTGATCAGCTCGCGGGCGAGTGCGATATACGCCTCCGACCCGCTGCAGCGATGATCGTAGATCAGCGCCGGCAGGCCGTAGCTCGGTGCCTCGGAAAGGCGAACGTTGCGCGGGATCACCGTGTCGAATACCACCTTGCCGAGGACGGCGCGGACATCCGCCGACACCTGCTCGGTCAGCCGATTGCGCCGGTCGTACATGGTGAGCGCGACGCCGAGGATCGACAAGCCCGGATTGAACCGCGCGCGGATGCGCTCGACCGTGCTCAGCAATTGCGACAGCCCTTCGAGCGCGAAGAACTCGCATTGCAGGGGCACGAGCAGCCGGTCGGCGGCGACCATCGCGTTGATCGTCAGGAGCCCCAGCGACGGCGGGCAATCGATCAGCACGATGTCCCAGCGCGGCGCGACGCGGCGGAGCGCCTGGTCGAGCCGATGCGTCCGCTGCTCGAACTCGACCAGCTCGATCTCCGCCCCCGACAGGTCGACCGTCGCGGGGACGATATCGAGCTTGGGGACGCGCGTGGCGACCGCCGCCGCCTCGATCGGCGTGCCGCCGATCAGAACGTCATAGGATGACCGTTCGCGCTTGGCCTGTGAAATGCCGAGGCCGGTCGAAGCATTGCCCTGCGGGTCGAGATCGATCAGCAGCACGCGCGAGCCCGTCGCCGCCAGCGCCGTGGCGAGATTGATCGCGCTCGTGGTCTTGCCGACTCCTCCCTTCTGATTGGCTACCGCAATGCAGATCATCGTCGGCGTATCCCATCCAGCACCAGAATGGACGAGTCGGGATCAGTGAGGCTTTGTTCCACGTGGAACACTCCGCGCCAATGTTGCCGCAGCGCCGCGACGTCGGTGTCAGACAAGCGCCCTCGCGGTAGCAGCCACCGCGTCTCCTCCTTCGCGCAACGCGAGGCCATGTGCAAAATGTTTTCGACCGACGCGACCGCACGGGCCGAGATCGTCGATGCGATGTCGGCGATCTGCTCCATCTTCGTCGCTGCCACTCTTACGTGCTTGAGGTCGAGGCGTTTGACGCATTGCACCAGAAACGCCGCGCGTCGGCGACGCGGCTCGACCAGCAGCATCGGCCCGACCCGTAGCAACGCCACCACCAGGCCGGGGAAACCGGCGCCAGTACCGATGTCGATCCACAGACCTTCCCGACCCAGCGGCACAAGTTGCGCCGAGTCCAGCGCGTGACGCGACCAGATCTGGTCTACGGTGGACGGCGCGATCAGATTCTGCCCGGCATTCTCCTCCCTTACCATTGCCAGAAACGCCGACACTCGCTCGCTGGCCGGCATCCCGAACTGCCTGACGATGTAAGCGCGCGCTTCTGCTTCCGTCATGCCGCCAGACGGCGAGCATGGAGCAGCACCGCCGACAGCGCCGCCGGTGTCACCCCGCGTACCCTCGCGGCGGCGGCCAGCGAGCGCGGCCGCGCCGCCGTCAATCGGTCGACCATCTCGCCGGACAGCCCCGGGATGTCGCCGAACACCAGCATGGCCGGCAGCGCCACTTCCTCCTCCCCCCGCAGCCGAGCCACCTCGACCGCCTGGCGTTCGAGATAGGGCGCGTAGCGCGCATCCTCGAGCAGCTCGGCGATCACGTCCGCGTCCGCGAGCGCATCGACATCGGGGGCCACGTCACCCAGCGTGACTCCCGGGGTCCGCAGCCAGGCATAGGCGCTCCGCCGCGACCCATCCTGACTGACCTCGACGCCCCGCGCCGCCAGCGCGGACGCGGTCGACTCCACCGTCAGCGCGTCCTCCACCATTTTCCTGGCCTCAGCTCGCTCATCCTGATGCCAGCGGCGGGCGTCGGACAGGCAACCCGCGGCCTGCGCGATCGCTCCCAGCCGCGTCTCCGCGTTATCCGCGCGCAACGACAGCCGGAACTCCGCGCGCGCCGTCAGCATCCGATAGGGCTCGGTCACCCCCTGCAACGTAAGGTCGTCGACCATCACGCCGAGGTAGCTCGAAGCCCGATCGAGCACGACCGGGGGCAGTTCGCCCGCGTAAGCCGCGGCATTGAGCCCGGCGATCAGCCCTTGCCCCGCCGCTTCCTCATAGCCCGTGGTGCCATTGATCTGCCCCGCGCAATACAGCCCCGGCAGCGCAGTCAGCGCCAGCGTCGCGTCCAGGGCGCGAGGGTCGAGATAGTCGTATTCGACGGCATAGCCGGCGACCGTCACCGCCGCCCGCTCGAGCCCCGGGATCGTCGCCAGCAGCGCAAGCTGCACATCGGCAGGCAAGGACGTCGACAGCCCATTCGGATAGATCGTCGGATCATCCAGCCCCTCGGGCTCCAGGAACAATTGATGCCCGTCGCGATCGGCAAAGCGCTGCACCTTGTCCTCGATCGACGGACAGTAACGCGGGCCGCTCGCCTCGATCGCGCCGGTGAACAGCGGCGAGCGGTGGAAGTTGGCGCGGATGACGTCATGCGTCGCCTCGGTCGTGCGCGTGATCGCGCAGGCGACCTGCGGCAGGCGCGGCCCGCACGACATCGGCGACATCCGCCAACACTCGCCGTCGCTGGGCTGCTCGATCAATCGCGCCCAGTCGATCGTCCGGCCATCGAGGCGCGGCGGCGTGCCCGTCTTCAACCGCGCTATCGGCAGGCCGGTCGCACGCAACTGCGCCGCCAGTGCCGTCGCCGGCCGCTCGTCGATCCGGCCGCCGGCGTGACGCTCGTCGCCGCGAAACAGCCGCCCGCCGAGAAAGGTGCCCGTGGCCAGCACGACCGCGCACGCCGGAATGACCGCCTCGTCCGCCAGTACGACGCCGGTGACCTTGCCATGCTCGATCCGCAAGGAAGCTACTTCCCCCGATACGATGTGCAGATCGCGCTGGGCATCGACGGTGGCCTGCACCGCGCGCGCATAGCGCCGCCGGTCGGCCTGCACGCGCGGCCCGTGTACCGCCGTGCCCTTGCTCCGGTTGAGCATCCGATGATGAATCGCCGCCGCATCGGCCGCCACCGCCATGACGCCATCGAACGCGTCCACCTCGCGAACGATATGTCCCTTGCCGAGCCCCCCGATCGCGGGATTGCACGACATCGCACCGATGTGATCGGGTGAAAAGGTAACGAGCGCCGTCCGGGCGCCACGCCGGGCCGCCGCGCACGCCGCCTCGACCCCGGCATGTCCGCCGCCCACGACCACAACATCGAACATCACCACTGCCTATCGATCCGACAGCGGCTGGTCAAAGACGTTCCACGTGGAACATCACTTACCCAGGCAGAATCGCGAGAACAGGGCGTCGAGCGTTGCTTCGGTCGCATCGATGCCGAGTACCGATCCCAACGCCTTTGCTGCAGTCCGCAACTGCTCCGCCGCGATCAACGGATCTCTATCGAGCGCAAGTTGAGCGGCGGCCAGTGCACAAGCCTCGCGCTGCCGACGCTTCAAGGGCAGCATGTCCGCGGCCGGCAACAGTGCAGCCGCCCGTTCGACGAGGACTGACCACAGCCCCTCGACCGTTTCCGGCCGATCCTGCCGGATCGACATATGCCGGCCGATCGACAGTGCCTCGCGGCCGGCCACATCGGCGCGCGCATGGACCCAGATGGCGTCGTGGCGAGGGGGAGCGTCGTCGCCCAGCCACAGCACCAGCTCCGCCGATGCCATCGCCTCCGCCGCGCGCAAGACCCCGATCCGCTCGACCGGGTCGAGCGCATCGGTCAGCCCCGCCGTGTCGGTCAGCAGATAGGCAACGCCGTCACGCTGGACGGGTGCCTCGACGCGGTCGCGCGTCGTGCCGGAATAAGGCGAAACGATCGCCGCTTCCCGCGCCGTCATCAGGTTGAGCAAGGTCGATTTGCCGCTGTTCGGCGGCCCGGCGATCACCACCCGCACGCCGTCACGCACCCGCTCGACCGGCGGCGCGACCAGCACCCGTTCGATCTCGGTCCGCAGGACGGCCGCCTCGTCGCGCGCGCGCCGCATCAGATCGGCTTCCGCCGCGACATCGTCCTCCTCGGCGAAGTCCAGGCTCGCCTCGACCCGCGCCGCGATCGCCAGCACCCGGTCGAGCCAGCCCCGGATCGCGCGGCCGACCTGCCCCTCGCTGGCCATCAGCGCCGCGCGCCGCTGGCCCTCGGTCTCCGCCTCCAGCAGGTCGGCCAGTCCCTCCGCCTCGGTCAGGTCGATGCGGCCGTTGAGCAGCGCCCGGCGGGTGAACTCGCCGGGCTCGGCCCGCCGCACCCCCGCGATGCCGAGCAGCGCGCGCTCCACCGCGTCGACCACCGCCCGCCCGCCGTGACACTGCAGCTCGATCAGGTCCTCGCCGGTCGCGCTCGCCGGTCCCGGAAACACCAGCACCAGCGCGCGGTCGAGCACCGCGCCCTCTTCATCCCGCAAGGTCCGCAGACCCGCGCAGCGTGGCGCCGGCAACCGTCCCGCCAGCCGCCCCGCCGCCGCCATCGCTGCCGGTCCACTCAGACGCAGCACCGCGATCGCGGCCGGAGGCCGGCCGCTCGACAAGGCAACGATCGTGTCCATCTCAGCCGGGCTTGGTCCCGCCCTCGAGCAGGCGACGCCATAACGTCAGCCCCGCCTCGCCCATCGGCGCCCAGCTCTTGAACAGCGCCTCGATCATCTCGGGCTTCACCGCATTGCCCTGCATCGTGTCGATCATCATCTGGACGTAGCGGTCGTGGATCGGCGACAGGTCGGGCAGCCCGACGGCGCGCCGCGCCTCCTCGGGTGTCAGGTCGATGTCGACGGTGACCTTCATCGGCTCGGCTCCTCGGGCGGCCGGAAAGGCCAGGCGCGACTATGGACCCGAAGCGGCCGCCGTCGCAACTCAGCCGAGCAGCCGGCCGACCCCGACGTGCGGATCGCTCCACCCCTCCACGATCATCTTGCCCGCGACATAGAGGATGATCGCGAGACCGACATAGGCGATCCAGCGGTAGCGCTCGATGTAGCGCGCGATCAGGTTCGCCGCGATCCCCATCAGCGCCACCGACAGCAGCAGGCCGATGATGAGGATGCCGGGATGCGCGCGCGCCGCGCCGGCGACCGCCAGCACATTGTCGAGGCTCATCGACACGTCGGCGACGGCGACCGCCCAGGCGGCGGCGATGAAGCTCTTCGCCGGCCGGACGCCCGAATCCATCTCGCCCTGATGGTCGCCCGCCTCACGCAACTCGCGCCACATCTTGTACGCGACCCAGATCAGCAGCAGCCCGCCGGCGAAGATCAGCCCGACGATCCCCATCAGCCAGGTCACCCCCAGCGCGAAGACGATGCGCAGCACCAGCGCGGCGATGATGCCAATCAGGATGACGCGCTTGCGCTGCGCCGCCGGCAGCCCCGCCGCCAGCGCCCCGACGACGATCGCATTGTCGCCGGCCAGCACGACGTCGATCATCAGCACCTGCACGAACGCGGCGAGCGCGGTCGGCGAGGTGATGTCGGAAAAGTCGGTGACGATGCGGGTCCAGATGTCGCCGAGGGAGACGGGGGCGGCGGCAGCGGCGGCGAGGATCGTCAGGAGCATGACGGGTCTGTAACCGAGCCCCCCTCCGGCGTCACCCCGGCCCTGTGGCGGGGTCCATCGTCGTCCCGCTACGACGAACTGGTGCGGGGGTATCGACGTCGATGCCGGCGGCGGGCCGGCAGGACGATCACTGGTTCATCGACTCGAAGAATGCGTCGTTCGACTTGGAATCCTTCATCTTGTCGAGCAGGAATTCCATCGCGTCGGTCGTCCCCATCTGCATGAGGATGCGGCGCAGTACCCACATCTTCGACAGCTTGGCCTTGTCGACCAGCAGCTCGTCCTTGCGCGTGCCGCTCTTGCCGACGTCGAGCGCGGGGAAGATGCGCTTGTCCGCGACCTTGCGGTCGAGCACGATCTCGGAATTGCCGGTGCCCTTGAACTCCTCGAAGATCACCTCGTCCATGCGGCTGCCGGTGTCGATCAGCGCGGTGGCGATGATCGACAGCGACCCGCCCTCCTCGATGTTGCGCGCGGCGCCGAAGAAGCGCTTGGGCCGTTGCAGCGCATTGGCGTCGACACCGCCCGTCAGCACCTTGCCCGACGACGGCACGACGGTGTTGTAGGCACGGCCGAGCCGCGTGATCGAGTCGAGCAGGATGACGACATCCTTCTTGTGCTCGACCAGGCGTTTGGCTTTTTCAATAACCATTTCAGCGACTTGCACATGCCGCTGCGCCGGTTCGTCGAAGGTCGACGACACCACCTCGCCCTTCACCGAGCGCTGCATGTCGGTGACTTCCTCGGGCCGCTCGTCGATCAGCAGCACGATCAGGAACACTTCGGGATGGTTCTCCGACAGCGCGCGCGCGATGTTCTGCAGCATCACCGTCTTGCCGACGCGCGGGGGGGCGACGATCAGCGTGCGCTGGCCCTTGCCCTGGGGGCTGACGATATCGATCACCCGCGACGACTTGTCCTTCACCGTCGGGTCGAAATTGTCGAGCGTCAGCTTCGACTCGGGATAAAGCGGCGTCAGATTGTCGAAATTGACGCGATGGCGCACCGCCTCGGGGTCGTCGAAATTGACCGCGGTGATCTTGACCAGCGCGAAATAGCGCTCGCCGTCCTTGGGCCCGCGGATCTCGCCCTCGACGGTATCGCCGGTGCGCAGGCCATGCTTCCGGACCTGGTTGGGCGAGATGTAGATATCGTCGGGGCCGGCCAGGTAATTCGCCTCGGGCGAGCGCAGGAAGCCAAAGCCGTCGGACAGCACCTCGATCGTGCCCAGCCCCATGATCTGGTCGCCGTTCTCGGCCTGCATCTTGAGGATGCCGAACAGCAGGTCCTGCTTGCGCAGCGTCGAGGCGCCCTCGACGCCGAGCTCCTCGGCCATGCTGACCAGCTCGGCCGGGGTCTTTTTCTTGAGGTCTTTGAGATGCATGGGGATTCCGGGTGATGTTCGGGCTCGGACGGCGCGGGTGCGCGAAGGAGACGGTCACGAAGCTATTGGAAGGTGCGAAATACCGGCAGGACGCCGACCGCAACACTTGAGCCGCGAGGTAAGCGCACAGGCGCGCGTCGTCAAGCGGCTAGAACGGCTTCACCACCACCAGCACGACGATCAGCGCCACCGCGAGCGCCGGCACCTCGTTCACCAGCCGCAGCGTCTTGTCCGCCAGCCGCGTCTCGCCGCGCGCCAGCTTCTTGGCATAGCCTACCGCCCAGCCGTGATAGCCCGTCAGCAGCAGCACGATCAGCAGCTTGGTGTGCAGCCACCCTTCCTGCCAATGCTGCCCGATCGTCGCCAGCGCGAGGCCGAGCAGCCACACCAGCACCATCGCCGGGGTCAGGATGATGCGCCTGAGCTTCGCCTCGCGGTCGACCCACACCGCCGCCTCCGCCGCCGCGCCCGCGCGCACCGCCTCCTGATGATAGACGAGGTAGCGCGGCAGCATGAACAGCCCGGCCATCCAAAACACCACGAAAATGATGTGGGCCGCCAGGAACCATTGATACGCCACGGCCAGCCTTTCGATCATCCGCGCACCCGCGACAATAAGCGTTCGACATGCTCTACCGGGGTGTGCTGGCCGATGCCATGGCCGAGATTGAAGACGAGCGGCCGCTCGGGAAAGGCGGCGAGCACCCGGTCGATGCCCCGGTCGAGCGCCTCGCCCCCCGTCAGCAGCGCCAGCGGGTCGAGATTGCCCTGCACCGGCAGCCCCGGCGGCAGCATCGCATCGGCCCAGGCCGGGTCGAGCGTCTCGTCGAGGCCGACCGCATCGGGCTTTACCCCGGCGGCGTAATCGACGAGCTTTGCGCCCGCTCCCTTGGGGAAGCCGATGATCGGGACCAGGGGATACAGCGCGCGCAGACGCGCGACGATCTCGGCATTGGGGGCGATCACCCAGCGCTCGAACTGCGCGGGCGACAGGCTTCCGGCCCAGCTATCGAACAACTGGACCGCCTCGACCCCATGCTCGATCTGTCCGACAAGGTAGGTCACGGTCAGGTCGACGATCGCCGCGATGATCCGCGCAAAGGCGCGCTCGTCGCGATAGGCGAAGGCGCGGGTCTCGGCGTGGTCCTTCGACCCCTGCCCCGCCACCACGTAGGTCGCGACGGTCCAGGGCGAGCCGGCGAAACCCAGGAAGGTGGTCGCGGGCGGCAGCAGTGCCGCGACGTGTCGAACCGTCGCATAGACCGCGTCCAGCCGCTGCGGCGCCGCCGCCAGCTCGCCCAGCGCATGATCGATCAGCGGCGGGGCGAGCCGTGGTCCCTCACCCGGTCCGAAGGTCAGGTCCTGTCCCAGCGCCCACGGCACCATCAGGATGTCGGAAAACAGGATCGCGCCGTCGAAGCCGAAGCGCCGGATCGGCTGCAACGTCACCTCGGCCGCCGCCTCGGGGTCGGTCGCCAGGGCCAGGAACCCGCCCTTCTCCGCCCGCAGCGAGCGATATTCGGGCAGATACCGTCCCGCCTGCCGCATCAGCCAGACCGGCGGCACGGCCTGGCGCTCGCCCTTCAGGGTCGCGAGCAATGGTTTGGGGGTCAGCGGGTCCGACAAGGGGGGTCCTTCTACCTATAAAGAAGAATCTAATAGGGATGTTGATGAGGTTGGCGCGTGGATGACGGGGCTTAGGCAAGCGTCCCCGACTTGCCAACAGCCTGACGCCGGCCGCCCCACGCTCGCCCGGGGATTCGGCGCGGTCGCCCCCGCTATTCACAGCCTGTGGGCGGAACCGCGCCCTGTTGGCGCGATTGTGGACGGATCGCCTTTCATCCACGCCGCCGGCCTCGCTTGGCGGGGGTGGCCGGCTGCGCTACCAATTCTGCCCATGTTCTCCACATTTCCGTCCCGGTGATGCGCCTCCACCTGCATCTGCTCTCGGACTCGACCGGCGAGACGCTGGAGAACATCGCCAAGGCGGCGCTGGCGCAATATGACGATGTCGAGACCGTTCGCCACTTCTGGCCGATGGTCCGCACCGAGAGCCATCTCGAACGCATCCTCCAGGAGATCGCGCAGAATCCCGGGCTGGTGATCTTTACCCTCGTCAATCCCGTGACGCGTCGCATCCTCGAAACCCGCTGCCGCGAGATGAGCCTGCCCGCGGTCGCTCCGCTCGACCCGGTCAACGATGCGCTGTCGGGAATGCTCGGCCAGACCGCCAAGGCGCGCCCGGGCCGCCAGCACGCGATGGACGACGCCTATTTCGCGCGCGTCGACGCGATCCAGTTCACCATCGCGCACGACGACGGCGTCGGCTGGGAGAATTGGGAAGAGGCCGACATCGTGCTGGCCGGCGTGTCGCGCTCGTCGAAGACGCCAACCTCGATCTATCTCGCCAATCGCGGCTTCAAGGTCGCCAACATCCCGGTCGTGGTCGAAAGCCCGCCGCCGGCGTCGCTGTTTACGCTCGGGCACCCGCTCGTCGTCGGTCTCACCACCAGCGCCGACCGGCTGATCCAGGTCCGCCGCAACCGCCTGCTCTCGCTCAACCAGGCCCCCGACACCGCCTATGTCGAGGAGGAAGCCGTGCTGCGCGAGCTCGCCTACGCCCGGCGCCTGTTCGCGGACAACGACTGGCCGGTGATCGACGTCACCCGCCGCTCGATCGAGGAGACCGCGGCGGCGATCATTGCGCTGTGCCAGGCGCGCAGCGAGGGAGATGGCGCAGCGTAGCCGGTCCGCACCCGCGCAAGCGCGGCCGGCCTTGGCTTTGCCCAGGTTCGACGACCCGGCTTTGCCGCGGCGCGCCAGGGCATTACTCTTCTCCCTCATGACGATGATCCTCGCCTCCCGATCCGCCTCCCGCCGCGCCATGCTCGACGCCGCCGGCGTTCCCTTCGCCGCCGAACCCGCGAACGTCGACGAGGATGCCGTCAAGGCGTCGCTCGCCGGTCTGTCCCCCCGCGACCTCGCCGATGCGCTCGCCGAGCTCAAGGCGATCAAGGTGTCGCAGCGCCGCCCCGGCGCGCTCGTCCTCGGCAGCGATTCGATCGTGGCGCTCGCCGACGGCTCCTTGCTCGACAAACCCGAGAGCCGAGATCAGGCCGCCGACCATCTCGCCCGCATGAGCGGCGGCACCCACCAGATCTGGAGCGCGGCGGTGATCGCCGAGGACGGCCGGCCGGTGTGGCGGCACGTCGAGGCGGCGAAGCTCCACGTGAGAACGCTGTCCTACAGCTTCATCCATGGCTATCTCGATGCGGAATGGCCCGCGATCGGCGGGTGCGTCGGCTGTTTCAGGATCGAAGGACCGGGCGTGCAATTGTTCGACCGTATCGAGGGGAGCCACTTCACCATCCTCGGCCTGCCGCTGCTGCCGGTGCTCGGCTACCTCCGGACGCGCGGCGAGTTGATCGCATGAGCCTCAACTTAGCCTCAACTTCCGCGCGGCGCGCCCGTGGCCAACCGCGTTGGTCACGAGACGCGCAAGCGCGGCCGGCCCCGGCGCGAGCCGGGGTTCGACGTCACGCGATTCACTCGCGTGACGCGTGCGAAACCACGAAGGTGTGTTCAAGCCTCAACTTAGCCTCAACTTCCGCGCGGCTGACCTCCCTCGTCATCCCGGGCTTGTCCCGGGATCCACTCCCGGACGCGTCATATCGCCGCAGATTGCTCGCAGGCCATAACAGAAGCCGACGTGGATGGCGGCACGCGGGCGGCATGACGCACAAGCCTCAACTTAGCCTCAACTTCCGCCGATGACCCACGGTTACGCCGAGGTGATCGGTGATCCGATCGCCCAGTCCAAATCGCCGCTCATCCACGGTTTCTGGCTGGCACGGCTGGGCATCGCCGCCGAATATCGCCGCACGCTGGTGACGACCGAGGAGCTGCCGGGCTATTTCGCCGAGCGCCGCGTCGACCCCGCCTGGCGCGGCTGCAACGTCACCATGCCGCACAAACTCGCCGCGCTCGACCTGGTCGAGGACCGTGGCGACGTTCGCGCCGGCATCGGCGCGATCAACACCGTGTTCCGCGCCGAGGATGGCGCGCTGGTCGGCACCAACACCGACGCCGGCGGCTTCTACGCACCGATCGCCGACCTCGATCTCGCCGGCCGGCCGGTGACGGTGATCGGCGCCGGCGGCGCCGCGCGCGCGATCCTGTTCGCCTTGGCGAAGCTGGACGTCGGCCCGGTGACCTTGCTCAACCGCACCCCCCTCAAGGGCGCGGCGCTGCTCGCGCGCTTCGGGCTGAAAGGCCGCGCGCTGCCCCTCGACGCGCCCGTCCCGCCGTGCGCGCTGCTCGTCAACGCCTCGACGCTCGGCATGACCGGCCAGCCCCCCTTCGCCCCCGACCTGTCGGCGCTGCCCGATGATCCGATCGTCTATGACGCCGTCTACGCGCCGCTGGAGACGCCCCTCCTCGCCGCTGCCCGCGCGCGCGGGCTGGAGACGGTCGATGGGCTGGAGATGCTGGTCGGCCAGGCCGCGCTGGCGTTCGAGATCTTCTTCGGGGCCGCGCCGCCGCGTGAGGGGGACGAGGAATTGCGCGAACTGCTGTTGCGATGACTGGATCACCCTCACCCTTCCCACCGCTGGCGCGGCGGGCTCCTTCCCTCTCCCATTGGGAGAGGGATGGAGGCGCGAAGCGCCGGAAGGGTGAGGGTGACCCGCGATGATCAAACTTGGCCTCACCGGCTCGATCGGCATGGGCAAGTCGACCGTCGCCGCGATGTTCGCCGCCGCCGGCATCCCCGTGTTCGACGCCGATGCCGCCGTGCATCGTTTGCAGGGTCCTGCGGGCCGTGTCGTCGCCGCGATCGAGGCCGCGTTTCCCGGCACCACCGGCGCGGGAGGCGTCGACCGCGCCACGCTCGCCGAAGCCGTGCTCGCCGATCCGGCCGCGATCCGGCGGCTGGAGGCGATCGTCCACCCCGCCGTCGGCGAGGAGCGCGCCGCCTTCCTCGCCGACCACGCCGACGCCCCGCTCGTCGTGTTCGACGTGCCGCTGCTGTTCGAGACCGGCGGCGAGCGGCGCGTGGACAAGGTCGCGGTCGTCTCCGCCGCCGCCGCCGTCCAGCGCGCCCGCGTCCTCCAGCGGCCCGGCATGACCGAGGCCAGGCTCGACGCCATCCTCGCCCGCCAGCTTCCCGACGCCGACAAGTGCGCCCGCGCCGATTTCGTCATCGCCACCGACGTGCCGCTCGCCGACACCGCCCGCGCGGTCGAGCGGGTGATCGCTTGCCTGCTCGAGCGGACGGACCCATAGGGAAGGCCATGCGCGAGATCGTGTTCGATACCGAGACCACGGGGCTCAGCTTCGCGGGTGGCGACCGGCTGGTCGAGATCGGCTGCGTCGAGCTGTTCAACCGCTGCGAGACCGGCCAGACCTTCCACGCCTATTTCCATCCCGAGCGCGACATGCCCGAGGAAGCGGCGCGCATCCACGGACTGCGCGCCGAGTTCCTGGCGAAGCATCCCGTCTTCGCGCATCGCGTCGAGGAGTTGATCGCGTTCATCGCCGACACCCCGTTGATCGCGCACAACGCGACCTTCGACTTCGGCTTCCTCAACGGCGAACTCAGGCGCTGCGGCCGGACGACGGTCTGCATGACGCGCATGATCGACACGCTGACGATCGCGCGCACCCGTCATCCCGGCGCGAAGCATTCGCTCGACGCCTTGTGCACCCGCTACGGCATCGACCGTTCGCACCGCGTCCATCATGGCGCTTTGCTCGACGCGCAATTGCTCGCGCAGGTCTATGTCGAACTGATGGGCGGCCGCCAGATCGGCCTTGGTCTGATGGCCGACACGACGGTCGTCGCGACCAGGCCGACCGTCGCAGCCCAGCCTCGCCCCGTCCGGCCCCCGCGCGTCTTCGCGGTGCCCGAGGGAGAAAGAGCGCGCCACCAGGCGTTCCTTCAGACCGTCGTCGCTCCGATCTGGAGCGAGGCGCGCTGAACGTTCCGCGGGTACGGTCCCGCCAACAACAGATGAGGTGAATCCATGGACATTCGCGTTTCCGGACATCAGGTCGCCACCGGCGACGCCCTCGCCACCCATGTCCAGACCCGGATGCAGGCCCTCGCCGACAAGTACTTCTCCCGCGCCATCTCCGCCCAGGTCACTTTCGGCAAGGGGCCGCACGATGCCGGCTTCACCTGCGACATCGTCGCCCATGTCATGCAGGGACTGGTGCTCAAGGGCAGCCATAACGCCGCCGACGCGCACAAGGCGTTCGACGGCGCGGCCGACAAGATCGAGAAGCAGCTCCGCCGCTACATGCGCCGCCTCAAGGACCGCCACGCCGGGCAGGCCGCCGCCGCCGCCGAGGCGAACGGCTATGACAATGCCGGCTATACGCTGTTCCAGGAGCCGGCCGACGAGGAAGAGGCCGCCGACGCGCCGCTGATCGTCGCGGAGACCCGGATCGACGTCCCCGACGCCAGCGTCTCGGACGCGGTGATGATGCTCGACCTGCGCAACACCGCCGCGCTCCTGTTCAAGAACTCGGGCACCGGCGCGTACAACATGGTCTATCGCCGCGGCGACGGCACGATCGGCTGGGTCGAGCCCCAACGCGCCTGAGCGTCAGGTTGAAAACGCGCCGTGGCACAGCCTGAAACTCGCTCTTCCGCGAGTTTTCAAACAGACTCTGAGTCCTTTCCTACAGGGGGCGGTGGCGCTACAGCCCCGCCGCCATGGCCGACCTCAGCGACCTTCTCCGCCCCGACGCGGTGCTGACCGGCCTCGCGGTCGCCAGCAAGAAGGCGCTGTTCGCGCAGCTCGCCGCCGCGCTCGCCAGGCAGACCGGCGGCGATGCCAAGGCGATCGCGGCGCGGCTGGCGGCGCGCGAGAAGCTCGGCTCGACCGGCTTCGGCGGCGGCGTCGCCATTCCGCACGCCCGCCTCGACGGCATCGGCCAGATCACCGCCGTCTTCGCCCGCCTCGCCCAGCCGATGGAGTTCGCGGCGGTCGACGGCGTCCCCGTCGACCTCGTCTGCGCGCTGCTGTCTCCGCCGACCGCCGGGGCCGATCACCTCAAGGCGCTGGCCCGGGTTTCCCGCCGCCTGCGCGACCGCGCCTTCCTCGCCAAGCTGCGCGGCGCCGGCTCGCGCGACGCGCTCTACGCGCTCTTCACCGAGGACCGCGCCCGCGATGCCGCCTGAAGCCATGTCGGCGGGCGGGGGGGCCACCGCCCATTACCGCGCGCTCGAGTCGCTCTACGCCAACGCGCCCATCAACCGGCTGTTCGACAGCCGGCTCGACATCCCGGCAAGCGGCGTCGCGCGCATCAGCTTCACGATCGACGAGCGTCATTTTCATGCCGCTGGCGCGGCGCACGGCACGAGCTATTTCAAGATGCTCGACGACGCCGCCTTCTATGCCGCCAACAGTCTCGTCACCGACCGTTTCCTGCTGACGACACAGTTCAACCTGCTCCTCACCCGCCCGCTCAGGGCGGGGCCGGTGGTGGCGGAGGGACGCTGGATCAGCGGCAAGCGCCGCGTGTTCGTCGCCGACGCCCGGCTGATCGACGCCGAGGGCGAGGAAGCGGCGCGCGGCACCGGCACCTTCATGCGCTCGCAGATCCCGCTCGCCGACCTGCCCGGCTATCGGATTTGACCGGCTCCGGTGACTGACCGCCTGCCCACCAGCGTGCTCGTCTCGGCGCTGCTCCGCCGCGTCAACGACGCCGGCGGCTTCGGCGCGGTGCTGGCGAAGGGCGATCCGCAGGCTGGCGCGGTGCTGGTCGTGGCGCTGGCGCGCGGCGGCGGCGCAAAGCTGCTGGAGCGCGGCATCGGGCCGGACGGCCGGCCGGGACTAATCGATTCGACGCCGGTCGACGACCTCGACGGATATTGGCGTCGCCGCCGTCAGCGCGACCCGGATCTGTGGGTCGTGGAACTGGACGTCGCGGACTCGGAACGGTTCGCCGCTGAAACGATCGGCGCCGATTGACTTGGGTCGCCCGCTCGCCGACCTGAACCTCACCTTATAAAGCGTTGTGCTGCGACGGGTGCGGTCGGTCGTGGTGACGCAGTCGGGGGGATGCCCGGGCGGCCTGCTTTGCATGGTCGAACCTGCGGTCCACCTGCATAGTTTGAACACTGAATGTCGCTGTTTCAGCGGGCCGCGCGCCTTGCGGCCCTGTCCCTTACTCTTGCCGGCGTGCTCGGTTCCAGCGCGATCGGTCATGCCAACGAGCTCGAGCGCAGCCTCGCTCCTTCGGCCCTCGCCGCGGCGCTCAACCCGCCGGTGGCTCCCCAGATTTCGCAGCCCGCCCCGGCGGTGCTCACCGACACCATCACCGCCACGACCGATGCGCCCAGGGCGCATTTCGCCAGCCTGTCCGACGCGGTCGCCGCGCAGGACGTGGGCGCCGACGACGAGCACCTCCGCTGCCTTGCCGGCGCGGTTTACTTCGAGTCGAAGGGCGAGCCGCTCGCCGGTCAGCTCGCGGTCGCGCAGGTCATCCTCAACCGCACTAAATCGGGCCGCTTCCCCGCCGACGTGTGCGGCGTCGTCAAGCAGCGCGGCCAGTTCTCCTTCGTCCGCGGCGGCGCCATCCCGACGATCGACGGCACCAAGGCCGCCTATCGCACCGCCATCGCGGTCGCCAAGGTCGCGCTGACCGAGGCGTGGGACGCTCCGGCCCGCAATGCCCTCTTCTTCAACGCGGCGCGCGTCGGCCACAGCGGCGCGATCCGCGTCGCGGCGATCGGGAACCACGTTTTCTATCGTTGAGGGTTGCCCTGTTCGCCGGATGTTCTAATCCTGCGATGTGCTCGATCTTGCCCCCCAGTCCTGCATCGACGCCCCCGGCTCGCCGCTCTGCGCGGCCGATGTATGCCGGGGCGTCACGCGGCTGCTGTTCCGGCACGACCTGATGGCGATGGCGGAGGTGCCGCTCGACGGTGGCCGTCGCGCCGACCTGATGGCGCTCGACGCGCATGGCCGGATTACGATCGTCGAGATCAAGGTGTCGCGCGCCGACCTGCTCGGCGACGGCAAATGGCCCGATTATCTCGATCATTGTGATCGCTTCTTCTGGGCGGTGCCGGCCGGGTTCGACCTGGCGCCGCTCGACGGGCCGGCCTTCCTGCCAGCGCGCGCCGGCATCATCGTCGCCGATCGCTACGACGCCGAGATCGTGCGGGGGGCGCATTCGACACCGCTGGCCGCGCATGTGCGCAAGCGCTGCACGCTGGCCTTTGCCCGCCGCGCGGCACGGCGCGTGATCGGGCATCACGACCCCGATCTGATGGCTTTATAGCTTGGGGCCGGACACCGCCGCCCGGCTCTGCTTGGGGGTATCGGCGAGCAGCTTGATGATCGCGGGCGCGCGGCCGTCGCGCGTGGCATAGTCGCGGGCCGACAGCCCGGCGATGATGTCGCGCTGGTCGGGATCGGCCTTGGCCGCGAGCAAGGTGCGCACCAGCCCCAGATCGCGCCGCTGCACCGCCCGGATCAGCGGCGTCTCGCCCGATGAATTGGCGAGGTTGGGGTTCGCCTTGAACTGCAACAGCACCGGCACGACGTCTTCCTGGCCGGCATCGACCGCCACCATCAGCGGGGTCGTGTTCTTGTCGTCGCGGATATTGGGATCGGCGCCCTTTTGCAGCAGGAAGGTGACATAGGGCACGTCGCCGCGCCGCGCGGTGATGTGCAGCGCCGCTTCGCCGGTGGTGCGGTCCCTGGTGTTGACCAGGGTTTGCCCTGGCTTGTCCAGCGCCTTGATGACCTCGTCGTTCTTGGCGTCCTTGACCGCCTGGAGGAACTTGTAGCTCTCCGACTGGAATTGCGCGGTGGCCGGCGCGGCGAGGAGCAGGGCGGCGATCAGGAGGCGGCGGGCCATAAGCGGGTTCGAACTCATGCGGAATGCTTGCGCGCCGCCGCCATAGCAATCAAGGCTGGCGGCGCGATGAACAGGCTGTTGCCCGCCCTTCTTTTGCTCGTGGCCTGCCAGCCGGCGGTGTCCGAACAGCCACCGCTCGCCGGGGCGCGGATCGGCGGGCCGTTCAGCCTGACCGACCAGGATGGCCGCGCCGTCACCGACCGGAGCTTCGCCGGCCGCTATTCGATCGTCTATTTCGGCTACACCTTCTGCCCCGACGCCTGCCCGACCGACATGGGCGCGATCGCGGCCGGGCTGAAGCAGGTCGAGAAGGACGCCCCCGCCATCGCCGCGAAGGTCGTCCCCGTCTTCATCACCGTCGACCCGGCGCGCGACACGCCGCCGGTGCTCAAGCAGTTCGTCCGCGCCTTTCACCCGCGCGCCGTCGGCCTGACCGGCAGCCCCGACGCCATCGCGGCGGTCGCCAAGGCCTATGCGATCCCCTTCAGCCGCGGCGAGGGCACCAAGGACGGCTATCTGATGGATCATGCCCGCGCCGCCTATCTGATGGGGCCGGACGGCAAGCCGATCGCGCTGGCCGGGGTGGATGGCGGCCCCGCCGAGATCGCGCGGACCATCGAACGCTGGGTGAAGTGACCATACCATTCTGGGAACTGCCGATCGAGCGCCTCGACCGTGGCCAGTGGGAGGCGCTGTGCGACGGCTGCGGCAAATGCTGCCTGCACAAGCTCGAGGACGAGGATACCGGCGATCTCCACCCGACCAACGTCGCGTGCCGCCTCCTCGACCGCCGCACCGGCCAGTGCGCCGATTATCGCAACCGCCGCGCCTATGTGCCCGAGTGCGTGCGGCTGACCGCCGGCAACGTGCGTGCCATCGACTGGCTGCCGACAACCTGCGCCTATCGCCTGCGCGCCAATGGCGAGGCGCTGCCCGACTGGCATTACCTCGTCTCCGGCGACCGCGACGCGGTGCATCGCGCCGGCGAGTCGGTGAAGGGCTGGACGGTCAGCGAGGACGATGTCGGCGACCTGGAGCACCATCTGATCGATCGCATCCTGTGAGCGACCTCGACATCGTCCGCCATCCCCGCGCGCGGTCGATGAAGCTGTCGCTCGACCCCGTCACCGGCCGGGCGCGGCTGACGCTGCCGCGCCGCGCCGCGCTCGGGCCGGCGCTGACCTGGGCCGAGGGCAAGACTGCGTGGCTCGCGGCGCAGCGGGCGCGGCTGCCCGAGGCGCGACCGTTCGCGCCGGGGGCGGTGCTGCCCGTCGCCGACCAGATGCTGACCATCGCCTGGACCGAGGGGCCGGGGCGAAGTGTTCGACGCGCGGGCGATGCCCTTCTCGCGCAAGGCCCGCTCGACACCCTGCCGCGTCGGGTCGAGGCGTGGTTGCGGCGCGAGGCGCTGCTGCTGCTCAGCCGGGAGACGGCGGCGTTCGCGGCGCTGGCCGGGGTCGCGGTGACCAAGGTCGCGGTCGGCGATCCGCGGGGGCGGTGGGGAAGCTGCGCGTCGTCGGGAGTGATCCGCTATAGCTGGCGGCTGCTGCTCGCGCCGGGCTGGGTGCGCTGCGCGACGGTGGCGCATGAGGTGGCGCATCGCGTTCATATGAATCACGGGCCGGCCTTCCATGCGCTGGTCGCCGACCTGCTCGGGGCCGACCCTTCGCCCGCCCGCGACTGGTTGGGCCGGCATGGCGCGGGGCTTCACTGGTTCGGGCGTTCGGCCGGCTGAGGATCGCGCGGCGCGTCGCGGGGCGGGACGGATCGGCGATCGGCGGGCGGCGGCTGACGGTCGTCGCGGGTCACACGGTCGATCAGCTCGTCGAGCTGGCGCGACGGCGAGGGTGCGGGTTGTGTCTCGCCGGCGTCGGCGGGCGGAATCGTTTCCGGATCCACCCGCACCGGCGGCTCGGCGCTTTCGGGCAGCGGATTGCCGTCGGCATCGACGCCGACGCTGTTGTCGGGCTGGCCGAAATAGGCGTCTTCCTCGTTGCCGAGCTGCCAGTCGGGCAAGGTCACCTGCGTCTGGAACTGCTCGATCGGCCGGTTGCGCGTCGCCGGGCCCATGAAGGCGGCAAACGCCTTCGCGGGCGCGGTGCCGCCGTGCAGCCCGGGAATCGACCGTGCGTCGTCGCGCCCGAACCACACGCCGGTCGTCAGCCCGCTCGAAAAGCCCAGGAACCATCCGTCCTTCTGCGACGTGGTGGTGCCCGTCTTGCCCGCCACCGGCCGGCCGATCTGCGCCGCGCGGCCGGTGCCGGTATTGACCGCAGTCTGGAGCAGGTCGATCATCTGCGCCGCCACATAGGGGGCGACCAGCACATGGCTGCGGTCGACCTCGTGACGGTAGATCACCTCGCCCTCCGCCTCGACCTTGGTGATCGCGTAGGGCGTGACCGCGACGCCGTCCTGCCCGACGCTGGCGAAGGCGCGCGTCATGTCGATCAGTCGCACGTCCGAGGTGCCGAGCACCATCGACGGGTGGGTGTTGACCGGCGTCGTGATGCCGAAGCGGCGCGCCATGTCGGCGACGGTGGAGAAGCCGACCTCCTGCCCCAGCTTTGCCGCGACGGTGTTGAGCGAATAGGCGAAGGCGGTGCGCAGGCTCACCGCGCCGCTGTTGTGGCGCGAATCGTTGCGCGGGCTCCAGCCGTCGATCGTCACCGGCTCGTCGACGACGGTGTCGTCGGGCTTGTGGCCGGCCTCCAGCGCCGAGAGATAGACGAACAGCTTGAACGACGAGCCCGGCTGGCGGACGGCCTGCGTCGCGCGGTTGTAGATCGACGAGACGTAATCCTTGCCGCCGACCATCGCGCGCACCGCGCCGTCGCGGTCGAGGCTGACCAGCGCGCCCTGCGCGCCGGGCGGCGCATTCTTCGCGATCGCGTCGTCGGCGGCGCGCTGCATCGACAGATCGAGCGTGGTGTAGACGTCGAGCGGCGCGTTCTGCTCGTCGATCAGCGTGTCGAGCTGCGGCAGCGCCCAGTCGGTGAAGTAACGCGCGCTGTTCTGGTTCGCGGGCGGCTGCAGCGCCAGGTCGTCGGGATGCGCCTCGGCCGCCTGCGCCGCGGTGATCGCGCCGGTTTCCTGCATGATCTGGATGACGACGCCCGCCCGGCCCTTGGCGGCCTCGACGTCGGCGGTGGGGGAATAGTTCGACGGCGCCTTGACGAGACCGGCGATGACGGCGGCCTCGGCGAGGCTCAGCTCGTCGGCGCCATGGCCGAAGAAGCGCCGGCTGGCGGCATCGATGCCGTACGCGCCGCCGCCGTAATAGACCTTGTTGAGATAGAGTTCGAGAATCTGGTCCTTGGAGAACTTGCGCTCCAGCGCCAACGCCAGGATCCATTCGCGGAACTTGCGCCCGAACTTCTTCTGGCTGGTCAGGAAGACGTTGCGCGCGAGCTGCTGCGTGATCGTCGAGCCGCCCTGCACCCAATGGCCGCGCTCCAGCCGAATCTTGGCGGCGCGCGCGAGGCCGATCGGGTCGACGCCGAGGTGCGAGCGGAAGCGGCGGTCCTCGACCGATACCGTCGCGTCGCGCATCACCACCGGGATCTGCGCATAGGGCAGCCAGCGGCCATAGCTCGGCCCCTGCGAAAAGATGACGGTGCCGTCGGCGGCGTGGAAGCGGATCATCTGGCCGTTGGCGGACGATTTGAGCTGCTCGAAGCTCGGCAGCGAGGCGCGCGCGACATAGACCGCGATCACCAGCGCCGCGAGCGCCGCGACGCCCAGGCCGATGGCGATCTGCAACGCCAGGATCAGCCGCCGTCGCCAGGGCGAGCGGGGGATCGGGCGCGAACGGGGGCGGGAACTGGCGCGGGCCATCAGCGGGCGGGGGTTACGCCGGTTGACGCGGCGCGACAAGCGCGGCGCGGACCGGGGGACAAGTTGAGGAAGTGGAGGCGCCAGCGCGGAGGGCAAAAGTCACAAAAGTCGCGCCCTCTCGCGTGCGCGCGCGATGATTGGATAAATGGGTCGTTTCCTCCGTCATGCCTTGTACCGGCATGACGGAGACAAGTTGAGGAAGTTGAGGCGCTGCTGGTTGCCCTTCCGCAAAGTCCGTCACCACCCCGGCCTTGAGCCAGGGTCCATGCTCGATCCAGGCTCATCGCTCGCCGCCGGATACCTGCGCTCAACATTGGCTTGGATGCCGGCTCAAGGCCGGCATGACGGTGGGAGGTGCGGCGCATCGCGGGGGGATGGCACGTCATCAACCTTGTAGGACAGTGATTTTGCCGACCCTCAATCCTTACGCGATCTGAAATCGAGCGAGATCGAATTGATGCAATAGCGCAGCCCCGTCGGCGGCGGGCCGTCGGGGAAGACATGCCCCTGATGGCTGTCGCAACGCGCGCAGCGGGTTTCGATGCGGACCATGCCGTGGCTCGTGTCCTTATGGTCGGCGACGCGGTCGGGATCGATCGGCTGGGTGAAGCTGGGCCAGCCCGAGCCCGAATCGAACTTGTCGGCGCTGTCGAACAGGTCGAGCCCGCACGCCGCGCAAAGATACGTCCCGTCGGCCTTGTTGTCGGTCAGCGCGCCGGCATAGGCGCGTTCGGTGCCGGCCTCGCGCAGGACATGATATTGCGCGGGGCTGAGCCGCTGGCGCCATTCGGCTTCGGATAGGTTGAGCTGTTCCATGGGCCTGGATGTGGCCTCGAACCGGCGCGCGTCAAGGCGCGATCCGCGTCGATCGGGCCATCAGCCGGAGCAGGCCCGGTCGCGCCGCCGGGAGCAGCAGCGGGGCCGCGCGACTCTCCGCCACCGTTCGCAACGCGCCGGCGACGCGCATCGGCCGGGCGAGGCGGCGGGCGAAGCCTTCCTGCCAGCCGGGCATCGCTGCCGGTCCCCCCGCCACATACGCCGCCGCCGCGCCGATGCCGCTCGCCAGCGCGATGCCCATCCCTTCGCCGGCAAGCGACGGGATGCAGCCGGCCTGGTCGCCGAGCCGCGTTAGTCCCGCTTCGGCCACGCGCGCGCGCCAGCCATAGGGGACGTTGGCGACGGCATCGATCGGGCCGAAACCGCCCGTCGCGCCGTCGCGCCGGGCGAGGCGCTCGCCCAGCGCGGGCAATTCGCGGCCGAGCCGGTCGAGCAACGCGTCGGCGTCGCCCGCCGCGTGCAGCCGCGAGCGATGCACCGCCATGCACAGGTTCGCCGAGCCGTCCTCCTGCACCGCCAGCCCGGCATAGCCGCCGGGAAACAGGTGCAGCTCGACCGCGTCACCGACCAGCCGGGTCAGCGCCGGCGACGGCGCGAGCCGGACGCGCAAGCCCAGCGTCGGATCCGCGCCGCGCGCTGCGGCGGGGCGCGCCGCCCCGCGCACCTCGTGCTTGCCGCTCGCGAGGAACAGCATGGCGGCGGCGAGCGTCGCGCCGTCGGCGGTGCGCGCCTCGCCAGCGGCGATCTCTCGGATCGCGACGCCGCGCTCGACCGCCGCGCCTTCGGCCTCGGCACGGGCTAGAAGGAGCGTGTCGAGTCGGCAGCGCGATACCGCCAGCGCCGGGCGGGGGAGGGCGGCGCGCACGTCGCGGCCACCGGCGAAGAGGCGGACCTGCGTCACGCGCGCGGGATTGAGGTCGTCGGCCGCGACCCCGAGCGTCGCCAGCCGGTCAAGCGTCCGCCAGCTCAGGAAGCCGCCGCACAAAGCATCACCGGTCTCGCGGGCACGCTCGACGAGCAAATGCGGCCGGCCGGCCCGCGCCAGGCCGATGGCGACCGCCGCCCCCGCCGGTCCGCCACCGACGATCAGCGCCCCGTTCTTCACCGCAGCCGCTCGACGCACAGCCGGAAGGGAAAGGCGCGGAAGACGCGCGCGCCGGTGATGCCGGCGTCCGCCAGCAGGGGCGGCCATTCCGCCGGGCGATAGCTGCGCGCGATCGAGAGCTGGCCGTCGTGGCGGACGATGTCGTGCCAGCGCGCGAGGCGGGCGAGCAGCGGGAAGCCGTGCCAGGCGAAAAGGTGGCGGTGGAGGTCGTTGACCAGCCAGCCGATCCCGGCGTGGGTTTCCATGAAGCGGAGGAAGGCGACCAGCTCGGCGGGAGTCATGTGATGCGCGACGAGGCTGGAGACGATGCAGTCCCACGGCTCGCCCGCCAGGTCGGCGTAATCGCCCGTCACGTAGCGGATGCCGAGCGCGGCCGGGGTATGTGCCCGTGCGGCGGGCTCGCTGCGGGGGTTGATGTCGACGCCGACCAGCTCGACCGCGACCCGATGTCTGGCCGCCCAGCGCGCGATGCGGCGGAGCATGTCGCCGTCGCCGAAGCCGACGTCGAGGATGCGCAGGCGCCGCCTTCCGGCCGCCGCGCGTTTCAGGAAAGCCAGCGTCGGCCGCGCCGCCAGCGTCGCGGTGTTGACCCTCGCGAGATCGCCGACCACCGCCGCATAGGTCGCCGCGTCGAGATCGTCGGCGTCCATCAGCTCCTGGGCGTCGACCGCACGTTTCATTTGGCGCTCGCGAACCCGAAGCCTTCGGCGGCCAGCCCGGGTCCGAAGGCCAAGGCGACGCCGTGCGTCACCGGCGGGCCGGCCAGCAGGCGCGCGAGGACGAACATCAGTGTCGCCGAGCTCATGTTGCCGTAATCGGCCAGCACCTCGCGGCTCGCCGCAAGTGCCCGCGGGCCGAGCCCCAGCGCGTGTTCGACCGCGTCGAGGATCGAGCGGCCGCCGGCGTGGACCGCCCAGCCATCGACCTCGGCCGGCGCGACTCCGCCCGTCATCGTTTCCGACAGGGCTTGGTCGGCAAGCGCGGCGGCGATGCGACCGGGCACCTCGCCCGACAGATGCATCGCGAAGCCGCGATCGGTGATGTCCCAGCGGATAAGGTCGCCCGAATCGGGCAGCGCGGCGGCGAAGGGCCGCGTCAGCTCGAAGCCGCCCGGCGCGGCGGTGACGAGCGCCGCCGCCGCGCCGTCGCCGAACTGGAGCATCGCGAGCAACGGCTCGATCTCGCGGGCGGGCTGGAGGTGGAGCGTCGACAGCTCGACGGTGACGACCAGCACGCGCGCGCCCGGGTCCGAGCGGACGATGTGCCGCGCCTGGCGCAGCGCCGCGACCGCCGCGTAGCAGCCCATGAAGCCGACCAGCAGCCGCTCGACGCTGGCGGAGAGGCCGAGCCGGGTGGCGATGATCTGGTCGACGCCGGGCGCGACGAAGCCGGTGCAGCTTGCGACGACGAGGTGGGTGATGCCGTCCAGCGCTCGCGTCTCGCCGAGCGCGGCGACGGCGTCGAGCGCCAGCGCCGGGGCGGCCTCGGCATAGAGCTGCATCCGCGCGCCGGTGCCGGGCAGCGGGTCGACGTCGTAGAAGCCGCCGGTCGCGACGGGCGAGCCGCCGCCGGGCGCGACGGGGAGCACCGACCAGCGGTGCGCGATGCCGGCCCGCGCCGCCATCCGGTCGAACAGCTTCAGCGCGCGCGGCTCCACCTGCTCGCGCGCCCAGTCGATGAAGGCGGTATGGACGTCATGGCCGGGGACGGCGGTGCCGATGGCGTGGAGGTAAGCGGACAATCGGGGGCTTTCGGGACGGTTGGCCGTCTAACGCCCCGTGCGCCTTTACGGGCTCAATGCCCAGAGCGCCGCGGCAAAGCCTGCCTTGAGCGCCTGCCTTGCAGGCAGTCGAAGGGCCGCGTCGTCGGTCCTCGCCTTGGCGAGGTCGGCCGTGATCGGCACCCAGAACATCGGGAAGTTTTGCTGCAGATCGACTAAATGCGCAAACTTCCATAGTCTCGGGTTCACATCGGGGACAGGTTTTGACCTTTGCCGCACACGCGATCGCAGCAGCGAGTAGGTGCTCATCCCCGGTGTGTGACGATGAGGCTCATCGAGCACCAGGGTGTAATCACATGCAATCGAGGGCTTCGTGCTGTTTCGCCTGACAGGCGTAGAGGGCGGCGACCGCCGGTCTACCGACGAAGGGGCATGGTCCGCCGCGGAGCCGCATCAGTCCGCGCCCGGCACGATCCGCGCGCGGCATTCGCCGAAGCCGATCGGGACATAGCCCGCCGCCTCGGCGCGCGCGGTCATCACCACCTCGTCGCCGTCCTCCAGAAACGAACGGGTCTCGCCGCCGTCGAGCGCGACCGGCGTCGCGCCACCGCGGCTGATCTCCAGCAGGCTGCCGAAGCCGTCCGCGTCGGGCGCCGAGATGGTGCCGGTACCGATCAGGTCGCCCGGATGCAGATCGCAGCCGTTGGACGCATGGTGCGTCACGATCTGCGCCACCGTCCAGTACATGTTCGTCGCCGGCCCGCGACTGAGGCGGTGCGGCGCGGTGCCGCTCGCGCGCATCCGCGCGGTGGTGAGCGCCACCTCCAGCGTCAGCGCGAGCGCGCCGTGCGCCTGGTCGTCCGCGTCGAGCAGGTACGCGAGCGGAGCCGGATCGCCGGCCGCGCGCGGCGGCTGGGCGGTGCGGAACGGTGCCAGCGCCTCCGCCGTCACTACCCAGGGCGAGACCGTCGAGTGGAAGTTCTTGGCGAGGAATGGTCCGAGCGGCTGGTACTCCCACGCCTGGATGTCGCGCGCCGACCAGTCGTTGAGCAGGCAGTAGCCGGCGATGTGGCGCGGTGCCTTGCCGATCGGGATGGGCGTGCCGAGCGCGTTGCCCTCGCCCAGCCAGATGCCCAGTTCCAGCTCGTAGTCGAGACGTGACGACGGGCCGAACGTCGGCGCTTCGGCATCGAGCGGCTTGCGCTGGCCGCGCGGCCGCACCACCGGCACGCCCGACGGCCGGATCGAGGACGCGCGGCCGTGATAGCCGATCGGCACCCATTTGTAGTTGGGGAGCAGCGGGTTGTCGGGGCGGAATTGACGGCCGACATTGCGCGCGTGGTGGATGCCGACATAGAAATCCGTATAGTCGCCGACCGAGGCGGGCAGGCCGAGCACGCAGGCGTCGGCGCGGTGCAGCACCAGCGCGTCGCGGTGGCGCGCGTCGGACAACAGTCGCGATACCGCGCGGCGCAATGCGACCCGCTCGGCGGCGGGCAGGCCGAACAATGCGTTCAGCGTCGACCCGGCGAGCGTGCCTGCCGCCCCCCCGGGCAGCAGCGCCGCGGCGGCGCTGAGGTCGAGGATCTCGTCTCCGATCGCGATCCCGGGCCGCGCCGCCTCGCCCGGCGGCGCGAAGATCCCGAGCGGCAGGTTCTGGATCGGAAAATCCGGGTGTCCGTCCGCGCTCCCGACCCAGCTCGTCAGCGCCGGATCGTGGGTCTCGTCGATGCCCTGAATCGATGCGGTGCTCATCGGGGCAGCCGCGCCTTCTCGAAACCCGACCATACCTCGTCATAGTCGAGCTGCATCGTCGGCGCCTCCGCCGCCCAGCGGGTCGGGCGGACGACGTGGCGGGTCTCGAACATGAACGCCATCGTGCCGTCGAGCCGGTGCGGCGCCAGCGTCGCGGCGACCGCCCTGTCGTAGCTCGCCTGGTCGGGGCCGTGGCCGTTCATCTGGTTGTGCAGCGACGCGCCACCGGGCGCGAAGCCACCCTCCTTAGCATCGTAGGCGCCTTCGATCAGCCCCATGAACTCGCTCATCACGTTGCGGTGGAACCAGGGCGGCCGGAAGGTGTCCTCCGCCACCATCCAGCGCGGCGGGAAGATGACGACGTCGCAATTGGCCGTGCCCGGCGTGTCGCTTGGCGAGGTCAGCACGGTGAAGATCGACGGGTCGGGGTGATCGAAGCTGACGGTATTGATCGTGTTGAAGCGCGTTAGGTCGTAGCGGCACGGCGCGAGGTTGCCGTGCCAAGCGACGACGTCGAACGGCGAATGGTCGAGCGTCGTTGTCCACAGTCCGCCCTGGAACTTCTGGATGACCTCGCACGGTTCGTCGACGTCCTCGAACCAGGCGACCGGCGTCTCGAAGTCGCGCGGGTTGGCCAGGCCGTTGGCGCCGATCGGTCCGAGGTCGGGCAGGCGCAGCAGGGCGCCGTAGTTTTCCAGGATATAGCCGCGCGCGGCGCCGTCAGGCAGCGCGACGCGGAAGCGGACACCGCGGGGGATGATCGCGATCTGCAGCGGCGACAGATCGAACCGCCCCATTTCGGTGTCGATCGCGAGCCGGCCCTGCTCGGGGACGATCAGCAGCTCGCCATCGGCGGAAAAGAACGCGCGGCGCATGTCGCGGTTGGCGGCATAGACGTGGATGCCGACGCCGGTCTGCTCGGCGACGCTGCCCGTGCCGCCGTAGGTGACGAGGCTATCGAGCCAGTCGATCGGCTCCGCCGGCAGCGGCAGCGGGTCCCAGCGCAGCCGGTTGGGCGCGGGCGGCACCTCGTCGAACGGCGCGGACTTGAGCCGCGGCGCGCCGTCGTAGCGGGTGAACGCGCCGTGGTTGGCGGTGGGGCGCAGGCGGTAGAGCCAGCTGCGCCGGTTGTCGCTGCGCGGCGCGGTGAACGCGGTGCCGGACAGCTGCTCGGCATAGAGGCCGAAGGGCGTACGCTGCGGCGAGTTGCGGCCGACGGGCAGCGCACCGGCGACCGCCTCGGTCGCGTGATGGTTGGCGAAGCCCGCAAGACAGGCATTGTTCGACGCGACGCCGGTGTTCGGTGGTGTCGGGGCCTGGTGATTCATTCGATTATCCTGTCCGCCTGCGCAGGGCCACGAGAGATCCATCGCCGCGCTCTATGCGTCAGCCCCTTCATGTGAGCAATACTCATTTTGTTGAACCGGCGCTGCAGATGACGTCAATCAAGGCTCAAAGATGAGGATTGTTCTTCGCAAATAGGAAATATTTTATGGCTGGAACTTTTTTCTTGCATATTGAGCGAGCATTGCTCACATTAATGCTGAAGGGGATGGACCATGCGCAAACTCCGATCGACCGGCATGCTCGCTCTGTGTTCGACCGCCATCGTTGCCGGGTCCGCGCAGGCGCAGACCCGGCCCGAGCGGCAGGATCAGGCCGCGCCCACGCCGTTGGTCGCGACGCCCGCCAGCGATGCAACCGACCCGGTCGAGGATCACGACATCATCGTCACTGCCCAGAAGCGGTCGGAGAGCATTCAACGCGTCCCGTTGTCCGTGCTCGCGCTCGACGGGGCCAAGCTCAAGGAGCGCAACCTCACGTCGATCGCCGACATCCAGGCGATCACGCCCGGCGTGTCGATTCGCTCTTTCTTCACCAACGTTTCCGGCTCGATCAACATTCGCGGCGTCGGCACCCAGGCGCTGACCGTGCCGACGGTCGAGCAGACCGTTTCCGTCGTCGCCGACGGCGTCGCCATCGGCACCTATTCGGGGGCGCTGTTCAACTTCGGCGATATCGAGCGGGTCGAGGTGCTGCGCGGGCCGCAGGGCAATCTGTTCGGCAAGGGCGCCTCGAACGGCATCATCAACGTCGTCTCGTCCGCGCCGACCGACACGCTGACCGGCTCGTTCGGCGGCAGCTACGGCACGCTGAACGAAGTCAAGCTGCGCGGCACGCTCAGCGGCCCGCTGAGCGACTCGGTGTCGGTGCGGCTGACCGGCTATCGCAACACGCGCGACGGGCTGGGCAGGACGATCCTGCCGAGCGGCAAGTCGATCGAGGTCGACAACGTCAACGAATACGGTGTGCGCGGCCAGATTCAGTTCAAGCCCAGCGCCGACCTCAAGATCCGCCTGATCGGCGACTATTCGAACAGCGACAGCCGCTGCTGCGTCGCGTTCCAGACGGTGGCGGACGTGCCCGCCGACGCGGCGACCGCCGGCTTCCTGGGCCTGCCGGTCGGCTATCCGCTGCCGGTGCGCGGGGCCGAAATCCCGCAGAACAGCCGCATCGGTTATGGCGAGGAAGCGGCCAACGTCTATGAGCGGATCAAGGGCTTCGGCGCGACCGGCCTGATCGACTACGATGTCGGCGACTATACCGTGTCGTCGGTAACCGGCTGGCGACGTACGATCCTGCACGGCAACGGGCCGGGCGATTTCACCCCCTATGCGATCTTCCTGCAGAACCAGAACGACTTCAAATATACGCAGTTCAGCCAGGAAGTGCGCGTGACATCGCCGGCCGATCAGGTCGTCGCATTCACGGCCGGACTGTTCTATTTCCACTCGAACCTGGCGTATGAGCAGACGCTGCGGCTCGGCGCGGCCCCGCCCGTCTATAACCTGCACGCCTTCAGCACGATCAGGGACGACAATTACGCCGTGTTCGGCCAGGCGACGATCAATGTCGCGCCGAGCTTCCGCTTCATCGTCGGCGGCCGCTATACCTATGACGACCAGACGCTCGCGTTTCGCAACTTGCTGCCGGCGACGGCGGTGCCCAATCCCCGCGCCGGCTTTTTCGCCGCCGCCGGCATCCCGTTCTTCGCGACGCCGTTCGTCATCCCGCGGCTGTTCCAGGCGAACGATACCGACTCCGCGTTCAGCGACCAAGCCTTGTCGTACAAGCTCGGCGCGCAATATGACGTCGCGCCCGACATCAACGTGTTCGGCACCTACAGCCGCGGCTTCAAGAGCGGCGGGTTCCTCACCGATCCGACCGCGATCGTCAATCCGGCCAACGTCATCGTCCGGCCCGAAACGCCCAGGGGTTTCGAGATCGGCGTGCGCTCGCGCCTGCTCGATCGCCGCCTGACGCTCAATGCGACGTATTTCGACTTCCGCTTCGACGGCCTGCAGACGACGCAATATGATGCGAGCCTGGGCTCGTTCCGCCTCGTCAACGAGAATGCGCGGACCCACGGCGTCGAGCTGGAGGCGTCGGCGCGGCCGACCCGCACGACGACGCTTACCTTCAACGGTGCCTATACCGAGGCGAAGTTCCGCGGTGGCGCTAGCGATCAATGCTATTTCGGGCAGACGCCGGCGCAGGGCTGTGGCGCCAACGGCTTCCAGAACCTCGACGGCACGCGGCTGCCCGATGCGCCGCGATGGACCTACACCGCCGGCGCCCGACAAGAGGTGCGCGTTCCGGCGAGCGCGCTGAAGGGCTATGTCGACGTGTCGTATTTCTGGCGCAGCGGCGTGAACCTCCAGCCGGGCGGGGGTCCGGATACCTACCAGCCGACTTACGGCCGGCTCGATCTGACGATCGGCACGGTCGTGCCGATCGCGCGCGGCGACGTGAACCTGCGCGTGTTCGCGCGCAACCTGACCAAAAGCGATTATGCGAGCGCGCGGCTCAGCGTCCCGCCGACCGGTTTCTGGGCGGCGCAGCTCGTGTCGTACGAAGCCGGACGGCGCGTCATTGGGGTCGCCGCGGACTTCACCTTCTGACCAGGAGCGAGGCGACCATGCTGCTTGACGTATCCCAGACCGAAGACGGCACCGCGGTGATCGCGCAGACCGACCGGTGGCTGCGCTGCTCGGTCGACCGCAGCGCGGGGCGGCTCGAGGACATCCTCACCGACGATTTCCGCTACACGAGCGACCCGCGCACGGGCGTTGCGGAGATGGACAAGGCGACGATGGTCGCGATCAACGCGCAGCTCGACGATTCCGGATCGGACAAGCTCGACCACAAGGTCTACCGGATCGGCGACACGATCCTGTCGATCACGCTCACTCGCTCCAACGAGCAGATGGTCGGCGACGTCGGCGGTGTCGCCTCGGCCGACGACATGAACAACGGCCTGATGGGCAATCTGCTGGTCTATGCCTCGGGCTGGCGCAAGGACGCCGGGGCGTGGCGGTGCTTCGACCTGCATCTGGTCGATGCGGTCAAGCCGGACTGAACCCGTGCATCTCCAAAAAAGGCGCTATCCGATGACCCAGCTCGACCCCGATGCCCAGATCGTCGCCGACCTGACCGACGAATGGATCCGGTGCGTCGCCACGAAGAACGTGGCGCGCGTGGGCGAACTGCTGACCGAGGATTTCGTCTACACGCGCCACCCCAATTGGGGCGATGCGAAACTGAGCAAGGCCGAACTACTCGCGTTCATGCCGAGCATCGAGGCGAGCGACACGCATGTCGTCGAACGCCACCTGCACCGGTTCGACACGATCATGCTCGTCCATACCGAGACCCGCGCCAGGCAGAAGATCGCCGCGGCAGACGAGCGCGAGGATCCCGATCGCAACAAGAGCTTCGACGACAAGCGGCTGTTCGATTCGGCCGCCTGGCGCAAGGAGAACGGCTCCTGGCGCTGCTTCGACTACCGGATGCTCGAAGCGCTCGACTGACCACCCCCCCATCCCCCAACGGAGTTCACGCTCATGTCCGAATTCGCCGCCGCCGCTCCGCCGCTCAAGATCGGCATGCTGATCTATCCCGGGCTGACGCTGCTCGATCTGTCCGGTCCGCAGACCGCGCTCTCGCATCACGGCGAGACCTTCATCCTCGGCAAGACGCTCGATCCGATCGTCAGCGATTCGGGGATCATCGTCACGCCGACCACGACCTTCGCCGATTGCCCGGATCAGCTCGACGTGCTGTTCGCGCCGGGCGGCTTCGGCACCTATGACGTGATGGAAGACGAGGAGACGCTCGAGTTCTTCCGCGAGAGCGGCAAGACCGCGCGCTACATCACCTCGGTCTGCTCGGGCTCGCTGATCCTCGCCGCCGCCGGCCTGCTCGACGGCTACCGTGCGACCTCGCACTGGGCGTGCTACGACATCCTGCGCGCGTTCGGCGTCGAGGTGTCGAGCGACCGCGTGGTCGCCGACCGCAACCGCTTCACCGGCGGTGGCGTGACCGCGGGCGTGGATTTCGGGCTGACCATCCTGGCCGAGTTGCGCGGCGAGATGGTCGCGCGCACGACGCAATTGGTGATGGAATATGATCCCGCGCCGCCGTTCGATTCGGGCTCGCCGGCTTCGGCGGGTCCGGAACTGACCGCTGCGGTCAGCGGGTTGATGGCGGACCTGACCGAGCGCGGCCTTGCCATCGCGCATGCCCGTACGAGAGCAACCGCGCAGGCGGCCTGACGTTCCCGGTTTCCGTTCCGGGCAGCGTCCTCAACCCGCCGTTTGCAGCGCCACCGTCGCGCCGTCGTCGGCTATTGCCGACTTCTGGCGCGACGCGGCGATCGTGCCGAAGACGAGCCACAGCGCGGCGCACATTCCGAACATCGCCGGCGTGCCGGCCGCGCGCTGCAGCGGGCCGAACACGAACGGGCTCAGGAACACGCCGCTGAACACGCCGGTGTTGAGCAATCCGATCGAATAGCCGTGGAGCGCGGGCTGGACCTGGCGGAAGGCGGTGCGGATGATGATCGGGAAGGACAGCCCGACGCCGATCCCGACCGCCAGCGACGCTGCGGTGATCGGGACGACGCCACCGGTCCACAGCGCCATGCCGGTGAAACCGAGCGCGGAAGCGATCGTCGCCGTCGTGACCATCCAGCGATCGGCGATGCGCCCGCGGATCAGCGCATAGGCGATCGAGGACAGCATCGCGGCGGCCGGGGCCGCGACCAGCACGACCGCACGCGCACCCGGCGTCGTGAGGCCGTGCGCGGCGAGATGGAACGGCATCAGCGTCGGCTGCGTGCCCATCAGCAGGAAGATGAAGCCGCCCGCGAGGTAGACCGGCCCCGCCTTGCGCGCCGCCGCGACCAGGCCGTTGGCGGTGTCGTCGCGCGGCACGACCGGCGTCTTCGACGCCGCGATCAGCGCCAGCACGAACATGCCGAACCCGACATAGATCGCGAACGGCGCACGCCAGCCGTAGAATTGCGCCAGCGTCGCCGCGACGATGCCGCCGCCGATCGCGGAAAAGTCGGACGCCGCCGTCTGGAAGCCGAGGGTCTCGATCCTGGCATCGCCCGCCAGCACCGCGCCGGTCGCGGTGGTCAGCCCGCTGCTCAGCACCGAGGCGGCCAGCCCCGCCGCGAAGCAGCTTACCAGCAGCAGCGTGGCCGACGTCGCGGTTCCGCCGCCGAGCCCCGCAGCCGCCAAGCAGAGTGTGGAGACGATCAGGCAGCGGCGCAGGCCGAAGCGCGCGATCAGCCCGCCCGCCAGCAAGCCGCCGATGACCAGGCCAAGGAACGGCAGCGACTGCGCGCGCTGCGCGGTGATCTCGCCCGCCACCCCGCCGCCGAGATAATCGGCGATCATCGGCAGCGCCGGCGGCAGCACCGTCATGTTGAGCGTCGGCGCGACCAGCGCGAGGATCAGCGCGGTTCTGAGCGGCCATGCGATCGGCGTATCTGATTGAGCGCTCATGCCGCTTGCAGCGCGTCGGCCGGCGTCGCCACCGCGTCGTAGAAGCCGGGGCGCAACCGGGTGAAGCCGAACTCGTCGGCGATGCGGTGGACGTTGGCGTCGTAATCGGGGACGTTGACGTAATTGACCGTCCGCGCGGACGTCACGAAGCTGTGCCCGGCCTGGAGGTCGACCTGCTCGGTCTTCACGCGCTCGCGGAACGCGGCGGCGCGGGGGCGGCCTTCGCGGCGGTCGGCAAGATATTCGGCGATGATGAGCGAGAGCTGGTCGTCGAGCTTCCACGGCGCGCCGTTCGCCTCGATCAGGCCGATCACGAACAACGTCGGATGCTGGCGCGAGAAGGCGGTCAGGTACAGGCGCGGGTGCCCGTCCTCCCAGCCATACGCTGCCTCGTCGATGAACGGTACGCGATAGTCATAGCCGGTCGCGGCGATGATGATGTCGATCCGCTCGGCCGACCCATCGGCGAAGCGGACGGTATCGCCGTCGAGCCGCGCGACATCGCCCTTGGCGACGATCCGCCCGTGCGCGGCATGATAGAGCACTTGCGTGTTCATCACCGGGTGGGTCTCGCCGACCTCGTGATCGGGCTTGGGAAAGCCGAGCCGCGTGATGTCGCCGATGTGCAGCTGCACCGCGGCGGGGAAATCGATCCCGCGCAAGCTCTCGGGCGCGAGCGTCGGGTCGTTGAGCAGGTCGAGCGTCGGCACGCCGAACAGATGCTTGGGCACGAAATTATAGCCGCGCCGCATGCTGACGAACACCTTGGCCGCCGTGCGCACCGCGTCGCAGGCGATATCGGCGCCCGAATTGCCCATGCCGACGACCAGCACCCGCTTGTCGGCGAGCTGCTGCGCGTTCTTGTAGTTCACCGAATGCATGATCTCGCCGTCGAACGCGCCCTTGAAGTCGGGCGTGCGCGGGTGCCACGTGCACCCCGGGCAGACGATTAGCCCCTCGAACGAGCGCACGCGTCCGGCTTCGGTCTCGACGATCCAGCGTTCGCCGTCGGGCTCGGCATGGACCACGTTGCTGTCGAACTCGACATGATCGCGCAGGCCATAGGTGTCGGCGAAGCGGCGGATGTGGGCGAGGATCTGCAGCCGGCTGGGATAGTCCGGATAGGAATCAGGCATCGGGAAGTCGAAATAGCTCGACCCGTTCTTCGACGAGACGAAGTGGCACGATTCGTACATCGGCGTGCCCGGGTTGGCGATGTCCCACAGCCCGCCGACATCGTCGTGCTTCTCCAGGATCACGAACGGCACGCCGCTTTTCTTCAGCGCCCGCGCGGCGATCAGCCCATGCGGCCCGGCACCGACGACGCACACCGCGTCGACGCGTTCGACGGCCAGATCCTTCGTCATCCTTGCCTCCTGATATTTAAGTGAGCCATCGTCATACCTTAAAGAGGGACAACTCCTCACAGCCGGGATATTAGTGGAAAATGAGCGGCTCTGTAAAGATTGATATTGACGTTCTGCGAATAATCGTCACATTATTTATCAAGAAACGATCCTCGGCCGAAGAGCCTCCGACGTTTTGAGCAGGAGGCACGAAGATGCCTTACGGTTAGGAGGAGATGAATCGTGCCCGCTTCCCATCGCTATCTCGTTCAGCGCGGAGTCCGTATCAAAACCTCCCTTGTTATCGCTTCATCCGGTATCGCGCTTGCGGGGACGCCGGCCCTGGCGCAGACGGGAGTGACCGCGGCGGCACCGCAGGCCGGCCCGGCCGCACCGGCGGCGGAGCCGTCGAGTGGCGACATCGTCGTCACCGCGCAGGGGCGGGAGCAGCGGCTGCGCGACGTGCCGGTGTCGGCATCGGTGGTGTCGGGCGCGGCGCTGGAGCGCAAGGACCTGCGCTCGCTCGCCGACCTCACCGCGCGGCTCCCCAACGTCAAGATCACGCCGGGACAGTCGTCGGATGTACTGTCCATCCGTGGCGTCGGGTCCGGGCAGAATCCGGGTCTCGAACAGTCGGTCGCGACCTTCGTCGACGGGCTGTACCGCGCCCGCTCGCGTGGCGTCCGCGCCGCGATCTTCGACGTCGACCGGATCGAGGTGCTGAAAGGCCCGCAGATCACGTTCTTCGGCGCGAACGCGATCGCCGGCGCGCTCAACGTCACGACGCGCAAGCCATCGACGACCTTCGGCGCGAACGCCACCGCGCTGTACGGTACGGACAACGAATATCTCATCGAGGCCGGCGTGACCGGGCCAATCACCGACACGCTGTCGGTCCGTATCGCGGGACGGGCGAACGGTATGGATGATTTCGTCGACAACGCCGCCGCCGCGAAGCGCGGCACCTTGCGCGAATATACCGGCCGGCTCTCGCTGCGCTGGCAGCCGACCGCCAATTTCCGCTCCGACCTGCGCGTCGAGGGTTCGACCTCGCGCAACAGCGCGGCCTATGACGGCGAGCTGCTCAACTGCCCGACCGACCCGGCCTATCCCGCCGCCGCCAATCTCGGCTGCGGCGAGGCGCTGGCGCTTGGCAACGGCAAGGTCGACGACCGGCTCGACCGCAAGTCGAACATCATCCCCGGCTATGCCGATCTCGATTTCTACGAACTCGGCTGGACCAACGCGCTCGATCTCGGCGGCGTCAAGCTGACGTCGGTCACCGGCTATTACGACCACAAGAGCCATGTGCTGCAGGACCTGATCCCGGTCGGACCGACCGGCCCCAACAATCTCGGGTCGCTGCTGGTGCCGTCGAACGACCTGTTCCACCAGTTCAGCCAGGAGCTGCGGGTGGAGACCAGGGTCGACGACGCGCTCGATCTGCTCGCCGGCGTCTACTACCAGAAATCGCATCTCCAGACCGACAATTACGCCGATCTCCGCTTCCTGCCGTTCGGCGCGTTCCTGCCGCCGTTCGCCAACCCCGCCGGCTACACCGCCGCGACGCAGGTCGCGGGCTATGCGGTGCTGTTCCAGGAGGAGAACACCAAGTCGGCCTTCGCCGCGGCGACGCTGCGCCCGGTCGCGCACCTGCGGATCAACGCTGGGCTGCGCTATACCGTGGTCAGCAAGGACGCCGACCGCAGCTTCACCTATGGCAGCCATGCCGGCGGCGTGGTGTCGAGCCCCGGCGCGGCCTTCGTCCCCGCGCCGCTCGTCACGCAGCAGTTCCTCGCCGCCAACGTGCTCGGCGGCGACCTGGCGAACTTTCCCAACCCCCGGCGGCGCGACCGGCGGCTGATGCCCTCGGTCGGTGTGCAGTACGACGTCACGCCAAGCGTGATGACCTATGCGACCTTCTCGACCGGCTTCAAGGCGGGCGGGTTCGGCGGCACCAACGTCATCGAGCGCTACGGCCCCGAGACCGTGAAGGCCTATGAGGTCGGCGCCAAGGGCTCGCTGTTCGACCACAAGCTCGACGTCGCGCTGGCGGCGTTCCGCAGCGATTACCGCGACCTGCAGGAGGCGACGATCGTGTTCCTGCAATCGGGCGCGGTGATCGCGGTCACCACCAACGCCGCCTCGGCGCGGTCGCAGGGAATCGAGTTCGGGTCGACGCTGAAGGTCGGCCCGGCGTTGAGCTTCTCGGCCGACGTCGCCTATCTCGATGCGCGCTTCCGTAGCTATCCCAATGGCGGCTGCACGGTGCTGCAGACGCTCGCCAGGGGCCTGACCTGTGCGCAGGACCTGTCGGGCAAGCGCCGCCCATTCGCGCCGGAGTTCAGCGGCAATGTCGGGGCCTCGCTCACCGTGCCGGCGGGCGACTACCGCGTCCATGTCGACCCGAGCGTCTATTTCGTCACCGACTATAACCAGCAGGCCGGCAACGATCCGCTGTACGTGCAGAAGGGCTATGCCAAGGCCGACCTGCGGATCGGCTTCGGCCCGGCCGACGGGCCCTGGGAACTCGCGGCGATCGGCAAGAACCTGACCGACAGGCAGACCGCGAGCTTCCGCAGCGCCGTCGCCGCCTCGCCGGGATCGGTAATCGCGTTCGCCGAGCGCGGCCGGTCGGTCGCGCTGCAATTCACCATCAAACGCTGAGGACAGACTGCATGACCACCACCACTCTCACCGCATCGCGGGCGCGCCCGCTGATCGTCGCGCTATGGGTCGTCCAGATCCTGTGCGCCGCCGCGTTCCTCGCCGCTGCCGGGGCGAAGCTGACCGGCCAGCCGATGATGGTCGACGTCTTCGCGCGGCTCGGCCTCGGCCAGGGCTTCCGCTACGTCACCGCCGCGGTCGAAGTGATCGGCGGCATCGGCCTGCTGGTCCCCCGCCTGGCCGGCAAGGCCGCGCTGCTGCTGGCGGTGACGATGGCGTTCGCGCTGCTGGCGCACCTAATGGTGCTGGGCGGCAATCCCGGCCCGGCGATCGTGCTGCTGGTGCTGACCGGCGCGATCGCGTGGGTGCGGCGTCGCGAACTTGCGATTGGTTGATACCATGAGCGATGCCAAGACCTACGACCTGCTGATCGACGGCCGGTCGGTCGCCACCGCCGCGCAGGTCGCAGTGCTCGATCCGGCGACCGGGGCGGTGGTCGGCCATGCGCCGGTCGCGACCGCGGCGCAGGTCGATGCCGCGGTCGCCGCCGCGGCCGCCGCGTTTCCCGGCTGGGCCGCGGCGAGCGAGGAGGCTCGCAAGGCCGCCTGTGCCGCGATGGGCGACCTGATCGACGCGCATGCCGAGGAACTGGCGCAGCTGCTCAGCCGCGAGCAGGGCAAGCCGCTTGGCGGCTTCGGCGCGCGCTTCGAGGTCGGCGGCGCGGCGGCGTGGGCGCGCCATGCCGCCACGCTCGACTTGCCGGTCGAGACGATCCAGGACGATGCCGGCGCGCACATCACGCTGCACCGCAAGCCGCTCGGCGTGGTCGCGTCGATCACGCCGTGGAACTGGCCGCTGATGATCGCGATCTGGCACGTCGTCCCGGCGATCCGCGCGGGCAATACGGTCGTCATCAAGCCCTCGCCGTTCACGCCGCTCGGCACGCTGCGGCTGGTCGAGATCCTGCAAGGCGCGCTGCCGCCGGGCGTGCTCAACGCGGTCGCCGGCGGCGACGCGATCGGGCCGTTGCTGACCGGCCACCGCCACGTGGCCAAGATCGTCTTCACCGGATCGACCGCCACCGGCCGCAAGGTCATGTCCAGCGCGAGCGCGACCTTGAAGCGCGTCACGCGAACTTGGCGGCAACGATGCCGGCATCGTGCTGCCCGACGCCGATCCGCGAGGAATCGCCGAGGGGCTGTTCTGGGGTGCGTTCATGAACAGCGGGCAGACCTGCGCCGCGCTCAAGCGGCTCTACGTCCACGACCGCCTCGACGATGCCACGTGCGACGCGCTGGTCGCGGTCGCGCGGGGCGTGACGATGGGCAACGGGCTCGACGCGGCGTCGATGCTCGGCCCGCTCCAGAACCGGATGCAGTTCGACAAGGTCGTGCGGCTGGTCGACGCGGCACGCGCCGACGGTGCGCGCATCCTGACCGGCGGCGCGCCGGGCTGGTTCTACCCGGTGACGTTGGTCGCCGACGCGCGCGACGGCATGGCGCTGGTCGACGAGGAGCAGTTCGGCCCGGCGCTGCCGATCCTGCGCTACACCGAGCTGGACGATGCGATCGCGCGCGCCAATGCCTCCGAGAACGGCCTCGGCGCGTCGGTGTGGTCGGGCGATACTGCGGCCGCGCGTGCGATCGGCGCGCGGCTCGAAGCCGGCACCGTGTGGATCAACCAGCACGGCGCGATCCGGCCCGACACGCCGTTCGGCGGGGTCAAGGCATCCGGCATCGGGGTCGAGTTCGGCCGGCAGGGGCTGGAGGAATACACGTCGATCCAGGTGGTGCATCGGTAGGTCGGCGCGGTCAGTCGGCGAGCGCCGCGATCGCATTCACCTCGACCAGGAAGTCCGAATGGCCGAGCGCCTGCGCGCCGATCAGCGTCGTCGCGGTGACCGGCCAGTCGGCGCCGAACACGCGGTTCCCGGCGGCGTTGATCGCCGGCAGCAGCGCGTCGTGATGGCCGACGACGATGATCGTCATCTGCACCAGCCGGTCCGGTCCGGCACCGATCGCGGCGAGCGCATCGCGGATGTTGGTGAAAACCTGTTCGACCTGGGCGGCGTGATCGCGCCCGCCGACGACGTTGCCGGCGCGGTCGAGCGCGACCTGCCCGGCGAGATACGCCGTCCGTCCGCCCGCCGGCGCGATGACGACGTGCGCGTGGCGGTTCTCGGGCGGCGGTGCGAGCGCGTCCGGGTTGATCCTGACGAGGGCGGTCATGCTGTTGCTCCTGCATGGGACACATGGATGGCCGGCACGCGGCGGTGCCACGGTGCCGCCTGCTCGAGCTGCGCGGCGAGGTTGAACAAGGTCCCCTCATCGCCGAAGCGCGACACCACCATCGTGCCGATCGGCAGGCCATCCTCGCTCATCTGCAGCGGCAGCGAGGCGGCGGGATGGCCGGTGACGTTGAACACGCCGGCGAACGGCGAATAGGCGTCGCCGCAGAAGCGCTCCCAGAACGCCTCGTAATCGTGCGCAGACTGGCCGAGCCAGCCGATCGGCGCGGGCGGGCGCGCGAGCACCGGCAACAGCAATATGTCGTAGCGCTCGAAGAACGCGCCCATCTGCCGCTGAACGGTGCCGTGGTTGAGCATCGCGCGCGCGACGTCCTCGCCCGAAGTGCGCCTGCCTTCCTCGTAGATCGCGAGCGTGAACGGTTCGAGCGTGCTCGCGTCGATCGGCCGCCCCATCGCCTCGGCCGCGAGCGCCAGCCCGGCGAGCGAATTGGCGTTCGATTCGGTGCGGATCGCATGGCGGAACGCGGCGAAATCGATCTTCGGCGCGTCTTCCTCGACATGGTGGCCGAGCGCCGCGCACAGCGCTGCCGTGGCCCGCACCGCATCGGCACAGTCCGGATCGATCGCCGCACCGCTGAACGAGTGCGTCTGCACCGCAATGCGCAGGCCGGGGCGCGGCCGCTCCAGCTCTTCCACGTAACGCCGCGCCGGCGGCGGCGCCCACGCCTGCGCGCCGGTGTCGGCGCCATGCACGCTGTCGAGCAGCACCGCCGAATCGCGGACGCTGCGCGACACCACGAACTCGACCCCGCGCGAGCCCGGCGCGTCGCCCATCACCGGGCCGATCGGGGTGCGGTGGCGGTTGGGCTTGAGCCCGAACAGCCCGCAATTGGAGGCGGGAATGCGGATCGAGCCGATCCCGTCATTGGCGTGCGCGACCGGCACGACTCCCGCCGCGACCGCCGCCGCCGACCCGCCGCTCGATCCGCCCGGCGTGTGGGCGGGGTTCCACGGATTGCGGGTGACGCCGTTCAGGACGGTCTCGGTGGTGATCTGCGCGCCGAACTCGGCGCAGGTCGTCTTGCCGATCGTCATCAGCCCGGCCTCGCGGAAGCGCGTCATCAGGTTGGTGTCGATCGTCGAGACGTTGCCCTTGAGCAGCCGGCAACCCGCCTCGTACGGCGTGCCCTTCATCTCCAGCGCGAGGTCCTTGAGCAGGAACGGCACGCCGAACAATGCCCCGCGCGGCACCGTGTCGCGCGCCGTCTCGCGCGCCCGATCGGTCAGATCATGTGCGATGACGTTGAGCTCCCCCTGCACGCGCGCCGCCGCGCTTGCCGCCAGCTCGACCAGCTCGAGCGGCCTCACCTGCCGGCTCGCGACCAAAGCGGCGAGCGCGACGCCGTCGCAGCGCGCATATTCGTCGAGCGTCATGGCCGTACCTTTCCGTTGCGGGGGTCGCGTTCGATCGCGTCGGTCCATTCGTCGATCAGCGTGCGGTGGAACGCGTTTGCGCGCGCTCCGGGCTGCTGCGCCTGGTGGACCGCGAGCGCGGGGTCGACCACCGGCGAGGTGACGCCCGCCAGCACCTCGACGATGGCATGGCCGCAGAACGGCGCGTGCGCCTCCGAATAGCCGCCCTCGTGCACCACGACGAGCCGGCCCGCGCACAGGTCTTCCGCCGCCTGCTTCATGCGCTGCGTCATCGCCCGGAACGTGTCGCTGTGCGCGAGCATCCGCCCCATCGGATCGTGGATCGACGCGTCGAGCCCGCTTGCCACGATCACCAGGTCGGGCGCGAAGCGGTGCAGCGCTGGGAGCACGATCCGGTCGATCGCGTAAAGGTAGGCGTCGTGCCCCGCGCCCGCCGGCAGCGGCACGTTGATGTTGCACCCGTCGCCCGCGCCCGCGCCGCGGTCCTCCGCGCCGCCATAGCCGAACGGGAAGCAGCCGTCCTGATGCAGCGAGACCGTCAGCACGTCGCCGCGCTCGTAGAAGATGCCTTGCGTGCCGTTGCCGTGGTGCACGTCCCAGTCGACCACGGCGACGCGCCTGGGTCCATGCGCCGCCAGCGCCGCCTCGATCGCGATCGCGATGTTGGCGAACAGGCACGATCCCATCGCCTCGTCGGGCAGGCAATGATGCCCGCACGGCCGACAGAGTGCATAGGCATTGACGACACGGCCCGCGAGCACGTCGTCGACCGCCTGCCTGGCGAGTCCCGCCGAGACGGCCGCGATCTCGTAGCCGCCCGGCCCGAAATCGGCGGCGATGCCGAGCGATCCGCCGCCCGCATCGCTTATCGCCTTGAAGCGCTGGAGATAGGCCGCGGGGTGTACGCGCAACAGGTCCGCTTCGCCGGTCGGTGCCGCCTCGATCAGGTCGAGCTGGCCGAGCAGTCCCGATGCGCGCAACAGGTTGAGCAGCCGCCGCTTCGTGTCGGGCGTGTCGACGCCGACCGTGCCGCTGGGCGGCTGCACCCAGCCGCCGACCGGCAGCGTCAGCATCGTGATCGCGGTGCCGCCGTGCCAGAAGGTGCGTTCGTCGGTGTAGAACCCGGTTCGGCCGGTCATCGCATCATCCCATCGGCCATCCTGTCCAATAATATGAGCATATATCACATTATCTGTAAAGCGTTGGATATTGGCGTTGCGTCGTTGCCCGGATCGGGGGCATGAGGCCTGTCTTATGCGAAAGGTCCCTACACAATTGCGCGCCAAGCAGCGCGTCGAGCGGATTCTCGACGCAACCGAGGCGCTGCTGGTCGAGAGCGGCGTCGGCACACTGACGGTCAACGACATCGCCACCCGCGCGGCGGTACCGATCGGCTCGATGTACCAGTATTTCAACAATCGTGACGAGGTGCTGCACGCGCTGTGCGACCGGCACTATCGGATCCTCGGCAGCGCCGCCGACGGCTATTTCACGCAAGTCCGCACCGTCGCCGACTTCACGCGCGACGTGCGCAAGGCGCTCTATCTGTGCTGGGACTATACCAACAACAACGCCGCCTTCCGCGAGCTGTTCTTCGACGTCCAGGCGTGGGGCGTGCTGCGCGAGGTCGACTGGCAGGACACCTTGCTCAACGCCGAGCGGATGAGCGGCGCGCTGCACGCGCTGGTGTCGTACGTGCCGCGCGAGAGCGTGCTGGCGCTGTGCATCATCATCGGCGATTCGGCGAGCAGCACCGCGCGCATCGCGGTCCGTGTCGAGACCTTGCGCGAGGAACTGTTCAAGCAGTTTGTCGCGATGGTCGAGAGCCGCGTCTTCACGCTGCTGCGCGACAATGCCGAGCTGGAAGCGGCGGCAAATGCTCGGCTGGAGGCATCGGAACTCGCCGCGTGCGAGAAATAGCGCCCGGTCACCGATAGCGATCGACCAGCGCCTCGAACGCCGTCCAGGCGCGGTCGTCGGCGCGCGGCTCCGCGGCGAAGCGGCTCGATACGTGGTGGCCGAGATAGATGCCGCGCAATTCCCAGACGAGCTGGTCGATGTCGGTGTCGGACCGGAACGTGCCGTCCGCGATCGCGTCGCCGATGAGGCCGGCCAGCAGCACGTGCGAGCGCGCCTCGGCCGCGGCGACCTGCGTGCGGACCTCGCCATCCATATCGTCGAGTTCGAACAGCGCCGACGCGATCGGGCACCCGCCGCTCAGCCCGGCGCGGCGCGTCCAGCCGAGCCAGTGGCGCATCAGCGCGGTCAGCCGCGGCAGGCCGGGCGGCTCCGCCATCGCCGGAGCGACGACATACGCTTCGACCAGCGCGTCGGCATGGCCGAGCAGGCGGAGCTGGATGTCCTCCTTCGAACGGAAATGCGCGAACAATCCGCTTTTCGACATGCCGACCGCCTCCGCCAGCGCGCCGAACGTCACGCCCGACAGGCCGGTCACGCTCAGCATCTCCAGCCCGCGGTCGAGGATGCGGTCATAGGTTTTGACGGCCATGTTTTTCATCCTTGAATAGTACGACCGATCGTGCTTTTAGACAAGCGGCTCTTCGCAGCAAGCGATCATGCCACAGCATCACGGAGAAACGTCATGAGCGACATCGAATCCGCCCCCCCGCCGCTGCAGACCGGCATGGTGATCTTTCCGCGCATGACGCTGCTCGATCTCGCCGGCCCGCAGCTCGCGCTGTTCGGCCATGGCCCGATCCACCTGCTGTCGGACACGCTCGACCCGGTGATGACCGATTCGGGCATCGCCATCCTGCCGACGCTGACCTTCGACGATTGCCCTGCGGATCTCGACATCCTGTTCGTGCCCGGCGGCAGCGGCGCGTTCGACGCGGTCGAGAACAGCCGCATCATCCGCTTCCTGCAGGAAAGCGGGCGCACCGCCAAGTACATCACCTCGGTCTGTACCGGCTCGGTCCTGCTCGCCGCCGCCGGCCTGATGGACGGGTACAAGGCGACCACGCACTGGGCGACGCTGCCGATGCTGGAGGCATTCGGCGTCGAGACCGTCCGCGAGCGCGTTGTGATCGACCGCAACCGCATCTCGGGCGGCGGCGTGACCGCCGGCATCGATTTCGGCCTGACCCTGCTCGCCAAGCTGCGCGGCGACACCGCCGCGAAATGCTCGCAGCTGATGATGGAATATGATCCCAAGCCGCCGTTCGACAGCGGATCGCCGTCGGTCGCCGAGCCTGCGGTCGTCGCGATCGTCAACCAGATGCTCGAAGCGCCCAATGCCGAGGGGCTCGGCATCGTCACGCGCTTCCGGGAGCGCAGCCTGGCGCCCGCCTGAGCCTCCACGCGTCGCCCGCCGCACACAAGGAATCGCCCATGTCCAAGCCCTTCGCCTCTTCCGCCGACCTTGCCGAAAAGACCGAGACGCTGGAGGTCCTCGGCGACGGGGTCTACGCGCTGACCGCGCAGGGCGATCCCAATGTCGGCGCGGTCGAGGGTGAGGACTTCGTCGTGTGCATCGAGGCGCGGGCGACCCCGGCGGCGGCGCGCGACTGGCTCACGCAGCTTCGCCGGCATACCGACAAGCCGGTCAGATATCTCGTCCTCACGCATTACCACGCGGTCCGCGTGCTCGGCGCGAGCGCGTTCGACGCCGAGCATATCCTGATGGGCGCGGCGAGCGCGGCGCTGGTCGAGGAGCGCGGGCGCGAGGACTGGGACAGCGAGTTCGGCCGGATGCCGCGGCTGTTCAAGGACCCCGACGAGATCCCCGGCCTGACGCGCCCGACGACGACGTTCGCGACCGAGTATCGGATCGACCTCGGGGGAAATCGCGGCGCGCTCGACCTGCGCTTCTGCGGCCGCGGCCATACCGAGGGCGATGTCGTCGTCTGGCACGAAGGCTCCAAGACGCTGTTCGCGGGCGACCTGGTCGAGGCCGAGGCGGCGCTCTACACCGGCGATGCGTTCCATTTCGACTGGTCCGGCGCCACGCTCGACCGTGTCAAGGCGTATCGTGCGGAGAACCTCGTCGGCGGGCGCGGCGCGGTGGCGCAGGGCACCGCCGCGACCGATGCGGCGATCGAGCAGACGCGATCGTTCCTGACCGGTATGATCGACGCGGTCGGCGCGGCGCATCGGCGCGGCGGCACGCTGAAGGAGGCGTTCGACGCGACGCACGCGGCACTCGCGCCGGCGTTCGGCCAGTGGCCGATCTTCGAGCACTGCCTGCCGTTTAACGTCCAGCGCGTGTGGGACGAGTTCGACGGCATCGAGCGGCCGCGTATCTGGACAATGGAGCGCGACCGCGCGGTCTGGGCGGCGTTGCAGGGCTGACGACGATGGACGCGGCCGGCATTCCCGTGTGGCGCACGATGGGAGCGACGCCGCCGCCCGCGCCCCGGCTTTCTGGGGGCGGCACCGAGCACGCGCCCGTCGTGATCGTCGGCGCCGGGCCGGTCGGCCTCGCGATGGCGCTCGATCTCGGACGGCGCGGGCATGACGTCGTCGTGCTCGCGATGCTCGATTTCATCGCGGCCGGCTCCAAGGCGATCTGCTTCGCCAAGCGCTCGCTCGACATCTTCGATACGCTCGGCGTCGGCGACGCGATCGTCGACAAGGGCGTCCAGTGGAACGTCGGCAAGGTGTTCTGGGGCGACCGTGCCGCGCCGGTGCTCGACTTCGACGTCCTGCCGGTCAAGGATCAGAAGCGTCCCGGCTTCATCAACATCCAGCAATATCATGTCGAGGAGCGGCTGGTCGCGGCGATCGCGGCGTGGCCCAATATCGATGTGCGCTGGGGCCACCAGCTGATCGGGCTGGAGGCGCGCGACGATGGCGCGACGCTGTCGGTGGAGACCGCCGGCGGCAACTATGCCATCGACGCCGACTGGGTGGTGGCGTGCGACGGCAGCCGCTCGCCGACGCGCACGCTGCTCGGGCTCGACTTCGACGGGCGCGTGTTCGAGGACAATTTCCTGATCGCCGACATCAGGATCACGGGCGATCGCCCCGCCGAGCGCTGGTTCTGGTTCGATCCGCCCTTCTTCTCAGGCCAGTCGGCGCTGGTCCACAAGCAGCCCGACGATGTGTGGCGGCTCGACTTCCAGCTCGGCTGGGACGTCGATCGCGCGGCGGCCGTGCTCCCCGAGAATGTCGAGCCGCTGGTGCGCGGCATGCTCGGCAACGATGTCGAGTTCGAGCGCGAATGGTACAGCGTCTATACCTTCCAATGCCGGCGCATGGCGCGCTTCGTCCACGGCCGCGTCGTCTTCGCCGGCGACAGCGCGCACCTCGTCTCGCCGTTCGGCGCGCGCGGCTGCAACGGCGGGCTGGCCGATGTCGCCAATGTCGGGTGGAAGCTGGACCTGATCCTGCGCGGCGTCGGCGAGCCGGCGCTGCTCGACAGCTACGATGCCGAAGCGGGCGCCATCGCCGACGCGAATATCCGCGCGTCGAGCCGCTCGACCGATTTCATGACCCCGAAATCGACCTTGAGCGCCATCTTCCGCAACGCGGTGCTCGAACTGGCGGCGCAAGCGCCGTTTGCCGCGCCGTTCGTCAATTCGGGCAGGCTCTCGACCGCCATCGCGCTGACCGGGAGCGCGCTCGATACGCCGGATCGCGATAATTGGCAGGGTGCCGGCCTCGCGCCCGGATCGCCCGCGCTCGATGCGCCCGTCGGCGACGGCTGGCTGTTCGACCGGCTCGGCGACGGCTTCGTGCTGCTGGCCGATGGCTGGGACGGCGGCGATCCCGCGGGGGTGCGCGTGATCGACACGGCGGGCGCGGACGGGCCGCTTGCCGACCGCTACGCACTCGCGCCGGGAAGGGCCTATCTCATCCGCCCCGATCACTATGTCTGCGCCCGGTGGCAGGATGCCGACCGCGCTGCGGTGCGTACCGCGCTTGCCCGCGCGCAGGGGCATTGACATGCCGGTGCTGAATCTCGCGCCCAACCTCCACGACGTCGATGACGTCTACGCGCGGCTGCTGACGCTCCACGACGGACGCACGCTGGAAGAGAGCTTTCGGATCGCGGCTCGACTGAACCTGATCCTGATCAACCATATCGGCGACCAGACGGTGATCGACGCAGCGTGCGCCCTTGCCGAAACAACGCCGCCGCGATGAAAGCAGCGATCGGTGAATCGACGATCCGCCTTGCGCGGCAGAACTGGTCGAACACTTTATCACGGCGCTGCAACGCGTGGGCAAGCTGGCATCCCAGATCTGGCATTCGCTGTCTGCGTGCCCGACCTCCGGCCTCAATCCTCGGCAACTTCTCTCCGAAAACGAGGTCCTGCGGCAGGGCCGTGCCCGCCGGTTCATCTCCCGGTGGTAGAAAGCGGTGCCAGGGTGTGTACTCGATACCGTGCGGCCATGCGGGGATGAAGTCACCTTAGGGTCGGCAGATGGAAAATAACTGACCGCGTGATGATACGCCCAGTTTCTGATAGGCTCTCTGGCGATACGTCACGACACTGCTTGGACCGACGCCGATCTCCTCGGCGATCATTTCGGCTTTCTTGCCTGCGAGCATGCCGATGCACACCTGCCGTTCGCGTTCCGACAGGACCGCTAGCGGCAGCGGAAATCCGGGTGCGTTCAGGCGCAGGAAGTGGGTGGCGAGCATCTTGCCGATCAAGCGGTACAGTCTTGCCTGGCCGGTATCAAAGGGTTCTGCGTCAAGTCCTGCGTCATCGCCGCCGAAATACAGGTTCAGCACCATCCTGAGCGAGTCCTGCACCGCCAGGATCGCGATCTTTGTCCGCCATCCGGCTTCGCCGAAGAAGGTCGTGAAATATTGCGCGCTGAGGAACGGGATCAATCCTTCCAGCCGCTCAACGACACAGTCGCCATCTGCCATCGCCATCGTCCGAACATACAGCGGGTCTTCGCGGAACCACCCGTCGACATAGACGGCCGCCAGCGTCCCGCTCATTTCCTCGGTCAGGAAGTTGCGGCTGATGAGGCAGCTCGCCTTATCATTCTTATAGGCGAATGCCGTCGCCTGGCCGGCACCGGTCAGGATCACGGTATGCATGAATTTGTCGGTGAAGGCAGCGGTCCCGATCGTCGGCAGACAGTCGGCGATCGCGTCGACCATCTGCTCGGCAAGGGGTGCCCGCCTGGCAATCGGCTCGGCGCCTTGATCGAGACATTCCATCCGCGTCATCCGGCCTCCTCTCCGCCCTGTTGTCGATCTATCGAGGATCCGGGGCGTGATCGTAACCCTCCACAAGGTGGAAGGTCGGTTGCACGCGAGGCGGAAGCCGATGTCGCTTCGAGAGACTTGTCTTCCCCCGGATGTACGACACGTCAAGGATAAGCTGGCGGCGGCGTCTGTCCCCAACGGGAAGGGACAGACCACGCCCGCGACAGCGGTTACGAACCGCCAATCGGCGGCCCGCGTATCGTGACGCAGGTGAGAGCGAAAGAGGAGACGGCGGGTGTCTGAAACCATGGCTGAGCGTCCGGCAGGCGCGGTGCGGGACCGCGGTGCGGTTACGTATCGACTGCCCGAAGGCATCAGGATCGAGCGCGACGTGCGGGTGAGGATGCGCGACGGGGTCCACCTCGGCGCGACCGTCTACCGGCCCGACCGCGAGGGCAGGTTTCCCGTCGTCCTGTGCGTGACGGCCTATGGCAAGGACTTCGGCCCGGACCAATATTCGACGCTCCCGAACATCATGAAGGCCGGTCTCGCCGTCGGCACCTTCCACATCTCCGACGTCACGACCTGGGAAGGGCCCGACCCCGGCTTCTGGGTGCCCAACGGCTATGTCGTGATGGTCGCCGATCCACGCGGCTTCTACGGTTCGGAAGGCCGGCCCGGTCTCTATTCTCCGGAGGATGTCGCCGACTATGTCGATCTCATCGAATGGGCCGGCATTCAGGAGTGGAGCAGCGGCGCGGTCGGCCTGAACGGCGTCTCCTATCTCGCGATCACGCAGTGGATGGTGGCGTCGCAGGCGAAGCCCGGCCCGCTCAAGGCGATCGTGCCGTGGGAGGGCCTGACTGACAGCCTGCGCGACGCGATGCAGCAGGGCGGCATTCCGGAGACGCGGTTCCTGCAGGGCTGGCTGCGCGGGTCGCTGGCGCGCGGTGCGGGCGACTATATCGTGACGCACGGCCCGGCGATGATGGACGAGGCGGTGCGCAATCCGTTTCCGCTGGAGAATATCGACGTACCGGCGCTGGTCTGCGCGTCCTGGTCGAACCACGGCCTGCATTCGCGCGGGTCGTTCGAGGGCTATATGCGCATCGCATCGCGGGAGAAGTGGCTCTACACGCATGGCGGACCCGAGTGGGAGGCCTATTACAGTCCCGAAGCGCTGGAATGGCAGAAATCGTTTTTCGACCACTTTCTGAAGGGGGAGGAGAACGGCTTCGAGCAGCGCCCCCGCGTCAGGCTGGAGGTGCGGCGGACTAAGGACGAGCACGAGGTCCGCGGCGAGGACGCCTGGCCGCTTGCCGGCACGGGCTTCACCCGATGCCATCTCGATCTCGACCGTGGCAGCCTGGTGTCGGAGACGCCGCCCGAGCAGCAGTCGCGGAGCTTCGACGCGGACCGCAAGGAAACCGCCGAGTTCGCGCTGCGGTTCGACCGGCGTACCGAAGTGACCGGTCCGATGGCGCTGAAGCTCTGGGTTGCCGCGCAGGATGCCGACGACCTCGACCTGTTCGTGGCGCTGCGCAAGTTCGATGCCGAAGACCGCGAGGTGCATTTCTACGGCAAGGACGGCATCCGCGATGGTGTCGTCGCGCTCGGCTGGCTGCGCGTCTCGCAGCGTCACCTGGATGCCGAACGATCGCGGCCATGGCGTCCTTTCCTCAGCCACGACCGCAGCCAGCCGGTGCGGCCGGGCGAGGTGGTGCCCGTGGAGATCGAGATCCTCCCGTCCAGCACGCTCTTCGAGGCGGGCGAATCGCTGCGCCTGGTCGTCGGCGGACGCGAGATCGTGGAGCAATTGCGGTTCGGGCACGACGTCACCGTCAGCCGCGGCCGTTTCGCGCTTCATGCCGGCGGCGCAACGCCTTCCCACCTCCTCGTCCCCTTTGTCGAACCATGACGGGGCAAGCCTTCTGTCCCCTCCTATTTAGGACAGACGTCCACCCATTCGTCTGACACTTTGCCGGCCGCCGGGTTTGCTACAGCCAAAAGACAGAAACGGGCCGGCTCGAAGGGGAGGTATTTATGCAAAAGAGCCTTTATGCGGCGGTGTCGTTGGCCGCACTCGTTGCGATGCCGTGTCACGCGCAGACGACGAACGAACGGAGCGCCGCGGCGACCCCGCCGGCGCCAACGCCACCGTCCGATTCCGATCAAGCGGCCGAAGGCGACATCGTCGTCACCGCACGGCTGCGTTCGGAGACGCTTCAGAATACGCCTGCGTCGGTTAGCGTCGCGACGGCGGCTTCGCTCCAGAATGCCGGCGTGACGAGTGCACTCGACTTGGCGCGGGTGGTGCCGGGGTTGGTGATCGAACGTACGCCGGCCGGGCTGGCGACGAGCGTATCGCTACGCGGCCTCGGCTCGACCGGTGCGCCGGGAACGTTCGAGAGTTCGGTCGGTTTTTTCGTGAACGGCGTGTACCTGCCGCGATCGCGCGATTTCTCGACGTCGCTGTTCGACGTCGACCGCGTCGAAGTGGTGCGTGGCTCGCAGGGCTCGGTATTGGGCAAGAACACCAGCCTGGGCGCCGTCAACCTGATCACCAAGAAACCCGGCCGCGATCTGGAAGGGGATATCGCGCTCACCCACGAATTCAACTTCGATTCATGGACGGCCACCGGCGGCATTTCGGTGCCGCTGTCGGACACGCTATCCGTGCGCCTGGCGGGCATTTACGACCACCAGGGCGGATGGGTGAGGAATCTCGTCACCGGACGTGACGACGGCAAGGGCAAACGCGAGGCAGGCCGCGCCACCGTGGTGTGGACGCCGACGTCGGCCTTCGACGCCGCATTGGTCTACGAGCATCTCGATGTGCGGCTGGAAGGCCTGCCCGCCGAGCTGGGACAGATCAACGCCGCCGTGATCGGCCTGTCCACGCTCGCCGGCTTTCCGACCCTCGAGTCAAAGCTCGACCGCCGGTCCGCGAACAGCGACAGCCGCATTCCCGGCGGCTATTTCGACACGGACAATATCGACCGGGCATCGCTTACGGCGCGTTTGCGGCTGGGCGAGTATGAGATCCTGAGCCAGACCGCCTACGCCGATACGTCGGGCGTTTCGGACGGCGGGCTCGACTATCTGCCGGGCGACTATTTCCGCTACACGGTCGGCACCGACACCTCCACCTTCAGCCAGGAGCTGCGGCTGACCTCTCCCAACGACCGGCGCTTCCGCTATGTCGTCGGCGGCTATTTCGGGCGAAACACCTTCAGGCAGGTCGACGAGTGGAACCTCACTTATCCGCCCCCGCTCGGCGCCACGCGGTTCATCAACTTCGTCGATCAGACTACGACATCGGAATCGGTGTTCGGGCAGGCGGACGTCGATATCGTCAAGCGGCTGACGCTCTCCGGTGGCGTGCGCTACACCCACGAGCGCAAGGAGACCGACTTCGAGCGCCGGGTCCTGGTCCCCGGGGCGTTCACCGGCGCCTTCCCGGCCTACGCCCCGTTCACGCTGTCGCGTAAGGAGAACGCCGTCGATGGTCTCGTCAACCTGCGCTATACCGCTTCGGACGACCTGATGTTCTATGCCGCCTGGTCACAAGGCACCAAGAGCGGCGGTTTCGCAAGCGTGGTCGGCTTGCTGGACAAGTCCGAGTACAGTCCGGAAGTCGCCCAGACGGGGGAAGTCGGCGTCCGCTATCAGACTCCTGATCGCGCCGTGACGTTGAACGCCACGCTGTTCTCCACCAAGGTCGACGATTACCAGCTGTCGACGTTCAATGGGGCGACGTTCATCGTCCAGAACACCGACCTGAGGTCACGCGGCGTCGAAGCGCAAGTCATCTGGCGGCCGTCCTTCGTATCCGGCCTGCGGGTCGACGTCAGCGGCACCTATGCCGACACCAAGGACACGATCACCGGCGGCCGCATTCCAAATGCGCCGCGGTGGAACAGCGCCGCCACGCTGGATTACCGTCACCCGCTCGGGAGCGGTTTCAGCCTGGATATCAACGGCGGGGTCAAATACGAATCGAGTCAGACGCGGCAACGCGATCCCAACTTCCCGCCACCTTCGGATGCCATCACCAAATACGATGCATCGATCGCGCTGATGTCGGACGCCGGCTATTCGGTCAGGGTGCTCGGACGTAACCTGTCGAACGCGAACCGGTCGGTCTTCGCCTTCGCGACCGCGTTCGTCGGGCCGGGAAGCTACCTGGCGACGTCGGAACATCCGCGCACCATCGCCCTGGAGCTGTCGTACAAGTTCTGATGCAGGGAGAGTCGTGTTGACGGTCGGAACGGAAGCTGCGGACTATCCTCTGGTCGGAGCGCTGCTGGACCGGCTGGTGTCTTCGGGCGCGCTGCCGGGCGCAAGCGTCCTCGTGTTCCGCGACGGACAGGAGGACTTCTTCCACGCCTGCGGCCTGATGGATGTGAACGCCCGAAACCCGCTCCGGCGGAACACGGTGTTCAGGCTGTTCTCGATGACCAAGCCGGTCACCGCGGCGGCGGTCATGATCCTGGTCGATGACGGCGTCCTCCGGCTGGAGGATGCGGTCATCGACTATGTGCCCGAACTCTCCGGACTCGGCGTCCATGTCGGCGGCGACGGCGGTGCCGCTCGGACGACACCCGCGCGGCCCGTCACGATCGGACAGTTGCTCACGCTCACCGCCGGCTTCAGCTACTGGTTCTATCCGGACAGCCCGGTCGGCGCGCTGTACGCCGGCGACCCCGCGATCGGGCCGGGCGAGAACTACCGTTTCGACCCCGCGCTGGGGGGGCTCGACGGGCTCGCACGGGCATTGGGCCGGCTGCCGCTCGTGAACCAGCCGGGCGAGCGGTGGCATTATGGCATGTCGCTCGACGTCGCCGGGATCGTGATCGAGCGCGCCGCCGGAGCGCCGCTCGCCGAGTTCATGCGGAACCGGATCTTCGACCCGTTGGCGATGAGCGATACCGCGTTCTGCGTCGATGCGGAGCGGGCCGATCGGCTGGCGTCGCTCTACGGCCCCAAGGCCGGCGGAGGCTTCCAACTGATCGAAAGCGGTAGCGACAGCGCGCTGCTGAAGCCGGTTCCCGGCGCCTGCGGCGGCGGCGGCCTCGTCTCGACCATCGACGACTACGCCCGGTTCGCCGAGATGCTGCGCGGGGGCGGCGCGCTCGACGGCCGGCGCGTCCTGTCCGGGGAGTCGGCCCGCGCGATGATGATGAGCCAGCTGCGGCCGGATCAATTGGCGGAGCTGCCCGGGATCGCCGCGCTCGGCCTCGGCGGTACGGGCGACGGGCTGGGGTTCGGACTTGGCGGGGCCGTCGTGCTCGATCCGCCCGCGAACGGCGTACCCGCTTTTCGCGGCGAGTATAGCTGGGGCGGCGGTGCGAGCACGACCTTCTGGGTCGATCCGAAGAACCGGCTGACGGTCGTGTTCATGACGCAGTTGCAGCCGCCGGGCGGGGAGATGATCCGCGATGAACTGCACCGGGCCGTTTACGGAGACCTGGCCCTGACCCCATCGGGGCATCGCACAGTCTGTCCCCCATAAGGTGGGACAGCGGGTTTCGAGGCCGCACGCTACTGAGCGAACAGGGTGCGGACCATCCGGCGAAAAGCAGACAGCAGACAGCGGAGATCGGAAGGTGCACGTGCGACAGGGAGGGTTCGATGGAGCGCACACGACCGACCTGATCGAGATCGGCGCGCTGGTCACGGAATTCGCGCACCTGATCGATCACGGACGCGCGCAGCACGTCGCCAATCTGTTCACGCCGTCGGGCTGGTATGGGCGCGAGAACGGCGGACGCAGCGTCGGCCGGGCCGCAATCCGATCAGCCTATGCGGCGCGCGCCAGCCGCCACCCCCAGCGCGTCTGCCGCCACCTATTCACCAATTTGCGGATCGCGTTCGACGGTGACGATACCGCCACCGGCCTGTCCACCCTGATGCTGTTTGCCGGCGACGGGGCTACGCCGCTGCCGGCAAGAGTGTCGCTGGTCCAGGATTATCTGGATAGCTACGAGCGGGTCGACGGACGCTGGCTCTTCGCATCGCGCGAGACGCGACGCCTGTTCGCGGACGAGCATTTCGAGGACGTGCTCGCGCTGGGTGCGACGGCGTGACCGCGCCGGCCGAGCTCGTGTGCGTATCGCATTCTCCGCTCATCCTCCATCGTGCCCGTGCGCCGGAAGCCGAGCCGGCGCTGATCGACGAATATGACCGCTGCGTCCGGGCGATCGAGCGGATGCGGCCCGATCGCGTGGTGATCTTCGCGACGGATCATTTCTCGGGCTTTCCGTACAGCAACATGCCCGCCTTCTGCATCGGGCTGGCCGCGCACGCGATCGGCGATATCGGCGGCTTCGCCGGCCGGCTGGACGTGCCGCGGACGGCAGCGCTGGACTTGATCCGCGACGTGCGCGACGCCGGCTTCGACCCGTCCTGGTCGCAGGAGATGCGCGTCGATCACGCCTTTTCGCAGCCGCTGCATCGCCTGCTCGGCGCGCTCGACCGCTATCCGGTCATCCCGATCTTCCTCGGTTCGCTGGTGCCGCCGCATCTGCCCTACCAGCGGACGCGCGCGTTCGCGACGGCCGTGGGCCACAGCATGGCCCGATGGGGCGGCCGCACGCTGTTCATCGGCAGCGGCGGGCTCTCGCACCATCCGGACCGCTACTTTCCGCTGCTCGGTGACGCGACGCCCGACGTTCATGCCTATCAGCTGGAGGGGAGCGCGGGCGGCACGTTCACCGACGAGCAGTGGCTGGCACGCCTGCACGACATGCACGTCGAAGGCGCGCAGATGCTCGTCGACGGCCGGCGCACGGCCGAGGATATCCACCTCAACCCCGCGTTCGATCGCTGGTTTCTCGGTGTCATCGAGGCGGGCGACCTGACCGCCCTCGACGATCGGACACCCGAGGAGGTGATGGCGACCGCCGGCTTCGGTGCGCTCGAGCTCCATGCCTGGCTGGCGGCGGCCGCAGCGTATCGGGCGGCCGGGGGCGCGGCACGGCCGCACACCGTCTACCATCCCGCGCTCGAATACGGCGTGGGCTACGGCATGGCGGCGACCTTCGCCCGGTCGCCCGCATGACGACGGGCCGCTTCCCGCTGGCCGCGCTCGAATCCGCGGACGAACAACGGTTCCGCGCGCTGTGGGGGCGGCCGCCGATCAACCTCTATCGCATCCTCGCCCACCAGCCCGTTATCCTGCGCGCCTGGACGGAGTGGAACAACGCGCTGCGGCATGGCTGCACGCTCGACCGGGCGCTGCGCGAATTGATCTTCCTGCGGAGCGCCGAGCTGCAGGGTTCTTCCTACGAATGGGCGCAGCACCTCCCAATGGCGCGCGCGGCGGGCCTGCCGGAGGAGAAGATCGCCGCCGTCGCCGCCTGGGAGGGCGCTAGCGTCTTCGACAATCTGGAGCGCACGCTGCTGCGCGTCACGGACGAGATCACACGGGGGCAGTTGAGCGACGACGGCTTCGCCCGGCTGCGCGGCGTGCTCTCGGCCGCCGAGGCGATCGAGGTCATCGTCACCGCCAGCCACGCCGCCATGCTGGCCCGCGTGATCCAGGCGATCGCGGTCGATCTTGACAGCGAGGCGCCGGCGGACGGCGCCTCGCGGGGGAGACCGGCATGCGCCTAGCGACCTTCAGCATCGGCGCGGCGGTCAGCTGGGGCGTGGCGGTCGCGGATGGCATCGTCGATGTCCGCGCGCTGGCTCGCCACGACGGCCAGCCGCTGCCCGCCACCTTGATGGAACTCGTCGAATCCGGCGACGTGGGCACGGCGGCGCTGACGCAGGCGCTGGCGCAGCATGACGGGCCGGTGCTCGCGGTGGCCGATATCGCTTTCCTGCCGCCGCTGCCGCGCCCGGGCAAGGTGCTGTGCCTGGCGCTCAACAACTCCGCCAACGCCGCCCGCATCCATTCCGGGCCGGCGCATCCCGGCTTTTTCTCCAAGCCGTCGACCGCGCTGATCGGGCATCGCGCCGCGATCCCGCTGCGGGCCGAGTACGGGCGCGTCCATCCCGAACCCGAACTCGCCGTCGTGATCGGGCGGAGCGGGCGCGATATCGCCGCCGCGGATGCCTATGCCCACGTCTTCGGCTATACCGTCCACAACGACATCACTTCCCCCACCATGCGGGCGGAGGATACGTACCATTACCGGGCGATCCACCCGGACGCCGATACCGGCGGCATCCGCTACGTCGACACCCATGTCAGCTATCCGGGCCGCTACAAGGGCACCGACGGCTTCGGTCCGATGGGACCGTGGCTGGTCACCCGCGACGAGATCCCCGATCCGCACGCGCTGCCGATCTTCTGCTGGCACGACGATGTGCTGGTGACCAGCGACAACACGGCCAACCTAACCCACCATGTGCCCGCCGTGCTGGCGTGGCTCTCGCGCTTCATGACGCTGGAGGCAGGCGACATCGTCTCGCTCGGCACCGCGCTGAGCGCGGCGGGAGATACGGGCGGGGCGATCCAGAACGTCGACCTGAACCGGCTGGGCGGCACGGTGACGATCACGATCGAGGGGGTCGGCACGTTGCGGAGCGAGGTCGCGAGGGAGCCATGACCGTGGGTGTGAGCGACAACCGCGAGGGTTTATCGTGGGGCGGGTGGCGCAACGTCGCCCTGTGGGCGGCGCAACTCGCTATCCTGATCCTGTTCGCCTGGGTGGGCTATCTGAAGCTTGCTACCCCGATCGCGGACTTGGCGAAGATGTGGAAGTGGGCCGGCGAGGTGCCCCCGGCGATGGTGCGGACGCTCGGCGTCATCGACCTGATGGGCGGCCTCGGCGTCGTCCTGCCGTGGCTGACGCGGATCAGGCCGGGACTGACGGTCGCGGCGGCACTCGGGTGCGCGGCGCTGCAATGCTGCGCGATCGTGTTTCACACCTGGCGCGGCGAGACCTCGGTCATCTGGTTCAACCTGATCTTCCTGGCCCTGGCGACCCTGGTCCTGGTGGGCCGACGCCGCGAGCTGCGCAGGACCGTCGACGCAAGATAGCCGATGCTGGTTCCATCGTCGGCCGCAGGCGATGCTAAGGCTGCATGACCTGATCCCGTCGTGTCGAGCCGCCGGAAGGTACGGCGAGCGGCTTGTCGAGCGTGATCGGCAGTTTTGGATCTGCTCACCGGTACGTTTGACCGTCGTATCAAGACCCTGCGCGGCCTCATATTCTACGAATACATTGGCAAAAAAGATAGATGAACGAGAACTCTTTACTTCAATCCGCACCGTCACACGCTGGGACTGACAACTAGGGTAAATATCAATGGGGGACTCAATGTAACTTACCAAAGGCTTGAGCGATGGTTGCCCAGACGACGAGATTGTGGCCCGCCATCGCCGCCACGCGTAGCCAGTCGTTTCGATAAAGCCGGTCGACCAGCGCGAGCGTCTTCTGCTTGCGGATCGCTGCCTGGATCGGAAACTGGAGGACGAACGAGACCATCCACGAAATGGCGAGAAGCGCCGCGCTCGCCCACAGCAGCGCCGCTGGCATGGTCACCGGACGCAGAACCAGCAACGTCACGATGAGGATAGTCAATGCGATCTTGGGCAGAACATAGACGTAGCCCAGGCCGTTGCCCTGGGCGACATGAACGGCGGTGAAGTCCTGCGCGCCGACATGGCGCCAGCCGGGCACGACCGCGAAATGCTCCATCAGGCATCCGGCAAGACAATAGGATGAGAGCAGGCCGTAAAGCACCAGTATTTCCATAGCCGGCATTACCGAACTCCTTCACTTGCGCTTTTTCCGGCTGTGCCCCGATCCGCCCCGCCCCTGGCCTGCGCCGCATCGCTCGCTGCCATCGCCTTGTACAGCAGGCGGTAGAGCTGCGCCTGCTCCGCGGGCGGCAACAACGCGGCTGGCGAGTGGCTGGCCATCGCGTCGACCAGGCAGTGCCTGGAATCGCGACCCTTGGGCGTGAGCACCAGCGTCTTCACACGCCGGTTCCCGGCGTCGACCTGGCGGAAGATCAGACCTTTCTCCTCGAGCCGGTCCGCGAGGAACGTGACGGTCGAGGGGTCGCAGCGCAGACTTGCCGCAAGTGCGCGCATGGAGGGTGGTTCCGCATCGGGATCGAGCTTCCACAGCGCGTTGGCGAGGGCATGGGTGAGATCCAGATCGGTCAGCACTTCACCTATCAGCGCTTCGATCCTGTCGTGGATCGCGCGCGTGACGTCGAGCAATCCATAGATGAGGTTTGCCGAAGCTGGAGGGATGCTCATACAGCCATATAATAGGATTATCCAATGCTTGACAAGTCCAATTGATTACCCCACCTGCGGTTCTCGCTTGGAGTTTCCAACGATTGACGAGCAAAGGGCGTCTCGCAATGCGGATAGCTGTATTCGGAGCCACCGGCGGCACCGGTCGCGAGGTGGTTCGGCAAGCTCTGGACGCTGGCCACGAAGTCACCGTCATGGTCCGCAAGGCGGGCATCGTTTTCTCGGAAGGCAACCCTCACCTACACGTCGTGGTGGGCGGTCTTGACCGGCAGGACGTCGTCGCGCAGGTGGTTGCCAATCAGGATGCCGTAATCAGCGCGCTAGGGACCAACGACAAGGGACCGGTGACGGTCTGCACCGATGGCGTGCGCGCCATTCTGGCGGCGATGAACACCGAAGCGGTCCGGCGCCTGGTCGTCGTAAGCGCGCACGGCGCGGCCGAGAGCCGCGATCGCTCGCTTTACGTCCTGGCGGTCTGGGCCGCGCTGAAGAACAAGATGCGCGACAAGGAATCGATGGAGGCGCTGATCCGGGCGTCCGATGTCGATTGGACGATCGTTCGCCCGCCCGCGCTGACGAACGGCCCCAGGACGGCGAGTTATCGGACGGGAACCGACCTCAAGATCCGGATTGCCTCGCGCATCTCACGCGCCGATCTGGCCGACTTCCTGATCAAGGAGGCGGTGAGCACGGCCAATGTCGGCGAGACGCCGAAAATAGCGGCATGACGCGGAACGGGACCAGATGGCTGGCCAGATCTGCATGGTGACCAGCGCGAGCGACAGCATGGGCCGGGTTTGGCGAGGTCATCTCAGCAAGCTGCGCTCTGGCGATCCGACCATGCGGCAAGGCTACGCCCGTGGGTTTATCGCCAAGGTGGTCGTGGCGCCGGATACCATCCCATCCCGATCAATCGCTGGAGATCAGCCAGCACCGCGGTGCCCTCGCTTGATCGGGAATGGTGCGGCCGAGAAGACTCGAACTTCCACGTCCTTTCGGACACAGCCACCTCAAGGCTGCGCGTCTACCAATTCCGCCACGGCCGCACGTGATAGGCCGCCGGGAAAGCCCGGCGACTGGCAGGAGCGCGCCCCTAGCAAAGCGCTTTCGCCCACGCAATGGCGCTCTGTTCGAGGCTGCGCCGGCCTGCTCCCCCACCCCACCTCCCAGTCAGCATAATGTCTTGGGAGGTGGGGTGGGGGAGCGGGCCGGCGCAGCCATCCGCGCGAGCGGATCGAAACCTATTTACCGTCCTCGCCGGCAAAGCTCAGCTCCAGCCGCTTCGAGTTCGCGGGCACGTCCAGCTTGGCGGAGTTGAAGTCGACCGTGCCGCCCGGCGGCAGCGTCCGCTGCTGCGGGGTGATCGTCCAGCTATAGACGAGGCGGCCCTGCGCGTCGCGCAACCCGGCGCGGATGTCGGGGACGCGCTGGCGCTCCGCCGAGGGATTGCTGACCTGGCCCGACACCGCGAACAGCTCCGAGCCGTTCTCCAGCTCGCGGCGTTCGATCGGATTGTCCTTGATGAGCAGCGGTGTCGGCGTCGCGCCGAACGACAGCCCGACCTTGCCGAGCAGCCCCGGCGTGCCGAGCCACGAGATCAGCCCGATCGCCGCCAGCATCAGCAGCCCCGCGACCAGCGCCGCGATCGTCCAGGTCCGCACCGGGTTGCGCCGCGCGCGGAAGGGCGCGGGCGGCGTGTAGCCTTCGTACGGCTGGGCGACCGGCTCGATCAACGGCGGGGGAGGGGCGGCGACGGCGGCCGGCTCCGCCCCGTCGGTGGCATCGCCGGAGCCGGTGGCGACGGGCGGCGGCGCGGGCGGCGCGGGCGCGCCGGGTTCTTGGAACCAGCTATGCCGGCAATTGGCGCAGCGCACCGTGCGCCCTTCGGGCCCGATCGCGCTGTCGGGCACCAGGTAGCGGGTGCTGCACTCGGGGCATTGCAGGATCATCGAAAACGCACCCACGGCCCCCGGCAGAGCGCCGGCGGGTTCGCCGCGATTCTAAGCACGGGGGCGCGCCGCGTGGCAAGGTTCATGGGCAAGGTTCAAGGGCAAGGTTGAAGGCTTGCCGTCATCTGTGGCAGAGCCTGCGGCCAGATGGCGGACATCGTGCAGTTCGAGAATGTGGGACTGCGCTACGGCGCCGGGCCCGAGACGCTGACCGACGTCAGCTTCACGCTCCGCAGCAGCGCCTTTTATTTCCTGACCGGCGCGAGCGGGGCGGGCAAGACGTCGCTGCTGAAGCTGCTCTACCTCGCCCAGCGGCCCAGCCGGGGCGTCATCCGGCTGTTCGGCGAGGACGCGGTGCTGCTGCCGCGCGCGCGTCTGCCGGGGTTTCGTCGGCGTATCGGGGTGGTGTTCCAGGATTTCCGCCTCGTGCCGCATCTGTCGGCGGCCGATAACGTCGCGTTGCCGCTGCGCGTCGCCGGCGTCGTCGAGAGCGAGATCGCGCGGCCGGTGCGCGAGATGCTCGCCTGGGTCGGACTGACCGAGCGGGCGGACGCGCGGCCGGCGACGCTGTCGGGCGGCGAGCAGCAGCGCGTCGCGATCGCGCGCGCCGTCATCAACCGGCCCGAGATGCTCGTCGCCGACGAGCCGACCGGTAATGTCGACCCCGACATGGCGGAGCGGCTGCTCCAGCTCTTCGAATCGCTCAACAAGCTCGGCACGACGGTGGTGGTCGCGACGCACGACTTCCACCTGTTGAGCCGCATCCCGCACGCGACGATGCTGCGGCTCGACAAGGGCCGGCTGCTCGATCCGACGGGGTCGCTGCGCTACCCGGTGCGCGCGCCATGAGCGCCGCGACCGGCGACCGGCGGGTGCTCGACGAGGCGGGCGGCCTGCGTGCGATGACCGGGGTCATGGCAGTGATGCTGTTCCTGACCGTCCTCGCGGCGGCGGGCGGGCTCGGCGCGGCGGGCGCGACGGCGCTGCTCGACCGGCAACTGGCGGGGCGGCTGACGGTGCAGATCGTCGCGGGCGAGCCGGGTGCCCGCGATGCCGCCGCGGCGCGTGCGCTGGCCGCGCTGCGCGCCAGTCCCGATGTCGCGCGCGCCGCGCCGGTCGACCGCGCCGAGCTCGCGCGGCTGCTCCGGCCGTGGCTGGGCGCGGACGGGGCGGATCCGGAGCTGCCCGTGCCGGCGCTGATCGACGTCGACCTGCGCGATGCCGGCGACGCCGCCGCCGCCCGCGTCGCCGCCGTCGTGCGCCGGGCCGAGCCGACCGCGCGGGTCGACCGGCGCGAGCGCTGGATGTCGCCGGTCGGCGACTTCATGCGGACGCTGACGCTCACCGCCGGCGCGCTGGTGCTGCTGATGGCGAGCGCCACCGGCGCGGTGGTGGTGCTCGCCGCGCGCGCCGGACTGGAGACGCACCGCGCGACGATCGAGGTCATGCACATGCTCGGGTCGACCGACGTCCAGGTCGCGCGGCTGTTCCAGCGGCGCATGGCGCTCGACGCGGCGCTCGGCGGCGGCGCGGGGGCGCTGGCGGCGCTGGGCATCGTCGCGCTGCTCGGCGGGCAGGTGCGCGCGCTCGGCTCGGAGCTGCTCGGCGGGGTGACGCTGTCGACCGGCGAATGGCTGCTGCTCGCCAGCCTGCCGCTGCTGTTCGTCGCGCTCGCGACGCTGGCGGCGCGCTGGTCGGTGCTGCGCGCGCTGAGAAGCATCCTGTGATCCGCCGGCTGGTCGCGCTGGCGCTGATCGGCTGGGCGCTGGGCTTCGCGCTGTTCATGCTGACGCTGCCGGGGCCACTCGACGGCACGACGACCGACGCCGTCGTCGTGCCGACCGGCGGCCCGGGGCGGATCGATCGCGGCTTCGACCTGCTGCGGCGGCATCAGGCGAAGCGGCTGCTGGTGACGGGCGTCGCGCCGACGGTGGGCCCGGGCGATCTGGCGCGCGAATATCGCGTCGCGCCGGCGCTGCTCGCCTGCTGCGTCGATCTCGGCCACGACGCGGTCGATACGCGCTCGAACGCCGGCGAGACCGCCGACTGGCTGAAGGCGCGGGGCTTCACCACCGTGCGGCTCGTCACCTCGGACTGGCATCTGCGCCGCGCCGCAATGGAGCTGCGCGCGGCGGCGGGCGAGCGCGTCGTCGTGCTCGGCGACGGCGTGCCGGGCAGCCCGCGGCTGATGACCTTGGTCAGCGAGTACAACAAGCTGCTGCTGCGGCGCGTGGCGCTGTCGGTCGGGTGGGGCCGATGACCGCCCTGATGATCGCCCGCGCGCGGACGCTGCTGTTCAACATCGTCTTCTACGGGCTGTCGATCCCGATCGTCGCGACGGTGCCGATCTCCGCCTGGTTCGGGCAGCGCGCGGTGATCGTCCATGCGACGGTGTGGACACGCTTCCATCGCTGGGCGGCGCGCGTGCTGCTCGGCATCCGGGTCCGCGTCGAGGGGACGATGCCCGAAGGCCCCGCGCTCTACGCCGCCAAGCACCAGGCGATGTTCGAGACGCTGGAGCTGCAACGGATGCTCGACGGCCCGGCGATGGCGCTCAAGCAGGAACTGGCGGAGATCCCGATCTGGGGCTGGGCCTGCCGGCGCTACGGCGCGCTGGTGGTCGACCGCGACGCCTCGTCGACGGCGCTGCGCAAGATGATGCGCGAGGCGAGCGTCGCCAAGGCACAGGGCCGTTCGATCCTGATCTTTCCGGAGGGCACCCGCGTCGCGCCGGGCGAGCAACCGCCGATCAAGTCGGGCTTCGCGGGGCTGTATCGGCTGTTGGCGATGCCGACGGTGCCGGTCGCGGTCGACAGCGGCCGGCTGTGGCCCAAGCGCGGTCCGAAGCGGGCGGGAGTCATCACGTTCAGGTTCGGCGAGGTCATCCCGCCGGGGTTGGGGCGCGAGGAGATCGAGGCGCGGGTCCATACGGCGATGAACGTGCTGGAGGGTCCGGACCGTTGACCGGCGAAGGGCCGCGCCTACGGCTGCTGGCGGCAACATTGACGTTCGCGCTGTGTGTTCACAACCTGGAAGAGGCGCTGACCTTCGAGCGTTACCGCGAGCGATCCTCTTCGCTGGTGGCAGCCATTCTTGGCCGCCGGATCACGATTCCGACCCCATCAGTTTTCCACGAGATGCTTGTTGCCGTCACCATCGCAGGCTTGGTCGCCGCCATTTGGGCCGGTTCGGGGATCGAGAGTGCCGCCAAGGCACACGCACTGACGCTATTCGCAGGGCTATTGCTCGCCAATGTCTTCGTTCCCCACATCCCGGCGGCCATTGCGATGGGCGGCTATGCGCCTGGCGTCCTGACCGCGATCGGGATCAACCTGCCGGTGGCCGCCCTCTGCCTGCGCCGCCTGTCAATGCACCGCCTATAGCGCGTGCCGGCCCTCTGAACTCGGCAAAATCATAACATAGAACAGCGAAATGATTCCGAGTATTCAGAAGCCGTTAGCATCACTTCTTTAGGCCACGCCCGGTCGGAGGAAGAAGATGCAAGCTGGGTGCGAGGGGTGCCGGTCACCGCGTCGGGATTTCGCGATCGCGATGGCGTTCCAGCCCATCGTCGACATCGAGACCGGACGCCCGTTCGCGTTCGAGGCGCTGGTGCGCGGGAGCAACGGCGAGAGCGCGGCCGAGGTTCTTGGCGGCGTAACGCCGGACAATCGCTATGCGTTCGACCAGCAATGCCGGGTGGCGGCGATCGAGGGCGCGGTGGCGGCGGGCATTCTGGACACGGACGCCCGCCTCTCGATCAATTTCCTCCCCAACGCGGTCTATTCGCCGCTCGCCTGCATCCAGCTAACCTTGAAGACGGCGCGGGCGACGGGGTTTCCGCCCGATCGCCTGATCTTCGAGTTCACCGAGAACGAGGAGATGGCCGACACCGCGCATGTCCGCAACATCGTCGACAGCTACCGCAAGATGGGCTTCGGCACGGCGATCGACGACTTCGGGGCCGGCCATGCCGGGCTGGGGCTGCTCGCCAAGTTTCAGACCGATTACATCAAGCTCGACATGGAACTGGTTCGGGGAATCGACGCGAGCATGCCGCGCCGGATGATCGTGGATGGCGTCATCCGGATCGCGGACGCGCTCGGCATCACCGTCATCGCCGAGGGGATCGAGACCATCGGGGAATATGACGCCCTGCGCGCGAGCGGCATTCGTCATATCCAGGGCTATCTGCTGGCCCGGCCCGCATTGCGGAAATTGCCCGTCGTGACGATGCCCGTCGACCATGATGCAAAGGCCGCCGCCGCCTGAGCGCGAAAGGCTATTCGTGGACCCGCCCGAAATCCTCGCGCGCGTCGTCCTGCCCCTGCTCGACGATCGACCGCCGCACCGCGCGGGTGCGGGTGAACAGGTCGTGGAGCTCGTCGCCCTTGCCCCAGCGGATCGCGCGCTGGAGCTGTGACAGATCTTCCGAAAAGCGCTGGAGCATTTCCAGCACCGCCTCGCGGTTGGTCAGGAAGACGTCGCGCCACATCGTCGGGTCCGACGCGGCGATGCGGGTGAAGTCGCGGAAACCGCCGGCGGAATATTTGATGACCTCGGAGCGCGTCACCTGCTCCAGGTCGCTGGCCGTGCCGACGATGGTATAGGCGATCAGGTGCGGCAGGTGGCTGGTGACGGCGAGCACGCGGTCGTGATGTTCGGGGGTCATCCGCTCGACCTCGGCGCCGAGCCGCTGCCAGAACGCCGCGACGCGCTCGACCGCCGCGTCGGGCGTGCCTTCCATGGGCGTGAGGATGCACCAGCGTTTGTGGAACAGCGTCGCGAAGCCCGCTTCCGGCCCACTGCGCTCGGTGCCGGCGACGGGATGGGCGGGGACGATCGTGGCGCCGGGCAGCGCGTCGGCCAGCGCGCGCGCGACCGCCGCCTTGCAACTGCCGACGTCGCTGACGATCGCGTCGGCGGGGAGGTCGGCGGCGAACTCGGCCGCGACCGCGCCCATCGCGCCGACGGGGACGCAGAGGATGACGAGGTCGGCGTCGATCACCGCCGCGCCGGGGGTGTCGGCGATGTCGTCGCAGAGCTGGAGCCGGTCGGCGGCGGCGCGCACGTCCGGGTCGGCGTCGTGGCCGGTCAGGCGCACGGTCGGCATCTCGGCGCGGACGGCGCGGGCGATCGAGGAGCCGATCAGGCCGAGGCCGATCAGCGTGACGCGGGCGAAGGGAAGCATGGCCTAGCTCGTCACCCTCACCCTTCCGCGGCGGCGCCGCTCCCTCCCTCTCCCACCGGGAGAGGGACAGGAGCCGCCGCAGGCGGCGGGAAGGGTGAGGGTGACCGTCATACCCTCTCCGTCAGCGCCCGCAGCGCCGCCATGACGCCACGGCATTCGTCCGCGGTCCCGATCGTGATCCGCAGGCCGTGCGGCAGGCCCTGCCCCGGCAGCCAGCGGACGATATAGCCCGCGTCCATCAACCCCTTGTACGCCGCCTCCGCGGTCAGCGCGCCGGCGAAGATCACCAGCACGAAATTGGCCTGGCTCGGGATCGCGCGCAGGCCGGCGTTGCCGAGCTTCGCGATCTCGTCGGCGAACCAGCGCCGCCAGCGCGCATTGTGATCGCGGGTGTGCTCGACCCAGTCCTTGTCGCCGACCGCCGCCACTGCCGCCGCCGTGCCGGCGATGGTGATCGAGAAGGGCAGGCGGATGCGGTGCATCGCCTCGACGATCGGCGCGGCGGCATAGCCCCAGCCGATGCGCTCCGCGGCGAGGCCATACATCTTGGAGAAGGTGCGCGTGACCAGCACGTTGGGCGCGGACTCGGCGAGCGCCATGCCGCCGTCTTCCGCGTCGCCCTCGATATATTCGGCATAGGCGTGGTCGAGCACGAGCAGGACGTCGGCGGGCAGCCCGGCGTGGAGGCGCGCGATATCGTCCTTGCCGGCGTAGGTGCCGGTCGGGTTGTTGGGGTTGGCGATGAAGACGATCCGCGTGGCGGGGGTGACGCAGGCGAGGACCGCGTCGATGTCGGTCGCATAGTCCCGGTCCGGCGCGATCACCGGGGTCGCGCCGACGCGGCGCGCCGCGATCTCGTAGACCGCGAAGCCATAGCGGACGTAGATCACCTCGTCGCCCGGCCCCGCGAACGCGCCGGCGGCGAGGTGGAGCACTTCGTCCGAGCCGTTGCCGTAGATGATCCGCGCCGGATCGAGCCCGTGCTTCGCCGCCAGCGTCTCGCGCAATTCGGCGCCGCTGGCGTCCGGATAGCGCTCCAGAGTGCTGGCCGCCGCCGCGAACGCCGCCCGCGCCGCCGGCGGCGTGCCGAGCGGGTTCTCGTTCGACGACAGCTTCACGACCTTGCGCCCGTCATCGGTCGTCGAGCGCCCGGGGATGTAGGGAGCGATGCCCATGATCCAGGCCTTGGGTTGCGGGGCGGTCGTCATGGGCGCGGCTGTAGCGAGACGTCGTTCGCTAGTCACCCTCACCCTTCCCACCGCCTGCGGCGGCGGGCCCCTTCCCTCTCCCATTGGGAGAGGGAGGGAGGCGCGAAGCGCCGGAAGGGTGAGGGTGACGGCTGGCAGAACATCCCCTAACGCCCGCCGCATGGACGAACGTTTCGGCCTCGACCGTCGCGTTACTTTGCCCGGCCCGCTCGCGCTGGACGGTGGCGGCAGCCTGTCGCCGGTCGAGATCGCCTACGAGACCCACGGCCAGCTTGCCCCCGACGGCGGCAACGCGATCCTGATCTGCCACGCGCTGACGATGGACCAGCATGTCGCGAGCCGGCACCCGCGCACCGGCAAGCCGGGCTGGTGGCTGAGCATGGTCGGGCCGGGCAAGCCGATCGACACCGACCGCTTCTGCGTCGTCTGCGCCAATGTGCTGGGGTCGTGCATGGGCACGTCCGGTCCCGCGTCGACCGACGCGGCGACGGGCAAGCCCTATGGCATGGCGTTTCCCGTCATCACCATCCGCGACATGGTCCGCGCGCAGGCGCTGCTGCTCGACCATCTCGGCATCGGCGCGCTCGCGGCGGTGGTCGGCGGGTCGATGGGCGGGATGCAGGCGTTGAGCTGGGCGGCAACCTTCCCGCCCCGCGTCCGCGCCGCGCTGGTGATCGCCTCGACCGCGCGCCATTCCGCGCAGAACATCGCCTTTCACGAGGTCGGGCGGCAGGCGGTGATGGCCGACCCGCGCTGGAACGGCGGCGACTATTACGCCGCCGAGCCGCCGTCGGCCGGGCTCGCGGTGGCGCGGATGGCGGCGCATATCACCTATCTGTCCGAGGCCGGGCTGACCGAGAAGTTCGGCCGCCGCCTGCAGGCGCGGGACGCCAAAAGCTTCGGGTTCGACGCGGACTTCCAGGTGGAATCCTACCTCCGCCACCAGGGGCTGAGCTTTGTCGACCGTTTCGACGCGAACAGCTATCTCTATATCACCCGCGCGATGGATTATTTCGACCTCGCCGAGGAGCATGGCGGCCGCCTCGCCGACGCCTTCCGCGGCGTCGGCACGCGCTTCTGCCTCGTCAGCTTCGACACCGACTGGCTCTATCCCACCGCCGATTCGCGTGCGATCGTCCACGCGCTCAACGCCGCCGGCGCGCCGACCAGCTTCGTCGAGCTGTCGAGCCCCTATGGCCACGACGCCTTCCTGCTAGATTCGCCTGCCCTCGACCGGGTGGTTGCCGGCTTCCTGGGGACGGCATGACGATCGAGCTGTCCGACGACCCGGCGCGGCTCCGGTTCGACCGCGTCCACGCCTGGCTGGCGTCGAGCTATTGGTCGCCGGGTATCGCGCGCGCGCTGGTCGAGCGCGCCGCCCGGGAGTCGCACGTGCTCGGTGCATATCGGGATGGCGAGCAGGTCGGCTATGCGCGTGCGATCACCGACCACGCCACCTTCGCCTGGATCGCCGACGTCTGGGTCGAGGAAAGTGTGCGCGGGCAGGGGCTGGGGCGGCGGATGGTGCGCTGGTTCCTCGACCACCCCGATTTCGCCGGCATCCGGCGCTTTGCTCTCGTCACCGGCGACGCGCATGGCGTCTATGAGCCACTCGGATTTCATGCCCCGCTCCGGCCCGAGCGATATATGGAATGGCTGCATCCCGACGCGGCGGCGCGATTGCGGTCGCTGCCATGACCCTGCGCCCGGACCTCGCCGTCATCGCCGCCAACGTCGCGCCGGGGGCCCGCGTGCTCGATGTCGGCTGTGGCGACGGGCAGCTCATGGCGGCGTTGCGCGACGCGCGCGGGGTCGACGCGCGCGGGCTGGAGATCGACGCCGCCAACGTCGCCGCCGCGGTTGGGCGCGGCCTGTCGGTGGTGCAGGGCGACGCCGATGTCGACCTCGCCGATTATCCCTCGGACAGCTTCGACTACGCCATTCTGTCCCAGACGCTCCAGACCGCGCGTGCGCCCGACCGCGTGCTCGACGAGCTGCTCCGCATCGGGGGGCGGGCCTTCGTCTCCTTTCCCAACTTCGCGCATTGGAGCGTGCGGCTGTCCTTGTTGTGGGGTGGCCGGATGCCGGTGACGCGGCTGCTGCCCGAGCAATGGTATGACACGCCCAACATCCATCATGTCTCGATCGACGATTTCCGCGCCTTCCTCGCCCGGCGCGCGATCACCGTCGAGCAGGCCTGGTTCCTGTCGGGCGACCGCCGGCGCGGGCCGGCGGCGGCGAACCTGCTGGCCGATCACGCGATTTTCCTGCTCCGTCGCGGGAACCAATCGGCCGAATTACGGTTGGCCGGAATATGACCTATGTAGCCGCATGACCAAGACCGCGCTGATCGTCGAGGACGAGATCTTCGTCGCGCTCGACCTGGAGCGGATCCTGACCGACGCCGGCTATCGCGTCTGTGCGATCGCCGCCGATCGGGCAAGCGCGCTCAAGGCGGCGCCCGACTGCGAGATCGCCTTCGTCGACGTCAATCTGCGCGATGGCCCGAGCGGTCCCGACATCGCCCGCGCGATCGCGCGCGACCATGGCATCAAGGTCGTGTTCGTGACCGCCAACCCGGCGCAGATCACGGATGCGCCGTCGGTCGGCTTCGTCCGCAAGCCGTTCAGCGAGCGCGCGATCCGCGCCGCCGCCAGCCTGGCCTCGGGCGAGCAGCCGCCGCTGACCGACGACGGCCTGGTCCTACGCACGGCGTAGCGACGCGGCGGGCAGCTCGACCCGCATCGCCAGCCCTTCGGGCCGCCAGTCGCGCGTCACCGTTCCACCGAGCTGACGCATCGCGGACAATTCGATCAACTGGCTGCCGAACCCCGCCGATTCGGCCGGCTGGACCGGCGGCCCGCCCGTCTCGACCCAGTCGAGCGTCAGCGTGTTGGGCGCGCGCGTAATCTTCACCGTCACCCGGCCGCCATCGACCGACAGCGCGCCGTATTTGACCGCGTTGGTCGCGAGCTCGTGGAACAGCAGCGCCAGCGGCGTCGCGGCGCGGTCGTCGACCGGCACGTCGTCGCCGGTCACCGCGATGCCCGCGCCGTCGCGCTGATAGGGCACGAACAGCTCGCCCAGCAGCCCGTGCAGGCTGTCCTGACGCACCAGCGGCTGCGACAGCCGGCTGTGCGGCCGGACGAAGTCGTGCGCGCGGCCCAGCGCTGCGATGCGCTCGCGCAGGTCGTCGGCGATCGCCACGGCCTCGGGCCGCTTGCGCGCCGCGAAGGAGATCAGCCCGGCGATCACCGCGAAGATGTTCTTGATGCGGTGGCTCAGCTCCTGCGCGACGACCTCGCGCTCCTCGGCCGCCGCCTTCTGCTCGTCGATGTCGGTGCAGGTGCCGAACCAGCGGGTGATCTTGCCCGTCGCGTCGCGGATCGGCAGCGCACGGCCTAGCACCCAGCGATAGCCGCCGCCGTGATAGCGCAGCCGGTATTCGATCTGATAGGGCTCGCCGCTGGTCAGCGACCGCCGCCACGTCGCCCAGGCGCGTTCCTGGTCGTCGGGATGGAACATGCCGTTCCACGCCTCGCCATCGGTCGATCCCGCCGGCACGCCGGTGAACTCGTACCAGCGCGCATTGTAGTAATCGTGATAGCCGTCGGGCAGCGTCGACCACACCATCTGCGGCATCGTGTCGGCGAGCGTCTGGAAGCGCGATTCCGAATCGCCCAGCGCACGCCGCGCGTCATTCTCCGCATGGCGCCAGGCGGCGGCGTCGCGGCTGTCGCGCAGCCGCGCCATGACGTTGTCGGCCAGCACCTCCAACCCCTGGCGCTGCAGGTCGGTCAGCCCCTCGGGTCGGGGCTCGGTATCGAGCACGCACAGCGAACCGAGCGCGACGCCCTCCTCGGTCATCAGCGGCAGGCCGGCGTAGAACCGGACATGCAGATCGCCCGTCACCAGCGGATTGCAGGCGAAGCGCGGGTCGGCGGTGGCGTCCGTCACCACCATCATCTCGTCGTGCTGGATGGTGTGGGTACAGAAGGAGATGTCGCGCGGCGTGCCGTCCAGCTCGACGCCGGTGCGCGCCAGGAACGTCTGCTCGGTTTCCTCCAGCACCGTGATCAGCGCGACCGGCGCGCCGCACAAGGCGGCCGCGAAATCGGAGATCCGGGTCAGCGCCGCCGAGTGGCGCAATTGGTCGAGGTCGTACGCGGCGATGACCGCCGCGCGCGCCTTCTCATCGACCTGCCAGCCCCGGCCGATCCCCCTGGCCCCGATATCGGCCATTCAGAAGGGCACGTCGTCGTCGAGGTCGTCCGCGAAGCCGCCGCCACCAGCACCGCCGCCGCCGCCGCCGAAGCCGCCGCGCGCGCCGCCGCCCTGGCCGCCGCCGCGGGCGCCGCCACCGCCAGCGCCGCCGCCGAAGTCGTTGCCGCCGCCGCCCCAGTCGTCACCGCCGCGCCCGCCGCCGCCGCCCTGGCCACCGCCGGCCGAGTCGAGCGAGGTCAGCGTACCGGCGTAGGGACGGACGACGACCTCGGTCGAATAGCGGTCCTGGCCCTGCGCATCCTGCCATTTGCGCGTCTCGAGTTGGCCCTCGACATAGACCTTGGCGCCCTTGCGGAGATATTTCTCGGCGAAATTGGCGGCATTTTCCTGGAACACCTTCACGGTGTGCCACTCGGTCTTGTCCTTGCGCTCGCCCGAGGCGCGGTCCTTCCACTGCTCCGACGTGGCGATGCGCAGCTCGACGACCTTGCCGCCGTTCTGGAAACTGCGGCTCTCGGGATCGCGGCCGAGATTGCCGATCAGGATTACCTTGTTGACGCTACCCGCCATCTATTCGCCCCGGTTCAGAGGCCGGCGAGGACAGCCAGCCAATATGTTATCCCGGCCATGATGTAAGCGGCGGCGAACAAATAGCCAACCATGAACAGCGGCCATTTCCAGCCGTTGGTCTCGCGCCGAGTCACCGCGATCGTCGAGATGCATTGCGGCGCGAACACGAACCACATCAGGAAGGCGAGCGCGGTCGGCAGGCTCCAGCGCCCGCGCAGATGGTCGGTCAGCCGGCCCTTGCCCGCCTCGTCGTCGGGGTTGTCGATCGCATAGACCGTCGCGATCGCCCCCACCGCCGCCTCGCGCGCCGCCATCGCCGGCAGCAGGGCGAGCGCGATGTCGTGGTTGAAGCCGATCGGCCTGACGACGACCTCGATTCCCGACGCGATCCGCCCCGCGATCGAATATTCGCTCTGCCGCTGCCCGGCGGGTGCCACCGGATAGCTCGCCAGCACCCACAGCAGCGCGACGGTCAGCGCGATCGTCGTGCCGGCGCGCTTGAGGAAGACGAGCGCGCGGCTCCACAGCCCGATCAGCACGTCGCGCAGCCGGGGCCACTGATATTTCGGCATCTCCATCATGAACCCCGACGAGGGCCCGGCGGTGACGGTATTGCGCAGGACGAGCGCGGCGACGAACGCCGCGACGACGCCGAGCACATACAGCCCGAACATCACCAGCCCCTGCAACCCCACGAACGGCGCGATGCGCAGGTTCGGGATCAACGCGCCGATCACCAAGGTATAGACCGGCAGCCGCGCCGAGCAGGTCATCAGCGGCGCGATCAGGATCGTCGTCAGCCGGTCCTTCTCGTCGTCGATCGTGCGTGTCGCCATGATCCCCGGCACCGCGCAGGCGAAGCTCGACAGCAATGGGATGAAGGCGCGTCCCGACAGCCCGACCGACGCCATGATCCGGTCCATCAGGAACGCGGCGCGGACCATGTAGCCCGACGCCTCGAGCACGAGGATGAAGGCGAACAGGATCAGGATCTGCGGCAGGAAGACGATCACCGCGCCGACGCCGGCGATCAGCCCATCGGTGACGAACGAGCGCACGAAGCCCGGCGGCAGCGTCGCCGTCACGCCGCCTTCCAGCCAGGCGAAGCCCGCTTCGATCCACTCGATCGGCGTCTGGCTCCAGGCGAACACCGCCTGGAACATCGTGAACAGCACCGCGAGCAGCAGCGCGACGCCCCAGACCGGGTGGAGCGCGACCGCGTCGAACGCCTGGCTCCAGCGCCGCGTCGGCTGTTCCGCGACAGTCGCGGCGCGGGCGAGCGCGCGGGCGCGGGTCTGCAGGACGCGCATCTCCTGGGGTGGGCTGGCGGCAGGGGCGGGGCCGTCGATCGCCGCCGACACCGCCTCGCGCAATGCCTCGATGCCGCGGCGGCGGACCGCCACCGTCTCGATGACGGGAACGCCGAGCTCACGGGCGAGCCGCGCCGCGTCGAGCGTCAGCCCGTCGCGCGCGGCGAGATCGACCATGTTGAGCGCCACGACGAGCGGATGGCCGAGCGCCAGCAATTGCAGCGTGAAGCGCAGGTGCAGGTCGAGGTTGCTCGCGTCGACGACGACGATCAGCGCATCGGGCGTCCGTTCGAAGCCGCCGCGCCCGGTCACGACGTCGCGCGTCACCCGCTCGTCGGGGGAGGACGGGTCGAGGCTGTACGCGCCGGGCAGGTCGAGCAGCTCGACCGGCCGGCCGTCGGCGAGCGCCCAGCGGCCGGCGTGGCGCTCGACCGTGACGCCGGGATAATTGCCGACCTTCTGCCGCGCGCCGGTCAGCGCGTTGAACAGCGCCGACTTGCCGGCATTGGGGTTGCCGACCAGCGCGATCAGGGGCGGCCCGGTGCGCGTCGGGGCCGAGGTGACGGCGGGAGGAGGGTCGGCGAGAAGCTCAGCCATCCGGCGAGCGGGTCCGAGAGATCAGGCGGCGAGCGGCGCGACGTGGATCGCGGCGGCGACCGCTCGGCGCAGCGCCACCGTCATCCGCCCGATCCGGCACGCGATCGGCCCCCGGCCGAGGCTGGCGCGATGGAGCACCTCGACCTCGATACCCTCGTCGAACCCGAGCTCGCGCAACCGCCGCGCTTCCGGCGCCCCGAGTCGCGCCCATTCGATCAGATGTACCGTCGCGTGCCGGCGACGCGGCAGCGTCTCCAGGTTGAGCGAGGGGGTCAGGCGGCCGGACAGGTCCATCTGCGAATGATTATCAGTAACGATGGGGGAAGGGAAGCGTTTTGCAGCGCTTCGCTTCCTCCCGGTGATATGCCCGCCGTGGGCGTGACGGCCGCACCGATTTTTGCCTGTCCTACAACGCTGCCATCAGGCAGGCAGGTGTCGATCCACCGGTGTGGGCCGATCCGCTCTTTGCATCATGAATATATTGCCGCCGATGTCTCGCCGGCTGATGCGGCGAATAAACGCCATGCGCGGCAACTTTGACAACTTCCGGCGCGGGCTGCGCGTGATTCCGCCTCAACTTAGCCTCAACTTCCGCGGAAAGGCCGCCGCAGGCATTCCCCACCTACGTCATGCCGGCCTTGTGCCGGCATCCACGCCAGAAACATGCCTTCCCCGCGCAACGGAGCGAAACGCAGGTCCGACGGTGGATGCCGGCACAGGGCCGGCATGACGAAGCGGGCGGCTCCACTTCCTCAACTTGTCACGTCAAACCACCGGGTAGCGCAACCGCCCCACGAACCGCGACAGGCTCGGCAGGCGTTCGGTGCGCGCCAGGAAACCCGCCTTGGCTTTCTCGAACCGCATGATGCCGTCGATCCGCCGGCTCAAAAACGCCCGCGTGTCCGCCCAGCCCTCGCTCTCGTCGTCCAGGAAGACGCTGACCGTCGCGCCGTACACCCCGAGCAGGATCGTGCGCTTGGTATAGTGATTATAGTCCGTCGCGGTGTCGCCCGCCGCGCGCCAGATGCCGTCGACCGTCCGCCACCCCAGCCGCGCGGCGCGCGCGAGGTTCTGCGGCAGGGCCAGCACCGCCAGCGCGCGACGAAGTGCCTCGCGCTCGGGCTCCACCGCCGCCAGCCTCGCCTCGATCAGCGCGGTGATACGCGCGCGGACCCTCATCGCGTCGAGCGCCGGCACCGCCGCGAGCATGACGGCGTCGATGTGCGCGAACCAGGCGTCGATCATCTCGACCGCCCCATCCGGAAACGCGAGCGCCGCGACGCCGCGATCAACGCCGAGCGCATCCGCCGCCAGCGCCAGCGCCTCGGTCCCCCAGCCGTCGAACGCGGCGTTGGCGGCGATCTCGGGCGCGAGCTTGTCGCGTAGTTCGTCGAGCGTCATGTCGTCGGTCATGCGGCCTCCTGCCGTGCCAGATGCGGGCTCTTCGCCGCTTGCGCAACCGCGCCGCGCCGCACCAGCACCAGCGCCGCCGCGACCAGCACCGCGCCGACCAGGTCCGCCGCCCCCAGCCGCTCGCGATAGACGACCCACCCGATCGTCGCCGCGACCACGGGCTGGACGAGCAGCGCCAGCCCGACCACCAGCGGCGACAGCTTGCCGAGCGCATAGATCATGCAGCCCTGCCCCAGCACCTGGCTCATCAGCGCCAGCCCCAGCAGCGGTCCCCAGGCGTGTGGCACGATCCGCTCGCCCAGAGCGAGCGCAAAGACCAGCAGCGGCCCCGCGCTCGCCGCCGTCGACAGCGCCAGCGATGACAGCGGCGCCATCGTTTCGCGCGCGCGGGCCATGACGATGAAATAGACCGTGTAGAGCACGCCCGCGAGCACGCAGAGCAGGTCGCCGGTCAGCCGCGCCGGGTCGAGCTGGAACGACCGCCCCATCAGCAGCGCCGCTCCCGCCGCCGCGAGCAGCAGCGCGCCCCCCTGCAGCCGCGTCGGCCAGGCGCGCGCGACGAGGAAGCCGTAGAGCGGGAAGATCAGCGTCGCCGAATTGCCGAACAGCGTCGCGTTGGCGAGCGTCGTCTTGAGGATGCCGAGGTGCCAGCTCGCCAGATCGGCGGCGAACGCCACCCCGCCGATCGCCAGCAGCCAGCCCAGCCCCGCCGCCAGCCGCCCCGGCCGCGCGCCCTGCGCGAACGCCAGCGCGACGATGAAGGGCAGCGCCAGCGCCATCCGCCAGAACCCCGCCGCCACCGGCCCGGTATCCGCCAGCCGCACGAACCACGGCCCGAACGCCAGCGCGACGTTCGCCACCACCACCGCGACGAAGGCGATTGCCAAAGAACCCTGGGCCAGAGAACCCTGGGCCGGAGAACGCTCGCGCAGCGCGCTTGGCGCGACAACAGCTTTTCTTGTGCCCGCTTCCTCGTGCATGGCGTCCCGTAGCGACCTATCTCGTCCGCCGACACCCGCGAAGGAGCCAAGATGCCCAGTCTTTTCGACCCCATCACCGTCGGCGACATTCACGCCGCCAACCGCATCTTCATGGCGCCGCTGACGCGGGGCCGTTCGACCGCCGCGCATGTGCCGACGTCGCTGATGATCGACTATTACCGCCAGCGCGCCGGCGCCGGCGTCATCATCTCCGAGGGCACCGGGGTGAGCCGGCAGGGACTCGGCTGGCCCGCCGCGCCGGGGCTGTGGACGCAGGATCAGGTCGAGGCGTGGAAGCCCGTCACCGAGGCCGTCCACGAAGCCGGCGGCAAGATCGTCGCGCAGATCTGGCACATGGGCCGCCTCGCCCGCCCCGACGTCACCGGCCTGACGCCGCTGTCCTCGTCGGTGACGCGCGCGCCCTATCACAAGGAAGACAACCCCTATGCCGAGGCGCGCGCCGCGACGCTCGACGACATCAGGCGGGCACAGGAGGAATATGCGCAGGCCGCGACCAACGCGATCCGCGCCGGCTTCGACGGGGTCCAGCTCCACGGCGCCAATGGCTATCTGATCGACCAGTTCCTGCGCGACGGCACCAATCTGCGCGACGACGATTACGGCGGCAGCCCCGAGAACCGCATCCGCTTCATGCGCGAGGCGGTCGCCGCCGTCGTCGACGCGGTCGGCGCGGGGCGCACCGCGATTCGCCTGTCGCCCAACGGCGAGACGCAAGGGGCCGACGATTCGAACCCCGAGTCGGTCTTCATCCCCGCCGCCAAGGCGTTGAACGACCTCGGCATCGCCTTCCTCGAGCTGCGCGAGCTTGGCGCCGAGGGCAGCTTCGGCACGACGACCGTCCCCAAATTGTCGCCGAAGATTCGCGAGGTGTTCAAGGGTGCACTCGTCCTCAACCAGGAATACAGCTTCGAGTCCGGCCAGCGCGACCTCGACTCGGGCCTCGCGGACGCGATCGCCTGGGGCCGGAAGTTCATCGCCAACCCCGACCTGCCCGAGCGCTTCCGGCGCGGGGCCGAGCTCACCCCGGACAATTTCAAGACCTGGTACACGCCGGGGCCGGAGGGCTACACCGACTATCCGGCGCTGGAGCGGGCGGACGCGTAATCGTCATGCCGGGCTCGTCCGGCATCCACGTCGGTGGGCCGTAACGTTCAAAGCTTGCGCCCGGCGCTGACGTGGATGCCGGCACGCGGCCGGCATGACGAAAGTTCAGACCAACCGCACCGGCAACCCGTCCCTCGGCCGCGGGATCGGGAAGAACTGCCACTTCTCGCCCGCCCCCTCGCGCAGTTCCACCCGGTGATCGCGGAGCAGATGCGCGATCAGCAGCCGCACCTGCATCGTCGCGAAGTGCAGCCCGACGCACATATGCGCGCCGCCGCCGAACGGCACCCAGGCGAAGCGATGCCGCCCGCGCGAGGCCTCCGGCGTGAAGCGCATCGGGTCGAACCGCTCGGGCTCGTCCCAGTAAGCGGGGTCGTGATGGGTGAAGCCGACGCTGATCCCCACCGCCGCGCCCGCCGGAATGGCGTGACCGTCGAAGGTGAACGCCCGCAGCGCCCGGCGCGGCACCGACGGCACCGGCGGCATGATCCTGAGCGCTTCCTTGAAGGCGTAATCGGTCAGCACCAGCCGGTCGAGCTGGTCGGGCAGCGCCGCCGCATCGACGCCCGCGATCTCCGCCGCCAGCTTTTCCTGCCATGCCGGGTTGCGCCCGAGCAGCATCACCAGCGACGTCGCCGACGAGGTGATCGTGTCGTGCGCCGCCATCATCAGGAAGTTCATGTGGTCGGCGATCGCGCCCGCCGACAGCGGCTTGCCCTCCTCGTCGGTGGCGCGGCAGAAATGCGAGAAGAAGTCCTGGCCCCCCGCTTCGCGCCGCCTGGGCACCTCGCGCTCGAACAGGTCGATCAGATAGCGCCGCCCCGCGACGCCCTTCCGCATCGCGGTGCCGGGCCACGGCCGCCGGATCGGCGCGACCGACGCCTGCACCTCGTCGACGAACGCCTGGTTGATCCGATCCGCTTCCTCGCCCAGTTCCATGCCGAGGAAGCAATCCGCCGCCAGATCGAGGCTGAGCTTCTTGATCGCGTCGTAGAAGCGGAACTCGCCGCCCGCCGCCCATGCCTTGACCGCCCGCGCGATGCCCTGATCGAGCCGCCGCGCGTAATGCCGCATCGGCTCGGGCTTGAACGCGACGCCCAGCGTCCGCCGCTCGGCGCGGTGATGATCGAAATCCATCAGCATCAGCCCGCGCGGGAAGAGCAGGTTGAGCAACGGCCCCCAGCCCTGTTCGGACGAGAACAATTTGTCCCGGTCCATCAGCACCAGCTCGTTCGCCTCCGCGCCGACGAGCTGCACCGATCGCGTGCCGAACGCGTTGTTGCGATAGACCGAGCCATAGGTGGCGCGCATCCGGTTGCCGAACCCGGCGGGGTCGCGCAGCACCTTCAATGTGTTGCCCACCAGCGGCCAGCCATCCTCGCCCGGCAGCGCGGCGAAATCCCGCTTCCGGTTCGCAGGCAGCCAATGCGGGTTGGCGGCGAAAGTATGCGCAAGCGCCATGCGGGCCTCCGGGGTTACTGACATCAGTATAAGTAAGGCCGCCGGCTTTCGCCAGCGGGCGTCGATCGGTCGCCTTTTCGTCGTGTTCGTCGGACGCCGATGGCCATCGCGCGTCGGCGACGCCAGGAGCGCGGCCGACAATCATCGCATCGAGATCACGCCATGTCGCTCATCGCCCAGGCCACGCGCAGCCTATTCCCCAACGAGACGCCACGCGCGCCGCGCCGCCGCGCGCAGTCGGCCTCGCGGCTGTCGCAGGGGCTTTCGGTGGCGTGCGCGCTCGTCCCGCTCGGCGCGATGATCCACGCCTTCTCGCAGTCGGTCTGAGCAGTCGGTCTGAGCCGCCGGCCTCAGCCAAACCGCTCCCGCAACGCCATCATCGCCAGCGCCGCGCGCGCCGCGCCGCCGCCCTTGTCGAGCTGCGCCGGGTCCGCGCGCGCGATCGCCTGCGCCTCGTCCTCGGTCGTCAGCACGCCGTTGCCGATCGCCAGCCCGTCGAGGGTCAGCGCCATCAGCCCGCGCGCGCTCTCGTTGGCGACGATCTCGAAATGATAGGTCTCGCCGCGAATGACGACGCCGAGCGCGACATAGGCGTCGAACCGCCCCGTCTCCGCCGCCAGCGCGATCGCGGCGGGGAGTTCGAGCGCCCCGGGGACGGTCACGACCTCGGCGCTATGCCCCGCCGCCTCGATTGCCGCCTTCGCACCTGCGATCAGCATGTCGTTGAGGTGATCGTAGAACCGCGCTTCGGCGATCAGGATATGGGCCATTCTATCTCCTATTCTCCTCCCCCGCTTTGCGGGGGAGGAGAGGGCTCAATCCACCCGCCGCTCGCCGACGATGCTCAGCCCATAGCCGTCGAGCGCCACCAGCGTATGATGCGTGTTGGTCAGCAGCACCATCTCCTCGACGCCCAGCTCGGTCAGGATCATCGCGCCGACGCCATAGTCGCGCAGCTCCTCCATGTCGGGCTGGAGCTGCCCCGAGCGCGTCTGCACCGCGACGGTCATGCGATCGGGGCGCGTCCGGTTGATGACGACGACGACGCCCGCGCCCTCCGCGCCGATGATCTCCATCGAGCGGCGGAGCAGGTCGCCGCGCTCGCCCTCCTCGCCGAACGTGTCGGCGAAGATCGACAGCGAGTGCATCCGCACCAGCGTCGGGCTGGTCGGGTCGACCTTGCCCTTGACCAGCGCGATCTGTTCGGAATGCGTCGCCTTGTTCCAGAAGGTCATCGCGGTCCACTCGCCGCCCCAGCGGCTGGTGAACTTCGCCTCCGCGCGCTTCTCGACGAGATGGTCGTGACGGCGGCGGTAAGCGATCAGGTCGCGGATCGTGCCGATCTTGAGGTTGTGGAGCTGCGCGAAGGCGACGAGGTCGTCGAGCCGAGACATCGTCCCGTCGTCGTTCATGATCTCGCAGATCACGCCCGACGGGTTGAGCCCCGCCAGCCGCGCGACGTCGACCGCCGCCTCCGTATGCCCGGTGCGCACCAGCACGCCGCCGTCGCGCGCGACCAGCGGGAAGACATGGCCCGGCGTCACGATCTCGTCGCGGCCCTTGCCGGCGTCGATCGCCACCGCCACCGTCCGCGCCCGATCGGCGGCGGAGATGCCCGTCGTCACCCCGTCGCGCGCCTCGATCGAGGTGGTGAACGCGGTCTCGTAGCGGGTGCCGTTGTTGCGGCTCATCAATTCGAGGCCGAGCTCGTCGACGCGCCGCTTGGTCAGCGCGAGGCAGACGAGGCCACGCCCGTGCCGCGCCATGAAGTTGATCTTCTCGGGCGTCGCCATCTGCGCCGGAATCACGAGGTCGCCCTCGTTCTCGCGGTCCTCGTCGTCGACGAGGATGAACATCCGGCCGTTCTTGGCCTCGTCGATGATCTCCTCGGGGCTGGAGAGGAAGGCGTGGCGCAGCCGCGCGAGCTCGGCGGGCTTGCGGGAGGTGTTAGGGGAGGGCGGGGACATAGCTTTGCATCCGTTTGAGATAGCGGGCGAGGACGTCGATCTCGATGTTGACCGCGCTCCCCGGCTCCAGCGCGCCCAGCGTCGTCACCGCCTGGGTGTGCGGGATGAGATTGATCGAGAAATGCGCGCCCTCGGAGGTGTCGCGCACGTCGTTGACCGTCAGCGACACGCCGTCGACCGTCACCGATCCCTTGGGCGCGAGGAAGGGCGCGATCTCGCGCGCGACCGAAATCTCGATGCGCTTCGAGTCGCCGTCCGCGCGCACGGCGATCACCTCGGCGACGCCATCGACATGGCCGGTGACGATATGCCCCCCCAGCTCGTCACCGAGCTTCATCGCGCGTTCGAGGTTGAGCGGCTTGCCCTGCGTCCACTGGCCTTGCGCGGTGCGGCTGAGTGTTTCGCCCGACACGTCGACCGCGAACCAGCCTGGCCCCTTGTCGACCACCGTCAGGCACACCCCCGAACACGCGATTGACGCGCCGAGATCGACGGTCGCGGTATCATAAGCGGTCTCGACCACCACGCGCGTGTCGCCCCGCGCCTCGACGCTGCGAATCGCGCCCACATCGCTGACTATGCCGGTGAACATCAGGGGCGCTCGTAAACCTCCAGCCGGTCCACGCCAAGCTGTCGCGCATCGGCGAGCCGCCACCGGCCGTGGGCTTTGGCGAGATCGGTCAGGCCGATGTCGCCCAGCGCCGCCTTGCCGCCACCGATCAGGATCGGCGCGCGGTACAGGAGGAGGCGGTCGACGACATCGGCACGCAGGAACGACGCGGCGGTTTGAGCGCCGCCTTCGACGAGCAGGTGGTCGCCGGGGAGGGTGGCGATGTCGTCCGGCGTAGTGATTACCAGAACACCGTCATCCCGGCCTTGTGCCGGGATCCACGCTCGTGCCGGGCGTGAAGCTTCGGTGTCGGGCGACCTGCCCGGATCGGGCGTGGATGCCGGCACAGGGCCGGCATGACGGCGGGAAGACAGCACCACCCTGCACGGACTCCGCCCCTCCAACCCCGCCACCCTTACATCCAACCCCGGCGCATCCGCCTCCCACGTCCCGCGCCCGACCAGGATCGCCTCATGCCGGCTCCGCTCGACATGCCCATGCGCGCGCGCCTCCGGGCCGGTGATCCACCGGCTCTCCCCCGACGCCAGCGCGATGCAGCCGTCGAGCGACGTCGCCAGCTTCAGCGTCACGAACGGCCGCCCCTGCGCGCGCCGGGTCAGCCACCCCGCCATGCTTCGCCGCGCCTCGGCCTCCAGCACCCCGCTCGCCACCGCCACGCCCGCCGCGGCCAGCCACGCCAGTCCCTGCCCGTCGGTGCGCGGGTCCGGGTCGCGCAGCGCCACCACCATTCGCGCCACCCCGGCTTCGACCAGCAGATCGGCGCACGCCGGCCCCCGCGCCGATTCGTGCGCGCACGGCTCCAGCGTCACGAACGCGGTCGCCCCCCGCGCCGCGTCGCCCGCCGCCGCGAGCGCCATCGCCTCGGCGTGCGGCCGTCCGCCCGGCTGGGTCCAGCCGCGCCCGACGACGCGGCCATCTCGCACGATCATGCATCCGACAGCGGGATTGGGCGCGGTCCGTCCCCGCCCCCGCTCGGCCAGCGCCAGCGCGGCGGCCATCCAGCGGGCATCGTCGGCAGCGTTCACCCAGCTGCCCTGTCCGCCGGATCGGCGATCACAACCAGGGATCCGCCTTTTTCTTCATCTCCCGGAAATACTTCTCGCGCTTGTCGTTTTCGCGCTTCTCCGCTGCCAGCCGCCGGGTCTTGATCACCGCGTCGACCTTCTGCTGCGCGATGATCTCCTGGTCGGTGCGGGTGAGCGGCCATTGCTCTACATAGACGATATCGCGATGATATTCCGGCTCGAACCGGCTATCGACCCAGAACGCCGCCAGCGTCAGCCCGGTCAGCAGGAGCGACGCGATCAGGAACACCCAGCGATACGGCTGCTGGTGCCACATGAAATAGCGCAGGTCCGCCCAGGCGCCGCGCGGTTGGAAGCGATCGAAATAGCGCATGGGGAGAAGATAGGACGGCGACGTCATTCTCTCAATCCTCCCCCGTCACCCCGGCCTTGAGCCGGGGTCCAGGCCTGACCCGGGTCGAGCGCTCCGCAACGGCGCGACGCACTCGCCCCAAGCCTGGATCCCGGCACAAGGCCGGCATGACGACTGGAGCTTCATTCCCCGTCCAGCCGGAACCGCACCGTCATCGTCCGCCACGCCTCGAACGGAATCCCGTCGCGCGTCGCCGGCCGGAACCGCCAGCGCCCGAGCGCCTGCTTCAGCGTCACCCGCCAGAACTCGTCGGAGGTCGCCATCACCTGCTCGGCGCGCACCACCCGGCCGTCGACCCCGACCAGCACCTTTAGCGTCACCACGCCGTCGCGCCCGGCGCGCTGCTCGGCCGGCGGGTACATCGGCTGGAAATCGCCGGCATAGCGGGGGTCGATCTCGGTGCCGGTGATGACGGGCGGCGGCTTGACCGGCTCGATCGCCGTCCCCGTCGCGGAGCCGTCGCCGGCACCCGGCTGGGCGGTGGCCGGCCCCTCGGGCGGCGGGAAATAGGGCTTGTCGGGCTGCGCCGGCGTCACGACTAGCGGCTTATCGATCGTCGGCGTCGGCTTCGCCTTGCGCTGCGGTTCAGGCCTGGGCAGCGGCTCGGGCGGGGGAGGAGGGTCGGGCAGGACCGGATAGATCTCGATCGGCTTATCGGGAATGACGTGCTTGATCACCGTCGGGCTCAACATCACCGCGGCGACCAGCCCGCCGACGATCGAGACCGCCAACCCCAGGCTGCCGCGGTTCATCCGCCGCGGCGCATACCGATCAGCATACATCGACACTCTCCTTGCGATGGCTTCTCCTCGTCCGCCGACGACCGGCCCGACTCGCATAAGGTACACTATAACATTACCATCGCAAGCACTCGTTCCCTTCGCGACGTTCGTCAGCTTCCCTGCCGCCTGAGCCGCTCCACCGCCCGGTCGCGCCCGATCAGCGGCAATAGCGCCGCCATGTCCGGCCCGTGATCCAGCCCGGTCAGCGCGCGGCGCAGCGGCAGGAACAAGGCCTTGCCCTTGCGCCCCGTCCGCTCCTTCAGCGCCCCGGTCAGCGCCGGCCACGGGTCGACCGCCCAGTCGATCGCCGCCGCCACCGCCGCCGCCTCGGCCAGATACGCAGCATCCTCCGTCGCGACCTCGGTATTGATCGGTCCCTCGATCACCCGGCTCCACTCGGCCGCCTCGGCGACCGTGGACAGGTTGGGCCGCACCGCCGCCCACGCCGCCGCATCGAGCCCCGCCGGCAGCCGCGCCGCCACCTGCTCGAACGCCAGTTGGTGGACGATCCGCGCATTGACCTGGCGTAGCTCCGCCTCGTCGAACCGCGCCGGCGCCCGCCCGAAGTGCTCGAAGGCGAATGCCGCGACCAGCGGCGCGGCGTCGACCAGCGCCTCGACCGGATCGCTTGTCCCCAGCCGCGCCAGCAGCGCCCGGATCGCCGCCGGCTCGATCCCGTCGGCGCGCAGCTCGTCGACGCCGAGCGATCCCAGCCGCTTCGACAGCTTCCCCTCCGCGCCGGTCAGCAGCGCCAGATGCGCGAAGGCCGGCGGCGTCGCTTCCATCGCGGCGAACATCTGGAGCTGGAGCGCGGTATTGGAGACATGATCCTCGCCGCGCACGACATGCGTCACCCCCATGTCGACATCGTCGATCGCCGAGGGCAGCATATACAGCCACGACCCGTCCGCCCGCCGGATGACCGGATCGCTCATCGTCGCCGGATCGAAGCGCTGCGGCCCGCGCACCAGGTCGTCCCAGGCGATCGGCGCGTTCTCGTCGAGCCGGAACCGCCAATGCGGGCGCACGCCATCGGCCTCCAGCTTCGTCCGGTCGGCATCCGTCAGCCCAAGCGCCGCGCGGTCGTACACCGGCGGCAGGCCCCGCCCCAGCAGCACCTTGCGCCTCAGCTCCAGCTCCTGCGTCGTCTCGTAAGCCGGGTAGATCCGCCCGTCACGCACCAGCGCCGCGAACCGCGCCTCGTACAGCCCGAACCGTGCCGACTGCCGTACCTCCGCGTCCGGCGCCATCCCCAGCCAGCCGAGATCGGCCCGGATCGAGTCGGCGAACCGCTCCTCGCTCCGCGCCAGATCGGTGTCGTCGAGCCGCAACAGGAACCGCCCGCCGCGCGCGCGCGCGAACAGCCAGTTGACCAGCGCCGTTCGGATATTCCCGACATGCAGCCGGCCGGTGGGGGAGGGGGCGAAGCGGGTGACGACGGTCATGGCAGGTTCGTCAGCACATCGACGCCGTGCGTCCGGGCGGCTACGATCAACTCTTTGTCATTGCTGGCGAGCGGTTCGCCGGTCCGCAGCGCGCGTTCGAGATAGGCGGCATCATAGATGGTGAGACCGTGCCGAACAGTCAGATCCAGCGTGACGCGCCAAGCCAATTCCCCCGTTTGAGGGTCAATCCTCACAGCCCAACTCCGTGCCTGTTCGATCGCCTGATCCCGACGCATCGCCGTGATGCGATTCCTGCGCTCGGCGTTTCGCAACAACCCCACGATCTCCAGCGGCCAATGTTGCGGGGCGATCAATGGTCCGCGCGCGACCATCTCGGTCAGCTCAGGCCCCGGATCGACTTCGTCGGGCAGCAGAAAGGCGGCTGCCGCCGATGCGTCGAGGATCATGGGATCAACATCGCCCCTCGTTGATCCACGCGCGAACGTCCTCGCGCGTCACGCTTACGCCCTGCGCGCGCAGCTCGGCCCTGGATGCCCGGAGTTCTTCGAGCGCCTGCCGGCGACGTTCCACGATTGCCGCCGCATCAGGTTCGATCAGATCGGACGCGGCGACGAGTTTGTACCCCCGCCCACCAAGCGAGATCATTACCTCCTCGCCCGCATCCATGGCGGCGGTCAGTTCGGCCGCGTTGGCTTGAAGGTCGGCAAGGGGCACGTGGCGCATGGCAAGTCTCCGCCATCCGTTTAGCCGCGCGCGCGCGCGGCTCCAACCCCGCTGCTCTTCCCCTCTTCCGACCGCCCGCTTAAGGGGAGCACCGCTCGCGGGGAGAAGCGTACGCCATGAAACTGATGACCGGCAACGCCAACCGGCCGCTCGCGCGCGCAATCGCGGACTATGTCGATCTGCCGCTGACCGACGCCAGCGTCCGCCGCTTCGCCGACGAGGAGGTGTTCGTCGAGATCAACGAGAATGTCCGCGGCGAGGACGTCTTCGTGCTCCAGTCGACCGGCTATCCCGCCAACGACAATCTGATGGAGCTACTCATCATGATCGACGCGCTGAAGCGCGCGTCGGCGCGGCGGATCACGGCAGTGCTGCCCTATTTCGGCTATGCGCGGCAGGACCGCAAGCCCGGTCCCCGCACGCCGATCTCCGCCAAGCTCGTCGCCAACCTCATCACCGTCGCGGGTGCCGACCGCGTGCTGTCGGTCGACCTCCACGCCGGGCAGATCCAGGGCTTCTTCGATATCCCTACCGACAACCTCTACGCGGCGCCGGTGATGTCGGCGGACATCCTGGCGCGCTTCGCGGACCGCAATCTGATGGTGGTGTCGCCCGACGTCGGCGGCGTCGTCCGCGCCCGGGTGCTGGCCAAGCGGCTGCGCAACGCCCCGCTCGCGATCGTCGACAAGCGCCGCGAGCGCGCGGGCGAGTCGGAGGTGATGAACATCATCGGCGAGGTCGAGGGCCGCTTCTGCATCCTGATCGACGACATCGTCGATTCGGCCGGCACGCTCGCCAACGCGGCGGCGGCGCTCAAGCAGGCGGGGGCGGAGGAAGTCGTCGCCTATGTCACCCACGGCGTCCTGTCGGGCGGCGCGGTGGCGCGGGTCGAGGGCTCGGCGCTGACCGAGCTCGTCATTACCGATTCGATCGCGAGCGAGGCCGTCGCCGCCTCCGATCGCATCCGCCACCTCCCGATCGCGCCGTTGCTGGGCGAGGCGATCAAGCGGATCGCGGACGAGAGTTCGGTCAGCTCGCTGTTCGATTAGGCCCGTCCCGGCAAGCCGGGTCCGCGACCGTCAGCGATCGCCCAGCGCGCAGATATGCTCGAATACCGCCGGATGCAGCGGCTTGGCGAAGGCGCAGCCGTAGCTGAGCTTGTCGCGCCAGGCGACGACCGCTTCCAGCGCCGCCAGCCCCGGCAGCGTCAGCCACACCACCGTGCCCGGCCACAAGGTGAAGCTGGTCTCGGCGCGGAAGCCCGCCTGCGACAGGTCGACGACGTCGATCTCGAACCTGGTCTGCCCCCGGTCGCGCAGATGCGCGCGCATCTTGACCGCCGTGCGCAGGCTGCGGCGGGAATCGTCGCCGGCGGTCAGCGGCGCGAAGGGCGGGGTGAAACTGGGCTGTTCCATGCCGTGCCTGATACGGCGGGAGTGGTTACTCTTTAGCTAAGACGGGCGCGCGCACGCCCTCGCGCTTGCGCCGCTTGAGTTCGGCTTTGAGCGCCGCCGGCTCGGGCGCAACGAGGAAGCCGAAGCTGACCGTTCCCTCCCGAGTCTCGACGACATGGTGCAGCCGGTGCGCCTGGACGATGCGCTTCATATAGGGCGAGCGCGGCAGGTAGCGCGTCGGGATGCGTTGGTGGACGATGACGTCGTGGAACCCGAAATAGATCGCGCCGTACGCCGCGATGCCGGCGCCAATCCAAATCGTGCCGGGCCACCAGCCGAACTGCGCTCCGCCCGCGAGCAGCGTGATCGACGGCAGCGCGAAGATCACGGCATAGAGATCGTTCAGCTCCCACCGCCCGTGACGCGGCCGGTGGTGGCTCTCGTGCAGGAACCAGCCGACCCCGTGCATCACCCAGCGGTGCGCCACATACGCCACCCCCTCCATCGCGGCGACGGTGCCCAGGAACAGAAGGATGCCGACCGGCCAGCTCATGCCCGGCCATATAGGGTGGATTCCTCAAGCCGCCTATGCTTTAGGCGGCGCGTTCCCGACCTCCGAAGGCAGGCTCCGCGCCCATGAACATCCACGAATACCAGGCCAAGGAATTGCTGGCCACCTACGGCGTCCCCGTCCCCGCGGGCTTCGCGGCGATGAGCGTCGACGAGGCGGTGGCGGCCGCGGGCAAGCTCCCTGGCCCGCTCTACGTCGTCAAGGCGCAGATCCATGCCGGCGGGCGCGGCAAGGGCAAGTTCAAGGAACTGGGGCCCGACGCCAAGGGCGGCGTCCGCCTGGCGAAGACGCTTGACGACGTCCGCGCGGCGGCGACCGACATGCTCGGCAACACGCTGGTCACGGTCCAGACCGGCGAGCACGGCAAGCAGGTCAACCGCCTCTACGTCACCGACGGCGTCGACATCGCCAAGGAGTTCTACCTCGCGCTTCTCGTCAACCGCGCTACCGGCCGCGTGTCGATGGTCGCCTCGACCGAGGGCGGGATGGACATCGAGACCGTCGCGCACGACACGCCCGAAAAGATCCACAGCGTCGATATCGACACCGCGACCGGCTTCATGCCCCACCACGGCCGCGCCGTCGCCGCCGCGCTGGAGCTCAAGGGCGACCTCGCCAAACAGGCCGCCAACGTCGCGTCGAAGCTCTACGACACCTTCCTGGGCACCGACGCCGAGCAGATCGAGATCAACCCGCTCGCGGTCACCGACCCCAAAGAGGGTGAGGGGGCCAAGCTGATGGTCCTCGACGCCAAGGTCGCCTTCGACGGCAACGCGATGTTCCGGCACAAGGATCTGGCCGCGCTGCGCGACGAGACCGAGGAGGATCCCGCCGAGCTGGAAGCGTCGAAATACGACCTCGCCTATATCAAGCTCGACGGCGACATCGGCTGCATGGTCAACGGCGCCGGGCTGGCGATGGCGACGATGGACATCATCAAGCTGAACGGCATGTTCCCGGCCAACTTCCTCGACGTCGGCGGCGGCGCCAACAAGGAGAAGGTGACGGCGGCGTTCAAGATCATCCTCGGCGATCCGAACGTGAAGGGCATCCTGGTCAACATCTTCGGCGGCATCATGCGCTGCGACATCATCGCCGACGGCATCGTCGCCGCGGCGAAGGAAGTGAACCTGCAGGTTCCCCTTGTCGTCCGGCTCGAAGGCACCAATGTCGAACAGGGCAAGGCGATCCTGGCCAATTCTGGTCTCGCGATCGTCCCCGCCAACGACCTGGGCGACGCCGCGCAGAAGATCGTCGCCGAGGTGAAGAAGGCGGCGTGATCGCCGACGTCATCTTGGTTGCGGCCGTGGTATCGGCCTTGACGGCGGGCATCGGTGGATGGTTTGGTGGACGCCGTGCTGTCGGAGCGTTGGCTGTTTCCGGAGTATTGCTCTTGGCGAATCTGATCATCGCGTGGAATGAAAGCGACGCGCCTGAAACAACGATTGAGGGCGGTGCGAGCGCAGTTGGTATAATGCTGGCGGTCGGTTTGTTTATGCTGAGTCTATTGCTCGCCGTTGCGGGCTGGACGTCGCGCCGACTACTAAAAGCATAGGAAGGAAGCTCGATGAAGGTGCTGGTCCCGGTCAAGCGCGTGCTTGACTATAACGTGAAGCCCCGGGTGAAGGCGGACGGCACGGGCGTCGATCTCGCCAACGTCAAGATGAGCATGAATCCGTTCGACGAGATTGCGATCGAGGAAGCGATCCGCCTGAAGGAACGCGCCGGCGTCACCGAGATCGTCGCGGTCTCGATCGGCGAGGCCAAGTGCCAGGAGACGCTGCGCACCGCGCTCGCGATGGGCGCCGACCGCGCGATCCTCGTCCAGACCGACGAGAAGGTCGAGCCGCTCGGCGTCGCCAAGATCCTCAAGGCAATCGCGGCGGAGGAGAGCCCCGACCTCATCATCCTCGGCAAGCAGGCGATCGACGACGACAATAACCAGACCGGCCAGATGCTCGCCGGTCTCCTCGGCTGGGGGCAGGGGACCTTCGCCTCCAAGGTCGAGATCGCGGACGGCCAGGTAACGGTCACGCGCGAGGTCGACGGCGGGCTGGAGACCGACAGGTTCGCGCTCCCAGCGATCGTCACCACCGACCTGCGCCTCAACGAGCCGCGCTACGCCTCGCTGCCCAACATCATGAAGGCGAAGTCTAAGCCGATGGCGCAGAAGACGCCCGCCGATTACGGCGTCGACGTGACCCCGCGCGTCAGGACGCTCAAGGTCGTCGAGCCGGCCAAGCGCACCGCCGGGGTGAAGGTCGCCGATGTCGACGAACTGGTGATGAAACTGTCCGCGATGGGGATCAAGAAGTGAAGACGCTGGTCTGGGTCGAGCATGACGGCACCGCCGTCAAGGACGCCACGCTGTCGACGGTCGCCGCCGCGGCTAAGCTGGGCGAGGTGCATCTGCTGGTCGCGGGCCAGGGCGTCGACGCCGTCGCGCAGGCGGCGGCGAAGATCGCCGGCGTCGGCAAGGTCCATGTCGCCGACGACGCGGCCTATGCCCATGCGCTCGCCGAAAACCTCGCGCCGCTCGTCGTCGAGCTGATGGGCCATCACGACGCCTTCGTCGCGCCCTCGACGACGACCGGCAAGAACCTGGCGCCGCGCGTCGCCGCCCTGCTCGATGTCATGCAGATCAGCGATATCCTGTCGGTCGAGGGGCCGGACAGCTTCACGCGCCCGATCTACGCCGGCAACGCGATCGCCACCGTCCAGACGAGCGACGCGAAGCTGGTCATCACCGTCCGCGGTACGGCCTTCGAGAAGGTGGCGGCCGAGGGCGGCAGCGGCACGATCGAGGCGGTGGCCGCGACCGGCGACACGGGCCTCTCCACCTTCGAGGGCGCCGAGATCGCGAAGAACGCGCGTCCCGAGCTGACCAGCGCCAGGGTCATCGTCTCCGGCGGCCGCGCGCTCGGCTCGTCCGACCAGTTCCACGCGCTGATCGACCCGCTCGCCGACAAGCTCGGCGCCGGCGTCGGCGCGTCGCGCGCGGCGGTCGACGCGGGCTATGCCCCCAACGACTATCAGGTCGGCCAGACCGGCAAGATCGTCGCGCCCGAAGTCTATGTCGCGGTCGGCATCTCGGGCGCGATCCAGCACCTCGCCGGCATGAAGGATTCCAAGACGATCATCGCCATCAACAAGGACGAGGACGCCCCGATCTTCCAGGTCGCGGACATCGGCCTGGTCGGCGACCTGTTCAAGCTGGTGCCGGAGCTGACGGAGAAGTTGTAGGCGCGGCTACGCCGGCGCGGCGGCGGCGGCTCGCGAGGTTCGGTAGGGCGACGCGGGGGTGACTTCCGCGTCGCTTCTCCACCGTCACTTTCAGCCGGCCACGAGCTAGGCTAGGAACGGCGCCAGAGGTGCCCATGCAAGTCACAGCCATCCTGACGCCCGCCGCCGAAGGGGGCTTCGTCGCCCTCAATCCGGAAACAGGGACGACGAGCCAGGGCGACACTCTCGAACTGGCACTCGCGGCACTCAGGGAGGCGGTGGAACTCTATCTGGAAGAGTTTCCGCTGAAGAGCGCGGGCGCACCGCTGGTCACGACCTTTACGATTGCCGAACATGCCTGATTGGCCGGTCGTCTCGGGGCCGGACCTGGTCAAGGCGCTCGAACGGCTCGGCTTCGTCCAGCTTCGCCAGCGCGGAAGCCATGTCGTGCTCCGTCGGGATGGGCAGGGATGCGTCGTGCCACTTCACCGTGAGCTGAAGCGCGGCACGTTGGCCGGCATCGTACGGCAAGCGGGTCTCCGTCCGGAAGAGGTGTTGGCGGTCCTCTAGCCCGGCGGCGATAGCCTCAACTATCCGACGACGAGCTGTCCACCGCCACCGGCGCGTCCTCGCCGCGGTGGACCCGCACCCCGCCCGCGATCGGCATCCTAACCGCGATGCCGATATGCACGGCCCTGATCGTCGATGCCGCGAGGGGCGTCGGCGACGCGGCCGCGGTGGCGGTTGCGGTGGCGGTGGCGTCGCTCCCCCGATGCACCGTCACCCCGAAGTCGCCGCCGCGCACCACGTTGACCCCCGCCTCGGCCCGCGCCGCCGGCATCCCCGGCTCGACGCCCGCATAGGTTGCCCGCATCCCCAGCGCGCGTTCCAGCGCGCCCGGCCAGCGGTAGAAGATGTGGCTGCCGACCGCGCCCAACCGCGTCAGGCTCGACGCCCACCAGGGCAGGACATAGCTGGCGTGATAGAAGGTTGCGTTGCCCACCGCCGCCATGACGCCGCCGTTCAGCGCCGCGATCGCGACCCGCTCGGCGCGGCCCCAGGCGTCGGGCTCGCGCGGGCGATCCATCGATCCGTCGCAGGCGAAGGAGAATTGGCAGCCCCGGCCCGAACCGACCCCCTGATACACGACGCCGCAGACGCTGTGCGGAAAGGCGCGGTCGCGCACCCGGTTGAGCACCACCTGCGCCACCGCGCGCTGGCCCTCGGCGGGCTCCGAGCGCGCCTCGTAATAGACCGCCGCCGTCAGGCAGTCGCGCGCCCGCGCCGCATCGTCAAGGCTCGCGGCCTGCGCCAGGAACGGCGACGCCGCCACCGCGGCCGCCGGCGCGGCGGGTGCCTGGTCAGGCAGCGCGGCGATGTCGTGCTCGCTCAGCCCCGGGGCCAGCAGCCGCACGAGTTGCTTGGCATCGTTGACCGCCGCCGGCCGATCCCCCGTGCGCCGCCCGTCGGGCGCGACGCACGAGGTGACGAGGAGCAGGAACACCCCCATCGCACCCCGTGCCGCCAGACTGAGCCGTCCTCGCATCGGCCCGGCGATAGGGCCAAGAGGTTAGGCCATGGTTACCGAAGCCTTGTACGGCCTCTTGCGCCGGCAGCGTACGAATGCGAACTTTCGGGCATGAAGCACGTCACCATTCGACTCGCGGACGCCGAGGGCGTGGTGCTCGAGGAGCGCACGGTCGAGGGCGAGTTCGGCAGCATCGAGCATTATCTCGCCACGTACCACCCGGTCGTGACCGGAGCTTATTCGCCCGATCAGCTCGAAGCCATGTTGCTGGAAGGCCTCGAAGGAGAGGCGACGGAAATGACTGACGCAGATTGGAAGGAGCTGCACCGGATCGCAACCGGCGAAGAATGAGTCGACGTGCGGTTCGCGTCCAGCCCGCCGCGCGTGCCGATCTCCGAGACATCGCGGCATGGCTGCGACAGGAGGCGGACGCTCAGACCGCGGCTCGCGTCATCCAGGCTGCGCGACGCACCTTCGACAAGCTGGCGCGAATGCCGGGGTTGGGTGCTCCAGCCGAAGCCAAGTCGGCTGCGCTGTCGAATGCGCGCCGCTGGCACGTCGAGCGCCTTCCCAATTACCTGATCTTCTATGCAGTCGACCCGCGCGGCGTAGTCATTCTTCGCGTGCTACATGCCGCGCAGGACTGGCGCCGCCGCTGAGATGCGTATAACCCACCGCCTCCACGTCCTCACCGGCGGCCCCGGCTCGGGCAAGTCGACGCTGATCGCGGCGCTGGCGGGGGCGGGCGTGGCGACCAGCGCGGAGGTGGGGCGGCAGGTCATCCGCGAGCAGCTTGCGGCGGGCGGCGACGCGCTGCCCTGGGCCGACGAACTCGCCTTCGCCGAGGCGATGTGGCCGCGCGAGGTCGCCGCGCAGCAGTCGGCGCTGGCGGTCGCGCTCGCCACCGGCCAGCCGGTCGTGCTCGATCGCGGCGCGCCCGATGTCGTCGGCTTCCTGCGCGTGTCGGGCCTGCCGGTGCCGTCTCATATCGATGCCGCCGCACGCGACACCCGCTACAACCCACGTATCTTCCTCGCGCCCTTCTGGGCGGAGATCTACGGCCATGACGCGGAGCGCAAACAATCGCCCGACGTCGCCGCCGCGACCGAGGCGGTGATGCGCGCGACCTACGCCGACTATGGCTACACGCTGGTCGAGCTGCCCCGCGCCCCGGTCGCCGAGCGCGTCGCGTTCGTGCTCGACCGGCTGTGATCGCGCGTCGTCTCGTCATCGCCGGCCGGGTGCAGGGCGTCTTCTACCGCCAATGGCTGATCGGCGAGGCGACCCGGCTCGGCGTCGCCGGCTGGGTCCGCAACCGGCCGGACGGCGGTGTCGAGGCGGTGGCGCGGGTTCGCGCGACGCGGTCGAGGCGTTGATCGCCCTCGCCCGGCGCGGCCCGCCGGCGGCACGGGTCGACGATGTCGCGGTCGACGACATCGCGCCGCTGAACCACCCCGGCTTCGTCCGGTGAGCGACGGGTTGGAGTTCGTCGGGAAACTCGTGGAAGAGCGAGTCTCGAGGCACCGCAACAGACTGGGGCTGTTCCCCATGCCCGGTGTCGGCCATGATCCACCCGGCATCCCGCCATCGGAGCCGCGCATGATCCTCCTCCTGCTTCTCGCTCAAGCCGCCGCGCCCGCCGCCAGCTCCGCCATCGCCGCGCGCGTCGAGCGCGTGCTTGCCGCCACCCCGGTGATCGACGGCCACAACGACCTCGCCTGGGAGCTGCGCGAGGCGCAGGGCGGCGCGGTCGAGGCGACCGACCTGGCGCGCGACACCAGCGCGTTGCCGTCGCCGCTCCAGACCGACATCCCGCGCCTGCGCCGTGGCCATGTCGGCGCGCAATTCTGGTCGGTGTGGATCCCGGCCGACTCCAACGGCGCGCGCGCGGTCGAGATGACGCTCGAGCAGATCGACATCGTCCGCCGCTTCGTCGCCGCCAACCCCGCGACGTTCGAGCCCGCCACCACCGCCGCCGACATCCGCCGTATCGAGAAGGCGGGGCGGATCGCCTCGCTGATCGGGGTCGAGGGCGGTCACCAGATCGACGGCCGCCTGTCCGTCCTGCGCGAATATAAGGCGCTCGGCGTCGGCTACATGACGCTGACCCACACCAAGAGCCTCGACTGGGCCGACAGCTCGACCGACTCAGCCCGCGCCGGTGGCCTGTCGCCGTTCGGCAAGCAGGTCGTGGCCGAGATGAACCGGATCGGCATGATCGCCGACGTCAGCCATATCGCCGATGCGACGATGCGCGACGTGCTCGCGGTCTCGAAAGCGCCGGTGATCGCGTCGCATTCCTCCGCCCGCGCGCTCGCCGACGCGCCGCGCAACATCCCTGACGATCTCCTCCGCGCGATCGGCGCGAACGGCGGCGTGGTGATGGTCAATTTCTATCCCGGCTTCGTGTCGAACGCTTGGCGCGCGTGGGACCAGGCGCGCACCGCCGTCGCCAAGGCCGCCGGCGTGCCCGGCAATGTCTATGGTCCCCGCGCGCCCGCGCCGCTTGCCGCCTGGGACGCGGCGCATCCCGAGCCACGCGTCGATGCCGCCGCCGTCGCCGATCATGTCGATCATGTCGCGCGACTGGCCGGTCACGATCATGTCGGGCTCGGCGGCGATTACGACGGCATCAACGGCACCGGCCCGGTCGCGATGAAGGGCGTCGACAGCTACCCCTTACTCTTCGCCGAGCTCGTCCGGCGCGGCTGGAGCGACGCCGACCTCGCCAGGCTCGCCGGTGGCAATCTGCTCCGCGCCCTGGAGCGGGTCGAGGCGGTCGCGGCGTCGCTGGCGAAGCAGCCGCCGATCGACGCGATCGACGTGGGCTCGCGTTAGAGGTTGATCCACTCGCGCGGATCGGGCTGCGCCGGACTCAAAATCCGCTCAGGAAGCTGACGACGTTCGCCCCCAGCGCGTCGACCGCGTAGCCGCCTTCCATCACGATCGCCGTCGGCCAGCCGCACGCCGCGATGTCGCGGGCCAGCGCCGCATAATCAACGGTGGTCAGCGTGAAGCCGCTGATCGGGTCGCCCTCCCAGGTGTCCGCCCCGAAGCTGACCACCAGCAGCCCCGGTGCGAAGCGCGCGATCGCGGCGAGCGCCTCGCCCTGCGCCGGCCGGAACGCGTCGAGCCCGGTCCCCCGCGGCAGCGGCAGGTTGAGCGTCGTGCCGTTCCCCTCACCCTCGCCGCGCTCGTCGGCATGGCCCCAGTAGAAGGGATAGTCGGTCGCCGGATCGGCATGGACGCTGGCGTAGAAGACGTCGCCCCGCGTCCAGAAGATGTCCTGCGTACCGTTGCCGTGATGATAGTCGATGTCGAGCACCGCCACCCGCTCGACGCCGGCGTCGCGCCCCGCCTGCGCGGCGATCGCGGCGACGTTGAGGTGGCAATAGCCGCCGCAATAATCCGCCCCGGCATGATGCCCCGGTGGCCGGCACAGGGCGAAGGCCGCGCGATCGCCGTTGAGCACCGCGTGCGTCGCCGCCAGTGCCGTCTGCGCGCTGCCGTAAGCGGCGTCCCAGGTCGCCGCGGTCAGCGGCGTCGTCGCATCGAAGCTGTAGCGCCCGAGCAGCGCGTCGATCCGGTCGAGCCGCAGCGGCCGCCGCCCCATCACCGGAAAGACATAGGGGATCGCGTCCCCCGGCCGTCCGGCTGCCCGCCACAGTCCCGGCGCGTCCTTCAGGAACTGGAGATAATCGGGCGAATGCACCGCCGCGATCGGCCCCTCGCCCCGGTCGGGCGGCACCTCCGCCCCGCCGATCGCCGCGAGGATCGTCTCGGCCCGCGCCGGCACCTCGGCATAGGCTGTGAACGCGCCATTATGCAGCTCCCGCGCGGGCGCGTGACCGAGCTGGCGGGGATCGAAGAAGCGTCGCATCCCGCCCTGATGCCGCCAAAACGGCGTGGCGCAAAGGGCGCTTACCACAGCGCGAGCTGGCCAGCGCCTTGCCGCAGCGGCCAGCGGCCGAGCGTTTCGTGCCGGGTCGCGCCGACATGGCTGTCGATCAGCACCAGCTCGTCCGCCACCCAGCCCACCGGCGCGACCCGCTCGCTGCTCGGCACTCCGTCGCGATAGCCGAGCGTCAGGTGCGGGCTGAAGCGCCAGCCATCGCGCGGATCGATGCAGGCCGCGCGCGCCAGCGCGGCGAGCTGGCCGTGCAGCGCCGCCAGCCCGGCGTCCCGCCCGCTCGGCCGGAGCGCCACCGACCGCTGGCTGCCGACGAGCCGGTCGAGCGTCACCGCGAACGGCGCGAGCGCCACCGCCTGGCCGATCCCGAGCAACGCCCCGACCAGCGCCGGCGGTAGGTCGAGCAGATCGTCGAGAATGAACAGCGTGATATGCAGCCGCTCGGGCGGCAGGACGCGGTGGCCGAACAATTCCGCCGCCGCCGCGATCCGTCGCGCCACCGCCGGCGGCGGGCGCAACGCGAAGAAAGGACGGCGGCACAGGACGGAACGGTGAAACATGGCGGCAGCTCCGAGTCGGGCGAGCAGCCATGTTCTTTATATGTTCTTGCAGAATGCAAGCAGCTATCGGTCGACCCGCCCCAACGCCTCCGCGATCAGCCGGCGCGTATTATCGACGCCATAGAGCGCGATGAAGCTTCCCATCCGCGGTCCCTGGCTGGTGCCGAGCAGCGTTTCGTACAGCGTGCGAAACCAGTCGCGCAGCGCTTCCTTGCCGAACAGCGCCTTGCCCGTCTCGTAGACCAGCGTCTGGATGTCCTCCGCACCCGTCCCCGGCGGCAGCGCGGCGAGGCCCTCGTCGAACACCCGCAACGCCGCCGCTTCGCGCTCGACCGGCGCGCGTTTGTCCAGCGTCGGCACGACGAAATCGCGGGCGTAGGCGAGCGCGAAATCGATCAGCCGGTCGAGTTCGGGGTGATCCGTCGGCGCCGAATGGGGAACGTAATTGGCGAGGTATCCCCAGACCTGCTGCTTGGTCGTATCCCCGAGCACGCCGACCAGATTGAGCAGCAGCCCGAAGGTGATCGGGATCGAATCCTGCGGCACGCGGCCGCCATGAACATGATGGACCGGGTTGCCGAGCCGCTCCCTGGCGTCCTGCCGATGATAATTGTCGCGAAACTGCCAGTAATCGTCGATCGCGCGCGGGATCAGGCCGAGGTGCAGCGACTTCGCCTTCCTCGGCTCGCGGTAGATGTAGAAGGCCAGGCTCTCCTCGGGCCCATAGGTCAGCCATTGGTCGATCGACAGGCCGTTGCCCTTCGACTTGGAGATCTTCTCGCCGGCCTCGTCGAGGAACATCTCGTAGTTGAAGCCCTCCGGCGGCCGCCCGCCCAGCACGCGGGCGATCCGGCCCGACTGGATCACCGAGTCGATCAGGTCCTTGCCCGCCATCTCGTAATCGACGCCCAGCGCCACCCAGCGCATCGCCCAGTCGACCTTCCATTGCAGCTTGGCCAAGCCGCCCAGCGCCGACTGCTCGACGCGCTCGGCGCCATCCTGGAACGCGATCGTCCCCGCCTCGGCATCGACCACCTCGACCGGCACCTGCAACACCACGCCGGTCGTCGGCGAGATCGGCAGCACCGGCGAATAGGTCGCGCGCCGCTCGGCGCGCAGCGTCGGCAGCATCACGTCCTGGATCGCCTGGAAATGCCGCAATACGCCAAGCAGCGCGTCGTCGAACCGGCCCGACGTGTAATAATCCGTCGCCGACGCGAACTCATAGTCGAAGCCGTAGCGGTCGAGGAAATCGCGCAGCCGGGCGTTGTTGTGCGCCGCGAAGCTGTCGTGCGTCCCGAACGGGTCGGGGATGCGCGTCAGCGGCCGCCCGAGATGCTCCGCCAGCATCGCGCCGTTGGGCACATTGTCGGGCACCTTGCGCAACCCGTCCATGTCGTCGGAGAACGCGATCAGCCGCGTCGGCGCGTCGGACAGCGTCGCGAACGCCTGGCGCACCATCGTCGTCCGCAGCACCTCGTTGAACGTGCCGATATGCGGCAACCCCGACGGGCCGTAGCCGGTCTCGAACACGACGGCCGCCCCACCCGGCTTGCCCTCGGGCCAGCGCGCCGACAGCTTGCGCGCCTCCTCATAGGGCCAGGCCTTGGAGGTAAGCGCGGCGGTGCGAAGGTCGTGGTCGGTCATCGCCCCGCCATGTGCCGCTTCAGTCGCGCGCGCGCAAATGCTATGGTGCACGCATGGACCTGGCACTCGCCTTCGAGGACTCGCAGCCGTTCAAGCTGACGGTCGACCAGTATCAGATGCTCCACGAGGCGGGTGCGTTCGATGAGCAACATGGCCGCGTCGAGCTGATTGAGGGGATGATCGCCTGCATGAGCCCGCAAACGATCCTGCACGGCCAGATCGCCACCAGGTTGACGTTCCGGCTGCAGACGCGGCTGCTGGAAATAGGATCGCCGCTGGAGGCGTTGATGGGTCCGACAGTGTTGATGCCGCCGCACAATGCGCCTGATCCCGATATCACGGTCGCCCGATCGGCAGGGAGCCGCTACTTCAGCGCCGACGCGGTCGCCTTGCTTGTGGAGGTCGCGCGCACGTCCTTGCGCAAGGATATGAAGGTCAAGCGGGAAATCTACGCGCGAGCAGGCGTGCCGGAATATTGGGTAGTCGATGTGGAGAACGCACTGGTCCACCGTTTCCACCGCACTGACGGCGACGGTTATCGGCTTGCCTCCCCCCTCCCGCTTGCCGGCCCGCTCGCCTCGCTGACCATCCCCAACCTCGTCATCGACGGCGCCGGCATCCTCTGACCGCTCAGCCGATCGTCACGTCCGGCCGGCGCAGCAGTTCGTCAAAATAGGCGATCGTCTTCGTCAGCCCCTCGCGCAATTGCGTCTTCGGCTCCCAGCCGAGCCTGCTCCGGGCCTGGCCGATGTCGGGCTTGCGCTGGCGGGGGTCGTCGCTCGGCAGCGGCTTGCGGTCGATCGTCGCCTTCGCGCCGACGATCTCGCACACCATCTCGGCGAGCTCGGCGATCGTGAACTCGCCGGGGTTGCCGAGGTTGATCGGCCCGGTCACCTCGTGCGCGGTGTTCATCATCGCGATCAGGCCTTCGACCAGGTCGTCGACATAGCAGAACGACCGCGTCTGCTCGCCGTCGCCATAGATGGTGATCGCCTCGCCGCGCAGCGCCTGACAGATGAAGTTGGAGACGACGCGCCCGTCCGCCGGGTGCATCCGGGGGCCATAGGTGTTGAAGATGCGGATGACCTTGATCGCCACGTCGTGCTGGCGGCGATAGTCGAAGAACAGCGTCTCGGCGCAGCGCTTGCCCTCGTCGTAGCACGAGCGAATGCCGATCGGATTGACGTTGCCCCAGTAAGCCTCGGTCTGCGGATGGACGGCGGGGTCGCCATAGACCTCGCTGGTCGACGCCTGGAGGATCGTCGCCTTGGTCCGCTTGGCGAGGCCCAGCATGTTGATCGCGCCGACGACGCTGGTCTTGGTCGTCTGCACGGGGTCGAACTGGTAATGGATCGGCGAGGCGGGGCAGGCCATGTTGTAGATCTGGTCGACCTCCGCATAATAAGGGAAGTTGACGTCGTGACGGACCAGCTCGAAGCGCGGATGGTCGATCAGCGGCGCGACATTGGCGCGCTGGCCGGTGAAGAAATTGTCGAGGCAGATCACCTCGTCGCCCGCCGCGATCAGCCGCTCGCACAGATGCGAGCCGACGAAGCCCGACCCGCCGGTCACCAATACGCACTTGCCGAACAATCCTTGCATCGTCTTCCCCCGGAGGCCGTGCGGCTGATGACGCCGTTGCGGAAGGTTGGCAACCGGCGCGTGACCGATGTCCCCCGACGGAACAGGCGATCGGAGCGCTAACCCTCGTCGCGGCACAGCCGCCCGCCGGACGTGGACCTTCGCGTCAACGAACCTTTCCGGTTATTTTTGCTGTCCTACACGCGCCGACTCTGCCTTACCCTCCCGAATGGCACAGCAAAGCACGCGCAACCTCGCCGCCGTTCCGACGGACGCCGGCGTCCCCACCACCTCCAGCCCGGCCGAGGTGCCCGCGCCCCCGCGCGACGCGCACGGCTTCGATCCCACCGAGTTCGAATGGCGACCCGTCCCGCGCCGGCCGCGCCGCGACGGCTGGACGCCCGAGGCGCAGCAGCGCTTCATCGAGGCGCTCGCCCGCACCGGCGTGGTCGAGCGCGCCTGCGCGGAGGTCGATATGTCGGTGACCAGCGCCTACAAGCTGCGCAATTCGGCCGGTGGCGAGGGCTTCGCGAAGGCCTGGCACGCGGTGCTGGCACGCGCCGCCGACCGGATGCTCGACATCGCCTTCGAACATGCGATCGAGGGCGAGGAGGTGCCGGTCTTCGATCGCGACGGCATCCGCGTCGGGTCGAAGCGCCGCTACAACACGCGCATGGCGATGTTCATGCTGCGCGCCTACTTTCCCGAACGCTTCCGCCACGCAAACCAGGACACCCGCCGCGCCGACGAGCCCGCGCCGCCGCCGCCGCTGCCGCGGATCGTCGAGACGCTTGCCCCCGTGCCGCCGTCCGAGCCGCACGCGCTGGCCACCCCGGCGCGGCTCGACGACATGGTCGATGGTGCCCGCGCGCTCGCCAACTACGACGCCAACTTCCAGCCGTCGGACCGCGAGCCGTACAAGCAACGGACCATCCCCGCGACCCACCCTCATGTCGCCCACCGCGCACGTCGCAACCGCCTGCTCCGCGCCGACCGCGAGACCCGGCAGGACGAAGCGCTGGGCCTCAACTTAGCCTCAACTTCCGAACCCGACACGCCGCGCGATCCGCTCGAAGACTTCACTTATTGGGCCGAAGCGGAGGCCCGCCGGCTGAAGGCCGAGGAGGACGCGGCGGACGAGGACGATCTCGGCCTGGAGGAGGACGACGACGACGAGGAGGAGGACGATGATGAGCAAGCCTCAACTTAGCCTCAACTTCCGCGCAGCGCGCACGCGGCCAACACCGTTGGCCACGAGACGCGCCAGCGCGGCCGGCCCCGGCGGCAACGCCGGGGTTCGACGTCACGCGATTCACTCGCATGACGATGCGCTGGGAATGGCGGACCTGCTCTTCCCTCTCCCCTCAAGGAGCGAGGGAACGGACAGGACAGTGGCAATCCACCCTAGCATTCTCCTTCTGTTCCCGGGTAAGACCCCGCCATGCCCCCCTGGCCCGCCCTCCACGCCAGCCACAGCGGCATCTGGCTCGCGACGATGGCGGGGACGCGTCCGGTCGGGCGCGCCGAGGCGATCCGGACGGCGGCGGATACGCCGGTCATCCTGCTCAACGCCCCGCTGGTCGGGCAGCGGCTGGGCTATGCGGAGCTGTCGGGGCTCGACCTCCTGGAGCTGTTCGCCTTCGTCCACCCCGCGCGCTTCGCGGTGCCGACGCCCGCCGGGCTCGCCCGCGCGGTCGACCTGTCGCCGCCCGAGCGCGAGGAGGACGTGGCGGCGTTCCTGCTCGAGGCCGCCGCCGCGCTGCTCGCCGTCCCCGACGGCGACTGGCCCGAGCGCGAGGGGGCATGGATGGCGGCGGCGTCGCTCAGCCGGCTGCGCTGGCCCTGGGCCGGCGCGGTCGGCGAGCGCCTGACCAGACCGGACGCCACCCGGAATGGGGGCGAGCGCTGGCTATTCGCCCGCCTGCCCGAATGGGAGGAGGGGCCGCCCCGCCCCGCCCCGCGCACGATCACGCTCGCGCCGGGCGAGACCGAGGCGAAGCTGGCGGACCTGGTCGGCAGCGACGCGGAGGAGCGCCCTGGCCAGCGCGCCTATGCCGCCGCCGCCGCTGCCGCCTTCGCCCCGCGCGCCACCCGCGACGCGCCCCATCTGGTGCTCGCCGAGGCGGGCACGGGGATCGGCAAGACGCTCGGCTATCTCGCCCCCGCCGCGCTCTGGGCCGAGCGTGCGGGCGGTGCGGTCTGGGTCTCGACCTTCACCAAGGCATTGCAGCGCCAGCTCGGCCACGAGACCGCGCGCCTCTTCCCCGACCCCGCCGAACGGCGGCTGCGCGTCGTCACCCGCAAGGGGCGCGAGAACTACCTCTGCCTGCTCAACCTCGAGGATGCGCTGCAGGGCGGGTTCGCCGGCCGCGCGGCGGTGCTGGCGCAGCTCGTCGCGCGCTGGGCGGCGTACACCGCCGACGGCGACATGGTCGGCGGCGACCTGCCCGGCTGGCTCCCCGCGCTGTTCCGCCGCAACGGCTCGGTCGCGCTCACCGACCGGCGCGGCGAGTGCGTCTATGCCGGCTGCCCGCATTACCGCAAATGCTTCATCGAGCGCGCCGCCCGCGCCAGCGCGCAGGCCGACATCGTCGTCGCCAACCACGCTTTGGTGATGGTCAACGCCGCGCGGGGCCGCGAGCTGGCGACGCGGCCGACCCGCTACGTGTTCGACGAGGGTCACCATCTCCACGACGCCGCCGATGCGATGTTCGGCGTCGCATTGACGGGAGCGGAGACGATCGAGCTGCGCCGCTGGATCCTGGGGCCGGAAGCGACCGGACGCGGCCGTAGGCGCGGCCTCGCCGCGCGGCTGTCCGATGTCGCCAGCTACGACGAGGCGGGCGGGCAGGCGATCGCCGACGCCGCCGACGCCGCCCGCGCGCTCCCCGCCGACGGCTGGCTCGGCCGGCTCGCCGAGGGCCAGCCGTACGGACCCGTCGAGACCCTGCTCGCCGCCGTGCGCGGCCTCGCCTTTGCCCGCGCCGAGCAGGCGGGGGAGGACGCCGGCTATGGCCTGGAGACCGAACTCGCCGAGCCCGGCCCCGAGCTGATCGACGCCGCCGCCCCCGCCGCCCACGCGCTCGACCGGCTCGTCCGCCCGCTGACCGCGCTGACCCGGCGGCTGGAGGCGGTGCTCGCCGAAGCCCCCGACTGGATGGACGCGCCCGCCCGCGCCCGCATCGAGGGCGCGGTCGCGTCGATCGGCTGGCGCGCCGAGACCGTCGCCGCCTGGCTGGCGCTGCTCGCGCGCATCGGCGGCCCGGCCGACCCCGATTTCGTCGACTGGCTCGCGGTCGAACGGTCGGAGGGGCGCGAGTATGATGCCGGCCTCCACCGCCGCTGGCTCGACCCGACCCGGCCCTTCGCCGACATCGTCCTCAAGCCCGCGCACGGCGCGCTCGTCACCTCGGCGACGCTGACCGCCGGCGGCGGCTGGGATGCCGCCGACGCGCGTGCCGGCGTCCCGCATCTCGGCCGCCCGGCGATGCATTTCGAGACGCCGAGCCCGTTCGATTATGCGACCCAGGCCGAGATATTGATCGTCACCGACGTCAAGCGCGGCGACCTGCCCGCGCTCGCCAACGCCTACGCGCGGCTGATCGCGGCGGCGGGCGGCGGCGTGCTCGGGCTGTTCACCGCGATCCGCCGCCTGCGCGAGGTCCATGCCCGCATCGCCGACCGGCTGGCGCGCGACGGGCTGCCGCTCCACGCCCAGCACGTCGACCCGGTCGATACCGGCACGCTCGTCGACATCTTCCGCGACGATCCGCACGCCTCGCTGCTCGGCACCGACGCGCTGCGCGACGGCGTCGACGTGCCCGGCGATTCGCTGCGGCTGGTGGTGATAGAGGGCGTGCCCTGGCCCAAGCCGACCGTCCTCCACGCCGCGCGGCGGCTGGCCGGCGCCAAGGGAGAAGGGGGTGCCGCCTATGACGACCGCCTCGTCCGCGCGCGGCTGGCGCAGGCGTTCGGCCGCCTGATCCGGCGCGCCGATGATCGCGGTGCGTTCGTGCTGCTGTCGGCGGCGATGCCGTCGCGCCTGCTCGCCGCCTTTCCGCCGGGCGCGCCGGTCGTGCGCGTCACGCTCGACGAAGCCGTCGCGCGCGTCGCCCGGCGCCTTTCCTCGACGGAGCGCCTTTCCTCGACGGAGCGGCTTTCATCGTCGGCCGGTTTGGGCCAAGAAGCGGGGATCGCGACCCGGGAGACCGCATGAAGACGCTGACGCTGCTGCGCCACGCCAAGTCCGGCTGGGACGACGCGGTCCAGCGCGACTTCGACCGGCCGCTCAACGGCAAGGGCCGCCGCGCCGCGCAGGCGGTCGGCCGGCACCTCAAGCGCCAGGGGCTGCGCTTCGACCATGTCCTCGCCTCGCCGGCGCTGCGGGTGCAGCAGACGCTCGACGAGGTGCGCGGCGGCTATGGCGGCGACCTCGACCCCGCCTGGGACCGCCGCATCTATCTCGCCTCCGCCTCGACCCTGCTCGATCTGGTCCGCGACCTGCCCGACGCCGACGCCTCGGTGCTGCTGGTCGGGCACAATCCCGGGCTGGAGGATCTCGTTCTGCTCCTCGTCCCCGATGCCGGCCCCGATACCGGGGGCGGGCCGCGCGGCGAGGTCGAGGAGAAATACCCGACTGCCAGCGTCGCCGAGCTGCACTTCCCGATCGATCGCTGGAGCGACGCGGCGGAAGGCGGCGCGACGCTCGCCCGCTTCACCCGCCCGCGCGATCTCGACCCAAGCCTGGGGCCCGACGCCGACTGAGGACTTGCGCCGTCGGCGGACGGGGCCACATTGCACGCGCCATGGCGCTGCTCCTGATCGTCCCGTTGCTGCTCCTGCTGCTGGCGGGACGCTTCCTGTTCCGGCTCGCGCTGCGCTTAGCCGCGGCGGCGGGGCTGGCCGGGGTGGCGGGCGTGGCGCTCAGCCTCGCGCTGGGGCAGGGCGCGGGCGTCGCGATCCTGGTCGCGGTCCTGCTCTTCGCGCCGATGCTGCTGGTCGTCGGCCGGCCCGCTCGTCGCCGGCGGTTTCAGCCAGCCGGCGCCCCCGCCGGCCCCGCCTCGTCGCCCTGGGAGGCGCTCCGCCGCGCCGCGCCATTGGCGAAGCGGTCGCTGACCGAGGCCGAACGGCGGTGCGCCGACTTCCTGCTGCTCGCCGAGGTGCAGGGCTATCGGCCCGATACCGCCGAGCTGCAGGTGCTGGTCGAGAAGCGCGTGCCCGAGCTGATCGCCGACGGCCTCGCCCGCTGCCGCGCCGCGTCGCCGGCCGAGCGTCGTCAGGTGCTCGAAGACACCGTCATCAGCGTCACCGAGGTCGCCACCGCCGCCGAGGCCCAGCGCGCGCTGCTGTGGCAATCGAGCGGCGACCGCTTCGCCGCCCGCCGCGCGCACCTCGCCAACCGGCTCCGCCCGGGGCCGCTGTCCCCGCTCTAGGGTCCAAACCCCGTCAGGACAGGGATCATGATCGCCCGGAGAAGGCCACCGACAAGGAGCGCAGCGCCGTCGCGTGGCAGCGCCACGCGCCAGCAAGCGACGCCGCTCGGCGGGCTTCTCCGGGCGACCGCAAAGCGGCGGGCCGATTTTAGCGCCAGGCTGCGTTGCGCGTCGGTCACGATGCCAGAGCATCGCTCCCTCCTTGCGCCTTGCCTGGCACCAAAATCGGCTCCGTCATGACCCTGTCTTGATGGAGTTTGGACCCTAGCCGTTCAGCTTGTCCCTGAGCGCCGTCAGCGCGCCGAAGGCGCCGCCGTCGCCCAGCGCCTTGACCGTGGCGAGCACGTCCGCCGCGCCCGGGCCGCGCGGGAAGGGGTCGAGCGCCAGTGCCAGCGTCTCCGCCGCCGCCTCGCCCAGGTCGATCGCGCCGCCCTCGATCGGCAGCGTGTCGAGCGCGTCGGCGTCCAGCTCGATCTCCTCGCCCACCGCCGGCTCGGCGACGAAGCGCAGCGCGACGGGCTCGTCGATCGCCGCCGGCAGCGGCTCGCCCGTCACCGAACAGGCCTGCGTCACCGTCGCCGTCACCCGGCCCGCGACGAGCACGTCCGTGCCCTCGCGCCGGATCGTCAGCTCGGCGTCGAGCGCCGCGATCGCGAGCAGGCCGAAGCGTCGCGCCACCGCCGCACGCTCGCCGTCGTCGGCGCCGATCCGCACCGCGCGCGCCTCGCCGCCGATCGTGTCGAGCCGTTCGGGCCGGCTGAACTCGGGCGTCACGGCAGCGCGCCTTCGGCCAGCGCGGTCACCGGCACGGCCGTGAGACCGTTCCGCAACGCGCCCAGCGCTTCCACCACATGCGCCACCGCCGCCGCATCCGGCGACGCCCCGCGATACAGATTGCGGACCAGCGCCGGGCCGATGTCGCCGGCTGTCCAGCCGTCGCGATACGCGCCGAGCCGCCCGCCCAGCATCGCCATCATCCGGCCGATATGCTTGCCGACGACGACGTCGCCGATGCCTTCCTCGCGAAGCTGGCCGTCCATGTCGTCGACGAACCGCTCGGTCAGCCGCGCCGCCGGCTCCGCGCCCGCCGGCTCCTCCTCCAGCCGCAGCAGCACCGTCGCCAGTACGACGGCGATCATGTCGAAGCGGCCGTCGATCGTGTCGGGGACGCCGCCCGCGACATACCAATGCTGCTCCCGCCCCCGCGCCACCACCGCCTGGTACAGCGCGAGCGCCTCCTCGCGCCGCCCGCCCCGCAACCTCGCCAGCCAGCCCAAACCTGATCCTTCCTTGCCCGTGCGCGCCGGCTGGCATATCGAAGCGCCGGCCCGCCATTGCAATCGCGCGGCCGCGTTCGGAGTTCGTCGTTATGAAGCCCACCCTCCCTCGCCTGGCGGTCGCCATGCTCCTCGCCGGTCTGGCGGCGGGCGGCTGCGTGCCGCTGCGCCAGCATCAGGGCTATATCGTCGACGTCGACCTGGTGAACTCGGTCCAGCCCGGCGTCGACAATCGCGACTCGGTGCTGGCGACGCTGGGCAAGCCGTCGATCGGCGGCCAGTTCAACGACCGCGACTGGTATTACGTCGCGCGCGACACCCACAACCTCGCCTTCCGCAATCCCGCCCCGTCGGCGCAGCTCACGCTCCAGGTCAGCTTCGACGCCAGGGGCACGGTTTCCGCCATCCGCCGCGGCGGCATCCAGCAGATCGCGTCGGTCAATCCGTATGGCAAGACGACGCCGACGCTGGGCAAGAAGCGCGGCTTCTTCGAGGATCTGTTCGGCAACATCGGCGCGGTCGGCGCGCCGGGTTCGGGTGGCCCCGGTGGCGGTGGCGGCGGCAGGGACGAGCCGTAGGCTGCACGCGCGCAGCGACGCCGGGCGCAAGACAGGCAAGGCCGGCCGATCTCAGCGGACGGTGAAGAGAACCTGGTCCACCACCTTCCCGGCGACGTCGACCAGCCGCAGCCGATGCGCGCCTGGCGCGGGTAGCGCCAGCGGCGTGCCGTTGGCGGGCCCCAGATCCCAGCGATCGAGCAGCAGCCGGTGCGCCGCCGCCGCGCCGGTGACGGCGACGGTCAGCCGCTGGCGGTCGTGCGGGATGTCGGGGTCGAACGCATAGACGCTGCCCGCCACCGGATTGACGATGCGCGGCCGCCGCGCGGCATCGGGCACGGCGGCGACCAGCGCCTGTCCCGAGCCCTTCAGGAACCATTCCCGCCGGGGCTGTTCGGTCGCGTCGGCGAAACGGATCGCCCGCCGCTCCAGCCCCGCCGGCGGCGGCGGCTCCGCATCTGCGTGCCCCGCCTCCAGCGCGGTCATGACGTCGCGCCACACCGGCGCCGCGCCGCTCGTCCCCGACACCGCGCGCATCGGATCGCCCTCGGCGTTGCCCACCCACACGCCGACGGTGAAGCGCCGCGTGTAGCCGATGCACCAATTGTCGCGCATCGCCTTCGACGTCCCCGTCTTGACCGCTGCCCAGAACGGCAGCCGCAGCGCCGAATCCAGCCCGAAGGTGGCGGCGCGCGCATTCGGGTCGGCGATGATGTCGCCGACGAGCCACGCCGCCGCCGGTGTCGTGATCGTCCGGTCCGCCGCACGCGGCGCATCGGCGGTCAGCCGCAACGGCGACCAGCGTCCCCCCATCGCCAGCGCCCGATAGCCCGCGACCTGCTCCAGCAGCGTCACCTCCGCCGACCCGAGCGCGAGGCTGTAGCCGTAATAAGCCCCGTCCTCGACCAGCCCGCGATAGCCCAGATCCCATAGCCGGTCGCGGAACGGCTCGACGCCGACCAGCAGCAAAGTCCTGACCGCCGGCACGTTGAGCGACCCCGCCAGCGCGGTGCGCGCCGACACCGGCCCCTTGAACCCCCGGTCGTAATTCTGCGGCACGTACAGCCCCGAGGCGGTGTCGAGCTGCACCGGCGAATCGTCGAGGATCGAGGCCGGCGTCAGATACCCCCGCTCGATCGCCTGCGCGTATAGGAAGGGCTTGAGCGTCGACCCCGCCTGGCGATAGCTGTTTGCGCCGTCCACCGCCGGCGCGGTCGACGCGGCGCCGATGCCGCCGACGTAAGCGAGAACGTCGCCGGAGGCATTGTCGACCACGACCACCGCCCCATCGCGCGCCCGCGTCCCGCCCAAGCCCTGCAACTGCCGCCTGAGCGCGGCGATCGCCAGCCGCTGCACGCCCGCGTCGAGCGTCGCCGTGATGCGTACGCCAGGCTTGGTCAGCAGCCGGTCGGCGAGGTGCGGCGTCAGCCCCGGGTCGAGCTGGAGCGACCGCGCCGGCCCGAGCATCGACGCCGCCTCGGCCGGAAAGCGCCCGCAGTCACGGTCGTGCGACAGCAGGCAGGCCCGCCGCGCGACCGCGCCCGCCGCCGCTTGCGGGTCGGGAAGCAGCGCCGCGAGCAGCAGCGCATCGTCGCGCGCCAGCCCGTCGGGCGTCTTGCCGAACAGCCCCAGCGCCGCCGCGCCGATCCCCTGCGCCTCACCGCGAAATCCAGCGAGATTGAGGTACGCCTCCAGGATCTGATCCTTCGACCAGCCCCGCTCCAGCGCCCAGGCCGCGCGCATCTGCCGCGCCTTGTCGAGCCAGCCGCGCGCGCCCGGCCGCGCCAGCACGGGCGAAAGGAACCCCGCAACCTGCATCGTCAGCGTGCTCGCGCCGCGTCCCTGCCTGCCCTCGAACCGATCGCGCGCCGCGCCGGTCAGCGCCAGCCAGTCGACCCCACCATGCGCGCGAAAGCGATGGTCCTCCGCCGCCAGCACCGTCGCGCGCACCACCGGCGCGACGGCGTCGAGCGGCGTCCACGCCAGCCGCCGCCGCGCAAAGTCGACCCGCGACGAATCGAGCAGAACGCCGTTGCGATCGTACAGCCACGCCTCGGATGGCCGCCATGCGCCGCGCACCACGGCATAGGGCGGCATCGCGGGCGGTGCGGTGAGAATGCTCAACGCGGCGACGAGGAGCAGCAGTAGCGCCGCGGCGATCTGCGCTCCCCGGCGGACGGACATCACCGCGGCCCCACCTCCACCGGCGCATTGGGCACCTGTGCCCTGATCTCGGGCGAGTACATCGCCTCGACCCTGCTCGGCGGCAGGCTGAACCGCCCCGGATTGTTGAGCCGCAGCGTGTACGACACCACGAACCGCCCCGCCGGCACCCAGGCGAAATAGCCCCGCCACGCATCGCGGCCGCGCTCGACATAGGCGGGCTGCGCGCCGACATCGATCTCGTACGCCTTGCCGCCGATCAGTGCGCCGAACCGCTCGCCCGGATTGTCCTCGCCCTGGCGCAGCAGTTTCGACTGGCCGCCGAGATCGCCGACGATCGTCGCCCCGGCCGGCACCGGATCGTTGACCACCACCCAGTTGCGCTCGGCCGAGGCGTCGACCGTCAGCACGACGCGCAGCACGTCGCCGCGCGTCAGCCGGCCGGGATTGCGCGCCTTCACCACCTCGACCTTGCGGCTCAGCTTGTAGCCCGCGAACAACGGCTGCGTGAGCGGTACGGCCGCCTTCACCGACACCGTCGCCCACGGACCCTGGCCGCCCGCCTGGCTCAGCATCAGCGGCATCCCCCGCGCCGGCAGCGCGAAGGAGGCGAGCCGTGCCGGCAGCGGCAGCGGCCAGCCCTTGACCATCGTCTGCCCGCCCAGCGCCAGCGTCGTCGTCCCCGTTACCGCCGTCGCCGGATACAGCTTTGCGAACCTGCTCACCGCGATGGTCCCCCAGGCATTCGCCGTTGTCGTGTCCCACCGCCCGTGAAGCTGGCGCATCGCGACGCCGAGCATCATCCGCCCCGAATCGTCCTGCCACCCCGGCCGTCCCAGCGTTGCGAGCAGCGCCTTGGCCGCCGCCTCGTCGCTCGACGACATCATCCACCAGATCTGGTTCTTGCTGTCGGACAGGTCGAGCCGCGTCCCCTCATAGACCAGCCGGCTCCGCAGTTCGTTCTCGACCGCGCCCTTGATCTGCGCGCCGTTCGCCAGTGGCACCTTGTCGAGCGCGAGCAGATAGTCGGCCAGGAACGCGGTCGGCATCTCGCGCGGGGTCAGGCCGATCTGCCCGACCATGGCGGGCGTCGCCGCGCCGGCCCCGGCGAGCGCGGTGAAGGCGGCGAGCCGACGGACGCGGATGTCGCCATAGGTCTCGTGCCGCACCCGCCCGTCGAGCACCGCCTTCAGCCCCTCGATCATCCTCAGCCGAGACGCCTCGGGGATCGGCAGCCCCGCCGCCGAGGTCATCGCCAGCGCATAGGAAGTGAGCGATTCCGATCCCTCCAACGACGTGCTCGGCCAATAGCGGAGCAGGCCGTCCGACGCCTGATAGGTCGGGATCGATTGTGCCAGCGCCTCCCAGCCCGACCGATCGTCGAGCGCGACGATGCGCGATAATTGCTGCTCGAAGCAGGTGTATGGATAGCGCGCCATGAACTCGCGCACCCCGGCGAGCGGCGGCGCGAGCGTGTCGGACAGCTGCACATCGACCGAGCCGCGGCCTGGGATCGCCCCCATCGGCGGCGCGACCGGGATCGGCGTCCCGTCGACCCGCGCCAGCGTCGCCGCCCAGGTCTCGACCGGCACGGCGGGCACGACGTTCTGCGTCACCGTCAGCCGATCCGCCGCCTTGCCGTCCGCCGCCCGCGCCGATACCTGCCAGCGCAAGCTGGAGACGGTGGCCGGCGCGGTCAGGTTCCAGCCGATCGGCGCCGCCCCGCCCGCCGGGATGGTGACGGTCAGCGGCTTGCCGGTCGCGATGCGCGGGAAGACGTCGACGCTGGCGGTTACGGTCATCGGCCGCGACGAGCCGTTCCGCAGCGTAAAGCCGGCGGCGTACCAGTCGCCCTGCCGCACCAGCGGCGGCAGGCCGGCGAAGAGCTGCAGGTCCTGCGCGGTGCGGATGTCCGCCGATCCCGTCCCGAACCGATCCGCGCCGTCGGTCGCGATCGCGACGAGCTTGAACGACGACAAGGCATCCGACAGCGGCACCGGCACCCGCGCGCGACCCTGCGCATCGAGCGCGACATGGCCGCGCCACAACAGCACCGGCTGGAAGTTCTCGCGGTTGAGCGCGGTCTGGTCCGTCCCGCCGCCGTCGCCGCCGGCCTCGACCGCCTTCTTGCCGTAATGGCGCTTGCCGACCACCTGCATCTGCGCGGTCGAGGTCAGGACCGACAGCGGCCGTTCGCCCATCATCGCGGTCAGCACGTCCCAGCTCTGATTTGGCGCTAGCTGCAACAGCGCCTCGTCGACCGCGGCGAAGGCGACATCTGCAGATTGCGCCGGCTTGCCGTCGGGACCGCGCACCTGGATAACGACCTGCGCCGTTTCACGCGGCGAGTAAGTCGCGGGCGCAGACCCACTAGACGACCCGGGGTAAGGGGCGACCGACGCCCTGCGGTCAGGCCGTACGGCGACCTGCAATTGGTGCGCCTCCCAGCCGACCTTCACCTTGGCGACACCGAGGCGATAGGCGGGCTTGGCGAGGTCGACGAGCGCGGTCGGGGCGGGCGCGGGCTCGCGCTTCGCCAGCAGGCCGATCTTCTCGCCCAGCCGGTGCAGCCAACCGCCCCAGCTGTCCTCAATCCGGCCGCGCACCGCCAGCACCGACACGAACACGTCGGGAGCATAGCTGCCCGGCATCGCCACCTCGACCACCGGATCGGTGCCGTCGAGCTCGGTGACGAAGCTCGTCAGCACGCCCTCGCGCTCGACGGTGACCAGCGCGGTCGCATGGCGGAAGGGCATCCGCACCTGGAAGCGCGCGGTCTCGCCCGCCTTGTAGGCGGTCTGTTCGGGAACGACGTCCATCCGGTCGCCGTTATCGCCGCCGAACCACCAGTCGTCGTCGCCCGCCAGCCACACCGACTTCACCGCGCGCGCGACATTGCCGTCACGATCGGTGGTCGTCGCCACAGCATAGACCTCTCCCGACACGCCCGGATCGACCGCGCATTGCGCCAGCCCCTGCGCGTCGGTCGTCGCGCTACACGACGCGGCCAGCTTGGCCGTCTTCATCTGGTTGTCGTACGCGTAGAAGCCGCCGATCAGTCGCCGCCGCGCGGTCAGGATCTGGCGGCTGTAGAGCGCGACCTCGATCCCCTGCCCCTTGATCGGCTTGCCATCCACGTCGAGCGCGACGAAGCGCAGGCGCAGATCGTCCTGCTTCATCAGCCAGCCGTCGGTCTTCAGGCCGAGCTGTACCGCCGAAGGGAAGATCGGGATGGTCTTCGACGCCGTCAGCGTCTCGCCATTGGCGTCCTGATAATCCATCTCGATCTGCATGTCGGCGAGCCGGTCGAGCGCCGGCACATCGACCGTCTGCCGCGCCGAACCGTCACCGCCGAGCGTCGCGGGCAGCGTCTGGGTCGGCGGCAGCGGCGTCGGCTGGTCGTCGGTGTCGTTATTGAGCGGCTTGACGCCCTCGACCACCTCCGCGCCGCCGAACGCATAGCCCTCATAGCCGTCCGGCACCGCCTCGTGCGCGAACCAGCCGACGCGGACGTCGACCGGCAGGTTCGACGCGCCGCCGCCCGACAGATAGCCCGCGAACAGGTCGAGCGGGAGCTGTTTCGGACTTACCGCCGCCGCTTTCGGTCCGGTCACGGTCGCGCGCATCGTCGGCAGCTTGTACTCGTCGACGCGCACCGACTGCCCGACCTCGATCTTGCGCTCGTCGGGCGTTTCGACCGACAAATCGTAGTCGCCCATCGGCGCGCCCGCCGGCACGTTCCACATGGTTTCGCCCACACCGTCCTTGCCCACCGTCAGCGGCAGCTCGAAGGAGGTGTCGGAGCCGCGATGCGACAGCTTCAACGTGCCGCTGAACCCCGCCGGAATGACGAATCCCGCCCCGACCTGACGCCGCAGCAGATGCTTCATGTGCACCGTCTCCCCTTGCCGCACGAGCGCGCGGTCGAAGATCGTGTGCAGCGTGTCGCCTTGGGCCGAATAGCCATAGGGCAGGTCGAAATCGTAGGGCTGGATGCCCTCGCTCCAGCTCGTCAGCGTGAACGAAAAGTCGTCGCCCGCTCGCGCGGACACCATCAGCGGCGAGGTGCCGTATTTGCAGTTTCCATAGCTTGACGGCTCGGGCAGCCCCGCCGGCGCGAGCACGCCGCCCGAGCGGTCGGTGATCCCGTGCGCCAGCACATGGCCGTCGCAGCTATCGGTGATCCGCACCTGCGCGCCGGCCACGGGCTTGCCCGTGTCCAGCGACGTCACCCAGGCCAGGCTCCGCTCGCGGCCCCATTTGAAATGCACCGCCATGTTGGTGACCAGCGCCGTGGTCGCGACGTACCGTGGCACGGCGCGGCCGAGCAGCGCGCGGCCGAGCGCGGGGCTGGCGAGCTCGACGACGTAGAAGCCCGGCTTGGCGAGATTGATGCCGACCACCTCGAAATCGCGGCCCTTGCCCGGCAGCGGCACGTTCAGCCCCGCCCCCTGGCTAGCGTCGAGCACCGGGGTGTCGCGGGTGTGGTTGATCTGCCCGACCACCTCGTCGCCGTGCTTGATCTCCTCGCTCTTCTCCTCCTCGCTGTCGGCGACGGTGCGCAGCCACCGGGCGACCTCGCCATCGGCCCCATCCACCCGCATAGTTTGACCCGCGAGAGTAAGGTTGTGGCCCTGCAACGCCGGTTCGACGTTGCGCACCGTGACCGGCAGCACCCCGCCCTCGCGCGCTTCGAGGATACCGAAGCCGGCGGCGAACTTCACCAGCGGCGGCGCCCGATCGAAACGGATCGCCAGCGGGAAACGCTCGGCGTTGGTCAGCACCCGCCCGCTTTCGTCCCTGATGTCCGCCGGCAGCACCAGTTTGGCCTCGGTCGCGAAGGGCAAGGGCGAGGCGAAGCCGATGTCGCTGATCGTCGGCTTTTTCTGTTCGTCCTTGGAGAAAGTCGGTTTCAGCTCCTTGCCGTCCGGCAGCGCGATGCGGATCGCCGCCGCCTGCGCCATGGTGATATCGGCGGTGAAGCGGACCCATGCCTTCTCGACCGGACTGCACCCCGCCGCCTGATTGACACGGGCACATTCGAAGCGCGCCGCGAAGGGCTTGCGGACGGTATAGTCGAAGCGCTGGTCCGCCCCCGCCGTCTTGCCCCCCGCGCCGGCGATGTTCGCGCCCCACACCAGCGCCATGTCGCGCCCCGGCGGCAGCGGCCGGCGGCACTTCAGCGCGATCAGGTTAGCGGTCATCTTCGTCCGGTCGGCGGTGGTGGCCGGAAGGTCGGACGGCAGGCCGGCATTCTCCAGGAAAGAGCGCACCGGCCAGCGATCCGTCTTCATCGCCGCGAGCAGCTTGCCGGGCAGATCGGGCGCGAGCAGGTCGACCGGAATCTTCTCCCCCACCCCGTCTACCGCGCAATAGGCGTTGGCCGCGACCGACGCGCGGGTCGCGGCCATGTTGGCGGCGACGAGGAAGGTCTGATCCTCCTCGATCTCGTCACCGTCGGTGTCGGGCATCACCGCCCGCGCGACGGGACCGCCGGCGTCGACGGTGAAGCTTGCCTGCCCCGCCAGGTCATAGCCCGCGACGCTGCGGAGCTTGGGCGCGGTGTCGAACTTGCACTGCGCGCCGCCCGCGAGCGGGCTCGCGAACTCGAACACCCAGGTCTGCTGATCGACCCAGCGGCCCTGTCCGGTGCAGGATGTGGTCATCGGCGCTGTCGACCGCGGGTCGCCGAGCGGCACCATGGCCTGGCTGAAACGGACGGTGAAGCGCTCGATCGCGCCGTTGCCGACACCGGGCTGCGCGAAGACGATCCGGGGGCTGTTGTCGCCGAGCGCCGCCACCGGCGCGACCGCGAGTGCCAGCACCGCCAACCGCCACTTCGCCACCATCGCGCGCTCTCCTTCGGCTCAAGCTAGGCCGGCCCGGGATGGGACGCCAGCGGGATTGCGCAGGGGGAAAGGATGGGCAATGCTGACGGGAAGGGTCGCCGGGGGGCAATAGAGTTGAGCGCGCTGAACTGGCTGGATGTGGTCGCGCGGGAGCTGACGCTGTTCGCCGCGGTCGGGCTGCTGATTGGCGGGCTCGACGACCTGCTGGTCGACGGCTGCTACGTCGTACTGCGGGCATTCCGTCGCCGGCGGCGGCTGACGGTCGCTACATTGGCTCCGGCCGCGCCGATGCGCTTCGCGATACTCGTGCCCGCCTGGGACGAGGCGGACGTCATCGGTTCGATGCTGCGCACCGCGCTGGGGCGGCTCGGCGGCGCGGATTATCGCATCTTCGTCGGCTGCTATCCCAATGACGCCCCGACGATCGGCGCGGTTCGGGCTGTCGCGGACGACCGCATACACCTTGTCATCGGCGACCGGCCGGGTCCGACCACCAAAGCCGCCAATCTGAACGCCCTTTGGCGCGGCCTGCGGGAAAGCGACTGGGCCGCCGACGCGGTCGTCGTCCATGACGCCGAGGATGTCGTCCATCCGGACGAGCTGCGGGTGTTCGCCTCGCTGCTGACCGCGCACGATGTCGTGCAATTGCCGGTCCTGCCGATCGTCGCGCGAGGGTCGCCGCTATTGTCCGGGCACTACAGCGACGAGTTCGCGGAAAGCCACACCAAGGGGCTGGTCGTCCGTTCCGCGATCGGCGCGGCGCTGCCGCTGGCGGGCACCGGCTTCGCGATCACGACCGCGCAGCTCGCGCTGTCGGCGGCGCGGCGCGGCGGCGAGCCGTTCGATGCCAACAGCCTGACCGAGGATTACGAGCTGGGCCTGACCCTGGCGCAATATGGGTCGCGCGGCTGCTTCGCGCGCGTCAAGGACGAGGACGGCGAACTGGTCGCCGTGCGGGCGAGCTTCCCGACCGAGCTCAACGCCGCCGTGCGTCAAAAGGCCCGCTGGATGACGGGCATCGCACTCGCCGGTTGGGACCGGACCGGCTGGGGGCGACCGCGGGCACTGGGCGATCACTGGATGCGCCTGCGCGATCGCCGCGCGCCGCTGGCGATGCTGGTGCTCGCGACCGCCTATCTGGCGATGATCGCGTGGGGCACCGCCGGCGTCGCCCATTGGTTGGGCGACACGTCGGCACCGTACCTGCCGGACGGCATCGACGCGCTGCTCCTCGTCAATTCCGCGTTGCTGGCGTGGCGATTGATGATGCGCGCGACGTTCACCGCCCGCGCCTATGGCTGGCGCGAGGCGATCGTCTCGCCGGTGCGCTTCGTGGTCGGCATCGCCGTCGACCTGATGGCTGCCCCACGCGCCCTGATCGCCTACCTGCGGCTGTTGCGAGGGGCTGCGCCGGTCTGGCACAAGACCGCGCACCAGTTTCCCGAGCTGGCGGACGGCTGACCTCATGCGCGGCCGTCCCCTGTGGTTCCTGGGCGGCATCCTGGCGGGGTGGACAGGCCTGCGGATGGCGATGCTCTGGCCGGCGGATGCCCCGCATCCGGCTGTCGTCGCCATTCCCGCCACGGTGCCCGTTCCGACGGCCCGACCGGCCTATGACGGCGTCCCGAGAGTGAGCGCGACCAACCTTGGCATTGCACCGGAGGCGGAGGAGCCGATGATACCCGCTGCGCGGCGTTTCAGGCGGCTGCCGCCGGTCCCGCTCGCCATGCCCGTGCCGCTGGCGTCGAGTGCAACGGACGTCGACCGGGAGCCGACGCCCGACAGCCCGCCGCCAGCCGGCAGCATTCCGTCTGTACAGGCGGCGGCCAGTCCGCCGCTGGTCCCCGCGCCGACCCGCCGTTCACGACTGTCCGGCGACATCTGGTTGGTGGGGCGGCCGAGCGGTGGCGATGATCTGGCATTCGGCCAGCTCGGCGGGGCGCAAGGCGGGGCGCGGGTCATCTATGCCTTGGACGCGCACCGGCGCACAGCGCTGTCGGCTCGCGTGTCCGCGCCCTTGCGCCGAGGCGGCGCGGAACTCGGCGTCGGCGTCGATCTGCGGCCGACCACGCTGCCGATCCACCTGTTGATCGAGGAACGGGTCGCTCTCGACACGGGGGCCGCACGCCCGGCGGTCACCATGATAGCCGGCGGCGCCGCGGCATTGCCGGGTCGGGCACGGTTGGATGCTTATGCGCAGGGCGGCGCGGTGTGGCGGCGAGGCGGCTTCATCGACGCCGCCGCGGTGATCGTGCGGCCGGTTCTGCACCATGGCGGGGTGCGGGTGGAGCTCGGCGGCGGTGCGTGGGGTGCGGCGCAGCGGCGGGTCGCGCGGTTCGACCTCGGTCCTGCGGTCGCCGTCGTCGCGCCCACCGGCGGCGCGACCCTGCGCGTGCAGCTCGACTATCGCGTCCGCGTCGCCGGCCACGCCCGCCCCGGGTCCGGCCCGGCGCTGACGCTGGGCGGCAGCTTCTAGCCCCGGCGCGCCCGGCGGGGTAACGGTCGGCGCGTGGACCTGTACCTCCCCATCGCCAACCTGTCGGTCAACGCCATCGTGATCGTGCTGCTCGGGGGCGGCGTCGGGCTGCTGTCGGGGATGTTCGGGGTCGGCGGCGGGTTTCTGACGACGCCGCTCCTCATCGTCTACGGCATCCCGCCGACCGTCGCCGCCGCCTCCGCCGCGAGCCAGGTGACGGGCGCCAGCGTGTCGGGCGTATTCGCGCACTGGCGGCGCGGCGGGGTGGACTTCAAGATGGGCGGGGTGCTGGTCGCGGGCGGCGTGATCGGGTCGCTCGCCGGGGCGTGGGTATTCCGGCTGCTCCAGGCGGCCGGGCAGCTCGATACGGTGATCGCGGTCATCTATGTCCTGCTGCTCGGCTCGGTCGGCGGGTTCATGGCCAAGGAATCGCTCCAGGCGATCGGTCTCGCGCGCCGGGGCGAGGCGGCACGGCCGATGAAGCGGCGGCATCACCCGCTCGTCGCCGCACTGCCGCTCAGGACCCGTTTCTACCGTTCGGGCCTCTACATCTCGCCGCTCGCGCCGCTGCTGCTCGGCTTCGCGACGGGCGTGCTGACCGTGATGCTCGGCATCGGCGGCGGCTTCATCCTGGTGCCGGCGATGATCTATCTGCTCGGCATGGCGACGGGCGCGGTGGTGGGGACGAGCCTGTTCCAGATCCTGTTCGTCACGGCGGCGGCGACGATGATCCACGCCACCACCACCAAGGCGGTCGACATCGTGCTGGCCGGGCTGCTGCTGATCGGCTCGGTGGTCGGCGCGCAGGTGGGCGTGCGGATCGCGGGGCGGATGAAGCCCGAATGGCTGCGCCTCGCGCTCGCGGTCATCGTGCTGGCGGTGGCGGCGCGGATCCTGCTCGGGCTGGTGTGGCGGCCCGCCGAGATCTATTCGGTCGAGCTGGCGTGAGGCGGCTCGCCGCGGCCGGACTGCTGCTGCTCACTGCCCAGAACGGGCCCGGGCCGAAGCCCGTCCTCGTCCCCGACGTGTCGCAGCGGACGGTGCGCATCGTCTACAGCTTCGTCGGCGCCGACCTGCTGCTGTTCGGCGCGATCCTCTACCCCGGCGGGCGGCTGCCCCGCGGCGAGCATCCGGTCGACATCGTCGTCGTCGTCAAGGGACCGACGCAATCGGTGCTGGTGCGCGAGAAGGAGCGGGTCGCCGGCATCTGGATCAACGCCGACCGCCTGCGCTACCGCTCCGCGCCCAGCTTCTACGCGATCGCCTCGTCGCGGCCGATCGACCGCATCGTCGACGACCGCACCCGCGCGATCTACGAGCTCGGGCTCGACAGCCTCCAGCTCTCGCCCGCCTCCAGCGCCGCCGCCGACGAGCAGGAACGCTTCCAGCGGGGGCTGGTCGACCTCAAGCGCCGCGCCGGCCTCTATTACGCCGATGCCCATGCGGTCGGGATCACCGGCGACGTCCTCTACCGCGCCCACGTCGCCATCCCGGCGCGCGTGCCGGTCGGGCGCTTCACCGCTGAGACCTTCCTGATCCGCGACGGCCGCGTGCTGGCGGCGGCGACGACCGGCGTCGACATCCAGAAGGCCGGGTTCGAGCGCTTCGTCGCGCGCGCCGCCGATCGCTCGTCGATCCTCTACGGCCTGACCGCCGTCGCGCTGTCGGTATTGCTCGGCTGGGCGGCGGGATGGGCCGCGCGGCGGGGGTAATGCTCACTCGATCTTTACTCCCGGCAGCTAGGACGGGCGGCTGAACGACCGGGACCGTGTCCGCCGATGACCGAAATGCCGCGCTTCTCCAGCTTCGATCCCGCCGCGGCGGTCGCGCTCCGGCGAGGATCGGGGGCCGCGCCGATCGGCGTCGTGCTGTCGATCGCGGGCTCGTCGAGCCGCGTGCTGTTCGACCGCGCGGTGCTGGAGGCGGCGGCGAGCGACCCCGATCCGGTCGCGGCGAACGCCGGCCAGGTCGGCTGCCAGATCAAGATGCGCGTCGGCTCGGCGTGGATCGTCGCCAACGTCCGCTCGATGGAGCTGCGCGACACGACGGGCACGCAGATCGTCGCCGACATCGATTTCCTGGGCGAAGGCGACGAGGAGCGGCTGACGGGCAAGCTCTACAGCTTCCGCCGCGGCGTCACCCGCTATCCGTCGCCGGGCGGCGAGGTGTTCGCGATCACCACCGCCGACCTGAAGCAGGTCTATGCCGCCGACGACCGCGCGCATATCGGCATCGGCACCGTCTATCCGACCCGCGACATCCGCGGCGCGCTGTATATCGACGCGATGCTCGGGAAGCATTTCGCGCTGGTCGGCTCGACCGGCACGGGCAAGTCGACGAGCGCCGCGCTCATCCTCCACCGCATCTGCGAGCTCGCGCCGCAGGGCCATATCGTGATGATCGATCCGCACGGCGAATATGGCGCGGCGTTCAAGGGCAATGGCGCGATCTACGACGTCGGCAATCTGCAGATGCCGTACTGGCTGATGAACTTCGAGGAACATTGCGAGGTGTTCCTGACCACGTCGGGATCGGAGCGGCAGATCGACGCCGACATCCTCGCCAAATGCCTGCTGATGGCGCGCGGCAAGAGCCGGATGGGGCAGGAGATCACCAAGCTGACGGTCGACGCCCCCGTCCCGTACCTGTTGTCCGAGCTGACCAACCTCATCCAGCTCGAAATGGGCAAGATGGACCGGGCCGGCGACACCGCGCCCTATCTGCGCCTCAAGACCAAGATCGAGGAGATCAAGGCCGACCCGCGCTACGGCTTCATGTTCTCGGGAATGCTGGTCGCCGACACGATGGCGAACTTCCTCCAGCGCATCTTCCGGATGCCGGGCGAGGGCAAGCCGATCTCGATCATCGACGTCTCGGGCGTGCCGTCGGACATCACCGCCGTCGTCGTCGCGGTGCTGGCACGGATGACCTTCGATTATGCGATCTGGTCGCGCAACGAGCCGCAGCGGCCGATCCTGCTCGTCTGCGAGGAGGCGCACCGCTACATCCCCGCCGGCAACGAGACGACCAGCTCGGTCGGCCGCATCCTCAGCCGGATCGCCAAGGAAGGCCGCAAGTACGGCGTGTCGCTGGGGCTGATCACGCAGCGGCCGTCGGATCTGGCCGAGGGCGTGCTGTCGCAATGCGGCACGATCATCGCGATGCGGCTGAACAACGATCGCGACCAGAACTTCGTCCGCGCGGCGATGCCCGAAGGCGCGCGCGGCTTCCTCGATTCGATCCCGGCGCTGCGCAACCGCGAGTGCATCATCTGCGGCGAGGGCGTCACCATCCCGGTCCGCGTCGCCTTCGACGCGCTCGACGACCACAAGCGCCCGGCCTCGGGCGACCCGCTCTTCTCGCAGCTCTGGAAGGACACCGGCGGCGAGGACGGCATCATCCAGCGGACGATCCAGAAGTGGCGAGCGCAGGGCAAGTAGCAGGCGCGGCCACGCCCGCGCCGATGTGCCGTCAGGCGCCGCTGCTTGCCCGGCCGGCGGGCGGCTTTGCCGTCGTCGAGCCCCGGAAGTTGTCTAAGTTGCCGCCCAATCGCTTTATCTGCACGGTGCCGCGCGGAAGTTTAGGCTAAGTTGAGGCGTAATCGCCTGGCTTGTCGTACCGGCCTCGTGGCGGCATCCACGCCCGCTTCACCGGGCCGCCCGAGCAATGCCGACGGTATGACGGATACGTCGGTGGACCCCGGCACGAGGCCGGGGTGACGGGCGGGGCGTCGTCGGGTCGTGCTGAAGTTTAGGCTAAGTTGAGGCGTGAACGCCTTTCGTCATGCCGGGCTCGTCGCGGCATCACGCCCGTGCCTGTCATGCCGCGTGGGCAATTTCCTATCGTTGGATGCATCCGGGCGTGGATCCCGGCACAAGGCCGGGATGACGTCGGAAGAATGTCAAAGAGCGCGGTGACGCTGGCACCGGTCGCTGCGTGTAGGACAGCGAAATCGACCGCTTCCCCGAACGGCCGTCATGGGACTACATCCCGTGACCTCGAAGCTCGGCGTTGCCGAGCCCGGCCGGGCGTACGGCCAACAATTCCGCCACCCGCGCCTTGAAGCGCTTCAGCTCCGCGCCCGACAGACTCGCGATCGAGGTGAAGGAGATCGACTTCGGATTCACCGCCTGGCCGTTCTTCCACACCTCCCAATGCAGGTGCGGTCCCGTCGACAGGCCGGTCGAGCCGACATAGCCGATCACCTGGCCTTGCCGCACCCGCTCGCCGGCGCGCACGGCGAAGCTCGACATATGGCCATAGCCCGACGCGATGTTGCCCGCGTGCTGGAGCTTGATGAAATTGCCATAGCCGCCCGCGCGCCCCGCCGCCTGGACGATGCCGTCGAGTACGGCATAGATCGGCGAGCCCCAGGGTGCGCCGATGTCGATGCCCTTGTGGAGCTTCACGAAGTGCAGCAGCGGGTGCATCCGCCAGCCGAAGCTGGAGGTGACATGCCCCTGGACGGGCATTCCCATGAAGCCGCGCCGCTCGTTCTGGCCGCGCGCGTCCCACCATTCGTCGCCGCCGTCGGCCGCCCAGCGGATGAGCTGGAGCGAGCGGCCGTTCTGGTCGATCGCGGCGAGCTGCAGCTCGCCGAGCCGCGTCTCGCCGGTGGCGGCGCGTTCGCGGCCGACGACCATGTCGAAGCGATCCGACGCGGTGATGTCGCGGCCGATCGAGACCTTGGTGGCGATGGCGCGGATATAGGCCTCGACCGTCTTGGCGGGCACGCCGGCGGCGCGCGCCGAGCGGTAGAGCGAGGAGCCGACCAGCCCCTGGATGCGCAAGGGCGTATGGTCGATCGCGATCGGATGGCGCTCGATCGTCAGCGCGTCTCCGGTGCGGGTCAGCGACACCGCGAGGTCGAAGCGCGCGCGCATCTCCAGCGCTTCGAGCGGGCGCGCGACCATCTTGTTGGGGCGGCGGCCGAGCGTCAGCGCGATCCGCGTGCCCGAAGCGATGTCGTCGAGCGCCACCGCCTGGCGCACCAGCGCGGCGGCGCGGTCGGCGTCGGGGCGGCCGACCCCGGCGCGTACCAGCACCTTGGTGAAGGCGTCGCCCTCGCCCAGCGTCGCGGCGAGCTCGATGCGCGGGCGTTCGGGCGCGTCGGCGAGCGGGCGGACGAGGTCGTTGGCGGCCATCCGCCGGCCGGTGCCCGCCCCCCAGGCGAGCGGCGCGATCGCCTGCGCGCGCGCCTCGTCCCATTGCGCGGCGGCGAGCGGGGCGGGGGCGGCGCCGGCCAGCGGGCCGAGATCGGGGCGCAATAGCCAAGTGCCCGCGCAGAGCAACGCGCAGGTGGCAAGGCCGCGCCACCATTGCTTCGACCCGATGTCGCAACCGAGATCTGGCACCCAGTCGATCCGCGCGGTCTCGGCGCGCAGCGTCTCCCAGCGGGTCGGCGGCGGCGGCGGGGGCAGGGCGGCACGGCCGAACGAGCGCGCGACGGTGCCCCCGGCCAGCTCCAATCCCGCATCGTTCCGCAGAAACATCCGTACGCCACCAGCTACGCTCGCCGATCCCCCCGGCGCAGGTGCAGGCGTTGTGACGTCAAGATGTTAAGGTCAATTCAACCGCGTACGGGCTGCGCCGAAGTGAGAGGGGCGTGCGGCGGGATGGTCCCGCGGATCGTCACCCCGGCCTTGTGCCGGGGTCCACCGCGGGACTGGCCCAGCAGTCAGCGGCTGAGTTACTCGCTCAATTCGGGCGTGGATGCCGGCACAAGGCCGGCATGACGATGTAAGCCATTGCACCTCCACCCCGAACCCACGATGTTAGCTCGATGAACGCGCGCGTCACGGCGGTGCTCGGGCCCACCAACACGGGCAAGACGCATCTCGCGATCGAGCGGATGGGCGCGCATTCGAGCGGCATCATCGGTTTCCCGCTACGCCTGCTCGCGCGCGAGGTCTACGACCGCGTCGTCGCGATCAAGGGGCCGAAGGAAGTCGCCCTCATCACCGGCGAGGAGAAGATCTGCCCGCCGGGCGCGCGCTGGTTCCTGTGCACCGCCGAAAGTATGCCGGATCGCGACGTCGCCTTCGTCGCGCTCGACGAGGCGCAGCTCGGCGCGGACCCGGAGCGCGGCCATGTCTTCACCGACCGGTTGCTGCGCTTCCGCGGGCGCGAGGAGACGATGATCCTCGGTTCGGCGGCGCTCAAGCCGATGATCCGCGCGCTCGTCCCCGACGCCGAGATCGTCGCGCGGCCGCGCTTCTCGACGCTGAGCTATGTCGGCGCGAAGAAGATCAGCCGCCTGCCGCGCCGCTCCGCCATCGTCGCCTTCTCGGCTGAGGAGGTGTACGCGGTCGCCGAGATGCTGCGGCGGCTGCGCGGCGGCGCGGCGGTGGTGATGGGCGCGCTCAGCCCCCGCACCCGCAACGCCCAGGTGGCGATGTTCCAGGCGGGCGAGGTCGACTATCTCGTCGCGACCGACGCGATCGGCATGGGGCTGAACATGGACGTGCAGCACGTCGCCTTCGCCTCGCTCCACAAGTTCGACGGCCACCGCCAGCGCCGGCTGACGGTCGCGGAGATGGCGCAGATCGCGGGGCGCGCCGGGCGGCACCAGCGCGACGGCACCTTCGGCGCGATCACCGAGGAGGGGCCGGGCGCGTTCGGGCCGGAGGAAGTGCTGGCAATCGAGGAGCACCGCTTCCCGAGGCTCGACCACCTCTATTGGCGCGACGGCGAGCCGGACCTGAGCAGCGTCGACGCGCTGATCGCCTCGCTGGAGCGGCGGCCCGACAGCCCGGTGCTGCGCGCCGCGCCGCAGGCGGTCGACCTGGGCGTGCTCAAGCGCCTCGCCGACGAGGCGGGGGTGCGCGACCGGGTGCGCTCGCCGGCGATGGTCGCGCGGCTGTGGGCGGCGGCGGGATTGCCCGATTTCCGCAAGGTCGGGGTCGACGCCCATGCCCGCTTCGTCTCGCGGCTGTTCGGCTGGCTCGGCGACGGGGCGGGGCATGTGCCGCACCAATGGTTCGCCGACGAAATCGCGCGGCTCGATACCGTCGCGGGCGACGTCGAGACGCTGGCCGGACGGCTCGCGGCGGTGCGTACCTATGCGTATATCGCCCACCGCGCCGACTGGCTCGCCGAGCCCGCGCATTGGGCCGAGCGGACGCGGGCGATCGAGGAGCGGCTGTCCGACGCGCTCCACGCCAGCCTGACGCAGCGCTTCGTCGACAAGCGCACCACCGCGCTGATCCGCCAGATCGGCGCGGACACGAGCGCGCTGCCGGTGGTGATCGGACCCGACGGCGAGGTGCTGGTCGAGGACCATCCGATCGGCCGCCTCGACGGCTTTCGCTTCACCGTCGCGGTCGACGCGCGGGCGGGGGACAAAAGGTTACTGCTGGCGGCGGCGGAGAAGCGGCTGGGCGGCGAACGCGCGCGGCGGGCGACGGCATTGGCGGCGGCGGGGGATGCGGAGCTCGGCCTTTCGTCCGAACCGGAGGCGCGCGCGATCGAGTGGCAAAACCACACCGTCGCCACCCTCACCCCCGGCCCCTCGCTCGCCCGCCCGCGCCTCAAGCTCGACCGCGCGCTCGACGTCCTCGACAAGCCCGCGCGCGCCGCCATCCAGGCACGGCTGGAGCGATGGCTGGCGGATCGGCTCGCGGCGCATGTTCCCGCGCTCGTCCGCCTCGCCGACCTGGCGCGCGACCATGACGCCACCCCGGCGCTGCGCGTCGTCGCGGGCGCGCTGGAAGCCGCCGGCGGCATGACGCCACGGCTGCCGCTGCGCGCCGCGCTCGACGCGCTGGACGCGCCCGAGCGCAAGCGGCTGCGCCACGCGGGCGTCACGATCGGCGCGCTCGACCTGTTCGCGCCCGCGCTGCTCAAGCCCGGCGCGGCGGGCTGGCGGCGGCTGCTCGTGTCGCTGCGCGGCGATCCGCCCGCCGCGCCGCCCGCCGGCGCGACGGTACTGCCGCGCGGCGCGCCCGGCGCAACGCTGGCGGCGGGGTTCCGGCCGCTCGGCGCGCAGGCGGTGCGGGTCGATCTCGTCGAGCGCCTCGCCCGCGCGGCGCACGACGCGCGCGCCGGCCGCAAGCCCTTCATCCCCGATCCGGCGCTCGCCACCTCGATGGGGTTGCAGGACGCCACCATCGCCCGCCTGATGGCCGAACTCGGCTTTCGCCCGGCGAAGCCCGCCGCCGGGGAGGAGGGGGGCTGGGCCTGGCGCGGCAGGCCACCCGCGCGCGCCGCCGCGCCGCCGTCGTCCGACAACGCGTTCGCCGCTCTTTCCCGCTGGGCTGCCGGTGGTTGAAGGCGGGATGCGGCTCGACCGCTTCCTGTGGTGGGCGCGGATCGTGCGCAGCCGCGCTGTCGCGCAGGCGATGGCGACGGCGGGGCATCTGCGGCTGGACGGACGGGCGGTGGACAAGGCGGCGGCGGCGGTGCGCGTCGGCAGCATCCTGACCTTCGCCACGCACGGCGGCCACATCCGCGTGCTGCGGGTGACGGCGCTGCCGGCGCGGCGCGGTCCGGTCCCGGAGGCGCGGGCCTGTTATGAGGAGCTGACTGCGAACGTCTCGCAACAGGGCGCGCCCGATTGACGCACCGCCGCGCCGCGCATTAGCAGCAGCACGTTGGACGCCGGCGGCCCGGCGCGCAATTGTTTGCCGAGCGTGGCCCGGCTGGGAGCTTCAAATGACCTACGTCGTCACCGACGCCTGCATCCGCTGCAAGTACATGGACTGCGTCGAGGTGTGCCCCGTCGATTGCTTCTACGAAGGCGAGACGATGCTCGTCATCAACCCGTCGGAATGCATCGACTGCGGCGTCTGCGAGCCCGAATGCCCCGCCGAAGCCATCCTGCCCGACACCGAGAGCGGGCTGGAGCAATGGCTGGAGCTCAACTCCACCTTCTCGTCGCAATGGCCCAACGTCACCCGCAAGAACGACCAGACTCCCGCCGACGCCGACGCGCACAAGGGAGAGGAAGGCAAGTACGACAAGTACTTCACGCCGGAGGCGGGCGAGGGCGACTGACTTGGTCGAGTCAGCAAGGCTGGCCGAAATGCTGGCAATTTTGTTTCAAAGCTGTTAATAGCAACCGGAACGGGCGATTCCGCCCGACTGGTTCAATTCGCATCTGTTGCACCCCGGGCGCGTTCCGCTCGGCGGCGCGGGCATTGATGCACAGCGAGAAAGGTCACGCATGGCCGCCAAGGCTCTCATCTTCGATGTCGGCGATTACGTCGTTTACCCCAAGCACGGCGTCGGCCGCGTGATCGAGCTGCAGCGCTCGGAAATCGCCGGGATGGCGCTCGAGCTGTATGTGCTGCGCTTCGAGAAGGAGCGGATGACGCTCCGCGTACCGACCAACAAGGCCGAATCGGTCGGGATGCGCAAGCTGTCGTCCGACAAGACGATGCGCGAGGCGATGGACACGCTCAAGGGCAAGCCCAAGGTCAAGCGGACGATGTGGTCCAGGCGGGCGCAGGAATACGAGGCGAAGATCAACTCGGGCGACCTGGTGTCGATCGCCGAGGTGACCCGCGACCTGTTCCGCGCCGAGGACCAGCCCGAGCAGAGCTATTCCGAGCGCCAGATCTTCGAGGCCGCGTGCAGCCGTCTCGCGCGCGAGCTCGCCGCGATGGAGCAGCTCGACGAGCCCAAGGCGCAGGAGAAGATCCTGGAGATCCTCCGCGCGGCGGCGGCGATCTACAACAAGGACAAGGTGCCGGCGTAGCGCGGTCACCGGCAGCGCAGGCTGCCGGCGCGACGCGCACCCGACGAGGGCGGTCCTATAGGGCCGCCCTTTTTTCGGTTGCGCCTGCGCGCCTGTGTGTTACCTTACCAAAACACTCAGGAGGGACGATCGATGGCGAACATGATCCTGGCGCTGTGCGCGCTACCGCTGGCGGCGTGCAGCTTCGTCAGCGGCGATGACGACGGCACGCCCGGCGTCGCGGCGCAGGGCAGCGGCGGCACCCGGACCTATGCGGTCGCCGGCTTCACCGAGGTCGAGCTGCGCGGCGCCGACAATGTCGATATCCGCGTCGGCCCCGGCTTTTCGGTGCGCGCCGACGGCGACGCCGAGGTGCTCGATCACCTCAAGATCACGAAAGAGGGCAACGCCATCCGCATCGGCCGCACCCGGACCAGCGGCTGGAGCTGGGGCGGCAAGAGCGCCAGGATCTCGATCACCATGCCCCAGCTCGCCGCCGTCGCCGCCGCCGGCTCGGGCGACGTCACCGTCGACCGGGTGCAGGGCGACCATTTCAAGGGCGAAGGCGCGGGCTCGGGCAGCCTGCGCATCGGCCAGCTCGCGGTCGGCCAGGCGACGTTCTCGCTGGCCGGCTCGGGCGACGTCAAGGTCGGCGGCCAGGCCAGGTCGCTGACGGTCAACATCGCCGGCTCGGGCGACATCGACGCCGACGGGCTCACCGCGACCGAGGCCGACGTCTCGATCGCGGGGTCGGGCAGCGTGCGCGCGAAGGTCAATGGCGCCGCCAAGGTCTCGATGATGGGTTCGGGCGACGTCGACCTCGGCGGCGGTGCGAAATGCCAGGTCAGCAAGATGGGGTCGGGCTCGGTGCGCTGCGGCTAGCGCTGGCCCCCGGGATTGCCAGCGGCGGGCGCGGATGCGACGCTCGCGTGATGCGTATGCTCATCCTGCTGTCCCTTGCCGTCGCCACCGCCGCGTCGGCGGCCGAGCGCAAGCTGTTCGTATCGTCGTTCGACCGCCTCCGCGTCGACGGGCCGTTCCGTGTCGATGTCGTCACCGGGCGCTCGCCGGCGGGGCGCATCACCGGCGATCCGCGCCAGCTCGACGGCGTCGAGGTGCGGCAGGAGGGCGATACCCTCGTCGTGCGCCGGACGTCCGCGCGCGACGAGGAGCTGCCGCGCGGAGACGGCGCGCAGCCCGTCATCGTCACCCTCGCCACGCCGACGCTGGCGGGCGCCTATCTGGTCGGGACGGGGGCGTTGAGCATCGCGGGCATGACGGGCGATCGGATCGACCTGTCGATCGCGGGCGCGGGGACGATCGGCGTGACCGGCGCGGACGCCGCCGCGCTCAACGCGACCAGCATCGGCACCGGCCGCATCACCATCGCGGGACGCGCGGCAAGCGCGCGCCTGCTCGTCAACGGCGCAGGGGGCGTCCAGGCGGACAAGCTCGACGCTGGCGAGCTGACCGTGCGGCTCGAAGGCCCCGGCGAGATCGTGGCGCGGGCCCGGTACAACGCCGCCGTCACCAATACCGGCCTGGGCCGGATCGCCGTCGCGGGCTCGCCGAAATGCATGGTGAAGGCGGTGACGAGCGGCTCGGTGACGTGCGGCGGGCCGATGCGACCCCGGCCTTGAGCCGAAGTCACCTCGGTGCGCGACGTGCCGTCGGCAATGACGCGTAGCGCTCCGCCGGTTCGTGCGTGGATGCCGGGACACGCCCGGCATGACGAGACTAGAGCGGGTTGTGATCTTACGGAGGCGTCGTGATTGCCCTGTCGTGTTCGTCCGGCAAGGAGCGGGTCGCAGCGCGTAGCGGCGCTACGCGCAAGGCCCGCGACGCCGCCGGCGGGCACGACAGGGCAACCGCTGCGCGGCGGGCCGATGTTGCGCCAAGACAGCGTCGTTCGTCGGTCGCGGGGGCATAGCCCCGCTCCGCTCCTCACTCCTTGCCCTGACCCAACATCGGCTCCGTCACGATGCCTCCGTAAAGCCACAACCCGCTCTAGATCAGCGCCAGCGCCGCCAGCCGCCCCATCAGCGCCGTCGGCATCGCCGCGACGCCGGTGCGGTCGCCGGTCAGGTCCGCCGGGGCGTCGCCCGCCTCCAGATAGCGCCAGCCCTGGTGCGCGCGGCGCGGCCTCGCCTCGACGAGCACCAGCTCGGGGTCGAGATGGATCGCGACGCGCCCGCCGTCGGCCTCGCCGAAATGCAGGATCGGCGACCGCCCGATCAGATGATGCTTGATGATCCAGTACAGCGAGCCCCGTCCCGCCACCTCTTCAGCTCGCTTGGGCAGATAGCGCGTCGTCAGGAACAGCGGCCCCGCTGCGGCGCGGTCGCGCAGCCGCTCGGCGAGGTGATCGACGCTCGTGGCGCCGAACGCGACCTTGGTGAGGTGGAGCATGGACGGGATTTGGGTGGTCATCGCGAAGCGTCAACCACTCATCTCCCGTGGAGAGAGAGGAGATTATCCCCCCAGCCCCCACCAGCTCGCCAGCCCGAGGAACGAGAAAAAGCCCATCACGTCGGTCATCGTCGTCACGAACACCGCCGACGATACCGCCGGGTCCACGTTGGCCTTGTCGAGCGTGACCGGCACCAGCACGCCGACCAGCCCCGCGACCAGGCTGTTGATGATCATCGCCAGCGCGAACACCGCCGACAATTGCGGATTCTGGAAGAAGGCATAGCTGCCGAGCGCCCCCACCAGCCCCAGCGCCGCGCCGTTGGCGATCGCGATGCGGAACTCGCGGAGCAGCATCCAGGCGGTGTTGGAACTGGTGAGCTGGTTGGTCGCGAGCGCGCGCACCACCACCGCCAGCGTCTGCGTGCCGGCGTTGCCGCCGAGCGCGGAAACGATCGGCATCAGCGCGGCGAGCAGCGCGAAGCGGGCGATCTCGCCCTGGAACAGCCCCACCACCGACGCCGACAGCATCGTCGCGCCGAGGTTGACGATCAGCCAGGTGACCCTCGTGCGCACCGTGAAACGGATCGGCTCGTTGATGTCGCCGTCGCCGGCCTGGGCGAGGCGTAGCGTGTCCTCGCCGGCTTCCTCTTGGATGATATGGACCACGTCGTCGACGGTGATCATGCCGACCAGCCGCCCCGACCCATCGACCACGGCGGCCGAGATCAGCGCGTATTTCTGGAAGCGGAGGGCGACCTCCTCCTGATCCATGTCGACCGGGATCAGCGTCTGCTCGCGCTGCATCACGTCGGCGATCGGGACGCCGCGCGGGGTGCGCAGGATCCACGACAGGGCACAGGTGCCGACCGGATGATGGCGCTCGTCGACGACGAACACCTCCCAGAAATCGGTCGTCAGCTCGTCCGAGCTGCGCAGGTAGTTGATCGTGTCGCCGACCGTCCAATGCTCGGGCACCGCGATCAGCTCGCGCTGCATCAGGCGGCCGGCGGATTCCTCCGGGTAGGACAGCGCCTCCTCGATCGCGGCGCGATCGTCGGGCTCCATCGCGCGCAGGACCTCGCGCTGGTCCGCCGGCTCCATGTCCTCGATGATCGCGACGGCGTCGTCGGTATCGAGTTCCGACGCGATGTCGGCGACCTGCGTCGCGGAGAGCTCGTCGATCAGGTCCTCGCGGACGTAATCGTTCATCTCCGCGAAGACGTCGGCGTCGAGCAGGTCGGCGAGCGCCGCGGCCAGCGCGTCGCGCTCGTCGCCCGGCGTCAGCTCGAACAGATCGGCGATGTCGGCGGGGTGGAGCGGGGCGACCAGCGCGCGCGCGCCCTCGGCATCGCCCGCCTCGACCGCGTCGAGCACCGCGCGGACGAAGCTGGGCTTGAGCCGGTCATCCTCGTCCAGCTCGTCGCCGGCCGCGGGGGGGGCCTCGGGAAGCTCGGTTTCGCTCATCGCCCGCCTTCCTGCTGTACGCGTGGGCGGCCTCTATCGCGACGCGGCATGGTTTGCCAGCCGTGCCGCGCACGACTAGGGCCGCGCCAGCCTCCCCCACAAGGATTCAACGATGTCCGATTTCCAGACCCTGACCCTGACGCTCGACAGCGGCGACGTGACGATCAAGCTGCGCCCCGACCTCGCTCCCCAGCATGTCGCGCGCGTCGCCGAGCTGGCGAACGACGGCTTCTACGACGGCGTCGTGTTCCATCGCGTCATCCCCGGCTTCATGGCGCAGGGCGGCGATCCGACCGGGACGGGCTCGGGCGGGTCGGACAATCCCGATCTGCCCGCCGAGTTCTCGGCGGAGCCGCACGTGCGCGGTGTCTGCTCGATGGCGCGGACATCGAACCCCAATTCGGCGAACTGCCAGTTCTTCATCTGCTTCGACGACGCGCGCTTTCTCGACCGGCAATATACGGTGTGGGGCGAGGTGACCGACGGCATGGCGCTGATCGATGGCCTGCCGGTGGGGGAGCCGCCGCGCAGCCCGGGGAAGATCGTCAAGATGCGGGCGAGCTGAAGGCCGCACAGGGCCGACATGTCGGCCATGCGACGGCCGAGGCCGGCCGGCGGGGCGCGTCGGCGAGCCCGTCCGCCGCGGCGGGGTTGTAAAGCACCCGCCGCGGTAAAGCCGCGTCGTCGGTCGTAGCTATCGCCACGTCGGCCGGGGTGCTGGCCGCGACGCGGATCAGCTTCGCTAATCCTCTGCCAGCACCTCCATCAACCAGTCCCGGAACATCCGCACCGGCTTCTGCTGCAATGCGCGCGGGCGGCAGACGAACCAATAGCTGTAGGGACTCTCGACCGCGACGTCGAAGAGCCGCACGAGGCGCGGATCGCGGGCGTCGACGAAATGGCTTTCATGCATGAAGGCGATGCCCAGCCCCTGCGCGGCGGCTTCGAGCATCAGCGGCCCCGAATCGAAATAATCGACCGCGAGCGGCTCGATGTCGCCGACGCCGGCGATCACGCGCCAGGCGTCATAGGCCTCGGCCATGTCGCGATGCACCAGCGCGGTCAGCCTGCCCAACTGCTCGGGCCGGGTGACCGGGTCCGCCCCCTCCTGCAGCGACCGCGCGCCGATGACGTACACCGCATTGCGATCGAGCCGCTCGGCGTGGAGCGACGGGTCGATCTCGCGCGCCAGCGTGATCGCGACGTCGAGTCCGTCGCCGAGTCGCGCGACGCCATGGCCGGCGGTGTCGATGTCGAGATGCAGCTCCGGATGCGCGCGGCGCAGCTCGCCCAGATGCGGAAACAACCGCTGCGAGGCATAGAGCGGCAGCACGCCGAGGCGCAGCCGCAACAGCTCGGTGCCGCTGGTCATCGCCTCGACCGCATCGGACAATTGATCGAGCACGGGGGCAAGCAGGCCGAGCAGCCGCTCGCCGTCGGCGTTGAGCGCCATCGCCTGATGCCGGCGCTCGAACAACGGCTTGGCGATGAAGCGCTCCAGCGCCTGCACGCGCCGGCTGAGCGCCGGCGCGCTCAGCGACAGCTCGTCGGCCGCCGCCTTGACTGAGCCGAGCCGGCCGACCTGGACGAAGGCTTCGATCGCGCCCAGCGGTGGCAATCTGCGCATGGCAACCTCTTACGCTTGCTTTCCTAACGAATGCAGCATTTGCAATCGTAAGAACTCATTTCGCATTTGCAACATGCAATGCCGCACTGCACAACGATCACGCCTTTCAGGCATCCTCTCCTATAAACTTTCACAGGGTCGGCTCCCCAACGGGAACCGGCCCTTTTTTTGGTCTTGAGGGGTGGCGTTCCGTCAGCCGCGCGGTGGCGGGGATGGCGTGACGAGCGGGTCGTTCGCCACCGTCTCGCCGGCGAGGATCAGCGCCTCGTCTTCCGTCCCGAGCCCGGTGTCGTCGCGCAACGTCACCCAGGCATAAGCGATCATCACCACGCAGCCCGCCGCCGCCGTCAGGTACGGCAGCGAATGCTGCGCCTCGTACAGCGCGACGCCGATCGAGGGACCGAGCACGAAGCTCGCGCCGTTGACGCTCGTCACCTTGCCCGCGACCGAGCCCTGTCCCTCCGCGCCGACCGCGAGGCTCGATCCGGCGGTGAAGCCGGGCCGCGTGAAGCCGAACCCCAGGCTCGCCAGCGCGAACGCGGTGGCGATGCCGTAGAGCGACGTCGCCAGCCCCGTCATCGCCGTGCCGACCGCCGCCACCACCAGCCCCGACAGCACGAGCTGGCGCGGACTGAGGTTGAGCAGCGGAATGATCCCCCATTGCGCGAGCAGCGCCGCGCCCGCGCCCATGATCAGCACCAGTCCGGTCGGCTCCAGCGCCAGCGCCGGTGCGACGTGGAGCCGGTCGATGACGAGGAAGCCGATCGCCTGGCTCGTCATCGCCTGCGCGTGCCCCATCACCAGCCCGGCGATCATCCAGCCGCGCACGCGCGGGTCGAGATAGCCGACATGCTCGCCTCCCCGATTGACGGGCGCCGCCGTCGCCGCCCGCACGCTCGCCCCGGTCGGCGCGCCGCCGATCGAGGGATAGGCGGATTGCGCGCCGACTTCGCCGGGATGCGGCCGGTCGTCGGGCAGCATCGCGCGCACCGTGAACCACACGGCGAGACCGAACAGCGCGAACAGGAAGGCGGGGCCGGCCAGCCCGATCTCGACCCCGCCGATGCTGCCGAGGATCAGATAGGGCGCGACGGCGGGCCCGAGGATCGTGCCGAGCCCGAAGGCGCTGGCGAGCAGGGTCAGCGCTTTGGTCCGCTCCTCGCGCGTCGTGTTGCCCGCGACCAGCGCCTGGACGGCGGGCGGGGCGGCGGCACCGAGGCTGCCGTAGATCAGCCGGCCGATGATGAAGAGCCCGAACGCCGCCGCGCCGGGGATCCAGCCGTTGATGCCGGCGGCGAGGAACAGCCCGCAGATCGTCAACGACGCGATCAGCCCGCCGACGCCGAGCAGGATCATCGCGCGCCGGCCGTAGCGATCCGAGCGATTCGCCCAGAACGGCGCGGCGAGCACCCACAGCAGCGCCGACACCGAGAACGCCGCCGCCACCGCCTGATCGCGCACGCCGAGCGATCGCCCGAGCGCGGGCAGCACCGATTGCAGCGCGGTGTTCGCCGCCGCCACCGTCAGCATCACGAGGAACATCAAGGCAAAGGTGCGGTCGAAGCGTTTCGGCGTCATGGCCCGGGATCCGGGCCGGTCCAGTCGTAACCGCGCTCCACCCGCGCCACGACGATCGTGTAATGGTCGTACCAGCGCGACCGCCCGGCATCGCGCGCGGCCTTGTGTGCGGGATCGTCGCGCCAGGCGCGCGCCGCCGCGTCGTCCGCCCAATAGCTGACGGTGATGCCGAACCCGTCCGGTCCCCGCGTATCCACCATGCCGCGATAGCCGGGCTGCGTCGCCGCCAGCACGTCCATCGCGTGCGCCGCCGCGTCATAGCCGGCCGGGTCGCTGCGGTTGCGCCGCGACGAAAAGATCACGGCGATCTGGCCGGTGCGGTCCTCTGCCCGGGAATGTGCCATGTCCCGTCCCGATACGCCGCGTGACCGCGCGCGCAACCCCGGGCTCTCGAAAAGGTTGAAGCGGCTTGATTAGCGACGCCGGAATTGCGACGGCAACGATCAGCCGTATTCAGGAGCCTCCATGCCCCCCTCCTCGACGACCACCGCCGCGCGGCGTTCCCGTTCCCGCCCCGTCGGTGTGCCCTCTCCCTGGAGCATGTTCTTCCAGGGTTTCCTGAAGCATCCGGTGATGGTCGGCTCGGTGATCCCGTCGTCCGACCGGCTGATTCGCAAGATGCTCGGGCCGGTCGACTGGGCGAACTGCAAGCTGTTCGTCGAATACGGCCCCGGCGTCGGGACCTTCTGCCGCCCGATCCTCGACCGGATGGCGCCCGATGCGAAGCTGATCGCGATCGACACCAATCCCGATTTCGTCCGCTATCTGCGCCACGCGATCACCGACCCGCGTTTCGCGGCGGTCAACGGCTCGGCGGCGGACGTCGGGCAGATCGTCGCCGACCACGGCCATGATCGCGCCGATTACGTCCTGTCGGGCTTGCCCTTCTCGACGCTGCCGCCCGGCGTCGGCCCCGCGATCGCGGCGGCGACGCACGAGGTGCTGCGGCCGGGCGGTGCGTTCCTCGTCTATCAGTTCTCGCCGAAGGTGAAGGACTTCGTCTCGCCGCACTTCGACCGTATCGACCACGATATGGAGTGGTGGAATATCCCGCCGGCGCAATTGTACTGGGCGCATAAGGACTAGCTGCGTCATGCCGGGCTTGTCCCGGCATCCACGCCGGACCCGGGCGTCGGCCACCGGGTCGAAGCGATGCGCCGATCCTGCGGTGGATGCCGGCACGAGGCCGGCATGACGGGGGGTGGCTATTCCAGGTTCAGCCCCCGGCTCACCCGCGGATCCACCACCGCCAGCAGCACGTAGGCCGCGAACTGCCGCACCCGCTGCCGCCAGCCGGTGCGCTTGCGGTACAGCGCCCGGGTGATCGCCTCCGACTTCGCAATCTCGCCGTCGACATAGGCCCGCATGTGCGCGGCGAAGGTGGTGTCCTCCACCCGCAGCATCAGCTCCAGGTTGATGAACAGGCTGCGCATGTCGAAATTGGCCGAGCCGACATGGACCGCGTCGTCGACGACGAACAGCTTGGTGTGGAGCTTGGACGGCGAATATTCGAAGATCTTCACGCCCTTGCGCAGCAACCCCGCATAGGTGAAGCGCGCCGCCGCGACGGCGTTGGGATGGTCGGACAGCGCGGCGGTCACGACGCACACCTCGGCGTGGCGCTGGCCGGCCTTGTCGAGGCGGCGCAGGATCGTGGGGCTCGGCGCGAAATAGCCGGCGATGATGTCGATGCGGCTGGCGACGCGCATGTCGGCGCGCAGGCAGCGCGCCCAGGGCGACAGCCGCTTCATCGGCCCGCCGATCAGCCAGCGCGCCGCGCCCTCCTGCTCGCTGCCCTGCTTGAGCAGGCGGACGAGGTGGCGCAGCTTCGCCTTGGGGGTGCGGACCCAGCGCTGGAGCTTGTCGAAATAGTCCGTCAGCCGCGCCGCCGCCGGCCCCTCGACGAGCAGCCCCAGGTCGCGCCAGATCTTCCAGCGCTCGGGCGCCTTGCCGAGATAATCGTCCTCGATGTTGAAGCCGCCGATGATGATCCGCGCCGCTTCGCTCTCGCCGTCCGCGAGCGCCAGCTTCTGATGGTTGCGCAGCAGATAGCGCCGCCCCCAGCGCGGACTGAACCAGCACATCGCGACCCCCGCCTCCTCCAGCGGCGTGAAGAAGCTGCGGTCGGACACCAGCCCCGCCCCGAACCCGTCGACGATCAGCGCCACCGCGACGCCGCGCTGCGCCGCGCGGATCAGCGCGTCGTTGACCCGCCTGCCGGTCGCATCGTCGGCATAGATGTAATAGAGCAGCCGCAGCGAGCGTTCGGCGCGGTCGATCAGGTCGATCAGCGCCTCGATCCGGCTCTTGCCCGTCTCCAGCAGCGTCAGCCGGTTGCCGTCGACGGTAAAGGCAGGGGTCTCGGCCACGACCCGCGATGGCGCAGGCGCGGGCGGCGGGCAAGCGCGCTCCCGGCTTTTCTTGACTTCGCGGGCGTGCCCGCCTAGCGCGCCTGCTTCCCGTTTTTCGCTGTTTTGCAAGGACACTCGCATGGCGCGCGTCACCGTCGAGGATTGCGTCGACAAGATTCCCAACCGCTTCGACCTGGTGCTGTCGGCCGCCCAGCGCGCCCGCCAGATCTCGGGCGGCGCGGAGCTGACGATCGATCGCGATCGCGACAAGAACCCGGTCGTCGCACTGCGCGAGATCGCCGACGAGACGGTGCGGCCCGACCAGCTCCAGGAAGCGATCGTCGCCGGCCTGCAGCGCGTCCAGATCGACGACGACGACGAGGTCGACGCGGTCGGCTCGCTCCAGGCCTCGGCCGAGGCGCTCCGCCTGACCGCCGCCGCGCCGCCGCGGAACCAGAATATGGGCGGGGATTACGAGTGAGGCCCGGGGCTGGCGCGCAGCGCTAGCCGAGGATCGGCGAACGTTGGCCGACCTCGCTCCAGCCACGCAGGCTCGCGGCTCCGCCGCGCCGGCCTGGCAATAAGGGCGGTCCTGCGGGGCCGCCTTTCCGTTTGGCGACATGGCTTGACTGGCGTGGACGCCAACGTACCCCCGGGCCGTCGCGTACCGCTTGGGCGGTGCCGGACACAGAACCGCTCCCCAGGCTTGATCGGCATTGGAGCAGAACCGTTGACGCATACGAGCTTCGCTAGCTACCAGACGGTAAGCTCACTCGCGCGCCGGTCGGGGCCGGCGGTCGGCAAGGGATTTGCATATTGTCAGTAGATGTCGAGCCCATCCGACGGCGAAAGCGCGGAACGATCAACAAAAAGATGATTCTGGACGCATCCGCGGCGATGTTTCACGAGAAAGGCTATGATCGAACCACGCTGGACGATGTGGCGAGCGCACTGTCCGTCACCAAACCAAGCCTATACTATCATTTCTCGAACAAAGAGGAAATCCTGATCGAGTGCGTAAGATCGGCGTATGACTTCTTTCAGGCGGAGATAGCACAACGTGACTCCGTGGCGCTCACTGGCCGGGCTCGGGTCGAGATCTTCATGCGGCTTTATCTGGAAGTGATAAGCAACGACGTTGGCGTCAGTATGGTGCTGGCCGATGATCGAGTGATGACGGCGCAGGGGCGCACGATCTATAACTCCTTCAGACGCGTATTGAACGCAGCGCTGGAAGAACGCATCGGGCAAGGGACGGCGGACGGCTCGATCAACGTGCCGGAGACGAAACTCACCACCTACGCGATCTTCGGTATGTTCAACTGGGTCGGGCATTGGAACTTCCGGCGTCAGAAGATCAAGCTCGATCAGATATTCGAGCGGTTCATGTCGGTGGCGTTCGACGGGATCGCCGGCCGGCCCTGACCGCACCGCTCCCGTTCGCCGCGCGGCCAGAAAGCGCTTGCCATCCCCTGCTCGACCGATATGTTACCGAACGGTAAGTAGGGAGGATTGGCGGTGGCGCAAACCGAGTTCGTGAACCTGTCGGTCGAGGATGGCGTCGGCATCCTCCAGCTCAATCACCCGGAGAAGCGCAATGCGCTCGGATGGGAATTGCATCACCAGATCATGGCTACGCTGGCGGCGTGGGAGCAGGACGACGAGGTCGCCTGTGTCCTGATGATCGGGAACGAGGATTATTTCTGCGCCGGCTGGCGGCTGGACATCCTCGACTCGATCGGCGGCGACGACCGCCGCCGTTTCACCGATCTGGCCTTCAACTTCATGAAGGCGATGTACGACTATCCGAAGCCGCTCGTGGCGGCGGTGGCGGGTGTCGCACCAGGCTATGGCATGGACGTGGCGAACATGTGCGACGTCACGATCGCTTCCGAGAACGCCTCGTTCGGGTCGACGCAGGTCAAATACGCCATGAACGGCTTCTACCATGGGATGATGGCGCGGATCGGCACGCAGAAGGCCCGGCGGATGCTGTTCACTGGCGACCGCATCAGCGCGGCCGAGGCGTTGCGGGTCGGACTGGTGGACGAGGTCGTTCCGGTCGGCACGTTGCGCGAATCGGGGCTGCGGCTGGCCAAGCAGATCGCGGAGATGGGCGCGGAGCTTGCCGTCGTCCTGAAGGGCGTCGCGCTGCGTTCGTCCAACATGGACCACCTCGGCGCCCTGGCCTACGAGTTGTCGGTCACGCACGATCTGACCCAGCGCGGCATCTTTCGAGAACGGATCGCACGCGGCCACGAAAGGCTTAAGCGCGGCGAGAGTGCGGCGATCGAACGAGCGGCGGCGGACTGATGGAGGCGCTCGAGGTGCGCGAGGATGTGCCGGCGGAGGCCGCCATACGCCCCTCCCCGCCCGGCGCGCCGGCCTGGCAGACCACGCACGACCCCGTCGACGCCGCACGATATCGCCAACATGGCTGGTGGGGCACGCGGAGCCACCTGGACGATCTGCTCGCCGCGATCGCGCGGCATCCGGAGAAAGATGCGATCATCGCGACCGGCGGCCCCGATGGCGCTCAGCGGCGCGTCAGTTATGGTGACCTCGGGAGCCTGATCGACCGCTGCGCTGCTTTCTACCTGGATCTCGGCGTCGGCCGGAATGATATCGTCTCGATCCAGCTGAGCAACAGCTGGCAATTCGCCGTCGCGGCGTTCGCCGCGATCCGTGTCGGGGCGATCCCGAACCCCATACCGCCGATCTATCGCGACCGCGAAGTGGGCTTCATGGTGCGCCACGCGCGCAGCAAGCTGCTGGTAAATCACGGCACGCTGAAGGGCTATGATCATGCGGCGCTCGCCGCGCGGCTATTGGCGGAGGTGCCGACGCTGACACAGTGCCTGATCGTCGGCGACGCGCCCGCGAGCATGATCGGCTTCGAGGCCGCGATCGCCGCGGTGACGCAGGACGCGCTCGCGGCGGCGGCAGCGAGGTTCGACGAGGCGCGGCCGGGGGCCGACGATGTCGCCGTCCTGCTGTTCACGTCCGGCACCACCGGCACGCCCAAGGCGGCGCTGCACACGCACAACACCATTCGCTCCGCCGGCGCCGCCATCCCCCAGTCGCTGTCGCTGACGGTGGACGACGTCGCCTTCATGGCGTCGACCATGGGACATCTGACGGGCTTCTACTGGGGGATGCTGCTGCCGCTCGCGATGGGCCAGACCATCGTCTATCAGGAGAGCTGGAACCCCGATGCCTTCGTCGACCTCGTCGCCGCCGAGGGTATCACCTGGACCCTGTCGGCGACCCCGTTCGCGCTCGACATGGTCAAGGCGAGCCGGAGTCGCAAGCGCGAGCTGACATCGTTGCGGGCGTTCGTCTGCGGTGGCGCGCCCATTCCGCCGCACGTCCCCGGGCTGGTCGCGGACGCGACGGGAACCAGCCTGATCTCGCTATGGGGCTGTACCGAGGTCGGCATCTGCACGATCCACCAGCTCGGCGCGACGGCGGCGACGCTGGCGGCCAGCGACGGTATGCCGGTCGAGCGCATGGCGCTGCGCATCGTCGACGAGGATCTGACGCCGGTCGAGGACGGGGCCGAAGGAAACCTTCAGGTGCGGGGACCCGGCATTTTCGCGGGTTATCTGCACCAGCCGGAGCTGACGCAGGCGCTGCGCACGCCCGACGGCTGGTTCGACACCGGCGACCGGGGAAGACGCGTCGTCGACGGCGGGATCCGCATTTCCGGCCGTACCAAGGACCTCGTCATCCGCGGCGGCCAGAACATACCCGTGGTCGAGATCGAGAATGTCCTGGCGGCGATGCCCGAGGTGGCGGAGGTAGCGGTCGTCGGCATTCCCGATCCGCGGCTCGGCGAGCGCGGCTGCGCCGTCGTGGTGCCGTCAGGCGCGCCGCCGGCGCTCGCCGACCTGCAACGATACCTCGCCGACGCGGGCGTCGCGAAACAGTTCTGGCCCGAGCATATCCACATCCGCGAAGCCATGCCACGGACGCCGGCCGGGAAGATCCAGAAGTTCGTCCTGCGCGAACAGCTCGCAGTCGCGTTTCAGGACGCCTGAGCTTCCTCGCCGATGCGGCTCCAGAAACTGGCGGCGGCGTCGCGCCAGGATCGGTGCCGATCCCGAAAGAGACGCGCCGCGTCGCGGCCTGCCCAATCGTCCGGCAGGAGCGTGACCGGCAGCCGCGGGTCGCGAAAGGCGAGCCGCCGCCATGCCTGCACCAGACCGACATAGGCCTTGAACATGGCCGCGTCGCTCTCGGGCGATAGCGACGCGAAGCGATCGACGAAGTCGCGATAGGCATCGGTCAGCGCTCCGAGATCCCAGGCGGCGGCCGCTATCTCCGCCTGGCCGCCGACCGGACCGAACCGGCCGATAAAGGACATGGGCGAAATAGCCGCGTCGACATCGCGCAGCAGCGCTTCGACCGGGGTGTCGACGTGCGGGCTGATCCACAGCCCCGGCGCGGGCGAGCCCATGCCCGCCCTTTCCAGCCTCGAGCGCACGAAGTGACGGAGGTGGCGGGTGGTTTCGGGGATGCTGGCGACGACGATCAGCCAACGTCCGTCCCAATCGGTCATGAACGGCTCGGCGGCGAAGACCCGGGCGACGCCATCGCGGAAGGCCTCGCGCGCCGTGTCGGTCAGCGCGCAGCAGGTCTGCCGGCCGTGGCGATGGTATGTCAGCATTGCCGCCGCGCCCAACCGCTGGAGCGCCTTGCGCGTCGCGTTTTCGGTAACGTCCAGCGCGGCCATCGCGCGGACCAGCTTGGCCAGCCAGACCTGTTCCTCCCGCGTGTCCCAGACGAACTCGCCCAGGATCACGAGCAGCAGGCCATGGCCGCTACCGTCGCGTTCCCTATTCACGGGGTCTGCGGCCGCCTTGCGCATCCGAGCGATGATAATGGTCCCCCCACAATTCCGGCAACGCGCAATCGTGCGCCATAATATTGTTGCATATTCATAAGAGCGGCATATGTCGGCGTTGACGCTTTTGGGAGAACGAGATGGCGCTCGACGTGGCAATCACCGGGATGGGCGTCGTCTCGGCGCTCGGGAACACGCCCGGGGAGCTGTATGACCGCCTCGCGCGCAACGACGTCGCGATCGAGGAGGTGCCATGGACCCGCGACGATCCCGATCGGTTTGAATGGTGGGCGCCGGTGCGGGCCTTCAACGCGTCGGCATGGCTGGATGCCAAGACGCTCGCCGGCAGCGATCCCTTCGCGCAGCAGGCGGTCGCGGCGACCGGGGACGCGCTCGCGCGGGCGGGGCTCGATCGGCTGGACCCGCTGCGCACCGCGATCGTGTTCGGCACGGCGAAGAACGGCACGCAGACCATGGAGCGCGCGCAATATGACGCCGACCGAAAGGGTCGGCCGGGCGTGTCGGCGAAGCTGATGATCAAGGTGTGGCCGAACATGGCCGCCGCCCAAGTCGCGATGCGATGGCAGCTGCACGGCCCGTGTCTGACGTTGAGCACGGCCTGCGCGTCGTCGCTGGATGCGATCGGCTTGGGCGCGCGGCTGATCGCGTCGGGCGCCGCCGACGTGGCGATCGTCGGCGGCACCGAGGGCGGGCTCGCCGCCGACATCGGCACGGACGATTACATTCCGGCCACCGCCTACGGTCGCTACGCCTATGGCATGGGGAACCAGGTCGACGATGCGCGGCGCGCCTGTATGCCGTTCGATCGCGAGCGCGGCGGCATGGTGTTCGGCGAAGGAACCGGCGTCTTCATCCTGGAGCGAGCGGATCGGGCGCGGGACCGCGGCGCGGCGGCGATCGCTTACGTTCAGGGCTGGGGCACGGCCGCCGATGCGTACCACCCCTCCGCGCCGGATCCCAGCGGACGATGGGAGCGGCTCGCCATGGAGCTTGCGCTGGCGGACGCCGGCGTCGATGCGGGCGCGATCGACATGCTGGCCGCGCACGGCACGGGCACGCCGAAAGGCGACAATGCCGAGATCCGGGCGATCAATGACCTGTACGGCCCGCACGCCAGCGACGTGGCGGTGATGTCCGTAAAGGGCACGCTCGGCCATTCGACGGGGGCGGCCGGCGCCGTCGCGCTGGCCGTCGCGCTGGAGGGCCTTCGGCGCGGCGAGGTGATGCATACCGGCGGCACCAACAACCCGGAGCCCGACATCGCCTTCGATCTCGTCCTGCATCAGCCCAAGCGCAAGGCCGTCGCGTGGCTGCAGGCCAACGCTTTCGGATTCGGCGGACAGAATGCGTCGCTGGTCTTGAGCGCCGCGCCGCGTGGGCGCTGAGGTCGACGGTCAGGTCTCAACCAGGCGGACGATCCGCATCGTGATCGTCAACCGGGGCAGCCGTCCGGGCGTTGCGGACGATCGCCGACCTCGGCGATGCGACGACGCGCTACCACGCGATCGTCCTCTACACCGACCCGGATCGCGACGCCTTGTTCGTGCGGCAGTCCGACGAGGCGTTCTGCATCGGACCGGCGCAATAGTGCGACGCCGATGGGCGGATGCGTTGCAGCTATGGGACCCTGTTTCCCCCTCTCGTCGAAGAAAGTGGCGCGCGCGATCAACGCGGCGAGCGCCAATCGCCCGATGGTGGTGCTGGCCAACCTGTCCGGCTTCGACGGCGCACCGGTGGCAGCCGTGGTCTTCGCGCGTCACGTCGAGCGCCGCGCGCGTCATGACCCGGCCTGTCTCGCCGCCCTTCGCCACGCGTTGGGGTCGATCGACGCGATCATCGCGGCTCGCGACCTGCGCCGCCGTTTGATCGAGGCCGTCCGCTCACCTGTGCCTGCGCGACGCCTTTTCGGTTAGCCGGCGTGCCTCACGAAAACCGTTTGACAGCCGCTCGTCGAGGAAGTTACTGACGGGTTAGTAGGTAAGCGTGATGGCTCATCTGCCGAGACCACGGCCTTCCAAATCGGTCGGGCTCAACAGGAGAAACGCAGGCTCCGTCTGGCGTTTGGGAGGGGAAGGCCGTGAAACGCACTGAATCCACCGCAACAGCTATCGCGATCGTATTGGCTGCGTTGTCCACGAGCGCGGCGAATGCCCAGAGCGCGGCGGCGGGGGCGCCGCCCGCGCCCGAGCAGGCGAGCGCGATTGATCCGACAGGGTCGACGACCGACGACATCATCGTCACCGCGCAGAAGCGATCGGAATCGGTCAATGACGTGCCGATATCGATCGTGGCGGTCAGCGGCGCCCAGCTGAAGACGGCGGGGATCGTCGATATTGCCGGACTGACCAAGGTCGTGCCGGGCTTCGTGGTCGCCAACACCTACTTCGGCTCACCAGTCTATTACCTGCGCGGCGTCGGATTTTACGACACGGCAATCGCGGCCCGCCCGTCGGTCGCGTTGTACGCCGATGAGGCGCCGCTGACGTTCCCGGTGATGAGCAAGGGGAGCGCGCTCGACCTGGAGCGCGTCGAAGTGCTGAAGGGCCCGCAGGGGCTGCTGTTCGGATCGAATGCGACCGGCGGCGCGATCAATTTCGTCGCGGCCAAGCCGACCCGCACCTTGGCCGCGGGCGCCCAGCTCAGCTATGGCAGATTCAACGACGTCGTCGTCGACGGCTTCGTGAGCGGGCCCCTGTCGGATTCGACCGGCGTCCGGCTTGCCGTTCAGCGCGAGACGATGGACGATTGGCAGCGGGGTTACACGACCGACCGCACCAATGGGTCGAAGAACATCACCAGCGGCCGCGCCACGCTGGAGACCCGGCCCAACAACGACTTCACGCTGCGATTTACGGCCAGCGGAACGATCGACCATTCGGACACGATCGCGCCCCAGCTCATCGGCAAGGACTTGACGCTGACGCAGATCAGCCCGCTGTTCACAGCCTATCCCCTGAACCCGGGCGACATTCGCTCGGCGGACGTCAGCACGACATTTCCCGACGGCAAGTCGACGCGCCGTGACGACTGGACATACCAGCTGACGGTGCGCGCGGATTACGAGGCCACGCCGGGCCTGACGCTGACCTCGCTCACCTCGTTCACGAAGGCGCATCAGGATTACGGATACGAGGCCGACGGCACGACGCTCAACGTCACCAACCTCGGGATCGAAGGCAATGTGAAGACGCTGTTCCAGGAGCTTCGCGCGAGCGGATCGACCGGCGGCCTCAATTTCATCCTGGGCGCCAATTACCAGCGCGACAAGTCGGACGAGCTGGTCACGTTTCTGCTGCCCGATGGCCGCAGCGGTCGCGTCTTCCTGCCGCTGCTCGGCCTGCCGGCGATCGACCTGGTGCCCGAGATCGCGCGTCAGACGACCAACGCCTATGCGGGCTATCTGAGCGGCGACTATGCCCTGACGCGCAATCTGACGTTCAGGGCGGGTGTCCGCTACACGGAAACCAAGACCGATTTCGCGGCCTGTGTGCTCGCCGGCGGCAACCGGCAATATGCGATCGGCATCTCCCGCATCCTGGGCACGGCGGCGCCGGCGCTCGGCCAGTGCGCGACATTCTCGCAGGACCCGGTCACCCGCGTCTATTCGGCGGGACTGGTGACGAACAGGATCGACGAGGACAATATCTCGTGGCGGGTGGGGCTCGACCTCAAGCCGACGTCGGGGACGCTGCTCTACGCCTCGGCCAGCCGCGGCTACAAGGCGGGCGCCTTCTCGAACATCTCGGCGGTGTTCGCGACCCAGTACGTGCCGGTGCCACAGGAGAGCCTGATCGCCTATGAGGTAGGCGTGAAGGCCGATCTGGTCCCGCGCGTCCTGCATGTGAACGCCGCTGCCTTCTACTACGATTACGCCAAAAAGCAGTTGCTCGGGACGGTGATCGTGCCGGTGTTCAATCGCCTGAACGCGCTCGTCAGCGTTCCCAAGTCCCGCGTCCAGGGCTTTGAGGCGGACGTCGATCTGCGGCCGGTCGGCGGCCTGTCGCTCCGGGCATCCGCCACCTACGTCGATTCCAAGGTGACCAGCAGTTTCAACAACTTCACCGTCTATGGTGTGGCCGCGGACTTCCAGGGATCGGAGTTTCCGAACACGCCGCGGTGGCAGGCCAATGGCTCCATCGATTACCGGACGGCGATCAGCGGCACGTTGGATGCGTTTCTCGGCGGCAGCGTTACCTATCGCGGCACGTCGAACTCGGACTTCATCAAGGACGACCGGCTCACGGTGCCGGCCTATACGCTGTTCGACGCGATCGCCGGCGTCGAGAGCCATGATGGACGCTGGCGCCTGCAGCTATGGGGGCGCAACCTGACCGACAAGCTCAACTACAGCACGATCGTCGTCCGGCAGGAGGCGCGGGTGCGCACGGTCGGCCTGCCGCGGACGTTCGGCATCACCGCGGGCTTCCGCTACTAGAGTTTGATCCACTTATGTGGAGCGGGCCGGCGCCGCCGCGATTCGGCGAAGCTGGATCAGACTCCAAGAACGATCAGGTCGGCATCTGCGGTCGCGGATAGCCGCGGCGGTAGATGCCGCTGCCGCGCACGACCGCGCCGGCGGCCGTGATCAGCATACCTTCGGTAAAGATGATCCGCCGGGTGGCATGGACGAAGCGGCAGCGCGTCTCCATCCAGTCACCCAGCGCGGCGGGGCGCAGGAAGTCGATCGACATCTGGATTGTCGGCGTTTCGTTGGTCGCCCCGGCCGCCGTCAGGCCGACGATGCCGAGGCCGAGGTCCAGCAGCGTCGCGAGCATCCCGCCGTGGCAGAAGCCCAATGGATTGCAATGCGCGGCGGCGATCGTGAAGCCGATCCGCAGCGGCTCCTCCGCGTCGTCCCGATCCAGCCGGAACAACGGCCCGACATGGCGGGCGAACGGATCGTCGAAGGGATAGGTCTGCCAGCGCCCGGCCGTCACCGGCACCACCGATGCGGGCAGAACCGACGCGGCCCATTCCCCGCCGGTCACGTCAGGCCCATCGCCGCGCCGACGCCGGGGTCGGCGGCGACGCGTTGACCCATGGCATCGCGCAGCAGCAGCACGGCCTTGGGCGGGCGGGCGAAAATCTCGACCTCGACGATCCGGCCCTGCGCGTCGGTCGTCACGACGTCGACGCCCGAGATCGGCTGGCCGCCGATCGTGCCTTCGAAGCGCAGCACGTGACGCGCGCCGTCGGACCAGATGTCGGTATAGAGCAAGCCGCCGAGCGCGTCCGCCGCGAAGTCGAGCAGTCGCGCCACGAGCGGACGGCCGCGCCATTCCTTGCTATAGGTCGGCGGCCGCAGCGTGACGTCGTCGCCGAGCAGCGCGGCGTCGAAACTGCCGCGACCGACAGCGAATAGCGCCCGGAAGGCGGCGACGGCGGGGGGAAGCGGCTCAGCCATCAGGGGTTTGCAACCATGTGTCGATCATGTCCTCTCCCGACGGCCGGGGGTAGATTGCGCCCGAGGTCCGCGATAGTCGGGGCGCCGCGGCCGGCTGACGGCGCGGCGGTCACGCGAACACCGCCGGGCGGCCGGCGAGAAACGCGGCGATCCCCTCGCGCGCGTGCGGCTCGACCGCGCAGGCGACGATGGCCTCGGCCTCGCGCTCGAGCTGCGCTTCCAGATCGCGGGCGGAGGCGGTGGCGAGCAGGCGCTTTGTCCGGGCGAGCGCCCTGGTCGGCATCCGCGCCAGCCGCTCGGCGATGGCCATGGTCTCCTCGGCCAGCCGGTCGTCCGGCACGCGATCGGTCACCAGGCTTGCCGCGTGCGCCTCCTGTGCGTCCAGCGAGCGTCCGAGGAACAGCATCGCCTGTGCCCGCCGCAGCCCGACCAGTCGCGGCAGCAGATAGGTGGCGCCGAGGTCCGGCGACAGGCCGATCGCCGGATAGGCGACGGTGAAGCGCGCGCTGGCGCCGGCCATCACGACGTCGCCCGCCAGAGCCAGGCTGAGCCCGGCGCCTGCCGCCGGCCCGTTCACCGCGACCACCACGGGCTTGGACAGCGCGACGAGCCGGGCGGTCGCCATGTGCAGTGTTGCCGTCAATCGACGCACGAACAGGCCCAGCGCGTCGCCCGCGGCCGCGAACGCGCGGATGTCACCGCCGACCGAGAAGAAGCGTCCCTGTGCGCGCACGAGGACGCAGCGGATCGCCTCGTCCCCCTCCACCCGGTGGACGATGTCGAGCAGCGCGTCGGCGAACCGCTGGTCGATCGCGTTCGCGCGGTCGGGCGCGCAGAACTCGATGATCGCGACCGCGCCGTGGCGATGCAGTACGACCGGCGGCGCGTCCGCCGCGGCGGCGGTCATGTTACGCTCGGCTGTACGGTGGATGCTGCGGGGTGTCTCACACGGCCTCCTGTTGGATGGATCAGCGGGTCAGGCAGAGGACGTCTGCGTCGGGGATGGCGGCGAACAGCCGGTCGACATCGGCACCGCGGCGCTCGCGGACCACGCGGTTGGCGACATTGCCCTTCACGGTGACCTCGCCGGCGGCGAAGGACGGAGGTGCGTCCAGCACCAGCGCGGTGCCGATCCGGCCGGCGCCGCCGCTCTGGCCCGCGTTGAACCGGCGCAGCGCATCGGGCAGCGTGCCCGGATCGGCTCCGGGCTGCAGCCACAGCAGCGCGCCCACCTTCTCCTGATTGACGCCGCACAGCACCGCTTCCGCGACGATCTCCCCGCACGACGCGATCAAGGCGTCGTGCAGCTCCGCCACCTTGACATAGGTTCCGGAGGAAAGCTTGAAATCCTCGGACAGGCGCCCGGCGAAGACGAGTCCCGCGCGAGGCTCGGCCGAATCCGCGAAGCGGACCGCGTCGCCGGTGCGGAAATAGCCCTGCTCGTCATAGAGTTCCGCGCTTGCTTCGGGCGCGCCGACGTAGCCCTGGCGCGGCATCAGCGTCGGGCCGCGGACGAGCATCTCGTAGCGATCCCCGGTCGGCACCAGCTTCAGCTCGGTCATCGGCAGCGGCAGGCCGATGATGTCGGTGTCGCCGCCGTCCCAGTATTTGAGGGTGCCGAACAGATATTCGGTCGCGCCGTAGAAGGAATAGACGGGCAGCGTCGTGCCCCGCGCCGCGCGCGCGAGCGACAGCAGGCGGTCGCGCACGCTGATCGGCAGCACCGCGCCGCCGAAGCCGATGTAGCGGAGGTTGGCGAAGAACCGATCGCGCAGATCGGCGTCCCGCTCCATCGCGTCGCACAGCATTCGATAGCCGAGCGGCACGGTGATGAAGAAATGCGGCGACACCTCGCGCAGGTTGGCCAGCGTCCGCTCGAACAGCTGCGGCGTCGGCTTGCCGTCGTCGATCCACATCGTGCCGCCGGCGGCGATGATGTTGTTCAGGTTGAAGTTGCCCGCCATGATATGGCTGAACGGCATCGCCTCCAGCACGTGCGGCCGCTCGCCGTCGAAGTCGAGCAGCCCGAGCGCTTGCGTCTGGGCGACCGTGATCGTCAGATTGGCTTGCGTCTGGGGGGTGGCTTTGGGCGTGCCCGTCGAGCCGGAAGTGTACATCAGCCGGGCGATGGTCGCCGGCGTGATGGCGGCCATCCGTTCGGCGACCGTCGGGGTCGGCGCGGTCGCGATCACGTCGTCCCAGCGGACCAGGTCCAGGCCGGGCACGGCGCCGGAGCGGGCGACCAGCGTCGCGCCGAGATCGGCCAGAGCGCGGAGCGCATCGGCGTAGCGATCGGCCTCGTCGACGATGATGACCCGCGCACCGACGACGCTGATACACGACCGCAGGCGGGCGAAGTCCCCGCCCGACAAGGAATAGGCGACGCTGACCGGCGCCAGCACCGCGCCGCTGCGCTGTACGCCGATCGCGGCGATGGCGTGCTCGATCGATGGTTCCGAGAGGAACGAGACGACATCGCCGAAGCTCAGGCCCCGATCGATCAGCCACTGCGCCAGGCCGTCGGCGGCGCGCCTGGCGTCGCCATAGCTTATCTCGCGCCAACCGCCCTCCGGCCTCTTCTGCCGCACGAACGGGGCGGCGGGATCACGCGCGGCCACCTCGTCGAACAGGTGCGCCAGCGACGGCGCGACCTCGCCCAGCGGAATCGGCGAGTTGAGCCGCAGGACGCCACCAGGATCCCTGACGACGGTGACGGCGGGGGGCGGCGTCTTCACCGGACGGCGCCCCGCCGGCGGATGGCCGGTCTTCGGCGCGCGCTGTCCGGCGCTGCGGCAGGATCGGGCATCGTCATTCTTCCCGCCACGATCTGATCGCGCGCGGCCGTCCCATCGCGGCCCCCAGCGAGTCCGCGGTGCTGGACGGGCTGTCGGACCCGCGGGTGAAATCAGCCGCTGCCGATAGCGCCGCGAGCGCGGCGGCGGGGTCGGGGCGGGACAGCCGGATGCCGACGCTGCGCTCCCAGCGCATCGCCGCGGCCCAGCCGCCGCCGGTCTCGATCACGGCGCCGGTCAGGTCGCAATCCGGGTGGATCAGCGCGAGCGCGAACGGCGACAGATCCTCCGTACGCAGCCGCGCCTTCAGGTCGTCGGGAAAGACGGCGTCGGTCATCGCCGTCTGCGCCATCGGCGCGATCGCGTTCACCCGGATGTTCGCGCGCTCGCCCTCGATCGCCAGCGTCTTGGCCAGGCCGATCATGCCTCCCTTGGCGGCCGCGTAATTGGCCTGTCCAAAGGCGCCGTGCATACCGGCACCCGAGGTCGTGAGCAGGATCGCGCCGCCGCCGGCGGCCTTCATCGGCGCCCAGGCAGCCCGCGCGCACGCGAACGAACCGTTCAGGTGAACGTCGATGACCTCCCGCCAATCCTCGGCCGTCATCCTGGCGAAGGATCGGTCGCGGACGATGCCGGCGTTCACGATCAGCGCGTCGATATGCCCGAACGCCGCCAGCGCGCCCGCGACGATCGCGTCGCCGTCCCGCGCGTCGGCCACGATCGCCGCGGCGGTGCCGCCCGCCGCGCGGACGTCGTCGGCCACGAGATCGGCGTTGGCGCTGCGGCTCGCGACGACTACGCGCGCGCCGGCCAGCCCCAGATCGCGGCAATATTGCCGCCCGATCCCCTGGCCGCCGCCGACCACGACGACGACGCGGCCGTCGAACAAGGGGTAAGCCGCCGAGCTCAAGTGGCGCGCGTCCCCACCTTCTTGCGGGCATCCAGCATCCGCTGCGAGATGGCCGGGTTCCAATGCACGTCGCGGTACTGGACATGGCCATAGACGTAGGCGGCCATCGGATCCATCGCCGAACTGCGCCGCAGCATCTCCGTCGTGCGCACCACCGTCTCCACCGTCGTCGTCGCGATTTCCCGCGCGATGCCGGTCGCGGTCTTCAGCAACTCGCCCTGCGGCGCGATCTGATCGATCAGGCCGATCCTCAGTGCCTCCTGGGCGTCGATCCGCCGCCCGGTCAAGACCAGCAGCTTCGCCTGGCTCGGCCCGACGACGCGCAGCAACGGGTCGACGAACGGCGTCAGCCCGAAGCGGACCTGTGGGAAGCCGAAGCGCGCGTCCGCCGACGCCACCCGGATGTCGCAGAACACCGCGATGTCGCAGCCGCCACCGAACGTCGGGCCGGCGACCGCGGCGATCGTCGGCTTGGGATATTCGAGCAGTTCGAGGTAGCCGTAATAGGTGGCGTCATACCAGCGCAGCCGGTCCGCGTCGGTCGCCCAGTTCATCGTGTCGAGGTCGAGCCCGGCCGAGAAGAACTCCTCGTTGCCAGTCACGACCACCGCCGCGACCGAATCGTCACGCCGCCAGCCCTGCAATACTTCGACGAGATCCTCGAACAGCTCGGTGCTCAGTGCGTTGCGTTTGTCCGGCCGGTCGAGAATGACCATTCCGACGCCGTCTGCAACCTCACTGCGTATGGTGCCATGTTTCGCCACAATCGTCTCCCAATGAACCAGTCCGCGTCACAATGTGCGCGCGATCAACATCTTCATGATTTCGTTCGCGCCGCCGTAGATCCGGTGGATGCGACTGTCCCGGTAAAGCCGGCCGATCGGATATTCGGTCATGTAGCCATAGCCGCCGAATAGCTGCAGGCACCCGTCGACGATTTCGGACAGACGATCCGATATCCAGTATTTGGCCATCGACGCCGTCGCGGTGTCGAGCGAACCGTCGATCAGCCGCTGGGTGCAGGCGTCCAGGAAGGTTCGCGCGATCACGCCGGTGGTCTTGTATTCGGTCAGCTTGAACTGCGTGTTCTGGAAATCGATCAGCCGCTGACCAAACATCTGGCGCTGCTTGGCATAGGCGATGGTTTCGGCCAGCGCGCGCTCGATCGCCGCCATCGCCTGCCAGGCGATGACGATCCGCTCCTGCGGCAGCTTCGCCATCAGCTGGCCGAGCCCGGCGCCGGCGGTCGAGCCGAGCAGGGCGTCGGCCGGCACGAACACGTCGTCGAAGAAGAGCTCGGATGTGTCCTGCCCCTCCTGACCGACCTTCTCCAGATTGCGGCCACGCTGGAAGCCCCCACCCGCCGCTGCCGCATCGACGATGAACAGCGAGATGCCCTTGCTGCCCGCCGTCGGGTCGGACTTGGCCGCTACGAGGATGATATCGGCGATCTGGCCGTTGGAGATGAACGTCTTCTGCCCGTTCAAGACCCAGCCGTTGCCCGCAGCGCGCGCGGTCATGCCCATGCCCTGCAGGTCCGACCCGGCGCCGGGTTCGGTCATCGCGATTGCGGAGATCAGTTCGCCGGAGCACAGTCGAGGCAGCCAGTGCGCCTTCTGCTCCCCCGTTCCGTAACTGGCGAAATAGGGAAGGATGACCGCGTTGTGCAGGCTGATCGCCAGCGCGTCGGCACCGCGGTGGCCGACCGCCTTGGTGATGATCGCCTCGTGACGGAAGTCGCCGCCGCCGCCGCCATACGCCTCGGGCATCGACACGCCCAGCAGGCCTGCCGCACCCGCGGCGGCCCAGACTGCCCGGTCGACCTGCTTGGCGCCACGCCAACGGTCGATCGCCGCGTCGTCCGCATGGGCGTCGAGGAAACCTTCGACGCCGCGCGCGAACAGTGCCGCCTCTTCCTCTTCAAATAGCGGCGAGGCGACGAGGTCGAGCGTGCTCACGCGGCGGCCGCCATCGCGCCAGTGCCGGCGAGCCGCGCGAGGATGGCGTCGGCGTCGCGCATGATGCGGCCGATCAGTTCGGCGCAGCTTGGCACGTCGCGGATCAATCCCTGCACCTGGCCGGCCCAGATCAAGCCGGCCTCCAGATCGCCCGTTTCCAGCGCCGTTCGACCTTTCGCCCCGGATACCAGCGACTGGATGTCGGCGAACGTTGCCTCCGTCCGCGCGCTGATCTCCACGACGCGATCGGAGACGGGGGTCTTCGCCACCCGGCCGGTGTTGTGAAAGCGGCGGAAGATCAGGTTGGTGCCGCGCTCGTCGTTCGCGACCAGCAGGGCCTTCACGTCGTCGTGGATCGGCGCCTCGCGAGTCGCGCAGAAGCGCGTGCCCATGTTGATGCCGTCTGCGCCGAGCGCGAGGGCGGCCACCAGACCGCGTCCATCCGCGAAGCCGCCGCTGGCCAGCATCGGCACGGTCACGACATCGGCGGCGGCCGGGATCAGGACCAGCCCCGGGATATCGTCCTCGCCCGGATGACCGGCGCATTCGAAGCCGTCGATCGAGATGGCATCCACCCCCATCCGCTCCGCCGACAATGCGTGCCGGACCGCGGTGCATTTGTGGATGACCCTGACGCCATGCGCCTTGAAATCGTCGACATGCTCCTGCGGCTTGTGACCGGCCGTCTCTACGATGCTTACGCCCGCCGCTATAATCGCCCGCCGGTACTCGGCATATGGCGGCGGCGCCGTCGATGGGAGAATGGTCAGATTGACGGCAAATGGACGCGAAGTCAGCATTCGGCAGCGGTCGATCTCGTGCCGGAGCGCGTCGGGCGTCGGCTGGGTGAGCGCCGTGATCGTGCCCAGCCCGCCGGCGTTCGAAACCGCCGCGGCCATCTCGGCCGTGCCGACCCACATCATGCCGCCCTGCATGATCGGGTATTGCACGTCGAACATCTCGGTTAATCGAGTACGCACCTGCCCCTCTCCCATTACCTACCAGTCAGTAACAAAGCGGCGGGGGCCGCGTCAATGGGGGATTTCAGGTGTCGGCCGGCTGCAGGCCCCGCAGCATCAGGTCGACGAACTGGGCCGCGTTGCGATCGTGCAGGTCGGATGTGATCTCGGTGATGCCGAAGACGGATCCCAGGATGAACCGGGATGAATAAAGCGCTTCGGCCGCCCCTGTGACGGTGAAGTAGAACAGCATCTTGTCGACGGGTCGGAAGTCGCCGGACGCGACGCCTTCGTCGATGATGCGCCCCTGCGCGTCGGTCAGCGGGCGGATCAGCTGATCGGCGATCGCCTGCACCCGGTCGGGTTTGGCGTCTCGGGTCATCGCTTGCATCAGGCGGTTGAAGTAGGTCACCCGGTAGAAGGCCGCGGCGACGCCGAGCAGATGACGTCGCATCTTTTCCACCGGCGGCGCCACCGACGCGGCGAGGGCCTCGACCTCCGCCACCGCTTCGCGCACGTCGCGGTCCAGCACGGCGTGCAGCAGCCCTTCCTTGTTGCCGAAGTGATAGCCGATCAGCCCCGCCGGCAGGCCGGCGCGCCGTGCGATCTCGACGAAGGAGATGTCTAGGGCGTCGCGCTCGCGCATGAGCGCGGCCGCCGCGTCGACCAGCGCCGCCGCCGTCTCCGAGCGCGCGTCCTTGCGCCGTCCGCGCGGTCCGGGCGAGGCGATCGCCTGGGTCAACGCGGCGGCACCGTCAGTGCGTCGGCGCTCGCGTCGCCCAGGTCGTTCCCGCCGTCGACGTTCAGGATCGCGCCCGTTACGTATTTCGCCGCCGGGCTCGCAAGCCACTGCGCTGCCTCGGCAATGTCACGTTTTTCGCCATAGTCGCGCAGCGCCAGCCGCGCCTTGAGCGCGCGCTCGCGCTCGGGATCGGCCAGCCGCCGCATCCCCTCGGTGTCGGCGATCGGACCGGGCGAGATGCCGTTGACCCGTACGCCGGCGGGACCCCATTCGAGCGCGAGGCATTTCACCACCATGTTGACCCCCGCCTTCGCCGCGCAGGCATGGACCTGAAAGCTCATCGGCGCGACCGCCTGGCCGGCGGTGATCGCGATGAGCGCCGCGCCGGGTCTGACGAGGTGCGGCCAACTGGCGTGAAAGACGTTGAACGTCCCGAGCAGATCGATGTCGACCACCGTCTTGAACGCATTCGCGCTCATCCCGATCGCCGGCGCCAGGAAATTGCCCGCCGCCCCTGAAACGACCACGTCGAACGATCCGGCCTCGGCGGCCGCTTGGGCGAACGCCGCCTGCAAGGCTGCATGGTCGCGCACGTCGCAGGCGATGCCGACCGCCCGTGCGCCCCCGGCCGTGATGCTGTTCGCCGCCGCGGCGATCTTCTCGGCGTTGCGGCTGAGCAGCGTCAGCGCCGCGCCGGCTTGCGCAAAGCCGCGCGCGATTTCCAGGTTGATGCCGCCGGAGGCGCCCGCCACCAGCACGTGTTTTCCCTTGAATAAGGACATTCTGTCACCTCGCCGACTGCGTACAAGACAGCATAAAAACGCTTGGTTGATTGCTCAACCAATTAATTGTTGCACGGCGCGGACGGCTGCTATTATGGACGTTCACAATCGATCATTGGAGCATGGCGATGGCGGACGCTTACATCATCGATGCGGTGCGCACCCCGCGCGGCATCGGCAAGGCGGGCAAGGGCGCGCTGGCGCACCTGCACCCACAGCAACTGGCGGCGACGGTGCTGAAAGCGCTCAAGGAGCGCAACGACCTCGATACCGCGCAGGTGGACGACATCATCTGGTCGACCTCGACACAGCGCGGCAAGCAGGGCGGCGATCTTGGCCGCATGGCAGCGCTCGACGCCGGCTACGACATCCGCGCATCGGGGGTGACGCTGGACCGCTTCTGCGGCGGCGGCATCACCGCGGTGAACCTGGCGGCGGCGCAGGTGATGAGCGGGATGGAGGATCTGGTGATCGCCGGCGGCACCGAGATGATGAGCTATACCGGCAGCCTCGCGGCCGAGGACCAGACGGCGGGGAAGTCGCCGTCCCTGATGGGTTCCGGCAACAAGCGCCTCGACGCCAGCCACCCGCAGTCCCACCAGGGCGTGTGCGGCGACGCGATCGCGAGCATGGAAGGCATCAGCCGCGCCGATCTCGATGCCTTCGGGTTGGAGAGCCAGCGCCGCGCCAAGGTAGCGATCGACGAGGGTCGGTTTGCCAAGTCGGTCGTGGCGGTGACCGACGACGCCGGCCAGGTGGTGCTCGATCGCGAGGAGTTCCCGCGTCCCGACACCACCGCCGAAGGGCTGGCGGCGTTGAAGCCCGCCTTCGCGGCGATGGCCGACTGGCCGTACGACGACAAAGGGACGACGTTCCGTCAGCAGATCAACCGCCGCTATCCCGACCTCCAGATCGAGCACGTCCACCACGCCGGCACGTCGTCGGGGGTGGTCGACGGCGCGGCGGCGGTGCTGCTGGCGTCGAAGGAGTACGCCGAGGCGCACGGTCTCAAGCCCCGCGCGCGGATCGTCGCCACCGCCAACGTCGGGGATGATCCCACCCTCATGCTCAACGCGCCGGTAGCCGCGATCGAGAAGGTGCTCGCAAAAGCGAGGCTGACCAAGGAAGACATCGATCTGTGGGAGATCAACGAGGCGTTTGCGGTGGTGCCCGAGAAGGCGATCCGCGACCTGAACCTCGACCGTGCCAAGGTGAACGTCAACGGGGGGGCGATCGCGCTCGGCCACCCGATCGGCGCGACCGGCGCGATCCTGATTGGAACGGTCCTCGACGAGCTGGAGCGCACCGGCGGCCGCTACGGCCTGGTCACCATGTGCGCCGCCGGCGGCATGGCCCCTGCGGTAGTGATCGAGCGAGTCTGAGGGGTACGAAAATGGAGGTCGGCCGATCCGTTGCCGCCACCGTCACCGGCGACGAGGCTGCATCCGTCCCGAGCTGGCCGCCGCTCGACCGCGCGCCACCTGATATTGATTGAGGATTGAGCACACGGCTTTCCGCCCTCTGTGAAAGTTCCGGCGCGGACCCCCGCGTCGTCATGCTTAAGGACACGCGCATGTCTGACATCGACACCGAAGCGAACGTTATCGAGGGCAGCATGGGCATCACCTACGATCGGCCGTCCCCAGACACCGCGCTCACAGCGGAGTTCGTTCGGGATTTCGGCAACCGCTGGGAGGCAGCCTGGAATTCGCACGACACCGAAGAGGTGTTGAGTCTTCTGCATCCGGACATCAGGTGGAACGACACCATATTCTGGCCGGAACTGATCCACGGCAAAGGTGCCATGCGGGCGTACGTCGACAAGATCTGGGCGGTGATGCCCGACGTGCACTTCAAAGAGGTCCAGCTCTTCACCGCCCCCGAGGCAGGTCGCGCTCTCTACCTGTTCGAGCAGACGGCGACGGCTCCGCCGTCGTGGGGGAGCGACAAGGCGGCATCGACCTTCGGCTGCGATATCTTCCTCGGCTTTCGAGACGGTCTTCTCGCCGACTACATGGCCCAATACGAGCTTACGTCGATGATGCGGCAGTTCGACATGTTGCCGCCACGGGGGAAGCGCGTGGGTGGCGCTTACCTGCTGTCCCTGATGAATACGCCACTGAATGGTGGTTGAGAGGCCGCGGCGGCACGGCAGGCGATTTCGACGGGCGACCTCCGGGGCGCTGTTCAGGAGGTATTGAGCGTCGCCAAGCTCACATAGAACTGCGCGGTTTCCGCGCGGACTCAGCCGCAGCCGCGGCCAAGCCGTTCACATTCGGAATGTGTGGTGCTGCCGGTGAGGATTGAACTCACGACCTCAGCCTTACCAAGGATGCGCTCTACCACTGAGCTACGGCAGCATTCCGGCCCGGTCGGCGGAGCGGTGCCTAGAGCGGAGGCGGTCCTTGTTGTCAAGCACGCGGAGGCGGTCCTTGTTGTCAAGCACGCGGAGGCGGTCCGTGTTGTCAAGCGCGCGGCGGCGGCGCGGGTTGTCAAGGGTGGGGGGCGGGCCTAGCCGGGACGGATGACGGCGAAGGAGGAACGCGACGCGCGGCTGGCGGCGCAGCTGCGGGCGAACCTGAAGCGGCGCAAGGCACAGGCGCGCGCGGAGCCGCCCGCCGAACCGCCGCCCGACGTCACGCCATAAGCGCACATTTCGCGGTCAGCCAGGCGCGCTCGCCGGCGTCGAGCTCGGGGCCGAGCGTGGCCAGCACCTGCGCGTGATAGCCGTCGAGCCAGGCCAGCTCCTCGGGCGTGAGCAGGTCTGCGTCGATCAGAGCGCGCTCAATCGGCGCCCAGGTCAGTGTCTCGAAGCCGAGCATCGCGCGGTCGGGGTCGGCGCCGGCAATGTCGCGCGGCTCGATCAGGACGAGGTTCTCGATGCGGATGCCATACGCGCCGGTCTTGTAATAGCCGGGCTCGTTGGAGAGCATCATGCCGGCGCGCAGCGGTTCCAGCGACGCGCCGCCGGGGTAATTGGGCTGGGCGATGCGCTGCGGGCCTTCGTGGACCGAGAGGTAGCTGCCGATGCCGTGGCCGACACCGTGCGCGAAATCGAGCCCGGCTTCCCACAGCGGCCGGCGGGCGAAGGCGTCGAGCTGCGCGCCGCAGGTGCCGTCGGGGAAGACGGCGGTGGCGATGGCGATATGGCCCTTGAGGACGCGGGTGAAGCGGTCGCGCATCTCGGCGGAGGGCGCGCCGACCGGGACGACGCGGGTCACGTCGGTGGTGCCGTCGCGATACTGGCCGCCGGAGTCGACGAGATAGAGCTGGCCCGGCAGGATGGCCGCGTTCGACTCCTCCGTCACATGATAATGCGGCAGCGCACCGTGGGGGCCGGTGGCGGAGATGGTCGAGAAGCTGCTGTCGACGTGCAGCCCGGTCGCCTCGCGGAACTCCAAGAGCTTTGCGGCGGCGGACAGCTCGGTCTCGCCGCCGCCGGGCAGCGTCGTCTCGCACCAGCGCAGGAAGCGGGTCAGCGCCGCGCCGTCGCGGATCGAGGCGGCGCGGTGGCCGGCAACCTCGGCGGGGTGCTTCAAGGCCTTGGCGAGGACGACCGGGTCGCGCAATGAGACGACGGTCGCGCCGGCTGTCGTCAGCGCGTCGGCGATCGCGGCAACCGAGCGCTCGGGGTCGACGGCGACGCGCTGGCCGCGAAAGTTGGCGAAGTTGCCGGCAAAAACGTTTTTCTCGTGGAGGTGCACCGCGTTGCCGAGATGGCGGCGGACGTCGTCGTCGACCTTCTCGGACGCGACGAACAGGTCGATCGCGCCGTCGGCGTTGACGATCGCGTAGGACAAAGCGACCGGGGTGTGGGCGACGTCGCCGCCGCGCACGTTCAAGGCCCAGGCGATCGAGTCGAGTGCGGTCAGCACCACCGCGTCGGCGTGGTGGGCGGCGAGCCAGTCGGCGATCTCGGCACGCTTCTCCGCCGACGAGCGGCCGGCGGCGGGGTCGTCGTACACCTGGAGCTTGGCGTCCGAGGGGCTCGGGCGATCGGTCCAGATCGCATCGACGGGATTGGCGGCGACGGGCGCGAGCGTCGCGCCGGTACCGGCGAGCCGCGCCTGCGTCTCGGCGACCCAGCCGGCGGTGTGGAGCCAGGGATCGTAACCGATCCGCGCGCCGGCGGGGGCGTGGGCGGCAAGCCAGCCGGCGACGCTGTCGGCGGGGACGCCGATATAGTCCCAGTCGGCGGCATCGACCTGCTCGCGGACCTGGACCGTATAGCGGCCGTCGGTGAAGATCGCAGCCTCGTCCGTCAGCACCGCCGCGGTGCCGGCCGAACCTTGGAAGCCGGTCAGCCAAGCGAGGCGCTGGGCATAATCGCCGACATATTCGGACATATGCTCGTCGGTGAGGGGGACGACGAACCCGTCGAGGTGCTGGCGGGCGAGTTCGGCGCGGAGAGCGGCGAGGCGGTCGGTGTGGACGGGCATCTCAGGCCACGCTCGGCAGGTGGAAGTTCGCAAAGTTCGCGCTGAACGCACTTTCTGCGCGGCGTGAGCGGCGTGGCCGGGTGAAGGCGAGAAGCGCAGACGAATGCGGGACGACGTTCATCCCGCGGACGATAGCGCAGGCGACGGCGTGTAGGACAGAGCTTCATTTCCGTCATGCCGGCCTCGTGCCGGCATCCACGTCGGCGCGACCAGATCCCGATCCGGCAGCGAGACCCGAGGTGGATGCCGGGGCGAGCCCGGCATGACGAAAGCTATGTCACGCAAGTGAATCGCGTGACGTCGATCAGCGCGATGCGCTGTCGGCCGCGCTTGCGCGTCTCGCGGGCAGCGCTGCTGCCCGCGTGCGCCCTGCGCATTACTGCGTCGTCACCGTCGTCGTGGTCTTCACCGCCGCCGGCTTGGTGACGGTGTGCGTAGTGTGGCGAACCGGGCGCTTGACGACGCGCCTGGTGGTCGTCGTACGCGCGACGGGGGTCGCGGCGGTGGTTTCGGTCGTCACGGTGGCGGTGGTGGGCGCGGCGGGCTGGGTCACCACGACCGGCGGCGCGGCGCGGGCAGCGGCGGCGTCGGCCTGGGCGCTGGCGGCGGCCTGCTCCGCGGCGGCGGCGCGGGCGTTGGCGGCGGCCGCATCGGCCTTCGCCTGCGCGGCCTGATCCTGCGCGGCGGCGGTGCCGGCGGAGGCGGCGTTGACCTGCGCGCTGGCGGCATCGGCCTGGTTGCGCTGGGTATAGCCGATCGCTTCCTCGGCGAGCTGCTGGGCGTGGTTGGCGCCGGCGATCGCCTGATCCTTGTGGTTCTGCTTCAGGTCCTCCTCGGCGGTGCGCAGCGCGGCGGCGGCGGCGGCCTGGAGGCGCGGCACCTCGCCTGTCGCGCCGAGCTTGGCGGCGATGTCGACCTTGGCGCGGGCGGCGGCGACCGCCTCCTGCGCGCGATCCTTCTTGCCCTCGGCGAGCGCGGGCGTGGCGAGCAGCGCCGATAGGGCGGCGGCACGGGCGAGCAGGGTCACGATACGCATTACATCTTCTCCGCTGGTGGACGTGATGCAGGTTAACACCCGCCCATGGGCCGAGGTTCCGTTGCCGCCCGGTCGTCGCCGCTCTACGCTCGCGCCGAGGCGATAGGGGACGACATGCGGTTGAGAACGATCATGGCGCTGGCATTGCTCGGCCTGGCATCTCCGGTACTGGCGCGGGTCGGCCCCCCGCCGGTGTCTTCCGGGGCGCTGCCCGGCGATGGCGCGGAGGACGCCAAGCTCAAACAGTTGTTCCACGACAGCGACGAGCGCGACCTGAAGCTCGATCCGATCAGTGCCATTCATCGCGGCGACCTGCGCTACGCCGATCGCTTCGGCGATTATCTGACCGACGCACGCGAGGAACAGCAGCGCCGCAACATCCTGGCCGATCTCGCCGCGCTCAAGACGATCGATCGCACGCGGCTGACCGCCGTCGACCAGATCGCCTATGACAGCTTCCGCCATGACAACACGGTCGGGCTGAAGGCCTATGCGCCCGACGTGCTGCGGGTGCGCCGGGCGCTGCCGATCAGTCATTTCGGCGGCTATCAGGTCAGCTATCCCGGCTTCGCCTCGGGCAAGGGCGCGGCCCCGTTCAAGACCGTCGCCGATTACGACAACAACCTGAAGCGCAATGCGGGATATGCCGCGCTGTATGACCGGGTGATCGCGCGCTTTCGCGACGGGATGCGGGAGGGGATCGTCCAGCCCCGGCTGACCGTCGAGAACATGATCGAGCAGTTCGACAACCTGCTCAAGGAGGGGGTCGAGGGGTCGACCTTCTACGCGCCCGTGACGATGTTTCCGCCCGCCATCGCCGCCGCCGACCGGACCCGCTTGACGGCAGCCTATGCCGCCCAGGTGCGCGACGTGATCCAGCCGGCGCACCGCAAGATGCGCGACTTCCTGGCGAACGACTATCTGCCGAGGGCGCGCGCCACGGTCGGGCTGTCGGCGATGCCGGGCGGCGCGGCATTCTATGCCTATCGCATCGAGGCCAACACGACGCTGCCGCTGAGCGCGGCCGAGGTCCATGCGCTGGGATTGAGCGAGGTCGCGCGGATCACCGGCGAGATGGCGAAGCAGCAGGCGGCGGTCGGCTACAAGGGAACGCTGAAGCAGTTCTTCGATTACCTGCGCACCGATCCCCGCTTCGCCCCCGCATCCGCCGCCGAGGTCCGCGCCGGTTATGACGCCATCGCCCGGCGGGTCGACGCGCGGGTGCGTGAGCAGTTCGCCCTCATCCCGCGCTCGCCGCTGGAGCTGCGGCAGGTTCCCGCCTTCCAGGAGAGGACCGCCGCGTCGGGTTCGTATGACGAGGGGACGCCCGACGGCACGCGGCCGGGCATCTTCTATTACGACACCTATGACCTGCCCTCGCGCTTCACCTGGAGCATGGAGACGCTCTATCTGCACGAGGCGGTGCCGGGGCATCATTACCAGATCAGCCTGGCGCAGGAGAACGAGAAGCTGCCGGCGTTCATGCGCTTCGGCGGCAACACCGCCTATGTCGAGGGCTGGGCGCTGTATGCCGAGAGCCTGTGGGGGCCGCTCGGGATGGAGGCCGACCCATATGCGCGGATGGGCGGGCTGAACGACGAGATGCTGCGCGCGATGCGGCTGGTGGTCGACACCGGCATCCATGCCGATGGCTGGAGCCGCGACCGGGCGATCGCCTATATGATGGACAATTCGCCCGAGAGCCGGACCGACGCGACCGCCGAGATCGAGCGCTACATCGCCATTCCGGGGCAGGCGCTGGCGTACAAGATCGGGCAGCTCACCATCCTGCGGCTCAAGGCGAAGGCGCAGGCGGCGCTGGGGGCGAAGTTCGATGTCCGTGCCTTCCACGCGGTGGTGCTAGATACCGGCGCGCTGCCGATGCCGGTGCTGGAGAAGAAGGTCGGCGACTGGATCGCGGCGGGGGGCGGGATGCCGACCGACTGACCGTTCGTTCCGAGCGACGTCGAGGAACATGGTGTCTCGACTTCGCTCGACACGAACGGAGGGCGTGGCGGGGTGACGAAGGTAGGGCGCGACCGCTAGGGGTTGTCCATGACCCTTTCCCCACCCCCCGTCGCCGAACGTCGGCAGCACAGCTTCACCGCGCATGGGGTGACGATCGACGACCCTTATGCCTGGCTGAAGGACCCGGGCTATCCCGAGGTCACCGACCCCGATGTCCTTGGCTATCTCGACGCGGAGAATGCCTATTTCGAGGCGGCGATGGCGCCGCATCAGGGGCTGGTCGACCGGCTGTACGAAGAGATGAAGGGGCGCATCAAGGAAGACGAATCCTCGGTGCCGCAGAAGGACGGCGACTGGCTCTACTGGACCGCGTTCGAGACCGGCGGGCAGTATCGGAAGTGGTGGAGGAAGCCGGCCAACAATCAAGACGGCGCGGGTGGCCCGGACGAGCTGTTGCTCGACGAGCCGGCGCTGGCGCAGGGCAAGGAATATTTCCGGCTCGGCGCCTTCGCGGTGTCAAACGATGCGACCAAATTGGCCTATGCAATCGACGACAGCGGCGCGGAGCGGTTCGAGATCCGGGTCAAGGATCTGGTGACCGGCGAGCATCTGCCCGAGGTCATTCCGGGAATGCTGTCCGAGATCGTCTGGTCGGCGGACGACGCGGGGTTCCTCTACGGCCTCGCCAACGAGCAGTGGCGGACGGACAATGCGCGCTTCCATCGGCTGGGCACCCCGGTGGCGGACGACGTCTTGCTGTTCCACGAGGCCGACGAGGGCTTTCGCGTCGCGGTGGCGGAGACGAGTTCGCGCAACTGGATCGTGATCGGCACCGGCGACCACGTCACCAGCGAGGTCTGGCTGCTGCCCGCCGGCGACCCGCTCGCGACCCCGCTGCTGGTGAGCGCGCGACAGGAGGGCCGTGAGTATGACGTCGACGAGCATGACGGGACGCTGTTCATCCACACCAACGATACTGACCCGCAATTCCGGCTGGTGACCGCGCCGGTCGAGCGGCCCGGCGAGTGGACCGAGCTGATCGGGCCGTCGCCGCACTTCTACATGACCGGGGTCGAATGCTATCGCGACTTCTTCGTCGTCGAGGGGCGCGAGGACGGGCTCGACCAGATCGAGATCCATTCCTACGCCGGCGGGGTGCCAAAGCGGATCGCGTTTCCGGAGGCGAGCTACGCGGCAGGCCTGGGCGACAATCCCGAATACGATGTGTCGGTGCTGCGCCTCGGCTACGAGTCGATGGTGACGCCGGGCACGGTGCAGGATTACGACGTCGCGTCGGGCGCGCTGACGGTGCTGAAGGTGCAGGAGATCCCGTCGGGCTACGACGCGGGCAAATATCGCACCGAGCGGCTGAGGATCGCCGCGCGCGACGGGACGCCGGTGCCGGTGTCGATCGTCTATCCGATGGACTTCCCGCGCGACGGGTCGGGGAGGCTCTTCCTCTACGCTTATGGCGCGTACGGCTATGCCATCCCGCCGGGCTTCTCGACGGGGCGGCTGTCGCTGCTCGACCGGGGGTTCGCTTATGCGATCGCGCATATCCGGGGCGGGGATGACCTGGGGCAGCAATGGTATCTCGACGGCAAGCTGGAAAAACGCGCGAACACGTTCAACGATTTCGTCGATGTCGCGCGCGGGCTGATCGCGGCCGGCTGGACGACGGCGGGGCGAATCGCCGTCGCGGGACGCTCGGCGGGCGGCGAGCTGATGGGGGCGGTGGTCAATTCCGACCCGGACCTGTGGGGTGCGGTGATCGCCGACGTTCCGTTCGTCGACGTGCTCAACACGATGATGGACGCGTCCTTGCCGCTGACGCCGGGGGAATGGCCCGAATGGGGCAATCCCATTGAAGACGCAGCGGCGTTCGCGCTGATCCGGGGGTATGATCCTTACGGCAATGTGCAGGCGCAGGATTACCCGCCGATGTTCATCTCGGGCGGGCTGAACGACCCGCGCGTGACCTATTGGGAGCCGGCGAAATGGGCGGCGAGGCTGCGCGCGACGAAGACCGACGACAATCTGCTGCTGCTCAAGACCAACATGGGCGCGGGCCATGGCGGCAAGTCGGGACGGTTCGAGTCATTGCGCGAGGGCGCGGAGGAACACGCCTTCGTGCTGTGGCAGATGGGGGTGGAACAATGATTACCTCGCCCCTTCAGGGGAGAGGGGGGAGCCGTGAAACGGCGACGCGAGAGGGGCGGGCCGGACTGCCCCTCTCCCTTCCGCCACGCTGGCGCATGGCTCCCTCCCTCTCTCCTGAAGGGGAGAGGGAAAGCCCGTGACGCTCGAACAGCTCGTCCAGCATTACGGTCTCGCCGCCTTGCTGGTCGGCGCGGGGCTGGAGGGTGAGGCGGTGGTGATCGCGGGCGGGTTGCTGGCGCATCAGGGACTGTTTCCCCTGCCCGGCGCGATGGCGGCGGCGGCGGTGGGATCGTTCGCGGCGGACCAGGCGTGGTTCGCGGCGGGGCGGGGGCTGCGCGACCGGCCCTGGATTGCGAAGGCGCGCGCCAAACCCGCCTTCGCCCGCGCGCTGGCGATGCTGGAGCGCTACCCGCGCGGCTTCATCTTCGCTTTCCGCTTCATCTACGGCTTTCGCACGATCAGCCCGATCGCGATCGGCACGAGCGGGGTGCGGGCGCGGACCTTCCTGCTCGTCAACGCGGTGGCGGCGGCGGTGTGGGCGGTGACGTTCAGCGCGATCGGCTATCTGTTCGGGCGTGAGTTCGAGGCGTGGGTCGGCCGGCTCCATCCGCATGGCGGCAAGCTGTGGTGGATCGTCGGCGGGCTGATCGCGGCGGGGCTGGCCGTCGGCGCGATCCACTGGTGGCGGAACCGGCGGACATGAGTCGCTTCACCCGAGCGTTCACCGCCGCCGCCGCCGACATCGACGAGCTCGGCCACGTCAACAACGCGGTCTGGGTGCGCTGGGTGCAGGAACTGGCGGTGGCGCATTGGGCGGCGGTGGCGTCGGCGGCGGATCAGGCGGCCTATGTCTGGGTCGTGACGCGCCACGAGATCGACTATCGCGGCAACCTGCGCGCCGGCGAGCGGGCGACGGGCGAGACCTGGGTGCCGGCACCGCCGCGCGGCGCGCGGTTCGACCGGCATTTCCGCTTCGTCGGCGACGACCGCCGCGTGCGGGTCGAGGGCGTGACGACCTGGGCGCTGCTCGATCGCGCGAGCGGGCGGCTGCTGCGGGTGCGGCCGGCGATGGCGGCGCCGTTTCTGGCGGTTTGAGGGCAGGCCCGCGCGGCAACGCCGGTTTCAGGCCGCCATGCCCCCGCAATGGGGCGCATCGCGCGCCTGACATCCGTCGGTCTCGCCGACGTGAGGCCGGCCGACAGCCAAGCCGCGCTCCGGCTCGCGCCGGAGCAGGGCCTCAGCGCGAGTAGAACTCGACCACCAGGTTCGGCTCCATCTTCACCGGATACGGCACCTCGTCCAGTGCCGGCACCCGGGTGAAGGTGACCTTCGCCGCGCCGTCCGGGGCGACATAATCGGGGATCTCGCGCTCGGCGAGGTTCTGCGCCTCCAGCACCAGCGCCATCTCCTGCGCCTTGCCGCCCAGCGTCACCTCGTCGCCGACGAAGCAGCGGCGCGAGGCGATGTTGCACTTCACGCCATTGACGCGGACATGGCCGTGGCTGACGAGCTGGCGCGCGGCGAAGATCGTCGGCGCGAACTTGGCGCGATAGACGATCGCGTCGAGCCGCTGCTCGAGCAGGCCGATCAGGTTCTGGCCGGTGTCACCCTTCATCCGGGCGGCCTCCAGATAGGCGGCCTTGAACTGCTTCTCGGTGACGTCGCCGTAATAGCCCTTGAGCTTCTGCTTGGCGCGGAGCTGGATGCCGAAGTCCGACACCTTGCCCTTGCGCCGCTGGCCGTGCTGGCCGGGGCCGTATTCGCGCTTGTTGACGGGCGACTTGGGCCGGCCCCAGATATTCTCGCCGAGACGACGGTCGAGCTTGTGCTTGGCGCTGGTGCGCTTCGACATGATGGTTCCTTCAATCTGCCACAACGTTGTTCCCGGTCTCGCGCCGCTGGCTCCTTGGGGGAGGGCGGGCCGCCTGCTTCACCGGGGTGCAGGGGCGATTGCGAAGCGGCGCGCCTAGCCGCGCGGGGCCGTCGCGTCAAGCTGGACAGCCCCGGCCCGCCCCGTCACAGCACCGGCCATGACGATCCTTCCCGCCGGCCCCGACTGTTCCACAATGGCCGAGGTCCGCGCCGGCGTCGATCAGGTCGACCGCGAGCTGGTCGCGCTGCTCGCCCGCCGCTTCGGCTATATGGACGCCGCCGCGCGCATCAAGCAGGCGCGCGGCGCCGTCCGCGACGAGGCCCGCAAGGCGCAGGTCATCGCCAACGTCCGCGCCCACGCCCGCGCCGCCGGCCTGCCCGAGGATGCGCTCGCGGCGCTGTGGGACGCGCTGGTCGAGGCATCGATCGCCTACGAGCTGGAGGCGTTCGACCGGCGCTAGGTCCGCGACCGCTTTGCCCCGGCCAGCGCCGACAGCACGCCGCGGAAGGTCCGTACCTCCTGGCTCGACCAGCCGGGCTTGGTCAGTAAGGTGCGCAGCGTCCGCCGGATCGTCGGAGTGCGATCGGGCGGGAAGAAAAAGCCGTTCGCGACCAGCATCGTGTCGAGCTGGCCGATCATCCCCTCCAGCTCCTCCTGTGGCGCGGGCGGTTCGAGGTCGACCGCGGGGGGCTGCGCCAGCTTCTGGCGCTTGGACCATTCGTAGGCGACCAGGATCACCGCCTGCGCGAGGTTGAGCGAGCCGAACGCGGGGTTGATCGGCACCGTCAGGATCGTGCGGGCGAGCGCGACGTCGTCGGTCTCCAGCCCCGATCGCTCGGGCCCGAACAGGATCGCCGACCGGCCCGGCGCGGCATGGATCGCCGTCGCCGCCTGCTCGGGGGTGACCACCGGCTTGGTGACGCCGCGCTTGCGCACGGTGGTCGCGTACACATGCGCGCAATCGGCGACGGCGTCGGCGACGCTGGCGTGCAGGCCTGCGTCCCGGATGACCTGGTCGGCCCCGCTCGCCGCCGGCCCGGCGGCGGGGTTGGGCCAGCCGTCGCGCGGGCTCACCAGCCGCATCTCGGTCAGCCCGAAATTGAGCATCGCGCGCGCGGCCTTGCCGATGTTCTCCGCCAGTTGCGGGCGGACCAGCACGATGACCGGCCCGGGCGCCGACGATGTCACTCGCGCTCGACCCTGCCGGCGAACTCCTCGAAGTCCCTGGCCTCGCTGAAGTCGCGATAGACGCTGGCGAAGCGGATATAGGCCACCGGATCGAGGCCCTTGAGCCCGTCCATCACCAGCTCGCCGATGCGGTTGGCGGTGACCTCGCCCTCGCCCAGCGTCTCCAACTGGCGCTGGATGCCCGACACCAGCTTCTCCAGCCGCACCGCCTCGACCGGCCGCTTGCGCGCGGCGACCGCGATCGAGCGGGTCAGCTTGTCGCGGTCGAACGGCTCCTTGCGGACATTCCCGCTCGAATCCGGGCTCTTGAGCACCGTCAGCTCGCGCAACTGGATGCGCTCGAAGGTCGTGAAGCGGGCCGCGCAGCCTTCGCACTGCCGCCGCCGCCGGATCGCCGCCCCGTCGTCGGTGGGGCGGCTGTCCTTCACCTGGCTATCCTCATGGCCGCAAAAGGGACAGCGCATCTATGGGGCGACCTCACGGTAGCGCCGTGCGGCCTCGGTGCGCCAGCGACGACAAGAACGCCAGCGCATTCAGGTCTTGTTGCGCTGACTATAGGCATAGGCGGCACCGACGATCGCACCGAAAATCGGCCCAACGAACGGGACGGGGATCGCGACCACCGCGCCGATCGCGCCATATTTGGCCATCGTCTTGCCCAGGCCCGGGTGGTTGTCGATTTCGTCCTTAACCTCGGCGACCTTGTCTTCCAGTCCGCTCATCGTGTCATCCTTCGTAGATCGGGAACCGGGCGCACAGCGCGGCGACGCGTTCCTTGACCGCGTGCTCGACCTGCGCGTCGCCCGCCTCGCCGTTCTTCGCCAGTCCGTCGAGCACGTCGGCGACCATGTTGCCGATCTCACGGAACTCCGCCGGGCCGAAGCCGCGCGTCGTGCCCGCCGGCGAGCCGACGCGGATGCCGCTGGTCTTGACCGGGGGCAGCGGATCGAACGGGATGCCGTTCTTATTGCAGGTGATGCCGGCGCGCTCCAGCGCCTCGTCCGCATCCTTGCCGGTGACGCCCAGCGGCGTCAGGTCGATCAGCGCCAGATGCGTGTCGGTGCCCCCCGACACCACGTCCGCGCCGCGCTCCTTCAGCGTCGCCGCCAGCACCTTCGCATTCTCGACCACGGCGGCGATATAGCCCTTGTAGTCGGGCCGCAGCGCCTCGCCGAACGCGACCGCCTTCGCCGCGATGACGTGCATCAGCGGGCCGCCCTGGAGCCCCGGGAAGACGGCGGAATTGATCTTCTTCGCCAGCGCCTCGTCGTCGGTCAGGATCATGCCGCCGCGCGGGCCGCGCAGCGTCTTGTGCGTCGTCGTGGTGACGACATGCGCGTGGCCGAAGGGCGTCGGGTGCAGCCCCGCCGCGACGATGCCTGCGAAATGCGCCATGTCGACCATGAAATAGGCGCCCACCTTGTCCGCGATCGCCCGGAAGCGCGCGAAGTCGATGACGCGCGGATAGGCCGAGCCGCCGGCGATGATGAGCTTGGGGCTGTGCTCGACCGCCAGCCGCTCGACCTCGTCGTAATCGATCAGATGCGTGTCGCGGGTGACGCCGTATTGGATCGCATTGAACCACTTGCCGCTCATCGCCGCCCGTGCGCCGTGGGTCAGGTGGCCGCCCGCGTCGAGGCTCATCCCCAGGATCGTGTCGCCCGGCTTGACCAGCGCCAGCATCACCGCGCCGTTCGCCTGCGCGCCCGAATGAGGCTGGACGTTGGCGAAGCCGCAGCCGAACAAGCGCTTGGCGCGCTCGATTGCCAGCGTCTCGACCTCGTCGGACGGATGGCAGCCCTGATAATAGCGCTTGCCCGGGTAGCCTTCCGCATATTTGTTGGTGAAGACCGACCCCTGCGCCTCCAGCACCGCCTTGGAGACGATATTCTCCGACGCGATCAACTCGATCTGCGTCTGCTCGCGCGCCAGCTCATGCTCGACGCCGGCGAACACCGCCGGGTCGGCTTCGGCGAGGGTGCGGGTGAAGAAACCATCGGGCTGGGCGTCGGTGATGGTCTGGGGCTGGGTGCTCATGGGCGAGTCTCTCACGGGCTGGATGGCGTTGCCTCTACCCGCTGTTCCCGAACGGCGCCACTATCGTGATCTCACTGACCGGCACCAAGCAAAGTGTGGTTGCGTGGACACAGGATGTCACGCACTCTCAGGCGTGCTGTCATTTCCCGATCTGCGTGATGTGATCAGAACCAACATGCCCGCCATCATCTTTCTCGGATCGCTGGCCGTCGTCGGCGTTGCGGTAACCTGGGAAAGGTCACCACCGACCCTGCTGACGGGGGAAGTCATCAATTTCGGACTCGTCGAGCAGAAGGGCTATGGTGGCGTTGGCAGTGTATTGCGCGCTTTCGCTCAGCTTCCGGACGGGCGGCAGATAAGTGTGGCACTGCCAGATAGCGAAGACTGTCGGGTCGGCGCTCAAATCGCGGTCTGGGAACGACACGCATTGCTCGGCTCGAAATTCAGCATCGGGCCGGGCGGTTGCGCCTCATCGTTATTGGGTCAACCCGACCGCGTTTCCCGAACAAACACCTGAGGTTTACGCCAACGCAGCATCCCCCACGAACGGATTGCTCGCCCGCTCGTGCGCGAAGGTCGACGGCTGGCCGTGCCCCGGAATAAACGCCGTATCGCCGCCCAGCGGCCACAGTTTCTCCACCACCGACCGCACCAGTTGCGCATGGTCGCCCCCCGGCAGGTCGCTCCGCCCCACCGAGCCCTGGAACAGCACGTCGCCGACCTGCGCGAACTTCGAGGGCGCGTGGTGAAAGATCACATGTCCCTGCGTGTGCCCCGGCGTCTCGTAGACGTCGAGCGTCAGGTCGCCGATCGTGACGGTATCGCCCTCGACCAGCCAGCGGTCGGGCTCGAACGGCACGCCGCGGATGCCCCAGGTCTTGCCGTCCTCGTCCAGCCGCGCCAGCCAGAAACGGTCCGCCTCGTGCGGCCCCTCGATCGGCACGCCCAGCCGCTCGGCGAGCGGCTTCGCCTCGCCGGCATGGTCGATATGGCCGTGGGTGAGGAGGATCTTCTCGACCGTCACGCCGGCCTGCTTCACCGCCGCCGCGATCCGGTCGAGGTCGCCACCCGGATCGACCACCGCCGCCTTCATCGTCGCGGTGCACCAGATCAACGTGCAATTCTGCTGGATCGGCGTGACGGGAATGATGGCGGCACGAAGGGGCGGCTGGGTCATGCAAGGGAGATGGCGCCGGGGTGCGGACCCGTCAACGCACACGCGCTTGTCCTTGAAGCGAAGCAGGGATCAATGCATATAACGAGCAAGGAGTGCACCCATGCTTGCTGCTTTTCTGGACGACATCCGTGATCACGACCTGATCGCGCCCCGCCGGCTGGCCGAACGACTGCACTTGCCGATGTCGCAGCTTGCCAGATTGGCGCACGTCAACCGCAATACGATGGCCGCCAAGCCCAACAGCCCCGCCGTGCAGGCCAAATTGAGTCAGATCGCCCAGATCATCACGCGGGCAGCGGAAATGTCGGGCGACGAGGCGCGCGCGATCATCTGGTTCAAGCACATGCCGATCGCGGGTTTCGGCAAGACAGCCGAGAAGCTAGTGGAGGAAGGTCACGCGGAGGCGGTGATGTGGACGCTGGAGAGCATGGAAGCCGGCGTCTATGCCTGAAACGCTGCGACCGCTGTTTGGTCGCTACTGGCGAATGCTCGGCGTCCGATGGCAGCATAGACCGTTCGAAAGTGGGTCGCACCTTACCGGCGGACGCTGGAACCCGGTGGGCACGCCGGCACTCTATCTGGCGGCCGACTATCAGACGGCCATTCAGGAAATGTATCTCGATCTGATCAGGCCCGGCACGCTGGTCGCGTTCGACGTGGAGGCGACGGCGATCGCCGACCTGACGACCGCCGATCCGGCGGTCACCCGATCCGATTGGCGAACTATCTTCGCCATCGGCAGGGACATTCCTCCCAGCTGGCCCGTCGCCCGCGGCTTGATCGCGGCTGGTGCTGACGGCGCGCTGGTGCCGTCGGTGCAGCATCGCGGGGGCACCAATCTGGTGCTGTGGCGCTGGCATGACGCGCGCGAGGAGGGACCGGGGGCGAGCCTGTCGCTGCTCGATCCGGAGCAGGCGTTGGGGCAGCCTCGGCGGAGCTGAACGCGTCGGATACCTGGCACGACGAGCCGAGAAATAACGCTGTCCTACAAACCCGCCGCCATGCTCCACACTGTCCGATGGAACAGCATTCAGCCCCCACCCCGGCCGTCCCCCCCTCCCGCGCGCACTGGACGCCCCCCAAACAGCGCATCTTTCTCGCCGCGCTGATGGAGACCGGCAGCGTCGCCGCCGCCGCGCGCGCGGCAGGGATGTCGCGGGCGAGCGCGCATCGCTTGCGGCAGCGGCTGGCCGGTACGCCCTTCGACCGCGCCTGGACCCACGTCCTTGGCCTGTACGCACGCCGGCTGGCCGACCCGTTCGCGCCCGACGCCGCAGCGTCGCCTGCGCGACGCGCACCTGTCGCGTCGGCGCCGCGCACGTGAGCCCCGACTGTCGCGTCCCGGCGCGATCGCGACGCGTGGGTGTGACCCCAGTGTCGCGTCACCGTCGCGCCAGTGTCGCTCCGGTGTCATCCCTGAGTCGCGCCACCGTCGCGCGGCGGGCTCGTCGGCGTTCGCTTCAGGCGCTTTACCGTCGCGAAAGCCCCCCGAACGCGCAAAGCGTCTCCAGTTCCTCAACTTGTCGGCCGGTGTCGCGGCTTGCGCACGCCCGGCCGGGCGGGCAAGCCAGTGCTATGCTAACCGCGCCCTTCGTGCTGCTCGACGACGCGCGGCCGGGCGGGAAGGCGCGGCTCTACCACCATTCGGTGGCGCTGCTGGAGGCCCACACGCCCGCCCAGGTGAGCGCCGTGCTTGAACAGGTGCGCGGGGCCAATGTGCAGGGCCTGCACGCGGCGGGTTTCCTGACGTATGAAGCCGCGTCGGCCTTCGAGCCGTCGCTCGCCACGCCCGACGATGGACTGCTCGCCTGGTTCGGCCTGTTCGATCGCTTCGAGGAGGTCGATGCCCTCGCGCTGCTGCCCGACGGGGCCGGCGCGCATGTCGGCGCGCCGCGGCCGCTGATCGACCGCGCCACCTATGACGCGCGCTTCGCCGCCGTGCAGGCGCTGATCGCGGCGGGGGACGTGTATCAGGCCAACCTGACCTTCCCGGCGATGGTCGCGATCGCGGGCGATCCGCTCGCCGCCTACGCCGCGATCCGCGCGCGCGCCGCCGCCGGCTGGGGCGCGGTGGTGGCGACGGGGCGGGAGACCATCCTGTCCTTCTCCCCCGAGCTGTTCTTCGCGCTCGCCGGCCGCACGCTGACGGCACGGCCGATGAAGGGCACGGCGCGGCGGCTGGCCGATCCGGCCGACGACGCGCGTGCGGCCGAGGCGCTTGCCGCCGATCCCAAGCAGCGCGCCGAGAATCTGATGATCGTCGACCTCATCCGCAACGACCTGTCGCGCGTCGCCGACCCCGGCAGCGTCGCGGTGCCGGCGCTGTTCGCGGTCGAGCGTTACCCCACCGTCCACCAGATGACCTCCACCGTCACCGCGCGGCTGGCGGCCGGCAGGGATGCGGTCGACGTGCTCGCCGCCGCTTTCCCCTGCGGGTCGATCACCGGCGCGCCCAAGCTGCGCGCGATCGAGGCACTCGCCGCGATCGAGGACGCCCCGCGCGGCGTCTATACCGGCGCGATCGGGCGCGTGGACGCGGATGGCGACGCGCAGTTCAACGTCGCCATCCGCACGCTGACGGTGCGCGACGGCACGGCGGTGATGGGGCTGGGCGGCGGCATCGTCGCCGATTCGCGGGTCGACGAGGAATGGGACGAGGCGCTCGCCAAGGGCGCGTTCCTCACCGCCGGCGCGCGCGCGATCGACCTGATCGAGACGATGGCGTTCGATCCGGTGGAAGGCGTCGCGCTGCTCGAACGCCACCTCGCGCGGATGATGGCGAGCGCCGCCGCGCTCGGCTTCCGCTTCGACCGGCACCTCGCGCGCAACGAGCTGCAGGCGGCGACCTTCCGGCTGCGCGAGCCACGCCGCGTCCGGTTGCTGGTCGCCCGGTCCGGCAAGCTGGCGGTGGAGGTCGGGCCGATGCCTTCTTCCGTTCGTCCCGAGCGAAGTCGAGGGACAGGAGTCTCGACTACGCTCGACACGAACGGGTGGCAGGAGCCCCTGGACGTCGCGATCATGCCGCTGCCGGTCGCGAGCGACGATTTCCGCCTGCGCCACAAAACCAGCGACCGCGGCTTCTACGACGTCGCGAGGGCGGCGGCGGGGACGGCGGAGGTGGTGTTCGAGGATGCCGACGGCTTTCTGACCGAGGGCAGTTTCACCTCGCTGTTCGTCGAACGCGACGGCCGCCTGCTCACCCCGCCGCTGGCGCGCGGGCTGCTTCCCGGCGTGCTGCGTGCCGAGCTGCTGGCGACGGGACGGGCGGCGGCGGCGGAGCTGACCCGCGCCGATCTCGCCGACGGTTTCCTGCTCGGCAACGCGCTGCGCGGTCTCGTCCCCGCCTTTGTTGCGGTTGCGAAAGAAGCGCCCCCGCGGTTATAGGCCGGCCGCCTCCCGCCGAAAGGGCGTCCATGTCTCCCTCCGCCGCGCTCGACCGCATCAGCCCGTCGCCGACGCTCGCCGTCAGCGCGCGCGTCGCCGAACTGCGGCGCGCCGGTGTCGATGTCATCGGCCTGGGCGCGGGCGAGCCGGACTTCGACACCCCCGAGCACGTCAAGGAGGCCGCCATTCGCGCCATCCGCGTCGGCAAGACCAAATATACGCAGGTCGACGGCATTCCCGAGCTGAAGGCGGCGGTGGTCGCCAAGTTCGCGCGCGACAATCGCCTGACCTATGGTCTCGACCAGGTGACGGTGAACGTCGGCGGCAAGCACACCTTGTTCAACGCGATCGTCGCGACCGTCGACGCGGGCGACGAGGTCGTCATCCCCGCGCCTTACTGGGTGAGCTATCCCGACATCGTGCAGTTCGCGGGCGGCGTCCCCGTCATCGCGCCGGCCGGCGCGGACCAGGACTACAAGCTGTCGCCCGCCGCTCTGGAGGCGGCGATCACCCCGCGCACGAGATGGGTCATCTTCAACTCGCCGTCCAACCCGACCGGCGCCGCCTACACCGCCGCCGAGCTCAAGGCGCTGGGCGCGGTACTGGCGCGCCACCCCCACGTCTGGGTGCTGGCGGACGATATGTACGAGCATATCGTCTATGAGGGCTTCCGCTTCGCGACGATCGCCGAGGTCTGTCCCGAGCTGTACGAGCGGACGCTGACCGTCAACGGCTGCTCCAAGGCCTATGCGATGACGGGCTGGCGGATCGGCTTCGCGGGCGGCCCGGCGTGGCTCATCAAGGCGATGGCCAAGCTCCAGTCGCAATCGACCAGCAACCCCTGCTCGATCGCGCAGGCGGCGGCGGTGGCGGCGCTGGAGGGACCGCAGGACTTCCTCGCCGACCGCGCCCGCGCCTTTCAGTCGCGGCGCGACCTGGTGGTGTCGATGCTCAACCAGGCGACGGGGCTGAGCTGTCCCCGGCCCGAGGGGGCGTTCTACGTCTATCCCTCGATCGCCGGGACGATCGGCAAGACCACGCCCAAGGGGGTGACGATCGACAGCGACGAGGCGTTCGTCACCTATCTGCTCGACGAAGCGCGCGTCGCGGCGGTGCACGGCGCGGCGTTCGGCCTGTCGCCCGCGATGCGGATCAGCTATGCGACGTCCGAGGATCTGCTGCGCGAGGCGTGCGAGCGCATCCAGACCGCGTGCGCCGCGCTGCGCTAGTACACACGTTGGGAAACGATGCGTTTCGCCAACCTTTGCTGAACGGCTCTTCCAGCTTGCGTTAACCCGCACCACCTAAAGCTGCATCCACGCTGCCGCTCCGACCGTATCGGAGGGGAGCGCAACCAATCCGCGTGCTGCTGGTTCGGCGCATCGAGTATCGCAAGAGGTTCGAGTATGTTTGGCCTGCTGAAATCCAGTTTCCTGTGGCAGTTCGCGGGCGGTTTCCTGCTCGGCGCGGTCGGGCTGGTCGCGCTGCACCCCGGCGAGGCGAAGGCGGCATCGTCCGCGTCCGTCGTCCAGGCCGCGCGATGATGAGGGCCGCGCTGGCGCTGCTCGGCGCGGGTGCGTTGCTGGTCGGCGTCGCCGCCGCCGGCGCGCGCGCCGAACGCGCGGTGCCGCTGCCGGTGTCCAAGGTTGACGTGCCGGGTACGCCCGGGATGCAGACCGCGGTGTTCGCCGGCGGCTGCTTCTGGGGCATGGAGGCGGTGTTCGAGCAGGTGAAGGGCGTGAAGGCCGTCACCGCCGGCTATGCCGGCGGCACCTCGGCGACCGCGAGCTACGATCAGGTCTCGACCGAAGCCACCGGCCATGCCGAAGCGGTCAGGATCGCCTACGATCCGCACGCCGTCAGCTATGCGACGCTGCTGCGCGTCTATTTCTCGATCGCGCACGACCCGACCGAACTCAACCGGCAGGGGCCGGACAGCGGCCCCAGCTATCGCTCTGCGATCTTCCCGCAGAGCCCGGTCCAGGCCCGGGTCGCGCGCGCCTATATCGCCCAGCTCACCGCCGCCCACGCCTTTCCCAGGCCGATCGTCACCCGCATCGAGCAGGGCGGTTTCTACCCGGCCGAGGCCTATCACCAGGGTTTCTACCGCAAGAACCCGACGCATCCGTATATCGTGATGTGGGACAAGCCCAAGGTCGCGGGCTTCAAGGCGGGATTTCCCGCGCTGGCGCGGTGAAACTGCTGTCCTACGCGAACCCGATCGTGCCACCATTCGGCCGGCCGCTCTTTGACATCGCTGGCGCGACCACCCGCCAGCGCTGGCCGGTGACCGATCAATTTAGCGCTTTGGCGGCAAGTTCGACAACTTCCCCGGTCAGGCCGCCAGCCTGAACCGGAGCAGCCGGTCCTCCACCGGCACCAGCGCCTCCGCCGACGGTCCGATCGCGCGGACGATGGCCGGGTGGTCGACATCCAGCCCCCCGGTCAGCGCACCGAACGCCGGCAGGATCAGCTTGGTCGCGCTCGCGACGAAGCAGCGGCGCGCCACGGGACGTCCCCGCACGGTGAGGCGCAACTTGGGGTGGAAGTGCCCCGACAGCTCGAGGCGCGGCTCGGCGGGATCGGCCTCGTGGCGCAGCACCAGCCCGTCGACCACCGCCTCGGTCACGACATCGCCGCCGCAGCGATCGGCGACGAGGGGGTCGTGATTGCCGGTGATCCACGTCCAGCGCGTCGCGCTCGTCAGCCGGATCAGCGTCGCCCGCGCCGCCGCCGGCAGCCGCTCGCAGCCGCCGACGTCATGGAAGCTGTCGCCCAGGCACCATGTCTCCGCCGCCCCGGTCGCGGCGACCAGCGCCTCCAGGTCGGCGAGCGTCGCCAGCGTGTCGTACGGCGGCAGGAACTGGCCGCCCAGCGCCAGCCAGCTCGCCTTTTCGAGATGCAGGTCGGCGACCAGCAGCGCGCGCCGCGCCGGCCAGAACAGCGCGCCCTGACGGAGCGCGAGCAGATCGTGTCCACCGAACGAAAAGGGAACCATGTCCGGCCCTTAGCCGCGAGGAGTCGCTGGGTTCAAGGTCAATGTCGTCACCCCGGCCTTGAGCCGGGGTCCCGCTGCCTTTGCCGACCGAAGAAGCGGGACCCCGGGTCAAGCCCGGGGTGACGAAGCATCGTCAGCCCGCATATGCCTTGACCAGATCGAACAGGTAATCGCGGCTGTCGTACAGCGACTTGACCCGGATGCGCTCGTTGAGCCCGTGGGTGCCGCTGCCGTCCTTGTCGATGAAGGTGCCCGGCACGCCATAGACGGGGATGCCGATCGCCTCGAGGAAGATGCCGTCGGTGGCGCCCGTCGACATCACCGGCAACAGCGGCAGGCCGGGGAAGTATTTCGCGGCCACTTGCGCGGCGGGGCCGGTGATCTTCGGGTCGAGTGTCGGCGGGACGGCGGTCGGGCGGATCGGCTGGTTCGCCGTCACCGTCACCTTGGGTCCGGCCAGCTCCTTCAGTGTGGCGAGCGTGCCGTCGACCGTTTCGCCGGGGAAGATGCGGCAGTTGATGTTGGCGGTGGCGCGCTGCGGCAGCGCGTTCTCGGCATGGCCGGCGGCGAGCAAGGTCGCGACGCAGGTGGTGCGCAGCGTCGAATGCATCGCCTTGTCGCGGCTGACGATCGCGTCGGCCGCCTTGTCGGTCGGATCGGCGAGCAGGCGGGTGATCGCCGCCCCCGTCTCGCCCCGCATCGCCCTGGCCGACGCGGTGAAGAAGGCGCGGGTGGTGTCGGTGTATTTCACCGGAAACTCGTACCCCTGCACCGCCTTGATCGCGTCGGCGAGCTGGTAGATCGCATTGTCGGGCACCGGCTGCGACGAATGGCCGCCCGGGTTGGACGTGGCGAAGGTGTAGTTCTGCGCCGCCTTCTCGCCGACCTGGATGGCGAGCAACTGGCGATTGCCCTTCTCGTCGAGCCGGCCGCCGCCGCCCTCGTTCAAGGCGAACTCGGCGGCGATCAGGTCGGGCTTGTTCTTGCTCAGCCACTCCGCGCCGTTCCAGGCGAAGGTCGTCTCCTCGCCACAGGTCAGCGCCAGCTTGATCGTGCGCTTCGGCTTGTAGCCCTGTTGCTTGAAGCGGATCATCGCGTCGGCCCAGATCGCCGCCTGCGCCTTGTCGTCGATCGTGCCGCGGCCGTAGTAGAAGCCGTCTTCCTCGATCAGCTTGAACGGGTCGCGCACCCAGTCCTCGCGCTTCGCCTCGACGACGTCGAGATGGGCGAGCAGCAGCATCGGCTTGATCGCCGCGGCGCTGCCCTTCAGGATCGCGACGAGGCCGCCGTCCCTGGGATGGTCCGGCACGGAGAAATAGGTGAGGTCGGCGTCGGCGAAGCCGGCCGCCTTGAGCCGCGCGCCGATCTGCGCCGCCGCCTGCGTGCAACTGCCGACCGACAGCGAGGTGTTGGTCTCGACCAGTTCCTTGTACAGGCCGAAGAACGCCTGCTGGTCCGGCCGCGTCTGTGCGCCGGCTGCTTGTGGCACCACGCCCGGCAGCACCGCCAGCGCCGCCAATCCATGCCCCAGCTTCATGCTCGTCCCCTCAGTGGTTGGCGTCGTTCAGGTTGTTGATGCCGGCCTCGGCCATCCCGCGAGGAAAGGCGAAGCGGATCTCGCGGTTGGCGAAGTCGATCGCGACCTGGCGGAACAGCCGCAGCGAATCCATGCCGAGCAGCAGCGCCGGGGTGTCGGCGAGGCCGAAGCGCTTGAACGGCGGCACGTCGGAAAAGGCGACGCGGACCTCGTTGAAGCCGATGCCGCCGATGTCGAGCCGGTCGACCGCGAAGGCGGTGGTGCGCAGCATCGCGCCGGTTGCCGAGGTGACCTCGATCGGTCCGATCAGCCTGGGCCGCCTGGTGATCGCGGCGAGCAGCGCGCCGTTGCCGACGGTGACGGGCGAGCCGGTGTCGATGATGACCGAGATGCGCTTGCCGTGCCAGAAGGCGTCGGTGACGATGAGCTGGCCGTACAGCGACCTGGCGGCGACCACCACCTCGCCCGCCATCGGCGCGAAGCGGGGCGACGCGCGGCGGCGCGCGGGCTTCAGCGTCATCCGCGACTTGTCGAAGTCGATCGTGATCGCATGATCCTGCAATGCGTCGATGCCGAGCATCCCGGCGGCGCCGAGATCGCGCGCGCCGAGCGCGGGGGCCTCGATCGTTTCGCGCGAGATGCGGCTGACCGACAGGCTGGGGACGATCACCGAGCCGACCTGCTCAGGGCCGGTCATGGCGATGACCCGGACCTGCGGCCCGGCGGCGAGACCGAGCACGCCGGCGAGCTCGCGGCTGACCACGGTGCGTTCCGCGCCGGTGTCAACGACGAAGTTCCACGGGCCGCGCTGGTCGATCGAGACGGGGACGGTCATCCGGTCCTGCGCCGCGCCGATCGCCAATATGTCCTCCGACAGCGGCAGCGGCGGCGGGGCGGGCGGGGCGATGACGAGCTGGGCGAGCGCGAGGTCGAGCGGCGGCCGGGCCGGTTCGGGGGCCGGCGCGGCGGCGGCGAGGGTCGCGGCGAGCAGGGGAAGGACGCTGGCCATTGCGCGATGATGCGCTTCAATGGGGGGTATGGGAAGGGGGGAGTGCTCTCACCTCGGGAGAGAGGTCATTCACGCATCGCCTCCGCCGCCAGCGCCTCGGCCTCGATCAGCAGCGCGTCTTCGCCGCCCCCGCCGGTCGCCACGCGCTCGCGGCCGATCAGCGTCAGAACCGGCACCGCCAGCGGTGTCACCCGGGGCAGGTCGACATGGACCATCGTGTCGGCGGCGCGATCGAGCAGGTTTGCCAGCCGCCCGACATCGGTCATGCGGGCGCGGGCGTCTTCCCAGGCGGCTTGCAGGAGCAGATGGCCGGGCTCGTACTTGCGCAGCACGTCGTAGATCAGGTCGGTCGAGAAGGTGACCTGCCGCCCGGTCTTGCGCTTGCCGGGGTGCTGGCGCTCGACCAGCCCGCCGATCACCGCCACTTCGCGGAACGCACGCTTCAACAGGTGCGACTGCTGCACCCAGTCGACGAACTCATGTTCGAGGATGTCGGCGGAAAAGAGCGCGGCGGGGTCGGTGACGGGGTCGATCGAATAGGTCGCCAGCGCATAATCGTTGGCGACGAAGCCGAGCGGCTTCAGCCCGCGCGTCTCCATGCGGCGCGTCACCAGCATTCCGAGCGACTGATGCGCGTTCCAGCCTTCGAAGCTGTAGGCGACCATGTAATTGCGCCCCTCGCGCGGGAAGGTCTCGACGAGGAGCTGGCCGGGCTCCGGCAGGATCGAGCGCTTGAGCTGGAACTCCAGCCATTCGCGCACGTCGGCGGGAAAGCGCGGCCACTCCGCCGGCTCGGCGAGAAAGCGGCGGACGCGGTCGGCGAGGTTGGTCGACAGCGGCATCCGCGCGCCTCCATAGGTCGGGATGCGCGCCGGACGGGTCGAGGCGCGGACGACCAGATCCTCGTGGTCGATGCGCTCGACCTCGCAACTGAGGCCGGCGAAGAAGAAGGTGTCGCCGGGCGCGAGCTGCGACGCGAAGCTCTCCTCGACCTTGCCGAGATTGCGGCCGTTCCTGAAGCGGACAGTGAGCATCGTCGCCTCGACGATGATGCCGGCGTTGAGGCGGTGCTGCGCGACGAACTTCGGGTGGCTGACGCGCCACACACCGTCGGCTTCGGTCAGCCGCTTGAAGCGGTCATAGGCTTTCAGCGAATAGCCGCCGTCGCGGATGAAGTTCAGCACGCGGTCGAACAGGTCATCGGTCAGCGCGGAATAAGGCAGCGCCGCGCGGATTTCGTCGAGCAGGTCGGGCGCGCGGAACGGCGCGGCGCAGGCGCAGGCCATGATGTGCTGGGCGAGGACGTCGAGCGCGCCGGGGCGGAAGATGTCGGGGTCGAGCTCGCCGGCCTCGACCGCGTCCAATGCGGCGCGGGCTTCGAGATATTCGAAGCGGTTGCCGGGCACCAGGATCGCTTCGCTGGCCTCGTCGAGGCGGTGGTTGGCGCGGCCGATGCGCTGGAGCAGGCGCGACGAGCCCTTGGGCGCGCCCATCTGTATAACGCAATCGACGTCGCCCCAGTCGACGCCGAGGTCGAGCGACGCGGTGGCGACCAGCGCGCGCAGCCGGCCGTCGGCCATCGCCTGTTCGACCTTGCGCCGCGCCTCGCGCGCCAGCGAGCCGTGATGGACGCCGATCGGCAGGCCCATCGTGTTCACCTTCCACAGATCCTGGAAGATCAGCTCGGCGAGGCTGCGGGTGTTGCAGAAGACGATCGAGGTGCGGTGCAGCTCGATCTCCGCCATCACCTGCTCGGCGGCATAGCGGCCCGAATGGCCCATCCACGGCACGCGGCCGTTGGGCAGCAGGATGGCTATATTCGGGTCGGCGCCCGGCTCGCCGATCACGAGATCGACCGCGTCGATATCGCCGTCGGGCGCGAGCCAGGCGCGATAGCCGTCGGGATCGGCGACGGTGGCGCTGAGCGCGACGCGGCGGCACTCGGGCGCGATCCGCTGCAGCCGCGCCATGCACAGCGACAGCAGGTCACCGCGCTTGCCGGTGGCGAAGGCGTGGACCTCGTCGACGACGATCGTGCGCAGGCCGGCGAACATCGTGAAGCTGTTGGGATAGCTGAGCAGCAGCGACAGCGATTCGGGCGTGGTCAGCAGGATCTGCGGCGGCTTCACCCGCTGCCTTGCCTTGCGATCCGACGGGGTGTCGCCGGTGCGGGTCTCGACGCGGATCGGCAGGTCCATCTCCTCGATCGGGGCCATCAGGTTGCGCTGGATGTCGATCGCCAGCGCCTTGAGCGGCGAGACGTAGAGGGTGTGGAGCCCCTCCGCGGGGGTTTCGATCAGCTCGGTCAGCGTGGGGAGGAAGCCCGACAGCGTCTTGCCCGCGCCCGTCGCAGCCACAAGCAGGGCGTGGCGGCCGGCGCGGGCGCGATCGAGCATCGCGAGCTGATGGCGGCGCGGGGTCCAGTGGCGGCGGGCGAACCAGGCGGCGAGGGGCGGGGGGAGCTCACGCACGATCGTCATGCCGGCCTCGTGTCGGCATCCACCAGCGCACGAGCGCGAACGTCGGAAATGAAGACCATCCGCAGGACTTGGTCGGCCGTGGATGCCGGCACAAGGCCGGCATGACGGGGGCGGCTATTGGTCCCCCGCCGCCTTGTCCGCCGCGTCCTGTTCCTTGTACAGGTCGTGCGTCGCTTCTTCCGTCCGGCGCTCGGCCGCCTTGGACTGGCGGTTGTTGAGCGCGGCCCAGGCGATCGCGGCGGCGAGCAGGATCGGGCCGACGATGACCAGGATGCCCCACAGGCCGCTGCCGAAAAGAGCCATCGCCCGGATCTCCTGAAAGTCGTTTCGCCTGCTCAACGCCCATGCGGCGCGATTGGCTCCGTTATGCGTTGAGCGGCTATGGCGAAGCTCGGCGACTGGCTGGAACCTCATCCGCACGGCATCTATGTTCGGCCCGCCGACGCGTGGATCGATCCGTCTGAGCCGAGCGCGCGGGCGCTGGTGACGCATGGCCACGCCGATCATGCGCGCGGCGGGCACGGCACGGTGTGGGCGACGCCCGAGACGCTGGCGATCATGGCCGCGCGTTATGGGCCGCAGCACGGCGCGCCGGTCCATTATGGCGACAGCGTCACGCTGGGCGAGGTCGAGGTCGGCTTCGTACCGGCGGGGCATGTGCTCGGCTCCGCGCAGATCGTGCTCGACCATCGCGGCGAACGGGTGGTGGTGTCGGGCGACTACAAACGCCGGCCGGACCCGACCTGCGCACCGTTCGAGCCGGTCAAGTGCGACGTGTTCGTGACCGAGGCGACCTTCGCGCTGCCGGTGTTCCGCCACCCCGACACCGGCGACGAGATCGACAAGCTGCTCGCCGCGCTCCACGCCAATCCGGAGCGGTGCGTGCTGGTCGGGGCCTATGCGCTCGGCAAGGCGCAACGGGTGATCGCCGAGCTGCGCGAGCGGGGGCATGAATCGCCGATCTACATCCACGGCGCGCTCGCCCGTCTGTGCGAGCTCTATGCCGATCATGGCGTCCGGCTCGGCGAGCTGCTGCCCGCGACCGGGGCGGCGAAGAAGGACGTCGCCGGGCATGTCGTGCTCTGCCCGCCAGGCGCGTTGAACGATCGCTGGTCGCGCCGGCTGCCCGAGCCGATCACGGCGATGGCGAGCGGCTGGATGCGCATCCGCCAGCGCGCGCGGCAGAAGAACGTCGAGCTGCCGCTGATCCTGTCCGACCATGCCGATTGGGACGAGCTGACCGATACGCTGACCGAGCTGTCGCCCAAGGAGGTGTGGGTGACGCACGGGCGCGAGGAGGCTTTGGTCCATTGGTGCGCGCAACGGCAGATAAAGGCGCGGGCGTTGGCCTTGGTGGGGTTCGAGGACGAGGATGATTAAGCGAAGCATGTCTTGAAATCTGTACTCGATGTAGTACAGCGGAATCATGCAGATTTTCAGCACTTCCGAAGCGCGCGCCAACATCAAGGCGGTGATGGACCGGGTCGTCGCCGACAAGGCGCCGATCGCGATCTCGCGCCAGAAGGGCGAGGGCGTTGTGATGATCTCGCAGAGCGAATGGGATTCGATCGAAGAGACGATGTACTTGCTGCGCTCGCCAGCCAATGCCCGCGAATTGCTGGCAAGCATTGCTGAGCTCGATGCAGGGAAGGGTATCGAGCGCGACCTGATCGAGCAGTGAAGCTCGTCTTCTCGGAGCGTGCCTTCGATCACTATCTCGCCTGGCAGGGCGATGACCGGCGCGGGCTCGCGCGGCTCAACACCATCCTCAAGGATTGCATGCGCGATCCGTTTCGCGGCATCGGCAAGCCCGAGCCGTTGGGCGGCAACCTCAGCGGCTGGTGGTCGCGGCGGATCGACCAGGAGCATCGGCTGGTGTACCGCGTCACCGGCAAGGGCGACGCGCAGGCGCTGGAAGTGGCGCAATGCCGGTATCACTATTGAGCGGCCGAGCGCTCAGCTCTTGCCGACGAACAGGAAGGCGACCGCCGCCATCAGGCACAGCGCCGCCGCGCCGTGCCGCCAGGTCAGCGCTTCGCCGAGCACCGCGACCATGAACACGCCGAAGACGAGGAGCGCGATCGCCTCCTGCGTCACCTTGAGCTGGCCGGCGCTCCAGCCGTGCGCGTAGCCGATGCGGTTGGCGGGCACGGCGAGGCAATATTCGAACAGGGCGATGCCCCAGCTGATCGCGATGACGATCGGCAGCGGCTTCGCCATCCCGCCCTTCAGGTGCCAATACCAGGCGGTGGTCATGAACAGGTTGGACAGCGTGAGAAGGAGGATCGTGGGCATGGGCGGGCCGTAGCGCGGCGGGAGGGGTGCGTCAGCCGCGCGTCTTGCGGGCCGCCCTGACGATCGGCGGCACCGCGAGGAGGATGGCCGCGACCAGCCCGCCGGTCGCGATCAGGGCCAGCGGTGCCGCCGCCCGCCCGGCCTGGACACGCAGCCGGTCGCCGAGGCTAGTGCGCGCGTTGTCGGGGTCGGTCATGTCGGCGCAACGCGCGACCGTGGCGAAGGGGCGCGGCCCTCGCCGAGCGGGTAGCGCATCGCGACGTCGCAGCGGGCGTATTGGGCGCCGAAGCGGGCCATGATCGCGGCGTCGTGCGCGAAGCCCGCCTTTTCGTAGAGGTGGATCGCGGCCTCGCATTTCCTGCTGGTGAGGAGGTAGAGCGTGTCGAGGTCGGACAGCGCCTGCGCGCGCTCGATCAACGCGGCGAGGAGCAATGCGCCGGCCCCGGTGCCGCGCGCCTGCTCGCTGACGCCCATCTTGGTGAGTTCGTACGCGCCCGGCTCGGTCGGCATCAGCGCGCCGGCGCCGATGACGGCGCCGGCCGGCGTGGCCACGAAGAGGATGACGCCGCCCTTGTCGACGATCGCCTCGCGCGGGTGCGACAGGACATGCTCGTCGTGCGGTTCGAGGACGAACATGGCGCTGATCCACGCGGCGTTGATGGCGTGGAAATGCGGGGCGAGAGCGTCGGTGTAGGGGAGGATGGTGAGCGCGTCGGTCATGTTTAAATCTTATCGCGTAATCGTACTGTTACAAACGTTCGCCATGTGTTCTATAATTGGGCAGTGCAGGAATTGTTCGCTTTTGCAACGCGCGACGTCGATGCGTGGCGGGCGCGGCTGGGTGAGGTGGCATTGCCGGGGCGGCGGCGGGCACCGATCGGGCAGCTCGTCAAATCGCTGATTAGCGCCCGGACGCGCGATGCCGTCTCGCTGGTGGCCTATCGGCGATTGGGCGTGCGTTACGGGTCGGCGGATGGGCTCGCGCGGGCCAACCCGGCGGCGGTCGAGCGGTTGATCGCCGACGTCACCTTTGCCGAGGCGAAGGCGGCGCATCTGGTCGCGGCGCTGCGGATGATCGAAGTCGCCGACGGCGGCTTTGCACTCGATCACCTCGCGATCCGGCCGCTGTCCGACGCGCTTGCCTGGCTCGAGCGACTGCCGGGCGTCGCGCGCAAGGTCGCTGCGTCGACGCTCAACGCCAGCACGCTGGGGCTGCCGGTGATGATTGTCGATACGCATGTCCTCCGCGTGCTGCAACGGCTCGGCTTCGTCCGCGCCGCCGCCGATCATCGCGCGGCGAGCGAGGTGGTGACGGCGGCGATGCCGCACTGGTCGGGCGACGATTTTCTCGGCTTCCATATCGCCTTGAAGCGGCTTGGACAGGAGGTCTGCCGATGGGATGTGCCGGTGTGCGGCATGTGCCCGTTGTCGGGGGATTGTCCGATCGGACGAAGGAGGGAAGGCTGATGGCGAAGGGGGTTGGCCGGGACACGTCGCGCGTACGGGCCGCGACGCTGGCGCTGCTCGACGCCCGCGCGCCCGGAGCGACGGTGTGTCCGAGCGAGGTGGCGCGGGTGTTGGCGGCTTGTGGAGCGGACTGGCGTGAGGCGATGCCGGTCGTTCATGCGGCGGTGGATATGATGGTCGCGGAGGGGGTGGTGCGGCTGAGCTGGAAGGGCGAGGTGATGGCGGTGCGGGCGGGGCCGTATCGGATCGGGCGGGGTGAGGGTTAGCGGCTGGACGGATTGTACGGATGTACAAAGTGCGAGCGGCACTTTTCACGAAATCGCCTTTTCATTGAAAATGACAAGGCGGAGTTGTATCTTCACAGCATGGCGCAGGTGAATGTCTTGCTCCCCGACGACCTGAGTGATTGGGCGCAATCGCGCGTGTCGCCCGGCGGATTTGCCGATGCATCGGATTATGTGCGCGACGTCGTGCGGCGCGACCGGGCGTATGAAGAGAGACTGGCGCACCTTCAGGTTGCAATCGACGAAGGTCGGGCATCGCCGATCAGCGAGCGTACGATCGAAGACATCATCGCGGACGGGCGGCGGCGTCGCGCGGCAGGCTGATGCCGGTCGAGGTTAGTGAGGCGGCCAATGCCGACCTCGACGGTATCTATGATTATGGTGCGGAGCGGTTCGGAGAGATTGCCGCCGATGACTACCTACGCCGTTTCGACAGCGCCTACGCCTTGCTGGCCGAGCACCCGCAGATTGGGCCGGTGCATGAGGGTGTGCGACCGGCGATCCGCAGCTATCCGTGCGGGCGACATCGGCTTTATTACGACGTGGCGGATGGCTGTGTGATCATCAGACGCATTCTGCATCAGGCGATGGATGTGCAGCGGCATCTTTGACGCAATCTTTAACGACAAGATGAGGCTGGATGGCCCTTGTCTTAGAGGTCTCCTGTCTGAAAAAATTGACGCACTTTACGCATAAATTGACTGTAGTCCCGATTTTCGTCAGCCAACCTGCTACACATTGACCACTCAATTGTAAGTTTTTCTCGTGCAGGGATGCGCAAGATGCTTTCGGTGGGACTGGTCATGTCGATCTCAATCAGGCCAATGCCGTGAACGGAGTAGAGCATTTGGATTTCCTTGAGCGTATCTGCTCCTTCAATTTCTGCAGCGGCAAGATACCCGAAGCTAGCCCAGGACGAATTAGATACCGCTTGAAAATAGGCTTCACGGACATTTGAGCGATTCAGGAGGCGTTTTACCTCGAAAGACCAAAGCCGAGCGCGGCGCTCGCCGCTGTGGCGAACCGCTTCAATGACTTCGCGGTTTATACCGCTGGTCAACGCTTCCAAGGCGACTACGTCCGGGTATAGCCACTTATTGCCGCCCGGCCCTCGCTTGTTAGAGGCGGTGGCCTCGTTGATACGAAACGCGCTTGCGCCAAACTCCGATCCTATAAACTCGATGAGCATGGGATACAGATCGCGCTCAAGGACTCCTCCAACTGCTTGCGGCGACTCGACGGCGAGCGCGACTACCGCTGGTGCGGCCTTTTCGGCGTCCTCGACTTCGTCAGTTTCGCTTTTTTCGTCCAATAATATCGTCTTGGCCGACCCTCCGTCGTCCTCAAGTTGGTAAACCGCTTCTGCCAAGCGGGCCGGTTCGCTCCTATCTCTGCAACAATCTGTCCGAGCAGCTCGATCTCCGTTTTCAGAAAAACGCTTTTCGCAATCTTTTCAGCTGTTTCTGCCGGATACGTGCGGTGGATCCACTCGGCTATGTCGCGCGCCCTGAACCGCTCATCCGGTTTTCCCTTCAGCAGCTCAAATGTTCGTTCGCGCAGGTTCAAGGACATGAGCTCTCCCTTACCTGATGGCTAGACGGGCTGGGCAGGCAGGTAAACCTCGCCGCCCTTCTCCCTAAACCGCTCGCTCATCCCGGCCATCCCAGCTTCCGCCTCCTCCGTAGCGATGAACGTCTCCACCGCCGCATTCTGCTTCGCCGCGAAATCCCGCACCTCCTGCGTGATTTTCATCGAGCAGAACTTCGGGCCGCACATCGAGCAGAAGTGGGCGGTCTTGGCGCCCTCCGCCGGGAGGGTCTGGTCGTGGTATTGCTCCGCCGTATCCGGGTCGAGCGACAGGTTGAACTGGTCCCGCCAGCGGAACTCGAACCGCGCGCGGCTCAGCGCGTCGTCGCGCAGTTTCGCGGCGGGGTGGCCCTTGGCCAGATCGGCAGCGTGGGCGGCCAATTTGTACGTCACCACGCCGACCTTGACGTCGTCGCGATCGGGCAACCCCAAATGCTCCTTGGGGGTGACGTAACAGAGCATCGCGGTGCCGTACCAGCCGATCATCGCCGCGCCGATGCCCGACGTGATGTGGTCGTAGCCCGGGGCGATGTCGGTCGTGAGCGGCCCGAGCGTGTAGAAGGGAGCCTCGCCGCACACCTCCAGCTGCTTGGTCATGTTCTCCTTGATCTTGTGCATCGGCACGTGGCCGGGGCCTTCGATCATGACCTGGACGTCCTGCGCCCAGGCGCGGTGGGTCAACTCGCCCAGCGTGTACAATTCCGCGAACTGCGCCTCGTCGTTGGCGTCGGCGATCGAGCCGGGGCGCAGGCCGTCGCCTAACGAATAGGCGATGTCATACGCCTTCATGATCTCGGTGATCTCGTCGAAGCGTTCGTAGAGGAAGCTCTCCTTGTGGTGCGACAGGCACCATTTCGCCATGATCGAGCCGCCGCGGCTGACGATGCCGGTGACGCGCTTGGCGGTCAGCGGCACGTACGGCAGGCGGACGCCGGCGTGGATCGTGAAATAGTCGACGCCCTGTTCGGCCTGTTCGATCAGCGTGTCGCGGAAGATCTCCCACGTCAGCTCCTCGGCGATGCCGCCGACTTTCTCCAGCGCCTGATAGATGGGGACGGTGCCGATCGGCACGGGCGAGTTGCGGATGATCCATTCGCGCGTGTCGTGGATGTTGCGCCCGGTCGACAGGTCCATGACGGTGTCCGCGCCCCAGCGGGTCGCCCAGACGAGCTTGTCGACCTCGGCCGCGACGTTGCTGGCGACGGCGGAATTGCCGATGTTGGCGTTGATCTTGACCAGGAAGTTGCGGCCGATCGCCATTGGCTCGGATTCGGGGTGGTTGACGTTGTTGGGGATGATCGCGCGGCCGCGGGCGATCTCGTCGCGGACGAATTCCGGCGTGACTTGATCGGGGATCGACGCGCCGAAATCCTCGCCGTCGCGCGGCTGGTTCAGCGCGTGGGCGCGGCCCAGGTTCTCCCGGACGGCGACATATTCCATCTCGGGCGTGATGATGCCCCGCCTGGCGTAGTGCATCTGGCTGACGTTCGCGCCGGCTCTGGCGCGCAACGGGCGGCGGACGACGTTAGGGAAGGGCTGGACGCCGCCGGAGCGGTCGGGGCCGAGCTGGCCGTTGTCCTCGGGGCGGAGGGCGCGGGCGTCGTAGCTTTCGACGTCGCCGCGGCCGACGATCCAGTCGCGGCGGAGTTGCGGAAGGCCGGCCATGATGTCGATGTGGGCGGCGGGATCGGTATAGGGGCCGGACGGATCATAGACGCGCAGCGGCGGTTCGCCGCAAGAGGGATCGAGGTCGACTTCCCGCATCGCGACCCGGTGAGGGCCGACATGGACCTTGCGCGATCCGCGGATCGCGCCGGTGGTGACGCCGATTTCGATTTTGGACGGGATGTCGGCCATGGCTTCGCTCCAATGTCGGAGCGAGCGCGGGTTTCGGAGGTGAAACCGCTCCCTCCCTCCGCCCGCGCTAACGGGATCAGGTTCGGCGGGTCGCGGCCTGCGGGCCGCCTCTCAGCCGCGACGCGGGCTCCATCAACGTGCTACGTTGATGGAGCCCTCAGCGGCCCCCCGGGGATAGGCCTAAGCATAGGCGCGCGGGGCGGTGCGTCCAACGAAAAAGGGCCGCGCGGTCGCCCGCCCGGCCCCGTTCGACGAAAGAATAGCGCGTTACTTCGTGGCCGACGCCCGGATGGCGCCGTTGACCCCGGCGGGGAAGAAGGCTCCCTGCGAGACCGACGCGGTCGTGGCGTTGCCGTAGACGATGTTGAGCACCTGGCCGGTCGAGCGGCTGTAGGCGAGGCCGTTGACGTTGGTCGGCACCAGGTTCGACGCGATCGACCCGTTGGCGAGCGTCGTGCTGGCGATGCCCTGATCGTCGTCCGCGCCGATGCCGACGGTGGTGTTGTCAGTCGGCGCGCCGTCGACCGTGTCGCGCAGGTCGGACACCTGGCCCGCGATCGTGATCAGCGAGCCGTTGGTCTGGCCGCGCGCATACAGCACCGTGCGGACGAGGCCGGCGTGATAGGCCTCGGCCGCGAGGATGCCCGCCGCCGCCTCGAGATAGGTCTTGTTGGTCAGCAGCGGCGACGCGCCCTTGTACGCCGTCACGCCGACGTCCTCGAAGATGAAGGCACCGAGCAGGAAGAAGTCCGGCGACGAATAGGGATCGAAGTTGGCGTTGGCGCCGACGATCCCCGCCGCCCGTGCGACGGCGGTGAACGCGCCGGCGGCGTTGCCCGAGATGTTGATCGCGGGCTGCGCGACCGCCGCATTGCCGAGCGCGGTGCGCAGGAACGCGACGTGGGCGATCTCGTCCGCCGCGATCTCGCGGGCATATTGGCCGATCAGCGTCTCGCCGGTGAAGTTGACCGCGCGCGGCCCGGTGGCGGTACCGGCATCCGCGACCGCGCCCTGCGTCCCCACGCCCGTCAGCAGCGAGGCGTTCAGCCCCGCGCCGTAAACGGCGTAGGAATAGAATTGCGCCTCGAGATATTCGAGGTTGAGCGCGAAGTTGAGGACGTCGGCATCGGTGGTCGCGGTGCTCACCGGGGTCGGCGTCGGCGTGGGCGTCGAATTGTTGTCGTCGTTGCACGCCGCGAGCAGCGACAGGCCGCCGGCCGCGACGGTGGCGGCACCGGCATATTGCAGGAAACTGCGCCGCTCGTTGCGCCGCTTGGCGACGGCATCGAGCACTTCGAGAATGGATTGGTCGTTACGCATAGAAAGGCCCCTTCGCGGGAATGGCTGGAAACGACGGCTCAGTTGGCGGCGCTGGCACGGATGGTGCCGTTGACGCCGGCGGGGAAGAACCCGCCCAGCGTGACCGAAGCCCGGTTCAGGTAGACGATGTTGAGCACCTGCGCGGCCGTCCGGCTGTAGGCCAGGCCGTTCGCGTTAAGCGGCACGATGTTCGACCCGGTTCCGCTCGACGGCAGCAGCGCGCCGCTGATCGTCAGCGGGGCGATGCCCTGATCGTCGTCGGCGCCGACGCCACGGATCGGATCGTCGGCCGGCGCGCCGTCGAGCGTGTCGCGGGCGGCGGAGATCTTCTCGGTCGCGTCGATCAACGCGGGCGCATTGAGGCCGCGCGCGTAGAGCGACGTGCGGACGATCGACGCATGATAGGCCTCGACCGCGAGGATGCCCGCCGCGGCTTCGAGGAAGACCTTGCTGGTCAGCAGCGCGGCCGACCCCTTGTAGGCGGTGACGCCGACATCCTCGAAGATGAAGGAGCCGAGCAGGAAGTTGTTGGGGGAGGCATAGGGGTCGAAGATGTCGGTCGGCAGGAAGGTGCCGTTCGGGCCGCTCGGGGTGACGACGCCCGAGGCGCGGCCGGCGGCGGTGAACGCCCCGGCGGCATCGCCCGAGATGTTGATCGCGGGCTGCGCCACCGCCGCCGTGGCCGTCAGCGCGGCGCGGAGGAAGGCGACGTGCGCGATCTCGTCCGCCGCGATCTCGCGGGCGTATTGGCCGACCAGCGGGTCGCTGGTGAAGTCGACGGCGCGCGGCGGATTGGTGCCGCTCGTCGAGACCGAACCCTGCGCGCCGGCGGTGGTGACGCCGGACTGAAGGTTGGTGGCGAGCGGAACGCCGAAGGCGGCGTAGCTGTAGAATTGCGCTTCGAGATATTCGAGGTTGAGCGCGAAGTTGAGGATGTCGTTGTCGGTCACCGTCTGCGCGGCGGCGGGCGAGGCGAAGACGAACGCGCCGGCGCCGACGGCGGCGGCGCCGAGCACCGCCTTGAAGAGGTCGCGCCGCTCGTTGCGGCGTTGGACGCGTGCATCGAACGCATCGATGTACTGGGCTGTCTCGGTCATGCACGCACTCCGCTGGGATGATTAGCCCCCAATACGGTGCGGACGCCGACAAAGTTTCAGCCCGATATCAATCAAGCCTGCTTTTATCTTTTATCGTGGACGCGGAACCGGATGGCGGGCCGCGCGTAGCGCGGCCTCGTCCTGCTGGTGAAGACCAAGGCCGTCCGGCCCTAGAAAGTGTAGGCCAGCCCGACCACGCCGAGCCACTGGCTCGACTTGCCCGCGATGCGGACCACCGGCGAGTAGCTGAAGCCGTTGAGCAGACGGGCATAAGTGCCGCCGCCGACCAGCTTGAAGCCGTGCAGCAGGTCGCCGGTCAGCGCCACCGAGCCGAGTGCGCCGAGCGTATAGTTTTTCCAGCCGCCGCGCGCGCCATAGGCGGGCAGCCCGCTCGCTACCGACTGGGCGGCGGTGATGCCGTAATAGGTGGTGGCATAGCCGCGCTCGACATGTTCGGCCGAGGCGAACAGGCCGACCACCGCCTTGCGGCTGAGCGGCGTCAGGTAATTGAGGCTGGGCTGCCAGATGCCGCTGTCATGCGCGCCGTTGATGTCGTGGCGATAGGAGACCGACACCGACAGCCGGTCATACTCGCTGGTGATGACGCCGGTCTTGCCGAGGCCGACATAGCCGCCGAGCTCGATCGCCGTGTTGACCTTGCCCAGCGCGCGGATGCGCAGGTCGTCGATGCCCTTGAGCGACGAGCGGTTGAAGTTGATCACCCCGACCGGGCCGAGCTGAACGTCCCAGCCCGGGCCGGGCTTGTTGGGGATCAGGTCGACGCTGGCGCGGTTGCCGGCGATGGTGAAGTTGAAGCCCTTGATCGAGCCGACCGCGCCCGGCGCGGGGCTGAACTTGTAGTCGTTCGAGCCCTCGTAATCGGGAAGGTACACCGCGCCCGCGCCGATCGTGATCGAGTCGCCGCCGGGCGACGCGGCCAGCGCGCCGGCGTCGGGCGGGGTCGCGGCCGGCGCGTTCTGGGCGAACGCGGGGGCGACGGACAACGCCAGCGTGGTGGCGGCAAGGCAGGGCAATAGACGCATGTAGAGAGCTTCCCGGTTGGTCCGTTACAGGCGCGAAACGCTGGCAGGCGCTTTTGGGTCCGTCCTGAAGCTTCCGACTCCGCGATCGGTGCCGCACCAGCGATCCCACCAGCGGAAATACAGGCCGTAATTGCAGCGATATTGCTCGTGGTGGCGCTGGTGATGGCTGGCGGTGATCAGCCAGTCGCCAAGCCGGCCGCGCCACAGGGCGGGGGGAAAGATCTCCCACCCCATGTGATTGGTGACACCCATCACCGTCATCACCGTCAGCACGACGCCGAGTGCCGCGACATGGATGGGGACGATGAACACCAGCGCGGGCAGCACCACCGCGCCGGTCAGCGCCTCCAGCGGATGAAACGCCATCGCCGCCCAGGCGGTGGGGGGGCGGCTGGCGTGATGGACGGCATGGGCGACGCGAAACGGCCGCGGGCGGTGCAGCCAGCGATGCGTCCAGTAGAACCAGGTATCGTGGAGGACGAGGAAGACCAGGATCGAGACGGGCCACCACCATAGCGGCAGGGCGTCGAGATCGGTGTAGATCGACGTCCAGCCCCGGTTCGCCCAGCCCCAGGCGACCACCCCCGCCGGCACGCCGTAGATCGCGGCGGACGCGAGGCTCCAGCCGATCTCGCGGCGCATCTGGCGGTCGAGGCCGCGATAGAGGCCGGGATGCCGCCACCGCGTCGCCAGCGCGAAGCCGCCGCTCGCGAGCAGATAGCGGCCGCCGACGATCGCGGTCATCGCGAGCGCGGACAGGAAGAGGGCGAGCGCGGCCGACACGCCGGCGCGCTTACCGGATCGGGCGGCTACCGGCCAGTCGTCCGACGTGGAAACCGCTTATTCATCCGTGCGTTGAGACGCAGCGACAGGGAGGCGTGCCGATGGCGGAGGCCCAGGACCAGGAACAGGCGCCGGCGGGACGGCTCGCGACCGGGCTCGATCCGATCGGCGCGGCGCTGCGCGCGACCTACGACGCCGACAATCACGACAGCCTGGGCAGCGACCTGACGGGGCTGATGCTTGAACTGACGCATGTCAACGAGCCGGTGGCTCTGCCGAAGCTGGTGCCGGTCATCCCGCCGCGACCGTCTTGGTTTCAGTGGATGCTGCGGCAGGCGCGCCGCTGAATCGCGTTCGCGGGTCAATTCCTGCCGTGAAACAACGGGCTGTCCATTTCCAGCAATCGAACACCGCCGAAACGCTTTCACAGCGGCGACTTGCCGTGACCGTTGCGCATCAAGGGTTCGCGTTCTAAGGCGCGCTCAACATCTTGAGGAGTATATTCATGGCTGACGACACCACCGATCTCAACGCCGTCGAGCTTGCCACCGAGCTCACTATTGCTTGGCTCGGCAATCCCAACACCCGCAGCTCGGCCGACGATGTCCCGGCGTTTCTTGGCAAGATGCACGAGACGGTGTCAAAGCTGCTCGGCGCCAGCGACGAACAGCCCGTCAGCGCGCCGCAGGCCGAATACACGCCGGCGGTGACCGCGCGCAAAAGCCTGGCGTCGAAGGATCACATCATCTCGATGATCGACGGCAAGCCGTACAAGACCTTGCGCCGTCACCTCGCCACCAACGGCATGACGCCGGCCGAATATCGCGACCGCTATGGCCTCAAGGCCGATTACCCGATGGTCGCGTCGAACTATTCGGAAAGCCGCCGCGCGATGGCGAAGAAGATTGGCCTCGGCCGCAAGCCCGGCCAGAAGCGCGGCGAGTCCGCGCCGGGCGTGCCGGCCACGGGCGGCCGCGGGCGCAAGAAGGCGGACGCACCGGCGGTCTGAGCTCCGTAACCCCGGCGCGCCATATCCCGTCACCCCGGCGAAGGCCGGGGTCTCCCCGCGGCGCGGTACGCCGGCTCGGGAGATGCCAGCTTTCGCTGGCATGACGGGCGAACGTCAATTCCCGAACGACGCCTTGCGATACAGCAAGGTGATCGCCACGCGGCGGTTGCGCGGGTCGGCGGGGTCGTTCGCGATCATCGGCTCGCGGTCGGCGACGCCCTCGATGCGCGCGAAGCGCGTCTCGGGTGTGCCGCCGAGCGCGAGGCGGCGGCGCGTCGCCTCGGCGCGGCCTGACGACAGCATCCAGTTGTTCATCGCGCGCGGGTCGCCATAGGGCAGGCTGTCGGTGTGGCCGCGGATCATCACCGGATTGTCGGTCGCCTTGATCGAATCGGCGATCTTGCCGATCAGGTCGGACGCCTCGGTCGCGAGCATCGTCGTGCCGACCGCGAACATCGAATAATCGGCGTTGTCGACCAGGTCGATGCGCATCCCCTCGGTCGTCATCACGAACCGGACGTGGCTCGCGAGCTTGCGGAGCTCGGGCGAGCGCTGCATCGCGACGGAGACCTGGCGGCGCATCCGCTCGAAATTGGCCTTGTCCTCATTGCGCAGCGACCCCTTGTCGCCCGTGCCGGGACGGTTCCCGCCTGCGCCGGTGATCGGCGTCGCCAGCCCGCTCTCGCTCGAACGGCCGGTCTTGTCGCCGACCTTCGATTCCGACCGCGCCGACTCGCCGCCGAACAGTCCGTTGCCGCCCATGCCGAGCGTGCGGGTGTCGATGATCGTCGGCGCGAAATAATCGGCGATGCCCTTGCGCTGCTTCTCGTTGGTGGCGCCGAGCAGCCAGAGCAGCAGGAAAAACGCCATCATCGCCGTCACGAAGTCGGCATAGGCGACCTTCCACGCGCCGCCATGATGGCCGCCGTGGCCTTCGACGTAGATCTTCTTGTAGATGATCTTGGGCGGCTGGTTCGAGCCGTGGGGCGCGCGCGCGGGCATTATGCGGCGCCTCCCGGCGCGCGGCGGCGCCAGCCCAGCAGGCGGGTGGACAGCGCCCCGCGCTGTCGAGGATATGCCGGGGGCATATCCGGCCCGCTGCTCCCATCCGACCGCCCAGCCAGGCTATTCTTGTGGGCGGTCGGGTGGGGGAGCGGGCCGGTGCCGCCCATCGGCGTGAGCCGATCGGACAATTCCATCACCGCCCGCGCAGCCCGTCGAACACCTCGGCGAACCCCGGCTGGCTGCTGTGGGCGATGCCCGAGCGCGCCGCCTCGATCACCAGCGGCTGCGGGTGGCCGTGGAGCGAGGCGATGATGATCTGCTTGACGACAGTGTAGATCGCGGCGTCGGCGTCGAGCACCTGCTTGAGCCGGTTGGCGAGCGGATTGACGATGCCATAGGCGAGCAGCACGCCCATGAAGGTGCCGACCAGTGCCGAGCCGATCATCGCGCCCAGGATCGCGGGCGGCTTGTCGATCGAGCCCATCGTCTTGACGATGCCGAGCACGGCGGCGACGATGCCGAGCGCCGGCAGCGCGTCGGCGAGGCTGGTCAGCGTCGTGTGCGGCCCCTCCACCTCGTGGTGGTGGGTCTTGATGGCATTGTCCATCACCTCCTCGACCGCGTGGACGTCGAGCGTTCCCGACGAGACGACGACGAGGCGCAGCGTGTCGGCGATCAGCGCCACCAGCGTATGGTCGGCGAGCAGGCGCGGATATTCGGCGAACAATGCCGAGGACTTCGGGTCCTCGACATGCGGCTCCAGCGCGATCGGGCCGTCGGTGCGGAGCAGCTTCATCAGCTTCGACACCAGGAAGATGACGTCGAGATAATCCTGCTTCCTGTATTTCGGCCCCTTGAAAACCTTGGCGAGGCCGCCGCCCATCGCCTTCAGCTCCTTGCCCGAATTGCCGATGATCAGCGCGCCGGCAGCGGCGCCGCCGATGATCAGCATCTCGTGCGGGATGGCCTCCATGACCGGGCCGAGCGCACCGCCGGTGAGGGCGAAACCGCCGAACACCATGGCGAGCAGGACGACGAGGCCGATGGCTGGAAACATGCAACAACTCCGGGGGCCCCTGCCACGCGGGCAGACGACCGTTCGGGGACAGTTTAGCCGGGAATGGTCACTGGCCGGTTAAGCAGAGACGCCGACCGTCCCCCCGGCAGGCAGCGATCACTTCAGGTAATCGAACAGGCTCATCCCCTGGAGCTTGGTGAAGCTCGCCTGGGTCGCCGACAATACCGTCATCGTCTTTTGCAGCTCGGTGATCGCGGCGGTGATGTCGGTGTCTTCCAGCGCAGCGCGGGTCGCCTCGCGGTCGACGCCCGATTGGGTCAGCGTCGATTGCTCCAGCTCGACGCGCGACGCGCGTGCGCCGAGCGACGCCTGAACGGTCAGCACCTGGGTGGAACTGGTCTGAAGGGCGGTGACGGCGGTCGCGGCGGCGGCATCGACGCCGGCCCCGCCCGTCCGCAACGCGGCGGAGAGATTCGTCAGCGTCGTGAGCAGGTCGGTCGAACCCGACACGAAAACGCGCGCGGCATTCTCGCTCGGCTGCACCGACTGGCCGTTGCCAGTCGGAATCGCGCTCGGCGTCGTGCTGGCGAAGGTGAAGCTGCCGTCGGAGTTGGCGGTGACCGCCGCGCCGCCAGCCGCACCGCCGAACAGCGGCTGGCCGCGCGCGTCGTTGGTATTGCCGAGGCTGACGAGCTGGTCGCGGATGGCGTCGATCTCGTCGGCGATCGCGCTGTACGACGTCGCGTCGTTGGTGCCGCTGCGCGCCTTGATCGCGAGCTCGGAGGCACGCTGGATCTGGCTGGAGATGCTGGTCAGCGTCGTGTCGGCCTGCGCCAGCACCGACGCCGCCGTATCGAGATTGCTGGCATCGGCCGTGGCGTTCGCGGTGTCGCGCGCCAGCCCTCGCAGCTTGGAATAGGCCGCCGAATCGTCGGAGGCGACGGCGAGCTTTTTCTTGGTCGAGATCTGCGTCTGCAGCGTGTCGGCCTGGCTCGATAGGCGGCCCATCGCGGTCGCGGCGCGATCGTAGAACAGGCTGGTCGACAGGCGCATCGGGCTCACCGGATATCGAGAAGGGTTTGCATCGTCTCGCGCGCCACTTGGATGACGCGGCTCGATGCCTGATAGGCTTGCTGGAAGCGGAGCAGGTCGATCGCCTCGCTGTCGAGGTCGACCCCCGAGGCCACGTCGCGCGCCGACACCGCGCCGTCGTGGATCGCGGTCTGCGCGTCGGCGACGAGCTTGCGCTGTTCGAGCGCGGCGGCGTTGCCGGTGACGAGCCTCGTCAGCCCGGCTTCCCAGCCATGCGCGTTGCGGCTGTTCTCCAGCACCGCGAGGTTGGCGCTGTCGCGCGTGCCGCCGCCGGCGCCGGCGGCGGCGATGCCGCGCGGGTCGGCCAGGGTGACGGTGAGGTCGGTCGGCGTCGCGCCGACGGCGAACATCGTCGCGCCGGGCAGGCCGTCGAGGTCGCGCCCGCCCGCCTGGACGGCGTTGACCTCGGTCGTGAAATCGGTCGCGAGCGCGTTCAGCGACGCGCGCGCGTCGGCAAGCCGCCCCGCGCCTTCGGCGACGCCCGCGAGCGCGCCGCCGAGCGGAATGAAGCTCTGGAACGTCCCGGCGTTCTGCACGCTCAGCGACACCGCGCCGGCGCTGCGCGTGTAGGTGACATGGCCCGATTGCGCGCCCGACACAAACGGCGGACCGCCCGCGCCGAGCGTCACCGCGGCGCGGCCGAGCGCGTCGGTGGTGACGCCGACATCGGTCAGCGCGCTCATCTGTTCGAGCAACTGGTCGCGCTGGTCGGCGAGCTGCGCCGCCGTCGTGCCGCCGGCGCCGGTGCGCGCCAGCCCGTCATTGACCTTGGCCAGCGCCTCGCCGAGCGCATTGAGCTGGCCGACCGCCTGGCCGCCGGTGGTGTCGAGCTCGGCGGTCGCCTGGTCGAGCTGGCGTCCGGTCGCGCGGAACGCGGCCGCGAGCGACTTGGCGTTCTCCAGCACGACCGCGCGCTGCGGCTCCGAGGTCGGGTCGGCGGCGAGGTTGCGCGCGGCGGTGAAGAAGCCGGTGAGCCGGTCGCCGAGATTGGCGCCGGTCAGCGACGACTGGATGCGATCGAGCCACACCGAGCCGGACTCGGTGCGCGCCAGATCGGTGCCCGCATTGCGCACCGCGGCGGCGCGAAACGGATCGGATGCACGGCCGATGCCGGTGGCGATGACGCCGCTGCCGGTGATCCCGCGCCCGGCATAGCCGCTGACCGAGGTCACCTCGGCAAGCGTCGTCGTGCGGCGGGTATACCCGGCAACGCCGGTGTTGGCGATGTTGTCGCCCACCGTCGTCAATGCCGTCTGATAGGCACGGACGCCCGTGGCGCCGATCGACAGGAGGTCGCTCATGCCGGCGAATCTGGGGGAACTTGATTAAGATCAGCTTGCGACTTCTCGAGAAAATCGGTCATCGCCTTGCCGATGCCGATCGGCTGATGCGCGGCCATCGTCTTGGCGACCTGCGCGTCCTGCATTTCCCGGAAGGTATCGACCGCCTTGGAATCGAACAGCGGGTCGGCGAGCTTCGCCTGGCGCATCGACTTCAGCATCATGCCGGTGAACACAGCCTCGAACTGCTCGCCGGCCTTCTTGAGGTTGTCGGCAGTCGCCTCGCGGCCGAGCCCCGAACCGATGCCGGTCGTGCCCTTGATCTGGAGGGGCGCGGTCACAGGATGATGAGCTCCGCCTTGAGCGCGCCGGCTTCCTTGAGTGCCTCCAGGATGGCGACGAGGTCGGCCGGCGACGCGCCGATCGCATTGACCGCCTTGACGACATCGGCGAGGTGCGGGCCGGGGGCGAGGAGGAACATCGGCCGCTTCTCCTCGTCGACCGAGACACCCGAATGCTGCTCTAGCGCGGTCTGGCCCTGCGACAGCGGCGCGGGCTGGACGACGCGCTGCTGCTCGTCGATGCGCACCGTCAGCTTGCCGTGGGTGACGGCGGCGGGGCCGACGCGGACGGCGGCGTTGATGACGACGGTGCCGGTGCGCGCGTTGACGATGACCTTGGCCGACGGCTCAGCGGCGGTGACGTCGAGATTCTCGATCCGCGCCATCATCGTCGCGCGCGATTCCACGCCGGTGGCGGCGGTGATCGCGATCGACACGCCGTCGATCGCGCGCGCCACGCCCGGCCCCAGCGCCTTGTTGATCGCGCCGGCGACATTCTGCGCGGTGGTCCAGTCGGCGCGCTGCAGGTCGAAGGTCAGCGTCGGCGCGTCGCCGAAGCCGCTGACGACCGCGCGCTCGACCGTCGCGCCTTCGGGGATACGGCCGGTCGAGGGGATGTTGACGACGATCCTCGACCCGTCCGCGCCTTCCGCGCCGAGCCCGCCGACCGCGAGGTTGCCCTGCGCCATCGCATAGACCTGGCCGTCGGCGCCGTAGAGCGGGGTGAGGATCAGGCTGCCGCCGCGCAGCGACTTGGCCTTGCCCATCGAGGCGACGGTGATATCGAGCCGCTGGCCGGGCTTGGCGAAGGGCGGCAGCTCGGCGGTGATCATCACCACCGCGGCGTTCTTCATGCCGGGGTTCGCACCGGGCGGCAGTTGCAGCCCGAAGCGGCTCGCGACCGCTTTCAGGCTCTGCACGGTATATTCGAGATTGTCGTCGCCGGTGCCGGGCAGGCCGACGACGATGCCATAGCCGGTGAGCTGGTTGGTGCGGATGCCCTGGAACCCGCCTAGGTCCTTGATGCGATCGGCCGACGCGGGGGAGGCGAGCGCCAGGGCCGTGAACAGGGTGAGGATGAGCCGGTACATGGGATGCAGCCTAAGCAAAGGGTGGCCTACGATCAGAATGGCGAGACCACCTGGAAGAAGCGGCTGAGCCACCCCTGGCGACTGGCGCGGGCGACGTCGCCGCGGCCGGTGTAGGAGATCTCGGCGTCGGCGACGCGGGTCGAGGCGACGCGGTTGTCGCGATCGACGTCGGCGGTGCGCACGAGGCCGCGGATGCGGACGAACTCGTCGCCGCGGTTGAGCGTCACGCGCTTCTGCCCCTGCACCAGCATCGTGCCGTTGGGATAGACGGCGGCGACGATTACCGAGACCTCGCCCTCCAGCGAATTGGCCTGGTCGGCGGTGCCGCCGCCGGCGAAGTTGCGCTTGCCGCTGGCGGACGCATCGCTGGGGTTGAACAGCTTCAGCGGGCCGGTCGTCGGCGGGGTGATGCCGAAGCCGCCGCTCGAATCGAGCTTCGCGTTCGAGGATTTGGACGCGGCGGTCTTTTCGACCAGCACGATGGTCAGCGGGTCGCCGACGCGGCGCGCGCGCCAGCCCTCGTAGAGCGCGGCATAGCCGGCATCGGCCTGGAAGATCGCGCCGTTTGCGGGCAGCGGCGCGGGTGCTGCGGCCGGCGGCGGCGTCGCCGACCAGTCGGCGACCGGGCGCTTCTTGCCGCCGAACAATTTGGCGTCGGCGGGCGCGGGCGCGAAGGCGGCGGCGACCAGCATGGCGGCGGTGGCGGCGAGCGCCGCCTCGACCCAATAGGCGGCGGCGGGGGTGGGGACGCGGCTGGCCATCAGACGTTCTGGTTGACGTATTTGAGCATGTCGTCGGTCGACTGGATCATCTTGGAATTGACCTCATAGGCGCGTTGGCATTCGATCATGTCGACGAGTTCTTCGACGACGTTGACGTTCGACGCCTCCAGCATTCCCTGCCGAACGCGGCCGCGGCCCTCCTCGCCGGCGACGCCGAGGTTGGCGGCGCCGCTGGCGGCGGTCTCGACCAGGTAATTGTCGCCGTTGGCCTGGAGGCCGGCGGCGTTGGGAAAGCTCGCGACCTGGATCTGGCCGATCGACTGCGCCGCGTCGGTGCCGGCGACCGTCGCCGAGACGGTGCCGTCCTGGCCGATCGTGATGTTGGTCGCGCCCTGCGGCACGGTGATGCCGGGCATCACCTGATAGCCTTCCGAGGTGACGACCAGCCCCTCGGGCGAGCGCGAGAAGTTGCCGGCGCGGGTATAGCCGAGCTGGCCGCCGGGCATCTGCACCTGAAAATAGCCGTCGCCGTCGAGCGCGAGGTCGAGGCTGTTGCTGGTGGTCTGCATCGATCCCTGCGTGTCGATGCGCGCGGTGCCCTGGATACGGACGCCGGTGCCGAGGTTGAGCCCGGTCGCGTACTTCGTCTCGGACGAGCTCGCGGCGCCGGCGGCGGTCACGACCTGATAGGCGAGCGTCTCGAACGCCGCGCGGTCGCGTTTGAACCCCGTCGTGTTGACGTTGGCGAGGTTGTTCGAGATCACCCGCATCCGCATATCCTGGGCATCGAGCCCGGTACGCGCGACGTGCATGGCGGCGCTGCCCATATCCTATATCCTCAGCTTGGCAGGCGCATGACGGATGCGCCGCTTTCATCCATGTCCTTGGCCGATTTCATCAGGCTGGCCGTGACCTCGTAGGCGCGCTGGTTCTCGATCATGTCGACCAGCGCCTGCGTCATGTCGACGTTGGAGCTTTCGAGCGCGCCGGACTGGACCGTCGCGTCGAGATCGTCGGGCAGCGCGCCGCCGCCGCGCACGCGCAGCAGGTTGTCGAGTCCCTTGACCGTGTCGGTGCCCTTCGCCGATGCCAGCTTGAGCCGGTCGACGATCTGCGGCTCGCCGCCCGCCGTCGGCACGATCGAGACCGTCCCGTCGCCGGCGATCGACAGCGATTTGTAGGGCGGCAGCGTGATCGGGCCCGACCGGCCCTGCACGATGAAGCCGTCGCCGGTCTGGAGCACGCCCGAGTCCGCGACCGTCAGGTCGCCGCGCCTGGTGTACGCCTCCGATCCGTCGGCGGCCTGCACCGCCAGCCACGCGTCGCGCCCCGCGACCGCGACGTCGAGCGGCCGGCCGGTCTGCTGGAGGGCGCCCGGATTGCGGTCGGCGTCGCGCACTTCCTCGCTCGACGGCGTCCGTGCCTCCATTTCGCCCGCGGTGCCCTTGAGGAGCACCTGGTCGAACGCGACCCGGTCGGCGCGGAAGCCGATGGTGGACGCGTTCGCCATGTTGTTGGCGATCGCCGCCTGCGCCGCCATCCGCGCGCGCAGCCCCGTCGCCGCCGTGTAGACCAGCTTGTCCATCGGTTATCCCGCGTCCGCTCCCTGGCTCACGAACGGATGTTGAAGATGGTCTGCGAGACCTGGCTCGCGGTATCGAGCGCCTTGGCGTTGGCCTGGAAGTCGCGCTGCGCGGCGATCAGGTTGACCAGCTCCTCGGTGATGTCGACGTTCGACCGCTCGATCGAGCCCGACATCAGGTTGCCGAAGCCGCCCGCGCCGGCCGAGCCGAGCTTGGCGTCGCCCGAGATGCCGGTCGACGACCAATAGCTGTTGCCGAGCTGGCGCAGCCCCGACGGGTTGGCGAAGTTCGCCAGCACGACCTGGCCGATCGCCTGCGTGTCGCCGTTCGAGAAGCTCGCCTTGACCAGCCCCTTCTCGTCGATCGTGACGCCCTGGATCTGGCCGACCGCCCGGCCGTCCTGGCTGCGCGCGCCGACGTTGAAGGGCTGCGCGGTCTGCGTCGTGTCGGCGCCGAAGGTGAACGAGAATTGCTGCGGCGCGGTCGAGCCGGCGGTGGTGAAGGCATCGAAAGCGGTCGCGGTCGGCGTCGCGGAGAGCGTGCCGCTACCGTCGAAGGCGAGCGTCATCTTGGTCGATCCACCGGCGCCGGTGGTGAGCTGCTTGTCGCCGACGAACGAGAACACCGACCAGCTGCTGCCCGACGAGCTCGACGTATCGCGGCGGAAATAGTTGGTCATCGTCTGCGCGTTGCCGTCCGCGTCGTAGATCGTGGTCTGGGTCGACTGGTTGTAGCTCGTGGGATCGAAGCGGTCGAAGGTGGTCGTCGTCGGCATCGCCGAATTGGCGTTGAGGTTGACCGACATGGTCACCGCCTTCGTCGCCTGCGCGGTGCCGCTGGTCGCGGGCAGGCGCAGGCTGGTCGCCGCATCGATGCCGGTCGCGACCACCGTGCCCGATCCGTCGACCGGATAGACCTGGAGATGCGCGCCCTCCGCGTCGACGACGTAGCGGTCGTTGTCGACCAAGAAGCCGCCGTTGCGGGTGAAATTGACCTTCGACGTGCTGATGTCGGGCTTGACCGCGAAGAAGCCGTCGCCCGAGATGGCGAGGTCGAGCGTGTTGGCGCTCTGGATCAGGTTGCCCTGGCCGAACTGCTGCCGGTTGGCCTTCACCACCGTGCCCGAGCCGACCATCTGCGTCGGCGAGACCGATGCCGAGGAGGCGATGATGTCGGCGAACTCGGTGCGGCTCTTCTTGAAGCCGTTGGTGCCGACGTTGGCGAGATTGTGCGAGATGGTCGACATTTCGGCCTGCGACGCCTGCAGGCCGGAGAGCGAGGTATAGAAGGACATGGGTGTTCTCCTTGGAGTCCGGGTCAGCCGATCTGGCGAACGGCGGTGACGGGGACCGAGCCGAGGCCCGGCAGGGTGAGGACGGCCTTGCCGCTGGCGGTCGAGACCGATTCGACGGGCGCCCAGACGAGGTTGGTGGCGCCGACGGGCTTGCCCGCGTTCTGCGCGGCGACGCTGAGCGTGAACGGCCCGGTGCCGGCGTCGGCGCCGCTCGCATCCTTGCCGTCCCAGTCGTAGCTGAGCGTGCCGGCGGGCTGCGCGCCGAGCCGCTCGGTGTGGAGCACCTGACCGCTCGCGTCGCTGACCGAGATGGTGACGTCGGTCGCCGCGCCGTCGAGCTCGACCGCGCCGGCGAGCCCGCCCGAGGTGCGGCCATAAGCGGTATTGCCCGCCGTCAGCACCGTCTTGCCGATGTACGCCATCGCGTCGGTCGTCGACGTCGCGCCGAGCTTGTCGGCGATCGACTTCAGCGTCGTCGACATCTCGGTGATGCCGGCGAGCGACGAGAATTGCGCCATCTGCGCGACCATCTGGGTGTTGTCGACCGGGTTGAACGGATCCTGGTTCTGCATCTGCGCGGTCATCAGCTTCAGGAAGTCGGCCTGGCCGAGCGTCGTGCCGGTCGACGCCGACACGGTCGGGCTGGTCGACGCGCGGGTGATGCCGAGGTTGTTGAGCGTGGTGTCGAAGGACGAGGTCGTGGTCATGGTCAGCGGCCCAGCTTGAGGGTGTCGACGACGAGCGACTTGGCGGTCTGCATCACCTCGACGTTGTTCTGATAGGCGCGCGCGGTCTCCATCATGTCGACCAGCTCGCGGGTCTCGTCGACCGCCGCCTCGTAGACATTGCCGTCCTTGTCGGCCTGCGGGTTGGACGGGTCGTAGCGCTGGGTCGGCGCGTCGCCGGCGGTGACGATCTTCTCGACGTCCACCGTCGACAGGCCGGTGGCGGCGTCGAACTGGGTGCGGAAGACGGGCTTCATCGTCTTGTACGCGGTCTCCGCGCTGCCCGACACGCCGCCGGCGTTGGCGAGGTTCGACGCGGTGGTGTTCATCCGCACGAGCTGCGCGGACATCGCGCGGCCCGCGACTTGGAAGATGGTCATCGGTTGGTTGGGCATCCTATTCCCCCTTCAGCGCGCGGCTGATCTGGGCGATGCGGCCGTTCAGGAACGACAGCGTCGTCTGATACTGGATGGCGTTCTCGGCGAAGGCGGTCTGCTCCTGGCTGAGCTCGACCGTGTTGCCGTCCATCGAGGTCTGCGTGGGCACGCGGTATCTGGTCGCGGCGTCCAGGCCGTTGCTGCCCGTTTCCGCTCCCGATTCCACCAACGCGAGCGCCTGCTTGAAATCGACGTCGCGCGCCTTGAAGCCGGGGGTCGACGCGTTGGCGATGTTCGACGCGAGCACGCCCATGCGCGCCGAGCGCACTTCGAGCGCCGCGCCATGCACCCCGAACAGACTGTCTGCGGCCATCGGCCCAACCTCCCCGCCGTCAGTGGCGTCGGCAGGGGATAAGCAACGGGCGTGCCAAACGAGGCCGGGGCGCGGAATTTGCCGGTTCGACGCGGGCAGGGGCAATGGCGGCAACCCGAGCGGCAAGGTGTTGCCGGTATTGCCGGGCAGGTGTTGCCGCGTCGCTGCGTTACCCTCACCCCTTCCCACGCTAGCGCGGCGGGCCCCTTCCCTCTCCCCGTGGGAGAGGGAGGGAGCGGCGAAGCCGCGGAAGGGTGAGGGTGACGGGTTGGCCCGAAGTTGGCCCATCCCTTGCACAGCCTCACGCGATGCAGTTCGCGACCTTTCTCGATCCCGCCGCCCTCGCCATCGTCGGCGGGGGGACGGCGTTGACCGTCATGCTGCGCACTCCCGCGCGCGACCTCGCCTGCGCGCTCGCCGCGCTGCGTACCTTGCCGCGCGCCCGGTTCCATGCCGAGCCGTTGCTCGACCAGCTCGCCGCGCAGGCACGGATCGCGCAGCGGCACGGGGTGCTGGCGCTCGATCGGTCGGTCATCACCGACCCCGACCTTGCGCTCGGTCTCGCCGCCGTGGTCGACGGCACCGGCCCCACCGCGGTCGCCGCGTTGCTCGAAGAACGTCGCCGCGCCCGGCTGGAGCGCCACGCCGCCGCCATCGAGGCGTGGCGCGGGGCGGCCGAGGCGGCGCCGGCGATGGGGATGGTCGGGACGCTGGTCGGGCTCGCCGCGATGTTCGCGCAGATGAGCGACCCCCGCTCGATCGGCGGCGCGATGGCGGTGGCGCTGCTCGCGACGCTCTACGGCGCGCTGCTCGCCAACCTGCTGCTTCAGCCGATCGCGCAGCGGCTCGCGGCGCGGGCGCGTCACGAGGCGTTCGAGCGCGGGCGGCTGATCGCGCCGCTCGCTGCGCTGGCCGCGCGCGAAGCTCCCCGCACCAGGCAAGCGGCATGACTGCCGGCGACATGACCGGCGACCCGCTCGCGCTCGCGCCGACGCGCCCGGTCTGGCTGGTGACGCTCGCCGATCTGGCGTTGCTGCTGCTCGGCTTCATGGTGCTGGTCCAGGCGAGCGGCAACCGCGAGGCGCTGGCGAAGTCGCTGCGCGAACGCTTCGGCGCGGCGGTAGCGCCGGTGCCGGTCGCGGCCACCGCCATGGCCTTCGCGCCCGGCTCCGCCGCGCCCGGCGATCCCGCGCCGCTGGTGGCGTGGACGCGCGACGCGCTGGCCGATCCGCGGGTCGCCGTCACCGTCACCGGTTCGGTCGCGCCGGGTGAGGGGGGCGTGCTGCTCGCCGCCGACCGCGCCCGCGCCGTCGCCGCCGCGCTCGCCGCCGCCGGCCTGCCCGCCGACCGGCTGCAACTCGCCACCACCAATGCGGCGGGCCGCCGCGTCCTTCTCACCCTCGCCTTCGTCGGCGAGGCCCGGAGCCAGCCATGATCCTCGTCCTGCTCGCCGCCGTCTCGTTCCAGAACACGCCGACGCTCGACCGCAGCGTCGCCGCCTTCACCGGCCATGCGGTCGGCGAAGAGGGCGGCGCGCGGGCGCCGGTCGACGCGCGCCTGCGGCTCGCGTCGTGCCCAACCGTCGCGCTGTCGTGGCGCACGCCGGCGCAGGATGCGGTCGTGATTGCCTGTTCCGGCCCCGACGCCGATCGATCCTGGCGGCTGTTCGTCCCCGTTCGCCGCGCGGTGTCCGTCGCCGCCGGTGCGTCGCCGGCCGCTGCCCCGCCCGTCATGGCCCCCGTCGGCGTCAAGGCCGCGCCGGTCATCCGCCGCGGCGACCCGGTGCTGATCGAGGCGGCGAAGGACGGCTTCTCGATCACCCGCGAGGGCGTGGCGCAGGGCGATGCCGCGCCGGGCGCGCGCGTCGCGATCCGCGTCGAGGGCACGCCCGCGCCGGTACAGGCGGTCGCGGTCGCCAATGGCCGGGTGACGCTGCCGGGCTGGGGTAACTAGCCGGCGCCGCGCTTACCCCCATAAAAAAAGCTTAAGCCCGCCCGCTGACGGCCGTTTACTGGTTCGATAGGCGCAGAACAGGGGTGTTCGGTCATGGTGGACGCAATCGGGACGAAGGGAGCGGCGATCGACCGGGCGGTCGCCCGGGTGCTCGCGGCGCAGGCGGCGACGCCGATGCCCGCGCCGGCCGGCGCGCCGCAGCCGGCGACCGATGTCGCGAGCCTCAGCGGCGTCGCGACCGAGCTCGCCGCCACGCCGCCCGTGGACGCCGATCGCGTCGGGCAGATCAGGCGGGCGATCGCCAACGGCACCTTCCCGCTCCTGCCGGCGACCGTCGCCGACCGGCTGCTCGCGGTGCGCTATGAATGGCTCGGCCGTGACCAGGCGTGACGCGCTCGCGCGCGTGATCGACGCGCTTCACGCGGAAATCGCCGCGTTGAAATCCAACGATGTCGCCGCACTGGAACGGGCGACGCTTGACAAGCTCGGCTGGCTCGATCAGGTCGCGACGCTGGGCACCGGCCCCGCCTCGCCCGACATCCGCGAGCTGGCGGAGGAGGCGAACCGCCTTAACGAGACGTGCCGGATCTACACCAACCTGATGGCGGCAAATGTCCGCCGCCGCCTGCAAACCCTGACCGGCGAGGCCGGCAACGGCGGCTATCGGCCGGTGCTGGCGGGGGCGTATGCCTGACCGCCATGCCGGCCTGGTGCCGGCATCCACCGCAGGCCTGGCCCGAACGTCGGCCTTCAGCTCCAGAACATAGTATCCGTACAACGGTGACGCCGGCACAAGGCCAGCGTGACGAGGGGTTGGCACACCCCTTGCAATAATCCAGGCATGACCGTCGTCAGTTCCGTCGCCGCCGCCCGGGTGCAGTCCGCCATCGCGAGCGCGTCGTCGCGGACCGGGATCGATTTCGCTTATCTGCTCGGCCAGGCCAAGCTCGAAAGCGGCCTCAACGCCGCCGCGCACGCGGGCACCTCGTCGGCGTCCGGGCTCTACCAGTTCATCGAGCAGAGCTGGCTCGCCGTCGTCAAGAAGCATGGCGCCGAGCATGGCCTCGGCTGGGCCGCCGCCAGCATCGGCCAGACCGGCTCGGGCAAGCTGGGCGTCGGCGACGCCGCGACGCGCCAGGCGATCCTCGGCCTGCGCAACGACCCCGACGTCGCGAGCTTGATGGCCGCCGCACATGCCGGCGACAACAAGACCGCGCTGGAAAGCACGCTCGGGCGCGACGCGACGGGCACCGACCTCTACATGGCGCATTTCCTCGGGCTGGGCGGCGCCAGGCGCTTCCTGTCGGCGATGGCCGACGATCCGGGCGCGACCGGCGCGGCGATGTTTCCCCAGGCCGCGGCCGCCAACCGCAACGTCTTCTACGACGCGAGCGGTCAGCCGCGTTCGCTGTCGGCGATCTATGCGCGCTTCGCCGACAAGCTCGGGGACGGCGCGGCCTCGGCGGGCAAGACCGCGGTCAATTACGCCGCGCAGGCGCTCGACATGGACGGGTCGACCGTCATCACCGGCACCAACGAAAGCGCGTCCGACGCGCTCGCCTGGGCCCAGAGCGCGATGGGGTCCACCCTCGGCCGGTTGGGCCGCCGGGCCGGCGACACGGCGGCGAGCGTGCTGCGGCCGACACCCGATACCGCGCGGCTCGCCTATCTGATGCTCGCCGGGCTGGGCAGCCGCTAGATGGGGTCGCTGCTCAAGAGCGCGCGCGCGACGGTGCTGCCGCTCGGCATCCTGCTGCTGGTGGTGATCCTCGTCATCCCCATCCCCAAGGCGCTGCTCGACCTGTTCTTCATCGCCAATATCGGCATGAGCCTCGCGGTGCTGATGGTCGCGCTCAACGCGCGCAAGCCGCTCGACTTCTCCGCCTTTCCGACCGTGCTGCTGTTCGCGACCCTGTTCCGGCTCGGCCTCAACGTCGCCTCGACCCGCGTCGTGCTCGTCCATGGCCATGAAGGCGAGGGCGCGGCGGGGCATGTCATCGAGGCGTTCGGGACGTTCCTGATCGGCGGCGACTATGTCGTCGGCATCTTCGTCTTCGCGATCCTGATGATCATCAACCTGATCGTCGTCACCAAGGGCGCCGGCCGCGTGTCGGAGGTCTCGGCGCGCTTCACCCTCGACGCCTTGCCCGGCAAGCAGATGGCGATCGACGCCGATCTCAACGCCGGCCTCATCACGCCCGACGAAGCCAAGGCGCGCCGCGTCGAGGTCGCGACCGAGGCGGATTTCTACGGCTCGATGGACGGTTCGTCGAAGTTCGTGAAGGGCGACGCGGTCGCGGCGCTGCTGATCCTCGCGGCGAACATCGTCGGCGGCCTCATCCTCGGGCCGGTCAGCCACGGGCTGAGCCTCGCGGACGCCGCGCATAATTACATCCTGCTCGCGATCGGCGACGCGCTGGTCGCGCAGCTGCCGTCGCTGATGCTGTCGATCGCCGCCGCCGCGATCGTCACCCGCGTCGCGTCGGAGCAGGATCTGGCCGGCCAGATCGGCACGCAGTTCGGCGCGTCGCGGACCTGGACGCCGGTCGCCGGCATCCTCGCGCTGCTCGGCGTGTTTCCGGGAATGCCGCACCTCGTCATCCTGCCCGCCGCCGCGATCGCGGGCTTCGCGGCGTGGAAGCTGCGGCAGATCGAGCGCCGCCCCAAGATCGTGCCCGTGCCCGTGACCGAGCCGGTCGATCCGTCGCGGATCGGCTGGGACGAGGTGACCGACGCGATGCAGGTCAACCTCGACATCGGCTATGGCCTCGTGCCGCTGGTCGACGAGCGTCGCGGCGGGCCGCTGATGGGCCGCATCACCGGCGTCCGGCGGCAGCTTTCCAAGGAGCTGGGCTTCGTCGTGCCGCAATGCCGCGTGCGCGACGACATCAACCTCGCGCCCTACACCTATCGCATCATCGTCAACGGCGTCTGCGTCGGCGAGGATCAGGTGTCGCCCGACGAGATGCTCGCGCTCGACACCGGCCAGGCGTTCGGCGCGCTCGACGGCAAGACCGCCAAGGATCCGACCTTCGGGCTCGACGCGACCTGGATCGCCAAGGGCGACGCCGACGCGGCGACCGGCGCGGGCTATCTCGTCGTCGACCCCGGCACGGTGATCGCGACGCATCTGAACCAGTTGCTGGGGCAGCACGCCGCCGATCTGCTCGGCCCCGACGAGGTCCAGGCGCTGCTCGACGGGCTGAAGGACAAGGCCGGCCAGCTCGTCGCCTCGCTGAGCCCGCAGCCGCTGCCGCTGACCAGCCTCACGCAGGTGCTCAAGGGTCTGCTCGCCGAGAACATCCCGCTGCGCGAGTTCCGCCGCATCGCGTCCGCCATCGCGGTCGCCGCGCAGCGGACGCAGGATCCCGACGAACTGCTGGAGCTGATGCGCCCGGCGCTCGGCGCGCTCATCATCCAGAAATTGTGCGGCGTGCGCGAGCCGCTGCGCGTGATGACGCTGGAGGGGCAGCTCGAAGGCATCCTGGGCCAGGCGATGCGCGCCGACGGCGGCCGTCGCCACGTCATCGAGCCCGATCTCGGCCGCCGCATCGTCGACGCGCTGCAACGCGCCGCGCAGCCGCTGATCGCCGAGGCAAAGCCCTTCGCGCTCGTCGTCCAGCCCGCCATCCGCGTCGCGATCAGGAAGCTGGTCCGCACCTGCCTGCCCGACACCCCGGTCCTGTCCTTCTTCGAGGTGCCCGAGGAGAAGGCGGTCGAGGTCGTCGCGGTGATCGGCGCCCCCGGGATGTTGCCCGCATGACCGAGCAATTTCCCGCCAGCGCGTTTGCGAGCGACCAGCCGCTGACCTATGCGCCGCGCGGCAACAACGCCGACGTGCTGGTCCGCCAGCATCTGCCGCTCGTCAAGAAGCTGGCGTGGCATGTCCATGGCGCGATGAGCACGATGATCGACGTCGAGGACCTGGTCCAGGTGGGCCTCGTCGCCTTGGTCGAGGCCGCCCGGGTAAAGGAAGATGGCAGCGCGCCGGATCAGGGCCAGGGCTTCCGCGCCTATCTCGCCACCCGCATCCGCGGCGCGATGATCGACGAACTGCGCCGTCAGGCCACCACCACGCGCGGCGCGATGCGCCGCCGGCGCGCCTATAATCAGGCGGTCGCCGCCCTCACTCAAGCCACGGGCCACGCCCCGGGAGAAGCCATGATCGCGAGCCACCTCGGCGTCAGCGTGGAGAAGCTCCGCGCCGACTATCTGACCGCCGACGCGGTCCGGTTCGACTCGATCGACGAGGTCTATGCCGACGACCTGCCCTGGTTCGCCGACGACACCCCCGACGCGTTCGACCAGCTCGCCGAGGGCGAGCTCCGCGATCGCCTGATCGCCGCCGTCGCCGCGCTGCCCGAGCGCGAGGCGATGGTGATCCAATTGTATTACGTCGACGAGCTTAACCTGGAGGAGATCGGCGAAGTGCTCGGCGTCGGCGCGGCGCGCATCTGCCAGATCAAGGCGGCGGCGCATGGGCGGTTGAAGAAGGCGATGGGGCGGGGAAGCCATCCGGCCTGACGTCGGTCGCGCGCCGAGTATTGCACCGCCTACCTCATATGGAGGACGCACGCCGTCGCTGCGAGCGCTAACCTTCCTCGAAATACGCATCTCGAGGAGTTGGCTATGCGCAGGTCACGTTTCGCGGCGATCGCCCTGGTGAATGGCGGATTGACGGTGATGATGTCCGGCTGCGGCGACGGCGGCAGCTCCAGCGCCGGGCAAGTCGCGGTCGTTTCGACGCCCACACCAACTCCCACGCCTACACCGACCCCAACGCCTACACCGACCCCAACGCCCACGCCGACTCCAACGCCGACGCCGTCAGCCAGCACCACGTTGCTCCCTCCGCTGGCATCGCAGACCTTCGACGCCAGCATCGCGCAGGTGCGGCTCGATCAGCTCAACACGTCACCCTATACCAATGCCAACGTGAACGCCGTGCTGGGGGCATCGGGGGCCGTCCGGCTGGCCTACAATTCGGCCAACAACGGCTATACGCTATCCAACGTCACCGGCGCGCTCGACTTCTCCTATCCGTTCACCAGTGCCGACCTTCAGGGCGATAGTGGTTCGCGTAAGCAATATCTACAGACCACCGGCGCGCGCACGCTGAAGCTCGATGTTTTCGATCCCGGCCCGCAGAACGTCTACAGCGCGCTCAGCTATGTCAGCTATGCCAGCCTGCTGATCCTGGATGCCGGCAGCAGCAGTTCGACCGGACAGTTCCGCACCGTGATCTACGGCATCAAGACGGCGACCGTCCCGACCACGGGCACCGTGACCTATACCGCCGTCGTCGACGGGTTGGTCGTGCCGGCCCGTGGTTCCTATCGTCCGCTCGGGCTGGCCACCGCGACCATCACGGTCAATTTCGCGACGCGGGCGGTCACGGGCAATATGCAGCTCATCGCCAACGACGATCCATCGGGCGCGCAACGCGGGACGAACGTGAACTTCGGTAGCTATTCGCTGTCCGGCAGCCTCACCGCCGGCAGCAATGCGTTCTCGCTCAACATCATCACGCCCGGCGGCCAGTTCGGGGCCATTTCCGGCAATCTGTTCGGTCCTCAGGCGGACGAGATCGGCATGTCGATCGTCGTCAACGATACCAGCGGCAACAATGCCGTGGTCGCCCTGTCGCTGGTCGGCAAGCGCAACTGAGGCGATAGGGATACGGTCTTGCGATCCGGCTGACGGCAACGGGAAAATCCCGGCCCGCTTGCGCGAACCGGGATTCCCTTGCCCCCGAAGGAGCCGGCGCCGTCACCCGTCTTGGGGGCGGTGCCGACGCCGATCCGCTGTTACTGGAGCAGCTTCAGCACGCCCTGCTGCGACTGGTTCGCCTGGGCGAGCATCGCGGTCGACGCCTGGGTCAGAATCTGCGCCTTGGCCAGCGCCGCCGTCTCCGCCGAGAAATCGGCGTCCTCGATGCGGCTGCGGGCGTCGGTCAGGTTCGTGACGTTGTTGGTCAGGTCGTTGACCACCGACTGCAGGCGGCTCTGCGCGGCGCCGAGGCCGGCGCGCACCGTGTTGACCTTGGTCAGCAGCACGTCGACCTGGCCCAGCGCCTGGCCGGCGCCGACGGTCGAGCCGACCGACATGCCGTTGGCGATCGCGACGCCGGTCTTGGTATAGGCCGTGCCGGTGCTGTTGACCGCGAACAACTGGTCGCCCGCGGCGATCGTCTTGGTGGTGCCGATGTCGGCTTCGGTGACGACCGCGCCGCCCAGTTTGGCGAGGCCCGCGAAGTCGTCGATCGTGACGACCTTCGTGGTGCCGATCAGGGGGTTGCCCGCCACCAGCGCGGCGCCCAGCGTGCCCTTGGTCGTGTAGCTGACATTGGTGTTCAGGTTGCCGACCTTCAGGTCCACCGTCTGGGCGGCGTCCGAGCCGACCTGGATGGTGGTGGTCACGCCCGAACCGCCGCTGACCGTGTCGAACATGCTGACGCCGTTGAACTTGGCGGTCAGCTCGCTCGTGATCTGCGCCGTCAGCGCGGCGACCTCGGTCTGCAGGTTGGCGCGGTCGGTGTCGGAATAGGTGCCCGACGCCGACTGGACCGCCAGCTCGCGGATGCGCTGGAGCATATTGGTGATTTCGCCCAGCGCGCCTTCGGCGGTCTGCGCCAGGCTCATGCCGTCGTTGGCGTTGCGGATCGCCTGGTTCATGCCGCGCACCTGCGCGGTCATGGTCGAGGCGATGGCGAGGCCGGCGGCGTCGTCCTTCGAGGAGTTGATGCGCTTGCCGGTCGACAGGCGCTGCATGGCGGTGGACAATTGCATGTTGGCCACGTTGGATGCGTTGGCTGCGCGCAGCGACGCGGTGTTGGTGCCGATGACGGCCATGTGATGTTCCTTTCAACCTGCGCCTCCCCGCCGCCCCCAGAGCGGAAGGCAGAGCCGCTGGAGGGGGTAACGGCCGCGGATCGCGCGACTTTAGGCAAAATCGTCGCCTCGCGGGCGCGCGCGACGCGCCCGGAAACTTTCTGCCGCGCCGCACACATTTTAACCGACGGTTTACCAGCCCCATTGCATCACCGCCTGGTCTTCGGGGGGTTTCATGCATTCGGTCTATCCATCGGCGGCGGTTGCGTCGCGTCGGCTCGCGCTGGTCTCGTCGCTGCGCGCCCAGGGTTTTGGCATCGGCGCGCTCGGCGTCGGCCAGCCCAGACCGGGCGACCTGTTTCTGGTCGCCGACGGCGAAGCGGTGACCGCGCCGGCCCGCACCGTCGTGATCGGCGAGCAAGGCCGGCTGGTGCGCCCGTCGCGTGACGGCGCGCCCGCCCGCATTTCGTTCGGCGCCGCCGACGCGCGCATCGGCTATGGCTTCGCCCGCGCGCTGGTCGCCGGGCCCGATATGCCCACCGCCGCCGACCCCGAGAGCCTGGCGCTGCTCGCGCTCGCCGAGCGGGTCGCGCAGGCCGACATCACCGTCCTCATCAACGGCCCCACCGGCACCGGCAAGGAAGTGCTGGCGCGCGCGATCCATTCGGGGTCGACGCGCCGCGACGGCCCGTTCGTGGCGATCAACTGCGCCGCGCTGCCCGAGACGATGCTCGAGGCCTTGCTGTTCGGGCATCAGAAGGGCGCGTTCACCGGCGCGGGCGGGGCGAACGAAGGCTTCTTCCGCGCGGCCGACGGCGGCACGCTGCTGCTCGACGAGATCGCCGAGATGCCGCTGCCGCTCCAGTCGAAGCTGCTCCGCGTGCTGCAGGAGCGCGAGGTCGTGCCGCTCGGCGCGTCGCAGCCGCTGCCGGTCGATGTCCGCATCATCGCCTGCGCCAATCGCGACCTCCAGGGCGAAGTCGCCGCCGGCCGCTTCCGCGCCGATCTCTATTACCGGCTGGCGGTGTTTCCGCTCGCGACCAAGCCGCTGGCCGAGCGGCCCGAGGACATCCCGGCGCTCGCCGCGACGATGATCCTGCGCCATGCCGGCCATCGCGACGTCATCCCCTGGCCGACCGCCGAGGCGATCGACCAGCTCCTGCAATATGGCTGGCCGGGCAATGTCCGCGAGCTGGAGAACGTCGTCCAGCGCGCGCTGCTGTTCGCCACCGGCGACACGATCGACGCGAGCCACATCGTCTTCGACCGCCCCGTCACCTTCACTTTCGTCGCGACCGCGCCCGCTGCGATGCCGCTCCCGGTCCAGCCGGCCGAGCAGGCGACGGAGCCGGCGACCTTGGGCAAGGTCGTGCAGATGAGCGAGTTCGCGGCGATCCGCGAGACGCTGGCGGCGTGCGGCGGCAGCCGGATCGAGACCGCGCGCCGGCTCGGCATCTCCGAGCGCACGCTGCGCTATCGCCTCGCCCGCGCCCGCGACCAGGGCGAGGACATGGTTTCCGCTGATTGGGCCAGGTCGGCATGAGTGGCGTCAGCGGGATCGGCGGCGGCGCGATGGGCGTCGACCGGGTGATGGCGCTCCGCGCGCAGATCCTGGAAGGCAATGCCGCGCTGGCGCGCGCCAGCCAGACCGGCGCCGTCGCTGCGCCCGCCGAGGCGAGGCCGACCAGCTTCGCCGACACGCTGAGCACCGCGCTGAAGTCGGTCAACGAGGGCCAGAACGAGGCCGGCAAGCTGTCCGAAGCCTACGAGCGCGGCGAGACGGTCGACATCGCCAAGGTGATGCTCGCCCGCCAGCAGGCGTCGATCGGCTTCGAGGCGACCTTGCAGGTCAGGAACAAGATCCTGGCCGCCTACAAGGATATCATGAGCATGCCGGTATAACATGGCCAGCAACGCCCTCACCCCCATCGCGACGGCCGTCCTGCCCGATCGCTTCGCCAACCCGCTGACGCAGATCCGGGGGATGCTGGCGCAGCCCGCGGTCCGCCGCTCGCTGCCGATGATGCTGCTCGTCGCGCTCGTGGCGGCCGCGGCACTCGCCTGGCTGACGCTGTCGACCCCGACGCAGAAGACGCTGTTTTCGGGCTTGCCCGATGCCGACAAGGCCGCCGTCACCTCGGCGCTCAACCAGGCGTCGATCGCCAGCCATATCGACCAGGGCACGGGCGCGGTCACCGTCGCGGAGGAGGATTATTCCCGGGCGCGGATGCTGCTCGCCGGCCAGGGGCTGCCCAAGGCCGCGCCCGGCGGCTACGCGATCCTCGACCAACTGCCGATGGGCGTCAGCCGCGCCGTCGAGGGCGAACGGCTGCGCCAGGCGCGCGAGACCGAGCTTGCCCGCTCCATCCAGGAAATCGACGCGGTCGCCGAGGCGCGCGTGCATCTGGCGATGCCCGAGTCCAGCGTGTTCGTGCGCGACAACGCCGCGCCGTCGGCCAGCGTCGTGCTCAAGCTGCAGGGCGGGCGTTCGCTCTCCGAGGCGCAGGTCAATTCGATCGTCAACCTCGTCGCATCGTCGGTGCCGGGGATGAAGCCCGATGCGGTGACGCTCGTCGACCAGCTCGGCGCGCTGCTGACCAAGGGCGGCGACAGCGATCCCGCGCAGGCCGCGACCGATGCGCGGATCGACTTCCAGCGCCGCGTCGAGACCAAATATCGTACCCAGCTCGTGCAGTTGCTGACGCCGCTCTACGGCGCGGGAAACTTCACCGCCGAGGTGCAGGCCGACGTCAATCTCGACGAGACCCAGGCGACGCGCGAGAGCTATGAGAAGCAGGGCGCGCTGCGCGCCGAGATGGGCAACTGGACGGGCGACCAGAAGGACGGCCCGGCGGCGCCCGGCGGCATTCCCGGCGCGCTCAGCAACACCCCGCCGCCGCCGAGCGTGTTGACCACGCCCCAGGCGGCGAACGGCGTCGGCGGCACGGACAAGGCCGCCGTCGCGGGCGGCGCCGGGGTCAATCCGGCCAAGCAGAGCGACAGCTTCCAGCGCGCCTATGACCTCGGCAAGGAGGTGAGCGTCACCCGCAACGCGCCGGGCGGGGTCAAGCGCCTGTCGGTGGCGGTGCTGCTGCGCGATCCCGACAAGGGCCGCCGCGCGGGCGCGGAGATCCAGCAGGTCACCGACCTCGTCAAGAGCGCGGTTGGCTTCGACGCCAATCGCCAGGATCAGGTCACCGTCATCAGCCGCAAGTTCGCCGACAGCGCCACCGCCGCGACCGCCGATGGCGCGAAATGGTATGACAATTCGCTGGTGCCGATGATCGCGCGCAACGTGACCGCGGTCGTCATCGCCCTGCTCGTCCTGTTCCTCGGCGTCCGGCCGCTCGCCAAGGCGCTGATGAAGAAGCGCGACGACACGCCCGCATCCGGGCAGCTCGCGCTCGGGCCGGACGGCGTGACGGTCGCGCCGGCGATCGGGCTGCACGAACTGGGCGGCGCGCGCGGCATCGACGACCAGCTCGGCGCGGTGCGCGGCTTCACCCGCGACAATCCCGCCCGCGCCGCGCTCGCGGTGCGCGACATGATCAAGGGCTGACGGCCGGTGATGGCAGCCCCGCGCAGTTACACCGGCGTCGAGCGCGCCGCCGTGCTGATGATGCTCGTCGGCGAGGAAGAGGCCGCCGCGATCCTGCGGAAGCTCGATCCCGAAGAGGTGCGCCAGCTCGGCAAGGCGATGTTCGCGGTCGCCGACGTCAGCGAGGTCGATATGGGCTTCGTGCTCGACGACTTCGTCGGCCGCGCCCGCGAGCGCAACCAGATCTCGTTTGATCCGCGTCCCAGGATCGAGGCGGTGATGAACCGCGCCTTGGGGGCCGAAAAGGCCGACAGCGTGCTCGCGCGCATCACGCCCGCCGGGGCGGCGTGCGAGCTGGAACTGCTCGACTGGATGGACGCGAGCGAGATCGCCGCGATGATCGAGAAGGAGCATCCCCAGATCGCCGCCGTGCTGATCGCCAACCTCGATCCCGGCGTTGCCGGCCAGGTGCTGGAACTGCTGCCCGACGCGGTGCAGCCCGACATCCTCCACCGCGTCGCGCGGCTCGGCCCGATCACGCCCGAGGCGGTCGAGACGCTGAAGAGCGTGCTCGCCGACCGTGCCGGCGGCGGCGCGGCGCAGGCCGGCGTCACGCTGGGCGGCACGCGCGAGGCGGCCAGGATCCTGTCGGGCGCGCGCAAGTCGACCGAGCAGCGTGTCATGCCCAAGCTGTTCAAGATCGACCGCGAGACCGCCAGGCAGATCGAGGAGGCGATGTTCGTCTTCGAGAACCTGCTGGAGATGGACGACAAGAACCTCGGCGCGCTCATCCGCAACGTCGACGGCGACATCCTGGTCAAGGCGCTGAAGGGCATCGACGAGGCGGCGCGCAACCGCATCCTGGGCTGCATGTCGGCGCGCGCCGCCGACGGTATCCGCGACGAGATGGAGGCGCGCGGGCCCACCAAGCTGGCCGAGGTGATGGAGGCGCAAAAGGCGATGATCGGCATCGCGCGCAATCTCGCCAAGGACGGCACCATCCAGATGGGCGGTTCGGGCGACGACGATTATGTCTGAGGGTTTTCAGGCGGGGTTCGCCAGCCGCCACGATGCCGCGGCGCACCTGCTGAAACAGGCCTTCGCGCCGCCTTCGGGTTTCGCGGCGGTGCCGATCGGCGGGTCGAGGCCGAGGCATTTCAGCCCCGCCGACGCGGCGCGCAATCCCACCGCCGGCTGGAACCCGCTCGACCCCCATCAGCCGCACGGCGACTTCCTCGATCCCGTCGCGACCGCGCACGCCGCCGGTTTCGCCGAGGGCGAGGCCGCCGCCGCCGCGACCGCCGAGGCCGGCCGGGCGCGCGATCATCAGTTGCTGGCCGATCTCGCCGCCGCGCTCGCGACCGCCGGGCGCATCGACCGCGACCGCATCGCGCGTCACCTGCGCCAGACCGTGATGCTGCTCGTCACCAAGCTGGTCGGCGAAGCGGGCGTGTCGCCCGACCTGCTCGCCACGCGCGTCGCGGCGGCGACCGACCTGCTCGCCGACGCCGCCGAATCGGCGCTGCTCCGCGTTCATCCCGCCGACGTGCCGCTCCTCGACGGCCGTCTGCCCGGCACGATCTTCGCCGCCGGCGACGCCAGCGTGGCGCGCGGCAGCTTCGTGCTCGAAAGCGCGTCGACAATGGTCGAGGACGGCCCCGAGCTGTGGCTCGAGCAGATGGCGGCGACGATCGACCGGGTCGCGGTGCCTGACGCCCGATGCTGAACCGCTTTACCGAGGACTATCTCGACACTTTGTCCAACGCCGACGTCGTGCCGCGCCCGCGCGTGTCGGGACGGCTGTCGTCGTTCGACGGGATGTTGATGGAGGCGGTCGGGCTGCAACTGCCGGTCGGCACCGTCTGCCGCGTCGGCGATACGGTCGAGGCCGAGGTGATCGGCTTCCGCCAGGGCCGGACGCTGATGATGAACCTGGGCGGCCCCGCCGCGCTGCTGCCGGGCGCGCGCGTCCATTCGGTCGGCGCGCCGGGAGAGGCGGAGGTGGGCAGCGCGCTGCTCGGCCGCGTCGTCGACGGCGCGGGCAAGCCGATCGACGGGCTCGGTCCCATTCGCGGCGCCGGCCGGTGGCCGCTCGCGGGCAAGCTCCAGTCGCCGCTGGACCGGGGCCGCGTCCGCGAGCCGCTGGATGTCGGCGTCCGTGCGATCAACGGCCTGCTGACGCTCGGGCAGGGCCAGCGCGTCGGCATCATGGCGGGATCGGGCGTCGGCAAGTCGGTGCTGCTCGGCATGATGGTCAAGGCCGCCGCCGCCGACGTGGTGGTGATCGGCCTGATCGGCGAACGTTCGCGCGAGGTCGCCGATTTCCTGGAGACCAAGGTCGCCGGCAGCGCCCGCGCGCGTTCGGTCGTCGTCGCGGTGCCCGCCAACCACTCGCCCGTGCTGCGCATTCGCGGCGCGCTGCGCACCCATGCCATCGCCGAGGCGTTCCGCGCCGAGGGCAAGCGCGTGCTGCTCATCATGGATTCGCTGACCCGCGTCGCCCATGCCGGCCGCGAGATCGGGCTGGCGCTGGGCGAATCGGCGTCGGCGCGCGGCTATCCGCCGTCGGCGATCGCGATGCTGCCCAATCTGATCGAGCGCGCCGGCGCGTGCGTCGCCACCGGCGGCTCGATCACCGCGATCTATACCGTGCTCGCCGATGGCGACGACGGCAACGACCCCGTCGTCGACGCGGCGCGCTCGATCCTCGACGGGCACATCGTCCTGTCGCGCGCCTTGGCCGAGCACGGCGTCTATCCCGCGATCGACGTGTCGAAGTCGGTGAGCCGGGTGATGACCGACATCGTCCCGCCCGAACACCGCGCCGCCGCGCGCGCGCTGCGCCGCCACCTCGCCACGTACGAGGAGAATCGCGACCTCATCCTGATGGGCGCCTACCGGGCCGGCGCGGACGCCGACGTCGATGCGGCGCTGGCTCATCATCCGGCGATCACCAGCTACATCACCCAGGACGAACACGAGGTCGCGAGCCTCGCCGACGCGACGACCGAGCTCGTCGGCGTCTTCGGCCCGGCATAGGCCGGCCGATGCGCGACCGCCGCCACCAGCTCGCGCGGATCGATCGTATCCGCGCCGTCCAGCTCACCCTCGCGCGCGCCGCCGAGGCCGACGCCCGGGCGCACGCCGCCAGCGAGACCGCGCTGGGCGCGCGTATCGCCGAGCTCGCCGACGCCGTCGCGCCCGCGCCGATCGCGGGGGCGGGCTTCTCGCTGTCCGCCGCCGCGCATTATCGCGACCGGCTCCAGCAATCCGCCTTCGCCGCCGAAGCGCGCGTCACCCGCGCGCAAGACCGCGCCGCCGCGGCGAACGAGGCGACGCGCGCCGCCGAGCGCGACAGCAAGGCGATCGAGAAGCTGCGCGCGCGCGCCGACGCCGACGCCGTGCTTGCCGCCATTCGCGCGCTGGAGGGCGCGCCGGCGGTGCGCCGCCCCAATCGGCACGAACCTTGCTGATCGTGGTCACGCATGTTGACCGTCTCCGCCAGCGCCGCCCTGTTCGAGCCCATCGCCGTCAAGCCTGACGCGGGCGGAGGCGGCGACGGCTTCGCGCCGCTCATCACCGGCCTGCTCGGTCCCGCGGGGGTCGACGGCAAGCCCTTGCCGCCGGGCGGCGGCACCGTGCCGGAGCGGCAACCCGTGACGGCGTTCGAGACGGATATGCCCGCGATCCTGATCGCGGCGGGGGGGACGGGCGGGTCGGAGCCTGTCCCGGTGCCGGCCACCACCGAGACCGTGTCGCCGCCGTCGCGGTTCGTCGTCTCGACCGCCGACGATCTCGAGGATTCGGCGCCGCCGCCAAAGGCCGTCGGCGCGGGCCGGGGTGCGCTGCTCACGGCGGCCGCGCCGTCGGTGCTGTCCGTATCGCCCCAGCCGGGCCGCAAGGCCGAATCCGTGCGGCGCTTCGCTACGCCCGAAGCCGGCATGAGCACGTCGCCTGACGACGGCGAGGAAGATGCGCCGACGGGTGGGGCTGCCATCGCAGCCGCGCCGCCGTCGCTCCAGCCACTGGTTCTCCCGACGGTTCAGGTGTTCGCCGACGCCCCGGCACCGACGCCGGGGGAGGCGACCCCTGCCCTCGCACCGGGCATGGCATCGGGCGATCGGCCCGTCGTCGCGTCGTTGCCCGCGATGGCCGCTCGCCAGGGCGGCGAGAACCCGGCTCAAGGCCGGGATGACGAGGGCCAGGCGGCTGTTCCCGCATCGCTGGCCACCCCGATCGCCGTCTTGGCGTCGTCGCCTGCTCGACCGGCCCGGGCCTTGGTGGCGGCTTCGGTCGTCGGGACTGCCACGCTGTCACCCCCGCCCACGGCCACGGTCCGGACCGCCGCGCCCGAGCTCCCGACGAGTCCCCGCGTCGTCATTGCGTCGTCGGCCGTCCCCGTCATCCTGCCCGCGCTTCAGGCGTTCGGCGCGGCGATGCGGCAGGCGCTGGCCGAGGAGCGCAAGCCCGCCCGCAAGGACGGTCTGGTCGAGCCGCCCCTCACCGGCGTAACGCCCACCGCCGTTGCCGCCCAGCCGCTCGCCGCGGGCGGTGCGACGCTCGACACCGCCGATCGCCGCTGGCCGCACGCGATGGCCGAGCAGATCGAGCGATTGCGCGACGCCGCCGATGCCCAATCGACCCGCATCCGCCTGCTCCCCGATGCGCTCGGCCCCGTCGACGTGTCGGTGCGCCGCGACGGCGAGCAGGTCCATGTCCACTTCACCGCCGCGCAGGCCGAGACGCGTCAGCTCCTCGCCGACGCGCAGCCGCGGCTCGCCGACGCCGCCGAGGCGCGGGGGCTCAAGCTCGGCCGCACCGATGTCGGCGGCGGCGACCTGACCGGCGACCGCCAGCAGCAGCGGCCGACCGCGCAGCATCCGCATCCGCAACCGTCCCGTCCCGCCCCGGCGCGCGTCCGCGCGACCGTCCCGGACGACACCAACGCCCGTCTCGCCTGATTCACGAGGACCGACCCATGAGCGATACTCCCGCCGCCGACGCCGCCCCGCCCAAGCGGAAGGGCAAGATCGGCAAGATGCTGATGCTGGCCCTGGGGCTGGTCGTGCTGGTCGGCGGCGGCGTCGCCGGCGGCCTCTATTTCGGCAAGGCCGGCTCGGCCGAAGCCGCCGCGCCCGGGCCCAGGCTGGTGCCCAAGAGCGAGCAGAAGCGCGCCGGCGAAGGTGGCGAAGGCGGCCATGGCGGCAGCGAGGAGCACGCCAGGATCGAAGGCCACGCCACGCCCAAAGGCGAAGGCGGCGACAGGTTCGCCTCGAATTATTATTCGCTGGAGAAGGACTTCACCGCCAACCTGAAGGACTCGGTCCACTTCATCCAGGTCGGCGTCGCGGTGTCCACGCCCTACGACGACACCGTCATCGAGCATCTGAAGACCAACGACATCGCCGTCCGCTCGGCGGTGCTGATGACGCTCGGCGACACCACCGAGGAGGAGGTGTTCACCAGCCAGGGCAAGGATCAGCTCGCCAGACGCCTCACCGCCGCGATCAACGCGATGCTGAAGCAAAAGGAAGGCTTCGGCGGCATCAGTAACACTTACTTTACCAGTTTCGTTGTTCAGTGAGGCATGGTTAACGCCGCGGCAACGACTGGAGAGGAGCGACGCGACCGCGCCCGCGGCGCGACGCCCGTCCATGCGCTCGGCGCGACGAAGCTCAATCCGTTCGGCGACCTGCTCACGCTGCAACATCTCTCGGCGCGGTTCGCCCGCACGCTGAAGAACGTGTGGGAGCCGGTGCTCCGTCAGGAAGTCCGGAGCTGGGCGGAGCCGCTCGCGGTGCAGCGTTTCGCCGATTACCGCGCCGAGCGGCCCGACACGCTCACCGCCTGGTTGCCGCTCGTGATGAGTGGCGCCGGCACCGGCGGCGCGGCGCTGGCGGTGCTCGACGGCCGCTGGGTGCTGCAGGTGCTCGACCTGTTCTTCGGCGGCGCGGGCGCGGCGCCCGCCATCATGCCCGCCGAGTTCTCGCCCGCCGCCGAGGCGATGATCGCGCGGCTCGGCGCGAGCCTCGCCGCGCCGCTCAAGACCGCGTGGGAGCCGCTCGCCCGCATCGAGTTCCGCCCCGGCCGGGTCGAGGCGACCGCCGCGATGCTGGGCGGCTTCGACCCCGAGGAGGCCGTGGTCGTGACCCGCTTCGGCCTGTCCGCCGCCGGCGGCGCGCCGGTGTTCTTCGACATCCTCTATCCCGTCGCGGCGCTCAAGCCGCACGCGGCGACGCTGACCGGCAAGGTGCTCGACAAGGCCGAGCCCGACCCCGCCTGGCGATCGAGCCTGACGCGCTCGGTGATGAACGTGCGCTTCCCGGTCCGTTCGGTGCTGGCCGAGCCGGTCGTGCCGCTATCGGTGCTGATGAACCTGAAGCCCGGCGACGTCATCCCGATCACCGTCACCCCCGACGTGCCCGTCATGGTCGGTCGCGACCGGCTGCCCAGTGTCCTGGGCGCGGGCACCGTCGGCGCCGCCAACGGCCGCGCCGCCATCCGCATCACCCAGCTCGCCCGTCCCGAAGGATCGAATACATGAACGATATGACCGGCGGATTTCCGGTTGACGCCGCCCTGGCGGCCAACTTCCGGCTGTTGCAGGACGTCGACGTCAAGCTGACGGTGGAGATCGGCTCGGCCGAGCTGACGCTGCGCGAATTGCTCGCGCTCGGCGAAAGCTCGGTGATCGAGCTCGACCGGCAGGCCAACGAGCTGCTCGACGTCTTCGTCAACGGCACGCTGATCGGGCGCGGCGAGGTGGTGACGGTCGGCGACCGCTTCGGCGTGCGGATGACCGAGCTGGTCAATCCCGACAAGCGCGGCGGCTGAACGATGCTCTGGGCCTATATCCTGAAGCTGGTGATCCTGCTGCCGCTGGTGTGCGGGCTGATGATCGGCTGCCTCTGGTTGTGGCGGCGGCTCGAGACCCGGCTGCCGGGCAAGCAGACGACGCGGATGATCCAGGTCAGGGAGACGATGATGATCTCCCCGGGCCTGCGCCTCGCGGTGCTCGATTTCGAGGGCAGGCGCCTGCTCGTCTCGGTCGGGCGCGGTGGCGTGCAACTGGTCGATAAGCAATGAGCGTCACGGTCACCCGCAAGGGCGACGGCCCGGCGTTGTTCCGTGAGGGTACCCCCCGCTACAGCCACCGCTGGTGGTGGGTCGGCGTCGTAGTGTTCCTCGCGCTGCTGATCGCCGCCCCCGCCTTTGCCCAGACGCCCGCCGCGCCCGGCGTCGGCGACGCCGTCGATCGCGCGCTTGGCCAGCTTGGCGGGCAAGCGGGACAATCCGCGCCGCTGTCGATGTCGCTGCAGGTGCTCATCATCATGGGCCTGCTGACGATCCTGCCCGGCATCCTGCTGATGATGACCAGCTTCACCCGCATCGTCGTCGTGCTGGCGGTGCTCCGTCAGGCGCTGGGCCTGCAACAGACCCCGCCCAACCAGGTCCTGATCGGCCTGGCACTGTTCCTGTCAATGTTCATAATGGCCCCCACCATAACCCAGATCAACACGACCGCGATCCAGCCCTATGCCGCCGGCCAGCTCGCCGGCACGCAGATGATCGAGACCGCCGGCAAGCCCCTCCACGCGTTTATGCAGAAGCAGACGCGATTGAAGGACGTGACGATGTTCGCGCAGATGGCGAAGTCCGGCCCTTATGCCGCGCCCGCCGACATTCCCTTTTCGGTGCTGCTGCCGGCGTTCGTCACCAGCGAGCTCAAGACCGCGTTCCAGATCGGCTTCCTGATCTTCCTGCCCTTCCTCGTCATCGACCTCGTGGTGGCGACCGTGCTGATGAGCCTAGGCATGGCGATGATGTCGCCGACGATCATCTCGATGCCCTTCAAGCTGCTGCTGTTCGTCCTCGTCGACGGTTGGGCGCTGACGATGGGCAGTCTCGCCAACAGCTTTGCAACATGACGCCCGCAGTCGTCATGCCGGCCTTGAGCCGGCATCCAAGCCAGTTCGCGCCTATCACTTCACTATTGAACGATAAGCCCCAACCCAGTTGGACCCCGGGTCAAGCCCGGGGTGACGGGGGCGTGTAGGATGGACGCCGACTATTTCCTGACCGTCGCCAACCAGACTTTGTGGGTGCTGGCGCTCGCGTCGGCGCCGATCCTGGTGCCCGCGCTGCTGGCGGGTCTCATCCTCGGCATGATCCAGGCGGCGACCTCGATCAACGAGCAGACGTTGAGCTTCATCCCCAAGCTGGTCGTCGTCGGCGTGTCGCTGGTGATCTTCGGCAGCCTCATCATCGGGCTGCTGAGCGATTTCACGATCGGGATGTTCGAGCGCATCCCGGATCTCGTCAAATAGAGTGTTGGGTCTCGGCCTCTCGATCGAACCGCAGCTCTGGGCGCTGATCTTCGTCATGGTGCGGGTCGGCGCGGCGTTCGTCGTCGCGCCGGTGTTCGGCAATATCGGCGTGCCGCTGCCCGTCCGTATCGCGGTGTCGGGCGCGATCGGCGTGCTGGTGCTCGGCTCGCACACCATCGCGCCGCCGCCGACGGTCTTTGCGGTCAACACTTTCCTCGCGGTCGGGGCGGAGGCGCTGGTCGGGTTCGCGCTCGGCTTCGTGCTGCAGATCGCCTTTGCGGCGCCGCTCGTCGCCTCCGAGGTGATCGGCGGCGCGATGGGGATCGGCTTCGCCTCGTCGATCGACCCGCAGAATGGCCGTTCCTCGCCCGCGCTCGGCCAGTTCCTGTCAATCATGATGACGTTGCTGTTCCTGTCGGTCGACGGCCACCTCGTCCTCGTCGACATGCTGGTCCGGAGCTATCAGGCGCTGCCGCCGGGCGCGGCGTGGCTCGACGCGCCGCACCTCAGGGCCATCGCCTTTTTCGGCGGCTACGCCTTTTTCGCCGGCCTGCTGCTCGCGCTGCCGGTGGGATTCCTGCTGCTCTGCCTCAACCTCGTCGTCGGCATGATGAGTCGCGCCGCTCCGTCGCTCAACCTGTTCGCGGTCGGCCTCCCCGCCAGCCTCGCGGTCGGCGTGGTCGCGCTCGCGGTCGCCTTCCCGGCGATGGGCGATTACATGCTCGTCATCGTCCGTGAGGGCCTCGACGCCACGCAGAGCCTGGTGCTCGGCTGATGTCGGATATGGAGCGGACCGAAGCCCCGACACCCAAGCGCCTGCAAAAGGCGCGCGAGGACGGCGACCTCCTCAAGTCGCGCGAGGCCGCGACGGCGCTGGTGGTGCTCGCCGGCGTCGGCTGGCTGGCGCTGTTCGGGCCGTCGTTGCTCGCGGCGTGCAAGGCGGTGATGACCGCCGCCTTTCAGTTTGACCATCATGACGTGGAGGATTTCTCGCCGTTCCGTCCGCTCGCCGAGGCCGGGATGAAATTGCTCCCCGGCCTGCTCACGCTGTTCGCGATCAGCATGGTCGCCGGCATACTCAGCCAGGCGGGGCTGTCGGGGCTGCATTGGCAGGGCAAGCTGCTGATGCCCAAGGCATCGCGTATCAACCCCGCCGCGGGGCTCGGCCGCATCTTCGGGTCGCCGGGCTGGCAGGAACTCGGCAAGTCGCTCCTCAAGGTCGGGCTGCTGAGCGCCATCGGCTATGTCATGCTTCAGAAGGCCGCGCACGCAACGCTGCGGGTCGCGCCCAGCGACCTGCCCGGGGTGCTCGGCAATCTCGGCGCGACGCTGATCGCGACGTTGTTCGCGATGGCGGCGGGACTCGTCATGATCGCGGGTGTCGACCTGCCGATCCAGCTCATGCGCCGGCTCAAGCGGCTGCGGATGTCGAAGCAGGAGATTAAGGACGAGCACAAGGAGAGCGAGGGCAATCCCGAGACGAAGGCGCAGCAGCGCGCGCGTGCCCGCGCCATGCTCGGCAAGGGCGCGCGCAAGGCGATCGCCGAGGCGCATGTCGTGCTCACCAACCCGACCCATTTCGCGGTCGCGCTGCGCTATGCGCGTGGGCGCGACCAGGCGCCGGTGGTGGTCGCGCGCGGCCGGGGGGCAACCGCGCTCGCCATACGCGAACTCGCCGCCGAGAGCGCGGTGCCGACGCTCGAATATCCGCAGCTCGCCCGCGCCGTCTATTACACCAGCCGCGACGGGCAGGAGGTGCGCGACGATCTGTATCTCGCGATTGCGACGGTGCTGGCTTTCGTGTTCAACCTCAACGTCGCTGCCGGCGGCTCGCCGCCGCCGCCAATCGAGGTGCCGGCGGGCGCACGGTTCGATGAAAACGGGGTGCTCGCTACCTAAATCTTCGCCGCGCGCGGCCGTTCTAGAGGACAGCCATGACCACCGCTTCCACCACCGCCGCGACCACCAGCAGCACGGCGTCGATCGTCAAGACGCTGGGCTCCGGCTCGGGGCTCGACACCGCCGCGATCGTGGCGGCGCTGGTCGACGCCCAATATTCGGTCAAGAACAAGCAGCTCTCCGACAAGAGCGACGCGCTGACCGCGCAGATCTCCGCCGTCGCCAAGCTGAAGAGCGGCATCACCAGCTTCGACGCCGCGCTCAAGACCCTGGTCAAGGGCGGCAGCCTCGCGACCCAGCCGACCAGCAGCGCGACGAGCGTGCTGACCATCGCCGCCACCGGCTCGGTCAGCGTCGCCGGGCTCAACGCGCGCGTCACCGTCGGCCGGCTCGCCGCCGCCCAGGCGGCGACCACCAACACCGCCGTCAGCCGCACCGCCGCGTTCCGCGCGGGCACGCTGAACGTCACGATCGGCGGGACGACGACCCCGATCACGATCGGCAGCGCCGACGCCACGCTCGATGGCGTCGCGGCCAGGATCAACGCCGCCGGCGTCGGCCTCACCGCCACGATCGTCACCGACAGCGGCGGCGCCCGGCTGACGATCAAGGGCGCGAGCGGCGCGGCCAACGCCTTTACCATCGACGGGGCCGACACCGATCCGAGCGCCACCGGCATGAGCCTGGCCAACCTGGCGGTCGGCGCCAGCGCGACCGGCACGACGATCGGGACGACCGCCGCCGACGCCGAGGTGACGCTGGACGGCGCGACGTTCCGCCGCGCGACCAACAGCGTCACCGATCTCATCCCCGGCGTCCGCCTGGACCTGCAAGGCACGGGGGCGACGACGCTCGGCGCGACGCCGCCGACCGCCAATATCAGCTCGGCGGTCAGCGACTTCGTGTCGGCGTTCAACGAGCTCCACACCACGCTCGCGACCGAGCTCGACCCCAAGACAGGCGAGCTCAGGGCCGACCCGGCCGCGCGCGACCTGATACGCTCGCTGGGCAGCCTCACCACCACCGCGCTGTCCACGAACACCACCGGCGCGCCGCGCACGCTCGCCGACCTCGGCATCCGTACCGAGCGAGACGGCTCGCTGTCAGTCGACGCCGTGGCGCTGACCCGCGCGCTGGCCCGCTATCCCGACGCGGTCGAGGCGATGTTCGCCGACGGCACGGGCGCGAGCGGCGGCGGCCTGTCCGCCGCGCTGTCGGCGATCGCCACCAAGGCGACCGACCGGACCTATGGCTTCGACGCCGAGTCCACGAGCTACACCGACGCCAAGCAGAAGATCAGCGATGCCCAGACCGCGGCCGCCGCCGCCGCCACGGCGATGAGCACCCGGCTGACCGCGCAGTTCGCCACGATGGACACGCGCGTCGCCGCCTACAAGTCGACGCAGGATTTCCTCAAGCAGCAGGTCGATGCCTGGTACGCGAAGAGTTGATGGCTTACGCGTCCGCCCTCCTTGCCGACCCTGGCCAGACCTATCGCCGGATCGATCTCGCCGGCCGCACCGCGACGGCCGATGCACCGGCGCTGGTGCAATTGCTCTACGAGGAGCTGGTCGCCGCGTTGCGCGCCGCCGCCTGGGCGTGCGAGCATGGTCGTCACGCGCAGAAAAGCGAGCGCGTCCAGCGCGCCACCGCGATCCTGTTCGCGCTCGACGCGGGACTCGATTTCGAGACCGGCGGCGAGGTCTCGGGCACGCTGGCCCGCCTCTACGCCGGCGCGCGCTCGACCGTGCTCAAGGCAGCGATCGGCCAGGATCCTGCGCCGTTTCGTGATACGGCCGCAACGCTGGAGGAAATCGCCGCGGCGTGGCGGCAGGCGCGGGCGGCGTAAACGGGATCTACCCTCGCAACCAGTGTCGGCGCACGAACCACGCCATTACCCCCACCGCGATCACCACGCAGGCCAGCATGATCCAGTCGAAGGCGTAGGGGCTCTCCGATCCCGGCAGCCCCTTCACGTTCATCCCGTACAGGCCGGTGATGAAGGTCAGCGGCAGGAAGATCAGCGCCGCGATCGAGATCAGCAGGCCGCGGCTGTCGATCTGCTCGGCGCGCAGGTCGGTCAGCGTCTCGTGCATCACGCCGGAGCGTTCGCGGATGCTCTCCAGCTCCTCGGCCATGCGCGCGGCGCGGTCGGCGGCGGCGCTGAGATGCATCCGGTCGTCGTCCTGGAGCCAGTCGCCGGGTAGTGCGGCAAGCTTCTCCAGCGCGGCGCGTTGCGGCTGAAGAAAGCGGCGATAGCCGATCGCGGCGACGCGGACGCGCGTGACGTTGCGGCGGAGCTCGAAGACATCGTCCGACGCGAGCTGTTCCTCGCAATCGTCGAGGCTGTCGCCCAGTTCGGCGACGACGGGGTCGAGGTCGCTGGTGATCGCGGTCGCGAAGACCGCGATCAGGTCGCCGGGATCCTTGACCTTCCCGCGCTTGACCTCTTCCTCCACCGCATCGGTCGCGACCAGATGCTTGCGCGTGACGGAGAAGACGCGGCCCTTGACCGCCCAGATCCGCACCGAGGCGAGCGGGTCAGTGGTGGAGAGTTCCTCGTCCGACCGCCCGCGCAGGTTGAGCAGCGCCCCCTGCTCGAACTGCTCGCAGCGCGGGCGTGTCTCGGAGGCCGTCAGCGCCTCGACGACATATTGTTCGAGCTTGGCCTCGTCGCGCAGCCAGGCCTGGCCGTGCTCGGTCGTCGTGCTGAGGTGAACCCAGACGAGGTCGGCCTCGCAGGTCAGCGCCTCATCGACCTCGACCCGCTCGCCCTGACCGTCCCTGATGCGATAGCCGAACCCGCTCACGCCTTCATCTCCAGCCACACGTCGCCCTGCGCAATCTGGTCCGGACGCGCGCCGCACGCAATCCGCGGCGCATCGGCGCGAGCGCGGGCGAGGATGGCGGGGGGGACGTCGGGCGCGTGGAACAGCCGATCCGCCAGTGCCAGCGCGCGGGCCTGCCGCAACGTCAGGTCGTCGGGATCGGTCGAGTTTAGTTCGATAGTCACCCCGGGCTTGTCCCGGGGTCCACCGTCGCCCGCTCCTGCCGGGTCCGGGTCGTCTTCGGACGTGGATGCCGGGACAAGCCCGGCATGACGAAGAAAAACACGCTCCACCCGTTCTGCAGATTCGGAATCGAACGGGTCCAACGGTCCCGCCAGCGCCGCCCCGATCGCGCGCCGCCGCTCGCCGGTGTCGGGATAGCGCGCCCGCAACGCCGCCCGCGCGCCGGCAAGCGCCTCTGCCAGCCGCCCCAGCGAGCCCGGCAATAGCCCCTCCAGCCGCTGCCGCACCGCCGCCGCCAGCCCCGCCGACACGCCCCCGGTCATCACCGCCACCAGCACGGGTGCGCGATCGACCACGGCGGGGAGGGTGAAGTCGCACAATGCGGGCCGGTCGACCGCGTTGACCAGCACGCCGCGCGCCCGCAACCGCGCCACCGCTGCCCGCGCTTCCGTTTCGTCCTCGATCGCGACGATCGCGAGGCGGGCGTCCGGATCGTCGGCGACCACGATTGCTCCCGCCCGCTCCAGCAGCCGTCGCTTCGCCTCGGCGGCGTCGCCGTCGCCCAGCAGCATGATCGGCCGGCCAGCCAGCTTCACCAGAATCGGCAGGCCGGGCCAGGTCACCCTCACCCTTCGGTGCTGCGCACCTCTCCCTCTCCCATCGGGAGAGGGAAGGGGCCCGCCGCCGCAGGCGGTGGGAAGGGTGAGGGAGACCGGCTCACAGCCATTCCGGCACCCGTTCCGCCGCGATCAGCGTTTCCGGGCTAACGCGGTCGGCGACCACCGCGAAACGGTCGCCGTCGACCAGCACCTCGGGCACCAATGCGCGGCTGTTGTAGGTCGACGCCATGGTGGCACCGTAAGCACCGGCGGTGCGGAAGATCGCGAGGTCGCCCGAACGGACGGCGTCGATGTCGCGCCCCATCGCGAAGGTGTCGCCGCTCTCGCACACCGGCCCCGCGATGTTGGCTACGATGCGCTCGCCCGACGGCGCGACCGCGACGAAATCGTGCCACGCGTCGTACAGCGCCGGCCGCGCGAGGTCATTCATCGCCGCGTCGACGATGACATAGGGGTGGACCACCCCCGGCTTTACCCAGATCACCTTCGTCAGCAGCACGCCCGCGTTGCCCGCGATGACGCGGCCGGGCTCGAACATCAGCTCGACGTCCCATCCCGCCGTCGCCCGCTCGACCATCGCGCCGTAATCGGCCGGCGTCGGCAGCACGTCATCGGCGCGGTACGGCACGCCGAGACCGCCGCCCAGATCGACGCGATCGACGCGATGCCTGGCGGCGCGCAGCGCGGCGACGAGCGTGCCGATGCGGCCGAACGCGGCCTCCAGCGGGGCGAGGTCGGCGAGCTGGCTCCCGATGTGCAGTGCCACGCCGCGCAGGTTCAGTCCATCCAGCGTGGCCAGCCGCGCGTACATCGCCGCCGCCTGGTCGATCGGCACGCCGAACTTGTTCTGCTTGCGCCCGGTCGAGATCTTGGCGTGCGTGCCCGCGTCGACATCCGGGTTGACGCGCAGCACGGCGGGCGCGCGCATCCCGCGCGCGGCGGCGAGGCGGGCGAGAACCTCGCCTTCTTCCTCCAGCTCAAGATTGAACTGGCCGATGCCGGCCCCGTCATCGACATCGAGCGCGGCGGCCATCTCGCCCGCGGTCTTGCCGACGCCCGAAAAGACGATGCCGTCCGCAGGCATCCCCGCCGCCAGCGCGCGCGCCATCTCGCCCGCCGAAACGACGTCGGCACCATAGCCCTCGTCGGCGAGCACCCTGAGCACCGCGAGATTGGGGTTGGCCTTGATCGCATAGGCGAGATGGATGCGGTCGAGCCCGGCCAGCGCCGCGCGGAACACGCGCGCATGACGGCGGAAGGTCGCGGCCGAATAGATGTACACCGGCGTCCCCACCGCCTCGGCGATCACGGGCAGCGGCACGTCCTCGGCATGGAGCACGCCGTCCCTGAAGCTGAAATGGTCCATCAGCCTGTCGGCGGCAGGTCGAAATCGTCGGAACGGCGTTCGTCGGAACTGCGGATGAGCTCATCCGAGCGCTGCGGGCGCTGTTGCGGGGTCGGCGTCACCAACTGGTTGGGGGTCGGCGCCTTGGCGGCGCCATAGGGCGCGACCGGCAGCGGCTGGCCGGGCGGCGGCTTCAGCCCCACCGCCGAGCCGCACCCGGCGAGCGTGAGGGGCAGGAGCAGGAACAGGCGCTTCATCGCATCCCCTCCCGCGCGGCTCCAATGGCGGCGCGGACATTGGCGGGCGCGGTGCCGCCGAAGCTGGTGCGGCTGGCGACCGAGGCGTCGACCGACAGCACGTCGAACACGCTCGCGCCGATCCTCGCGTCGATCGCCTGCAAGGCATCGAGCGGCAGCTCGTCGAGCCTGACGCCGCGCTCCTCTGCCAGCTTCACCGCCCGGCCAGTGACGTGGTGCGCCTCGCGGAACGGCACACCCGCCTCGCGCACCAGCCAGTCCGCAAGGTCGGTCGCGGTCGAATAGCCGGCCTGCGCCACCTCGCGCATCCGCTCGACGCGAAAATCGGCGCTCGCCACCATTCCGGTCATCGCGGCGAGCGACAGCGCGAGCAGGTCGTGCGCCTCGAACACCGGCGGCTTGTCGTCCTGCATGTCCTTGGAATAGGCGAGCGGCAGGCCCTTCATCGTCACCAGCAGGCTGACGAGGCACCCCGTGATCCGCCCGGCATGGCCACGCACCAGCTCAGCCGCGTCGGGATTGCGCTTCTGTGGCATGATCGAACTGCCGGTCGACCATTGGTCCGACAGCGCTACGAAGCCGAACGGCTGCGACGCCCACAGCACGAACTCCTCGGCGAGCCGCGACAGATGCAGCGCGCATTGTGCGGCGGCCTGGAGGTAATCGAGCGCGAAGTCGCGGTCGCTGACCGAGTCGAGGCTGTTGCGCGTCGGCCGGTCGAACCCGAGCGCCTTGGCGGTCGCGTCGCGGTCGATCGGAAACCCCGTCCCCGCCAGCGCCGCCGACCCGAGCGGGCATTCGTTGAGCCGCGTGCGCGCGTCGGCGAAGCGGCTGCGGTCGCGCCGCGTCATCTCGTGATAGGCCATCAGGTGGTGGCCCAAGGTCACCGGCTGCGCGACCTGGAGGTGCGTGAAGCCCGGCATGACGCTGGCGGCATGTTCATCCGCGCGGGCCAGCAGCGCTTCCTGCAATTCGGCGAGCACCCGATCGACGTCGTCGATCGCGTCGCGCACCCACAGCCGGAAATCGGTCGCGACCTGGTCGTTGCGCGACCGCGCCGTATGGAGCCGTCCCGCGTCCGGCCCGATCGCGTCGGCGAGCCGTGCCTCGGTCAGCATGTGGATGTCTTCGTGCGCCGGATCGTCGGGGAGGCCGTCCCGTTCGTACTTTGCCGCGACGCCATCAAGCCCCGTCAGGATGGCCTGCGCGGCGCCGTGGTCGACGATCCCGCGCGCGCCCAGCATCGCCGCGTGTGCCCGCGATCCCGCCAGGTCCTGCCGCCACATTCGCTTGTCGACGGGCAGGCTCGCGTTTATCTCGCGCATCACCGCTGCCGGGCCGTCCGCGAAGCGTCCACCCCACATGGCATTGGAGCCCGTCATGTCCTTCCGTTCGGGCGTCGCCCTGATCCTTCTGCTGGCCGGCGGCTGCACTAGGCAAAGCCCCGCCCCCGAGCAAGCAAACGCGCAAGCAAACGTGCAGACCGCCGACGAGGCCGCGCCCACCGTCCGGCCGCCGCTCGCGGTCGGCGCGGTCGATCGCAGCCACAAGGGCGAGGCCGCGCCCGCCGGCGCGCTGACCGACTTGGCCGGCAAGGCCGTTACCCTCGCCGCCTTCAAGGACAAGCCGGTGCTGGTGAACCTGTGGGCGACCTGGTGCGCGCCCTGTATCGCCGAGATGCCGACGCTCGACCGCGCGGCGCAGGCGGTGGACGGCAAGGTGGCGGTGATCGCGCTCAACCAGGGCGACGATGCCGCCAAGGTGCAGGCGTTTCTCGCCGGCAAGCCGCTCGCCCACGCCCGCCCGCTGCTCGACAAGGCGATGACGGTCAGCGTCGGCCTCGGCGCGAACCTGCCGACCACGATCCTCTACGACGGCGCCGGCAAGGAAGTCTGGCGCGCCACCGGCGGCCGCGACTGGGCCTCGGCCGATTCGCTCAAGCTGATCGGCGAGGCCGGTTGAGGAGGAATGGATGCCCGACAAGGACTCGAACCTTGATTGACGGAGTCAGAGTCCGCTCTCTTACCATTAGAGGATCGGGCAATCAGGCGCGGGCCTCTAGGGCGGCGCGATGCACGGGTCAAGCCATGCGCAGGGTGGCCTTGCCGATCCTCCCATAGCTCGCTAGCTTGTCGGCAAGCACCGAGCGGGCCTCTCGTCCGCGCCGGCATAACAGAAAAGCGAGTACATCTCGGCCATGGGGGACTTGTCCACCACCGGGCCGCACCGGCGGGAGCCCCCCGCCCGATCAGCGGCCGAGCGGCCCCAGCGCGGCCGCTGGTCCGACGCGCAGGCCTTTGCCGCGCTCGATCTCGGCACCAACAACTGCCGTCTGCTGATCGCGCGGCCGCAGGGGCAGCATTTCACCGTCATCGACGCTTTCTCCCGCATCGTCCGGCTGGGCGAGGGGCTGGCGGCGACCAACCGGCTGAGCGACGCGGCGATCGACCGCACGCTCGCGGCGCTGCGGATCTGCTCGGACAAGCTCCAGCGGCGGCGGGTGACGCTGGCGCGGTCGGTCGCCACGGAGGCGTGCCGCCGCGCGACCAACGGCGCGGAGTTCATCGCGCGCGCCTATGCCGAGACGGGTATCCATCTCGACATCATCTCGGCGGAAGAGGAGGCGCGGCTGGCGGTGCTCGGCTGCCATGCGCTGATCGAGCCGGGCGACGATCCGGCGCTGATCTTCGACATCGGCGGCGGCTCGACCGAGCTGGTGCTGGTCGACACCGGTGGGCCGATCCCGCGCGTGCTCGACTGGCATTCCGCACCGTGGGGCGTGGTGTCGCTGACCGAGAGCGCGGGCGGGGGCGAGAGCCGCGAGGGCAGGCTTGCCGCTTTTGCGCGGATGCGGGAGCTGGTCGGCGACAGCATGGCGGCCTTTGCAGCGCGGTTGCCGCAGGGGTTTGCCCGGCCGCGGCTGCTCGGCACGTCGGGGACGGTGACGACGCTCGGCTCGGTCCATCTCGGGCTGTCGCATTACGAGCGGTCGGCGGTGGACGGGCTGATCGTGCCGGCCGCGGCGATGCGGCGGATCAGCAGCGACCTCGCCGGCATGGCGATCGGCGAGCGCGCGCGGGTCGCCTGCATCGGGACCGAACGCGCCGACCTCGTGGTGGCGGGATGCGCGATCCTGGAAACGATCATGGACCTGTGGCCTGCCGAGCGGCTGGGCATCGCCGATCGCGGCATCCGCGAAGGCATTCTCAAGCGCCTGATGGGGGCGCCCCGGCCATGATGAAACCGCCCGGCCATCAGCGGGTGAAGACGGGGCGCGGGCGCTCGACCTCGTCGGTGCGCTGGCTGGAGCGGCAACTCAACGACCCCTATGTCCGTCGAGCCAAGGCGGAGGGGTATCGCAGCCGCGCCGCGTACAAGCTGCTCGAACTCGACGAGCGGTTCGCGCTGCTCAAGGGCGTGCGCCGCGTGATCGACCTCGGCATCGCGCCGGGCGGGTGGAGCCAGGTGGTCCGCAAGCGCGTGCCCGCAGCGACCGTGGTCGGCATCGACCTGCTCCCCGTCGACCCGCTCGACGGCGTCGCGATCCTGCAGATGGACTTCATGGACGAGGCCGCGCCGGATCGGCTTCGCGCGGCGCTGGGCGGCCCCGCCGACCTCGTCCTGTCGGACATGGCGGCGAACACGGTGGGCCACCCGCAGACCGACCATCTGCGGACGATGGCGCTGGTCGAGGCGGGTGCGTTATTCGCCGAGGAAGTGCTCCGCCCCGGCGGCGCCTTCGTCGCCAAGGTGCTGGCCGGCGGCGCGGACCATCAATTGGTCGCGGCGCTGAAGCGGGCGTTCACGACGGTCAAGCACGCCAAGCCACCCGCGAGCCGGAAGGGTTCGTCGGAATGGTATGTGATCGCCCAAGGGTTCAAGGGCGGCGCAGGGGTGGTGGCGACCGACGAACCGTCCTAGCCGCCCCTCGCCATCGCGCCTAGCGGTAGTAGCACCGCTTCTTGGCGGTGATGGACCGATCCACCGCGCGGCCGCCGAGCGCGCCGCCGGCGGCCCCGGCCAGCGTGCCGCCGACGCCGCCCAGCACCGCATGGCCGAGCAGCGCGCCGCCGACGCCGCCCGCGACTGCGCCGGTCGTGCCGCCCGAATGCCTGCACACCTTCTGACCGCGATAGACATGCCGGTGACGGCTCTTCGCGTCGGCGGTGGAGACGGGAAGGAGCAGCGCGGTGGCGGCGGTGGCGAGGATGAGCTTGCGCATGGGATCAGCCTTTCAACTCGAACAAGGCGCTCCAACGCGTCATTTCGCTTCCGGTTCAACCCGAGTTGCGTAGCGCCGTCGCGATCGCGTTGATCGACAGCAGGATGCCCTCGCCGATCCGCGTGTCGGTCTCGCCAGCGCGGTGGCGGCGCATCAGCTCGACCTGGAGGAGGTTGAGTGGCTCGATATAGGGGAGGCGCAACCGGATCGACTCCTCCAGGCGCGGGCTCTTTTCGAGCAGGCGCGACTGGCCGGTGACGGCGAGCAGGCCGTCATGCGTCTGCTCCCAGCCCTCGCGGATCGTGGCGAAGATGCCACGCAGCGACTCCTCGACCAGCTCGGCATAGCGGGCGGCGAGCGCCAGGTCGCTCTTGGCGAGCACCATCTCCATGTTGGCGAGCGTCGACCGGAACAGCGGCCAGGCCTGCGCCATCTCGGCCAGCAAAGCGCGGTCGTCGAACCCCGCCAGCGCCTGACCGACACCATACCAGCCCGGCAGCATCACCCGCGCCTGCGCCCAGGAGAAGACCCAGGGGATGGCGCGCAGATCCTCGATCTTGTCCGACTTGGTGCGGCTGGGCGGACGCGAGCCGATGTTGAGGTTGGCGATCTCGGCGACGGGGGTGAACTGACGGAAGAACTGGCGGAAGCCGTCGGTTTCATAGACCAGCCCGCGATAGGCGCGGAAGGCGTCGGCCGAGAGCCGGTCCATCGCGGCGGCGAAGCGCTGCTGCTCGAACGCCGACAGCGCCGGCGGCTCCAGCGTGGCGAGCAGGGTGGCCGACGCCATCGCCTCCAGATTGATGAGCGCGGCGTCGCGGGTGCCGTATTTGCCGGCGATCACCTCGCCCTGTTCGGTAATGCGGATGCGCCCGGCGACGGTGCCGGGCGGCTGGGCGCGGATCGCCGCGAAGGCGGAGCCGCCCCCGCGCCCGACCGCGCCGCCCCGGCCGTGGAAGAGCTGCATCCCGACGCCCGCCGCGTCGAACACCGGGCGCAACGCCTCGGACGCCTTGGACAGCGACCAGGTCGAGGTGAGATAGCCGCCGTCCTTGTTGGAGTCCGAATAGCCGATCATCACTTCCTGATGCCCGCGCGCCCGGGAAATCGCGGCGATCTCGGGCAGCGCGAACCAGTCGGTCATGATGCCCGGGGCGGCCTCGAGGTCGCCGATCGTCTCGAACAGCGGCACGGCCATGATCGCGGCGACGGGCTCCTCGCCCGGCGTGTAGAGGCCGGCTTCCTTGAGCAGCAGGTGGACCTCCAGCAGGTCGGAGACCGACTGGCACATCGACACGATATACTGGCGGATGCAGGCCGGCCCGTAGGCGGCGTGCGCGTCGGCGGCGGCGCGGGCGATTGCGAGCTCGGACGCGGTCTCGTCCGAATAGGCGGCGAAGGAGCTGGCGAGCGGCCGGGCGCTGGCGAGCTCGCGCCGCAGCAGCGCGACGCGGGCGGGCTCGTCGAGCGCAACGTAATCGGCGTCGACCCCGGCGACGCGCAACAGCTCGGCGACGACGCGCTCGTGGATGGCGGAGTTCTGGCGCAGGTCGAGCGTGGCGAGGTGGAAACCGAACAGGTCCACGCCGCGGATCAGCCGCCCGATCGCCCCCGCGCCGGCGAGCGCGCCCGCTCCGCCGGCGGCCAGCGCGCGGGCAATCGCAACGAGGTCGGCGCGGAACGGGTCGGGGCCGGCATAGGCCTCGCCCGTCAGGCGGCCAGGACGCGGCGCGGGCTTGCCGGTGAGCTGGAGGTGGGTGGCCGCGAGGCGGGCGTGGATGCCCGACAGCGCGCGGCGATAGGGCTCGTCCTGACGGCTCGGCGCGGTGTCGCCCGACGCGTCCGCCAGCGCCGCCACCGCGTCGTCGATCGGCGCCTGGCCGCTGGCGATCGACAGCTCGGCGCCGAGCGCGTGGACGGCGTCCAGATAATGACCCAGCGCCGCCTCGGCCGCCCGGCCGAGCGCGGTCTTCAGGCTGGCGGCGGTAACGAAGGGGTTGCCGTCGCGGTCGCCGCCGATCCAGCTGCCCGGCTTGAGGAAGGACGGCGTCCGCTCGCCCAGCGCGCGATCCCAGCGCTGATAGAGCCCCGGCAGCGCGGGCATGAAGACGTCGCGCAGATAGGATAGCGCGGTCTCGACCTCGTCCGCGACGCCGAGGCGTTCGCGGCGCAATGCGCGGGTCTGCCACAGCAAGGCGATCTGGCGGCGGATGGCGTCGTCGACCAGGTCGCCGTCGGCCGTCTCGGTCGCATCGGCGTCACGCAGTCCGAGCAGCGCGGCGATGCGGTTACGATGATCGATCATGCTCTTGCGCCGCACCTCGGTGGGGTGTGCGGTCAGTACCGGCGCGACGAGCGCGTGGTCGAGCAGGTCGCGGACGGCGGCGGCGTCGATGCCCTCCGCGTTCAGCCGCACGAGCGCCTGCTCCAGCGTCGCGCCGTCCTCGGCGGCGACCCCCTGCCGGTCCTCGGCGAGGTTGGCGAGCATCGAGAAGAGCATGAACGCGCGCACCACGGCGACGCTGTCGTCGAGGTCGAGCGCCGGCAGGCTCGGCTCCTCTCCGTCTTGCGCCCGCGCCCGCTCGACGGCGGCGCGGCGGATCTCTTCCACCTTCTCGTACACGCCATCGCCGGCATAGCCACGGATGACGTCTCCCAGCATCGCCCCGAGCAGGCGGATGTCGGAATTATTGGCGATGGGGGGGAGAGAGGCCATGGTCTCGATGCTGCGCTGCGGCGAACAGCGGGTCAATCGCCGTGTGTCCAGCGCTCCACGATGCCGATCTCTTTCAGCCAGTCCTCGAGCAGCGACGGCCATTTCTCCACCGGGTGCCCGGCGCGTCTCAACCCGAAGGCGTGACCGCCCTTGGCGAAGAGATGGACCTCGGTCGGAACGCCCGCCGCGTCCAGCGCGCGGGCATAGACGATGCTGTTGCAGATATCGTCGACCGGATCGTCCCAGGCCTGGAGCAGAAAGGTCGGCGGCGTCTGCCGGGTGACGTGGATGCCCGGATCGAGCGCGCCGCCCGCGCGGCAAAGATGGCCCGGATAGAGCGCCACCGCGAAGTCCGGGCGGCTACCGATCCGGTCGATCGCGTCGACGGGCGCATAGGCTGGCGCGACGATGTTGCTGGTCTGCGCGACCAGATAGCCGCCCGCCGAAAAGCCGATCACGCCGATCTTGCGGGGATCGACGTGCAGCGACGCGGCTCGTGCGCGCACCAGCCGGATCGCCCGCTGCGCGTCCTGGAGCGCCAGCAAGCGCCTGGGCGTGACCGCGCAATCGCAGGCGGCGTCATAATGGTGGTTGCTGTTGGGCACCCGGTATTTGACCAGCGCGCACACGACGCCCCTGGCGGTCAGCCACTCGCAAGCCTCGCTGCCTTCGAGATCGATCGCGAGTTGCTGAAAGCCGCCGCCGGGAAAGACGAGGATCGCCGCGCCCTTGCCGGGAACCGTGGCCGGGAAGATCGTGATCGTCGGCGTCGACACATTGTAGATGCCGGTGACGGGCAGGCCCGCAAAACGGCGGGGGTTGGTGCCGGTCTCCGCATGTTCGGGCGGGAGCTTGCGGCCGTCCATGTCCGGCGCGCCGTTCGGCCAGATCGGCACCTGCTTCAGGCCCGGCGGCGGCTGCCAGACGCCGATCGTCTTCGCACCTGCCGGCGTCTTGACCGTCGCCGGCGCATTGGCCGGATCCTGCGCCGCGTCCGCCTTCCATGTGGCCGCCACGCCCCCGAGCAGGCCTGACAACCCCAGCGCACCGGCCAGCATGATCCAGGTTCGACGCACCATCTCTCTCCACGCACCCCCGCCATGCGGACATTAGCCTCGGGTGATACTGATGCCAGCCAACGTTTCGGTCTCGCTACGCGACACGTGCGTTATGTGGCTCGACTATATAGCGATGGGAGCCGGTGTGCGTTATTCGGTGGTTGGACGGGTTGGGGCGGCATTGCTGGCCACGGTGACGGTTCCTGCGCTTGCCCAATCAGAGCAAGCCGGAACGGCGGGGCCTGCTCGGGCCGCGCAGGACGCGCAACGGGTGCCGGGATCACTATCGGTGGTCGGCGGCAATCTGCTCGACCAGAGATATACGGTGAATACGCAGGGGCTGACGACGCTGACCCCAGCCTCAACTACAGTTCGGCCAATCGCGCAACACCGCGATCACGATCCGCGGGCTTGGCTCCAGCGTCGTTGAGGTCAGCCAGTTGAACGACGGGCTGGAGCCCGGCGTCGGCTTCTACGTCGACCAGGTCTATCACGCCCGCCCCGCCACCGCCGCCTTCGACTTCGCCGACATCGAGCAGGTCGAGGAACTGCGCGGGCCGCAGGGGACGTTGTTCGGCAAGAATCAGCATCGATGGCCCCGCCGGCGCCTATTATCTGATCGGCACGGCCACGGGGACGACGACCGTCCCCGCCAACCTGCTCGATGGCTATGGGCAGGACGGGCATACCGACTTCCGCACCCAGAGCTACGCGGCCTTCGGCGAGGCGAACCTGCGCATCGTCCAGGACCTGACGCTGACCGGCGGGTTGCGCTATACGCACGAGGACAAGCAGGGCTATTACTCGACCTTCACCTTCGGCGGGCCGGCGATCACCGGCACGGCGGCGCAGGTGACCGCGCTGATCAACGCCCGGCTCGGCGTGCTGCGCGGCCAGACCTATTCGGCGCGTAACAGCGAGGGCAATGTCACCGGCCGCGCCAACCTCGCCTGGCAGGCGACCGACGGCGTGCTCGCCTATGCGAGCGCCGCGCGCGGGTTCAAGTCGGGCGGCATCAACATGTCGGGGCTGCCACTGACGTCGGCGAACCTGCCGGCGCTGACCACCGCCGTCGTCCGGCCAGAGCGCAACGACACCTATGAGGTCGGGCTGAAGACCAGGCTGTTCGATCGGCGGCTCGTACTCAATATCGAAGGCTTCTACACCCGCGTTCGCGACTTCCAGGCGACGGTGGTCGACAATTCGCAGACCGTGGCGCTGCGCGGCTATCTGTCCAACATTCCCAAGGTGACGGTGAAGGGCATCGAGGCCGATGCGACCGCGCTGGTGGTGCGGGGCTTGTCGGTACGCGCGGGGCTCGCTTATGCCGACGGCCGCTACACCGACTATCCCGCCGGCCCCTGTCCGCTGGAGTTGCAGACGACGGCCACGACCGTATGCAGCCTGACGGGCAAGCGGCTCGCCTCGCTGCCGCGCCTCACGGTGACGGCGGGCGTGGATTATGCCGTGCCGGTCGGCAGCGGGTCGGTGTTCCTCCATGCCGACACGGCGTCGCGCAGCGGCTATAACGGCGATCCGACGATCTCGCGCTTCACCTATGTCGGCGCCTACAACCTGACCACCGCCAACATCGGCTGTCGCTTCGGCGCCAATGGGTCAGGTGGCGGCCTGGAGGTCGCGGTGTTCGCGCGCAACCTGCTCGATGCCGACTATCTCCAGAACCTGACGGTGCAGGCGGGCAATTCGGGGCTGATCGTCGGCACGCCGAGCGACCCGCGCACGGTCGGGGTTACGCTGCGCTTGCGGGGGTGACATAGCGGCGGCGGTGAGCGCCGACGCCCTTCTGACCGCCGAGTTGAGCCTCGCCCGCGCCCGCGGCAAGGTTGGGGTCGATCGCATCGCACTATTGTCGGCGGTGCGCGACACCGGCTCGATCAGCGCGGCGGCGCGCGTCGTCGGACTCAGCTACAAGGCTGCCAGGGACGCGGTGCAGGTGATGAACAACCTGTTCGAGTGCCCGCTGGTCGAGGCAGCACCAGGCGGGCGCGAGGGCGGCGGCGCGCGCGTGACGGCGGCGGGCCGGCTCGTCGTCGACACCTTCGCCGCCGCCGAAGCGCAATGGGCGGCGCTGGTGTCACGGCTCGCCACCGGCGTCACCGCCGCCAACCCCGCCTCTCTCCTGTGGAGCATCACCATGAAGACCAGCGCCCGCAACGCGCTTCGCGGCACCGTCACGCACGTCACGCCCGGGGCGGTCAATGCGGAGGTGACGCTGCGCATCGCCGAGGGGGTGGAGATGGTCGCGATGATCACGCGCGGCAGCGTCGAGACGCTCGAACTGGCCGAGGGCACGCCCGTGATCGCGCTGGTCAAATCGAGCTTCGTCATCCTCGCGCGGGGCGAAGAGCCGTTGCGTACGTCGGCACGCAACTGCCTGGCCGGGACCGTCACGACGCGCGAGGACGGGCCGGTGTCGAGCGAAATCACCCTCGACCTCGCCGTCGGCAAGACGCTGACCGCGACGCTGACGCGCGAGAGTGCGGATGCGCTGGAGCTGACTCCGGGTGTCCGCGCGCTCGCGCTGATCAAGGCGAGCCACGTCATTCTCGCCGTGGAATGATATGGTTGTCGCCGTTACCCCGGCCTTGAGCCGGGGTCCCGCTGCCTTGTCGCGCGAAGAAGCGGGACCCGGGTCAAGCCCGGGGTGACGTAGCAGTTCAGGCCGCGAGCTCGTACCGATCCGCGTTCATGACTTTGGTCCACGCCACCACGAAGTCCTTCACGAACTTCTCCTTGGCGTCATCGCAGGCATAGACCTCAGCCAGCGCGCGCAGCTGCGAGTTGGAGCCAAACACTAGGTCGGTGCGCGACGCGGTCCACTTGTGCTCGTGGGTGTGGCGGTCGGTGCCGACGAACTCTTCGTCGCTCTCGTCCGAGACCTGCTTCCATGCGGTCTGCATGTCGAGCAGGTTGACGAAGAAGTCGGTCGTGAGCTGCCCCGGCCGGTTGGTGAAGACGCCGTGCTTCGAGCCTTGGGCGTTCGCGCCCAGCACGCGCAGGCCGCCGAGCAGCACCGTCATCTCGGGCGACGACAGGTCGAGCAGCTGCGAGCGATCGACCAGCAGTTCCTCGGTCGGGACGTTGTACTTGACCTGGAGGTAGTTGCGGAAACCGTCGACCTTGGGCTCGAGTACGTCGAAGCTCTCGGCGTCGGTCTGCTCGGCCGACGCATCGGTGCGGCCGGGCTTGAACGGCACCTCGACCGGATGACCGCCCGCCTTGGCCGCCGCCTCGACCCCGACCGAGCCGCCAAGCACGATCAGGTCGGCGATCGACACCTTCTTCGCGCCCTTGCCGTCGAAATCGGCCTTGATGCCCTCATAGACCGACAGCACCTTGGCGAGCTGCGGCGGGTTGTTGACCTCCCAATCCTTCTGCGGCGCGAGGCGGATGCGGCCGCCGTTGGCACCGCCACGGCAGTCCGACACGCGCCAGGTGGAGGCCGAGGCCCAGGCGGTCGAGACCAGCTCGGCGACGTCGAGGCCCGAATTGGCGATCGCCGTCTTGAGTTCGGCGACATCCCCCGCCTCGATCTGCGGGTAGTCGGCCACCGGGATCGGATCCTGCCAGATCAGGTCCTCGGTCGGCGCTTCCGGTCCGAGCAGGCGGACCTTGGGCCCCATGTCGCGGTGGGTGAGCTTGAACCAGGCACGCGCCCAGGCGTCGGCGAAATACGCCGGGTCGGCCCGGAACTTCTCCATGATCGCGCGATACGAAGGGTCGACCTTGAGCGCCATGTCGGCCGAGGTCATCATCGTCGGCACCTTCTTGCCCGGCGTGTGCGCGGCGGGGGCCAGCGTCTCGGCGGGGTTGCCGACCGGCTGGAACTGGTTGGCGCCCGCCGGGCTCTTCACCAGCTCGTATTCGTGGTCGAGCAGCATGTCGAAATAGGTCATGTCCCAGGTGATCGGCGTCGGCGTCCACGAGCCTTCGATGCCCGAGGTGATCGTGTGGTCGCCCATGCCGCTCTCGTGCGTCGAGGCCCAGCCAAGGCCCTGGGCGGCGATGTCGGCGCCCTCCGGCTCCTTGCCGACCAGCGATGCGTCGCCCGCGCCGTGCGCCTTGCCGAAGGTGTGGCCGCCGGCGGTCAGCGCCGCGGTCTCCTCGTCGTTCATCCCCATCCGCGCGAAGGTCTCGCGCATGTCGCGCGCCGAACCCATCGGATTGGGGCAGCCGCCGGGGCCCTCCGGATTGACGTAGATCAGGCCGTGCTGGATCGCCGCGAGCGGACTTTCGAGCGCGAGCCCGGCCTCCTCGTCGATGCGGGTCTGGCCGAGCCATTCCTCTTCGGTGCCCCAATAGACGTCCTGCTCGGGCTCGAACACGTCCTCGCGCCCCCCGCCGAAGCCGAACGTCGGCCCGCCCATCGATTCGATGCCGACGTTGCCGGCGAGGATGAACAGGTCGGCCCAGCTCAGTGCCGCGCCATATTTCTGCTTGATCGGCCAGAGCAGCCGGCGCGCCTTGTCGAGGTTGCCGTTGTCGGGCCACGAGTTGAGCGGCGCGAACCGCTGCTGCCCCGCCGACGAGCCGCCGCGCCCGTCGCCGGTGCGATAGGTGCCGGCCGAATGCCACGCCATGCGGATGAAGAAGGGACCGTAATGCCCGTAGTCGGCCGGCCACCAGGGCTGGCTGTCGGTCATCAGCGCGGTCAGGTCCGCCTTCACCGCCGCATAATCGAGCGACTTGAACGCCTTGCCATAGTTGAACTCTTCACCGAACGGGTTCGACGACTTGCCCTTCTGATGCAGGATGTTCAGCGACAGCTGTTCGGGCCACCAGTCGCGGCTGGTCTGGCCGAGCAGGTGGCGCATCGCGGCCGGCTGCTTCTTGGGATCGTTGAGGGGGCTGCCCGAGGTGATGGCGTCCATGGTGTTTGATGCTCCGGCGCGGAAGGGGATGAGGGACCATGGACCGGCGCGATAGATCGGTCCAATGAGTTAAACCTATTTCTCTGATGGAGTGATCCGATCACTACGCCGCTGCCCTCGCTCCGCCAGCTCTCCTATCTGCTCGCATTGTACGAGCACGGCCATTTCGGGCGCGCCGCGGCGGCGTGCTTCGTGACGCAATCGACGCTGTCGGTCGGGATCGCCGAGCTGGAGCGGCTGTTGGGCGCGACGCTGGTCGAGCGAACGCGGCGGACCGTGCGCTTCACCGCGATCGGCGAGGAAATCGTCGCGCGCGCCGGCAGCGTGGTGCGTGCGGCGGAGGATCTGAGCGCCGCCGCCCAGGGTGCGCGCGAGCCACTGGTCGGCCCGCTGCGGCTGGCGGCGATCCCCACCGTTGCGCCCTTCCTGCTGCCGCCGGTATTGCCCGCGATCGCGCGCGCCTGGCCACGGCTGAAGCCGATCGTGCGCGAGATGCTGACCGGCGCGGCGTGCGAAGCGCTGGCGCGGGGCACGCTCGACTGCGTGCTGCTGGCGCTGCCGGTCAATTGCGGCGACGTCGAAAGCGTCGAGATCATGGTCGACCGGCTGCTGTTGGCGGTCGGGCCGGACGACGCCGAGGTGACCGCGCCGTTTGATGAGGCGCGGGCCGAGCGGCTGCTGCTCTTGGAAGATGGCCATTGCCTGCGCGACCACGCGCTCGCGGCGTGCGACCTCGCGGCCCGCATTCCCGACGCGCCGCTGGTCGCGGCGACGTTGCACACGCTGGTGCGGTTGGTCGACGCAGGGCTCGGCATCACGCTGCTGCCCGAGATGGCGGTGCGCGCCGGGATGCTGGCGGGGACGCGGGTGCGGGCGCAGGCGGTCGACGGGCTGACCGCCGAACGCCGCATCGCGCTGGCGTGGCGTCGCGGCGATCCACGGGCAGGGGACTTCGGGCTGCTGGCAGAAACGGTGCGCGCCGCCACGTCCAACGGCGATGTCACCGTACTGACAACGTAGACCCCTCTCGCGTTCGGTCAACGATGCTAAGTTTCCGGTGGTTCTGCTGCACGATGGGCAGGAAGATCTGTTTTACGGGGGGAAAACGCTGCCGGACAGGCGGCTTTGCCGGCAAGGCCCGCCGCGCTATCGTTGTGCGATGATCGCGGAAGCCTGGCATTTCGGCGCGCCGGTCGCCGGTTATCGGTGGCGGCCGATAGGCGAGCCGCGGGCGACGCTGCTGCTGGCGCATGGTTATGCCGAATATGCCGAGCGTTATGTGGCGCGTTATCATGGCCTCGTGCCGGCGCTGGTCGGACGCGGGTTCGATGTTCACGCCTTCGATTATGCAGGCCATGGCGGCTCGGCGGGGCGGCGCGGGGCGGCCGACGTCGAGGCGGCGGTCGCGCAGCACCGTCAGGCGCGGCGCGCGCTGGCGGGACAGAAGCCGCTGTTCTTGTTCGGCCATTCGCTCGGCGGCCTGGTGACGGCGGCGAGCGTCGCGCGGGACGGGGCAGGCGTCGCCGGCGTCGTACTGAGCGCGCCGCTGCTGCTGGTCGAGGCGCCGCCGCTGCTCAGGCTGATCGGCCGGGTGCTGGCCAAGATCGCGCCGGGGGCGGGGGTGCAGCCGCCGCTCGATCCCGCCGGCATCTCGCGCATCGACGCGGAGGTGGAGGCGTATTGCGCCGACCCGCGCGGCTATCACGGCAAGCTACCCGCCATCCTCGGCGCGAGCGCGCTCAAGGTCGCCGCGGCAAGCTGGCCGCTCTACCCCGCCTGGACCGCGCCGGTGCTGGCGCTGCACGGCACGGCGGACACCTTCACGAACCCGGAGGGCAGCGAGCGGTTCATCGCGGCGGTCGCCGCGTCCGACAAGCGGCTTGAGCTGTTCGAGGACGGGCGGCACGAGCTGCTGAACGACCTGGAGCGCGACCGGGCGCTGGCGCTCGTTCTGGACTGGCTGGAGCAGCGGGTGAGCGCGGGCGGACCGCCGTGGCCAAGCCGCGTCTTCGGTCCTGGCTGACGCCAGGCCGGCCGGGCTTGCGCGAGTCGTGCGCCGGCGTGACGCAGGCCGCGCTACGCCTCCAGCTCGATGTCCCAATACAGCCAGTCCAGCCACGTATCGTGGAGGTAGTTGGGCGGGAAGCTGCGGCCGTGCTCCTGGAGATGCCAGCTCGTCGGGCGGATCGGTTCGAGGTGGAGCGGCATTCGCGCCTGACGCGGGGTGCGGCCGCCCTTTTTCAGATTGCAGGGCGCGCACGCCGTGACGACGTTTTCCCACGTCGTGCGACCGCCCTGCGCGCGCGGGATGACGTGGTCGAAGGTCAGATCGCGGCCGTGGCCGCAATATTGGCAGGCGAAGCGGTCGCGCAGGAACAGGTTGAAGCGGGTGAAGGCCGGGAATTGCGACGGCTTCACGAACTGCCGGAGCGCGATCACCGAGGGCAGCTTGAGCGCCAGCGAGGCGCTGTGCACCTCGCGCGCATAGGTCGAGACGACGTCGACGCGTTCGAGGAACATCGCCTTGACCGCGGTCTGCCAGGGCCAGAGGCTCAACGGATAATAGGAAAGCGGCGTATAGTCGGCGTTGAGCACGAGCGCGGGACAGCTATCGGGGTGGCGGATGAGATCGGGATGAAACACGACGCCTCCCCAACAATAGCTGGCCCAAAAAAGCCTGGCCTGCCTGCCCGGCCGCGTCTGGCGACGAAGCGTGACGATGCCATGACAGCACAGGGGACGAATCGGGGTCAAGTGGTGACCCGCTTCGCACCGTCGCCGACGGGTCGGCTGCACCTGGGCCACGCCTTTTCGGCGGTGGCGGCGTTCGACCTCGCGCGGGCATCGGGCGGGCGGTTCCTGCTGCGGATCGAGGACATCGACGCAACGCGGAGCCGGGCGGAGCATGTCGACGCGATCCTCGCGGACCTCGCGTGGCTCGGGCTGGAATGGGAGGGGCCGGTGTTCCAGTCGGCGCGGCTGGGGCTCTACGCGGCGGCGCTGGCGCGGTTGGCGGCGGCGGGGCTGGTCTATCCGTGCTTCTGCACGCGCGCCGAGATCGCGGCGGCGAGCCTGGCTGCGCCGCATGGCGGGGAGGCGGTGTATGCGGGGACGTGCCGGGGGGTGGCGGCGCCGGATTCGAGCCGGCCGCATTGCTGGCGGCTGGATGGGGGAAGGGCGATGCTCTCCGTCATCCCGGCCTTGCGCGGGGATCCCGCTGCCCTGGCCGCGCAGGAAGAAGCGGGACCCCGGGCCAAGCCCGGGGAGGCGAAGGAGGGATTGTGGTGGCACGACGAGACCGCCGGCCGGGTGCTGGCGGACCCCGTGCGGCACGGCGACGTTATCCTCGCGCGCAAGGACGCGCCGGCGTCCTATCATCTGGCGGTGACGGTGGATGACGCGGCGCAGGGGGTGACGGACGTGGTGCGCGGGATAGACCTGTTCGCCGCGACCGATATCCATCGGCTGCTCCAGGCGTTGCTCGGGCTGCCGACGCCGCGCTACCATCATCATCCGCTGCTGACCGGCCCCGACGGCGCGCGGCTGGCGAAACGGCACGGCAGCCCGACGCTGACCGCGATGCGCGAAGCGGGCGAGGACGGGCGGGCGGTGGCCGACGCGTTGCGGACGGGCCGCCTGCCTACTGGTTTCGCCGCCGCGAAAGCCTAGATAGGTCCCATGAACACCTTCCTCGTCATCCTGCTCGTAGCCGCGATGATCGCGACCCTGGTCGCGCTGATCCGCGGCGTCGTCACCTTCCTGCAGGAGGGGCAGGCGCAGGTCAGGAACGGCGAAGGCCCGTCGGCGATGCAGCTCAAGTCCAACCGGATGATGCAGATGCGCGTCTTCTATCAGGCACTGGCGATCCTGATCGTCGTGCTGATCCTGTTTGCCGCCGGCAAGACCTGAACGACATAGGGTCGGGCGGGGGGAATCACTTTGGTCAAGCTCAACAAGATCTACACGCGCACCGGCGATAACGGCACGACCGGGCTGGTCGACGGCTCGCGCGTCGGCAAGAGCGACGCGCGGCTGCACGCGATCGGCGAGGTGGACGAGGCGAACTCGGCGATCGGCGTCGCGGTCGTGGCGCTCGGCGGAGGTGAGGCGGCGGATGCCCTGCTGCGGATCCAAAACGACATGTTCGATCTGGGGGCGGACCTCGCCACCCCGGCCGGGACCGACGGGGCGCTCCGCATCGTCCCGGCGCAGGTCGAGCGGCTGGAGCGCGAGATCGACGCGATGAACCACGGGCTGCGGCCGCTGACCAGCTTCATCCTGCCCGGCGGATCGGCCGGCGCGGCGGCGCTGCATCTGGCGCGCGCGGTGACGCGGCGGGCGGAGCGGGCGGCGGTGGCGGCGGCGGTCGACGGGCCGGCGCTCGCCTATCTCAACCGGCTGTCGGACTGGCTGTTCGTCGCCGCGCGGCTGGTGAACGACGGCGGCGCGGGCGACGTGCTGTGGCGACCGGGCGCGTCCCGCTGATGTGAACGCTGATCGAGGTTGCGTCGGGACACTTTTGCCGGGCGTGCGGGTTGGTCCGGCTTCTGGCCGCGTGATAGAAGAATCCCCGATGCCGCAACCCGCCCCCGCCGCGTCGTCCCCGACGCGCCGTTTCGCCGCCGTCCGGGCCTTGAGCGAGGCGCTGGTCGCGCCGCTGTCGGACGCGGACGCGACGGTGCAGTCGATGGCCGATGCGAGCCCGGCAAAATGGCATCTGGCGCACACGACCTGGTTCTTCGAGACGTTCGTGCTGCGCGATCACGTGCCCGGTTATCGGCTGCACGACGAGCGCTGGCCGTTTCTGTTCAACAGCTATTACGAGGCCGAAGGCGGGCGCCACGCCCGCGACCGGCGGGGCATGGTGACGCGGCCGACGCTCGACGAGGTGCGCGGCTATCGCGCGCATGTCAGCGCGGCGCTGATCGAGGCGCTGCACGGGTTGTCGGCGGATGCGCAGGCGCTGGTCGAGCTGGGCTGCCATCACGAGGAGCAGCATCAGGAACTGCTCGTGACCGACATGCTCCATCTCTTCTCGGAAAATCCGCTGGAGCCGGCGATCTGGCCCCCCGCGCCCAAGGTGGCGCCAAAGGTTCTTGGGGAGATGCCGGGGCCGATCGGGTGGCGCGAGCATCCGGGCGGGTTGGTCGACATCGGCCATGACGGACAGGGCTTCGCGTTCGATTGCGAGGGGCCGCGCCACCGGGCGCTGCTCCAGGCCTATGCGCTGGCCGACCGGACGGTGACCAATGCCGAATGGGCGGCGTTCATCGCGGACGGCGGCTATCGCGAGCCGCGCTGGTGGCTGGCGGACGGCTGGGCGTGGGTGAAGGCGGAGGGCATCGGCGCGCCGCTGTATCGGGCGGAGACGGCCGGCGGCTGGACGCGCTTCGGGCTCGACGGTCGGCGCGCGGTCGATCCGGCCGCGCCGGTGACGCATGTCAGCTTCTACGAGGCGGACGCCTATGCCGCCTGGGCGGGCGTGCGGCTGCCGACCGAGGCGGAGTGGGAAGCGGCGGCGGCAGGCCTGGACCCCACGGCCGGTAATCAGCTCGACGCGGCGGGGCAGGTCGAGCCGCGGCCGGGCGGCGGGCTGTTCGGCGACGTCTGGCAATGGACCGGCAGCGCCTATCGCCCGCATCCGGGCTTTCGCGCCGCCGAGGGCGCGGTCGGCGAATACAATGGCAAGTTCATGAGCGGGCAGTTCGTGCTCAAGGGCGGGAGCTGCGCGACGCCGCGCGGGCATGTGCGGGCGAGCTATCGTAATTTCTTCTACCCGCATCAGCGCTGGCAGTTCACCGGCGTGCGGCTGGCGAAGGATCTTTGATGCTCAAGCAGGAGCCCGAGGACGGGCTACGCTCCTTCGCCGATCCGCAATTCCGCGCCGACGTGCTGGCGGGGCTGGCCGCGACGCCGCGCGCTATCCCGGCGCGGTGGTTCTACGATCGGCGCGGGTCGGAGCTGTTCGAGCAGATCACCGATCTGCCGGAATATTACCCCACCCGCACCGAGATCGGCATCCTGCGCGACGCCGGGCCGGCGATCGCGGCGCTGACCGGGCGGGGGCGCGCCGTCGTCGAGTTCGGGTCGGGGTCTTCGACCAAGACGCCGCTGCTGCTGTCGCAGGTCGCGCCGTCGGCGTACGTGCCGATCGACATCTCGGGCGACTTCCTGCGCGAATCGTCGAAGGCGCTGGCGGCGGCGCATCCGGGGCTGGCGGTGCTGCCGGTCGAGGCGGACTTCCTGCGGCCGATCGCATTGCCGCGCGAGGTGCGGGACACGCCCAAGCTCGGCTTCTTCCCTGGCTCGACGATCGGTAACATGCGGCCCGCGCAGGCGGTCGATCTGCTCCGCGCGATGCACGCGTCGCTGGGGGAGGGCGCCATGCTGCTGATCGGGATGGACCGGGTGAAGGACCGCGCCGTGCTGGTGGCGGCCTATGACGATGCGCAGGGCGTGACGGCGGCGTTCAACCTGAACCTGCTCGGCCGCATCAACCGCGAGCTCGACGGAACGGTGCCGGTCGAGGCCTTTCGCCACGAGGCGCGGTGGAACGATGCCGCCTCGCGGATCGAGATGCACCTGGTCGCGACGCGCGACGTGGCGTTCGAGGTCGATGGCCGGCCGTTCGCGATGACGGCGGACGAAAGCGTGCATACCGAGAACAGCCACAAATACGGCGAACGCGGCGCGCGGTTGCTGCTGGAAGCGGGCGGCTGGACGCCGGTGGGCGAGTGGACGGATGCCGACGGGCGGTTCGCGCTGGTGCTGGCCGAGGCAAGGGTAGAGGCTTCAGCGCCATAGTCTCACGGAGCATTATTCGGCTTACCCCCAATTGCGGACATTTCCGTGGCTCGTCATGGTGCGGTTATGAGTGAACTCGACACAAGTCGCGCAGCCCGCTGGTGGTCAGCGACATATGCGATCTCGCTCCTGCCAGCCTCGCTCTTCGCTTACGTTGGGATCGGCTGGATCGGCGCGTCCGATCGGGGCTGGCGCACGCAAGTTGCGGCTGCCGCTCTCGTGGCGGCGTGGTTGTTACTCGCAATTGGAGCCGCCTTCTCGTTCGGCGCTGCGATTACAACCAGCAGGTTGATCCCGGTGAAAACCGTCTTGCCCTTCACTCTCGCTATGATTTGCTACGTCGTGACGATCTCGTGGGGCGGACGCATGTTGATTTAGTTCGTTTTCCGAACGGTCAACGTTCCGCCCTTACCCTGTAGCGAACCGCGACCCGCCCCGGTAGGCGCACGGACGAAGGAGCAGGACATGCAGGTGATCGGCGTGATCGGGGCGGGGCAGATGGGCGCGGGGATTGCGCAGGTGTCCGCGCAGGCGGGGTATCGCGTGCTGCTCGCCGATGTCGGGCTGGAGCGCGCCGAGGCGGGCAAGGTGGGGATTGGCAGGCAGCTCGATCGGCTCGTCACCAAGGAGAAGATTACCGGCGAGGCGCGCGACGCCGCGCTGGCGCTGATCGAGCCGGTCGATGGGCCGGCGGCGATGGGCGCGTGCGGCCTCGTCATCGAGGCGGCGACCGAGCGCGAGGAGATCAAGCGGCGTATCTTTGCGGACGTCGGCGCGGTGCTGGGCGGCGACGCGGTGCTGGCGTCGAACACCTCGTCGATCCCGATCACGCGGCTGGCGCAGGCGGCGCCCGATCCGGGGCGGTTCGTCGGGGTGCATTTCTTCAACCCGGTGCCGGTGATGGGGCTGATCGAGCTGATCCGCGGGCTGGCGACGTCGGACGCGACGGTGGCGGTGGTCGAGGATTATGCCAAGGCGCTCGGCAAGCGGGTGGTGCGGGCGAACGACGCACCTGGGTTCATCGTCAACCGCGTATTGATGCCGATGCTCAACGAGGCGTGCTTCGCGCTGGGCGAGGGGGTGGCGACGATCGCCGACATCGATGCGGCGTGCCAGCTCGGGCTCAACCATCCGATGGGCCCGCTGACGCTCGCCGATTTCATCGGGCTCGACACCTGCCTGGAGATCACCCGCGTGATGTTCGAAGGGACCGGCGATCCCAAGTTCCGGCCGGCGCCGCTGCTGGTGAAATATGTCGAGGCGGGGTGGTATGGGCGGAAGGCGGGGCGGGGGTTCTACGATTACGGCGGGGCGGAGCCGGTGCCGACGCGGTAGCATCCTCCCCGTCCGGGGGAGGATTTACCTCGCCACCATCGCCACGCATTTCCCGATCCGCCGCGCCCGCGTCTCGGGTTTCTTCGCCCCCTCCACCGCCTCGACATGCTCGCGCTGGTGGGTGAAGCTCAGCTGCTGCCAGCGCTCCCCTGCGCCCGCCGCGTCCAGCGCCGCCTTGAGGTCGTCAGGGGCATCGATCGTGCGCTGCTCGGTGTCGAGCGTCAGCGTTACCGTGAAGGCGTCGCCGTCCGCGACCCCCGCCGCGGCGCGATGGCTCTGGCGGAAGGGGATGAACGCCTCGCCCCCCATCACCGCCACCGTGCTGCGGAAGCGGTGGCCGTTGACCTCGACGACGACGGGCGGGCGGGCGCGGCCGAAGACTGCCTTCGCCGCGAACGGCAGCGTGATATGGCCGACCTCACCCGCGCCCACCGCGCCGGGGGTGACGGCGAAGGTGCGGCGCGGCGGGTCGTCAGCCATGGGCCAGGCCCCGGGTCAGCCACCGCCGCCACAGGCCGATCGTCGACAGCGCCATCAGCCCCATCGACGGATAGGGCATGACGACGGTGAGCGCGAAGGCCAGCGCGGCGCCGATCACCACCGCCGGCCCCCGGCGGCGGACGTGCGCGGCGCTCCCGGGCGGCAGGTCGGGGTCGACCACCGGCGGCGCGGTGACGATCCGCTGCAGCCGGATGTTGAACAGTCCCGCCACGATCAGCCACACGCAATAGACCAGCACGGGCAGCCGGCGGGTCGGATTGCCGCTCATGAACGCGGTGAAGAACGGCATCGCCGCGATCGAGGCGAGGAACATCAGATTGGGTGCGACCAGCCGATCGTTCCAGTGGCGCGCCAGCGCGAAGGCGCGGTGGTGGCCGGCCCAGAACGCGCCGATGACGAAGAAGCTGATGAGAAAGCCCGCGAAGCTCGGCGTCTGCTCGGCGAGGGCGACGGCATAATCGTGGCTGCTCGCGCCATAGGGCAGGTGCGGCGCGTGGATCTCGATCACCAGCAGCGTGATCGCGATCGCGAACACCGCGTCGCTGAAGAAGATCATCCGCTCCAGCCGGTGCTCGACACCGGCGAGATGATGCTCGTCCATCACCCGATCATCAGTCCCGCGAGCGCCGCCGACATCAGGTTGGCGAGGCTGCCCGCCGCCAGCGCGCGCAGGCCGAGGCGGGCGATGACGGGGCGCTGGTTGGGGGCGAGGCCGCCGGTGACCGCCATCTGGATCGCGATCGAGCTGAAATTGGCGAAGCCGCACAGCGCGAAGGTGACGACCGCGACGGTGTGCGGCGACAGCACCGCCTTGGCGTCCTTCAGATAGCCGAACGCCACGAACTCGTTGATGACCACCTTGGTCCCGAACAGCCCGCCCGCCGCGCCCGCCTCGTCCCACGGCACGTTGAGCAGGTACATGACCGGCTGGAAGATATGGCCCAGGATCGCCTGGAAGGTCAGGTCGGGATGGCCGAACCAGCCGCCGATCCCGCCGAGCAGGCCGTTGGCGAGCGCGACGAGCGCGACGAACGCCAGCACCATCGCGCCCACCGCGACCGCGAGCTTGACCCCGGTCTGCGCGCCCTCGGCCGCCGCCATGATGATGTTGGCGGGGCGTTCCTCGCCGAAGGGAATGTCGCCCTCGACGACCGGCTCCCGGCCCCGGTCGGCGGGATCGTCGGGCATGACCAGCTTCGCCATCAGGATGCCGCCGGGCGCCGACATGAAACTGGCGGCGAGCAGATAGGGCAGCAGGTCGGTCCCGAGCATCGAGGCGTAGGATGCCAGGATCGTCCCCGCGACGCCGGCCATGCCGACGGTCATCACGCAGAAGATCTGCGACGGGGTCAGTTCGGCGAGATAGGGGCGGATGACGAGCGGGGCCTCGCTCTGGCCGACGAAGATGTTCGCCGCCGCGCCGAGCGATTCGACCTTGGAGATGCCGGTCACATACTGGATGCCGCCGCCGATCCATTTGACGACGAACTGCATGACCTTGAGGTAGTAGAGGATCGAGATCAGCGCCGCGAAGAAGATGATGACCGGCAGTGCCGCGAGCGCGAAGCTGTGCCCGCCCATCGTCGGCCCGGCGAGCGGGCCGAAGATGAAGTCGATCCCGGCCTGGGCATAGCCGAGCAGGTCGGCGACGCCGGTCGCCATCCCCGCGATCAACGCCTTGCCCGCGGGCACGTAGAGCACCAGCGTGGCGATCCCCACCTGCAACGCGAACGCCGCGCCGACCACGCGCAGGCGGATCGCGCGACGATCGGTCGACAGGAGGACGGCCAGGCCGAGGATGACGGCGATGCCGCAAAGGCCGATCAGGAGACGCTGCATGGGCGCGGGTTGTCGCAGGGATGAGACGCGAGGGGAAGATGGTGGATGCGCCCCGGGGCGCGGGGATCGGAAGTTCACAAAGATCGCGCGTATCGATGAAAAAACGTCGGCCAGCCGTGTTCGATCAGCGATGAGGCGAGGCGGATGAAGGGACGGCTGGAGCCATGGCCGGGATGATGGCGAGCGACGTCGCTGTAGGACAGCCTAAAATCGCGTCGGCGGTGGGGCCCTGGCGCGTGACGCACGGCGGCGTGCCGGGCAGGGCGAGCAGGCGGGCGTCGACGCGCTCCCTTCACGCCGCCTTCGCGCGCGGCGGCGTCGGCCTGCGCCGCGAGGATCAGTCACGGCGCCAGCATCAGAACCGGAACCGGCACGCCGACGAGCAGGTGGCTCATCTGATTGTCGAGACGACGGAAATCGAGCCGCACGCCGACCCGCGCGCCGGCGCGGTATTCGACGCCGCCGCAGCTGACGCCGGCCTCCACGCCGATCCGCAGCTATGCGCCGTCGGACGACGACCTGCGCGCCGGCGAGGACGACTGAACCGTCGCGCGGCGGCCTTTCCGATCGCGTCCCGGGCGGCTAGCACGGGGCATGGACACCCCCGCCCCCGCCGTCCCCCGCTCGCTGTTCGCCTTCGCGATCTTCTATGGCGGCATGGTCTGCATCGCCGGGGTGCTCGGCGTGAAGCAGGTGGCGCTCGGGCCGCTCGCGGTCGAGGCGGGCATCTTCGCCTTCCTGCTGCTCGTGGTGATGTCGAGCGCGGTCGCCGAGCTGCACGGGCAGCGCGCCGCCACCGCGCTCGTGCGGCTCGGCTTCGTGCCGCTGATCGTCTCGGCGCTGCTCATCCGCCTGGTGCTGTGGCTGCCGGCCGATCCCGGCATGTACCCGCCGGCGATCGACGCCTTCCCGATCGTCGTCGGGCAGAGCGCGCGGATGATGATCGCCGGGCTGATCTCCTACGGCCTGTCGCAGACCCTCAACGTCTTCCTGTTCGACCGCCTGCGCGCCGGCACCGGGCGGATGCTGTGGCTGCGCGGCATGATCGCGAGCGTCGTGTCGCAGATCGTCGACACGCTCTTGTTCATCACCATCTCCTTCTACGGCGAGCGCCCGATCCTGGGGCTGATGGAAGGGCAGATGCTAACGAAGGTGGTGCTTTCGGTGGTGCTGGTGCCGGTATTGATTACCGGCTTCGTGGCATTGGGGCGGCGGCTGGATCGGTAGGGGCGCGTCGACACTATAACGCCTCGAACCTGTCGCCGCGTTGCTGAAGCTCGAAGACGCCGGGCCTGACTGTGCGGGCGAGATCATCCATACGATCCCATACCGTCAAGATGCGCGCGGCTTTCTTGGCGAGGGGCAGTTCCATAACAGAAGCACGCGGGAAAAATCCGACCAATCGAGCCCGAAAAAACAATTCGCGCTGTGGACGTCGGCGAGCAATATTTAGATCGCCCGACAATACTACCCACCCGCCGTCGGCACCCAGCCAAGATATCCACTCTTCGTCGAGCCGATGGGTATCGCCGAACTTATCTCGGTGGCAGGTGACTTCATGTTCGCCGACGAACAACGCTGCCAATCCACGCGCGAGGCGCGACGGTAGATTGTTGTCGACAAAAAGCTTCAAGCTGCCTTGCGCGCTTCTAAGTCGTTTTCAAATGACAAGGCATCACGTATCAATCCCACTGGCAATTCATACAATCTGGCGACACGTGCTACCGAGCCTTCCGCCTTGAGTTCCTGCACGACGCGCGACGTCAACAAGCCGGATGCCGCGACAATCGGGCGCCCGAAAGAGCGTTCCGGATCGGCTACAATCGTTTGTTTGCCAGGAAGTAGCCACCAGCGCTCCGCGGCGGTGGCACCGAAATCCAGGCCGGAAAGCGACGGGAGGACGATTTCCCGAAATACACGCTGTTTCGACCGCAGATCGTACAATGCCGCGTCCGGCACGCCATCGACGATATCGAGAAACAAACGGCGTCCATCCGTCTTAAATGCATTCGTTGAGAACGGGTGCTCATCGCCAATCAGTTCACGAGCAGCATTCAGGCACGCTCGGATAGTCGGCAAACCAAACCGTGCTCGGGTGAGTGCCGCCACGATCCGCGCTTCGATCAGGTCGCGAAACCCTAGAAGTTGTCCATCACTCGCCGCGTCATACTGCGGTTTCCACAGCGCGGGCTGCACGCCCCGACCGCCTTCATATTCGTAACCGTATAGCCATCGCCGAAGACGGCCGGGTGCCATGTCGATCAGGCGCGCAGCCTCCGTGACACTATATGCACCGATGCCGTACCGGGGATTAGTCATCATAATCCTATCGTAGCCGGGGATTTGCCACTGTCCACCGGCAAGCTTGTAACCGGGCAAGCGGTTGTGCGGTGATGTTTAGACGGTAAGACCCCGCCCCATGACCGACCATTCCCCCGATCCCGCATTGCTCGCCAAGGCGGAGACGCTGACCGAGGCGTTGCCGTATCTGCAACGCTATGCCGGCGCGACGTTCGTCGTGAAATACGGCGGGCATGCGATGGGCGATCCGGAGCGGCAGCGGGATTTCGCCGAGGACATGGTGCTGCTCAAGGCGGTCGGGATCGACCCGGTCGTGGTGCACGGCGGCGGGCCGCAGATCGGGCGGATGCTCAAGCGGCTCGGCGTCGAATCGCGTTTCGTCGACGGCCTGCGTGTCACCGACAAGGAGACCGCCGAGATCGCCGAGATGGTCCTCGCCGGATCGATCAACAAGGAGATCGTCGGCTGGATCGGCCAGGCGGGCGGGCGGGCGGTCGGCATCTCGGGCAAGGACGCGGGGCTGGTCACCGCCGAGAAGGTCGGCGGGCGGCGCGAGGCCGATCCGCTCCAGGGCATCGAGCGGCATGTCGACCTGGGGTTCGTGGGCGAGCCGGTGAAGGTCGACCGATCGATCATCGACACGCTGACCAACGCCGGCGTCATCCCCGTCATCGCGCCGGTCGCGATCGGGGCGGACGGCCATACCTATAACATCAACGCCGACACGATGGCGGGCGCGATCGCGGGGGCGATGGGGGCGGCGCGCTTCTTCCTGCTGACCGATGTCGCCGGCGTGCTCGACAAGCAGGGCGAGCTGCTGACCGATCTCGACGCCGAGCGGATCGCGGCGCTCAAGGCGGACGGCACGATCGCCGGCGGCATGATCCCCAAGGTCGAGACCTGCGTCACCGCGGTCGAGGCGGGGGTGGGCGCGGCGGTGATCCTCGACGGGCGGGTGCCGCACGGCATCCTGCTGGAGATCTTCACGCGGCAGGGCGTGGGGACGCTGGTGCGGCGCGTCGCCGGGTCGGGCGCGAGCTGATCGCCGCGCCGTCATGCCGGGCTCGTCCCGGCATCCGCGCCAGTGTCGGCGAAGCGCGCCGGCGCGGAGGATGACGCTCAGGCGATGGTCGATGCCGGCACGAGGCCGGCATGACGGGGGAGCCCTTGTCCTGGGTGGCGACCGGAGCGCGGCTTCGCTAAAGGGCGGCCATGCCTCTCCTCATCTCCTTCCTCGATTTCGTGCTGATGATCATGCAGCTCGTGATCTTCGTCCAGGTCATCCTGTCCTGGCTGCTCGCCTTCAACATCATCAACCGGCACAGCCAGGTGGTGAGCGGGCTGCTCTATGGCCTCGATCGGCTGACCGAGCCGGTCTATCGGCCGATCCGCCGGGTATTGCCCGATTTCGGCGCGCTCGACCTGTCGCCGCTGGTCGTGCTGCTGCTCATCTCCTTCCTCCGCTCGCGGGCGCTGCCGTATCTGGCGGCGGCGACGATGCCCGTGGCGGTGTGAGCGCCCAAGACGCGATGGGGCGCCTTATCGACGGCAAGGCGCGCGCGGCGGCACTGCGGGCCGATGTCGCGGCGGGCGTGGCGGTGTTCCGCGCGCGGGCGGGGCGCGCGCCGGGGCTGGCGGTGGTGCTCGTCGGCGACGATCCCGCTAGCCAGGTCTATGTCCGCAACAAGGGCAAGGCGACGCGCGCGGCGGGGATGGAAAGCTTCGAGCATCGGCTGCCGGCGGATGCCGCCCCGGCGACGCTCCACGCGCTGATCGACGAGTTGAACGCGGACCCGGCGGTCGACGGCATCCTCGTCCAGCTTCCCGCGCCGCCGCAGATCGACGAGCGGACGGTGATCACGCGCATCCACCCGGACAAGGACGTCGACGGGCTCCATCCGGTCAATGCCGGACGGCTGGCGCTCGGGCTGCACGGCTTCGTGCCGTGCACGCCGCTCGGCTGCCTGATGCTGCTGCGCGACGTGCACGGGACGCTGGCGGGGCTGGAGGCGCTGGTGATCGGGCGCTCCAATCTCGTGGGCAAGCCGATGGCGCAACTGCTGCTGGGCGAGAGCTGCACGGTGACGGTCGCGCACAGCCGGACGCGCGATCTGGCGGCGCATGTCGGTCGCGCTGACGTGGTCGTCGCGGCGGTGGGCGTGCCGGGGATGGTGCGGGGCGAGTGGCTGAAGCCGGGCGCGACGGTGATCGACGTGGGGATCAACCGGACCGACGCGGGGCTGGTGGGCGATGTCGACTTCGCGAGCGCGGTCGAGGTCGCGGGCGCGATCACGCCGGTGCCGGGCGGGGTCGGGCCGATGACGATCGCCTGCCTGCTGCGCAACACCTTCGTGTCGGCGTGCCGGCGCGAGGGGATCGAGTACGAGAAGGCGTTGTGATGCTGGCGTTCGTTCTGACCTTGATGTCCGTTCGGGCTGAGCCTGTCGAAGCCCGTCCTCCCCTTCCAGCCGAGGGCCGCCCTTCGACAAGCGCAGGGCGAACGGAAGGGGGGACCGCGATCGACGCGGAGCGGGCCTTCGCGGCCGACGCGCAGACGCTCGGCCAATGGACGGCCTTCCGCAAATGGGCCGCGCCGGACGCGGTCATGTTCTTTCCCGAGCCGGGCAAGGTGCAGGAGCGGCTGAAGGACTGGACGGACCCGACGAGCCCCATCAAATGGTCGCCGACGGCTAGCTACGTGTCGTGCGACGGCAAGCTTGCGGCCAATACCGGCGAGTGGCGCAGGCCCGATGGCTCGACCGGCTATTTCTCGACGATCTGGGTGCGGCAACCGGACGGCGGCTGGAAGTGGACCGTCGATGGCGGCGACACGCTGGCAACGCCGCGCGCCACCGTCGCCGAGCCGAGCGTCCGCACCGCGTCGTGCGACCGCAAGCCGCAGGGCGCGGTCGGCGTCGCGCCCAAGGGGACGACGTCCGGGCGCGGTCAGTCGCCCGATCATACACTGTATTGGGCATGGGTCGTGCAACCCGACGGAACGCGCGCGTTCAACGTGCTGCTCTGGACCGGGACGGCGTACGAGCGGGTGATCGCCGACCGCATCGTGCCGCCGCCACCGCCGCCCGTGCGATGATCGAGCTCTACGTCTCCTCGCTCATCACCTTCTTCGTGGTGATCGACCCGCCCGGCTGCGCGCCGATCTTCGCCGGGCTGACGGCCGGCGCCGGCGCCGCGCATCGCCGCGCGATGGCGGTGCGGGCGGTGGGGGTCGCGGCGAGCATCCTGCTCGTCTTCGCGCTGTTTGGCGAGGATCTGCTCGAGGGGCTGGGCATCAGCCTCGCCAGCTTCCGCATCGCGGGTGGGATCATGCTCTTCCTGATCGCGCTGGAGATGGTGTTCGAGAAGCGCACCGAGCGCCGCGAGGACCGTGCCGCCAAGGTCCAGGCCGAGCATGTCGAGGACGTCTCGATCTTTCCGATGGCGATGCCGATGATCGCGGGGCCGGGCTCGATCGCCTCGGTGATGCTGCTCGGCGCGCGGCATCCGGGGCTGATGCCGCATCTGGTGGTGCTGGGGGCGATGCTGACGATCCTCGCGCTGACGCTGCTGGCGCTGCTCGCGGCGGGGCCGCTGATGCGGCTGCTGGGCGCGCGGATCGAGGCGGTCATCACGCGGCTGCTCGGCGTGCTGCTGGGGGCGCTGGCGGTGCAGTTCGTGATGGACGGGCTGCAGGTGTCGTTGCGGTAATCCTCCCCTTGCCGGGGGATCCTAGCTCACCCTGAACAGCCGATAGGGCGACTTCCGGGGCAACGGCAGCGGCTCCAGCCAGTCGAATGTCCGCCCCCGCGCCAGCAGGTCATAGAACCCACCCGGGTTGCGGCTGCGGTAGATCGTCGATTCCGCCATGTTCGGGCAGAGCAGCAGCAGCGTCGCGCGGTGGCGTTTGATGATGCCGCGCGCTTCGGCGGGCGTCCGGCTGAAGGCGTGCTGGACGTCGAGGATGGCGTCGCCGTTGCGGTGGTACGGCCCCGCCACCGCGTCGTGGTGGGTGATGGTGATGAGGCGCGGGCCGAGGTCGACCATCGTGAAGACGAGCGCGCGCGGATAGCGATCGAGCGCGAGCAGGCGCGAGGTGCGCATACAGTCGCCGGTCGCGGCGGCGACGCGGGCGCGATAGGGGCTGGGCGGGTCGACCGGCAGATATTTGACCACCCACCAGGAGAAGAGTCCGGTGACGAGCATGAACGCGCCGACCGTGCCGACGACGCGGACGAAGGCGGCGCGGTGGTTGTGCGCCATGGGCATCAGCAGCGCGCCGAGCGCGGTCGCGCCGGGGACGGCGAGCAGGGCGGCGGCGGGGCCGGCGCGCATCTGCCACAGCAGCATCAGCGCGGCGAACAGCGCGAACAGCGATGCGGCGAGCCAGTTGATCCACTGATCCGTGCCGCGCGCGCGCCGCTCCGCCACCGCCGCGCCGATCAGGCCGATGACGGGCAGCGCGCCGACCGGAAAGGCGAGGCGGAAGGGGTGGGTGTAGATCGGCCGCGCCTCCTTGACGTTGGCGAGCCAGCTCCGCGCGAGCTCGTCCGACACCTGTTCGGGACGGCCGAGGCATTGCGGGAAGACGAGCGCGAAACCGGCGGCGATGGCCGCGCCCGCCGCGACGGCGAGGCCGAGCCGGACGGCCCGGCTGTCGGGGTTGAGGCGGGCGAGCAGGAACAGCAGCCCGCCGGCCGCGACCATCACGCTCAGCCACACCGGCGTCAGCGCGTCGCAGCGCGGCACGCGGTCGGCATAGGAGGCGAACAGCGCATAGCCGAACGCCGACCCGCCGCCGAGCGCGGCGGCATAGGCCTGAAGGCGGACGCTCTCCGCCCCGTCCCACACCCAGCGCAACGCGAGGATGCCGCCCGCCATCGCGGCATAGGGCAGCATCTCCAGCCCGATCGACAGGCTGACCGCGCTCGCCAGCCCGACGGTCACGCCGCCGCGGCCGCGACGCCGGTCGGTCAGCCCCGCCAGCGTCAGCGCGAGCATCGCGAGCTGCCAGCCGTGATGGTCGATGCGCTCGGGCGCGTACATCTGCATCGGCGCGACCGCGCAGAACAGGATGACGATCGCCAGCGGCCAGGCGAGCGGGTGGACCAGCCGCCGGACGGTGGCGCCGATCGCCAGCAAGGTGATCGACAGCGGCAGCAGCGGCGCGACGCCGCAGGCGAGCCGCTCGGCCCAGCTCGGGCCGGTGAACAGCCGGAAGAACAGGATCAGCCCCGCCAGCGGCAGGTCGACGAGGCGGCTCCAATGGATGTCGAACCCCGTCGGCGGATCGAGCCGGTACTGGCGCAGATCGTACCAGCCCTGGCCCGCCAGCCAGGCGCGGACCTGCATCAGCCGCATGTTGTCGTCGGTGTCGCCCAGCGACAGCCAGCGGATCTGGTTCCAACTCGCCGAGAGCTGCCACGCGGCATAGGCGAGCCACGCGATCAGGATCAGCGCCATCCAGCGGCGATCGAGGTCGCGCGCCAGACCGGCGAGGCCGGGGATGTCCGAAGTTTCTTCCCTCACGCCGATCCTCACCTTAAGTGCCGCCGCTCTATCGTGGGCAGGGTGAAGGGCAAGTGACGGCCGTGTTGCGACACGTCGAACGGGTGCGGGGGCACGAAGCGACGGCGCAGCTCCTGCGCTTCGTCGTCGCTGGCGGGCTGACGACCGCGCTCTACACGCTCGTCTATTCGCCGCTGGCGGGGTTCAAGGTGACGTCGGAGCAGGTCGCGAACCTGTGCGGCTATCTGATCGCGGTCGCGACGGGCTATCTCCTCCACAGCAACTGGAGCTTTCGTGGCCATGGCGCGGCGGCGAAGCAGACGACGGTGCGGTTCTTCGCGGTGTCGCTGATCAGCTATGGCATGAACACCTTCTGGGTATGGCTGCTGACCGACGACGCGATGCTGCATGGGCCGTTCTGGTGGCCGTTGATCCCGGTGCTGTTCGTGACGCCGCTCATCACCTTCGCGCTCAACCGGCTGTGGGTTTTTTCGTAAATGGCCAACAACTAGTGGATCGCGTGGTCTACGACCGGATGGCGGCGCATGATTCCACGCATTGGTGGTATCGGGCGCGGCGCGACATCCTGGCCGATTACCTGAACCAGTTCGGCGGCCTGCCCAAGCATGCGCGGATCCTGGAAATCGGCTGCGGGACGGGGCACAATCTGCCGATGCTCGCGCAGTTCGGCGAGGTCGACGCGATCGAGATCGATCCCGCCGCGCGCGACATCGCCAGCGCGCGGCTGGGCAAGGCGGTCGGCGTCGCGCCGCTGCCGGGACTGCCGGGCGTGGCGGCGGGCTCCTATGATCTGATCGCGGTGCTCGATGTGGTCGAGCATATCGAGGACGACGTCGCGGCGCTGACCGCGATGCGCGAGCGGCTGGCGCCCGGCGGCAAGATCCTGATCACCGTGCCCGCGCACCCGTGGATGTGGAGCGCGCACGACGTGGTGAACCACCATTACCGTCGCTACACCAAGAGCATGTTGCGCGAGCGGATCGCCGCGGCGGGGCTGAAGCCGGAGAAGCTCGCCTATTTCAATACCCTGCTGTTTCCGCTCGCCGCCGCCGCGCGGCTGCTCGGCAAAATGACGGGGCGCGAGGACAGCGACGATTCGCCGCCGCCGCCGCTGGTCAACGGCCTGTTCGAGCGGATCTTCCGGCTGGAGCGTCACATGGTCGGGCGCGTGCCGATGGCACCGGGGGTGTCGATCGTGACGTTGGCAGTTCCCGGGGCGACGCCGACCGCTGGCTGAGCCACGCCCAGCGTCGGGCGGCCGGCGATCGGCCCGGTGATGTCGGCGACGATGTAGAGCGGCCGGCGCTTCACCTCGACATAGATGCGGCCGAGATATTCGCCGATCATGCCCAGCACGAACATCTGGATCGCGCTCAGCACGACGACGACGAGCATGGTCGAGGTCCAGCCTTGCACTCGCGAGCCCGCGAAATAGCCCCAGGCGATGTAGAAGAGCAGCAGCAGCGACGCCCCCGCCAGGATCACGGCGGCATGGCTGGCGAAGCGCAGCGGCGCGGTCGAGAAGCCGGTCACCGCGTCGAAGGCGAGGCGGAGCATTCTGGCGAAGGGATAATGGGTCTTGCCGGCCGCGCGCTCGGCGCGGTCGTAGGGGAAGGGCACCTGCCGGAAACCGACCCAGGCGACCATGCCGCGGATGAAGCGCGCCTGTTCGGGCAGCGCGAGGAAGGCGTCGAGCGCGCGGCGGCTGATGAGACGGAAGTCGCCGGTGTCGAGCGGGATCTCGGTGTCGGTCAGGCGATCGAGCAGGCGATAGAAGATCGCGGCGGTCGCCTTCTTGAACAAGGTCTCGCCATCGCGCTTGCGGCGGACGGCGTAGACGACGTCGGCCTGTCGCTCGACCATCGCGCGGCGCATGTCGGCGAGCAGCTCGGGCGGATCCTGCAGGTCGGCATCGATGATGAGGATCTGCGCGCCGGCACACAGGTCGAGCCCGGCGGTGAGCGCGAGCTGGTGGCCGTGATTGCGCGACAGGTTGATCGCGACGAGGCGCGGGTCGTCGGCCGCGAGCCGCTGCATGACCGCCCAGCTATCGTCCTTGCTGCCGTCGTTGATGAGCACGATCTCATGATCGTCCCCCACCGCCGCCCGTGCCGCCGCCGTTACGCGGGCATGAAGCATCGGCAGGCAGGCAGCCTCGTTGTAGCAGGGGATGACGACGGACAGCGCGGGACGGGGCATGGGCGCGCGTATAGGCGTTCTTGCCTGCGCGCGGCAATGTGGCTAAGTAACTTGACTAAGGAGCCGGCCGATGCAGACAGTGACCATTCATGAGGCAAAGACCCACCTCTCGCGGCTGATCGCGCGGGTGCGCGACGGCGAGGAGATCATCATCGCCAAGGGCAAGCACCCGCAGGCGAAGCTGGTACCGCTGAACGACAAGCCGAAACTGCCGCGCCAAGCCGGCACGCTGGGTCCGATCAGCGACGAGGAGGCCGACGAGGCGGCGCGGCCGCTGCCCAAGGAATATTGGGGGTGGATCGGAGAGGACGAGGATTGAGCCTGCTGCTCGACACCCATGCGTTGATCTGGTTCGCCACGGACTTCGACCGTTTTCCACCATCGACGCTTGATATCATCTACGCTTCGGACCGCGTGCTCGTCAGCGCGGCGTCGGCCTATGAGATGACGTTCAAGGCGAACACGGGCAAGCTGCCGGTCGCCCGGCGGCTTCTGGCCGATCTCGCCGGTTATCTGGAGCGCCAACGCTTCGATGTTCTGCCCGTGACGCTCGCGCACGCGGAAGCGGCGGGGCGGCTGCCCCTGGACCATCGCGACCCCTTCGATCGGCTGCTGGCCGCGCAGGCGCTGAGCGAAGACCTGACCCTGGTGTCGAGCGACGCGCTGCTCGACGTGTTCGGGGTCAAGCGACTCTGGTAGATAGCGGGAGGCTACACCCGCTCCACCGAATGCACCGCGTCCGCCGCGCGCAGCGCCGCCATCAGGCGCATCAACTGGGCGAGGTCGTGGACCTCGACGTCGATGGTGTTGGTGTGGAAGCGCGTGTCGCGGGTGTCGAGGCGCAGGTTGATGATGTTGGCCTTGTGCTGGCCGATGATCGTCGAGACGAGGCCTAGTGCTCCCGGCACGTTGTTGACCATGACGGAGATGCGAGCGGTCGCGCCGTCGGCGCCGTCGCCCCAGGCGAGGTCGACCCAGTCGGTCTCCTCCGACGAGCGGTCGGCGAGCTCGGCGAGGACGCCGCAGTCGATCGCATGGACCTCGATGCCCGCGTCGGGCCGGCGCAGGCCGACGATGCGGTCGCCGGGGACGGGGTGGCAGCATTGCGCGAGGTCGAAGGCGACGCCCGGCGTCAGCCCCTTGATCGAGATGGCGCTCGCCTGCGGTGCGGCGAGGGCGACATCGGCGCCGGCCGAGCCCGGCATCAGCGCCTCCATCACCGCGCCGTCGGACAGCGTGCGCCGCGCGATCGCGGTGAGCAGCGCCGCCTCGTCGGCGAGCTTGAGGCGCTTCAGGGCGTGCTGGCGCGCATCGGCGGCGAGCGGGGCCGGGAGGCGGTCGACGATGTCGTCGAGGAGCTTGCGGCCGAGCTTGAGCTGCTCGTCGCGCTCCTTGTGGCGCAGGTGACGGCGGACGGCGGCGAGCGCCTTGCCCGTGATCGCGACGTCGAGCCAGGCGGGCTGCGGCGACTGGCCCTTCGAGCGCAGGATCTGCACCTGATCGCCATTGTCGATCATCGTCGACAGCGGCACGACGCGGCCGTTGATCTTCGCGCCGACCGCCTGGTCGCCGAGATCGGTATGGACCGCATAGGCGAAGTCGATCGGGGTCGCGCCCTTGGGAAGCTGGATGAGCTCGCCCGCAGGGGTGAAGGCGAAGATGCGATCCTGGTACATCGCCATGCGGGTGTGCTCGAGCAGTTCCTCGGGGCTGCCGGCGGTGTCGAGGATCTCGATCAGGTCGCGGATCCAGCTATGGTCGGCGTCGGCGCGGGTCTGGCCCTCCTTGTACGCCCAATGCGCCGCCAGCCCGAACTCGGCCTCGGCGTGCATCGCGGCCGAACGGAGCTGAATCTCGACGCGGGTATTCTCGGCATGGATGACCGAGGTGTGGAGCGAGCGATAGCCGTTGCGCTTGGGGGTCGAGATATAGTCCTTGAAACGTCCCGGCACCATCGGCCAGCGGCGGTGGATCGCGCCGAGCGCGCGGTAGCATTCGTCCTCGGACGCCAGGATGACGCGGAACGCCATGACATCGGACAATTGCTCGAAGGAGATGTGCCGCTCCTCCATCTTGCGCCAGATCGAATAGGGATGCTTCTCGCGGCCCGAGACCTGCGCCTCGATGCCGGCGCCGACCAGGAGCTGGCCGATGCTTCGGGCGATGGCGGCGATGCGGTCGCCGCCGCCCCGTTTCAACTGCTCCAGCCGGCGGTTGATCGACTCGAACGCCTCGGGTTCGAGCTGCGCGAAGGCGAGTTCCTGCATCTCCTTCATGAACTCGTACATCCCGACGCGCTCGGCCAGCGGTGCGTAGATGTCGAGCGTCTCGCGGGCGATGCGGCGGCGCTTGTCCGGGTTGGCGATGTGGTGGAGCGTGCGCATGTTGTGCAGCCGGTCCGCGAGCTTGACCAGCAGCACGCGGATGTCGTCCGACATGGCGAGCAGGAACTTGCGCAGGTTCTCGGCGGCGCGCTCGTTGTCCGATTGCGCCTCGATCTTCGACAGCTTGGTGACGCCGTCGACGAGGCGGGCGACGTTGGGGCCGAACAGCCGCTCGATCTCCTCCGGCGTCGCGACCGTATCCTCGACGGTGTCGTGGAGGATGGCGGTGGCGATCGTCTCGTCGTCGAGCCTGAGATCTGTCAGGATGCCGGCGACCTCGATCGGGTGGCTGAAATAGGGATCGCCCGACGCCCGCTTCTGCGAGCCGTGGGCCTGCATCGAAAAGACATAGGCGCGGTTGAGGAGCGCCTCGTCGGCGTCGGGATCGTAGTCGAGGACGCGATCCACCAGCTCATATTGCCGCAGCACGCCCCTCCTTTGGAGGGACGTGCCGTGGGTTGGCAACAGTTTAGAGTTCGATCCGCTCACGCGGACGGCTGCTGCGCCGGCCCGCTCCCCTACCGGGCCTCCCAGACAGGATATGCTATGGGAGGCCGGGTGGGGGAGCGGGCCGGCGCAGCCAAACTAGCGCGCCTGGGCGATGGCAGTCCCGGTGGCGCCGCCCTTGGCGTGGGCGTTGCACTTGGCGAGCTGGTCGGCGTCATAGGCCTTGCCGGCGACGGTGAAGCTGGTCAGCGCGCCGGTGTTGCGGGCGACGGCGTCGCACAGGACGGTGTCGCGCTCGGGGGCGCGGGCGGCGACATAGGCATTGCCCTTGAGCGCCCAGGGGGTCTCGCGGGTCATCATGCTGGTGCGGGTCGGCTGCGCGGCGGGGACGGCAACGTAATAGCCGGCCGATTGGGCGTGGGCGGCGGTGCCGCCGATCATGGTGCCGCCGACGACCAAAGCGGCGGCGAGGGCGAGAACTTGACGAACCTGACGCATGGGAGCCTCCGTAGAATTGCGTTGCGAATCACTACCTATGCGGTTAGATTGCAAGTTGCAACTAGAAACTTACATTTCATGCATACGAAATCGAAAATTGCGATAGGCTGTGCGGCCGGAGAGGATAAGGCGATGCACAAGCTTCGCGAAAAGCTGGACGAATGCAGCCTGCCGGCGGCGCTGGAGGCGGTCGGGGAGCGCTGGTCGTTTCTGATCCTGCGCGCGTCGTTCAACGGGCTGCACCATTTCGAGGAGTTCCAGTCGGAGCTCGGTATCGCACGCAACATCCTGGCGAACCGGCTGGCGAAGCTGGTGCAATACGGCATCCTCCAGCGCGTCCCGATGCCCGAGGACCGGCGCAAGGTACAGTACACGCTGACCGACAAGGGCTTCGCGCTGCTGCCGACGATGATCGCGCTCAGGCAATGGGGCGAGCGCTGGGAGACGGGGCTGCCCGCCTTTCCGGTGCTGGTCGACGAGCGCGACCGGCGGCCGATCCAGCTCGTCTCGGTGCTGGCGCACGACGGGCGCGTGCTCGGCAAGGCCGACCTGATCTGGGCGCTGCCGGGCGATGTCGCGCGCGATCCCGACGAGGCGATCGCGGCGGAATAATCCGTCAGGTCAGGAGCTTGACCCCGACCACCGCCAGCGTCGTCGCGAGGATGGGGGTCAACACGCGGTCCGAGACGCGCGAGGCGATCAGGCTGCCGGCGATGACGCCCGGTATCGAGCCGATCAGCAGCGAGACGAGCAGCGACAGGTCGACGGTGCCGAGCATGAGATGGCCGAGCCCCGCGAGCAGCGTCAGCGGCACGGCATGGGCGATGTCGGTGCCGACCAGCCGCGCCACCGGCAGCGTCGGATAAAGCACCAGCAGCGCGGTCATGCCGAGCGCGCCGGCGCCGACCGAGGTCAGCGTCACCAATGTTCCCAGCACGACGCCGAGCACGATCGTGAGCAACCCGGTGCGGCCGGCGTCGATCACGCCGAACCGTCGTGACAGCCGTGCGACGATCCGCGCGCGGAACAATGTACCGATGCCCGTCAGCACCAGCGCCACTCCGAGCGTCGCGGTGATGATCGCGTCGATGTGCTCGTCATGGGCATGGGCGAGGTTGATGCCCGCCAGCGTGATGACCGTCGCCGGCAGGCTGCCCGCCGCCAGCCGGCCGACGATCCGCCAGTCGACCGTGCCGCGCCAGCCGTGCACGCCCGTCCCCGCCACCTTGGTCGCCGATGCGTAGAGCAGGTCGGTGCCGACGGCGGTCGCGGGATGGAAGCCGAACACGAGGACGAGCAGCGGCGTCATCAGCGACCCGCCGCCGACGCCGGTCAGCCCGACGAGCAGCCCGACCAGGACGCCCGCCACCGAATAGAGCAGGTCGATGTGGAGCATCGCGCCGCGCCGGCGTCGGGAGCGGTCAGCCCGCGCCCTGCGCCGGGGTGTTCACGCCCATGCTGGCGAGGTAGCGCTTCACGTTGCGCGCCGCCTGGCGGAGCCGCTGCTCGTTCTCGACCATGGCGATGCGCACGTAGCCTTCTCCCAACTCACCGTAGCCAACCCCTGGCGCAACCGCGACCTGGGCGTGAGTCAGCAATTGTTTGGAGAACTCAAGGCTGCCTAGGTGCCGGAGCGCCGGCGGCAGCGGGGCCCAGGCGAACATCGAGGCGGGCGGCGACGGGATATCCCAGCCGGCGCGGCCGAAGCTTTCGACCAGCACGTCGCGGCGCTTGTGGTAGAGTTGGCGGTTCTTCTCGACGATGTCCTGCGGGCCGTTGAGCGCGGCGCAGGCGGCAGCCTGGATCGGAGTGAAGGCGCCGTAATCGAGGTACGACTTCACCCGTGTCATCGCCGCGATCAGCGTCTTGTTGCCGACCGCGAAGCCGATCCGCCAGCCGGCCATCGAATAGGTCTTCGACAGCGAGGTGAACTCGATCGCGACGTCCTTCGCGCCCCTGACCTGAAGGATCGAGGCGGTCGGGCGGCCATCGTAATAGAGTTCGGAATAAGCGAGGTCGGAGATCACCCAGACCTTGTTGTCGCGCGCCCAGGCGACGAGGCGTTCGTAGAAGGCGAGATCGACGGTCTCGGACGTCGGGTTCGACGGATAGTTGACGACGAGGATCGACGGGCGCGGGACGGTGAACGCCATCGCGCGGTCGAGGCTGGCCCAATAGGACTCGTCGGGCGTCGTCGGTACGGCGCGGATGGTCGCGCCGGCGATGATGAAGCCGAAGGTGTGGATGGGGTAGGACGGATTGGGCGCGAGCACGACGTCGCCGGGCGCGGTTATCGCGGTGGCGAGGCTGGCGAGCCCTTCCTTGGAGCCCATCGTCACGACGACCTCGGTGTCCGGGTCGACGTCGACGCCGAAGCGGCGGGCGTAATAGCCGGCCTGGGCGCGGCGCAGGCCCGGGATGCCCTTCGATGCCGAATAGCCGTGCGCGTCGGGCTTGCGCGCGACCTCGCACAATTTGTCGATGACATGGTCGGGCGGCGGCAGATCGGGGTTGCCCATGCCGAGGTCGATGATGTCCTCGCCGCCCGCGCGCGCCGCCGCGCGCATCCCGTTGACCTCGGCGATCACATAGGGGGGCAGGCGGCGGATGCGGTAGAAGTCTTCGGACATGGGGCGACCCTTACTCGCCTCGTCACCCCAGCGAAAGCTGGGGTCTTTTCGTCTTGATGTGCCCAGTTCGAAGAGATGCCAGCTTTCGCTGGCATGACGGATAGGGGTAGGACGGTGGAAAGAGAGGACATCATGCCCGACTTACCCGATCCCGCTCCCCCCGGCCCCGCCGCGTGGCTCCAGACGATCGGCGCGGCGCAGGTCGATCTGATGGGCAAGGCGCTCGATGCGATGGGGGGCGGGCAGGCGTCTGGCGTGGCGGCGTTCTGGCGCCATGGGCTGGAGGCGTGGGGCAAGCTGCTGACGCCGGGCGGGTCCGGCGGCGCGATCGAGCCGTCGACCGACAAGCGCTTCCGCGATCCCGCCTGGAATCAGCCGCCGTTCGCGCAGATCCGGCAGACCTATGAAGGCGCCAGCGCGCAATTGATGGCGGGAATCGACGCGGTCGAGGGGCTCGACGAGGCGCAGCGCGAACGACTGCGCTTCTCGGCGCGGATGCTCAGCGATGCGATGAGCCCGTCGAACTTTCCCTGGACCAACCCGCAGGTCATCCAGCGCACCGCCGAGACCGGGGGCGAGAACCTGCTCAGGGGCATGGGACATATGCTCGCCGACATGGGCAAGGGACAGGTGACGCACGTCGCCGACGATGCGTTCGAGGTCGGGCGCAACCTGGCGACGACGCCGGGCAAGGTGATCAAGCGGACGCCGCTGTACGAGCTGATCCAGTATGCGCCGACGACGGGGGAGGTGCTGGCGGTGCCGCTGGTGATCTTCCCGCCGTGGATCAACCGCTTCTACATCCTCGACCTGACCCCGGAGAAGAGCTTCATCCGCTGGGCGGTGGCGCAGGGGCTGACGGTGTTCATGGTGTCGTGGAAGTCGGCCGACGCGTCGCTGAAGGACGTGATGTGGGACGATTACGTCGCTGCGCAGCTCGACGCGATCGACACCGTCCGCGACCTGCTCGGTGTCGAGGCGACCCATGCGATCGGCTATTGCGTGGCGGGGACGACGCTGGCGGCGACGCTGGCGGTGCTCGCGGCGCGGGGGCAGGCCGCCAAGGTCGCGTCGGCGACCTTCTTCACCGCGCAGGTCGATTTCGCCGCGCCCGGCGAGCTCAAGCATTTCGTCGACGACGAGCAGTTGCGGATGATCGCGGGGCTGTCGCCGCAGGGCTTCCTCGACGGCCGCTACATGGCGATGACCTTCAACGCGCTGCGCGGGCGCGACCTGATCTGGAATTACGTCACCAACAATTACCTGCTGGGCGAGGATTATCCGGCGTTCGACCTGCTCCACTGGAACGGCGACACCACCAACCTGCCCGCCGCGTGGCACCGCAGCTATCTGACCGACCTCTATCGCGACAACCGGCTGGTCGCGGGGTCGCTGTCGATCGACGGCACGCCGCTCGACCTGACGCGCGTCGAGACGCCGAGCTATGTGCAGGCAGGGCGCGAGGACCATATCGCGCCCGCCGACAGCGTATGGAAGATCACGCATCTGTTCCGCGGGCCGCTGCGGTTCGTGCTCGCGGGATCGGGGCACATCGCCGGCGTGGTCAATCCGCCGGCGGCGGGAAAATATCAATATTGGACCAACGACGCGAAGGTCGAGACGCTGGCGGCGTTCGTCGCGGGGGCGACCGAGACGAAGGGGAGCTGGTGGCCGGACTGGGCGGCGTGGCTGCAAGGGCGCGATGCCGCGCGGGTGCCGGCGACGGGCGCGCGGGTGCCGGGCGCGGGGGCGTTGCCGGCGCTCGGGGATGCACCGGGGGAATATGTGCGGGGGCGCTGAACGAGCGGCCGCGACGGGAGAGGGCGGGGTCGATCATGCCCCCGGCATGATCCAAACGATGCGGGGCATCGTTTACCCTGCACTCCCGTGACGTCGGACAGGCTCGCTGTGCGCCCTGCCGGCAGGCCGCGTTGCGACAATGCTGCACTGCAACAAATGGCTTGACCTTCGCGGCAACTGCTCTATGTTGCAGTGCAACAGAGGAGTAGTTCCGCATGTCCGACACGCCCGTTCAACTGCCGACGCTGGAAAGTGCGGAGTCGATCCCGGTCGTGCTCGCCGCCCCCACGGGCAAAGGCAAGGGCAAGCTGAAGGCCGTCAAGGTCGCGAACGCCGAGCCGTTCGTGCCCGCGCCGGCGACCTGGCCGCAGGACGTCTCCTCTTCACCGACCGCCGCGGCTTCGGCGGACCCGCAGAACGAGGACACGACGATGGCCACCACGATCGAGAACGTCGCGACGACCGCGACCGAGAAGACCCAGGCGATGTTCGCCGGCATGAAGGATCAGGCGAAGACCACGATGGAGAAAAGCGCGGCCACCGTCGCCGAGCTCAACAGCTTCACCAAGGGCAATGTCGAGGCGTTCGTCGAGTCGGGCAAGCTGGCGATCGCCGGCGTGCAGACGATGGCGCAGGATCAGGCCGCCTATGTCCGCAAGCAGTTCGAGGAGGCGACCGTCGCCGCCAGGACGCTGGCGACCGTCAAGTCGCCGACCGAGTTTGTCAAGCTGCAGGGCGACTATGTCCGCCAGCAGTTCGACGCGATGGTCGCCGAGACGTCGCGTTCGACCGAGGCGATGCTGAAGCTGGCGGGCGAGGTCGTGCAGCCGATCTCCAACCGCTTCGCGCTCGCCGCCGAGAAGATCAAGCAGGCCGCGTAAGCGCCTTCTTGCGTACCGCGTAAGCAAAGGGCGGCCGTCAATGCGACGGCCGCCCTTTTCGTGTGCGATGAGGCTTGCCTGTTGATGCCTTCATCCCATATTTTGCGTTCGCCGATGAGCATCGATCCGATCATCTCGCCCGTCATTGGGGCCGAGCGCCGCGACGGCGATGACGGGGACACCCGCGTCGGCACCGGCGTGGCAACCAAGACGCGCAGCCGGACCAAGCAGCCGACGCCGTATCGCGTGCTGATGCTCAACGACGATTACACGCCGATGGAGTTCGTCGTGCTGTGCCTCCAGCGCTTCTTCCGCATGGACATGGAGGCGGCGACGCGGGTCATGCTCCACGTCCACCAGAAGGGCGTGGGGGTGTGCGGCACCTTCTCCTACGAAGTGGCGGAGACCAAGGTCGGGCAGGTGATCGACTTTGCCCGGCAGAACCAGCACCCGCTGCAATGTACGCTGGAGAAGGCGTGAGGCGCAGCGCGGGGGCGGCCACGTCCGCCCCCTTCGCGCCAGCCCGGCCGGCGTAGCGAAGCTACGACCGACGACGCGGCTTTGCCGCGGCGGGGCTGCTCAGAATGACCCCCGCACCAGGAACTGGAAGATCGGCCCGATGAGCTGATTGGCGTCCTGCCGGAACGATACCGGGCTGGTCGTGCGGCGGCCGGTGTAGACGGTGCGGTCGAGGCGGTGGCGGGCGTTGAGGAGGTTCACCACCTGCGCGCGGACGGTGAGGCCGAACACGTCCTTGTGCTCGATGAAGAAATTGTCGAACAGCGGGCCTTCCCAGGAGTGCAGCACCTCCGACAGGCGGTAGTTGAGCGCGCGGTGGCTGTATTCGACGCCGCCGCCCCAGGCGAGCGGGCTGTTCGGCACGTCGCGGCGGAACTGGACCTCGGCATAGGCGTCCTGCGTGCCGCTGATCGGGCGCTCGACGCCGGTCAGCGGGTCGGCGACGCGCGTGCGCAGGAAGCCGAGCGTCGCGTCGATCTTCGCGCCGCGCCAGCCGATCGGATCGAACTGGATCGTGCTGACGCTCTCCGCGACAAAGCGCGTGGCGGTCGGCAGATTGCCGACGCCCTCGCCGTCGGCGCCGATCGGCACGATGTCGATGATGTCCTCGACGCGATGGACGAAAGCGCGCAGGCTCGTCTTGCCCCAGCCGCCGAGGTCTCGGCGGATCTGCGTTTCCAGCTCCCAGCTCTGCGGCGGCACGAGGTCGGGATTGCCCGCATTCTGGCGGTCGAGGTTGAGGTTGGGCTGCGACAGGAAGTCGTAGAAGCTGATCTGGCCGACCTTGCGGCTGAGCTTGAGGCTGGAGTCCCAGCCCGCCGCCGGCCGCCAGGCGAGCGAGGCGCTGCCCTTGGGACGGAAGAAGCGGCGCGGCGGCACGTCGCCGTCGACGCGCGCCAATGTGCTCCATTCGCCGCCGCCGACGAGCTGCAGGTCGAGCTTCCTGCTCAGCGGGCGGCTGAGCGTCACGGTGCCCTCGTAACGGACCTCGGTCACCTTGCCGGTGCCGTCGGGGAAGGGGACGGGCTCGAACGCGCCGGCGGAGGTGAGCGTGGCGAGCGAGCCGTGCTGGTCGAGCGCGTTATAGGCGCGCTCGAAGGAGAGCTGCCAGGCGCTCTTGCCCGTGGCGACGCTGTATTCGCCGCGCCCGATCGTCTCGGCGATGCCGCTGATGCGGCTGAGCCGGATGCCGGTCGCGGGCGCGCCGCTGTCGAAGCTCGTGACCTGCGTGGTGATCACCGGCTCGTGATCGAAATGGCGCACGCCGATCAGCTTCAGCCGGCCCGGGCCGAGCGCGACGTCGGCGTCGGTGTTGATGTCGTAATAGCCGCCCGCCAGCCCGGTCCGCAGGACGCGGGTGCGGTTGTCGCCGTCGGCCCTGATGCGGCGGTCGCGGTCGTAGCTCGGCGCCCGATAAGGCGTGACCGCCAACGTCAGGTGGGCGGTCGACGAGCCGGGGCCGTCGATACCGAAGCGGGTCTTGAAGGTGACGAGGTCCGATTCGGCATGGAAGAGCTCGTCGCGCCGCTCGGTGAGCCTGCCGTCGGCGGCGGTGATGAGGACCGGCCCGCCGAACCCGCCGCGGCCGGCGTCGTCCTCGACCGACAGCGTATAGTCGACCGACCCGCGCTTGCCCGTGTAGCTGGCCGAGCCACGGAACAGGTTGGGCGTCGAGTAATGCGCGCGAACGTCGGGCCGCCATTCGAACTGGCCGCTGCCGGCGCGCGCCTGCGTGACGATGACGTTGGCGACCTGGCCGACCAGCCCCGCCAGGCCGAGGCTGGCGGCGTCGACGATGTCAATGCGCTCGATGCTGCCGGCGGGGGTCTTGCGGAGCTGCTCGACCGCGCCGCCCGACTTGTCGGCGATGCGCTGGCCGTTGATCAGGACATTCTCCGACGCCTGACCGAGGCCGCGCTCCTGGTCGGCGGTCTGAATGGTGAAGCTCGGCACCTGAGCGAGCATGTCGAAGCCGGTCTTGGGCGCGAACCGCGCGAAATCCGCCGGCAGATAGGTCCGCGTCACCGGCGCGGCCTGCGTTTGCGGCGCGGGGGCGGGCGGGGTCTGGGCGTACGCGGGCGCGGCGGTCAGGACGAGCAACGAAACGCTGGACGCAAGGAGTGCCTTAGTCATATAGCACACTTAACGGCCTGGACCGAGATCGTCAACTACAAATGTAGTCGATTGTTGGACCGGCACCCATCAGTGACTTGCCGGTGGCTCGTGCAGCGTGACGTTGGGCGGGCTCGCTGGTGCGACCCGCAGCCCGATCTTGCGCGTCTTGTGCGCAAAGATTTTTGCGCACATGCGCGGCTTCCATGGACCGCATCCACATCCGCGGGGGCAATCGCCTCAAGGGCCGTATCCAGATTTCCGGCGCGAAGAACTCGGCGTTGACGCTGATGCCGTGTGCGCTGCTGACCGACGAGCCGCTGACGCTGCGCAACCTGCCGCGCCTCGCCGACGTCGACAGCTTCGGGCACCTGCTCAACCAGCTCGGCGCGTCGACCGCGATCGAGGGGACGCGGCCCGAGGAGTTCGGGCGGGTGATGACGGTGCGCGCCGGGCGGCTGACGTCGACCGAGGCGCCGTACGACATCGTCCGCAAGATGCGCGCGTCGATCCTGGTGCTGGGGCCGCTGCTGGCGCGCGCGGGGGAGGCGACAGTATCGCTGCCCGGCGGCTGCTCGATCGGCAACCGGCCGATCGACCTGCACCTGAAGGCATTGGAGGCGATGGGGGCGGAGATCGAGTTCGGCGCGGGCTACGTCAGGGCGCGCGCACCGGGCGGGCGACTGGCCGGCGGCAAGTTCACCTTTCCCGTCGTGTCGGTCGGCGCGACCGAGAACGCGCTGATGGCGGCGTCGACCGCGCGCGACAGCGTCGTGCTGGGCAATGCCGCGCGCGAGCCGGAGATCGTCGATCTGTGCCGTTGTCTCGTCGCGATGGGGGCGGAGATCGAGGGCATCGGCACCGAGACGCTGACCGTCCACGGTCGCGCGCGCCTGCACGGCGCGACCTATGCGGTGATGCCCGACCGGATCGAGGCGGGCAGCTATGCCTGCGCGGTGGCGATGGCCGGCGGCGAGGTCGAGCTGGCCGGGGCCGCCGCGGCGGACATGGCGGCGACGCTCGACGCGCTGCGCGAGGCGGGGGTGAGCGTCGAGGAGCGCAAGGGCGGCGTCCATGTCGCCGCCGACGGCAAGCTGAAATGCCTGACGCTGTCGACCGCGCCCTATCCGGGGTTCGCAACCGACATGCAGGCGCAATTCATGGCGATGCTGTGCATGGCCGACGGGGCCAGCGTGCTGACCGAGACGATCTTCGAGAACCGCTACATGCACGTCTCCGAACTGGCGCGGATGGGCGCGGACATCACCACCGCCGGGCGCACGGCCGTCGTGCGCGGCGTGCGGAAACTGACCGGCGCACCGGTGATGGCGACCGACCTGCGCGCGTCGATGAGCCTGATCCTGGCCGGGCTGGTCGCGGAGGGCGAGACGCAGGTCAGCCGCATCTACCACCTCGACCGGGGGTATGAGCGGCTGGAGGAGAAGCTGAGCGCGGTGGGGGCGGACATCGAGCGGGTGGGGGATGGGTAGCCGGCGCGGAAGTTGAGGCTGAGTTGAGGCTTAATCGCCTTGTTGCCGCCCCGGGGCCGTATGGCCGACGCGCGCGATCGCCAGCGTCGGCCGCGCGGAAGTTGCGGCTAAGTTGAGGCGTAATCGCTTTATCGCCGCCGCCGTTCGGCCAGCCGACGCGCGGGGTTGGCAGTATTGCCGACAGCGAATGAGAAAGAGCCTGGCGGTCTTCCGGCCCCCTTGCCCGGCCTGCCATCGTCGGTGGTTGTAGGACAGGCCTTTCATGAGGTGGCGTTTCTTCGCCGCTTGACCGTATTGCTAAGCTAATACACACGTGCTCGTACGGGAGGCGCGGATGCAGCGGTGGGTAGCCGGACTGGCGTTGATGGCGGCGAGCGCGGGGGCGCAGGGGCCGGGGTGGAATCCCGAGCCGTGGCTCGGCGACCTCGCGGCGATGCGGCAGGCGATCGAGGCGAAATACGCCAATCTCGACTGGCTGCGCGACGAGCGCGGGGTCGATCTGGATGCGCTCCTTGCTCGGACCGCACAGGCGGTGAAGCAGGCGGGGGATGACGCAGGGGCACGGCGCGTGTTCGACCGCTTCGTGCAGCGGATCGGCGACGGGCATGTCGATTTGAGTTGGCCGGCGGGCGCACCGGCTGCGGCTCCGGCGGCACCGGCGACCTATCGCACCGCAGCTGAACTGTGCGCGGGGCTGGGCTATCGTCGGCGCGCCAAGCCCGGGGTCGCGGCGGCGCTGCCGGGGCGGACGCCGCTCGCGCAGCCGGGGCCGTTCGAGGCGGCAACGGTCACGGTCGACGAGACGACGGTCGGCATCGTCCGCATCCCCGAGTTCTCGCCGCAGGCCTTCTCCGAGCAATGCGCCGCGGCAGTGGCGGCGGTGCCCGAGGTGCTGGGCAAGCCGTGTGACGACATGTGCGCGGACGCGGTGCTGACCGAGGCGTTCCGCGCAATCACGCGTGAGTTGATGGCGAGCTATGACCGGCTCCGCGCGGCGGGCGCGACGGTAATGCTGGTCGACCTGACCGATAATGGCGGCGGCACCGACTGGGCCGAGGTGGCGGCGCGGACCTTGTCGCGGCGGCCGTTGCGCTCGGCGGCGACGGGGTTCGTGCGGGGGCCGCATTGGGCGGGCTATTGGCGCGATCTGGCGACGCAATTGCGGGCGGCGGCGACAAGGGAGCGCGGGGCGGACCGACGGCGGCTGCTCGCCTGGACAGCCGAGGCGGACGCGGCGCGGGTGGAGGCGGAACGGACCCCCGGGCCCGGCGTGCCGCGGATCGCGCGGGCGGGCTATGCGACAGGGCTGGTCGGCGACGCGGCGGCGGGGAGCCTGCCCGACAGGCCCTGGGCGACGGCGGTCTTCAACCCCGCGCAATATGCCTATCCCTATCGCGACGGCGCGTGGGACGGGCCGGTGATCGTGCTCGTCAACCAGGAGACCTGGTCGGCGGCGGAGGAGGTCGCCGCGGTGCTGCGCGACAACGCCGCGGCGGTGGTGCTGGGCGAGCGCACCGGCGGCGCGGGGTGCGGGCATACGCGCGGCGGCACGCCGACGATGCTGCCGAACAGCCGCGCGGTGCTGGAGCTGCCTGACTGCGTGCGGTTCCGGGCGGACGGGTCGAACGAGGTCGCCGGCGTGGTGCCCGACGTCCTGACCGGGATGCGCGCGAACGACGGCCCGGCCTTCGCGGCGCGGCTGACGGCGGCGCGGTTGGGCGAGGCGGTAGCGGCGGCGCGGGCGATGTGGGCTAAGCGGCGTCGGGATTGACCTCCTGCCGCCCTGGGGAGGCGGTCGCTGCGCATTAGTCACCCGATCCGCTCCGGTACCTCGGCGGCGTCGGCGGCGAGCGTTTCCGAGGGGGCCAGGGCCTCCCAGGGGAAGATGAACCAGTCCTTCGTCACCGTCCGGTCGAGCGTGCGGGCGCGGTAGTCGACGCGTTCGGCGGACGCGATGTTGTCCAGCAACGTGGCGAATCGGACCGCGCCTTCGGTCGCGCCGGCGTCGGCCAGCGCGCTTCGCAGCAGGCCGATGGTGCGGCCGGAGTCGTTGATGTCGTCGATGAAGAGCAGGCGCTCGCCGGCCCGGGTGCGGGCGGCGAGGCGGACGAGGACGTCGTCGGCGAAGTCCTTGACGTGGCTCGACATGTCGCAGCTCAGCGTCGGCAGGCCGCTGGCGTGGCTGAGATAGACCGCCGGCACCAGCCCGCCGCGGCCGACGCCGATCAGGCAGGTCGGGTGCCAGTCGTCGGTGGCGAGCGCGGCGGCGATCGTCAGCACGTCGGCGACGAGCTGGTCGTGGCTCACGGGCGTGAAGACCGGGGTCATGCGGCGGCCACGTACGCGTCGAGCCGGGCGAGGTGCGTCGCCACCTCGGCGTCGGGAAGGAAGGAGCCGAGGAAGCTGTTGCGCGCGAGGCGGGCGAGGTCGGCCTTGCCCAGCCCCCGCGCCTCGGCGGCGGCCCGGTAGTTCGCGCCGATATAGCCACCGAAATAGGCGGGGTCGTCGGAATTGACCGTCGCGCGCAGCCCCTCGCGCAGCATCCGGTCGATGGGATGGTCGTCGATGCTCGGCACGTTGCACAGCGCGACGTTGGACAGGGGGCATACCGTCAGCGTCATGCCCTCGCGCGCGAGGCGGGCGGTGAGGACGGGATCTTCGAGGCTGCGGTTGCCGTGGTCGAGCCGGTCGATGTGGAGGAGGTCGAGCGCCTCGTGGACATATTCCGGCGGGCCTTCCTCGCCGGCATGGGCGACGAGCTTGAGGCCGCGATTGCGGGCCTCGGCGAAGACGCGGGCGAACTTGGCCGGCGGGTGGCCGAGCTCGGAGGAGTCGAGGCCGACTGCGGCGATGCGGTCGAGCCAGGGCGTCGCCTGGTCCAGCGTCGCGAAGGCTTCCTGCTCGGACAGGTGGCGCAGGAAGCTCAGGATGAGGCGCGAGGTAATGCCATGGTCGCGCTCGGCCTGCGCCATCGCCGACAGCAGCCCGGCGATGACGGTGTCGAAGCCGATGCCGCGATCGGTGTGCGTCTGGGGATCGAACATGATCTCCGCGTGCACTACGCCGTCGCGCGCGACGCGGGCGAAATAGGCGGCGGCGAGGTCGTGGAAGTCCTGTTCGGTGACGAGGACGTTCGCGCCCTGATAATAGATGTCGAGAAAGTCCTGGAGGTTCGAGAACGAATAGGCGGCGCGGACTTCCTCGACGCTGGCGAAGGGGATCGCGACGCCGTTGCGCTGGGCGAGCGCGAACATCAGTTCGGGTTCGAGGCTGCCTTCGATGTGGAGGTGGAGCTCCGCCTTGGGCAGGCCGGCGATGAAGGTGGCGAGGTCGGTCATCGAATCAGTGTCGTCGGGGTGGCGGCGGTAAGCAAGTCACCCTCACCCTTCCCGCCGCCTGCGGCGGCTCCTTTCCCTTTACCGGTGGGAGAGGGAGGGAGGCGCGAAGCGCCGGAAGGGTGAGGGTGAGGAGCTTCAGATGGCATCCAGCGCCTGTTCGAAGTCCGCGATCAGATCGTCCGCGTCCTCGACCCCGACCGAGATGCGGACGAGGTTGTCGGTGATGCCGAGCGCCTGTTTGCGGGCGTCGGGGACCGAGAGGTGGGTCATGCCGGCGGGGTGGCTCGCCAGCGTTTCGGTACCGCCGAGCGAGACCGCGAGCTTGGCGATCTTGAGCGCGTCGAGAAAGGCGAAGGATTCCTTCTCGCCACCCTTGAGATAGAGCGAGAAGGTCGAGCCCGCGCCGGTGCAATGGCGGCGGTAGATGTCGGCCTGGCGCTCGTCCTCGCCGCCCTCCAGGAAGCCGAGATAGCCGACCTTTTCCACCTTCGGATGCGTGCGGAGATATTCGCAGACCTTGGCGGCGTTTTCGCCGGCGCGGCTCATGCGCAGTTCGAGCGTCTCCAGCGAGCGCAGCAGCATCCAGGCGGTGTGCGGGTCGGTAATCGTGCCGATCGTGTTGCGCATCGAGCGGATGGTGTCGATGTGCGCCTTCGACCCGAGCACGCCGCCCGCGACGAGGTCCGAATGGCCGCCGGCATATTTGGTCAGCGAATAGACGACGATATCCGCGCCCTGCCTGAGCGGCTGCGCCCACAGCGGGCCGAGGAAGGTGTTGTCGATCGCGATCGGCGGCTTGTCCCTGTTAGCAAAGTTTGGGCCCGCGAAGATCGCGTCGCGCGAGGCGGCGACGGCCTCGACGTCGACCAGAGCGTTGGTCGGGTTGGCGGGGCTTTCGAGATAGATCAGCGCGACGTTGCCGGTCGCGGCCTTGGCGAGCACCGCGTCGATCTCCGCGCGCGTCGCGCCCGCCGGGAAGTCGAGCCAGTGGATGCCGAACCGGCCGAGGATACGCGCGATCAGCGTCTCGGTCGCGGCATAGAGCGGGCCGGAATGGACGATCGTGTCGCCGGGCTTGACCATCGACAGGAACAGGGTGGCGATGGCGGACATGCCCGACGAGAAGGCGAGCGCGTCCTCCGCCTCTTCCCAGACGGCGAGGCGGTCCTCCAGGATCTCCTGGTTGGGGCCGTTGAAGCGCGAATAGACGAGGCCCTCGGCGCCGCCGGGACGCTTGCCGGTGACGCCCTCGAAATGGCGCTTGCCGGCGGCGGCGTTGGGGAAAACGAACGTGGAGGTGAGGAAGATCGGCGGCTTGAGCGAGCCTTCGGACAAGGCGGGGTCGAAGCCGTGGCCCATCATCAACGTCGAGGGCTTGAGCTTGCGCGCGCCGATCGCACGCGGGGTGTCGTGCGCGGGGGCGGGGGCGGCGACGCCGCCGGTGATGTCGGCTTCGGTCTCGTTGGGGGTATCGGGCATGGAAACTCTCCTAAGCGCCGGCCCTAGCCGAACCGCACAGTGGGCGGAAGTTGAGGCTAAGTTGAGGCATAAACGCATCGACCCCGGCGACCCCGAGCCTGGAAGTTCAGGGTAAGTTGAGGCGTAATCGTCTGGCCGCAACGGCGATGCGTGCCGATGATCGATGCCGCCTGTCATGCGTGGACAGGACCCGATCGGGCATCCTGTAGGACAGGATGTTTCGTCAGATGCCCAATCCGATCAGCGCGATCTGGCGGCCGTAGTCCGCTTCGCCGCGATGCGTCGCGCGGCGGAAGCTGTAGAAGCGCGCGCCGTCGGCATAGGTGTCGAGGCCGAGCGCCTCGACGCGGGCGATGCCGGCGGCGGCGAGGCGGTGGGCGACATAGGCTTCGAGGTCGAAGCGGTGATGGCCGGGCCTCGCGTCGGTGAAGAAGCGCTCGTTTTCCGGGTCGGCGGCGGCGAAGCGGGCGCGGAAGGCGTCGTCGACCTCGTAGCTGGCGCGCGCGATGCAGGGGCCGATCGCGGCGGCGATGCGCGCGCGGTCGGCGCCGAGCGCCGCCATTGCGGCGATGGTCGCATCGGTGACGCCGGCGAGCGCGCCCTTCCAGCCGGCGTGCGCCGCGCCGACGACGCCGGCGGTCCGGTCGGCGAGCAGGACGGGCGCGCAATCGGCGGTGAGGATGCCGAGCAGCAGGCCGGGGCGGTCGGTGACCAGCGCGTCGGCACGGGGGCGGGCGGCGTCGGGCCACGGCCGGGCGACGGTGGCGACGTCGCGCCCGTGGACCTGATAGCAGGTGACGAGCGTCGCGCCGGGCAGCACCGCGTCGGTAGCGCGGCGGCGGTTTTCGGCGACGGCTTGCGGGTCGTCGGCGGACCCGAGGCCGACGTTCAGCCCGGCGGCGATGCAGGTGGAGACGCCCCCGCGCCGGCCGAGGAAGCCGTGGGGGAGGCCGGTCAGGGCGCGGGCTGGGATGAGGTCGATCGGATCGGGCAAGATTCAGCTCCTCGTCACCCCGGGCTTGACCCGGGGTCCCGCTTCTTGGAGTTCGGGTCAAGGTAGCGGGACCCCGGGTCAAGCCCGGGGTGACGAGGGGAAAGATTACAGCGCCAGCCGCAGGATGTGGTCCGTATCGATCTGCTCGCCGACGCGGAACGCATAGTCGCCGACATAGGCGAAGCCGCGCTTCTGATAGAAGCGATAGGCGCGATCGTTGTGCTCCCAGACCGTCAGGAGCAGCACGCGCGCGCCGGCCGCGCGGCTGGTTTCGATCGCCCAATCGAGCAGCGCGTGGCCGACGCCAGCCCCGTGCAGGTCGCCGGCGACATAGATCTGGCTGAGCTGTTTCGCCTCGGGCTCCGCGTCCGGGAGCCAGGGCACGCCGAGCCGCGCATATCCGACGATGGCTCCATCGCGCACGGCGACATGGAAGTGCATCGTCCCCGATTCGAGGTCGGCGAGCAACGCACCGACCGGACCATAAGCGGTTGCCAGATAGGCATTGGCATCTTCCTCGGAGGAGGCGTGGCCGAAGGTCTCGATCCAGATCGCGCGGGCGAAGGTGTCGAGATCGGCGCCGTCGGTGGGAAGGGCGTCGCGGTAGGTGATCATTATTTTCCTTCGTCACCCCGGCCTTGAGCCGGGGTCCAATTCGGGATGCGTCATACCGTATGAACAGCTTCCGGCGGCATCACCTGGGCGAACATGGACCCCGGCTCAAGCCTGTCCTGAGCGACGCCGCAGGCGGCGTCGAAAGGGGCCGGGGTGACGGAGGATCAGGCAAACCCCGCCGGCTCCGGCCAACCCGGCGCCGTCACCGCGAGCGCCTTGAACAGCGTCCCCATCTCCACCACCAGCCGCACGCGGTCGGCGGCGAGGTGGTCGGCGCGGTCGGGCGCGGCGCGGGCGAGGATGGCGGCACGCTGGTCGATGCCGAGCCTGACCAGCCATTCGCCCTGGTCGACCGGCCCCCAGACGACGGCACCCCCGGCCTGGGCGGCGGCGGCGAGCGTGGTGAAATCGACATGCGCGGTCAGATCCTGCTCGCCGGGGGTGTCGAACGGGTTGGCGTACGAATGGCCGCGCACCGCCTGGAGCGTGTCGCCGAGCGCGGGGCCTTCATAGCCGTAATCGATCGCGAGCAGCGCGCCGCCTTGCTTGGCGAGGCGGGCGGCGAGGTCGCGCATCAGCGTGACGGCGGCGGGGGAGGTTTCGAGGACCGCGCCGGGGGGGGCGTCGCGCAGGCTCGCCGGCAGGACCTCGTCGGGAACGGGCTTGCCGGCGAGGGGAAGGAACAGCGTGTCCTGACAGGCGACCAGCCGCTCGCGCCAGCCTTCAGGCCCGCGCACGAGCTGGCGGATGGGGAGCGCGTCGAAGAACTCGTTGGCGACGACGATCATGGGCCGGTCGGTGGGCAAGGTCGAGAGGTCGTCGTGCCAAAGCGCATCGGGCAGGCGCTCGGCCTGGGCGGCGCGCAACATCGGGCTGGTCTCGACGCAGTGGATCGGGGGTGCGAGTCCCGCCTTGGCCATCGCCCGGCGCGCGTCGGCGGCGAGGGTGCCGCGGCCGGGGCCGAGCTCGACCCAGGCGATGGCGGAGCGGCCGGCGCGGTCCCACAGGTCGGCGGACCACAGGCCGATCAGCTCGCCGAACATCTGGCTGATCTCGGGCGCGGTGACGAAGTCGCCCGCCGCGCCGAGCGGATCGCGGGTGGCGTAATAATGGGTGTTGGCGGCGGCCATGAAGTGCGAGAGCGGGATCGGGCCGGCCAGCGTGATCGCGCGGGCGAGGCGGTCGGCGAGTTCCGTCATGCCGGGCTTGTCCCGGCATCCACGTTCGGAAGGAGCATCGGGCCGAAAGCCTAGTGCGACGGTGGACGCCGGGACGAGCCCGGCATGACGACGGTCACGCGACGCTCTCCGTGCCCCAGGTTCCTTCCACCCGCTGCCGCCTGCCCGCCGAAGTCGCGACCAGATACGCGCCGCCGAGGATCATCGGCAGGCACAGGAGCTGACCCATGTGCAGGCCCGGGGTGCCGAGGATCGCGCTGGCGGCATATTGGTGGTCGGGCTCGCGGACGAACTCGACGAGATAGCGCGCGACGCCATAGCCGAGGATGAAGAGGCCGACGAGCTTGCCCGGCTCGTAGCGCGCCCTGGTGCGCCAGAAGGCGAACCACAGCAGCGCGAACAGGACGATGCCCTCCAGCCCCGCCTCGTAGAGCTGGCTCGGGTGGCGCGCCGGCTCGGCAAGCGGAAAGGCGACGGTGCGCTCGAAGACGATCGCCCAGGGCGCGCTGGACGGGCTGCCCCACAGCTCGCCGTTCACGAAATTGGCGAGGCGGCCGAAGAACAGGCCGAAGGGGACGCCGGCCGCGACGTAATCGTGGATGCGCAGCCAGTTCAGCCCGTGCTTGCGCGCGAACAGGATGAGGCCGAGCGAAGTGCCGATCACACCGCCATGAAAACTCATCCCGCCGTCCCACAGCCGCAGGATGCGCAAGGGGTGGAGGATCATGTCGGGCGCGTAGAACAGCACATAGCCGATGCGCCCGCCCAGGATGATGCCGAGCGTCGCGTAGAAGACGAGATCGTCGGCATGACGCCGCGCCATCGGCGCGCCGGGCTGGGCCAGCAGCTTCAGGAGATACCACCAGCCGACGACGATGCCGGCGATGTACGCCAGGCTGTACCAGCGCAACGTGAAGAAGCCGATCGTGAAGATGTCGGGGTGGAGCCCGAGATCGGCGAAGCGGACATGACCGGCGGGGTCGCCCACGGTCGTGACGGCGGCGGCAAGGACGGGCAGGATCAAGGCTTTCCCCCAGGCATCGCGGCTTGCATAAGGCGCGAAACAGGTAAGACCAAGCGGAGAGAGAGATGCCGACTGTACTCGACCAGCGGATGACGGCGGCGATGGCCGGGCTGACCGGCCCGGGCGGCGCGCTGCCGCTGGCCGATATGCCCTCGCGCTGGGGGGTGACGCTGCCCACGATCGCCGCCGCGCCGCCGTCGCTGCCCGCCTATATGGCGCATTACGCGGCCGAGCACGGCGACAAGACCTTCCTCGTCGCCGGGGCCGAGCGGCTGACCTATGCCGAGGTCCATGCCCAGGCGGTGCGGGTGGCGCAGGGGCTGGTCGCGCGCGGGGTGACGCGCGGCGACCGGGTCGGGATCGCGATGCGCAACTCGCCGGCGTGGATCGCGACGTACATGGGCGTGCTGATCGCCGGCGGGGTGGCGACGCTGTTGAACGGCTGGTGGCAGGCCGAGGAGTTGGCGGCGGCGGTGCACGAGGTTACCTGCTCGCTGATCGTCGCGGACGGGCCGAGGATGAAGCGGCTGGCGGCGGTCGAGGGGCTGCCGGCGACGGTCGAGCTCGACGACACGCTGCCGCTCGCCGACGCGATCGCGCCGCTGGCGGGGGAGGCGGCGCTGCCGGCATTGGCGGCGGCGGATTGGGCGACGATCCTGTTCACGAGCGGCTCGACGGGCCAGTCCAAGGGCGCGATCTCGACGCATGGCGCGGTGCTGCAGGCCATCTTCAACTACCTGGCGCAGGCGCTGATGATGCTGGGGCTGGCGACCGAGGACGGCGTGGCGAGCGGCGAGCAGCCCTCGACGCTGCTCAACGTGCCGCTGTTCCATGTCACCGCCGAGGTGCCGGTGTTCCTCCAGAGCTTCGCGATGGGGCGCAAGCTGGTGCTGATGCCGAAATGGGATGCCGAGGAGGCGATGCGGCTGATCGAGCGGGAGCGGATCAGCTATTTCGTCGGCGTGCCGCTGATGAGCTTCGAGATCCTGACGCATCCCAGGCGGCACGACTATGACCTGTCGACGGTCACCGACTTCGCCGCCGGCGGCGCGCCCCGGCCGGTCGAGCATGTCAAGCGGATCAAGGAGGAGATGGGCGGGCCCAAGGGCGGCGGCGCGCCGCTGATCGGCTATGGGCTGACCGAGACCAACGGCGTCGGCACGGGCAATTGGCGCGACAATTACCTCGCCAAGCCCAATTCGGCCGGGCTGCCGTCGCGGCCGCTGGTCGATCTGGCGATCCTCGACGATGGCGGGCGGGCGGTGGCGACGGGGCAGCGCGGCGAGGTGGCGATCCGCTCGGCGGCGAACTTCAGCGAATATTGGGGGCGGCCCGAGGCGACGGCGGCGGGGTTCACGGCGGACGGATACTTCCTGACCGGGGATATCGGGTATCTGGACGAGGACGGCTATCTGTTCATCGTCGACCGCAAGAAGGACATCATCATCCGGGGCGGCGAGAACATCTCGTGCCAGGAGGTCGAGGCGGCGCTGTACGAACATCCCGGCGTCGCCGAGGCGGCGGTGTTCGGGCTGCCCGACGAGCGGCTCGGCGAGGTGCCGGGGGCGGTGGTCCATCTCGCCGATGGCGCGGCGCTGGACGAGGCGGGGCTGCAGGCGTTCCTCAAGGAGCATATCGCGGCCTTCAAGGTGCCGGCGCGGATCTGGCTGGCGGCCGACGCGCTGCCGCGGCTGGGGACGGAGAAGATCGACAAGGTCGGCCTGCGGGCGCGGTATCGGGCGATGTGGGCCTCGGAATATTGATCGTCACCCCGGCCGCAATGCCGGCCTCCACGCCCGTTTCGAGCCATGCCCTCTGGCGCCGATGGTATGACGTCAAGGACGTCGACCCCGGCACTTCGGCCGGGGTGACGAAGGAGTGAGGCTCCGCTAACCCCATGCCATGACGCTCGACCGCCGCACCCTGCTCGTGACCGGCGGTATCGGGGTGGGGCTGGTCGTGGGGTGGCGGCTGTGGCCCCGGCGGTACGCGCCGAACCTCGTCGGCGCGGCCGGCGAGACGGTGTTCGGGGCGTGGCTCAAGATCGGCGACGACGGGCATGTCGTCGTCGCGGTGCCGCAGGCGGAGCATGGGCAGGGGGTCTATACGGCGCTGGCGCAGATCGTCGCGGACGAACTGGGGGCGGACTGGCGAACGGTCGGGGTCGAGCCCGCGCCGTTGAACCCGCTGTACGGCAATCCGCTGGCGCTGGCCGAGCTGACCGGCAGCGCGCCGTCGCGGTGGCGCGAGGCGGGGCCGATCGGGTTGGGGTTGACCGGGGGCTCGTCGTCGGTGCGGCAGTGGGAAGTCGAGTGCCAGCGCGCGGGCGCGGCGGCGCGGGCGCTGCTGTGCCGGGCGGCGGCGCGGCGCTGGGACGCGGACTGGCGGGCGTGCGTGGTGGACGCGGGTTTCGTCATCCATGGCAAGCAGCGATTGCGCTTCGCCGCGCTGGCGGCCGAGGCGGCGGGCGAGAAACTGCCCGAGCCGCTGCCGATCGGCGTCGCCGGCGCGGGCAAGCTGACGGGCAAGGCGCTGCCCCGGCTCGATGCGCCCGCCAAGGTCGACGGGTCGGCCAATTTCGCGGGCGACATCCGCCTGCCCGACATGGTCCATGCGGCGGTGCGGGCGGGGCCGATCGGCGACAGCCGGCTGGTGCGGGTCGACAAGGCGGCGGCGGACCGCGTCCGGGGCGTGGTGGCGGTGGTCGAGAACCCGCGCTGGGTGGCGGCGGTGGCGACGACGGGCTGGGCGGCCGAACGCGCGCTCGACGCGATGGCGCCCCGGTTCGAGACGCGCGGGGTCACGGTCGATGACGCAAGCATCACGCGCGAGCTCGACGCCGCCCTGAAACGCGACGGCGAGCGGATGGCGACGGGGGGCGAGCCCGACAAGCTGCTCGCCGGCACCGGCCTCGTCACCGCGCGCTATGACGTCAGGGCGGCGGTGCAGGCGCCGATCGAGACGCCCGGCGCCACCGCCCATTATCATGACGGCCGGCTGGAGTTGTGGCTGGCGACACAGGCGCCGGGGCTGGCGCGCGCGGCGGCGGCGCGGGCGGCGGGGCTGGCCGAGGATGCGGTGGTGGTCCATCCGCTGATGATCGGCGGGTCGTTCGGGCAGGCGCTGGACACTCGTGTGGCCGAGCAGGCGGCGGTGCTCGCGGTCGAGCTGAAACGCCCCGTCTGTCTGGTCTGGTCGCGCGGCGAGGCGCTGCGGCAGGGGCGGGTGCGGCCGGCGGCGGCGTCGCTGATGTCGGCGCGGCTGGCGGCGGGCGGCTCGGTCGCGGCGTGGCGCGCGCAGATCGCGGCGCCGGCGACCGGGGCGGCGCTGCGGCGGCAGCTCGCGCCCGACGCGCTGCATTGGCCCGGCGGCGAGGATCGTTATGCGGTGGCGGGCGCGGAGACGCCGTATCGGTTGCCCGCCCTTGCCGTCGACTGGCATGAAGCGGCGCTGGGCCTGCCCGACGGCCATGTGCGCGGCGGGGCGCATGGCTGGACCTGCTTCTTCACCGAGAGCTTCCTCGACGAGGTGGCGCACGGCGCGAACCAGGAGCCGGTCTCGTATCGCATCGGCATGCTCGGCGGCGATCCGCGCCTCGCCCGCTGCCTGTCGACGGCGGCGTCGCTGGGCGGCTGGGACGGCGGTGCTGCCGGGAGCGGGCAGGGCATCGCCTGCTGGCGCTTCCGGGGCAGCGCGATCGCGGTGATGGCGGAGGCGCGGCTGGAGGAGGGCCGGCCGGTGGTCGAGCGGCTGGTGGCGGCGGTCGATTGCGGGCGCGTCGTCAATCCGGGGCTGGTGCGCCAGCAGATCGAGGGCGGGCTGGTGTTCGGGCTGGCGACCGCGCTCGGCGCGGCGACGGGCTATGCGAGGAACCTGCCGACCGCCAACGACCTCGGGGACCTCCGCTTGCCACGCTTGGCCGATACGCCGGACATCACCGTCGAGCTGATCGCGAGCGAGGAGGCGCCGGGCGGGGTCAGCGAGCTCGCCGTGCCGGTCGTCGCCCCGGCGGTGGCGAACGCGCTGGCGTCGGCGACGGGGCAGCGGCTTCGAACGCTGCCATTGGCTTGATGCAGGCGAATGGCGGCTTGTGGTGGAAAGCGGACGTTGCACCGGAGCACCCCACCGGGCAGGAAGCGATTATGTTCGCCATTGAAGACGACCTGCACGGGGAGCCCGGCGCGGCGTTTGCCACGAAAGGAGAGGCGCAGGCCGAAATGCGACGACTAGCTGCCTTGCCCTAGGATGAGCCGCCCAATCGGGCCCCTTGCACGAGTTGGCGAACCTGCGTTCGTTCCTACGTGCTAGTGGAATATGATCAGCGCTTCACACCTTGGCGTCGACTGACCGCAACTCCCATGCTTGAGGTCTCCAGCAAGGGAGCAAGCTGGCTCGCGTAAGGGCCAGCACCCGGTCTCCGCCAATGCGCGCGACAGCCTGGCGGATGGGCTGGAGGCAAGCGGCATGGATGCGGAAGGGCTGCACGAGCGCGAGCAGGCGGTGCGACTGGCGACCGCCAGCAACGATCCCGACGCGCCCATATTCACCGCCAGTCTGGCGCAGGCGCGCGAGCGGACGGCGAAAAAGGCAAAGTGAGTGGAGGGTGAGTGCGTCGATGACGGGCAGCGGCAGCGCAACGGCATACCCGTGACATGCGCGCCTCCACTTTCCGCGCTTAGCTACAGTCACCCCGGTCAGATTGCTGATCCCCAAACCTTGCGCTGACCGAACGTCATGTTTCGGGAAGCTCGGCGATGGACCTGACGTCCGCAACTGGGCGAAAGCACACGTCGGCCAACAACGCGCCAGGCAACACGAATGCCAAGGCGAAGAGCGCGACGGTATCCGTCGACCGTTTCCGCCGTTACGGAGGGCACGATGCTGCCGCCCGCCGACCATCCTGCCATTCCGCCCCGGCGCGTCGGCGTGCTGCTCATCAACCTCGGTACGCCCGATGGAGCCGATGTCGGCGCGGTGCGGCGTTATCTGGCGGAGTTCCTGTCCGACCGGCGCGTGGTAGAACTGCCCTGGCTGGTGTGGCAGCCGATCTTGCGGGGACTGGTGCTGACGACGCGGCCGAAGAAGTCGGCCCATGCCTATAACCAGGTGTGGACCGACGCCGGCTCGCCGCTCGCCGCCGTCACCGCGCGGCAGGCGGCGGCGCTGAAGGACGCGTGGGGCCCCGGCGTGCTGGTCGACTGGGCGATGCGCTATGGCCGGCCGTCGATCGCCGAGCGGCTGGCGGCGATGAAGAACGCCGGCTGCGAGCGTATCCTGCTGGCGCCGCTCTATCCGCAATATTGCGCGGCGACGACGGCGACCGCCAACGACAAGGCGTTCGAGGTGCTGGCCGGGATGCGGTGGCAGCCGGCGTTGCGGACGCTGCCCCCCTATCACGACGATCCGGCCTATATCGGCGCGTTGACGGCGTCGGTGGAGGAGGGGCTGGCGGCGCTGCCGTTCGCGCCCGACGCGGTGATCGCCAGCTTCCACGGGATGCCGCAGCGCACGCTGGAGATGGGCGATCCCTATCATTGCCATTGCCAGAAGACCGGGCGGCTGCTCGCCGAGGCGCTCGGGCGGGAACTGGTCGTGACCTTCCAGTCGCGCTTCGGCCGCGCCAAATGGCTGGAGCCCGCGACCGACACGACGCTCGAGGCGCTGCCGGGGCAGGGCGTGAAGCGCGTGGTGCTGATCGCCCCGGGCTTCTCGGCCGATTGCCTGGAGACGCTGGAGGAGCTCGCCATCCGCGGGCGCGAGAGCTTCCTCGACGCCGGCGGGACGGACTTCGCCTATCTTCCGTGCCTCAACGATAGCGCGGCCGGCATCGCGATGCTGCGCGACGTGATCGGGCGCGAGCTTGAAGGCTGGGTGCCGCGCGTCTAGCCTGTCCTTAACCAAGATAAGGAGAGGCACATGGCGCGAGTGGCGATCGTGACGGGCGGCACGCGAGGCATCGGCGAGGCGGTCAGCCTGGCGCTGAGGGACGCGGGGATGACGGTCGCGGCGACCTATGCCGGCAACGACGAGCGCGCCCAAGCCTTCAGCGAACGCACCGGCATCACGGCGTATCGATGGGACGTCGGCGACTATGACGCAACGCAGGCGGGGGTCGCGCAGGTCGAGGCCGAGCTGGGGCCGGTCGACGTCGTCGTCAACAATGCCGGCATCACCCGCGATTCCACACTGATGCGGATGGACAAGCAGGCGTGGGACGAGGTGCTCGACACCAATCTGGGCGGCTGCTTCACGATGGCCAAAGCGGTGTTTCCCGGGATGAAGGCGCGCGGCTGGGGGCGGATCGTCAATATCGGCTCGATCAACGGCCAGGCGGGGCAATACGGCCAGGTCAATTACGCCGCCGCGAAATCGGGCATCCACGGCTTCACCAAGGCGCTGGCGCAGGAGGGCGCGCGCTTCGGCATCACGGTCAACGCGATCGCGCCGGGCTATATCGATACGGATATGGTGGCGGCGGTGCCGGCGGACGTGCTGGCCAAAATCGTGGCGCGGATCCCGGTCGGGCGGCTCGGCCAGGCGCAGGAGATCGCGCGGGGGGTGGCGTTTCTGGTGGCGGAGGATGCGGGGTTCGTGACGGGGAGCACGCTGTCGATCAATGGAGGGCAGCATATGTATTGACGGCTGGAGGCGCGGCGACGTCCGCGCCGCTGCGCGGCAACGCCGCGCGCCAGCCTGCTCGGCCGCGGGGCCGCCAAGCGGAGCCCGTCAAGGCCGGCATGACGAAACACTAGGGGGCCGACCGTCTTCCAACGGCCGACCCCCACGCCCCCAAACGCCACGCGGGGGAACTCGATACGCTACGCGAAACTGAATTGGCGCCGGGTCAGCGGTAGCAGCGGCCCTGATAGGCGGCGTCCTTCGACCCGCTGCGCTCGATGGCGCGGCCGGCGAGCGCGCCGCCGGCGCCGCCCAGGATGGTGCCGACCGCGCGGTCGCCGCGGCTGTCGATCACGCGGCCGAGCAGGCCGCCCGCGATCGCGCCGACGATCGCGCCGGTGGTGCCGTCGCTGCACTTGCGGACGGTCCGGTAGCGGGCGGAGCCGTCGTCGCCGCGATAGGTGCGGGCATCGTAGCCATCGTTATACCGGCGGTCGTTGTACGAGCGATCGTAGGAGGAGCCGCGATAGCGCTGCGCGTCGGCGCCGGTCGCGGGCAGGAGCGCGCCGGCGCCCATCGCGAGCGTCGCGGCGGAGAGGGTCAGCATCTTGAACATCGCGGGTCTCCCGGACTCGATCGGTGGCGGCGGGGGCCGTCACCATGGCGAGGCTTATGGGTGATTCGCGTTGAGCCGACCCTGAATGTCCCCGTTATCGGCGGTTCAGGCTTCCGCTGGTGCTGCCAGCGACTAGAAGCGCGCGGGATGCGCAGAGCGACCACCGTCCTGACCGTGATCGTCGGCGTGCTTGGCATAGCTCCGGGCTGGACGGGCGACGAGCGGCTGCCCGAACTGGGACACAAGGCGACGGTAACGGCGGCGCGGGTGCCGCTCGATCCGGATGACGTCGCCCGGCGGCGGGTCGGCGCGCTGACCTATCTGGGGGGCGTGGCGCTGGCGAGCCCCGACCCGGCGTTCGGCGGCTTCTCGTCGTTGTCGGTGATCGGCGACCGGGTGACGCTGCTGAGCGACGGCGGCAATATCGTCGCCTTCCGGCTCGATCGACGGGGGCAGGTGAGCGAGCCGCGCTTCGCCGATCTGCCCGGCGGCCCCGGCGCCGGCTGGGACAAGCGCGATCGTGACAGCGAGTCGATGGCGGTCGACCCGCGTTCGGGCCAGCGCTGGGTGGGGTTCGAGCGCGCCAACGCGATCTGGCGCTACGCCGCGGGTTTCGCGCGGGCCGAGCGCATGGTGCGGCCGGCGGCGATGCGGCGGTGGCGGTCGAACGGCGGCCCCGAATCGATGGCGCGGCTACGCGACGGGCGGTTCCTCGTCATCGCCGAGGAGGCGACGAGGGGGCCGGGGCGCGAGGCCCTGGTGTTCGCGGGGGACCCGACGCTGGGCGGGCGGCCGGCGTTCCGCTTCCGCTATCTGCCGCCGGCGGGCTGCGATCCGAGCGACGTGACGCAGCTACCCGACGGTCGGCTGCTGGTGGTCAATCGCTGGTGGGGGTTGCCGATGCGCTTCGAGAGCGCGCTGGTGACGATCGACCCCGCCCGGATCCGTGCCGGGGCGCTGGTGCGCGGCACGGAGATCGCCCGGCTGGCGCCGCCGCTGGTCCACGAGAACTTCGAGGGCGTGGCGGCGACGGTCGAGCAGGGCAGGACCGTGGTCTGGCTGACGTCGGACAACGATCTGAGCCCGTGGCGGCTGAGCTACCTGCTCAAGTTCCGGCTGAATTGATTGCCGTGGCCAGGGCGGCGGCAAAGCCACCGCCGACATGGACGGCGCCGCGCTTATGCCGTCGCCGTCGCGAGCTTCTTGGCGACGTCGCGCTTCAGGCGGCGGCAGCGCAGCGAGAGCTTGTCGTTGGAGGTCTTGACCAGCCAGTTGTCGAGCCCGCCATTATGCTCGACCGAGCGCAGGCCGTGCGTCGACACGCGCAGGCGCACCGACCGCTCCAGCGAATCGGAGATCAGCGTCACGTTCTGCAGGTTCGGCAGAAAGGTGCGCTTGGTCTTGTTGTTGGCGTGGGATACGTTGTTCCCCACCTGCCGGCCCTTGCCGGTCAGCTCGCAGATGCGCGACATGATCTGAATCCTGAGTTTCTGCCTGGGTTCCGGTATAGTCCGGAAAGTCGGCGCGCTTAACGGGAAGGGGCCGGCGCGTCAACCTTGCAACCCGGCGCGGGGCATTGCGTTGTTACGGATACGAACCGTTCGATAGGGGATAAATATGCGCGCGATCCTGACTCTTCTCGCGCTGGCCGTGCTCGTGGTGGCCGGCCTGCTGTATTTCGGCGTCATCCGATTGTCGGGAACGCCCGGCCAGGTGGTCGCCCCGACGGTCCATGCCGATGTCGGCCGGGTGACGCTGGGCAAGAAGGAGCGCACGGTGACCGTGCCGACGATCGACGTGCAGAAGCCGGGCGAGCCGGCGGCCGGGAACCAGATCACCCCTTGACGCCACGCCCGTTCCCGCTGCCCGAGCCGATGGCGCGGGCGCTGGCGGCGGCGCGCATGGCGGCGGCGGCGGGCGAGGTGCCGGTCGGCGCGGCGCTGGTTCGCGACGGGGCGGTGATCGCGGTCGCCGCCAACGCGCCGCGGACGCTGCACGACCCGACCGCGCACGCCGAGATGCGCGTCATCCGCGAGAGCGCGGGCGCGCTGGGGCGCGAGCGGCTGGCGGATTGCGACCTGTGGGTGACGCTGGAGCCGTGCGCGATGTGCGCCGGGGCGATCGCGCACGCGCGTATCCGCCGGCTCTATTACGGGGCGAGCGATCCGAAGGGCGGGGCGGTGGAGCATGGCGCGCGCTTCTTCGCGCAACCGACGTGCCATCATCGGCCGGAGGTGTATCCGGGCATCGGCGAGGCCGAGGCGGCGGCGCTGCTGCGGGGGTTCTTTCAGGCGCGGCGGTAGGGCCCTCACCCTCACCCTTCCGGCGCTGTGCGCCTCCCTCCCTCTCCCAATGGGAGAGGGAACAGGCGGCGAGGCCGCCGAAAGGGTGAGGGTGATACCTTGTGGCCCGCCTCGCTTTCCGCCACAACGCCCCTGCACCCCATGGCGCCGCTCCCCCCATTTCCCTGGCTCGACGTGGCTGTCATCCTAGCGTTGATCGCGCTCAACGGCGTGTTCGCGATGAGCGAACTCGCGATCGTGTCGTCGCGCAAGGCGCGGCTGGAGGCGATGGCGCGGGGCGGCAAGCGCGGCGCGCGGGTGGCGCTGGAGCTTAGCGCGGACCCCAACCGCTTCCTGTCGACGGTGCAGGTCGGCATCACGCTGATCGCGACGCTGGCCGGCGCCTTCTCCGGCGAGCGGCTCGGCGGGCCGGTCGGGGCGCGGCTGGCGCGGCTCGGGGTCGAGGCCGAGACCGCGCAGACGCTGGGGTTCGCGCTGGTGATCGGCGCGACGACGATCGTGTCGCTGATCGTCGGCGAGCTGGTGCCCAAGCAGATCGCGCTGCGCTCGCCCGAGCCGATCGCCGCGGTGCTCGCGCCGCCGATGAAATGGCTGTCGCGTGCCGCCGCGCCGATCGTCTGGCTGCTCGACCGCGCCAGCGCGCTGGTGTTCCGCATCCTGCGGCTGAGCCGCGAGAGCGACGAGCATGTCACCGCCGAGGAGCTGCACCTGATCGTCGCCGAGGCGAGCAAGTCCGGCGTGATCGAGGAGCATGAGCGGTCGATCATCTCGGGCGTGGTGCGGCTCGCCGACCGGCCGGTGCGCGAGGTGATGACGCCGCGCACCGAGGTCGACTGGATCGACCTCAACCTCGACGCCGACGCGGTGCGCGAGCGGCTGCTGGGCAGCGCGCATACGCGGCTGCCGGTGGGCGACGGCTCGATCGACGCGGTGATCGGCGTCGTCCAGGCGCGCGACGTGGCCGGTGCGCTGTTCCGGGGCGAGGCGCTGGATCTGGCGCGGCTGATGCGCAAGGCGCCGGTGGTGATCGACCAGATCGACGCGCTCGACGCGCTGGTGGCGCTGCGCGAGGCGGACGTGCCGATGGCGCTGATCCATGACGAATACGGGCATTTCGAGGGCATCGTGACACCCGCCGACCTGCTCGCCGCGATCGCGGGCGAGTTCGCGTCGGACACCCATCCCGACGACGCACCCTCGGTGGTCGAGCGCGACGACGGCTCGCTGCTGGTCGCGGGCACGATGGCGGCGGACGCGCTCGCCGACCGGCTCGGCATCGACCTGCCCGAGGACCGCGATTACGCGACCGTGGCGGGGCTGGCGCTGGCGGCGCTGAGGCGATTGCCGCACGAGGGCGAGAGCTTCGTCCAACAGGGCTGGCGGTTCGAGATCGTCGATCTGGACGGACGGCGGATCGACAAGCTGCTCGTCAGCATGGCCTGACCGGGCGGCCCCAAAAGTCACAAAGGTCGCACCCTCCCGCGCGCGCGCGCGAGACAGGTTGAGGAAGTTGAGGCGATCCGCCGCAATTGCTGCGCGCGTACGGGTGAGAGAATGCGAAAGGCGCATATCGGGCATCGGGGCCGGCATGACGAGGCCCGGCCGTGTAGGACAGCGGATTAGTTCGCGGGTTCCGCGACGACGTCGGGGGGCGGTGCGTCGCTGACGGGCCCGGTGGTGCAGCGTTGCGCGGAGCGGACGTGGCTGCCACCCTCCGCCAGCCGCACCAGCAGCGCCATGGCGCGGCAGGAGCGGCCGTCGGCGAAGCGCGCCGGGCCGGCGGTGAGGAAACGGCGCTGGCCGGCGGCATCCTCCCATTCCTGGAACGCGCCGGTCGCCATCGCCCTGGCGACATAGGGCTCGTCGCCGGCGTCGAAGGTTTCGCCTGACGGATCGCCAGCGAGCGCGGCGGCGGGCGGGGTGGCGCGGCCGGGAGCCCGCTTGCGCGGGGCGGGGCGGGCGAGGTGGCGCACGGCGGGGCCGGGGACGGGAACGCTGATCATGTAGCGATCCGATCCGGCCGAGGGACGCTCGGCGCTCGCGCCGACCACCAGCAACGCGACCGCGCCCATGCCCGCCAGCGCGCCGGCCGCGAAGGGGCTGGCGGCGCGCGGCACCGGCCGGGGCGGCGCGACGGCGCGCCCGACCGTCCGCGCGTCGCGGGTGCGCGTCACCGCGAGGCGCAGACGGCCGATCTCGATCCCCCAGCTCGTGTGCACGTCGGACGTGAAGACCTGGTCGGGGGACGCGGCGGCGTGCGGCGAATCGGTCATGGCGGCTCCCCTGACTGGACGGCGAAACTATAGCGGCTCGGCGTTGCCCGCGACAGCCGGGGCGTGGCCGGCGCGGCGCGCCAGCACGCGCTCGTAGACGATGCTGAGCGCGACGATCGCGGCGAGGACGAACAGGCTCGGGCGGCCCGATGCGGGGTCGAACCAGTTGGCGACCGCCAGCGCCGCCGCCACGACGATCGCGAGCACCGGCACGACGGGGTGGAGCGGGGTGCGGTGATGGACCCCCGTCAGCCGCCGCCGCCGCCCGACCAGCGCCGCGAGCCCGAGCAGCAGGAACTCGAGGATGAGCTGGTTCGACACCAGCACCAGCAGGATGCGCTCGCCCAGCGCCATCATCGCCACCGCGACGACGCCGAGCGCGATCGTGGCGTTTACCGGCGCGTGCGTCGTCGGGTGCAGCCGGCCGAGCCGCTCGCCGATCGCGCGCGGCCACACCCGGTCTCGCCCCGTCGCATAGACCAGCCGGCCGAGCCCCATCAGCACCGCGATGGCGGCGTTTAACATCGCCAGCAGCACGCCGACGTTGATGAGGGTCGCGACCGCCGGGCTCGTCGTCTGCTGGAGGAAGGTCGCGAGCGGGGCGTCGCTGGCGAGCATCGCGGCGAGATCGGGCGTCGCGAGCAGCGCCAGGATCAGCGGCGCGCCGATGCTGAACGCGGCGAGCGGGCTGATCCAGGCGATCACCCGGCCGATGCGGCGTTCGGCGTCGACCATCTCGCCCGCGAAATAGGCCGTCCAGTTCGCGCCGCCGCAGGTATAGGCGCCCGCGACCACCGCCAGCCCGAGCAGCGGCACGGGCAGCGGCATCAGCGCATGATCCGCGAGCATCACCGGGTGGAGGATCGTCGGCAGCGCCGCGCGCGCCGGGTGCAGCGCGGCGATGCCGGCGATGACCGCGAGCGCGACCAGCTCGACGACGAGAAACGCGCCGGTGATGAGCGCGCCGGTGCGGACGTTGAGCAGCGCTGGAAACGCCGCGAGGACGAGGCAGCCGATCGCGACCGGCACCTGCGGCGCGGCGGGGGCGAGCGAGCGGACATTGTCGGCGATGCCGAGCAGCCCGAAGGCGAGCACCGCCGGTGCGACCAGCAGCATCATCGCGACATAGGGAAAGGCGACCGCCGGCCCGAGGATCTTCGCGAAGGCCGGGAAGACCCCACCGGCGTCGGGAAAGGCCGAGGCGATCTCGCCATATAGCAGCCCGACGATCGCGATCGCCACGCCGCCGATCAGCAGCGCCGCGATCGCGCCGGTGCCGCCGATATGGATGACGCCGGCCCCGAAGACATAGACCGACACGGCGGGCGACAGCGCCGAGAAGGTGAGGAAGGCGATGCCCAGCGGCCCGAGCGAGCGCGACAATCGTCCGCCGCTTTCGATGTCGGTCATACGCCTGCCCCCCGAGACCGCGTCGAGATGTATAGCATGGTGGCGGCCGCGCAACGGCGCTCGCCGCGGGGATTCGCCCGGCGGGCCGCGCCTTCGCGTGTCCCGGATCTGGACGGTGAGAGATGAACGCGGCCGCAACCATGCGCCGACGGGCTTCGTACCCTGATCGATGGCCGCGCTGTGCGGGTCGTCCTTCAGGGAAAAAAGCTATGATAAAGCCTCTCGCGATCACGGCCGGCTTGCTGGCTCTGTTCACCGCGCCGGCGTCGGCGGCGACCTATGTCTTCAATTTCTCGGGCGCCGGCCAGTTGGGCAGCGGCACGCTGACCACCGATGACGTCACCATCGCGAGCCGGGGCTATACCGCGCAGACGATCACCGGCGTCATGGGGACGTACAACGGGTCCGCGATCACTGGCCTGATGCCGGGTCTGTTCGGCGCGGATAACCTCTATTACGTGTCCGGGCCAAGCTTCGTCGACGGCAGCGGGCTGGGTTTCCGCACCGTCGCGGGCAATCAGGTCAATCTGTTCTATCAGGATTCCGCCCCCAGCTACCGGGTCAACACGCTGAGCCCGTTCACCTCGGGCTTCGTGATCGCCGCGTCGGCGCTCCAGCCCGCCGCGGTGCCCGAGCCAGCGACCTGGGGGCTGATGATCGTCGGCTTCGGCGCGATCGGCGGCGCGATGCGGCGGCGCCAGCGGGTCGACGCCCGCCTCCGCGTCGCCTGATCCCGCCCTATGGTGAGGCGGCGCCGCCGGTCGCGGGACCGGCGGCGCCGTCGGCCGATCGCGGCGATTGTCGGGAGCCGCGCGAGGCGGTAGGCAAGCCGTTGTGACGGCGATGATACATGACGGCGATCGCGAAGAACTCGTTCGGGCGCTGGTGGCGACGGGCGGCGAGGACCGCGCGGCGTTTGCGCGGCTGTACACATTAACATCGATGAAGCTTTTCGGCATCTGCCTACGTATCTGCGGTGAACGACAGACGGCGGAAGACGTGTTGCAGGAAGTTTATGTCACGATCTGGAAGCGCGCCGGCGGGTACGAGCCCGGCCGGGGCAGCCCGATCGCCTGGCTGGCGACGATCGCGCGCAACCGGGCCATCGACTGGCGGCGCGCGCAGGGGCTGCGGCCCGTCGCGCCGCTGGACAGCGCGCCCGAGCCGGTCGATCCATCGCCGTCGGCGTCCGACGCGCTGCTGCTCGACGAGGAGGACCGCCGGCTGCACGGCTGCCTCGACGGGCTGACCGGCGATCAGCGCGACGCGATCCGCACCGCCTTTTTCGACGGGCTGACCTATGCCGAGCTGGCGACGCGGCGCGGCGTGCCCGAGGGCACGGTGAAGAGCTGGATTCGGCGCGGCCTGTTCAAGCTGCGGGATTGCCTCGATGGCGACGCCTGACGATCCCGACATGACCGCCGCCGAGCTGGCGCTGGGCGTCCTCGACGGCGAGGAGCGCGCCGCCGCGCTGCGCCGTTTGCTCGCCGACCGCGCCTTCGCGCAGGAAGTGGAGTGGTGGCGCGCGCGGCTGGCGGGGCTGTACGGGACGTGGCCCGCCGCCGCGCCCGGGCCGGCGCTGGCGCGGCGGGTGGCGGCGATCCCCGATGGCGGGCGCGATGCCGGCGCGCGCTGGCGCTGGGCGACGACGGTGATCAGCCTCGCCGCGGCGGCCATGCTCGCGATCATCGTGCTGCGCCCCGGGCCGGCGCCGGTCGGCCCCGCCCCGGCCCCCGTGGCGCAGGCCGCGCCGGCGCTGATCGCGGTGGTCAAGCCGACCGAGGGCGAGCCGTTCGGCGTGGTGTTCGACCCGGCGACGCGGCAGGTGCGCCTGAACGGCGCGGTGGCGGTGCCGGCGGATCGCGACGCGCAATTGTGGACGATCGGCGGCGACGGCGTGCCCCATGCGGCGGGCCTGCTGGCGCATGGCAGCGGCCGGCTGGTGCTGGCGCGCGGGCTCGCCGTCGCGGCGGGGACCACGCTGGCGATCTCGATCGAGCCGGTCGGTGGATCGCCCAAGCCGACGCCGACCGGACCGGTCGTCGCCAGCGGGAAGCTCGCCGCGATCTGAGTTTTTTGTCGAAACTCACGGAAGAGCGAGTTACGAGCCGCGCCGAGCAGGCCTGTGCCGCGAAACAATCGTCAGGTGCATCCGTCGGGCGCTTGCCGACGTAGCTCCATCGCCGCCCCTGACGGGCGAATGGAGATTCTCATGACGTTGACCTTCCGAACCTCGCTGCTCGCCGCGGCGCTCGCGATCGGCGTTACCCCCGTTGCCGCCAAGCACGTGCCGATGGTCGGCGGCGCCGCCATGTATCCGACCAAGACGATCGTCGAGAACGCCTCGCAGTCGAAGGGCCACACGACGCTGGTCGCCGCCGTCAAGGCCGCCGGCCTCGTCGATACGCTGTCGAGCTCGGGACCGTTCACGGTCTTCGCGCCGACCGACGCCGCCTTCGCGAAGCTGCCCGCCGGCACGGTCGAGACATTGGTCAAGCCCGAGAACAAGGCGACGCTGACCGGCATCCTGACCTATCACGTCGTGCCGGGCCGGATCACCGCCAAGGACATCGCCGCGAAGGCGAAGGCCAATGGCGGCACCGCGACCTACACCACCGTCCAGGGCGAGCCGCTGATGTTCCACAAGGCGGGCATGGGCTGGGCGATCATGGACGGCAAGGGCGACACGGGCAAGGTGACGATCGCCGACGTCATGCAGTCGAACGGCGTCGTCCATGTCATCGACACGGTGATGATGCCCTGATCCGGCGGCGGCGGCCCGCCCGGCGCGGCGGGCCGCCGCCCCTTCGCGCGCGAGGCGGGATGTGAGCATTCCCTGGAGTGACGATGCGGTGGTGATCCGCGCGCCGGTGCGCGGCGGCGACCGCGTGCAGATCCATCACGGGCGCTTGTGGCAAGTCGTCGAATGGGTCCGCGACCATCCCGATCGCGCGCGCCTGACGGTGTGGCTGCCCGAGCGGCGCGCGAAGCCCTTCTGCTTCGATCAGGCGGAGATCCGCGACCTGCTGCTGCGGACCGATCGGCCCCATGGGGGGATCGGGTTCAGCTGAGGAGGCGGAGCTCGCAGGCCGCCGCGGCAAAGCCGCGTCGTCGGTCGGCGCCGGGGCGCCGCCGGCCGGGCCGGCTCTTGCCGGCTTGCTGCGCTCGCCGGCATCGGCGCGGGCGGGGCCGCGCCTAGAGCCGGCCGAACACTGCCTCGAACCCCGCTTTGTCCCCCGCCGCCAGGAACCGCGCCTGTTCGAGCCAGCGGTCGCGCGCCATGCGGCCGCTGAAGGGGCCGAGCCGCGCGTCGAGGGCGGCGGCATCGTCGTCGGTCAGCGCGGCGATCTGGCCGACGGTGGTGATGCCGAGTTCGGCGAGGCGTTCGGCGACCTTTTGACCAAGCCCCTTCAACTGCGTCACGGAGACGTCGGCGGGGCCTGCGGCGACCGGGCCGGGCGCGGCCCCGAGCGGCACGACGTCGGGGTCGACCAGCGGCGGCGGCGACAGCGGTGGCGCGGTGACGGGCCCGGCGGTGGTCGGTTCGGTGGTGGCTGGCGGTTCGCTCGGCGGGGCCGCGCGGAGGTCGGCATTGTGCTGCTTGACCTCTCGCTCGGCGACCTTGCGCGCGTGCTTGAGTCGCATCCCCCAGAGGATGACCGCGATCGCCGCCACCGCGAACACCGCGATCCAGAACAGGTGCGCGGCGGTGAACATCCCCGTACTGTCGGGAATCAGGCCCGACCCGGGGGTGGAGGCGGCGGCGGGGGCGACTTGGCTCATGTCATGCGACCTATCCGCTTCCGTCCCCGGCGGCGAGGGTCAATCCGCCCGCGCCGCCACGCCGCCGCCCCGGTCGGCGAGGCGGGTGAGCTTGACGAACTGCTGCCGCCAATAGCCGCCGGGCTCGCCGGCGAGCGCGCGGATGTCGCGATAGCCGTAGGCGCCCAGATATTTGTCGCCGCGCAGCTTCTGCCCGAAGGCGGCGACGGCGGTGGCGAAGGCCATGTCGCCGGCGGGCTGGCCTGCGCCGGCGACCAGCGCGGCGGCGACGGGGCGGGTGATCTCGCGCGACACCTTGCCGTCGGGGAGCTTGTAGCGGAGCTTAACGAAGGCCAGTTCGCCGCCGGTCGAGCTGGCGGGCGCGGGCCGGTTGGCCGGATAGCGCCGCTCGGGCGTCCAGCCCGCTGCCCCTGCGGGCATGATCTCGTAGAGCGCGGTGACCTGATGGCCCGCGCCCATGTCGCCGGCGTCGACCGCGTCGTTCCTGAAATCCTCCTCGGCGAGCGCGCGGTTCTCGTAGCCGATCAGGCGATACTGGCCGACCCGGGCGGGGTTGAACTCGACCTGGACCTTCACGTCCTTGGCGACGGTGACAAGCGTGGCGGACAGCTCGTCCTCCAGCACCTTGCGCGCTTCGGAGGCCGAGTCGATGTAGCCGTAATTGCCGTTCCCGACGTCGGCGATGCGCTCCATCATCGCGTCGTTGGTATTGCCCTCGCCGAAGCCGAGCGTGGTCAGCGTGATGCCGTCGTCGCGGTTGCGCTTGACGAGGGCTTCGAGCGCCTTCGTATCGCTGATGCCGACGTTGAAGTCGCCGTCGGTGGCGAGGAAGATGCGGTTGACCCCACCCTTGATGAACGAGGCGCGGGCGGTCGCATAGGCCAGTTCGATGCCCTCGCCGCCCGCGGTCGAGCCGCCGGCGTCGAGGCAGGCAAGCGCCGCCTTGACGTAGCTCTTGTCGCTGGTCGGCGAGAGGACGATGCCCGCCGACCCCGCATAGGCGACGATCGAGACGCGGTCGTCGGGGCGGAGCTGGTCGGCCAGCCCTTCGAGCGCGCGCTTGACCAGCGGCAGCTTGTCGGGCTCGTCCATCGAGCCCGAGGTGTCGACGAGGAAGACGAGGTTGGCGGGCGGGCGCGACGCGGTCGGCACGTCATAGGCGCGCAGGCCGATGCGAAGCAGGCGGGTGTCCTTGTTCCACGGTGTCAGCGCGACGTCGGTGGTGACCGAGAAGGGCTCGGCCGTGGTCGCGGGGCGGGGATAATCGTAGCGGAAATAATTGACCATCTCCTCGGTCCGCACCGCGTCGGCCGGGACGGCCTGACCCCTGGTCAGGAAGCGGCGGACATTGGCATAGGCGCCGGTGTCGACGTCGACGGAGAAGGTCGAGACGGGGGCGGTGGCGGTGTCCTGAATGCTCGCGACGGGCCGGCCGTCGTAGCGCTCGGTGTTCTCGCGGCTGCCATAGGGGGCGGTGACGCGCCGGGCGGTGACGATCATATCCTGCGCGACGATCCCCGGCGGTGCGGGCGCCCCGACGGCGGGCGGCGGCGGCGGTGGCGGTGGGGCGACCATCGGCGGCGGCGCGACGACCGGCGCGGGCACCGCCATCGAATAGCTCATCGCCCGGCCTCGCCCGCGACGCCGGTCGGGAGCGGCAAGGTTGCACCGCACGGGCGAGTCGGCGGCGACGATCGGATGGCGGACCGGCGGCGACGGCGGCGGGGTCGCCGAGGTCAGGAGGGTGGCGGCGGTGGCGAGCAAAAGCGCGGGGCGGCTGGACATGACGACTCTCTCCCGGTTGTCGTTATGAATGTGACAGTGTCACACAGCCGGCTGAACCCGATATGAACCGCCGGCAATGGCGCGCGCGCCGATGTCGCGGCGGTGGAAGCCGTCGGCGAAGTCGAGCGCGTCGACCCCGCGATAGGCCGCGTCGCGCGCCTCGCCGAGCGTCGCGCCGGTGGCGGTGACGGCGAGGACGCGGCCGCCGCTTGCGACGAGGTCGCCGTCCCGCGCGCGCGTGCCCGCCTGGAAGACGAGCGCGCCGGTCGCCTCGGCGGCGTCGATGCCGCCGATCCCGCCGCCGGCGCGCGGCGTGCCGGGATAGCCTTGCGCGGCCACCACCACCGTCAGCGCCGGGTCGGGCGAGAAGGGCTGCTGCGGCAGCTCGGCGAGCTGGCCCCGCGCGACCGCGAGCAAGGTTTCTAGCAGGTCGCCCGCGAACCGCGCCATCAGTACCTGGCATTCGGGGTCGCCGAAGCGGGCGTTGTATTCGATCAGCTTCGGGCCGGCCGGGGTCAGCATCAGGCCGGCGTAGAGGATGCCGGAGAAGGGCGTGCCGGCCAGCATCATCGCGTCGAGCGTCGGCGCGACGATCTCGGCGAGCGCCCGCGCTTCCAGCTCCGGAGTCAGGACGAGCGCCGGGCTGTAGGCGCCCATGCCGCCGGTGTTGGGACCGGTATCGCCCTCGCGCAAGCGCTTGTGGTCCTGCGCCGAGCCGAAGGCGAGCGCGGCGCGGCCGTCGGTGAGGACGAACAGGCTCGCCTCCTCGCCCGTCAGGAAATCCTCGATCACCGCCTCGCCGTCTTGCTCGGCAAATATCGCGTCGAGCGCTTCGTCGGCCTCGGCGCGGGTGGTGGCGACGGTGACGCCCTTGCCCGCCGCGAGCCCGTCGGCCTTGACCACGACGGGCAGGCCGAAGGTGCGGTCGAGCGCCGCCGTCGCCGCGGCGCGGTCGGCGACGCGGACATAGCCGGCGGTGGGGATGCCGGCGCTGGCGCACAGATCCTTGGTGAAGCCCTTCGAGCCTTCGAGCTGGGCGGCGGCCTTCGACGGGCCGAACACCGGCACATCCGCCGCGCGCAGACTGTCGGCGAGGCCGTCGACCAGCGGCGCCTCGGGGCCGATCACGACGAGGCCGATGGCGCGGTCGCGGGCGAAGGCGACGACCGCCGCGTGATCGGCGGCGGCCAGTGTCACCAGCTCGGCATGGCGCGCGATGCCCGGATTGCCCGGGGCGGCATAGAGCCTATCTAGGCCCGGCGATTGCGCCAGCTTCCACGCCAGCGCATGTTCGCGACCGCCGCCGCCGATCAGCAGGACATTCATGCCGGACACCTTCCCCGAGACCGCGCGGCTGGTAGCCGAGGCTATCCCCGGCGACAACGCGCTGGCGCTGTCGGTCAGCGAGCTGTCGGGGAAGCTCAAGCGGATGGTCGAGGGCGAGTTCGGCCATGTCCGGCTGCGCGGCGAGATCTCGGGCTACAAGCGCGTCGCGTCGGGGCATTGCTACCTCTGCCTCAAAGACGAGGACGCGGTGATCGACGGCGTGATCTGGCGCACCGCCGCGTCGGGCCTCGCCTTCGTGCCGCAGGACGGGGCGGAGGTGATCGCGACGGGGCGGCTGACCACCTATCCGGGGCGCTCGAAATACCAGCTCGTGATCGAGCGGATGGAGCTGGCCGGCGCGGGGGCGCTGATGGCGCTGCTCGAACGGCGCAAGGCGGCGCTGGCGGCGGCGGGGCTGTTCGACCCCGCCCGCAAGCAATCGCTTCCCTTCCTGCCGCGCACGATCGGCGTCGTCACCTCGCCCACGGGCGCGGTAATCCGCGACATCCTCCATCGGCTGGCGGACCGCTGCCCCAGCCATGTGCTGGTCTGGCCGGTCAAGGTGCAGGGCGAGGGCGCGGCGGCGGAGGTGGCGGCGGCGATCGCGGGGTTCGCCGCGATGCCGGAGGACCAGCGGCCCGAGCTGCTGATCGTCGCGCGCGGCGGCGGCTCGATCGAGGACCTGTGGGCGTTCAACGAGGAGGCGGTGGTGCGCGCGGTCGCGGCCTGCTCGATCCCGTTGATCTCGGCGGTGGGGCACGAGACCGACACCACCTTGTGCGACCACGCCGCCGACCTGCGCGCGCCGACCCCGACCGCGGCGGCCGAGCTGGCGGTGCCGGTGCTCGCCGACCTCCGGCTCCAGCTCGCCGGCCACGCCGCGCGGACGGCGCGGTGCGCGCACCGCTATCAGGAGCGCGGGCGCGAGCGGCTCGACGCGCTGGCGCGGTGCCTGCCGACGCGCGACCGGCTGCTCGGACCGCAGCGGCAGCGCGCGGACGAGGCCGGGCAGCGGCTCGACCGCGGGCTGGAGCGGCGGGCGGCGCTGGCGCGCGGGAACCTCGACCGGGTGGCGGCGGTGCTGCGCCCGGCGCTGCTGGAACGCCGGATCGAGCGGGCGCGGGCGCGGCTCGACGCCGATGCGCGGCTGCTCGCCTCGCTCAACCCCGACGCGGTGCTGGAGCGCGGCTATGCGCGGGTGACGACGCGGGCCGGCGCGACGGTGATCGACGCCGCCGCCGCGCGTGCCGCCGAGACGCTGGTGCTGCGGTTCCGTCATGCCGGGACCGTGCCGGTGGTGGTTGAGGGCGACGGCGCGGCGGCCTATCTGAAGCCCAGGCCGGCGAAGACTCGCCCTGTCGCGCCCGGCCAGCCTACCCTGTTTTGAGAGCCGACCCGATGCTGATGTCCAACACCGACCGGCCCGCGCGGCTCCATTACATGGCCAACGGCTTTCGCGTGCTGACGCCGGGCGACCATGTGATTTGCGCGGTGTCGGGCGCGCGCATTCCGCTCGATTCGCTGCGCTACTGGAACGTGTCGCGGCAGGAGGCATACGCCACCGCCGCGATCTCGAGCGAGCAACTGGCGCCGACATGAAGCGCTGGCGATGAAGGTCGGGCTGGCGTTCCTTGCGTTCCTGCTGCTGGCGAACGGCGAGCCGATGCCGGTGTCGTGGACGGGAACACCGACCCAGGGCGGCTTGCTGACCGGCGAGGTCCGGGCGGACGTGGTCGCGCTGACGGTGCGCGCGCCGGATGGGACCGGGACGCCGGCCGCGGTGGCGGACGGGCGTTTCCTGATCGGCTTCGACCGCGACGCGCCCGCGCGGGAAACGTTGGAGGCGACCTTGGCGGACGGGCGGACGAGCGTCTTTTCGCTCACCGTCGCGCCGCGCGCGTGGCGGATCGAGCAGGTCGACGCGCCCTACCACCCGCCGGGCTTCGACGCGCGCCGGCCGGCCGAGCTGGCGCGCATCGCCGCCGCGCGGAGGAACGAGAGCGGCGAGCGGGGCTGGCTCGCGCGCTTGCGCTGGCCGATCGTCGGGCCGATTCGCGGGCTGTTCGGGGCGCAGCGTGTCTATCGGGGCACACCGGGCAGCTATCACGGCGGCCTCGACATCGCCGCGCCGACCGGGGCCGTGGTGCGCGCGCCGGGGGCTGGGCGGGTGGTGCTGGCGACCGCGACGCCCTTCACGCTGGAGGGCAACCTGCTCATCATCGACCATGGCGGCGGACTGCAGTCGGCGCTGATGCACCTGTCGCGGATCGACGTGCGCGAGGGCGAGGAGGTCGCCGCCGGCCAGCCGGTCGGCGCGGCCGGCGCGACGGGCCGGGCGACGGGGCCGCACCTCCACTGGGGGCTGACGTGGCGCGGCGCGCGGCTCGATCCGCTGCTGGCGGCGGGCCGGTAATCTTCCCTTCATTCTGTGTTGCGCTTTGGTGACAGGTCTGTCCGAAAGCGGGCGCGAAGGCTCGGGACAGGTTTACAGACGTATCCCGGCGAAGCATTCGTTGTGTCATGTCTTCCAGTCGAGCGCATCAGCGCCAGCCGGAAGCCGGACAGGCCCCGCTCCCACGGGGTCCTAAGCGAGGGAAAGCTTACGTGACCAACACCTTGAATATCGCCCGCAAGGCGCTTCGCGGCGGCACCGCATTGCAAGCACTCGCGCTGCTTGGTGCCGGCGTCGGGATGACCGCGATCGCGGCCCCGGCGGTTGCGCAGGATTACACCAACGTCACCGCCACGGGCAAGGTGCAGGGCACGGACGGGAAGGGCATCGGCGGCGCCACGGTGACCGTATCGTCCAACGGCCAGGGGTTCACGCGCACGGTCACGACGGACGATAGCGGCACGTTCCGCGTTGCTCAGCTTCCGCAGGGCTCGTACACCTTCACGGTCGCGGCCGACGGTTTCGAAAGCTTCACCGACAACGCCGTCACGCTGAGCCAGGGCGGCGCGGCCAACCAGTTCACGCTGGCCCCGGCGGGCGCCTCGGCGGGCGGCGACATCGTCGTCACCGCAGGCCGCATCGCGACCCCGGACTTCGAGCGTACCACGACCGGCGCTGTCATCAACGTCGGCGAGCTGTCGACACGTGTGCCGGTCGCGCGCACGCTGCGCGACGTCATCCTGCTCGCGCCCGGCACGACGCAGGGCGGCGCAGCAGAAAATTCCGCATTCTCCACTTCGGTGCAGATCAACGGGTCGTCGTTCACCGAAAACGCCTATTACGTGAACGGCCTGAACATCACCGAGGTCCGCTCCGGCTTCGCGCCGGTGACCGTGCCGTTCGACTTCTATCAGACCATCGACATCAAGACCGGCGGCTTCCAGGCCGAGTTCGGCCGTGCCACCGGCGGCGTCATCAACGCCATCACCAAGTCGGGCTCCAACGACTTCCACGGGTCGCTGCTGTTCAACTGGGAGCCAAACCAGTTGCGCGAGAAGTCGCCCAACACCTTCCAGGCCGACAACGACTTCGCGAAGTCGGATCGTCTGGAGGCGATTGCCCAATTGAGCGGCCCGATCATCAAAGATCACCTGTTCTTCTACGGCCTGTACAACTCACGCAAAGTGCAGACGGCGGCGGCCGGCAACACGGCGGCGACGGCGGCGGGCAACACCGCGAACTTCCAGAATACCGACAGTCCGTTCTACGGTGGCAAGCTTGACGCGTTCCTGTTCGGTCAGCACCTTGAAGCGACCTACTTCAACACGAGCGTTCGTACCTACAGCGACTCGTTTCGCTATAACAGCGACACCAACACGGTCGGCGCGTTCAGCGGCCGCAACGTGCTGCTCGGCGGCGGCGAGAACTACGTCTTCCGATACACCGGCAACTTCACCGACTGGTTCACGTTGTCGGGTGCCTACGGCAAGAACCACAATCGTGCCGCGACACTGCCCGCCGACCTCGTCAATCCGCGCGTGATTGACAACCGCCTGGGCAACAGCGCCCCGGTGGCAGGCACCAATGTGGCATCGACGGCGACGACCGATACCGATGTCCGCACCTTCTATCGGGCCGATGGCGACCTGACATTCTCGCTGCTCGGCTCGCACCATATCCGTGGCGGTTACGATCGAGAGGATATTGCATCGACGCGTTTGCAGACCCCCATCGGCGGCGGTCTGGTCACGCTGCAGACCGTGGGCAACGCAGCGTCGGTGGCGTTGATCGGGCAGCCGATCGGCACACAGTATTTTTCCCAGCGTTTCTTCACGGTGGGTGGCACGTTCACCACGCGCAACGATGCCTTCTACCTGCAGGACAATTGGGGCCTGTTTGGCGACCGCCTGCAGCTCCAGCTCGGTGTCCGCGATGACCGATTCAATCTGAACAACGGCGTGGGTGCGGTCTTTTACAAGTCGGGCGATCTGGTTGCGCCGCGTCTCGGTTTCTCGTTCGACGTCTTCGGCGACGGCAAGGCGAAGCTATTCGGTTCCTATGGCCGTAACTTCACGCCGATCCCGACCAACACCAATCTGCGCTCGGCCGGCGTGCAGTTCGATCGTACGGCTTATTATATTTCGGGCGGGCTGACGGCGAGCGGCCTGCCTATATTCGGCGCGCCGATAACAACAGTCACTGGCGCGCGCGCGTGCCCTGGCACGACTACCGTGAATTGCCGCATCATCTCGTCAGGTTCGACCAAGCCGCCGACGGCCATCGTTTCTGCAAATCTAAAGCCGCAATATGACGACGAAGCGATCTTGGGTGCTGAGTATCGCGTGTCGTCGCACGTCAAGATTGGCATTGAGGGCACGTATCGCAAACTCGGCCGCGCTGCGGAGGACGAGGCGATCGATCAGGCGGCAATCGCTTATTGCATCAGCAAGGGATTTTCGGCCGCCGCGTGCAACAGCCAGTACAGCGGTTTCTCGCAATATGTTATCGCCAATCCCGGCGAGCCGGTGACGGTGATGCTTTATTCCGACAACACCCAGACGGGCTTGCCTGACGGGACGTCGCCGACGGTGACGCTCACAGCGGCGCAGATCGGCAATACGGTCAAGGCCAAGCGTGAATATTATGCGGTTACCGCGAAGTTCGATCGCGAGTTCGACGGCCGTTGGTCGCTGTCCGGTTCATACACCTGGTCCAGCCTAAAGGGTAATTACGAGGGCGGTGCAAAGTCGGACGTCGGTCAGGCGGATACCGGCATTACCGAGGACTTCGATCAGCCCGGCTTTGTGCCCGGCTCGTATGGCTATCTGCCGGGCCATCGCGCCCATACGTTCAAGTTGTACGGCAGTTATCGTATAGCGGAGTTTCTCGATCTAGGTGCCAACCTGTTGGTCTCGTCGCCCAAGAAATACGGCTGCCTGGGCGTAGTACCAACGACGGTTGATCCGTTCGCCAACGCGTATGGTGCGGACGGTCACTATTGTCAGGGCAAGTTGGTCAATCGAGGCTCGGTGTTCGAGAGCGACTGGCGCAAGCTGATCAACGTGACCGCCCAGTTCCGCGTGCCGGCCGATTTCGACGCCAGCATTCGCTTCGACGTGTTCAACGTCTTCAACTCGAAGGCGGCGCTGGAGAAGTGGGAGCACGGCGATCTGGACAACGGCAGCGTCGACCCGAACTATCAGAAGCCGGTGTTCTTCGAGAGCCCGCGTTCGGCGCGCATCCAGTTGCGCGTCGGCTTCTAAGCGGACGATCATCGATCAGATGGGGGGAGCCGGCTTCCGGCTCCCCCTTTTTTTGCCTAGGCCCACGGCATGTCCGCGCCGACCAGCGCCCAACTCCTCGACGGCCTGAAACAGGCCTTCGCCGCTCGCGACCGCTCCCGCATCAACGCGGTGGTCGCGGCGCTCGTCCAAAGCCGGGCGCCGATCGGCAACAACTGGCGATCGCTCGCCGATGTCATGATCCACAATGGTGAGCTTGGCCTAGCGCGCGCCGCGATCGACCTGTTCGTCGGCGCGATGGGCGGCGCTCCCTCCGCGCATTTCGCCCGTGCTGCGGTACTTGCGCGGATCGGCGATGCGCCTGCCGCGCGCGAGGCCATGGCGGGCCTGCCTGCCAATGTCCCCGACCTCCTCGGCAACGCCTATACCCGCGGCATGATCGAACTGAACATGGGCGCGACGGATGAGGCGCGCACCCACTTCCTGCGCGGTCTCGCCGCCAACCCCCGATCGGGCCAGACCTGGTTCGCGCTGGCGATGACGGGCCGCAAGGGTGACGACGATGTCGCGCGGCGCATTCTGGACGCCGCTCCGGGGATGGCCGGCGCGGCGCCGATCGAACGCGCCCAATATCTCTACGCGCGCGGCAAGGTGCTGGACGAGCAGGGTGACCACGATGCCGCGTTCGCCGCCATCGCGGAGGGCGCGGCGTTGGTGGCAGCGCAGAGCGGCTGGTCGGCCGCCGACGACGCCCGCTCGGCGGCCGCGGCCACCGATGGCTATGACCGGGCGACGATCGCCGGGTTCGCGATCGGCGTCACCCGGCCCACGGATCGGGCGATCGTCGTGACCGGGACGCCGCGCTCGGGAACGACGCTGGTCGAGCAGATCCTCGCCAGCCACAGCCAAGTCACCGGGGGCGAGGAGCTCGGCCGTTTTCCCTTGATCGCCGAAGAGATCGGCGGCTTTTCGGCATCCGCGTTGCGGCGCTGGCTGGGCGGGGGCCGGGGCAGGTCGACCGATGATCTGGCGACATTGTTCCTGCACCTCGTCGCCGAGCGCTTCGGGCCGACAGGTCGGGTGATCGACAAGACGCTCGACGCCAGCCGCTATCTCGGCCTGCTCGCGTCGATCCTGCCGGACGCGCCGATCGTCTGGATGCGCCGCGATCCGCTCGACCGGGCCTGGTCCTGCTTCCGCAACTATCTGCTGGGCGTGCCGTGGAGCTACGATCTACGCCAGATCGCGCACCATTTCCGGTTGGAGGACCGACTGCTCGATCGCTGGCGTGACATCCTCGGCGACAGGCTGCTCGTGCTCGACTACGAGCAGGTGGCGGCGGATCCGCGGGGGCGCATCCCGGGGCTGCTCGCCCATTGCGGGCTGGCGTCCGAACCGCAGGTGTTCGAGCCGCATCTGACAGAGCGGCTGGTGACGACGTCGAGCGTGACCCAGGTGCGCCAACCGATCAACACCGGCGGCATCGGGGTCGCCGAACCGTACCGGCGACACCTGCAGCCATTTCTCGACGCCTATCAGCCGACCTGAAGCGCCAGCTTGCCGTCCCCCTCGTCGACCTTCACCGTCACCCCGTCCTTGACGTCGCCGCGCAGGATCAGGTCCGCCAGCGGATCCTGCAAATGCCGCTGCACCGCGCGTTTCAGCGGCCGTGCGCCGTAGACAGGGTCGTAGCCGACCCGCCCCAGCCACGCCCGCGCGGCGTCGGTCAGGTCCAGCGTCACCTTGCGCTCGGCGAGCAGCTTGCCGACGCGGCCGACCTGGATGTCGACGATCGGCCCCATATGCGCCTGGCCGAGGCGATGGAACAGGATGATCTCGTCGAGCCGGTTGAGGAACTCCGGGCGGAAATGCGCGCGGACGATGTCCATCACCTGCGGCTCGACCGCCTCGACGTCCTGCCCCTCCTCCAGGTTCGCCAGATATTGCGAGCCGAGGTTCGAGGTCAGGATGATGAGTGTGTTGGCGAAGTCGACCGTGCGGCTTTGGCCGTCGGTCAGGCGGCCGTCGTCGAGCACCTGCAACAGGATGTTGAAGACGTCGCCGTGCGCCTTTTCGACCTCGTCGAACAGCACGACCTGATAGGGGCGGCGGCGGACGGCTTCGGTCAGGACGCCGCCCTCCTCGTAGCCGACATAGCCCGGCGGCGCGCCGATCAGGCGGGCGACGGCGTGCTTTTCCATGAACTCGCTCATGTCGATGCGCACCATCGCGGCGGGGTCGTCGAACAGGAACTCGGCGAGCGCCTTGGTCAGCTCGGTCTTGCCGACGCCGGTGGGCCCCAGGAACAGGAACGAGCCGAGCGGCCGGCCCGGATCCTGTAGCCCCGCCCGCGCGCGGCGGACGGCGGTGGCGACGGCGTGGACCGCGTCGGCCTGGCCGATCACGCGCTTGCCGATCGCGTCCTCCATATGGAGCAATTTGTCGCGCTCGCCCTCCAGCATCCGTTCGACCGGGATGCCCGTCCAGCGCGCGACGACGCCGGCGATGTCGTCGGCGGTCACCTCCTCGCGCAGCATCGCGCCCTTGGTGGCGCCGGCGGCCTCGGCGAGCTGTTTCTCGAGCGCGGGGATGCGGCCGTAGGAGAGCTCGCCCGCCTTGGCGAGATCGCCCGAGCGCTGCGCCTGCTCCAGCTCCAGCCGGGCGGCGTCGAGCCGTTCCTTCAGCTTCGCCTCGCCCGCGATCTTGTCCTTCTCGGCCTGCCAGCGGGTCGTCAGCGCCGCCGATTCCTGCTCCAGATTGGCGAGCTCCGCCTCGATATGCTCGCGTCGGTCGATCGACGCGGCGTCGCTCTCGCGCCGCAGCCCCTCGCGCTCGATCTTGAGGCGCAGGATGCGGCGGTCGAGCGTCTCGATCTCCTCGGGCTTGCTCTCCACCTCCATCCGGATGCGGCTGGCGGCCTCGTCCATCAGGTCGATCGCCTTGTCGGGCAGGAAGCGGTCGGTGATGTAGCGGTTCGACAGCGTCGCGGCGGCGACCAGCGCGCCGTCGGTGATGCGGACGCCGTGATGGAGTTCGTATTTCTCCTTGAGCCCGCGCAGGATCGAGATCGTGTCCTCGACCGTCGGCTCGCCGACGAACACGGGCTGGAAGCGGCGCTGGAGCGCGGGGTCCTTCTCGACGTACTTGCGATATTCGTCGAGCGTCGTCGCGCCGACGCAATGCAATTCGCCGCGCGCGAGCGCCGGCTTGAGGAGGTTGCCGGCGTCCATCGCGCCTTCGGACTTGCCGGCGCCGATAAGCTGATGCATCTCGTCGATGAACAGGACGATGTCGCCGTCGGCGGCGCGGACCTCGTCGATCACGCCCTTCAGCCGCTCCTCGAACTCGCCGCGATATTTCGCGCCCGCGATCAGCGCGCCCATGTCGAGCGCCATCAGCGTCTTGCCCTTCAGCCCGTCGGGGACGTCGCCGTTGGCGATGCGCAGCGCCAGCCCCTCGGCGATCGCGGTCTTGCCCACGCCGGGCTCGCCGATCAGCACCGGGTTGTTCTTGGTCCGGCGGGCGAGGACCTGGATAGTGCGGCGGATCTCCTCGTCGCGGCCGATGACGGGGTCGAGCTTGCCGTCGCGCGCGGCCTGCGTCAGGTCGCGGGCAAACTTCCTGAGCGCGTCATAGCGGTCCTCGGCACCGGCGGTGTCGGCGCTGCGGCCCTGGCGGAGTTGCTCGATCGCGGCGTTGAGGCCCTGCGCGGTGACGCCGGCGTCCTTCAGCGCCCGGCCGGCGTTGGTGGTCGACAGCGCCAGCGCAAGCAGCAGCCGCTCGACGGTGACGAAGCTGTCGCCCGCCTTTTGCGCCACCTGCTCGGCCTGGTCGAGGACGCGCACCGCGTCGTTGTTGAGCCCCGGCGTATTCTGCGCGCCCGAGCCGGTGACGGCGGGGAGCTTCGCCAGCAGCGCGTCGGTTTCGGCGGTCGCCTTGCGCGCGTCGCCGCCGGCCGCGCCGATCAGCCCGGCGGCCATGCCCTGTTCGTCTTCGAGCAGCGCCTTGAGCAGATGCTCGGGCGCGATCTGCTGATGGTTGAGGCGGATCGCGACGGTCTGGGCGGACTGGAGGAAGCCTTTGGCGCGGTCGGTAAACTTTTCGAGGTTCATGCTGGCCCCTGGATTGATTCGACCGCCGATGTGGCGTTGTATTTCAGCAACACAAGAGGGCGGTCACGGCAGCTCGGGCGCCGGGGGCGGCCCCTCCCTTTCGGTCAGCGCCGCGCGGAACAGGATGATGGCTGCGTACAGCACGACCACCACCACCAGCCAGCGCAGCGCGACCAGGGGCATCGACCGCACCAGGAAGGCCGCGACCAATACGGCCGGCACCCCGCCGAACCCCAGTCCCGCGACGACGCGCAGGTCGATCGTCCGGTCGGCGAGATAGCGCAGGCCCATGCCGCTCATGCCCAGCACCCCCGCCGTCGCCATGATCGGGAACACCAGGCGCGGGTCCATGCCCATCAGGCCGAACATCACCAGCGACGGCGCGTAATGGCCGACCCCGAAATTGACGAGCACCCCCATCACCAGATAGCCGGCCATGGCGAGGGCGATCTCCCCGGTCGGCAGCGCCGCCGCGGTGCCGCCGGCGGGCAGCGCGCCCAGATTGGTCGCGACATAGAAGCCGCCGGCGATGGCGAGCGCCGCCGCGATGCCGCCGCGCACCATGCGCAGCGAGGCCAGCCCGACCAACCGGACACCCAGGGTCACGCCGACCAGCATCGCGACCACGCACCCCGCCAGCAGCCATGGATCGACCCGCGCGCCGAGCAGCGCGAGGAAGATCAGCGACTGGACGATCGAGGGCAGGCCGTGGCCGATATACATCGTCGGCGGGATCGCGCGGTCGGCGACCAGCCCGCGAAAGCGGAACCACGCCATCGTCGGCGCGAACGAGCCGATGCCGAGTGTGTCGAAGAAGTTGGTGACGGCGCCCAGCCCGAGCGTTTCGAATGGTGGGCGCCACGCCCTGCCGCGGGCGATCTCGCGGACGAAGAGGCCCATGCCGGCGACGGCGACGGTCGCGATGAGCACGATCAGGACGGCGAGCATCGTCGCGCCTTTCCGTTCGCCGCACGGGTCATCATCGCATCGGCAGGTGGGCCGGCGGCAACGGTCAGGTGCCGCGCGTCGTGAGCAGCCGCACCAGATCCTGTTGACGGCGACAGCCGGTCTTGTCGAAGACCGCGCTCAACTGATTGCGGACGGTGTTGATCGAGACGCCGCGACGCGCCGCCACCGCGCGCAAACTGTCGCCCGCGGCCAGCGCCAGCGCGAGCTCCGCCTCCGCCGCCGTCAGCCCATGGCTCGCGCGCAGCGCTTTCGCCGGGGCGGGCTTCGCCATCGGGCGGACGGACACGAGCAGGCAGCGGGCGCCGGTAACCCCAGCCATCGCCCGTTCGCCCAGCCGGGCGACCGAGAGACTCAACGTGTCACCGGACTGCGATCCTTGCAGCGTCAACGGCAACGGCGCACCCGATGCCAGCGCGCTCGTCAACGCGCCCTGCAACGCCCTGTCCTCGATGCCATGACGGGCGTGCAGCCGCCCCGCGACCGTTCGTAGCGCACCGCCATGGCCCAGCATCGCATCGCCGGCGGCCGTCCAGCGCAACAACCGGAACCGGTCGTCCAGAAAGAACAGAGCGTCGGGCGACGTTGCCAGCAGGGTGTCGAACTGGTCGAACGCGGTCTGCCGAAGCCCGAGCGAATGCGCGATCCGCTCGGCACGGATCAAGTGTCGGTGAAACGGCTTGATGCGGTCGATGTCGTCGTTCGCGAACGGCCCCAGATGGGCGGGACGGCCAAGGCCGATCGACGTTACATCGTTACCGCGCAAGGCCAGGCGGACGGCAATGGAGTGATAGGCGCCGATCGGCACCAGGAACTCGTTCCAATAGTCGCTCCGCTCGAGCATCCCACGATCCAGACACTCGCCGTCATGGGTGATGCGCGGCGTCCAGCCGGCCCGGTAGTCGCCGGCATCGCGGACGAGGCCGATCGGATTGCGCTGCGCCCACTGCGCGAAATAGCAGGACAGGGTATCGTCCGGCGTTCGCGCCGTCAGGCCGAAGCCGTGCCCGTCGAGCACGTCGATCTGAAGGAAATTGGCCGGCTGGGCACCGGCGCGGTCGGCCAGGTCGGACAGCACCGACGGCCACAGCGCCTCGTCCAGGGCGGCATCGTAGATCAGGTCGACGAAAGCGTCGTCCTGCCGTGCGCTCCACCGACCCGCGACCATGTTCAGACCCGTCCTGTCTCGTCGCCGAAGCTTCGCCGATCTCCGAACAGAGTCAAGGCCGCGCCGCCCGCCGCCCCGTTTCGGGACGGCCGGCGGTGCCCAAGGTGGCAGCCCGGATCCGCCTCGCCCGACGCAGCCCGGCCGGCACCGGCTGCCGCAAGACCGACCATTCGTTCGTCATGCCGGGCTTGTCGCGGCAGCAACGGTCGCGCAAAGCCCTGTATCGACAAGAGCGTACGATCGATGCCGAGGCCGGCATGACGAAGGAGAGCGTGGTGGTTCGTAAGCTCGGGCTGGGCCTGTTCGCCCTCATCGTCGTCGCGCTGATCGGCCTCGCCACCTGGGAGCCGCTCCTCGCCGACCGCGCCGCGCCGCCGCCGGCGCATCGCTATGACAGCGTGATCGCGCGCGACCGCTGGGGCGTGCCGCATATCTTCGGGCGGACCGACCCGGACGTCGCCTATGGCGTCGGCTACGCGCACGCGGAGGACGATTTCGCGACACTGCAGGAAGTGCTCGCGATGACGCGAGCGCGGCTTGGCGCGATGACGGGAAGCGAGGGGGCGAAGACCGATTATGCCGTCCATTTGTTGGGCGCGCGGGCGACGGTGGACCGGGATTACGACAAGCAGCCCGCCGATGTCCGCGCATTGCTCGACGGCTATGCCTCGGGGCTCAACCGTTACGCCGAGCAGCATCCCGGCCAGGTGCGCCTCGCCCGGCTGTTCCCGGTCGACGGCCGCGACGTGGCGGTCGGGTTCGTGGTCCGCTCGCCCTTCTTCTACGGACTCGATGGCGTGCTCGGCGCGCTGGCGGGAGACAAGCCGCTGCCGGCCGAGCGCGCCGCGGCCGACGCGCCCTCGACGACGCCGGTCGGGCCGCAACCGACCGAGGCGGGATCCAACGCCTTTGCCGTCGCGCCCAGGCGGTCGAGCGACGGCTGGACGCGCCTCGTCTCCAACTCGCACCAGCCGTGGCGGGGCGGCGCCGCCTGGTACGAGCTGGTGGTGCATTCGGGACAGGGCTGGAACTTCGCCGGCGCGACCTTCCCGGGCGCGCCCTATCCGCTGCTGGGGCATAACCAGACGTTGGGCTGGACCAATACGGTCAACCGGCCCGATCTGATCGACGTCTACAAGCTCACGACCGATGGCGACCGCTATCGCTTCGACGGGCAGTGGCGACCGCTGGAGCGCCGCCGCGTGTGGCTGCCGGTAAAATTGTGGGGGCCGTTCGTGCTGCCGGTGCCGAAAACGGTCGTCCGCGCGGTGCAGGGGCCGGTGATCGAGAACAAGGCCGGCGCGTTCGCGATCCGCTATGCCGGCGCGGATCAGGTGCGGATGGTCGAGGAATATTACCGCCTCACCCGCGCCCGCACCTATCCCGAATGGAACCGCGCGCTCGCGATCCAGGGCGTGCCGGCGACCAATTTCATCTACGCCGACGCGACCGGGCGGATCGACCACGTCTACAACGCGATGTTCCCCGATCGGAAGCCCGGGTTCGATTATGCGAAGGTGCTGCCCGGCGACACCAGCCGCGACTATGCGCCGGGGACCGTGCCGTGGGCACGGGTGCCGCAGCATATCGATCCGCCCTCGGGCTCCCTGATCAACGCCAACAACTCGCCCTATCTGGCGAGCGGTCCCGGCTCCGAGCTGCCGCCGCAGCCGCCGTTGCTCGGCGTCGAGACCGACACCACCAACCGCGCGACGCGGGCGGTCGAGCTGATGATGGCGGACAAGGCGATCAGCGAGGCGGGGCTGGAGCGGATCAAATACGACACGGGGGTGAGCCGGCGGGGCTGGGCGGGGAAATGGTTCGGCGATCTGGGCAAGGTCGCGACCGGCGGGGACAAGCTGGCCACGGACGCGCAGATGTTGCTCGCGAAGTGGGACTGGAACTTCGACGGCAGAGGGCCGGCGGATGGACTGGCTGTGTTGCTCATGCGCGCGGGGCAGAAATGGCATTATCAACGGCTGCCCGAGCTCGATCCGCGCGAGGAGCTGCACAAGGCGGCGGCGTATCTCACCGATCATTTCGGCCGGCTCGACGTGCCCCTCGGCGACCTGCTGCGGCTGCGGCAGGGAAAGATCGATTTGCCGCTCGACGGCGGCCCCGATGTGCTGCGCGCGGCGTCGCTGTGGGACGAGGACACGGACGGGCGGCTCGCGGTCAAGCATGGCGACAGCTACGTCATGTTCATGGCCTGGGACCGGCAGGGGCGGGTCCACAGCCGTTCGATCCAGCCCTATGGCGCGGCGACTACCCGCCCGGACTCGCCGCACTACGCCGACCAGGCGGCGCTGTTCGCGCGGCATGAGACGAAGCCGGTCTGGTTCAGCCCGGCGGCGCTGCGGGGGAACACGGAGCGCATATACCGGCCCTGATCGCCGTTGCGCGATGTCCTGCTTCACCGCTATGGCGGGGCAACACACCGTCCGGGGATGTCGATCACATGAAGCTGAAGACCCTTGCGCTCGCCGGCGCGGCCTCGATCGCGCTCGCCACGTCGGCGCAGGCGCAGGACAAGCCCGCGACCGCCGCCGCGCTCATCAAGACCGTCGACATCCCCTATCAGCAGTTCACGCTCCCCAACGGCCTGCGCGTCGTCGTCCATACCGACCGCAAGGCGCCCGTCGTCGCGGTCAGCGTCTGGTACAACGTCGGCTCGACCTTCGAGCCCAAGGGCCGGTCGGGCTTCGCGCATCTGTTCGAGCATCTGATGTTCAACGGCAGCGAGAACGCCCCCGACGATTTCTTCGTGCCGCTGAAGAGCGTCGGCGCGACCGACTACAACGGCACGACCAGCTTCGACCGCACCAATTATTTCGAGACGGTGCCGACCGGCGCGCTCGACCGCGCGCTGTTTCTCGAATCCGACCGGATGGGCTGGCTGACCGGCGCGATCACGCAAGGGGTGCTCGACGAGCAGCGCGGCGTCGTCCAGAACGAGAAGAGGCAGGGCGACAACCAGCCCTACGGCCTGACGCAATACAAGATCTACGGCGGCCTGTTCCCGGCGGGCACGCCCTATGGCCATACCGTGATCGGCTCGATGAGCGATCTCGACGCCGCGACGCTCGATACGGTGAAGGGCTGGTTCAAGGAGCATTACGGGCCGAACAACGCCGTGCTGGTGCTGGCCGGCGACATCGACGTCGCGACCGCGCGGACGCTGACGGCGAAATATTTCGGCGCCATCCCGCGCGGGCCGCAGAGCAGGTTCCCGGCGACGACGCTGCCCGTGCTGACGCAGCCGGTCAGCGAGACGATCAGGGACCGGGTCGCCGCCGTGATGGTCGCGCGCTCCTGGCCGGTGCCGGGCGGCGAGGACAAGGACGTGGCCGCGCTCGACGCCGCCGCCGGGGCGCTCGGCGGGCTCGCCTCGTCGCGGCTCGACAACGCGCTGGTCAAGCAGGAGAGATTGGCCGTCCAGATCTCGGCGCGCAACTCGACGTTGCGCGGCGCGGGGCTGTTCACGATCCGCGCGATCGTGCGGCCCGGCGTCGATCCGGCGCTGGTGAGCAAGCGGATCGACGAGATCGTCGCCGACTTCCTGAAGACCGGCCCGACCGCCGACGAGGTCAACCGCGTCGTCACGCGCACCGCTGCGGGCACGATCGACGGGCTCGAATCGGTCGGGGGCTTCGGCGGCAAGGCGGTGACGCTGGCCGAGGGCACGCTCTATCACGACGACCCGGGATATTACAAAAAGGAGCTGGCCGACCTCGCCGCCCAGACCCCCGCCAGCGTCAAGGCGGCGGCGAACCGCTGGCTGACCAGGCCGTCATACACGCTGTCGGTCGTCCCCGGACCGCGCGACGCGTATGCCGAGGCGCAGGTGCCGCCCGCCAAGGAGGTCGCCGCCGGGCCCACGCCCGCGCCGAAGAACTCGCGCGGGGTCCTGACGATGCCGGCGGTGGGGCAGGTCGCCGACCTCGCCTTCCCGACGGTCCTGCGCGACCGGCTGAAGAACGGCATCGAACTCGTCTATGCCCAGCGCACCGCCGTGCCGGTGACGCGCGCGGTGGTGTCGTTCGACGCGGGCGTCGCGGCGGACGTGGCGGGCAAGCTCGGCACGCAGGCGCTGACGCTCAACCTGCTGGAACAGGGCACGACCACCCGCGGTTCGATCGCGATCGCCGAAGCCGAGGAGCGGCTCGGGGTCGACATCGGCGCGGGCAGCTCCAGCGACCGCACGACGGTCTCGCTCGAAGCGCCGAGCGCCAATCTGCGGCCGGCGGTGGCGCTGTTCGCCGATGTCGTCCGCAACCCCGCCTTCGCCGACGCCGAGGTGGCCCGCGTCAAGCAGCAGCAGCTCGCCGGCATCGCGCAGGAGCTGACCAACCCGGCGGGGCTCGCGGGCCGGATCACGCCCAAGCTCGTCTACGGTGCGGCCAGCCCCTATGCCAAGGCGATGGGCGGCGGCGACCCGGCGGCGGTCGCGCAGCTCACGCCGGCAGACCTCCGCGCGTTCCAGCAGGCCTGGCTGCGGCCCGACAAGGCCAGGATCTTCGTCGTCTCCGACCGGCCGCTCGCCGAGGTGAAGGCGGCGCTCGACGCCTCGTTTGGCGACTGGACCGCGACCGGGGCGGCGGGGGTCAAGGACTTCACCGCCATCAGCCAGCCGTCCGCCCCGAAGATCGTGCTGGTCGACCGGCCCGACAGCCCGCAGTCGGTGATCGTCGGCGTGATCCCGACCGGCCTCAAGGGCACGCAGGATCTGCTCGCGGTGCAGACCGCCAACGACGCGCTTGGCGGCAGCTTCCTGTCGCGGGTCAACATGGACCTGCGCGAGCGCCGGCACTGGTCCTATGGCGTCAGCGGCGGTTTCCGGACCGCCGAGAATGCCGCGCCCTATTTCATCTCCGCGCCGGTGCAGGCCAATCAGACCGGGGCATCGGTCGCGTCGCTGCGCGACGACCTTAAGGCGTTTCTGGCCGCGGAGCCGATGTCGACCGTCGAGTTCGACCGCGCGATCACCGGCGGGACGCGCGAACTGCCCGGCCGGTTCGAGACCGGCGACGCGGTGCTCGCCGCCATGCAGGGCAACGACCTCTACAAGCGGCCCGACGATTATTACGCGACGATCACGACGCGCTATCGCGGCCTGCGACTGGCGCAATTGAACCAGGCGATCGGCGCGGCGCTGGATCCGTCGAAGGCGATCTGGGTTGTCGTCGGCGATGCGAAGACGGTGCGGCCGCAGCTTGACTCGCTGGGTCTGCCCGTCGAGGTCGTCAGCGCGGCGTCGGTCGCGGGGCCGCCGGCGATGCCTGCCGCGGCCGGCAAATAAGGAGAGAATGCATGGCCAATGTCGACGGTAGCTGGGACTGCACCGTGAAGTCGCCGCTGGGCGATCAGAAGATGACCGTGACGGTGAAGACCGAAGGGTCGACCTGGTCGGGCAATGTGTCGGGCGCGATGGGGTCGAGCGATATCGCCGGTGACGCCGACGGCGACACGATCATGTGGAAGCAGCAGATGACCGTGCCGATGCCGATGACGCTCGATTGCAAAGCGACCGCCGACGGCGATACGATGACGGGCACGGTCGGCGCGGGCGCCTTCGGCAGCTTCCCGCTGTCGGGCACGCGCGTGGCGTAGGCGATGCCGGCCCCCGGCATCGGCCGGGGACCGGAACCCGTGGTGGCGCGTGTCGGCAGACGGCGTGCCTAGGTCTTGGCGCGCGTCCGCGGGCGGTGGGTCTCCACGGGCGCGCTGTCGGCGGCGCGCGAGACCGGCGCGCAGATCATGACCCGGGCCGAGTGAACGATCTTCCCGGCGGGAACGTGCTGCGCGCGCACGGCGCAGCCGGGGCGGCCGGGATCGGCGGCGGGGGTGGACAGGGCGGCGAGGCCGGCGAGGAGGAGCGTGGTTGTCATCATGGACCAGTATGTAGCGTCACCGTCTTGCCGGCGACGGTCCGGGCTGTGACAAATTGTTGCTGACCGGGACGATCGTACGCCCGCGTTGACCCTCGGGGCGGCGAACCCTAGCGCGCCCAACATGACTGCCCCCACCATCCTGCTGGTCGAGGACGACCCCGCGCTGCGGACGCTGACGACGCGCGCGCTGCGGGAGAACGGCTATGAGGTCGAGCCCGCCGGCGCCGCGCCCGAGATGTGGCGGGCGCTGGAGAAGGGGCCGGTCGACCTGATCCTGCTCGACATCATGCTGCCGGGCACCAGCGGCATCGACCTGTGCCGCGCGATCCGGCGGACGAACGACGTGCCGATCATCTTTATCAGCGCGCGCGGCAGCGAGACCGATCGCGTCGTCGGGCTGGAGCTGGGCGCGGACGATTATATCGCCAAGCCGTTCGGCACGCGCGAGCTGATCGCGCGCGTCCGCGCGGTGCTGCGCCGGCCGCCGCTGGAACGCCGCGAGGGCGCGGAAGAGGGCACGCTGGCGTTCGACGGCTGGACCGCGAGCCTGCCCCGGCGCGAGCTCAAGTCGCCGGGCGGCGCGGCGGTGGAGCTGACCGGCGCGGAGTTCGATCTGCTCGCGGCGCTGCTCAACAACGCCCAGCGCGTGATCGCGCGCGAGCGGCTGATCGAGCTGTCGCGCACCCGCCTGGGCGACAGCTCCGACCGCTCGGTCGATGTCCTCATCAGCCGCCTGCGCCGCAAGCTCGGCACCGCCGGCAAGCCCGCGCCGATCGTGACGGTGCGCAACATCGGCTATATGCTCAACGTGCCGGTCGAGCGGCGGTGAAAAGGTTCGCCCGTCCGGCCCTGGGGCTGATCGGGCGGCTGGTCGCCATCCTCCTCGTCACGACGCTGATCGAGTTCGGGGTCAGCACCCTGCTATACGAGCGCGCCAGCCAGTTTTCGGTGCAGGACGACGAGGCGCGGCGGCTGGCCGAGCATCTTGTCATCAGCCGCCGGCTCGTCGCCGAGCGCCCGCCCGCCGTGCGCCCGGCGATGGCGGCGGACCTGACCACCGATCGCTACGCACTGCGCTGGGCGCGGGCGCTGCCGCCGCCGCCGCCGGTCGCGCCCTCGCTCGACGCGATGCGGCGGCAGGTCATCGCCTGGGAGCCGACGCTGGCGGCGGCCGACCTGCGCCTGCGGCTGACCCAGCCGGGGCGGAGCTCGGTGATGACCGGCGGGCTCCGGTTGGCGGACGGGAGCTGGCTCTACTTCCAGACCCTGGAGCCGATGCGGGGGCTCAACCTCGCGACCGAGCGCGTGCTACTGGCGCTGATCCCGGCGGTGGCGCTGGTGATCGCGGGCGCGCTGACCGTCCGGCGTGTCCTCCAGCCGCTGCGCCGCCTCGCCGCCGCCGCCGACCGGATCGGTGAGGGCGGGGCGGAGGAGGTGCCCGAGCAGGGGCCGGGCGAGGTCGTGCGGGTGATCGCCGCCTTCAACCGGATGCAGGACCGCATCCACCGCCTGATCGCCGACCGGACCCAGGCGCTTGCCGCCGTCGCGCACGATCTGCGCACGCCGCTGGCGCGGCTGCGGCTGCGGCTGGAGCAGGCGGACGACGACGATGCGCGCATGGACGTCGCCGAGATGGAGGCGATGATCGGCTCGATGCTCGCCTATCTCGGCGGCGAGGCGGACCCTGAGCGACCCGCGCTGGCCGATGTCGCCGTGCTAGCAGCGACGGTGATCGACGATGCCGCCGATCGCGGCGGCGATGCGATCTATGCGGGGCCGGATCATCTGGAGATGGTCGTGCGTGCCGCGGGGCTGAAGCGGGCGCTTATAAACATTGTCGAGAACGCGCTCCATTATGGCGGCGGCGCGGTGTTGACGGTGGCGGAGCGCGGGGACGCGGTGGCGTTGCGGGTCGAGGACGAGGGGCCGGGCATCCCGGCGGACCAGCTCGCCCGCGTCACCGAGCCGTTCGTCCGGCTCGACCCGGCGCGGCAGCGCGACACGCCCGGCTTCGGGCTCGGGCTGGCGACGGTGCAGCGGCTGGTCGAGGCGGAGGGCGGCGCGCTGACGCTGCGCAATCGGCCGGAGGGCGGTCTGGCGGCGGAGATCATGCTGCCCCGCAACAAAATCTTACAAAGCCGCCCATCGTCGGCAAGAGAGAAACCCTAGCTCACTGTCTCCGGCGCCGTCGCGCCAAGCACAGGAGTTTGCCCGTGAACGAGCTCATCGGTCGCGTCTTCCATTTCCAGAAGCATGTCTTCCCCGACCAGAGCGCGCTGTACCGCCGCCTGGCGGCGGACGGCCAGCGCCCGTCCGCGCTGATGGTGAGCTGCGCCGACAGCCGCGTCGTACCCGAGCACATCTGCAATGCCGCGCCGGGCGACCTGTTCGTGTGCCGCAACGCGGGCAACATCGTCCCGCCCTTTTCGATCGGCAATGGCGGCGTCACCTCGACCGTCGAATATGCCGTGGTGGCGCTGGGCGTGCGCGACATCATCGTCTGCGGCCATTCCGACTGCGGCGCGATGAAGGGGCTGGCGGGCGACCCCGCCAGGCTCGCCGCGATGCCCAATGTCGCCGCCTGGCTGCGCCACGCGACGGCGGCGCGGCAGGTGGTCGACCAGAGCTATCCCGAGCTCGACGACATCGAGGGCGGCGCGGTGCTCGCGCTCGACGGCGTCTCGGGCCGGTTCGAGGTGATGGACGAGCGACGGGCGCTGCCCGTCGCGCTCGCCGCCGCGCCGCGCCGCGCCGCCGATTGGCAGGTCGCCGCATGAGCGCGCTCGCCGCCGCCCGCGCGGGCGTGTCGATCACGACCCGGGCCGGCGCGGGCCGGGATTTCACCGCCTCGCTCGTCGTCTTCCTCGTCGCCATGCCCCTATGCATGGGCATCGCCGTCGCCTCGGGCGTGCCGCCCGAAAAGGGGCTGGTCACCGGCATCATCGGCGGGCTGATCGTCGGCCTGTTCGCGGGCTCGCCGCTGCAGGTCAGCGGCCCGGCGGCGGGGCTGGCGGTCATCGTCTTCGAGCTGGTGCGCGACCATGGCCTGTCGGCGCTCGGCCCGATCCTGCTGCTCGCGGGGCTGATCCAGCTCGTCGCCGGCGCGCTCAAGGTCGGCGGCTGGTTCCGCGCGATCTCGCCGGCCGTCGTCCACGGGATGCTGGCGGGGATCGGCGTGCTGATCGTCGTCGGCCAGTTCCACGTCCTGTTCGACGCCAAGCCGCTGCCGAGCGGCCTCGCCAACCTGTCGGCGATGCCCGCCCGCCTGCTCGGGCTGGACGTGGGCACGATCGAGGCCGCGGAGATGGCGTTCGCGGTCGGCCTGGTCACGATCGGCGCGATGCTGGCGTGGGAGAAGTTCCGGCCGGCGTCGCTGAAGCTGGTGCCCGGCGCGCTGGTCGGCGTCGTCGCCGGCACGCTCGTCGCGCTGTTGCTCGGCCTGCCGGTGGCGCGCGTCGCGGTGCCGCCGATCGGCGACGCGGTGACGCTGCCCGAGGCGGGCTGGCTGTCGCTCTTCGCCAACCCCGCGATCCTGACCGCCGCGCTCGCGATCGCCTTCATTGCGTCGGCGGAGACGTTGCTGTCGGCGGCGGCGGTCGACAAGATGCACGACGGCGTCCGCACCGACTATAACAAGGAACTGCGCGCGCAGGGGATCGGCAACATGCTGTGCGGTATCGTCGGCGCGCTGCCGATGACGGGCGTGATCGTGCGCTCGTCGGCGAACGTCCAGGCGGGCGCGGTCAGCCGGCTGTCGACGGTGCTGCACGGCGCGTGGATCCTGGCCTTCGTCGCGCTGCTACCGTGGCTGCTGCGCGAGATCCCGATGGCGGCGCTGGCGGCGGTGCTGGTCGTCACCGGCTTCCGCCTCGTCAGCCTCCAGCACGCCCGCCACCTGTTCCGCGCGCACGGCATCCTGCCGGTGCTGATCTGGGCGGCGACGCTGGTGACGGTAGTGGCGGTCGACCTGCTGACCGGCGTGCTGGTCGGGATCGGCCTGTCGCTGGTCGAGCTGCTGCCGCATCTGCGCCGGCTGGGGCTGAAGGTGCACAGCGAGCAGCAGGCGGAGACCCACGCCATCCGGCTGGAGGGCTCGGCGACCTTCGTGACCTTGCCAAGGCTGACCGCGGCGCTGGAGGCCGCGCCGGCGGGCGCGCCGGTCAGGGTCGACGCCGCTAGGCTCGGGACGGTCGACCATACCGCGGCCGAAATGCTGAGCGACTGGTTCGCGCGGCGGCGGGCGTCGGGCTCGCCGGCGGTGCTCGAAGGCGCGTCGCCGCGCGTGGCGGCGCTGGCGGCCTGATCAGGAACGGCCCTTCGTCCCCTCGATCGCGTCGAGCTGCCGAAGCAGATCGTCGAACACGCCAGCGCGGTCGAGCGGGAAGAGCCGGCGGAAGCCCTTGCCCAGGACGTCGATGTCGCGCTGCGTCAGCAGCCCGACGGCGATGACGCGCTCGGAGGAGGGGGGAAGGGGCGGCATGTTCGGTTCCAACGCCGCCCGTTGCGCGCGTATCCCATCGTTGCGCCCGCACAACGACAATAACGCAGGTTATCCGATCAACAGCGTCGCCGCCGCGAGCGACAGCGCGAGCGCCGCCAGCGTCGCCGCGCCAACCACCAGCGCCGGGCGGGGGCCGGCATGGAGCAGTTCCGACAGCGGCGAGCGGATGGCGGTCGCGGTCACCGCGGCGGCGAGCAGCCAGGCGGCGGTGGTCTGCATCACGGTCGCGACCAGCGTCGGCACGATGCCGGTCGAGTTGACCCCGGCCAGCACGAAGAACCCCAGCACGAACCACGGCACGCCCGGCCCCTTGCCGACGCTCTCGCGCGGCAGCCTGAACGCGACCAGCGCCAGCACCGGGGCGAGCAGGGCGACGCGGGTGAGCTTGACGATCGCGGCGATGTCGCCCGCGTGCGGCGAGAAGGAATAGCCCGCGCCGAGCGATTGCGCGACGTCGTGGATCGCCGCGCCGAGCAGGAAGCCCGCCTGGAGGTCGGTGAGGTGGAGCGCATGGGCGAGCAGCGGATAGAGCACCATCGCCGCCGCGCTCATCGCCGAGATGGTGACGAGCACCAGCGTCAGTTGCGCCTGGCCGATCCGCCGCTCGCCGAGCAATGTCGCGAGCGCCATCGCCGCCGACGCCCCGCAGATCGCGACCGCGCCGCCGGCCAGCACGCCGAACGCGCCGCCGAACCCCAGCCGCCGCGCCGCCAACACCCCCGACCCCATCACCAGCGCGACGATCGCCATCACCGCGACGAGCGCGATCGGCCCCAGCGACCAGATCTGCCCCACCGTCACCCGCACGCCGACCAGGACGATCCCCCAGCGCAGCAGCTCGCGCGAGGCAAAGGCGAGGCCGGGCGTCAGCCGGCGGTCCGCCGACAGGAAGTTGAGCGCGAGTCCGATCAGCAGCGCCATCAGCGTCAGCGGCACGCCATAATGATCCGACAGGAACCCCGCCGCGCAGGTGCCGATCGCGGCGACCATCAGCCCGGGCAGATAGTCGCGCCACACCGCCTTGGGCGTCGGCTCGATATCGCCATAGAGATCGGCCGCCATCGGCAGCGTGCGCGTGACCATTACCCCGCCGTGGTGGCGATGACGTTGTCGTCGGCGTTGCGGTCGATGCGGATGTCGTACGGGTCGGCGCCGGCGAAGGCGGGCCTGGTCGCGGTGATGAGGCGCACCGTCTGGCTGCCGCTGCGGATCGGCAGGCGGGTCAGCATCAGCACGTCCTTCGCCGCGAACCGCCCGCGCCCCGGCATGGCCGCGAACGCCCCGAACTCGGCCGTTTCCGCCAGCGGCGCCTCGCGTTCGACGCCCTTGCCGTCGGCGTATAGCTTGCGGGCCTCGACCGTCAGTACCGTCTCCCAGCGGCCGCCGGGCAATTGGCGGGTCGAGGCGGCCCTGGTCTTGATGTCATAGAGCGTGATGCGCTCGAACAGGTCGGTGATCAGCGCCTGCTCCTGCGCGTTCGCCCCGCGCCGGAACTCGGCGATCAGATCGAGGCTGCGCGGCCAGGGCGCGCCCTTGAACCTGAAACGGTCGAGATAGCGCTTCAGCGCGGCGTTGACGCGCGCCTCGCCCAGCTCATCCTTGAGCCGGTACATGACCAGCGAGCCCTTGCGGTAATGGATATATTGCTGGTTCTCGACGCGCGACAGCGGCAGCTCCTCGATCACTTCGCCGCCGCGCGAGCGCAGATAGCGGTCGAGCTCGAACTTCAGGAAACGCCTGATCTGGTCGCGGCCGTAGAGATGCTCCATCACCATCAGCGACGAATATTGCGCGAGCGTCTCGACCAGCAGCGTCCCGCCCTGCATGTCCGCGCCGACCGACTGATGCGCCCACCATTGATGCGCGAGCTCGTGCGCGGCGACATAGGTGACGTAGTCGATCTGGTCGGGGTCGGAGAGGTCGGCGTTGAAGCCGATCCCTTCGGAATAGGGCATCGTCCCCGCGAAGGCCTGTGCGAACTGGGCATAGTCGGGGAACTCGACGATGCGGGCATAGTGGAACTGATAGGGGCCGAACGCCGGCTGGTAGTAATCCAGCCCGTGCGCGAAGGCGGCGAGCATCCGGTCGACGTTGCGCTGGTGGCCGGGCGAATAGAAGACGGCGAGGTCGATGCCGCCGTGATCGACGTGCTTTTCCAGGTAGCGGGCGGACTGGATCGAGAAGAAGTTGAGGATCGGCGCGGTCGTCACGAAACGCGCGGTGCGGCGGCCGGCGGCGGTGGCGTCGGCCACCCGGTCGCCCGGCGCGACGGGGGTCTGGTCGGCATCGGTCGAGACGGTGATGTCGGTCCTGATCCAGTCGGCATGGAGCTGGTTGAAGCGGGTGGCGGAAAGATCCTCCAGCTTCGCCGGACGCAGCTCGGACGACAGGCCGTACTTGCGGCGGCGGACGCGGTCCTGGAGCAGGCCGAGCCGGGTCATCCCCAAGGTCGGCACGAACTCGCCGTTGCTGACGAAGGTGCCGTTGCCCACCACGCGCACGTCGTTGCCCGAGTTGCGGAAGCCGTGCTGGCGGCGCTCGGTGCGGAACGACAGCATCGTCCGTTCCCCCGGCCGGAGCGGCCGGGCAAGGCGGTAGATCGTGTACTGGAAGCGCGGAAACGCCTGCGCCACGCTCGCGCCGGGGATGGCGACGCTGGCCAGCCGGGTGTTGCGGTCGCCGAGCTGGACGTGGATCGCCGACAGCGGCCGGCCGGTATTGTTGACGAGCGCCATCACGCCCCGCGCGGTCAGCCCCGGCTCGTGCGGGCGGAGGTCGACCGCGACCCTGATCGCGGTGATGCTCGGCTGCGGCACGGTCTCGTAGCGGAGCAGCGTCTTTTCGTAATCGGCGAGGAAGCGCTCGTCGGAGACCGGCGTGCGATAGTCGTTCCAGACATGGGTGTTGGTGTAGAGCCAGACGCCGCACGTGGCGAACACCGCCAGCGCGCCCGCGCCGATCAGTCCGGCCGGTCCGGCGAGGCGGCGCGGCAGGCGCTTCAGCCGCGGGCGCAGCGCCGTCGCGGTGCCGCGCCGCCACAGCGCATGGGTCAGCACCAGCAGGATCAGCGCGAACGCGGACCAATAGAGCCGGAACCACCACGCGCCCCGCCAGAACGTCCCCATGCCGTTCATGTCGGACAGCGGCACGAGCGGGATCTGGCGGTAATTGTAGAGGCTGTCGCCCCAGCCGAGGTTGATGAAGGTGATGCGGCTGACGATCCACAGGATCATCAGCCCCCAGCCGACGAACTTGTGCGGGCTGAGCGCCTGGATGAACACCGACAGGATCGCGAACAGCGTGAAGTCGACGGTCGTCGGCAGCACGTACCAGAGCAGATACTTGCCCAGCTCGAACTGGTCGTAGCCGTGGTAGAGCTGCATCAGCACGCCGCCCGCGACGCTGACCAGCAGCGTCGAGAACAGCACCAGCACCACCGCCAGCGCCTTCGGCAGGACATAGGCCCAGTCGGGGATGGCGCTGGCGTCGACGATCTCGTGGACGCGCCGGTCGCGCTCGCGCCAGACCAGCTCGCCGGCGTAATAGATGGCGATGATGAAGGGCACGATGCCGAAACCGCCGAGCAGCGAGCCGATGACGATGCGCGTCACGGGGACGACGGGGGTGCCGAAGAGCTGGCCGAGGTCGATCAGCGAGGCGCAGGCGTTGACCAGCCCCAGCACCAGCAGGACGAGATAGGCCGGGCTCTTGAACACCTGCCCCATCTCCAGCCGCGTGCGCACGCGGAGCTGCGCGAGCGCGGTCGCGCGATCGAAGCGGGGGTGGGGCAGCGGGGCGGCGGCCGGCGCGGGCGGCGCCGCCCCGACGCTGGCGGCGAGCTTGCTGGCGCGGCGCTGCGCGCGCGACGGCCGGACGGCGAAGCGGAAGGTCGCGAACGTGACGCCGATCGCGACCACGCCGAGCCCGACCGCGAGCAGCCGGTTCCACAGCAGCGCGCCCGCCACCGGCACGAGCAAGGTGTTGCGGTCGGCGGCCGTCCAGTATTTCGTGACATAGGACAGCGCCCCGCCGGCGAGCGGCTCGCCATAGGCTCCCCACAGCTCATAGGCCGGGTTGCGGTCGAGCACGACGCTGGCGACGATCCACAGCACGAGGAAGCCGACGACGCCGAGATAGGTCGCCATCATCGAGCGCGTCGTCGTCGCCAGCGCGAAGAACAGCGCGGAGGTGAGGAACAGGTTGGGCAGCCCGATCCACAGATAGGGATGGAGATAATAGGACAGATGGTTCGGCCCGAGCTGCTCCGGGTCGACCCAGGGCATCAGCGAGCCGAGCCAGGCGCCGAGCGGCACGGCCAGGAACCCCAGCGCCGCCGCCGCGAAGGCGCCGGCATAGCGGCCCAGCAGATACGATGCCCGCGTCACCCGCGTCGCGCGGATCAGCGGCCCGAAGCCGGTGTCGTCGTCGCGCACCACGACATTGGCGACGAAGGCGGTCGACACGAACATGTAGAACAGGCTGAAGATCTGGACATATTGCGCGATCGCGAAGGGCGCGTTCTTGTGGACGCTGGCACCGAGCCCGGCGGTGAGCTGCTGGACGGTGACGAGGCCGAAGGTGAACAGCGCCAGGATCACCGCCGCGACCCAGAAGACGGGGTTGCGGAGCTGGTATTTCAGCTCGAAGCGAAAGATGCCGCCGATCATGGGGCTGCTCACGCCGCGCGGCGCGACGCGTCGAGGGTGGAGAAATAGACGTCCTCCAGCCCGCCGTTGACCGGCGCGAAGCCGTCACCGGGGTCGCCGTCGGCGATGACGTGGACGATGGTGCGGCCCGCGAACAGGCGCGTCGAGATGACGCGGTGCTGCGCGCGGACCGTGTCGAGCGCGTCCCGCGGCACCGCCTTCTGCCAGATCCTGCCGCGCGTCGCCGCGATCAGCTCCAGCGGCGCGCCGTCGAGCAGGATGCGCCCGCCCGCCAGCACCGCCATGCGCGGGCACAGGTCCGCCACGTCCTCGACGATATGGGTCGACAGGATGACGACCACCTCGTCGGCGATGTCGCCCAGAAGGTTGAGGAAGCGGTTGCGCTCCTCGGGGTCGAGCCCCGCGGTCGGCTCGTCGACGATGATGAGGCGCGGGTTGCCGATCAGCGCCTGGGCGATGCCGAAACGCTGGCGCATCCCGCCGGAGAAGCCGGCGAGCGCCTTGTTGCGCACGCTCCACAGATTGACCTGGGTGAGCAGGCTTTCGACCGTCGCCTTGCGCTCGCCGCGCCCGGCGACGCCCTTCAGCACCGCGAGATGGTCGAGCATGTCATAGGCCGACACGCGCGGATAGACGCCGAAATCCTGCGGCAGATAGCCGAGCGTGCGGCGCAGCCGCTCGGGCTCGGTGAGCACGTCGATGTCGCCGAAGCGGATGCCGCCGCCGGTCGGCGTCTGCAGCGTCGCGATCGTCCGCATCAGCGTCGACTTGCCCGCGCCGTTGGGGCCGAGCAGCCCGAACATGCCGGGCGGGATGGTGAGGTCCACCCCGTCGAGCGCGCGCGTGCCGTTGGGGTAGGTATGCGTGAGCTGGTCGATCTGGAGCATGTGGTCCCCGGCGCTGGTGCGGATGGAGGCTAAGCGGGTGTGTTGGGGCTGTAAAGCGGGGTCGATCAGCGCCGCGCCCACCATCTGATCAATCCACCCAGCGCGATCACCGCCCAGGCCGATTCGATCACCGCCGCCGACAGGTTGAACGCGCCGGTCAGCGACACCAGCACCGCGATCGCGCCGGACAGGTTGAGGAGCAGCGCCGGCGGGCGCAGCGGGTCGATCCGCTGGGCGACGGTGAGGCCGTAGGCGACGAGCATCGCAGCCACGCCGACCAGCCCGATCGCGTCGAGGAGCGTGAAGGTCATGGGTTTCCTTACCGTTCGGCCCAAGCTTGTCGAAGGCCATCCTTGCTCTTGACCGGACGACGTCGTTCGACAAGCTCAGGGTGAACGGAAGAAGAAGGAACCGCTCCGATGCACACCGACCGCCGCCAGTTTCTCGCCGGGACCGCCGCCACCACCGCGCTCGTCGCCGCGCCGCTCGCCGCCGCCACGCCGCCGCTCCCGGCCCTGTTCGACAGTCTGGTGCAGGCGCAGCTCCGCCGCTCGCCCGAAGGCGCGACCAATCTCGGGCTCGATACCGGCGCCAACGCCGATCTGCGCGCCAAGCTGGCCGACCAGTCGCCCGCCGGCATCGCGGCGGCGAGGGCGCAAACCGGCGCCGAGCTCAAGCAATTGGAGGCGGTCGACCGCGCGGCGCTGAGCGAGGACGATCGGGTCGACCTCGATTGCGTCCTCTACACGCGGCGCTCGGCGGCGGCGGTGCAGAAGTTCGACTTCGGCGGCTCGGGCTATGGCCCCAGCCCCTATGTCGTGTCGCAGCAGACCGGCGCGTACCAATCGGTCCCCGACTTCCTCGACACCAAGCACAAGGTCGAGACGAAGGGCGATGCCGACGCCTACCTCCTGCGCCTGCGCGCCTTCGGCCGCCAGGTCGAGGATCAGACGGCGCGGCTCCGCCACGACGCCGGCGCGGGGGTGACGCCGCCCGATTTCATTCTCGACCTGACGATCACGCAGATGGAGAAGACGGCCGTCCCCGCCGCCGACGCGCTGGTCGTGACATCGCTGGCGAAGCGCGCGGCGGCCAGGGGGCTGGGCGATAGCTATGCCCGCGACGCCGCGACGCTCTATACGGCCGAGGTGCTGCCGGCGCTGCAGCGCCAGCTCGCTTACGTCCGCGAGCTGCGCCGGACGGCTACCCATGACGCGGGCGTATGGCACATCAGGAACGGCGACGCCTTCTATCCCGTCGCGCTCAAGGCGACGACGACCGCCGACATGACGCCCGAGCAGGTTCATCAGTTCGGCAAGGACCAGGCCGCCAGCATCGGCGCGCGGCTCGAGGCCGAGCTGACGAAGCTGGGCCTGACCCGGGGTACGATCGGCGCGCGCATGACCGCGCTCGCGGCGCGGCCGGGGCAGGTCTATCCGAACACCGACGACGGCAAGAAGCAGGCGATCGCCTTTTGCAACGCGCGGCTGGCGGCGATCCGGCCACGCCTTCCGCAAGTGTTCGAGCGCGTGCCACCCTACAGCTTCGAGGTCCGCCGCGTGCCGCCGCAGACCGAGGCCGGCGCGGCGGCGGCGTTCAGCCAGTCGCCCGCGATCGACGGCTCGCGGCCGGGCATCGTCTATTTCAATCTGCGCGATGCCAGCGACTGGCCGCAATATCAGCTGTCGACGACGACCTATCACGAGGGGCTGCCGGGGCATCAGCTCGAAGGCGGGCTGGCGCTGTCGAACAAGGCGCTGCCACTGATCCGCAAGATCACCGGCTTTTCGGGCTATGGCGAGGGTTGGGCGCTCTATGCCGAGCAGCTGGCCGACGAGATCGGCATGTACGCCGACGATCCGCTCGGGCGGTGCGGCTATCTGGCCGCCCAATTGTTCCGCGCGCAGCGCTGCATCGTCGACACCGGCATCCACCATTACCGCTGGTCGCGCGAACGCGCGATCCAGCAGTTCGTCGACACCGTCGGCTACACCCCGGGCCGCTCGGCGCTGGAGGTCGAGCGCTATTGCGTCAATCCGGGCCAGGCCTGTTCGTACAAGCTCGGGCATTCGGTGTTTGTCGACCTGCGCGACAAGGCAAAGGCGAAGCTGGGCGCGCGGTTCGATCTGAAGGCGTATCACACGGCGGTGCTCAAGCACGGCCGGCTGCCGCTGGACGTGTTGCGGCAGGTGGGGGAGCGGTGGCTGGCGAGTGCCTGATCTCCCCTTTTTAGAGGAGAGGAGAGGAGAGGAGAGGAGAGGAGAGGGGAGAGACGAGCCGCAGGCTCGGCGAAGAGGTGGGGAGGTCGCCGGTGGACTAGCGGGCTCCTCCTCCCCCGGCCCCTCCTCTGAAGAGGAGGGGAGCTAGGAGCGTCTCACCCGCGTCACATGCCCCATCTTCCGCCCCGGCCGCGCCTCGCCCTTGCCGTAGAGGTGCAGGTGCGCGCCCGGCTCCGCCAGCGTCTCCGCCCACGCATCCTCGCCAATCAGATTGTCCATCCGCACCCCCGCTCCCGTCAGCGCGGTCGATCCCAGCGGCAGGCCGCAGATCGCGCGGATGTGGTTCTCGAACTGCGAGCATTCCGCGCCCTCGATCGTCCAATGGCCCGAATTATGGACGCGCGGAGCCATCTCGTTGAACACCGGGCCGGCAGCGGTGGCGAAGAACTCGCACGCCAGCACGCCGACATAGTCGAGCTCGGCGGCGATGCGGCAGGCGAGCGCGGTCGCCTCCTCGGCCTGTTCGAGCACCTCCGCCGGCGCGGGGACGGTCGAGCGGCGCAGGATGGCGTCGCGATGCGCGTTGTGCGGCGGTGGATAGCGCACGGTCGCGCCGTCCTGCCCGCGCGCGATCAGGATCGAGAACTCGTGCTCGAAGGTGACGAACGCCTCCAGTACCGCCGGGCCGCCGGCCACCTCCCACGCCGCATCGGCGTCGGCGGGCGAGGCGAGGCGCGCCTGGCCCTTGCCGTCATAGCCCCAGCGCGCGGTCTTGAGGACGGCCGGCGCGCCGACCTCCGCCAGCGCGGCGTCGACCTCGGCGCGGGTGGCGACGGCGGCCCAGCGCGCAGGGCGGCCGCCGACGCTCTCGACGAAGCGCTTTTCGGTCGCGCGATCCTGCGACACCGCGAGCGCGCGCGGGCCGGGTCGGACGGGGACGCGCGCGGCGAGCCATTCCACGGGGCCGAGCGCGATATTCTCGAACTCATAGGTGACGACGTCGCATTGCGCGGCGAAGTCGGCAAGGACGACGCGGTTGTGATAATCGGCGCGCGTCATGCTCGACGCGGTCTGCGCCGCGACGCTCTCGCGGTCGGGGGCGAGGACATGGGTGCGATAGCCGAGCTGCGCGGCGGCGACCGCGAGCATCCGCCCGAGCTGCCCGCCACCGAGGATGCCGATCGTGCTGCCGGGGGGGAGGGGGGTCACGGCTCCTCCGCCACACCCGCCGTCTGCGCCGCCCGCCACGCCTGGAGCCGTTCCGCCAGCGCATCGTCGCCCGTCGCCAAGATCGCCGCCGCCAGCAGCCCGGCGTTGATCGCCCCGGGCTTGCCGATCGCGAGCGTTCCCACCGGCACGCCGCCCGGCATCTGGACGATCGACAGCAGGCTATCCATGCCGGAGAGCGCCTTCGATTCGACCGGCACGCCGAGCACCGGCAGATGCGTCATCGCCGCCGCCATCCCCGGCAGATGCGCCGCCCCGCCCGCGCCCGCGACGATCACCTTGAGCCCGCGCCCCGCGGCGCCGGTCGCATAGTCATACAGCCGTTGCGGCGTCCGATGCGCCGACACGACGCGCGTCTCGTAGGATACGCCGAGCGCGACGAGCGTCGCGGCGGCGTGGCGCATCGTCTCCCAGTCGGAGGTCGAGCCCATGATGATGCCGACGCGCGGGTCCGTCATGCGCGGGGGCGGTAGCGCTTCCGCCCGCCAGCGGCAACGCCTACACCGGCGGGCATGACCGAACCGATGACCTATGGCCGCTATCTCGCGCTCGACCGGCTCCTCGACGCGCAGCATCCGCTGTCGGAGCGGCATGACGAGCTGCTGTTCATCATCGTCCACCAGACCAAGGAATTGTGGCTCAAGCAGATCATCGCCGAGCTGCTGCCCGCCAAGGCGCTGGTGCGCGCGGGGCGGCTGACCGAGGCGTACAAGAACCTCGCGCGCGTCTCCCGCATCCAGGCGGTGATGACGCTGAGCTGGGACGTGCTGGCGACGATGACGCCCGCCGATTACACCCGGTTCCGCGACGTGCTGGGGCGGTCGTCGGGCTTCCAGTCGGATCAGTTCCGCGCCGTCGAGATCCTGCTCGGACTGCGCGGCGAAGGGCTGCCGAACGAGGGATATGCGGCCGAACCCAGCCTGTGGGACGACGCCAATGCGGCGCTGGCGGCGGCGGGGTTCGCGGTGCCGGAGGAAGCGCTCCGCCGCGACTGGCCGCAGCCGTATCGGCCCAGTGACGATGTCGAGGCGGCATGGGCGGCGGTCTATGCCGAATCCGATCGCTGGTGGGCGCTCTATCAGCTCGCCGAGAAGCTGGTCGACATCGACGACGCGCTTGCGACGTGGCGGCACAAGCATGTGCTGACGGTGAGCCGCATCATCGGCGGCAAGCGCGGCACCGGGGGCTCGGCGGGACTGCCCTATCTCGAAGGCACGTTGGTCAAGCGCGCGTTCCCCGAATTGTGGAGCCTGCGCACCCGGCTATGAGCGCCCCCTCGGCGAGGGGGCGCTCACGCGGTCAGTAGCGGTAGTCGCCGCGGTCATACCGCTCGTGATGGCGATGCGCGCGCTGCCATTCGCGGCGGCGCTGCTTCTCCTCCCAGCGACGACGCTGCTCCCAGCGCTGGCGGTCGTGACGGTCGCCGCGATAGTCGTAGCGCTGGCCCTGGTAGCCGCCATTGCCATAGCCGTACTGGCCATAGGATTGCGCCGAGGCCACGCCGGGCAGCGCTACGCTGGCCACCGCGGCGATCCCGAAGATCATGGTCTTGATCGACATGTTCGTTCTCCACGTGGGATGTCCACGCAACGGCAATAGCCTGCGCGGCGTGAGGTCGCGCTGAACGGGGTCGGCAGGTGCGGTTAAGCTGGCAGGGGTGGTGAACTGGTCGAGTGCCGACCTATCGGGTCCGAACGTCCGCGAAACGTATCCGCGTCCTCATGCTGCCGGCCTTGCCCATCAGCGATCCGCTGAGGTCGGCATCGATGCCATTGGGGAAAGGCCGGCCATCGGCGAGCAGCGTAAAGGATGACGTGAAGGCATAGCGCTCAACCTTCGCTACCAGCATCATCCGGAACGGTGCCGACGATGCGAGGCGGACGCGCTCGACGAACGGCATCTTGCCGGCAATGTTGACGACCGCGTCGGCGACCGTGTCGGCGGAAGCGTCATGGCTGCCCATCATGATCTCGCCCTTGGGCAGCCGCGCGAACCGATAGGTCACCGATTCCGGGGTTCGCGCGACGACGGTCGCCGCCCCGCCGAACCATTTGGCGAGCTCGCCATAGGAGGACGGCGCGGGCCGCTTCCCGCTCCGCTTGGCGGCGTCGGCCACCTGCTTTGCAGTCGGGGGGCGACCGTCGATGCTGACCAGCGTCCAGCGCGTACCTGGCGCGGCGTGGGGATCGTAGCGGGTGACGACTTCCTTCGCCGGCGACCCTGTCCGTTCGATCCGCATGGTCTGGGTGAAGGCCACGTCGGCCGTGTTGGCCGCCTTCATGCCGGCCAGCACCTGATCCTGCAACGGATCCGCATGAGCGGGGGCGGCCAGCAGCAGCGCGGCGAGGGCCGATCGCACGATTACCGCTCGCTCAGATAATAGCGATCGGTCGCGTTCAGCGCGGCATCGAGCTCGTACACGATCGGCTGGCCGGTCGGAATCTCCAGCGCGGTGATCTCGTCGTCGGGAATGCCCGAGAGATGCTTGACCAAGGCGCGCAGCGAATTGCCGTGGGCGGAGATGAGGACGCGCTGTCCGTCCCGCAGCGCCGGCGCGATCCGCTCGTCCCAATAGGGTAGCACACGCGCGATCGTGTCCTTCAGGCTCTCGGTCGCCGGCACCGGCACGCCGGCGTAGCGGCGGTCGGCGGACAGGTCGTACGCCCCGCCCGGGTCGGCGGCGGGGGGCGGGATGTCGAAGCTGCGTCGCCAGATTCTGACCTGATCGTCGCCGTGCTTTGCCGCCGTCTCCGCCTTGTCGAGTCCGGTCAGCCCGCCATAATGGCGCTCGTTCAGCCGCCAGTGCTTCTCGGTCGGCAGCCACAGCCGCCCCATCGCTTCCAGCGCGAGATTGAGCGTCTTGATGGCGCGCGTCTGGAGCGAGGTGAAGGTCAGGTCGAAGTCGAGCCCCTTCGCCGCCATCAGCGCGCCCGCGTCGCGCGCCTCCTGCGCCCCCTTGTCGGTCACGTCGACGTCCCACCAGCCGGTGAAACGGTTTTCGAGGTTCCAGGCGGACTGGCCGTGGCGGATGAGGACGAGCTTGGGCATGGCCGCGCCCATAGCCGCGCTCAGCCCGGCGCGTCGACCGCGATCGTGTCGATCGTCAGCGCGAAATAGGGACGGCCGTCTTGCAGGATCTCGATGCGGCGCGGCCACAGCAGGCCGCCCACGGGCCGGGCGCGGCTGAAGCGGAAGACCTGGGAGATGCGCCTGGTCGCCTCCGTGGGGTCGGCGACGATATTGCGGCCGCCGGTAAGGACGCCCGCCGCGTCGAAGCCGAAGCTGGTCGCGACGCCGCCCGGCGCGGGGGGCGGAATGGTGACCTGCCGCACCCCGCGCCGCGCCAGGTCGCGGCTCTGGCGCAGCGCCTGCTGCATCTGGCCGTACAGCGCATATTGCTGCCGCTCGTGCGCCACCACCGCGTCGGGCAGCGGCAGGTGCGTGCCGCCGCGCTCCATCCAGCCGCTGCCGGGCAGGATGACCAAAGTGCGGACCTCGTGCCTCGGGTCCGACAGCAGCCAGCTCTCGCCGCGCGCGCTGACGAACGGCGCGATCCGCGTGCGCACGCCGAGCCGCAGCTCGCCGCGCGGCGTCGCCACCACCGCCGTGCCGGTCCAGCGCAGCGGCAGCAGCGGCCGCTCCGCCGGCGCGGCGATCGGGGCGACGGCGATCAGCACGGCGAGCAGGCGCTTCATCATCCCTCCGACAGCTTGCATGGGCGCGTGCGCGAACCTACCGCTTCGCCAACGAAGGACAAGGAGAGCGCCATGGCGATCGTGCGGCAGACGATGGTATATGACGGGCCGGGCGGCCCGTTCGAGGGCGTCATCGCCTATGAGGACGAGGTCGAGACGCCGCGCCCGGGCGTCCTCGTCGTGCCCAATGTGCTGGGCCAGAAGGAGTCCGACAACGTCAAGGCGGAGGAGCTGGCCAAGCTCGGTTATGTCGGCTTTGCCTGCGACGTCTTCGGCCAGGGCCGGCGCAAGACGCGCCAGTCGGAGAACATGGCCGAATATATCAACGAGCTCCAGGCCGACCGCGCCGCGCTGCGCGACCGGCTCGCCGCCAGCCTCGCGGTCCTGAAGGGTTTCGGTCATGTCGATCCGAGCCGCTGCGCCGCGATCGGCTTCTGCTTCGGCGGCAAGGCGATGCTCGACATGGCGCGCTCGGGACAGGACGTGCGCGGCGTCGTCAGCTTCCACGGCGTGTACGACCGGCCAGACTACGCCAACGTCTCGCCGATCGCCGCCAAGGTGCTGGTCTGCCACGGCTGGGACGACCCGCTCGGCCCTCCCGAGGCGGTGGCGGCGCTCGGCAGGGAGCTGACCGACGCACACGCCGACTGGCAGATCCACGCTTATGGCGGCGCGGGCCACGGCTTCACCGACGTGAGCGCCAAGGGCTCGGGCCACCCCGGCTTCGGCTACGACGAAAAGGCCGACCGCCGGAGCTGGAAGGCGATGCAGGACTTTCTGGCGGAGCTGTTCGTCTAGAGTTTCATCGTCATGAAACGATTGTGCGAACTCGCCGGATAACCTCCAAACGCGCCGCAATCGGCAAAGCCGGCGGCTTCGTACATCGCGTTGGCGGGGGCGAACATCGGGGCGGTGCCGGTTTCGAGGCTCAGCCGCGTCCAGCCCTGCGCGCGGGCGGTGGCCACGAGGTGGGCGAGCAGCGCGCGGGCGACGCCACGGCGCAGCGCGGCGGGCGCGGTCCGCATCGACTTGAGCTCGCCATGGTCGGCCGACAGCTCCCGCAGCGCCGCCATGCCGAGCAACGTCTCGCCGTCCCACGCGGTCCAGAAGCTGACGCCCGGCTGCTTCAGTCCGCTCAGGTCGAGCGCATGGGCATTCTCGCGGGGCGTCGAGCCCAGCGATTCGTCGCGATGCAGGCCAAGCAACGCCTGCACCCGGCGGTCGTCCAGACCCCCCTCACGAATCTGCATGTCACCCCCGTCCGTCAGATCTCGTCGATCATCCCCGCCAGCGTCTCCAGACACGCCACCGCCAGTTGCCGCGACCGCTCCGGCGACCAGCCGAACTTGGCATCAGGATTCGGGTCGTGATCCTTGAACGGCATCTCCAGCGTCACCGAGACCGCGCCGAAGCGCTCGGCGAGCTGGTTGGTGGACATCGACAGATTGGCGGTGCCCGCCGCGGACCTCGGGTAGCCGCGCTCGGTCTGGAAATCCGGCGTGGCGGCGGCGAGGCGGCGGCCAAACGCGTAGAACTTCGCGCCGTGCTCCTCGGTCCAGGACGCGATGCCCTCGAAGCCTGCGATGAAATTGGCCGGGATCGCCTCGTCGCCATGGACGTCAATCGCGAAGTCGACGCCGGTCGCATCCATCGCATCGCGCACGCACAGCACTTCGGGGCTGCGCTCGGCGGAGGGCGCGTGCCATTCGCGGTTGAGGTTCACGCCGGCCGCGTTGGTGCGCAGATGCCCCCGGCGGGTGCCGTCGGGGTTCATGTTGGGAACGACATGCACCGTCGTCTCGGCAAGCAGCCCGGCGGCGGCACCGCTGGTCAGCCAGGCGAGCGCCCCCTCCATCCACCATTCGGCCATCGGCTCGCCGGGATGCTGGCGGGCGTAGAGCCACACCTGCTTGTCGCCGTTCCCCAGCCGGAAATAGTCGATCGCCTGCCCGTCGAGGCTGCGCCCGAGCTCGCGATGCGCGACGCCGGGGGCCAGCGCGGTCCGGGCCACCAGTGTCTCGTGCCGTTCCATCGTATAGGGGGCGAAATAGGCGAACCAGGCGAGTGGGGTGTCGAAGGTCCAGCGCCATTCGAGGACGCCGCCGTCATAGCGCGTCTCCGTCAGCCGCCATGTGTCGCGGTCGGTGCTGGCGCGCGTCGCATAGCCGGGCCAGCCGCCCGGATAGGCCGAGCCGCCGGCGTTGAGGATCCGGAAGGTCAGCGTCCGCCCCGCCGCGCCGGCGACGCGGAAGTAGAACCATTGATAGAAATCGGAATCCTTGTCCTTGGGAATCTCCAGATCGACCCGATCGCCGTCGATGGCGACGACCCGGATGTTGCCGCCGTCGAAGGCGGCGTTGATGCTGATGGTCATGGCACGCTGATAGTGCGACCCGACTCGCCCGGAAAGCCCGTGAACAGCGCGCCCGCGAGTTTGTCCGCCGTCGCCGCGTCGCTGGCGCCGGGGCGGCGCAGGTCGGCGACGGTGCGGGCATGGCCTTCCCACATCGTCGTCTGGTCGGCGCGGCGCTTGATGAGGACGCTCAGTTCGGTCTCGACCAAGGTCGAGCCGCGCGCGCTGCCGACCGGCACCTCGACCCCGCCGCCGATCCCGACGCCGCCGTTGCGGCCGCCCGAAAAGCCGCCACCGCCGATGCCGATCGAAAAGCCCGAGCGGCGCGGCGGCCCCGCGCGCTCGCGCTGGCGAACCTCGACCACCGCGACGAACGGCGATGGCCCCGCGCCGGCGGCGGGGTAGCCGCTGGCGACGAGCTGGCGGCCGACGGCCATCTCATAGGGCTGGCTCATCAGCCCCGCCTGCGCCGGTTCCACCGTCACCGGACCGCGCTCGACGCCGTCGGGCAGATGGTAGCGGATGACTTCGGTCGGCGGCAGCCTGCCGCCGGTCGTGGTGCAGGCACCCAGTGCGAGAAGCGGGAGCAGGGTACGGATACGCATGGTCGGCGACCTTCCGATGAGTTACGCGAGCGTAACGCTCCAGCCGGGCAGGTGGCTCCCGGTTGACTTCACGCGGCCGCGCCCATAGGCGGGCGCGTCCAATTTTCCGCCTTACCCAAGAAGAATCAGATCATGAAGATCCGCAACTCGCTGAAGTCGCTGAAGGACCGCCATCGCGACAACCGCGTCATCCGCCGCCGCGGCCGGACCTACGTCATCAACAAGACGAACCGCCGCTTCAAGGCGCGCCAAGGCTGAATAGTCCGCGCGTCACGGCCGTCATCTTCGATGTCGGCCGTGTTCTCTATCGCTGGGACCCGAGATTCCTCTACGAGCGTCTCATCCCCGAGGGTGAGGCGCTCGATGCGTTCCTGCGCGACGTGCTCACGACCGAGTGGCATTTCCAGCATGATGAGGGACGAGATTTCGCCGAGACGTCGGCGGAGCTGATCGCCGCGCACCCTCGTCACCGCGACCTGATCGAGGCTTGGGGGCCGCGCTTCCTCGAATCGATCCCCGGGCCGGTCGACGATATGCCGGCGCTGGTCGCCGAGCTCGATGCGGGCGGCGTACCGCTCTACGCGATTACCAATTTCAGCCACGAGTTCTGGCCGCCCTTCCGGGCGCGGGAGGCGGCGATGTTCGATCGCTTCCGCGACATCGTCGTGTCGGGCGACGAGAAGCTCGTGAAGCCCGACCTCGCCATCTACCGGCTGGCGCTCGATCGCTTCGGGCTGGAGGCGGGGCGGACGGTGTTCGTCGACGACAGCGAGGCGAACGTCGCGGGCGCGCGCGCCGCGGGGCTGATCGCGCTGCACTTCACCGGCGAGCCCAAGCTGCGCCGCGACCTGACCGCGCTGGGCCTGCTTGCCGCCTGACCACCCCGTCGCCTAGGCTGCGCGGATGACGGGGGTGTTCGAAGCGGCGGGCGAGATGGGGACGGGCGCGGCGTGGGCGCGCGCGGTCGAGCCGGCGGCGGGCGAGGCGCACGCCGACGGCCATGGCGCGTGCCTCAATTGCGGGACGGCGCTGACCGGGCGCTACTGCCACGCTTGCGGGCAGAGCGCCCACGTCCACCGGACGCTGATGTCGATCGTCCACGACCTCGCGCACGGCGTCTTCCATTTCGAGGGCAAGATCTGGCGCACCGTGCCGATGCTGGTGCTCCATCCCGGTCAGCTCACGCGACGCTACATCGCCGGCGAGCGCGCCCGGTTCGTGTCGCCGCTGGCGCTGTTCCTGTTCACCGTCTTCCTGATGTTCGCGACCTATTCGGCGGTCGGGCCGGGCGACTTGTCCAAGGGCTTCGCCGACGGCTGGACCAGGTCCACCGCGGCGCTCGACAAGGCGCGCGGCGAGACGGCGCAGGAGGTAGTCGCGGCGATGCAGGAGCGGGCTCGACAGGCCGGCGCGGGCCGGCCGACCGACCAGATCGACCAGCGGCTGGCGAAGCTGAAGGAAGACGAAGCGGCACTGGCCAAGGTGCGGTATCGTCTCGATGCCGGCAGCGAGCGGGTTCAGGTCACCAGCCGCTGGAAATGGATGGACCGGCGTCTGCAGGAGGCACGCGAGAATCCGGGCCTCGTTCTCTACAAGGTGCAGTCCGCGGCCTACAAGTTCAGTTGGGCGCTGATCTTTCTGTCCACGCCGTTCGTCGCGCTCGTGTTCCTCTGGAAGCGCCGGTTCGGTCTTTATGACCACGCGATCTTCGTCACCTATTCGATCAGCTTCATGTCGCTGCTGACGATCACGCTGGAACTGCTGCTGACAATCGGGGCGCCGGGTTGGCTATCAGGCGGCCTGATCGCTTTCGCGCCGCCGGTTCATCTGTTCGCGCAGTTGCGCGGGGCCTATTCGTTGTCGGTCTTCTCCGCATTGTGGCGGACGGCCTTCCTGCTGTTCGTGGCGATCAATACGCTGGTGATGTTCGTGATCGGCGTGATCGCACTGGAAATCGCGCATTGAGCCGCCCCTCCCGGTCAGTGACAAGGAAAGCGCCTGGCGATCACCCTCGCGTAGCCATCCTTGAGGGGGAGCGCCCGGTCCCTGGCGGGGAGCGCGGCGAGGCCGTCGATCATGTCGGTGATGCCGATCGACTGGCCCGGCGGCACGCACGCGATCGGGGGCTTGCCCGCCGCCTTGCGCGCCTCGCGCTCCGCCTTGAGCTGGGCGGTCGCGGCCTGCGCTTCGCTACGGAGCAGCGAGAAGTCGGGGGAGGTGAAGGCGGTCAGCGGATTGGCGCGGAGCGCGCTCGCCTTGGTGACGAAGGTGCCCACCGTCATCGCCGCCGTCGCCGGAATTGCCATCATGGCCATCGCCGCCATTCCCGCACCGATCGTTCCACGCATCGCCCGTGCCCTCAAGAACAGGGGTATTTCCTTGCGATGACGCGAATGAACCCGTCCTGAAGCGGAATGCGGCGTTCGTGCGGCGGAATGGTCTGAAGACCCGTGATCATCTCGCCCGCCGACATCCGCGTCTTGTCGGACGCGCAATAGAGCGGCGGCTTGCCGGCGGCGGCGCGCGCCTTCTTGTCGGCGGAGATGCCGTCGATCGCGGCGGCCGATTCGCGCTTGAGCAGGCCGATGTCGCCCGAAAACAGCGCCAGCGGTCCCTTCGCCTTCAGCCCGGCGATCTTGGCGAGAAAGGTCTCGACCGTCATCGCCGCCGCGGCGGGGCCGGCGAGCCCCAGCGCCGTGGCGCAGACCGCCGCCCGCAACAGCGTCCTCACGCGCCGAGCGGGGACGGCGTGCCGAACGGCCCCGAAGGGCGCCGGGTCTTGGGGATCGACGTGCCCGCCTTGGCCAGCGTCGGGGTCGTCGGCTCATCGCTGCGGCCGATGCCCTCGCCCGCGACGATGCGCTTGATCTCGTCGCCGGTGATCGTCTCGAACTCCAGCAGCGCGCCCGCGACGGCGTGGAGCTGGTCGAGATGCGCGGTGATGACCTCGCGCGCCCGCTTCAGCCCGTCCTCGACCAGCCGCTTGATCTCGTTGTCGATCAGCAGCGCGGTCTCGTTCGACATATTGTGCCGCTGCGTCTGCGAATAGCCGAGGAAGGTCTCCCCCTGCTTCTCCTCCAGCTCCAGCGGCCCGATCGCGTCGGACATGCCCCATTGCGTCACCATCGCGCGGGCGAGCTTGGTCGCCTGCTTGATGTCGCCCGACGCGCCCGACGAGACCTTGTCGTAGCCGAAGATCACTTCCTCGGCGACGCGGCCGCCCATCACGGTCGACAGGTCGGCGAACATCTTGTCGCGGTGGTAGGAGTAATTGTCGCGCTCGGGCATCGACACGACCATGCCGAGCGCGCCGCCGCGCGGAATGATCGTCGCCTTGTGGATCGGGTCAGACGCCGGCTCGTGCGCGCGGACCAGGGCGTGGCCCGCCTCGTGGTAGGCGGTCATGCGCTTTTCGTCGTCGGTCATCACGAGCGACTTCCACTCGGTGCCCATGATGACGCGGTCCTTGGCCTGCTCGAACTGCTCCATCGAGACCAGCCGCTTGCCGCGCCGTGCCGCCATCAGCGCCGCCTCGTTGACGAGGTTGGCGAGATCGGCGCCGGCCATGCCCGGGCAGCCGCGCGCGATCACGCGCGCGTCGACGTCGGGGGCCAGCGGCACCTTCTTCATATGGACTTCGAGGATCTTCACCCGGCCCTCGATATCGGGCAGCGGCACCGTCACGCGGCGATCGAAGCGGCCCGGCCGCAGCAGCGCGGGGTCGAGCACGTCGGGGCGGTTGGTCGCCGCGACGATGATGATGCCCTCGTTGGCGTCGAAGCCGTCCATCTCGACCAGGAGCTGGTTCAGCGTCTGCTCGCGCTCGTCGTTGCCGTTGCCCAGCCCCGCGCCGCGATGACGGCCGACCGCGTCGATCTCGTCGATGAAGACGATGCAGGGCGCGGACTTCTTGGCCTGTTCGAACATGTCGCGCACGCGGCTGGCGCCGACGCCGACGAACATCTCGACGAAGTCCGAGCCCGAGATGGTGAAGAACGGGACGCCCGCCTCACCCGCGATCGCGCGGGCGAGCAGCGTCTTGCCGGTGCCGGGCGAGCCGACCAGCAGCGCGCCCTTGGGAATCTTGCCGCCGAGCCGCGCAAATCGCGTCGGATCCTTCAGGAACTCGACGATCTCCTCCAGCTCCTCGCGCGCCTCGTCGATGCCGGCGACGTCGGCGAAGGTGACCTTGCCCTCCTTCTGCGTCAGCATCTTGGCGCGGCTCTTGCCGAAACCCATCGCGCCCGAGCCGGTGTTGCGCTGCATCTGGCGCAGCACGAAGAAGGCGATGCCGAGGAAGAGCAGGAACGGCAGCGACTGGACCAGGAGATACTGCCAGATCGAGGGGCCGTCCTCTGGCTTCGCGGTGATCGTCACGCCCTTGTCGCGCAGCTTTTGCGGCAGCGTCGTGTCGGCGATCGGATAGGCACGGAACTTCTCACCCGACTTCAGCGTGCCCGAGATCATGTCGCGCGAGATGTTGACGTCCTTGACCGCGCTCTCGTCGACCTTGTCGAGGAAGGTCGAATAAGCGATCGTGCCGCTCGCCGGCTGGCTCGTGCGGCCGTCCACCAAGGTGACGAACAACGCCAGCCCGACCAGGATCGCGACCCACACCAGCAGGCTCTTCATCCAGGGATTGCCGCCGCTCTCGGGCTGCTTGTCGTTGTTGTTCATCTAGGGACAGACCTTTCGTGCAACCCAGATAAGCGCCACCAGGTTAATGGCAATGGAACGAACGGGCGGTTTGCCCGTCGATAGCACGATTCAGCGTTATTCCACCGCCACCAGGGGCGGCGGCGTCAGACCGCGCGGCGGGGGGGGGCCGGCCAGAGTGCCCAGTGTCCGTCCCGGCGCTCAAGCAGAATGTTGCCCAGCGACGTGCGACCGCCTGCGGCGAGCGCTCGCAGAACGCCGTCGAGCGCCGGCCCGCGCGGTTCGCGTTCCCCCATGTCGTCGAGCGCGATCGCCAGCACACGTCGCTGCAGCTCGCGCGGCAAGTCGACCGCTGACACAAGCATCGTGTCGCCAGCGCGTTCCAAGCGCCGCCGCGCGACGATCGCGGCCGTCCAGTCGAGTGCTTCCGAGGCGTCCGCGAGGGCCGCGGCGGAGCGGGCGAGCCCCGCAGCCTTCAGGTCGGGCGAAGAGGCCAGCAGCGCCCGGTAGCGGGTGCGGTCATAGGCGGGGTCGCCGTTGCTCGGATCGTCGACAGCCGTGGCGTCCGCCGCGCGAAGCACGTCCGCCAGCTGCCGACGCTCCCAGTCGAGCAGGGGACGATATACCGGGAAGCCGCGCCATGTCGTCGATCGGCGGACCCCGGCCAGGCCCCCGACGCCGCTGCCGCGGCTGGCGCGCATTAGGAAGGTCTCCGCCTGATCGTCCAGGTGATGGGCCGTGAACACGACGTCGCAGCCGTCCGCGTGCGCGTGCGCGATCAGCGCGTCGTAGCGGGTCTCACGTGCGCGCGCCTGCAGGCCCGACGGTGAACCGTCGGGAAGCATGAGCGTGTCGACCCGACCCCCGACGACGAATTGCTGTCCCTCCAGCGCAGCCAGGGGATGCAACGAACGCGCGGGCCGGACAATCGCATGGGGAACGTTTCGGGTCGCGCACAGCGCGGCCACCATCGCGGCCTCGGCTGCCGCCTCGGGACGCAGGCCATGATCGACCGTCGCCGCCGCGAGGCGACCGGGCCGCAGCTCGGCCATCATCAAAAGGAGCGCCAGGCTGTCCGGGCCGCCCGACACCGCCAGGAGCGGTCGCTCGGCGGTCGAAGCTAGATCGCCTTGCGCTTCCAGTCGGCGCGCAAAGCCGTCAAGCGTCGGGCGGGCGAAACGCAAGCGATCTCACTTGCACTTTGCCGACGCGCGGCTTGCCGCCACGTCGGCCTTCATCTTCGCCCCCATCTTCGCGCCATAGACATCCGACAGTTCGTCATAGACCTTGCAGGCATCGGCCGGCTTGTTGAGCTTCACCAGCGCTTGCCCCAGATAATAGAGGCTCTCGGGCGCGCGCTCGCCGTCGGGCATCTTCTTGTAATTGTCGTAGAAGGCCATCGATGCGAGGCTCGGCTTGCCATCGTCGAGATAGGCGCGGCCGAGCAGGTTCTGCGAATAGCTGTAGCGGCGCGCCTTCGGATAGTCGGCCGCGGCCTTCTTCAGCGCCGCCTGCGCCTCCGGGTACAGCTTCGCCGACCACAGGCGGTAGCCATAGACATAGGCGTCCTCGGCCGCGTCGCCGGTGCTCGGCTTGGTGATGCCGGCAAGCTGCGCGTCGCTCGCGGGCGTGGCGATCCTGGGGGGCGGCAGCGTCGGCGTCGGCCGGGGAAGCGTCGTCGTCGGGCGCGTGGCCGGCCGCGTCGCCCCCGGCGCGGGCAGATCGTCGTCGGCCGACACCACCGGCGGGGTGGCGAGGCCCGCTGGGGGGGCCTCCAGCGCCTTCAGCCGCGCATCGGTGGCGCGGCGATAGGCGTCGAACTGTTCCTGCACCTGCCGCGCGCGATAGCCGGCCTGCTCGACCTGCCCGGTCAGGCTGGTCATCTGGCTTTCGAGCGAGGAAACGCGCGAGGTGAGGTCGGCGAACGCGCTGGCGGCGGGCGCGCCGGTGACCGGCCCCTGCGCGGGCTGCGCCTCGACCTCGGGCTGGAGATACTGGCCCGCGCCGCCGGGAAATACCTTGCGCTGGACCGCGCGCATCTCGCTTTCGAGCTTGCCGACGCGGCCCTCGACGTTGCTCTGCGCGCCGGCAGGCCCGCTCGCGACGAGCAGCAGCGCGGTGGTGGCGATCAGTCGGGCACGCATCGTCGGTCGACCTCGGTGGAGTGGGGCGGCGTTGACTATAGCCTCGCCGGCATCCTGCGCCAGAGGCTAGCGCGGGTTCGCGGGCGGCGGATGGCGCGCGGCTTCCAGATTGGCGCGCGCGGTCTCGTCGCGCGGCCGGGCCGGGCGCGTTGGCGCGCTCCGTCCCGCGCGCCGGGGCGACGGCGAGGCGGCGGTCGCGCCGGGCGTGGGATTGGCGAGCGGCGCGACGCCGCCGGCCAGCCGCGCGGCGACGGCGGCGGCGCCGATGCGCAGATCCTTCATCGGCTTGTCGCTCGTCGGCAGCGTCGGCAGCGCCGAGCCGTTGAGCGTCACCTTCAGCTTGTCGGGCCGGCCGATGTCGACCAGCGGGTTCTGCGCGTCGGCAGGGACGTCGAAGCGCTCGCCGGGGTTCATCGTGCCCATATACAGCGTCTTGTCGCCATCATGGACGCGCAGCCAGACGCGGTCGGTGGTCTGCAACGCGACCTGGCCGCCGGTCGGCGCGGCGAGCGTTGGTGCGGCCGTTGTCGGCGTGGCGGCGGTCGGCGCCGGCGCGGGCACGCCGCCCGTCGCTTCCGGCGCGTCGGCGATCGGGGCGGGGGCGATCGGGGCGGGGGCGACCGCGACGGGCGTGCCGCCACGGCTCAGCATCCCGCCATACCACAATCCCGACAGGATGATGATCGCGAGCACGACGCCGAGCGCGACGATGGCGAGCCCGCGCGACGGCACCCGCGCCGGGTCGGGCGCCTGATACGGCTGATATTCGGGCGCGCGCGGACCTTGGCTCGCCAGCTCGGCCCGGACGCGCCGGGTCAGCGCCACCTCGTCGAGCCCGACGGTGCGGGCATAGGCCTTGACGAAGCCGGTGGCGTAGGTCTGCGAGGGCAGGCCGTTGTAATCGCCCGCCTCGATCGCTTCGAGATGGCGCAGCGGGATGCGGGTGCGGCTGGCGACCTCGGTCAGGTTCACGCCCTGCCGCTCGCGCGCGGCGCGCAGGGTCTCGCCGACGCTTTCGGGCGCCGCGGTGATGACCGGCGAGACCTCTTCCACTGCAACCTCCGTCAAGGAACCGCCACCGCTTGTGTTTCAGAGCCGCTGGACCAAGTCAATTCGCGCGTCCCGCCTCGTCGGGCGATCAGGCCAGTTCGACGCCCGCCTGCCCGGCCCATGCCGTCAGGGCACCGCGCATGTCGCGGGGCGGGTGCGCCAGCCAGCCGGCTATCGCCGCCGCCAGTGCGGCCCGATCCAGGCTGCGGACCATCGCCTTGATCGGCCCGACCGCGGCCGGCGTGATCGACAGCCGGTCGACGCCGAGCCCGATCAGCGCCATCGCCTCCAGCGGCCGCCCGCCCATCTCGCCGCACACCGCCAGCGGCACGTCCGCCTCGCGCGCCGGCCCGATCACGCGGGCGAGGAAGCGCAGGATCGACGGGCTGAGCCAGTCGTAGCGCTCGGCGAGCTTGGGGTTGGCGCGGTCGGCGGCGAACAGGAACTGGGTCAGGTCGTTGGTGCCGACCGACAGGAAATCGACGTCGGGCAGCAGCAGGTCGAGCTGCTCGGCGAGCGCGGGCACCTCCAGCATCGCGCCGTAGCGTATCTCGGCCGGCGCCTTGCGCCCGCGACCCGCGACCCAGGCGCGCTGCGCCTCGAACAGCGCCTTGGCCTCGGCGAACTCCCACGCCTCGCTGACCATCGGGAACATGACGTTGAGCGTCCGCCCCGCCGCCGCCTCGATCAGTGCGCGCGCCTGCGCCTTCATCAGCCCGTCGCGCTCCAGGCTGAGCCGCAGCGCGCGCCAGCCCATCGCCGGGTTCTCCTCGTCGTGGCTGCCGGTCTTCATGTAGGGCAGCGCCTTGTCGCCGCCGATGTCGACGGTGCGGAAGATCACCGGCCGGTCGCCGGCGGCGTCGAGCACGTCGCGATACAGCCGCTGCTGGCGCTCGCGCTGGGGCAGGGTGGCCGACACGAGGAACTGGAACTCGGTGCGGAACAGGCCGATGCCGTCCGCCCCGGTCAGGTCGAGCGCCGCCACGTCGTCGCGCAGGCCGGCGTTGACCATCACCGTGATGCGATCGCCATCGCGGGTGATGGGCTTGACGTCCTTGAGCGCGGCGTAGGCGGCGCGGCGGCGCTGGCGCATCTCCGCCTTGGTCTCGAACGCCTCTTCCATCGCCGCAGTCGGGCGGACGAAGCACGCGCCCTCGGTGACGTCGAGGAGAAGGAGGTCGCCCTCGTTGACCTGGCGCTTGACGTCGCGCGCGCGGCCGAGGACGGGGACGCCCATCGCGCGCGCCACGATGGTGACGTGCGCGGTGAGGCTGCCCTCCTCCAGCATCACGCCCTTCAGCCGGCGCTTGTCGTATTCGAGCAGTTCGGCGGGGCCGAGGTTGCGCGCGAGCAGGATGGTGTCCTGACGCAGCCCGAGCTGCGCCGCCGTGCCCATCTGGCCCGACACGATGCGGAGCAGGCGGTTGGAGAGATCCTCCAGATCGTGCATCCGGTCGGCGAGCAAGGGGTCGTCGATCTGGCGCATCCGCTGGCGTGTGCGCTGCTGGACGCGCTCGATCGCCGCCTCGGCGGTCAGGCCGGAATCGATCGCCTCGTTGATGCGCCGCGCCCAGCCCTCGTCGTAGGCGAACATCTTGTATGTCGCGAGCACCTCCTCATGCTCGCCGCCGACCCCGAACTCGGCCTGCGCCGCGATCCGGTCGACCTGTTCGCGCATCTTGTCGAAGGCGGCATAGACGCGATGACGCTCGGCCTCGGTGTCCTCGGCGACGGTGTGCTCGATGGTGATGCGCGGCTGGTGGAAGACGGCATAGCCCGCCGCCATGCCCTCGACCAGCTTCTGGCCGGCGATGCGGACGGGGGCGGTCGCCTGCTGCTTCGCGCCGACGCCCGTCGCGGCGTCGATCAGCCCGGCATTGGCGATCAGCTCGGACAGGACCATCGCGACGGTCTGCAGCGCCTCGATCTCGACATCGGCATAGGGCCGCTGCTCGACATGCTGGACGGCGAGCACGCCCACCGCGCGCTCGCGGCGGATGATCGGGACGGCGGCGAAGCTGTGGAAGCGATCCTCGCCCGTTTCGGGCTTGTAGGCGAAGTCGGGATGGCTGGCGGCTTCGTCGAGGTTGAGCACCTCCATGTTCCGCGCGACCGCCCCGACCAGGCCTTCGCCCAGCGCCAGCTTGGTGACGTGGACGGCCGCCTGGTCGAGGCCCCGCGTCGCGTAGAGTTCCAGCACGCCCTCGCGCAGCAGGTAGATCGAGCAGACCTCGCTATCGATCGCCTCGCCGATGATCTGAACGACCTGATTGAGCTTGGCCTGGGCGGGCGTCCGCCCGGCCATCACGTCGTGGAGCCGGGTCAGGATCTCGCGGGCAGAGGCGGCGGCCGAGGGCATGGATCAGTCGCTAGCAGACGGCGTGTCGAAAAGCCCGTCCTGACTTCCCGCCGGCGGGTTCAATCCAAGGTGCTTCCACCCCCCCGCATTCAGGCAGCGCCCCCGTGCGGTGCGGGCGACGAGGCCGAGCTGGATGAGGTAGGGTTCGATGACTTCCTCGATCGTGTCGCGCGGCTCGCTGAGGCCGCCGGCGAGCGTTTCGACGCCGACCGGGCCGCCGCGATAGATGTCGGCGATCATCGTCAGATAGCGCCGGTCCATCGCGTCGAGGCCGAGCTTGTCGACCTCCAGCCGGTGGAGCGCGGCGTCGGCGGCGGGGGCGTCGACCAGGTCGTGGCCAGCGGCGTGGGCGAAATCGCGGACACGCCGCAGCAGGCGCCCGGCGATGCGCGGCGTGCCGCGCGACCGGCGCGCGATCTCCGCCGCGCCATCGGGCGAGACGGCGAGGCCGAGCAGCCCGGCGGCGCGGGTGACGACGCGGGTCAGCTCGTCGACGGTGTAGAATTGCAGGCGGACGGGGATGCCGAAACGGTCGCGCAGCGGCGTCGTCAGCAGCCCCTGCCGCGTCGTCGCGCCGACAAGCGTGAAGCGCGGCAGGTCGATGCGGACCGAGCGTGCCGACGGTCCCTCGCCGATCATCAGGTCGAGCGCGCGGTCTTCCATCGCCGGGTAGAGCACTTCCTCGATCGCGGGCTGGAGGCGGTGGATCTCGTCGATGAACAGGACGTCGCCGTCCTCCAGATTGGTCAGCAGCGCGGCGAGGTCGCCCGACTTGGCGATGACGGGGCCCGACGTGGCGCGGAAGCCGACGCCGAGTTCGCGCGCGACGATCTGGGCGAGCGTCGTCTTGCCGAGCCCCGGCGGGCCGAAGAACAGGACATGGTCGAGCGCCTCGCCGCGCGCCTTCGCGGCATCGATGAACACCCGCAGGTTCTCGCGCGCGGCGCGCTGGCCGACGAAATCGTCGAGCGACCTCGGGCGCAGCGCGGCGTCGATATCCTCGGGCCTGCGCGCGGCGGCGAGGAGGCGGTCGTCGGTCACGAGCTGCCGAATTGCCGATGTTCATCTTGCGCGTGGTGCAAAACGCGCACGATCGTGACGATTGCCGGTGTGACCCGATAGTAAACGCGATGAGAGCGGAAAGGCACGCGACGAAGGCCATCGCCAAGGTCGCCCTGGGGCGTGCCGATCAGCGGTCGCTGTCGCAACAGGCCGAATAGCTCGTCCAATCCGTTCAGATAGTCGCGCGTGATCCGCGCGCCGAATGTCGACTTGCTGAAGGCGCTGATCGCCCGGATGTCCGATTTAGCCGCCTCGGCAAGCCTCAGCTTAATCACGCAGATCCGGATCCTCGGCGATGATCTCGGCGAGCACCTCCTCTGGTTCGCGATCGTCGATGCCCGAGGCGAGGCCCTCATCGATCATTGCCTTGAGCCAGCGACGCTCCTCGGCGTGGTGGCTCAGGTCGCGCCTTAGAAGATCGCGAACGTACTCCGGCGCATCCGTGTAGCCGCCTTGCTCGACGCGGGATTGCAGCGCCGCCTCGAGCGAGGACGGCAGACTGACGTGAAGCTCACTCATAGCCGATCCGCCGTTTCATTCTCGACCACCTTACTTCGCCGCCTTCCGCAACGCCAGCCGGACCAGGGCATCCAACGTCGTGCCAGTCCCCAATTCCTCGACCGCCGCCGCCACCGCGCCGGCGGCTTCGGCGGGGCGGAAGCCGAGGTTGAGGAGGGCGGAGACGGCATCGGCGCTGGCGCCGCTTGGATGGGCCTGCGCGGCGGCGGCAGGCCCCAATGCAACACCGCCGACCTTGTCCTTGAGCTCGCGGACGATACGTTCGGCGAGCTTGGGGCCGACGCCGTTCGCGCGCGCGACGCTGGCCTTGTCCTGCGCGGCGATGGCGCGCGACAGGTCGGCGGGTTCGAGCGCCGAGAGGATGGCGAGCGCGACGCGGGCGCCGACGCCCTGGACGCCGGTCAGCAGCCGGAACCAGTCGCGCTCGTCGGCGCGGGCGAAGCCGACGAGGCGGATGGAGTCCTCGGCCACCAGCATCTCGGTAAACAGCGTCGCCGCCTCGCCGACCGGCCCCAGCGCGGCGAGCGTGCGGCTGGAACAGCCGACGAGATAGCCGACGCCGCCGACGTCGATCACCGCATGGTCGAGGCCGGTCGCCTCCAGCCGGCCCTTGAGGTGGGCGATCATGCGCGGAAGTTGAGGCTAAGTTGAGGCTCAAACGCCCGGCCAGCGCCGACGCGGACGATCAACGCGCGGCGGAAGTTGAGGCTAAGTTGAGGCGAAAACACGTCCGCTACCCGCCATCGCCGCACCCATGATGTCGCCCGCGCCGTCATGCGGATCGTGTAGGCACAAGCCGGCTTTGTAGGAAAGGCCTTCACGCCACCCGCCGTGCGGTGGCGAGATGATGCGCGTGGCAGATCGCCACCGCCAGCGCGTCGGCGGCGTCGGGGCCGGCGATCTTCGTGCCCGGCAGCAGGCGGGCGACCATCGCGTGGACCTGTGCCTTTTCCGCATTGCCGGTGCCGACGACCGCCTTCTTGACCAGGCGGGCGGCATATTCGCCGGGGTCGATCCCGGCGCGTGCGACCGCGAGCAGGACGACGCCGCGCGCCTGGCCGAGCTTGAGCGTCGATTGCGGGTTGGCGTTGACGAATACCTCCTCGACCGCGGCGGCATCGGGCGTGTGATCGACGAACAGCGCGGCAAGCATCGTGTCGAGGTGGGCGAGGCGGCGCGCGAGGGTGGCGGCGCTGTCGGTCCTGAGGCGGCCGTTGGCGAGGTGGGAGAGCCGATTGCCCTCGGCGCGGATGACGCCCCAGCCGGTGGTGCCGAGGCCGGGATCGAGGCCGAGGATGATCACGATCCCTCTCCCACAAGGAGAGGGAGGGAGCCGCGGAGCGGCGGAAGGGTGAGGGTGATGAGGGGCAGGCTTTGGTCGCCCTCACCCCTCCCACTCGCTTCGCGAGCGGGCCCCTTCCCTCTCCCAGGGGGAGAGGGAGGTATGCTCACCCCAGCTTCTCCATCACCGCGTCCGATACCTCGTAATTCCCCCACACCGTTTGCACGTCGTCGTCGTCGTCGAGCGTGTCGATCAGCTTGAACAAGGTCGCGGCGTCGCCTTCCGCGACGTCGACCATGATCTGCGGCCGCCAGGCGAGCTTCGCGCCTTCCGGCTCGCCGAGCACCGGGGTCAGCGCCGTGGCGACCTCGTGCAGGTCGCCCTGCGCGGTCCAGATCTCATGGCCATCGTCGGACGAGGTGACGTCCTCCGCGCCCGCCTCCAGCGCCGCCTCGAACAGTTTCTCGGCGTCGGCCGCCGCGGCCGGATAGGTTATCAGCCCCATCCGGTCGAAGCCGTGGCTGACCGACCCGCTCGCGCCCAGATTGCCGCCGTTCTTCGCGACCGCGGTGCGGACGTTGGTCGCGGTGCGGTTGCGGTTGTCGGTCAGCGCCTCGATGATGAGCGACACGCCGCCGGGGCCGAAGCCCTCGTAGCGGATCTCCTCGTAATTCTCGGTGTCGCCCTTCGACGCCTTGTCGATCGCGCGCTGGATATTGTCCTTGGGCATCGACTGGGCCTTGGCGGCGTTGACCGCGGCGCGCAGGCGCGGGTTCATGTCGGGATCGGGCATGCCCATCTTCGCCGCGACGGTGATCTCGCGGCTGAGCTTGGAGAACATGCCGGAGCGCTTCTTGTCCTGTGCGCCCTTGCGATGCATGATGTTCTTGAACTTGGAATGGCCGGCCATGAAGCTGTCTTGCTAGGGAGAAGGGTGCTGGCGCTTACCGCAGCGGCACGGGACAGGGCAAGCGAGCCAGGCTCAGATCGTGGGTTCAGCCAGCGGCAGGCGCGGCGTTGCGCCGGAGCATGCCGGCGAAACCGGCTTCCATCTCGTCGATCGACCGCCGCGCGACCGGGTTGCCTACGATACGATCCCAATAGGCCGCAACGCGCGGCCGTGCCGTGACAAGCGCCCACGTTCCCGCCGGCGGCCCGGCGATCTGCGCCAGCGTCAGGATCGGGACGAGCATGCAATCGGCCGCGCCGATCGCGTCCCCGAGTGCCCAGGGGCCGACCGGGTCGAGCAGGCGGGCGATCGCGTCGAGGCCCCCCTCCATTTGGTGCCGCGCCGCCGCGACGACATCGGGCGCATCGCCGATGCGGAATACCAGATGGAGCATGATCGGCCGCAAGCCGCTCGCGACCTCCAGCGCCGTCAATGCCATGATCTCGCGGGTCCGCGCGCGCTCCAGGGCCGTGCCGGCGAGCAGCGGCGGGCCGGTCAGGGTCTCATCGAGATAGGCGGCGATCGCGTCCGATTCGCACAGCGTCTCGCCGTCATCCAGCTCCAACAACGGGATGCGGCCCATCGGGCTGATCGCACGGAATGCCGCCGACCGCAGCCCGCCCTCGCCCGGCGGCAGCCGCAGCTCGATCTCGTGACCCTTGGCGCGCACGGTCATCAGCACGCGCTGGACGAAGGGCGAGGCGGTCGAACCGTACAGATGCATCAAGCGTTCCTTCTTGCCGCCCGGCGAGCGCATCGAGCTTGGCCTCGAGCGCCGCGAGCCGGTCGAGCTTCTCGTGGAGCCGCAGGATGTCGAGCTCGGCGCGCAGGTTGGTGTCGTAGCCGAGGCTGGCGGCGAGCCGGTCCTTCGACGCCTGCCGATTTCCGAGCAGCCGCTCGGCCAGTTCCGACAGCGGCGCCCGTTCGTGCATCAGTGCAGGCCGAGCGCGTTGCGATAGGTCTCCATCAGCGCATCGGCCTCGTCGCGGTGATGCTTCTCCATCTTCCGCAGCGCGACGATCTTGCGCATCGTCTTGGTGTCGAAGCCGGTCGACTTGGCTTCCGAATAGACGTCCTTGATGTCGTCGGCGAAGCCGCGCTTCTCCTCCTCCAGCCGCTCGATGCGCTCGATGAACTGGCGGAGCTGCTCGGCGGAGACGTTGTCGGTCATGGATGCTCTCTTATGGTGAATCGGGTGCGCCTGTAGGCCAGCCCGACGCCGCCGTTCAATGGCGCGGTCAAGGATTGCGCCGCTGGCTTTGCGCCATCCGCGCGAGCTGTTCGGGCGTCGCGGCGGGCTGGCGCGCCTTGAACGCGGCATAGGGCTCGCCATAGATCGCGTCGCGTCCGGCGCCCCGCTCCAGCCCGGCGGCGTCCTCGACCCATTCGGACAGGCAGTTGCGGCAGAAGCCCGCCAGCCCCATCAGGTCGACATTCTGCGCGTCGTCGCGATGGCGCAGGTGGCGCACCAGCCGGCGAAAGGCCACCGCCGCGTGCGCGTCGTCGAGCTGATCCAGCGGATCCATGCATATTCTCCACGTTGATCGGGGGGCGGTACAGGCTAAGGCGGGGTCCGGCCACAAGGTGTTTTCGCGCATGACCAAAGCCATCTCGCCGCGATCGCGCAAGGTCCGCGTGCTGGCGACGCTGGGCCCGGCATCGAGCGCGCCGGCGCAGATCGAGGCGCTGTATCGCGCCGGCGCGGACGCGTTCCGCATCAACATGAGCCATGGCGATCAGGCGTCGAAGATCGCGGTGATCCACGCGATCCGGGGGATGGAAAAGCGCTTCGGGCGGCCGTCGACCATCCTCGCCGATCTGCAGGGACCGAAGCTGCGGGTCGGCCGCTTCGCCGCCGGCCGGGTGGAGCTGGCGAAGGGCGCGCGCTTCGTGCTCGACCGCGACCCGACGCCGGGCGACGCGGGCCGTGTCGAGCTGCCGCATCGCGAGATCTTCGCCGCGATCGAGCCGGGCGCGCGGCTGCTGCTCGACGACGGCAAGCTGGTGCTGCGCATCGTCGAGCATGACGCCGACCATATCGTCACGACAGTCGAGGTCGGCGGCATGTTGTCGAACAACAAGGGGCTGAACGTCCCCGACGTGGTGGTGCCGATGGCGGCGCTGACCGAGAAGGACCGCAGCGATCTCGCCTTCGCGCTGGAGCAGGGGGTCGACTGGGTGGCGCTGTCGTTCGTGCAGCGGCCCGAGGATTTGATGGAGGCGCGCCGCCTGATCGGCGGCAAGGCGGCGCTGCTCGCCAAGATCGAGAAGCCCGCGGCGATCGACCGGCTGGAGGAGATCGTCGAGCAATGCGACGGCGTCATGGTCGCGCGCGGCGACCTGGGTGTCGAGATGCCGCCCGAACAGGTGCCGCCGCTTCAGAAGCGCATCGTCGAGGTGTCGCGGCGGATGGGGCGGCCGGTGGTGGTCGCGACGCAGATGCTGGAGAGCATGATCAAATCACCCTCGCCGACGCGCGCCGAGGTGTCCGACGTCGCGACCGCGATCTACGACGGCGCGGATGCGATCATGCTGTCGGCGGAGAGCGCGGCGGGGGACTGGCCGGTCGAATCGGTCGCGATGATGAACGCGATCGGCGAGGCGGTCGAGCGCGACCCGATGCACGGCGACCGCATCCACTTCACGGTCATGCGCCCCGACCCGACCACCGCCGACGCGCTGGCCGAGGCCGCGAAGACGATCGCGGCGACGGTCGGGGTGGCGGCGATCATCTGCTACACCACCTCCGGCTCGACCGCGCGGCGGATCGCGCGCGAGCGGCCGTCGGTGCCGACATTGGTGCTGACGCCGAGCATGACGACGGCGCGGCGGCTGGGGCTGCTCTGGGGCGTCCATGCGGTCCATACCCGCGACGTCGAGAGCTTCGAGGAGATGGTCGCCAAGGCCCGGCGGATGGCGCTGCGCCACGGCATCGCCAAAGCGGGCGACCGGGTGATCGTGCTGGCCGGCGTGCCGTTCCGGACGCCCGGCTCGACCAACGTGCTCCATGTCGTGCGCGTCGTCGGCGACGAGCTGAAGGGATATGCGGGTGGCGGCTGAGGCGACGACGCTGGCCCCCGCGCTGATCGGGGAAATGGGCGCGCGGGCGCGAACCGCCGCGCGGTTGCTGGCCGCCTTGTCGACCGAGACCAAGGCGCGCGGCCTGCGTGCCGCCGCCGCGGCATTGCACGCCGCCGCGCCGGACATCCTGGCCGCCAATGCCGAGGACATGGCGAAGGCGAGTGGATTGTCGGGAGCGATGCGCGACCGTTTGCTGCTCGACGCCGCGCGGGTCGAGGGGATGGCGGCGGCGGTGGCGGCGGTGGCGGGGCTGCCCGACCCGGTGGGGCAGGCGATCGACGCGACCGAGCGCCCCAACGGCCTCCGCCTGTCGCGGGTCCGGGTGCCGATCGGGGTGATCGGCATCGTCTATGAGAGCCGCCCCAACGTCACCGCCGACGCCGGGATGCTGTGCGTGATGAGCGGCAATGCGGCGATCCTGCGCGGGGGATCGGAGGCGGTGCAGAGCAACCGCGCCATCCATGCGGCGCTGGTCGAAGGGCTGGTCGAGGCGGGACTGCCGGCGGACGCGGTGCAGCTCGTGCCGACGCAGGACCGCGCGGCGGTGGGGGCGATGCTGGCGGCCGACGGCGTGCTCGATCTCGTCATCCCGCGCGGCGGCAAGAGCCTGGTCGCGCGCGTCCAGGCCGAGGCGCGGGTGCCGGTGCTGGCGCATCTCGACGGCGTCAATCACGTCTATGTCGACGGCTCGGCCGACCTGGCCATGGCGCGGGCAGTCGTGCTGGACGCCAAGCTGCGCCGGACGGGCATTTGCGGGGCGATGGAATGCCTGTTGATCGACCGCGCGTTCCCGGAGGGTCAGGCGCTGATCGACGCGCTGGCGGCGGCCGGCTGCGCGATCCGGCTCGACGATGCGGCGTTCGGGGTCGAGTGGCTCGACGCGATCGCGGCGGTGCAATTCGTCGACGGGCTGGACGGGGCGCTGGCGCACATCGCGCGCTACGGCTCCGGCCACACCGACGCGATCGTGGCAACAGACACGGGCGTCGCCGAGCGCTTCCTGGCCGAGGTCGATTCCGCGATCGTGCTGTGGAACGCCTCGACCCAGTTCGCCGACGGCGGCGAGTTCGGGCTGGGCGCGGAGATCGGCATCGCCACCGGCCGCCTCCACGCCCGCGGCCCCGTCGCGCTGGAGGGGCTGACGACGTACAAATGGGTGGGGCGCGGGACGGGGCAGGTGCGGGGTTGATCGCGTTGCATACAACGTATACATTGGCGATATGTCAAGAACCCAAGTCGTCACCGCTCGCATCGGCCAGGAACTTGCCGAGCAGCTCGATCGGCTGGCTTTAGAATATGATCGCACCCGGGGTTGGGTGATCGCCCGCGCGTTGGAACGCTATCTACCCGAAGAACTGGACCTGCTGGACTCGTTGGCTGAAGCCGAGGCCGATATCGCTGCGGGCCGCGTTTATACGCAAGAGCAGATGGAAGAGATGTTCGCGGTTTCCCGGGACCAGCGCGACGCGGCATGAAGCGCGTCGAATGGACAGAGGCTGCCTCGCGCGATCTGCGCGAGGCGGAAAACTACCTGAACCAGTTTCATCCTGCCTTGGGCCGTGACCTGGTGACGCGCGCGCTCGAAGCGGGCAGGTTTATTCTGGCGCACCCGGCCATCGGTTCTCCGATGGGGAAGGCAAGGTGGCGCAAATGGCCGGTCAAGCGCACGCGTTATCTGCTGCTGTACCGACCCACATCCGACGGGATCGAGACAGGTCGGTTGCGTCATAATCGCAGTAATTGGAAGCTGACCCCAGATTGACCCGCCGCGTCGGCCTGCTTGGAGGTTCCTTCAACCCGGCCCACCGGGGGCATCGGCGGATCTCGCTCGATGCGATGCGGGCGCTGGGGCTCGACGAGGTCTGGTGGCTGGTCTCTCCCGGCAATCCGCTGAAGCCCGCCGCCGGCATGGCCCCGCTCGCCGCGCGGCTCGCCTCGGCGCGGGCGATGGCGCGCCGCGCGCCGATCCGGGCAACGGCGATCGAAGCAAAGCTGGGCACGCGCTATACCGTCGACACGCTGCGCGCGCTCCGGCGGCGCTACCCGGCGAACCGCTTCATCTGGCTGATGGGAGCGGACAATCTCGGCCAGTTCCATCGCTGGCGCGACTGGCGGGGGATCGCCCGCGCGGTGCCGATTGCGGTTATCGCGCGGCCGTCCTATAATAGCGATGCCCTTTCAGGCCCGGCGATGGCGTGGCTGAGGCGCTTTCAGCGGCGTCCCGACCAGGCCAGGCGTTGGACGACGTGGAGTTTGCCGGCCCTGGTGCTGTTGCGCTTTCGCCCCGACCCGACCTCCGCGACCGGCCTGCGCGCGGCCGACCCCGATTGGGCGCGCCGCTATTCTCCTCTCTCCAGTTAAGGAACCCCATTGTCCGCTACGCCCGCCCCCACGCGTGCCCTGCTCCCCGCCGACCCCGCCGAGGCCGACGCGCTGCATCAGTTGGTCCTCCAGAGCCTGGACGACGACCAGGCGGTGGAAACCGTCTCGATCCCGCTCGCCGGCAAGTCGTCGATCGCCGACTATATGGTCGTCGCGTCGGGCCGCTCGACGCGGCAGGTCGCGTCGATGGCGAGCAAGTTGGCCGAGAAGATCAAGGCGGAATGCGGCCGCAGCCCCCGGATCGAGGGGCTGCCGACCGCCGACTGGGTGCTGATCGACGCGGGCGACGTCATCGTCCACCTGTTCCGCCCCGAGGTCCGCTCCTTCTACAATCTGGAACGGATGTGGGCGTTCGGCGACGCGCCCGCCCCCGTTCCGCCCGCCCCCCTTTCCACCGTCGCGAGCGCGTCGCCGGAGACGGCCTGATTCTGCTCCACATCGTCGCGCGCGGGCGGATCGGTCGATCGCCGGAGGCCGAGCTGGTCGACCGCTATCTCGGCCGTATCGCCTGGCCGACGCGCGTGACCGAGCTGCCTGACCGGGGCGGCCGCGTGCCGCCGCTGGAGGGCCAGGCCAGACGTATCCTGCTCGACGAGAAGGGCGAGGCGCTGCCCTCGCTCGCGTTCGCCGAGCGATTGGGCCGATGGCGCGACGACGGGGTGCGCGAGGCGCGGTTCGAGCTCGGCGCGGCCGACGGGTTCGGCGACGCCGAGCGGGCGGAGGCCGACCTGCTGCTGTCGTTCGGCCGCGCGACCTGGCCGCATCTGCTCGCCCGCGCGATGCTTGCCGAACAGCTCTTCCGCGCGACCAGCATCCTCGCCGGCCACCCCTACCACCGCGAGGGCTGATGCGGCGCACGCTCCTCCTGGCACCGACATTGCTCCTGCTCGGGATGCAGGCGCCCGACGACCAGCGGCGACTGGACGACGCCAAGCGCGCGGCGGCGGCGGCGGGCGCGCGCGCCGATGCGCTGGGCGCGGCCGCCGCGCGGGAGGCCGATGCGGCACGACGCGCGCAGGACGAGGAGCGCGCGCTCGCCAGCCGGGTCGAGGCCGCCGCTGCCACCGTCCGCGCCGCCGAGGCGCGGGTAGCGCTGGTCGGCGTGCTGCAGGAACAGCAGCGCACGCGGCTGGCGACGGCGCAGGCGCCCGTCGCCCGCCTGCTCGCGGCGCTGACGGGCCTCGCGCGCCGGCCGACGATCGCGGCGGTCGCGCAGCCGGGGTCGGTCGACGACCTGATCCACGTCCGCGCGGTGCTCGGCGCCGCGTTGCCGCAGGTGCGGGCGCGTACCGCCGGGGTCCGCGCCGAACTCGCCGCGACGCGCCGGCTCGCGGCCAGCGCCGCGCTGGCCGCTCGGGCATTGGGGGAGGGTCGCGCCGAGCTGGAGAAGCAGCGCCTCGCGCTGGCGGCGCTGGAGACGCGGCATCGTGGCCAGGCGCAGGCGCTGACCCGCGACGCGATCGGCCAGTCCGACCGCGCGCTGGCGCTGGGCGAGCGCGCGCGCGATCTGGTCGACCGGATGACGGAGCAGGGCGATGCGCAAGCTACCGCCGCCGGACTGGCGTCGCTAACCGGACCGACCCCCCGCCCGATCGCGCCGGGGGCGACGATTCCTAACGGGCCAGAGGGCGCCTATCGCCTGCCGGTGCGCGGGCGGCTGGTGACCGGGTTGGGCGAGGTGTCGGCGGCGGGGGTGCGTTCGCGTGGGCTGAGTTTCGCGGTCGCGCCGGGCGCGCCGGTGGTCGCGCCCGCCGGCGGGACGGTGCGCTATGCCCGACGTTTTCGCGGCTATGGCGTGATCGTGCTCGTCGACCATGGCGGCGGCTGGACCAGCCTGGTGACGGGGCTGGGCGACGCGAGCGTCCGGTCCGGCACGCTGGTGACCGCCGGTACGCCGCTCGGCCGCGCCGGGGGTGGAGACGACTCGCAGGTCACCGTCGAGCTGCGCCGGCGTGGCCGGCCGGTCGACATCCTCGCGCTGCTTTAGAGTTTGATTCATTTACGTGGATGCGGCGCCGGAGCGGGCCGGCACCGCCGCGATTCAGCAAAGCTGAATCAGACGCTAACCGCGCTGCCCGATCACGAGGGTGTCGATGGCGGTGGGCGTCAGCGGCGTCACGTGAACGACACCGAAGCGCTTGTGCCGCGCCCACACCACGCGCGCGAGCCAGGTCGAGGGGCCGCAACTGAATTGCACGACCGCCCCCCGCTCGGGCAGCGTGTCGCTGTGCACGAGCGCGCCGGTCGCCGAAATGTTGAGCAGATGGACGCGCATCGGGCCGTCGGGGGTCGCCATCTCGGCCGGCAGGAACACCTTGTGGCGACGGCCGCCACGCGGTTCGGGGTCGGAGGAGAGGGCGGCGTGGCTCGACACGATCGATGACATAGGCCCGAATCGACGACTCTTCGGTTGCCGACGATGGTTAGCGGCGCGGTAAGGTTTGTGGCAGTCTCGCCCGAGAGGGAGGATGAGGATGCGCAACGAGGCCACCGCCGCGACCCGGGCCGCGCAACGGCGCGCCGCCGCGAGCCTGCCGCACGACGACGGCGCGGACGACGCCCGCGCGACACGCGGCTTCATCGCGACGATCCCGGACGCCGCGATCGATCAGGCGTGGAGTCTCGCGCCTTATGGCTTCGTCCGGGGCGATGCGCCGGACACCGTTCATCCCGCGCTGTGGCGGCAGGCCAAGCTCAACGGCCGCCACGGGCTGTTCGAGGTCGCGCCGGGGATTCATCAGGTGCGCGGCTTCGACCTGTCGACGGTCACCTTCGTCGCGGGCGAGCGCGGGATCATCGTCATCGATCCGCTGACCTCGGCCGCGCCCGCCGCCGCCGCGCTGGCGCTGTATCGCCGGCATCTGGGCGACCGGCCCGTGACCGCGGTGATCTACACCCATTGCCATGTCGATCATTACGGCGGCGTGCGCGGGGTGCTGCCGGACGAGGGGAGCGAGCTGCCGCCGATCTATGCGCCCGAGGGCTTCCTGCGGCACGCGGTCAGCGAGAACGTGCTGTGCGGCAACGTGATGGGGCGGCGCGCGACCTACATGTACGGCGCGCTGCTGCCGATCGACGCGCGGGGGCATGTCGATTGCGGGCTGGGCAAGGCGGTGTCGCGCGGGGCGGTATCGCTGGTGCCGCCGACGGTCAGCATCACGCGCACCGGCGAGCGGCATGTTATCGATGGGGTGGAAGTGGTCTTCCAGCTCACGCCCGACACGGAAGCGCCCGCGGAGATGAACTTCTTCTTCCCCGCGTCGCAGGCGTTGTGCATCGCCGAGAATTGCACCTGTCACCTCCACAATCTCTATACCCCGCGCGGCGCGCCGGTGCGCGATGCGCGCAACTGGAGCCGGTATATCGACGAGGCGCTGGCGCTGTTCGGCGACGAGGCGGCGGTAATCTTCGCCAGCCATCATTGGCCGCGTTGGGGGGCGGGCGACATCCGCGCATTCCTCGTCGAGCAGCGTGACCTCTACAAGCTCATCCACGACCAGACGCTGCGGCTCGCGAACCACGGGCTGACCGCGACCGAGATCGCCGAAGAGCTGACGCTGCCGCCCGCGCTCGCCGTCGAATGGCACACGCGCGGGCTGTACGGGACCCTCAACCACAATGCCAAGGCGGTCTATCATCGCTACCTCGGCGCGTTCGACGGCAATCCGGCGAACCTGCATCCGCTGCCGCCGGTCGAGACCGGGCGGCGCTATGTCGCGGCGATGGGCGGGGCGGGGGCGGTGCTCGTGGAAGGGCGGCGGGCGTTCGACGCGGGCGATTACCGCTGGGTCGCCGAGCTGGTGAACCACCTCGTCTTCGCCGAGCCGGGCAACACCGCGGCGCGGGCCTTGCAGGCGGATGCGCTGGAGCAACTCGGCTATCAGGCCGAGTCGGGGCCGTGGCGCGATTTCTACCTGACCGGCGCGTTCGAGCTGCGGCACCCGCGCCCGCCGGCCGATGGCCCGCGCCAGGGGGCGCTGGGCCAGCTCCGCGCGCTGCCGGGCGACCAGTTGTTGGAGGCGCTCGCCATCCGGGTCGATGCGCACCGCGCGCCCGACCTGCGCTTCACGCTGGCGTTCAGCGATACCGGCGAGCGGTTCGATGTGGAGCTGTCCAACGGGGTGCTGCATCATCGCCCGGTCGCCGACACGCCCGATGTCAGCCTGTCGCGTGCCACGCTGGTGGCGCTGGTCGGGGGCGAGGCCGCGGTCGATCAGCCCAGCGGCGACACGGCGGCGCTGGAAAAATTGCTGGCGGTGCTCGACCGGTTCGATTTCTGGTTCAATATCGTCGAACCTTGATGTCCTCCGTCACCCCCGCGCAGGCGGGGGTCCAGGAGCATCCACGTCAGCACGTCGGGATCCCCGCCTGCGCGGGGATGACGGATCGCTACAACAGCTTGTCCAGCGTGATCGGCAGGTCGCGCACCCGCTTGCCGGTGGCGTTGAATACCGCGTTCGCGACCGCCGCGGCGACGCCGGTGATGCCGATCTCGCCGACGCCGCGCGCGCCCATCGGGGTGTGGGGGTCGGCGACGTCGGTCCAGATCACATCAATCTCGGGCACGTCCATGTGCACGGGGACGTGATATTCGGCGAGGCTGGGGTTCATGATGCGGCCGTTGCGCTCGTCGAACTGCGTTTCCTCCATCAGCGCCATGCCCAGCCCCATGATGATGCCGCCGCGGAACTGGCTGCGCGCGGTCTTGGCGTTGAGGATGCGGCCGCAGTCGAACGAGCCGAGGAAGCGCGACACGCGCGTCTCGCCGGTGACGGCGTTGACGCGCACCTCGCAGAACATCGCGCCGTGCGAGTGCATCGACCAGTGCATCAGCTCCAGCGGCGGCGAGCCCTGCGCCTCAACCGTCAGCGTGTCGCGCTGGGCGCGGCCGAGGATCGAGGCGTAGCTCTCGTGCCGGCTCGGGTCGTCGAGCTTCGCGAGGCCGCCGCCGTGCCCGCCGACCTCGTCGGGCTTGAGCCCCGCGAGCGGCGAATCGTTGCCGGCGAGCTTGAGCAGTTCGGCGACCATGTCGTTCCAGGCGGCGATGACGGCCGCGCCGATCGCGGCGGTCTGCTGCGACCCGCCCGCCAGGATCGCGCCGGGGATGCTCGAGTCGCCATAGCCGACTTCGACCCGGTCGAGCGGCAGGCCGAACCGCTCGGCGGCGACGATCGCGGTCGTTGTCGACGTGCCCATCCCCATCTCGTGCGCGGCGACCTCGACCCGGGCGGTCCCGTCGCGGGTCAGCGTCAGCCGCGCGGCGCCGCCGGGCATTCTATGATAAGGGTAGGTCGCGGTCGCGACGCCCATGCCGACCAGCCATTCGCCATCGCGGGTCGCGCCTGGCGTCGCGTTGCGCTGTGCCCAGCCGAAACGGTCGGCGCCGTCACGATACGCCTGCTCGATCTCGCGCGAGGAGAAGGGCAGGCCCGTGGTCGGATCCTGGTCAGGCTCGTTCTTCAGGCGCAGTTCGACCGGGTCGATGCCGAGGTCGTGCGCGAGCTCGTCGATCGCCGACTCGAGCGCGAAGCTGCCGGGTGCCTCGCCCGGCGCGCGCATGAAGGTGTTGGCGAGCATGTTCATTTTCATCGTCTCCACCGACAGCTTGACGGTGTCGGCGGCATAGGCGGACATGGTGGCGAGGATGAACGGCTCGGGCATGTTGTTGTGCGGCGTCATCGCCACCGCGCCGGTATGGACGATCGCCCGGAAATGCCCGTCGGCATCCGCGCCGATCGCGACGCGCTGCTCGGTCAGCGTGCGCCCGCCGACGACGCGATAGACGCCCTCGCGCGACAGCGCGATGCGCACCGGCCGCCCCGCCAGCTTCGCCGCCGCCGCGCCCAGGATCTGGTGATCCCACAGGCATTTGCCGCCGAAGCCGCCGCCGACATAGGGCGAGGTGACGCGGACCTGCTCCGGCTTCAGGTCGAACACGCCCGCGATCGTCGCCGACTCGGCGCTGACGAGCTGGCTGGCGTCGTGGATGCGCAGCCCGTCGCCGTCCCAGGCGATCGTCGCCGCGTGCGGCTCGATCGCGTTATGGTTGTGCATGGGCGTGCGATAGATGTTGTCGACCTTGTGCGGGGCCGCCGCCAGCGCCGCCTCGGCATCGCCCTTCTCGTTGGCGAGGGGTTGCCCCATGAACAGCCCCGGCTGGAGGCCCGCCGCCCGCGCCTGGGCGAAGCTGGTGGTCGACGGTTCGGGCGCATAGGTCGCCGCGATCAGCGAGGCGGCGTGGTCCGCCTGCTCCTGCGTCTCGCCCAGGACGACCGCGATCGGCTGGCCGTTCCAGTGGATGCGGTCGTCCTGCATGATCGGCAGGTCGCTCGGCCCGGCGGCGGTGGGCGAGGAGCCGAACACCGCCGGCTTGTTCATGCGTGGCGCGTTCAGGTGCGTCATCACCGCCACGATGCCCGGCGCGGCCTCGGCGGCGGCGGTGTCGAGCGCAGCGATGCGCCCGCGCGGGATCGTCGCGAAGGCGAGCGCGGCATAGACCATGTCGTCGAGCGCGAACTCGGCCGCGAAACGCGCCGCGCCCTTGACCTTGAGCGGCCCGTCGAGGCGCGACACCGACGCGCCGATCAGCCCGTGCTTGTGCGCGATCAGCGGGTCGGGGACGCCGCCGGGGATCCAGCTGTCGGGGGCGAGCGGGACGAGCTTCGTCATCACCGCCTGGGTGGCGGCCTGCGCGGCGAGCTTGGCATTTTCGACGATGTTCATCGGGCGACTCCGGGGGCGACTCCGGCCAGCTCGGCGAGCACGGCGGTGAGGGTACGGGCGGCGAGTTCGATCTTGAAGCCATTGTCCCTGAGCGGCCGGGCGTCGGCGAGCTCGGCCTCGGCGGCGGCGCGGAACGCCGCTGCGGTGGCGGGGCCGCCGCGCAGCGCCGCTTCGGCCGTAAAGGCGCGCCAAGGCTTGTGGGCGACACCGCCGAGCGCGAGGCGGACATCCTTGACGGTGCCGTTCTCCACGTCGAGCGCGGCGGCGACGGAGACGAGCGCAAAGGCGTAGGAGGCCCGGTCGCGGACCTTGCGATAGGTCGAATGCACCGCGAACGGCAGCGGCGGCAGCTCGACCGCGGTGATAAGCTCGCCCGGCGCCAGCAGCGTGTCGACCTCGGGATGCTCGCCCGGCAGGCGGTGGAGTTCGGTCAGCGGCAGCGTCCGCTCGCCGCCGCTGCCCCGCAGGTGAACGATGGCATCGAGCGCGGCCAGCGCGACGCACATGTCGGACGGATGCGTCGCGACGCACGACGGCGATGCGCCGAGGATGGCGTGGATGCGGTTGAACCCGTGGATCGCATCGCAGCCCTGGCCGGGCGAGCGCTTGTTGCAGCGCGATCCGTCGGTGTCGTAGAAATAGGCGCAGCGCGTGCGCTGGAGGATATTGCCGCCCACCGTCGCCATGTTGCGGATCTGCGTCGACGCGCCCGCGAGGATGGCGCGGGCGAGCATCGGATAGCGCGTCCGCACCGCCAGATGCGCGGCCACGGCGCTGTTCGTGGCTTCCGCGCCGATCAGCAGGCCGCCGTCGGGCCGCTCCTCGATCGCCGCGGACAGGCCGGTGACGTCGACGATCGTAGCTGGCCGCTCGACCGTCTCGCGCATCAGGTCGACGAGGTTGGTGCCGCCGCCGAGATATTTCGTCCCCGCGAGCGCGCCCAGCCGGAGCGCCTCGGCGGCGTCGCCGGCGCGGGAGTACGTAAAGGGGGTCATGCCGCCAGCTCCCCAGCCACTTCCCGCTGGGCATAGCCGGCGATCGCCTCGACGATGCCGTTATGCGCACCGCAGCGGCAGAGATTGCCGCTCATCCGCTCCTGGATCTCCTCGCGGGTCAGCGCGACATGGTCATCGGCGAGATCGGCGGTGACGAAGCTCGGCAGCCCGCGGGCGATCTCGCTCGCCAGCGCCACGCCCGAACAGATCTGGCCGGGCGTGCAATAGCCGCACTGGAAGCCGTCATGTTCGACGAACACCGTCTGGAGCGGGTGCAGCGCGCCGTCGGTCGCCAGTCCCTCGACCGTGGTGATCGCGCGCCCGTCATATTGCACCGCCAGCGCGAGGCACGACAGCACGCGCTCGCCATCCACGAGCACGGTGCAGGCCCCGCACGCACCCTGGTTGCAGCCCTTCTTGGTGCCGGTCAGGTGGAGGTGTTCGCGCAGCAGGTCGAGCAACGACACGCGCGGGTCGTGCGGCGGTGCCACGGACTTGCCGTTGATGGTCAGGGGCATGGGATACTCCGGAAAAGGCCGGGAAGCGTACGATGTGGGTCAACGCGTGGCGGCCGAGGAAGGGTTCAGCTCACCTTACCCGTCCCGGGGAGGATTTTACGTTGCCCATCGCGTCAACAGCGTGTGCGCGATCGCATACGGCGGCGGGGCGACGAATGGCCCTTCCCCGCCCGCCAGAACGCTGCGAACCTCGTCGCGGGTGACCCAGATCGCATCCTCCAGTTCGTTCGTATCGAGCGTCAACACGTCGCTCTCCGCCCGCGCCACACAGGCCATCATCAGTTGCGACGGGAACGGCCAGGGCTGGCTGGCGAGGTAGCGCACGTCGCCGACGCGCAGCCCCGCTTCCTCCCAGATCTCGCGCGCGACCGCCTCCTCGATCGACTCGCCCGGCTCCAGGAAGCCGGCGAGCGCGGAATAGCGGCCCTGCGGCCACGCCGCCTGCCGGCCGAGCAGCGCGCGGCCGTCATGTTCGGCGATCATGATGACGACGGGGTCGGTGCGCGGGAAATGCTCGGTCGCGCACGCCGGGCATTGCCGCCCCCAGCCGGCGCGGAAGGGCGCGGTGGCGGCACCGCAATTGGCGCAGAAGCCGTGGCGCGCGTGCCAGTCGAGTACCGAGCGCGCCGCCGCCCAGGTCGCCGCCTCGCCCTGCTCCATCACCCCGAGCGCCGCGAGCAGGCGTGGCGAGCGAAAGGGCGCGCCGCCCGCCTCGCCGGTGATCGCCGCGAAATGGGCGCGGCCCCCACCGTCTTTGCCGTCGAGCCCGAGCAGCACCAGCTCGGCGTCGTCGGGCGCGTCGGCGAGGCTCGTCCAGCCGAGCCGCCCGGCCTCGTCGACCTGGGGTTCATAGCCCGGGCCGAGCACGAGCAGCCGCGCGCGCCAGTCCATCGCCCGGGCGAGGCCGTCGGGGTCGTGCCGCAGCCGGTCGGCGCGGTCGAGCGTGCCTCCAGTGAAGCCGGGGTTCACCGGGTGAGTCGCGCCGCGTCCTCGCCGAGCGCGCGCGCCAGCTCGGTACGCAGCGGCCATTTGTCGGAAGGGAAATAGTTGACCATCACCGTAGCCCGGAAATGCTTGGACGGATCGACCCAGGCGATCGTGCCCGCCGCCCCGCCCCAGCCATAGGTGCCCTTGCCGGGGAAGCCCCCCGGCCCGTCGGCAAGATAGACCGAGCCGCCCGCGCCGAAACCCATCGGCACGGCGGCGTTGGTGCCGCCCGTGCCGCCGCCGACGCCGCCGAAGGTGACCCCGGCCGGCAGCAGGTTCGACATCATCGTCGCGATCGTCTCGGTCCTGGCGACGCGCACGCCGTCGAGCGTGCCGCCGTCGGCAAGCATGTGCAGGAAGCGGTCGTAATCGCGCGCCGACATCACCAGCCCCGCGCCGCCGTATGGAAAGCTCGGCGCGGCCAGCCACACCGACGACGCGCCCGGATCCAGCGGCACGCGCTTGTCGCCCATCCAGGCATAGTTGGTCGCCAGCCGCGACGCCGCGGTCGCCGGCACGGTCCAGTAGCTCGACGTCATGCCCAGCGGCTTGAAGACGCGCGTCGTCACGAACTGATCGAAGGGCATCCCCGACGCCTTCTCGATCACCGCGCCCATCACGTCGAGGCCGATCGAATAGCTCCATTTGGTGCCCGGCTCGGCGATCAGCGGCAGCGTCGCGACGCGGTTGGCGAACTCGGCCAGGCTCGGCGGCCGGACGCCGCGCATGTTCGGCTCCATCTGCGCGTTCACCGCCGCCGGCAGGATGCCGAGCCGCTCATACTCCCTGAGCAGCGGACCCTTGGTGATGATGTTGTAGCCGAGCCCGGCGGTGTGGGTGAGCAGGTTGCGGATCAGGATCGGGTGCCTCGCCGGCACGCTGTCGAGGCTGGTGTCGGGGCTGGTCAGCACTTTCATCGACTTGAAGCCGGGGATGAAGTCGCTGACCGGCTGGTCGAGCCTGATCTTGCCCTCCTCGATCAGCAGCATGGCGGCAAAGGCGGTGACCGGCTTGGTCATCGAATAGACGCGCCACAGCGAATCAGGGTCGGCGGCGGGGGCGGTCGGCCCGTCGGCGATGCGGCCGGCGGAGACGAACAATGTCGGGAAGTCGCCGATTCCGAACGCGCCGATGATGCCCGGCATCTTGTCGTCGCGGACATACGCGTCGAACAGCGCCTGCGTGGTGGGCAGGGCCGTCGAGCGGGAGGAGGGCGCCGGCTGGACGGGGGCCGGGCGGGGTTGCGGTCGCGGCTGCGTTTGGGGCTGGGCCTGACCCGCCAGCGCCGCGCTCGTCAGCGCGATCAGCGCCAGACCGGAACCGAAGATTGCACGCTTCATGTCGACCCCTCCATCGCGCGCGCCGCTTTGGCGAACAACGTCGGCAATCCCGCCGCGTCGAGGTCCGCCACCGGCCACCATTCTCCCGTGACCGCGCCCGTGCCGTCGCCATGCGCCGGGGCTTGCGCCACCGCAAGCGCGAGTTGCAGATCGAAATGCGTGAAGCCGTGCGCGATGGTCGCGCCGAGCAACCGCCAGTCCGCCGCGACCGGCGCGCCGTCGAGCCCGGGCGGGGCGTAGGTCCACGGCCCGGTGGGGAAAGCGCGCATCCCGCCGAGCAGGCCCTTGTCCGGGCGGCGGACGAGGAGGACCTCGCGCGTTGCGGCGGGGTGCGATCTGACCACTTCCGTTCGCCCTGAGCTTGTCGAAGGGTCGTCCTTCTTCTCATCCAAGGGCGATGCTTCGACAAGCTCAGCACGAACGGGCGGGGGAATAGGCCGTTCCAGCCAGAAGATCGTCCCGAACTGCTGCGGCCGCGCCTTCTTCGCCGCCTTGACCGGCAGCCGCTCCGGCGCGCCCGCCGCGAACCCCCGGCACATCTCCCGCACCGGGCACAGCAGACACCGCGGCTTGCGCGACGTGCAGATCGTCGCGCCCAGGTCCATCATGCCTTGCGCGAAATCCCCCGCCCGCGCGTCCGGCGTGATCACGTCGGCCGCCGCCCGGATCGCCGGTCGTGCGCCCGGCAGCGGCGCGTCGATCGCGAACAATCGCGCGACGACGCGCTCCACATTGGCGTCGACCACCACCGCCCGCTCGCCGAACGCGATCGCGGCGACCGCGGCGGCCGTATAGTCGCCCAGCCCCGGCAATCGGCGCAGCGCGGCTTCGGTGCGGGGGAAGGTGCCGCCATGCTCCTCCACCACCGCCCGCGCCGCCTTCACCAGGTTGCGTGCCCGCGCATAATAGCCGAGCCCCGCCCAGGCGGCCATCACGTCCGCCTCGTCCGCCGCCGCCAGCGCCTGTACATCCGGCCAGCGCGCGACCCAGGCTTCGAAGCGCGGCCGGACCGTCGCGACGGTGGTCTGCTGGAGCATCACCTCCGACAGCCATACCCGATAAGGGTCCGCCGTGCCCGCAGGCACCCGCCACGGCAGGGAACGGGCATGGGCATCGTACCAGGCGAGCAGAAGGTCCGCGACATTTGGGCCGGGCTTGCGCCCGTTGGCGGATAGGCGCTTGGCGGGCATGGCCGGGCTATGGCATGGACCGGCCCGTGAGCAAGCGCCCACCTCCTCCGCCAGCAGAGCCCCAGCGCGCGAATCGGTCGTGCGCGGTCGCCGAGCTGTTGCCCGCGATCGGCGGCGCGGCGTTCCGGCGCTTCGGCTTCGTCCAGTCGGCGCTCGTCAGCCGCTGGCCCGAGATCGTCGGCGAGCGCTGGGCGAAGGTCAGCGCCCCCGAATCGCTGCGCTTTCCGCCGGGCAAGAAGGCCGACGGCGTCCTCCACCTCGTCGTGACGGGCGCCCACGCGCCAATGCTCCAGTGCATCACCCCCGAGATCGCCGAGCGGGTGAACCGCTTCTTCGGCTACACCGCCGTCGCGCGTATCCAGATCCGCCAGGGCGAGGTCGGCCAAAGTCTCTATGGGGGCCGCGAACCCCGCCGCGCGCCCCCCTCCCTGCGCCCGGTCCCCGCCGACATGGGACAGGGGCTGAAGGCGATCGTCGATCCCGAGCTGCGCACCGTCCTCGAATCGCTCGCGGCGGGCGTCGCGGCGTCGAGCGGCCTGCCGCGGGTCGGTTGACGATGCGGATCGCTTTTGCGCTGGTGGCGCTGTTCCTGCTCAGTGCGACGCCGGCCAGGGACTGGCGGCAGGTATCGACCCGGACGCCGACGGGCGCGCACCTGATTGGCAACCCCGCCGCGCGGGTGAAGCTGGTCGAATATGCCAGCTACACCTGCCCGCATTGCGCCGAGTTCGCCGAGCAATCCGCGCCGGTGCTCAAGGACCGGATGGTCCGCTCCGGCGCGGTCAGCCTGGAATATCGCCACCTCATCCGCGACGGCATGGACCTCGCCGCCGCCGTGCTGGCGCGGTGCGCGGGGCCGAAGGCGTTCGCGGCGACCAGCGACATGATCTTCGCGACGCAGGGCCGATGGCTGCAACGCGCCTTCGATTATCAGCAGGCGAACAGCGCGCGCATCGCGATGTACCCGCGGCTGGGACAGTTGCGCGCGCTCGCCGACGGCTCGGGGTTGACCGCGCTGGTCCAGGCGCGCGGGCTGAGCGCGGCGGCGACCGACGCCTGTTTCGCCGACGCCGCCGAGGTCGACCGCATCCTGAAGATGACCGCCGACGTGCCGGCGGGCGTCGATTCGACCCCATCCTTCTTCGTCAACGGCAAGCTGGTGCCGCATGTCGGCTGGGCCGGCCTGCTGCCGGTGCTGCAAGCCGCCGGCGCGCGATGATTTTCTCCAGGAGTTGAGCGTTCCATGAAGTTCCACACGACCCTCGCGCTTGCGCTCGCCCTTGCCGCCTGTGGCGGCAAGGACGACGGCAAGACCCAGGCGGCCCCCGTCGCCGCCGCCCCCGCGCCCGCCGGGCAGGACTGGACGCAGACGGTCGCCAAGACCGCCGAGGGCTATGTGATGGGCAACCCTGCCGCGCCGATCAAGCTGGTCGAATATGGCTCGCGGCTGTGCCCGACCTGCGGCGCGTTCGCGCGCGAGGGCTACACCCCGCTGATCGACACTTACGTCAAGGCAGGCAAGGTCTCGTTCGAGTTCCGCGAGTTCCTGGTCCACGGCCCGATGGACATGCCCCCCGCGCTGCTCGGCAATTGCGTCGGCGCGGAGCCGTTCTTCCCGCTGCTGGAACAGATGTTCGCCAATCAGGAGCAGTTCGTCGACGCGCTGCAAAAGGCGCCCGCCGACGTGCAGGCGGCGATCAACGCCGCCCCGCCCGCCCAGCGCTTCCGCCTGATGGCCGACGCGATGGGGGTGGTCGACTTCGTCAAGCAGCGCGGGCTGCCCGCCGACAAGGCGCAGGCCTGCCTGACCGACACCGCCGCGATCGACCATTTCGCCAAGCAGACGCAGGACAAGGGTCCGGGCGGCGACGGCACCGTCTCGGGCACGCCGACCTTCCTCATCAACGGCAAGCCCGCCGAGGGCGCGATCACCTGGACCCAGGTCGAGGCGGCGCTGAAGCGCGCGGGGGCGTAGGCGGGCGCGAGCCGGCGGCGGGGCGCGGCCACGCGGGACTCACGCCCGCGGCGGGCGCTTGATCTACGGTTCGCCTTGGCGCACCCCTCCCCTTATGCGGATCAAGCGGCTGCGCATCGCCGGGTTCAAGAGCTTCGTCGATCCGGTCGATCTGCCGGTCGCGGCGGGGCTGACCGGGGTGGTCGGGCCTAACGGCTGCGGCAAGTCCAACCTGCTCGAAGCGCTGCGCTGGACGATGGGCGAGAACAGCGCGAAGTCGATGCGCGGCGCGGGGATGGACGACGTCATCTTCGCCGGCACCGCGACGCGCCCGCCCCGCGACTTCGCCGAGGTGTCGCTGCTCGTCGAAGCCGCGGGTGACGAACGCGAGGTGGTGCGCCGCATCGAGCGCGGCGCGGGGTCGGCCTATCGCATCGACGGCCATGACGTCCGCGCGCGCGACGTCCAGCTTCTGTTCGCCGACGCCGCCACCGGCGCGCATTCGCCGGCGCTGGTCAGCCAGGGGCGGATCGGCGCGGTGATCGCCGCCAGGCCCGCCGACCGCCGCGCGATGCTGGAGGAGGCGGCGGGGATCGCCGGGCTCCACGTCCGCCGCCGCGATGCCGAGACGCGGCTGCGCGCGGCCGAGGCCAATCTGGAGCGGCTCGACACGCTGATCGCCGACCAGGCGGCGCGCGCCGCCGCGCTCGGCCGCCAGGCGCGGGCCGCCGAGCGCTATCGCCAGTTGAGCGAGCGCATCCGCCTCGCCGAGGCGCGGCTGATCTTCGCGCGCTGGCGCGAGGCGGCCGGGGCGGCGGACGCGGCCAAGGCCGAGGCGGCGGGCATCGATGCGCGGGTCGCCATCGCGACCGAGGCCGAGGCGGCGGCGGGCGAGGCGCAACGCGCGGGCGTGACGTGGCTGGTCGAGGTGCGCGCGGCGGCGCTCGGCGCGCGCGAGCGGGCCGGGGAGGGTGGCTATGTCCTCTCCGGCTTGCGGCGCGATCTGGCTGATGCGGAGCGCGAGGCGCGCGACCTCGCCGCCGCCGCCCGCCGCCTCGCCGACGAGCGCGCGCGCGAGACGGCGCTGGCCCGAGACGCGGCGCAGGCGATCGAGCGGCTTGCGGCCGACAAGGTCGAGCTCGACACGGCGCTGGCCGAGGCGTTCCGCGCCGCGCCGGCGCTCGACGCGGCGCTGGCCGAGGCCGAACGGCAGGGGCGTGACGCCGAGGTGGCGCTGGCACAGGGACAGGCGCGCGCGGCGGGCGAGGCGGCTGATGCCCGCGTTGCCGCCGCGGCGCTGGCGCAGGCGCGCGGTCGGCGCGACCGGGTGGCGCGCGATCAGGCGCAACTGGCGGCGCTGACGGCGGGACTTGGCGCGCAGGAACCGCTTGGGGCGGCACGCGGCGCGGCGGCGGTGCGGCGTCAGGCGGCGGTCGAGACGGGGGAAGCGGCCCGGCTTGGCCTCGCCGCCGCCGAGACAGGGGAGCTCGAGGCACTGTCGGCGCGCGATACGGCCGAGGCCGCGCGGGCGGCGGCGCGGGCGGAGCTGGCGGCGATCGACGCCGAGGTCGCGGCGTTGACCAGGGCGACCGCACGCACCGGCCGCGACCGGCTGCTCGATCACTTGTCTGCCCGGCAGGGGTTCGAGCGCGCGCTGGCCGCCGCGCTCGACGACGAGCTCGACACCCCCTTCACCGCCTGGGCGGGCGCGGACCCGCAGGCGGGCGACCCGCCCGCGCCGCCCGGCACCGAGCCGCTCGCCGGGGGCGTTGCCGCGCCCCCCGCGTTGGCGCGGCGGCTGGCGCAGGTGTTCGTCGCCGACCGCGACGGGGGCCAGCCGCTTGCGGTCGGTCAGCGGCTGGTGACGCGCGCGGGCGCGCTGCGGCGGTGGGACGGGTATCGCGCCGAGGGCGGTGGTGCGGTGGCGGCGGAGCGGCTGGAGCGGCTCAATCGCCTCGCCGTGCTCGCCGAGACGCGCCCGGCGGCGCTCGACGCGGCCGAGACGACGACGGCGCGGCACGCCGCCGCGGCGGCAGCGGTCGCCGCCGCCCGCCGCGCCGCCGCCGAGACGCGGGCCGCGCTCACCGAGGCCGAGACCGCCGCCCGCGACGCCGCGCGCGAGGAGGATCGCGCCGCCGCCGCGCTGGAGCGGCTCACGCAGGCGCGCGCCGACCTCGACGTCCGCGCGGCGCGCATCGCCGCCGATCGCGACGAGGCGGCGGCCGAGCTGGCCCAGGCCGAGGGCGCGCACGCCGCCCTGCCCGACGGACGCGACACCGCCGGCGCGGCGACGCATCTCGCCGCCGCGGCCGACACCGCGCGTGCCGCCGTCGCGCGCGCTCGTGCCGCCCGGCTGACGCTGGACGGCGACGCCGGCCGCACCCGTGAGCGGTTGGCCGCCGTCGCCGCCGAGGCGCGGAGCTGGCGCGCGCGGGCCGGCGACGCCGCCGGCCGCGTCGCCGCCGCCGACCGGCAGGAGGCCGACCTTGCCGCCGCCACCGCCGCGCTCGCCGACCGGCCGCAGGCGCTCGCCCGCGCGATCGCAGCGGCCGAGGCGGACCACCAGCGTCTCCGCGCCGAGTCCGCAACGGCGCAAGCCACCGAACGCGATGCCGAGCGCGCGCTCCAGGCCGCCGACGCCGCGCTTCGCAGCGCCGCCGGCGCGCTCGCGGCGCTGCGCGAAGCCCGTGCCGGCGCCCTCGCGCGCGTCGAGGCACAGGAACTGCGCCGCGTCGAGCTGGGCCGCGTGTCGGGCGAGCGCTTCGCCTGCCCGGCGGTGCTGCTGCCCGAGCGACAAGGCTTCGCCGAGGCCGACATCGGCGCGCCCGGCGAGGAATCGGCCGCGCACGACCGTCTGGCGCTGGAGCGCGAGCGGCTCGGGCCGGTCAACCTCGTCGCCGAACAGGAACTGGCCGAGCTCGAATCGTCCGGGGCGACCAGCGCCGCCGAGCGCGCCGAGCTGGGCGAGGCGATCGCGCGGCTGCGCGGTTCGATCGGCGCGCTCAACCGCGAGGGCCGCCAGCGCCTGCTCGCCGCGTTCGAGGCGGTCGACGGCCATTTCCGGCGGCTGTTCGCGAATCTGTTCGACGGCGGCCAGGCACACCTCCAGCTCGTCGATTCGGACGATCCGCTGGAGGCCGGGCTCGAGATCATGGCGCAGCCGCCGGGCAAGCGGCTCCAGTCGCTCACGCTGCTGTCGGGCGGCGAACAGGCGCTGACGGCGGTGGCGCTGATCTTCGCCTTGTTCCTGACCAACCCGGCCCCGATCTGCGTTCTGGACGAGGTCGACGCGCCATTGGACGACGCCAATATCGAGCGCTTCTGCGGCCTGCTCGACCATATGGCCGCCGACACCGACACGCGCTTCCTGATCGTCACCCACAATGCCGTGACGATGAGCCGGATGCACCGCCTGTTCGGCGTGACGATGATCGAGCGCGGGGTCAGCCGGCTGGTGTCGGTCGACCTGGGCGGGGCGGAGCGGCTGCTGGCCGCGGAGTAACCTTCCCTGCAAGGGGAGGTGGCGCGCGGCGCTTGCCGCGTGACGGAGGGGTGACGCCGCTCGGACGGGGGACACCCCGCCACCACCGGGCTTCTCCCGGCGGTCCCCCTCCCCCTTGCAGGGGAGGATTTGCCGTAACCCATGTTTTCGCCCATCCGCCCGCCGCTTGGCTCTTTGCGGCGAGGAACCTATGGAGAACGAGTGGCGCAACTCGACGTTCGACAGAAGCTGGAAATCCTCGCCGACGCGGCGAAATACGATGCGTCCTGCGCGTCGTCGGGCACCGCGAAGCGGACCAGCCGCGACGGCAAGGGGCTGGGCTCGACCGAGGGAATGGGCATCTGTCACGCCTATGCGCCCGATGGCCGCTGCATCTCGCTGCTCAAGATCCTGCTGACCAACAGCTGTGTCTTCGATTGCCATTATTGCATCAACCGCAAGAGCTCGAACGTCCGCCGCGCCCGTTTCACCAGCGACGAGGTGGTCCAGCTCACGCTCAGCTTCTACCGCCGCAATTATATCGAGGGACTGTTCCTCTCCTCGGGCATTATTGCCTCGTCGAACTACACGATGGAGCAGCTCGTCGAGGTCGCGCGATCGCTGCGCGAGGACCATCACTTCCGTGGCTACATCCACCTCAAGACCATCCCCGACGCCGACCCGGAGCTGGTCCATCAGGCCGGGCGCTACGCGGACCGCGTCTCGATCAACGTCGAGCTGCCGACGGTCGCCGGGCTGACCCGCCTCGCGCCGGAGAAGTCCGCGCCGCGCATCGAGGGCGCGATGCGGGCGAACAGGCAAGCGATCGTCGACAACAAGGATGCGGTGAAGCGGTTCAAGTCCGCCCCGCGCTTCGCCCCCGCCGGCCAGTCGACGCAGATGATCGTCGGCGCGGACGCGGCGACCGACGGCGACATCATTACCCGCGCCTCGTCGCTCTATGGCCGGTTCGCCCTGCGCCGCGTCTATTATTCCGCCTTCAGTCCGATCCCCGATGCGAGCGCCGTGCTGCCGCTCAGCCGCCCGCCGCTGATGCGCGAGCACCGGCTCTATCAATCCGACTGGCTGATGCGCTTCTACGAATATCAGCCCGCCGAGGTCATCGCCGCCGCCGACCCCGCGACCGGGATGCTGCCGCTCGACATCGACCCCAAGCTCGCCTGGGCGCTCAGGTTCCGCGACCGCTTCCCGGTCGACGTCAACCGCGCGCCGCGCGAGATGCTGCTGCGCGTGCCCGGGCTCGGGGTGAAGGCGGTCGACGCCATCCTCACCAGCCGGCGCTGGCGGCGGCTGCGGCTCGCGGACGTCGCGCGGCTGACCGTCTCGGTCGCCAAGCTGCGCCCCTTCATCGTCGCGGAGGATTGGCGCCCCGTCACGCTGGCTGATACACTCGACGTGAGGCCGCTGGTCGCGCCCAAGCAACAGCAGATGGAGCTGTTCGCGGCCTGACGGCTGACAGGAGAGATTCCATGCGGCTCATCGCGTTTTCGCTGCTCGCGCTCGCTACTCCCGCCGCCGCGCGGACCATTGCCGTCGCGGCCGGTCCGGATGCCCAGACCCGGCTGCAGGAGGCGCTGATCGATGCCAAGCCCGGCGACGTGGTCGCGATCGGCGCGGGCCGGTTCGCGCTGACCGACGGCCTGTCGCTCGACGTGGCCAACGTGACGGTGAAGGGCGCGGGGCAGGGCAGGACGATATTGTCGTTCAAGGGCCAGATGGGCGCCGGCGAAGGCCTGCTCGTCACCGCCGACGACGTCGTGCTGCGCGACTTCGCGGTCGAGGATGCGCATGGCGACGGCATCAAGTCCAAGGCCGCCAACCGCGTCGTCTACAAGGCGCTGACGGTGCGCTGGACCGGCGGGCCGAAGGAGACCAACGGCGCGTACGGCGTCTATCCGGTCGAGAGCCGCGACGTGCTGATCGATGGCGTCACCGTGGAGGGCGCCTCGGACGCGGGCATCTATGTCGGGCAGTGCGAGAATATCGTCGTCCGCAATTCGACCGCGCGCTTCAACGTCGCGGGCATCGAGATCGAGAACTCGCGCCACGCCGACGTCCACGACAATCTGGCGACGCACAATACCGGCGGCATCCTGATCTTCGATCTGCCCAATCTGCCGCGCGGGGGCGGCGGCGACGTCCGGGTGTTCGCCAATCGCGTGATCGACAACGATATCGCCAATTTCGCGCCCAGGGGCAATATCGTCGCGAGCGTGCGGCGCGGCACGGGCGTGCTGGTGATGGCCAACGACCAGGTCTGGGTGGCGCGCAACCAATTGTCGGGCAACGCGACGGCGAACGTGATGATCGTCAGCTATCGCAACGGCTTCACCGACCCAAAGTACAACCCGCTGCCGCGCCGGGTGCAGGTCAGCGCCAACACGCATGGCCGGGCGGGCTACCAGCCGCAGATCCCCGGTGCCGATCAGCTCGTCGCGGCGTTCGGCGGCGCGATCCCGCCCGTGCTGTGGGACGGCGCGGGCGACGGCGCGACGCTGCGGGTCGCCGATGCGAAGGTGCTGGGTCTCGGCCTGGCGCAGGGCGCGGCGATGGAGACGGCCAGGCCCGCGCCCGTGACGCTGGCGGCTGCCGCGATGCCGGAGCGCGCTGCCGTGGTGCTGCCCGCCGCGATGGAGGCGGCGGCGCGATGAAGCGGCTCGGACGTTATGCGCTGGCGATCGCCACGGCCTGCCTTGGCCTGGCGGGGCTGGCCGCTGCGCGCGATGCGGCTGGCGTCGACGATGCCGCAATCACCGCCGATGCCATGCCGGCGAAGCTGAGCGCCTACGGCTTCTTCGCCGACCTGCCCGCCCGCGCGCCCGCCGCGCGGGTGACGCTCTACACGCTCAACACCCCGCTCTTCTCCGACTATGCCGAGAAGCAGCGCTACCTCTACCTTCCCGCCGGCACACAAGCGACATACGACGCCGACAAGGTGCTGGACCTTCCCGTCGGCGCGGCGCTGATCAAGACGTTCGGCTATCGGCAGCAGGGCGCGTTCAAGCCGCTCGAGACGCGCCTGCTCCTCCACCGCGCCGCCGGCTGGGTGGCGCTGCCGTACGTGTGGGACGCCGACGGCCGCGATGCGACGCTGCGGCGCGCCGGTACGCACATCCCCGTGGCCTTCACGGACCCGTCGGGGCAGGCGCGGACGATCAGCTACGCGGTCCCCAATCAGAACCAGTGCAAGGACTGCCACGCGCTGGGCGGCGTGGTGACGCCGATCGGCCCCAAGGCGCGGAACCTCAACGACGGCGCGCAGCTCCAGCGCCTCGTCGCCGCCGGCCTGCTCGACCGGGTCCCCGCCGACGCGCCGCGCCTGGCGCGGTGGGACGACCCCGCCGCGCCGCTCGCCGCCCGCGCCACCGCGTATCTCGAAACCAACTGCGCGCATTGCCACAACGCGGCCGGCGCGGCGTCGAACTCGGGACTGTTCTTCGACGGGAAGCAGGCCGACGCCACCGCGCGCGGTATCGGCAAGCATCCCGTTGCCGCCGGGCGCGGCTCGGGCGGGCGGCTGTACGACATCGACCCCGGCAAGCCCGACGATTCGATCCTCCTCTATCGCATGGCCTCGACCGAGCCCGGCATCGCCATGCCCGAACTCGGCCGCTCGCTCGCCCACACCGAAGCGCTGGCGATGCTGCGGGACTGGATCGCGGGGATGAGGGACAGGTGAGCTCGTCACCCTCACCCTTCCGCGGCTTTGCCGCTCCTTCCTTCTCCCCGTGGGAGGGAGAGGAGCCGCCGCAGGCGGCGGGAAGGGTGAGGGTGACCGACGTATGAAAACCGTCACCCTCCCGCTCCCCGACGACTTCGAGGCTTGGCGCGACGCCGCCCGCGCGCTCGCCGCCGACGATGTCCCGCCGGATGATATCGTCTGGCAGATCGGTGACGCGCCCGGCGATCTGTTCGCGGGAGAAACAGTCGCCCACGCCGCCCCCGTCCCTCCGGCCGGTTTCTCCGTCCCCCGCCTCTTCATCGACCTCGCCCGCAACGTCGTGCTGGCCAACGACCCCGAGCGTTTCGCGCTGCTCTACACCCTCCTCACCCGCCTCCGCCGCGAACCGAAGCTGATGGAGGACCGCGCCGACCCGCTCGTCCGCCGGCTCGACACGGTCGCGAAAGGCGTCCGCCGCGACATCCACAAGATGCGTGCGTTTTTGCGCTTTCGCGAGGTGCCGCGCCAGCCCGCTCCCCCACCCGGCCACCCACAGGATGATCCGGGCGGCCGGGTGGGGGGGCGGGCTGGTGCGGCCTCCCCACACTACGTCGCCTGGTTCGAACCCGAGCATCACATCGTCCGCGCCAACGCCGCCTTCTTCGTCAACCGCTTCGCGTCGATGCGCTGGTCGATCCTGACGCCCGAGGTGTCGCTGCATTGGGACGGCGCGGCGCTGTCCGAAGGCCCCGGCGCGGCCAAGGCCGACGCCCCGGACGGCGATCCGATCGAGGAGGTATGGAAGACCTATTACGCCAGCATCTTCAATCCCGCCCGCGTCAAGATCGGCGCGATGCTGAAGGAGATGCCGCGCAAATATTGGAAAAACATGCCCGAAACTGCGTTGGTCCCGCAATTGATCGCGGGCGCGCAGGCGAGGGAGGTGGGCATGATCGCAACGGCCAGGGCAGCGATAGGCGGCAACAGCCAGCTAGCCTGGGAGGCCTTGCGCGACGAGGCCGCCCAATGTACCCGCTGCCACCTCTACAAGCACGCCACCCAGACCGTGTTCGGCGAAGGCCCGGTCGACGCCGCGCTGATGTTCGTCGGCGAGCAGCCCGGCGACCAGGAGGATCTCGCCGGCCACCCCTTCGTCGGTCCCGCCGGCCAGGTCTTCAACCGCGCGCTCGCCACGGCCGGGATCGACCGGTCGCGCGTCTACGTCACCAACGCGGTCAAGCACTTCAAGTTCGAACAGCGCGGCAAGCGCCGCATCCATGCTAAGCCCGGCGCGGGCGAGATCGAGGCGTGCCGCTGGTGGATCGAGCAGGAACGGATGCTCGTGAAGCCGCAATTGTCGGTCGCGCTCGGGGCGACGGCGGCGCGCTCGCTGTTCAACCGCGTCGTCAAGATCGGCCGCGAGCGCGGCCAGCCGCTCCAGCTTCCCGACGGCGGCGCGGCGCTCATCACCGTCCATCCGAGCTACCTGCTCCGCCTCCAGGACAAGGCGCAGGCGGAGGACGAGTTCGGCAAGTTCGTCGCGGACCTGAAGCTGGCGCAGTCGTTGCTGGCCTAGAGCCGGTCCAGCAGCGGCAGCGGCGCGCCCAGCACCATCGTCCGGGCGCGCAGCGCCGCGCGCTGATACGGCATCCCCATCGCCAGGAAGCGCCGCGGCGTCAGGCCGAGAAACAGCTTGGCGTCGCGCAGGAAGTGGGGGACGTCGTGATAACCCGTGGGCGCGACGGCGAAATCCGGCGTTCCGTCCGCCATCAGCATCGCGGTCAGCGCGCGCAGGAAGCGCGTCCGGCGCATCAGCACCTTCGGCCCATGGCCGAAATGCTGCGACGCCAGTTGCAGCACCGCGCGGGGGGCGAGGCCGAGACCGTCGGCCAGCGCGCGGCTGTCGGCCGTCGCCTCGTCGTTCAGCGCCGCGGCGAGCCGGGCGATCGCCGCCTCGTCGCGGTGCGGCGGGGGCAGGCGGCTCAGGAAGAACGCGTCGAGCAGCCCCTTGACCTCGCCGGCGCGGTCGGACGCATGGAGCAGCGCGCTCAGATCCTCCGCCCAGGAGGCGTGGCCGAGCAGCTCCAGCGGCGTGATCCGGTCGCGCGCGGCCTCCGCCGACGTATCGAACAGCCGCGCCCAACCCATCGGGCTGATGTCGACCACCACGGTGACGCCGCCGTGCGAGGTGACCGGCATCGCCTGACTGGTGCCGCCGAACACCATCGCCGCGCCGAGCGGCACGGACCTTCGGCGCATCGACACCGCGACCGGCCCCTGCGTGAGCAGGATCCAGAGCTGCGCCCAGCCCGGCAGCAGCCAGTCGTCCGGCCCCGTCCAGATCGCCGGGTCGGCCTCCAGCACAGCGTAGCTCGGCAGCAACGGCCGCAGCCGCGCGTCGGGCATTTCATACCGCAGCGCCGTTCCCGCCGGCACGCCCCAGGTCGCCGGATCGATGCCCGGCATCAGACTTCCGCTTTCGATCACCGCGATCCCTCTTCGCGATCAAACGCGCCCGACGCGGAAAAGCCGCCGACCCTGCGGCCGGCGGCTCCCCGTGACGAAGGGAGTGTCAGGCGAAACGGATGCGCGCGCCAACCTTGGCGCGGCGGCGCAGGGTATAGCCCATGCCGCCGAAGCCGAGCAGCATCATCGCCCAGGTCGCCGGCTCGGGCACCGCACCCGCCACCGCGCCGGGCGTGAGCAGGAAGGCATGGGTGACGGTGGTGGTACCGACCAGCTTGGTGCCATAGCCGACGATCTGTCCGCCGGCATTGATCCCGCGCGCATTTATAAGCGTGAAGCCCGACGCCGGATCGATCAGGTCATTGAGGTCCTGCATGCCCCCGCTTGCGGTCCAAAGAAAGGCGCGACTGCCCCCCGCGGCGCCGCTATAGCCCACGACCTGCCCGGCATCGTTGATGCCATAGGCGTAGCTGTTGTCTTCCCCGCCGGGCAGGTCGCCCAGGTTCTGCATTCCCCCGCTCGCGCTCCACAGGAAGGCGCGGCTACCCGTCGTGGCGACGCTATAGCCCACGACCTGCCCGGCATTGTTGATGCCATAGGCTAGACTGGAGTCACTCCCACCGGCCAGGTCGCCCAGATTCTGCATTCCCCCGCTCGCGCTCCATAGAAAGGCGCGGGTGCCGGTCGTGGCGCTGCTATAGCCCACGACCTGCCCGGCATCGTTGATGCCATAGGCTAGACTGGAGTCACTCCCACCGGGCAGGTCGCCCAGGTCCTGCATCCCCCCGTTCGCACTCCACAAGAAGGCGCGGGTGCCTGTAGCAGCGCCGCTATAGCCCGCGACCTGTCCGGCATTGTTGATGGCGTTGCCGGCGCTGACGTCAGTCCCGCCGGGCAGGTCGCCCAGATTCTGCATCCCCCCGCCCGCGCTCCACAGGAAGGCGCGGTTGCCCGTCGTGGCGCCGCTATAGCCCGCGACCTGTCCGGCATTGTTGATGCCAAAGGCGACGCTGCCGTCGGTCCCGCCGGGCAGGTCGCCCAGATTCTGCATCCCCCCGCCCGCACTCCACAGGAAGGCGCGGTTGCCCGTCGTGGCAGTGCTGTAGCCCGCGACCTGAC
>CAXTHQ010000001.1:447334-481700 GCA_964244185.1 uncultured Sphingomonas sp.
CTCCACAGGAAGGCGCGGTTGCCCGTCGTGGCAGTGCTGTAGCCCGCGACCTGACCGGCATCGTTGATGCCAAAGGCTTGGCTGACGTCGCTCCCGCCGGGCAGGTCGCCCAGATCGGTCAGGATATAGGGCGCCGCACTCGCCGGCGCGGCGATGCCGAGCGCCAGGGTTGCTGCGGCGGCGATGAGATGGTTGCGCTTCATGATGATTCCCCCAAAGGCTCGGTCGATCCCGGCCCCCCGTCCCGCGGTGCCGAATTAATGTCTCCGTAACCGCGATCCGGCGACGACGCAGGCGTTATTCCTTACAAAAAAAGGGTTTTCCCGTATCGGGACAGCCACCAGCACGATTGTTTCAAGCGTCGGCTGCGTTCGACGGCGCTTGATCTTCGGCTGTCGTCGGCCATGATACGCCGCGAAACGGCCGCTCGGACGGTCGATGGGGGCCTTCATGATCCGCACTATCCTCGCCGCCGGCGCGCTCGCCGCCGTCGCCGCCACGCCCGCAATCGCGCAACGCTATGACGAACGCCCGGCCAGGCTCCAGCCCGTCGTCGACGCCGATGCCGACTTCACCCGCCGTGTCGTCGAGATCCCGATGCGCGACGGGGCCAGGCTCCACACCGTCATCCTGGTACCGAAGGGCGCGAAGGACGCCGGCATCCTGCTCACCCGCACCCCCTATGACGCCGACAAACTGACCGGCCATGCCGCCAGCGGCCGGCTCGCCAGCGTCCTCCAAGGCTATGATAATGCCACCGACGTCATCGTCGCGGGCGGCTATATCCGCGTCGTCCAGGACGTGCGCGGCAAATACGGGTCGGACGGCGGCTATGTCATGAACCGGCCGCTCGCCGGCACCGCGCTCAACCCGACCAAGGTCGATCACGCGACCGACACCTGGGACACGATCGACTGGCTGGTGAAGCACCTCCCCGAATCGAACGGGCGGGTCGGCATCATCGGCATCAGCTATGACGGCTTCACGCCGCTGATGGCGCTGATCGATCCGCACCCGGCGCTGAAGGTGTCGGTGCCGATGAACCCGATGGTCGACGGCTGGCGCGGCGACGACTGGTTCCACAACGGCGCGTTCCGGCAGTTCGGCCTGCCCTATATCTGGGAACAGATCGCGACCCGCGACAACAGCGCGAAATGGACGACCAGCGTCTACGATCAGTACGAGCTGTATATGCGCGCCGGCTCGGCGGGCGCGCTCGCCCAGGCGCGTGGGCTCGATCAGATCGGCTTCTACAAGAAGATCAGCGAGCACCCCGCCTATGACGCGTTCTGGCAGGAACAGGCGATGGACCGCATCCTCGCCAAGCAGCCGCTCAAGGTGCCGACGATGCTGGTCCACAGCCTGTGGGACCAGGAGGACATCTACGGCGCGATGGCGGTCTATCGCGCGCTCGAACCGAAGGACGCCGCCAACGACATGGTCTATCTGACGATGGGGCCCTGGTTCCACGGCCAGGCGATCCAGAACGGCAGCAACCTCGGCGCGATCGACTGGGATGCCGACACCGCCAAGCAATGGCGCCGCGACGTGCTGGCGCCCTTCCTCGCGCATTATCTGAAGGGCGAGGCCATGGACGTGGCCCCCGTCACCGCGTTCCAGAGCGGCGCCAATCGCTGGCAGCGACTCCAGTCATGGTCCGGCGAGGAGGGCGCGGCGAAGCTCTATCTTAAGCCAGGCATGACGCTGGGCTTCGACCCGGCAGCGGGGGCGGCGACCGCCGACTACGTGTCGGACCCGGCCAGCCCGGTCACCTACGAGGCGCGACCGATCCGGCCGCAGGGCTATGAGGGAAACCCTTGGCCGACCTGGCTCACCGACGACCAGCGCGCGGTGTCGGGGCGACCCGACGTGCTCACCTTCGCCGGACCGGTGCTGACCGCGCCGGTGACGATCGCCGGCGCGCCGGTCGTTCACCTCACCGCGTCGACCAGCGGCACCGACAGCGACTGGGTGGTCAAGCTGATCGACGTCTATCCCGACGAGGTGCCGGAAAAGCCGGGCATGGGCGGCTATCAACTCGCCGTCGGCATGGACATCTTCCGCGGCCGCTATCGCGAGAACCTGAGCGAAGCGAAGCCGCTGACCGCGAACGCTCCGCTGAAATACAGCTTCGCGCTGCCCGCCGCCAACCACGTCTTCCTGCCCGGCCACCGCATCATGGTGCAGATCCAGTCGAGCTGGTTTCCACTGTACGACCGCAATCCGCAGACCTTCGTGCCCAACATCTTCTTCGCCAAGCCCGCCGATTACGTCAAGGCGACCCAGCGCGTGACGATCGCCGGGCCCGACGCGAGCTATATCAGCCTGCCGATGGCGAAATGACGGGCGGCGGGCGCGCGGAAAGCCCGCGTCGATAACGCTGTCCTACAAGCGCCGTCCTCGCCATCAGCCGGCCATGGCCCTCGCCCCGACATCGCGCACGACCCGCCCCGACGGTGCCGATCGTCTCAACTTCCTCAACTTGTCGTCATTGCGCCGGCGCGAGCATCTCAACTTTCTCAACTTGTCCCGCGCGCGTACGCGAGAGGGTGCGACTTCTGTGACTTTTCGCGCTGCACTCGCACCCCCGTCCCGCTAGAGCGCCGCGCATGATCGAACACCTTCTGTCCGCGCTGGCGACCTTCGTCATCTCCGTTATCTCGGCCGGCGGCTATCTCGGCGTCATGCTGCTGATGGCGATCGAGAGCGCGTGCGTGCCGCTGCCGTCGGAGCTGATCATGCCCTTCGCCGGCTATCTCGTCTCGACCGGCGAGTTCAATATCTGGCTGGCCGCGACGGCCGGCGCGCTCGGCTGCAACCTCGGCTCGGTCGTCGCGTACGAGGCGGGCAAGCGCGGCGGGCGGCCCTTCGTGGCGCGCTGGGGGCGGTACATCCTGATCGGGACGGACGAGCTCGACGCGGCCGAGCGCTTCTTCGCGCGCTGGGGCTCGGCGGCGGTGCTGATCGGGCGGTTGCTGCCCGTCATCCGCACCTTCATCGCCTTCCCGGCCGGGGCGGCGCGGATGCGGCTGCTGCCCTTTCACCTCTACACCTTCCTGGGGTCATGGCCGTTCTGCTTCGCGCTGGCGCTGATCGGGCGCGAGCTGGGGAAGGCGTGGCACACCGACCCCCGGCTCAAGGCCTTCTTCCACCGCGCCGACCTGGCCATCGGCATCGTGCTGGCGCTGCTCGCGGGGATCTACGTCTGGCACCGCGTCAGCGGCATCAGGAAAAGCCGCGTTTCGCCGCCAGCGCCTTGAGGTCGGCGTCGCGGGTCGGCACCAGCTTGTCCGTCCGCCGCTTCACGGCGGCGAGGACGGCGGGGTCGGCCTGCTCGGGCGTGCCGCTGGCGAACGGCGGGTGCGGGTCGTATTCGAGGCTGAGCTGCACCGCCTTGGCATGGTCCTCGCCGCGCAGCAGCGCGGTCAGCGTCAGCGCGAAGTCGATGCCTGCGGTGACGCCGCCGCCGGTGATCCGGTTGCGGTCGACCACTACCCGCTCGGCGACCGGGATCGCGCCGAACAGCGGCAGCATGTCGCGCTGTGCCCAATGGCAGCCCGCCCGATACCCCCGCAGCAGGCCGGCCGCGCCGAGGATCAGCGAGCCGGTGCAGACGCTGGTGACCCAGGTCGCCTCCGCCCCGATGGCCGCCACCCACGCCATCACCTCGTCGTCGGCGATCACGTCGTTCACCCCGAACCCGCCGGGGACGCAGAGGATGTCGGCATGGGTGACGTCGGTCAGCGTCGCGGTCGGGACGATCGAGAAGCCCGCGTCGGTCGGCACGGGGTCGAGCGTCTTCCAGACGAGGTCGAGCCTGGCATCGCCAAGTCGCGACAGCACCTGGAGCGGTCCGGTCAGATCGAGCTGGGTGACGTTGGGAAACAGCAGGAACGCGATGGTCAGCATGGGGCATCTCCTTGGTCGAGAGGATGCCCAGGCGCGCGGCTCAGCGGAGGTCCGCGCTCCCTTGTGGTATCCCACTCGCGCCAGTCACGCGGACGCCAATACCCTGACACGCGGACCCGAGTCGCGCAACCGCGCCTGCCGGACGAGCCAGACCAGCATCGGCAACGCCACCATCGCCCACACCGCGAAGCCGCTCCATTTCGGCCAGCCCCACCAGTCGCTCGCGATCGAGGTGACATCGGCCCGGAACAGATGCTCGGTCGCCACCCAGTGGAGCTGCGAGGCGTCCCAGGGTGCCGCGAAGATATCGCAGCCCGCGATCATCAGGTTGAGCGCGATCGATACCGCCAAAACGGTCACGGCGATTGTGCGCCCTCTTGCGCGCAGCCCTGCCCAGAACGGCGCCAGCCCCAGCGCCAGCAGCCCCGCCGCCGGCATCGCATGGCGCGGCCCGGTCGAATTGCCGCCGTCCCAATAGACATAGGCCGCGTTGACCAGCAGCACGACCGCCGCCGCGCCCGCCGCCGCCAGACCGATCCCGCGCGTTCGCCTCGCCGCGATCAGGTCGGCCAGCCCCGGCACCGCCAGCACCAGCACCGGCGCGACCCACAGCAGCCCCCGCCGCGTCCCGAACAGGATTTCCCATAGCGCGCGGGGCGAGGGCGCGGTCAGTCCGAACAGCCCCTGATGCATCCCCTCGAACCCGACCACGCCCGAATAGCCGAGCCGGAACGGCGTGCCGAAGGCGAACAGGTTGTACCCGATCAGCGGAAGTAGTCCGATCACGCCGCCGACGGCCGCCGCGGCGATCAGGCGCGGACGGCCCCACCAGCGCCACAGCCCGAACAGCGCCAGCGCCGCGCCCGCGAGCACCGCCTGATATTCGACCACCACCGCCCAGCCCAGCGCCAGCCCCGCCACTGCCGCGTGCTCCGCGCGCTCGGCTCGCCACAGCGCCCACAGCGCGATCACGAACAGCGCCGCTACCGCCGCATGGCCGAAGATCGTCGTCGACCATCCCCAGATCGGCGTTCCCAGCGCATAGCCGATCGCCGCGAACAGCGCGGCGCCCGCGCTCCCGGTGAGCCCCAGCCCCAGCTCGAACAGCGCCACCGCCGCCAGCGCGGTCAGCACCGCCGGTCCGATCGCGACCGCCACGCGCAGCCGCAGCCGCAGATAGCGGGCGAAGGCCGCGCTCGCGGGGTCCGCCCGCTGCCCCGTCACCGCGTCGGCCAGCGCCACCGCCGGCAGCGCCATCAGCGTCATTCCCGGCGCCTTGTCGAGATAGGCGTGGCCATCGAACTGTGCCTTGTCGATCGTCAGCGGGGCGAAGGCGTCGATCCGGGCGTCGCCATCCTCGACCATCGCGATCGCCGCGAACAGGCGCGTGGCGTTGTTGGGGTTGAGCTCCCACGAACCGAACCAGACGCAGGAAAACCACGCCAGCAGCGCCAGCCCCCAGCGCATCTCAGCCGAAGAGCCAATGCCCGAGCAGGCGGTTGAAGGGGAAGGTGAAGAAGCCCGCGATCAGCAGCGCCCCCGTCACCATCCCGCGCACCGCGCCCCGGTGCTTGGCAATATTGTGCGTGCGCGCCGACCACCAGATGATCGGCGCCTGGATCAGCACCCAGACCGACAGGATGTGGATGAAGCTCAGCCCCCCATTTTGGCTGATCCGCACGTTGAAGCTCAGCAGCGCCGTCAGCAGCATCGCCGCCACCCAGATCGTGCCAAGCACCCGATGCCGCTTGTCGCCGCGCCGGCGGAGCAGCAGGACGGGGGTCAGCGCCACCGCCACCATGATCGTGACCAGATGCGGCCAGACGACCCACGGCACCAGCGCCCATTCGTGCCGCCCCTTGGCCAGCGCGATCACCACCGCGGCGAACAGCACCATGCTCCCGATCGCCAGCACGCGCTCATAAGTGTCCGGCGTCAGCGGCCTTGCCGGTCTTCGCACGTCGCCTGCCACCGTCGCCATGTCTACGCCCTCAGCAAATTGTCATGCCGGCCTTGTGCCGGCATCCACCGAGAAGGCCGGGCGTAGCGGTTAAAGATGACACGCGTCGTTCGGGCAAGCCCCGACGTGGACCCCGGCACAGGGCCGGGGTGACGGAGGTCGGTGCATCAGGGAGCCCGGTCCTCCGCCTCCTTGCGCGCCTTGTTCTCCGCCCGGTCCGCGCGCGCGGCCTGGAGGAAGCAGCCGGACTGGCCACCCGCGCCGACCACCGAGCAGCTGCCGATCGAGTTCGCGCCCGTGCCTGCCCCCAGCGTGCCCTGCGCCTTGGCGGCCCAGGCGGCGTTCTCCGGCGTGACCTGGAACTCGCGCAGTTCCTTGGGGACGCGGAACTGTTCGGATGCGCTGCGGCGCTCGCAGACGACGACCTCGTTGCCTTGCGTATCGGTCGGGCAGCGCTGATTGCCGTAAAGGACGAGCACGCCGTTGATCGGCGCGCCCTTTGCCACCTCGCCCGTCGTCGGCGTCGTCGCCTTGGGCCGTTCCACGCCCGGCCCCGCGACCTGCTGCGCCACCGCCGGCGTCGCGACCGTCAGCGCGAGCAGAATCATCCTTGTCATACGCGCACTCCTATATTCTCTTGGCGGCAGCGATCGCGACCTTGCAGCCCAATCGGATGAACCCGCTGAGCACGGGATAGCCGAAGGTCGTCTCCGCGCCGGCGGCAAGCGCATGGTCGCGATGCTCGACCTCCTCGGCCTGGAAATCGGCGATCGCGGCCGAGAGTTCGGGATCGCTGTCGCCCAATTGGTCGAGCTGTTCCTGGTAATGCTTGTCGATCTCGGTCTCGACCGCGGCGGTACAGGCCATCGCCGCCTCCGGCCCGATCGCCGCCGTTACCGCGCCCAGGGCGAACCCCGCGACGTGCCAGAAGGGCTGGAGCAACGTCGGCCGTACCCCGCGCCGTGCCATCATCCGATCGAAGAAGGCGCGGTGCCGTTCCTCCTGATGCGCCATATGGCTGATCGCGCGCGATGCCGGGTGACGATCGCCGAGGATGGCGAGCTGGCCCGCATAGATGCGCGTCGCGCCATATTCGCCTGCCTGATCGACCCGGATCATGGCGTCGGTGCTCTCGCGGCGGTCGCCCGGTTTGTGAGAAGGGGGTTTCATCGCGTCTTCCTCACCAGGGAGAGGATGGCCAGCGCGCCAGCCAGCGAGAAGATCGCATTGAACCCCGCCATCGAGATGCCGAGCAGCGACCATTGCGGCGTGTCGCAGCGCACGATCGGCTGGGCGAGCAGCGAATCGAGCCGCTCCGCCGCCGTCGCGCCAGTGATGCTGGTCGGCGCGGTGCAGGCGGTAAAGCCGTTCCACCAATGGTGCTCGACCCCGAGATGCGCGACGCCGATCGCCCCCGACGCCGCGATCAGCAACGCCGCCAGCACGACCAGCGCCACCCGGACGTGGCCGCGCGTCAGAAACGCCAGCGCCGCGACGCCGAGCGCCGCATAATGCGGCCAGCGCTGCCAGTGGCACATCTCGCAGGGGATGAGCCCGCCGATGAGCTGGAACCCCCAGGCGCCGGCAAGCAGCGCAGTGGGCAGGAGGAAGGCGAGGACATTGGCGCGGCCCGCCCGATCGCGTTCCACCGCGAACATCGGCCGCGTGTCGATCGGCACCGGACGAAAGGGTGCGGCCATCGTCACTTCTTCGGCACGGGCCGCGTCGCCGCCGCGACCTGCGTCGGCCCGCCCAGCCGCGCCACCGTCTTCAGCGCGTAATAGAGCTGGAAGTCGTCGATGCCCTGCTTCTTCAGCTCGTCCGGCGTCGCCTTGAAACGCGGGTCGACGCCCGTGTCCTCCTCCAGCACCGCATTGTCGGCCTTGATCTCGTTGATCAGGTGGCGGCGCAGATCGGCCTCGCGGAACACCGGGCGGCTCTTGTAATCGGGGTCGCTGATCTGCGGGACGTTGATGTCGGGCTCGATCCCGCCCTCCTGCACCGAGCGCCCCGACGGCGTGTAATAGCGTGCGGTGGTGAGCCGGAGCTGCGTCTGCGGCCCGAGCGGGATAAGCGTCTGCACCGAGCCCTTGCCGAATGAGCGCGTGCCCATGACGAGCGCGCGATGGTGATCCTGTAACGCGCCGGCGACGATCTCGCTGGCCGATGCGGTGCCGGCGTTGGTCAGTACCACGACGGGCAGGCCGCGCGCATCGTCGCCGGGCCTAGCATAATAGCGTTCGATGTCGGTCTTCTCGCGCCCGCGCTGCGACACGATCTCGCCGCCGGTCAGGAACGCGTCCGACACCTCGATCGCCTGGTTGAGCAGGCCGCCGCCATTGTCGCGCAGGTCGACGACATAGCCGAGCGGCTTGTGGCCGAGCGCCTTGTCGATCGCCATGATCGCGCCGCGCGTGTCGGCGCCGGTCTGTTCGGAGAAGGTGTTGATGTTGAGGTAGCCGACATCGCCGCGCACCTCCCATTTGACGGGTCGCTGGACGATGACCTCGCGGACCAGCGCGACCTCGATCGGCTTGGTCGTGCCGGGGCGGACGAGGGTGAGCGCGATCTTGGTGCCGGGCTTGCCGCGCATCTGCGTGATCGCTTCGTCGAGCGACTGGCCGAAGATCAGCTTGCCGTCGATATGGGTGATGTAGTCGCCCGACTTGATGCCGGCGCGGTACGCAGGGGTGTCTTCCTGCGGGGCGACGACCTTGACCGCGCCGTCCTCCATCGAGACGGTGAGGCCCAGCCCGCCGTAATTGCCCTCGGTCAGGATGCGCATATTGTCGTAGTCGAGCGCGTCGACGTAGGACGAATGCGGGTCGAGCGACGCCAACATCCCCTCGATCGCGCCCTTGATCAGCGTCTTGTCGTCGACCTTGTCGACATAGTTCGCCTTGACCCGGTTGAAGACCTCCAGGAACTGGTCGAACTCGTGCAGCGCATCGGTATCGACCGCCGCCATCGCCCCGGTGGCGATGGGGATCAGCGCGAGCGCCGTCAGCGCGGCGAGGGGGGCGAGCGTCAGGCGGGGCATTGGCATGGGCAGGGCATGTCCTGATGGGTAGAGCCCATCTAGTGCAATCGTGGCCGCGTTCAAAGCCGATCCGGCGTGAACGCAGGCTGACCGCCGCACGGGCGGGGCACGATCATCATCTTCACATTATCTTCAGGCTCGAACGCATCGTTCACTCAAACCGACGGCAAAGGCGCAGGCACGGCCGCCCGGTCACGCCGCGGCGGTTGGCAATCGTCGCCACGATATTCGAGGTTCGAAAGAGCGGATCGTCGGTTAATCCGAACGCCGCCGTCTGGTGACACGTCGGCCGGCTGTAGGACGGCGCATTGATGCCGCTTCCGCGCCGGCCTGTCTTTGACTGGCATCTGCACCCCGTCGTGCGAACCGCCCGCCGGTTCGGCCTGTCCGGGCGCGATGCGGACAGTGAACTGGAAGACTTAGGTCAGGAAGCAGGCGGCGTATCCGAAACCACGCTCCACACCGCCTTCATCTTGCCGTCCGATTGACGTTTGAAGCCAATCAGAAAGTTACCGAGCTCGACGCGCGGCTGATTGGTCTTCGGGTCCGTGTAGGTATAGCGATAAGTGGACCGCCACGTCGCCATGTCGCCCGACTGCGCTACATCGAGGTGTTCGTTGTCGACCACCAACTTCAACGCGGGATCCGCAACCATCTCCTTGGAGGCGGAAAGGTCTTGCGCGACTCCAACGGTGTTGGGCGCGCCATGAAAAATGCCGACAAAATCGGGCGCATCGATGCTGGTCGCTTTAACCGGATCGCGGGCAAGGAAGCCGTCGATGTGAGTTTTGATAAGTGCACGCACTTCGGCTGACGTGGCAGATGAGTCTGCCTGCTTCGCGCTCACCGCAACGGGAATGGCCATCAATACCAACATCGTCAGAAACTTGCGTATCACAGCACTATCCCCCGATGAAATGTTGAGTAGGTCGCGGTTTCGCCTGCTGCCTACGGTCGCGTGTTATAGACGTTTGCTACCGCGTAGCGCAGACCACGGCAAGCGATCGTGCTGCGACAGCGTAAGAACACTGAATCAGGACGCTCAAGAGTGGGTAGCGAAGGTCTGATGGCGATGGACAGGCTGGACTCCGCGCTGGCGATCGAGACTAGCCGTCGCCGGCTGCTCGCCATCAGCGCGGCCGCGGTGGCGATGCCCGCGTTGGCGCAGCGAGTCGACCTTCCTTTCGGCGACAGCACCGGCGGGCGGCCCATCACCGACGCGTTCCCGGACAAGCGGGGGCTGATCCTTCAGCGCAGCCGGCCGCCGCTGCTGGAGACGCCGATGAGCGTCTTCGCCGCGCATGACCTGACGCCGAACGACCGCTTCTTCGTCCGCTGGCATTGGGCCGACATTCCGCTCGCCGTCGACGTGCGCAGCTTTCGCCTGCGGGTCAGCGGACAGGTGAACCGGCCGCTGGCGCTGAGCCTCGACCAGCTCCTGCGGCTGCCGCGCACCGAGCTGGTCGCGGTCAACCAATGCTCGGGCAATTCGCGGGGGTTCTTCAGTCCGCGGGTGCCCGGCGCGCAATGGGGGCATGGCGCGATGGGCAATGCCCGTTGGACTGGCGTGCCGCTGCGCCATGTGCTCGACCTCGCCGGGGTCAGGGCGGGGGCGGGGCAGGTGAGGTTCGGCGGGCTCGACCGGCCGCTGCTGCCGGACGCGCCCGATTTCCTGAAGTCGCTCGACCTCGATCATGCCCGCGACGGCGAGGTGATGATCGCCTTTGCGATGAACGGCGAGCAGCTGCCGCTGCTCAACGGCTTCCCGCTGCGGCTGGTCGTGCCGGGGTGGTTCTCGACCTATTGGGTCAAGGCGCTCGACCGCATCGAGGTGCTGCCGGGCGCGGACGAGCAATATTGGATGAGCAAGGCGTATCGCATCCCCGCTACGCCGCGTGCCGCCGTCGCGCCGGGGGCCAAGGGCTTCGCGACGGTGCCGATCAACCGGATGCCGCCGCGGAGCTGGGTGACCGGCGTCGCCGACGGGCAGCGGATCGCGTTCAGGCCCGTCGTCCCGGTCGGCGGCATCGCGCTCGGCGGGGCGCATGGCGTCGCCAAGGTCGACGTGTCGACCGACGGCGGGCGGACGTGGCGGCTAGCGACGCTCGGCCCCAACCTCGGCCGCTACAGCTTCCGGCGGTTCGAGGCGATGATGCCGCTGGCCGGGCGGGGGCGGGTGACGCTGATGACGCGGTGCTGGAACAGCGCCGGCGAGGCGCAGCCCTTGCGGCCGATCTGGAACCCCGGCGGCTATGCCCGGGACAATGTCGAGACCACGACGGTGATGGTCGTATGAAGCGGATGCTGGCGATCGGGCTGGTGATCGTCGCCGTCATCGGCATCGCGGCGCTGTGGTTTGCGATCATCCGCCGGGCCGAGCCGCCGCCCGTCAACCTCACCGCCGCCGCCATCGTCCTGCCCGACGAGGCAGAGGCGTTGCCGGCGGGGCCGCATGTCGACCTCGTCACGGCGCGCTGCACCGCCTGCCATTCGGCGGGCATGGTGACCAACCAGCCCCCGCTTTCCCACGACCAATGGCAGGCGACGGTCACCAAGATGCGCGAGGCCTATCACGCCGAGGTGCCCGACGCGGACGTGCCGGCCATCCTCGCCTATCTCGACGGGCTGAGCGCGGCGAGGCGCGTCAAAGCTCCTTGAGCGGCACCGCCGTGTCCGCCAGCCGCGCCGGGTCGGGGTGGACACCCTCGACGACCAGCCGCCGCCCCTGGACATAATCCCGCACCGCGTTGACGCAGTCGAGCGCGATCACCCGGCCGGCGCGCAGGTAGGCGATCGAGAAGCTTCCCCCCGCCGGGTCGCCACGCACCACCTCCGCGTCGTGGCCGATCGACAGGCCGACGGTTTGCAGCTTGAGGTCATACTGGTTCGACCAGAACCACGGCACCGCGTCGTAGCTCACCGCCTCGCCCGCGATCGTGCGCGCCGCGACATTGGCCTGGTCGTTGGCGTTCTGGACCGACTCGAGCCGGATCGCGGTGCCGTCGGCGAAGCGGTTCTCATGCAGCGCGCAATCGCCGATCGCCCAGACGTCGGGCAGGCTGGTGCGGCACGCGGCGTCGACGGCGACGCCGTTGCCGCCGGCCGCCCCCGCCGCCAGCAGCGGTTCGACGGCGGGAACGATGCCGATGCCGACGATCACCATGTCGGTGGGCACGATCTCGCCGCTCGCCAGCTCGACGCCGGTGGTGCGTTCGTCCTGGCCGAGGATGCGCGAGACGGCGGTGTCGAGGCGCACATCCACCCCCGCCGCCCGGTGCCGCGCCGCGAAGAAGCGCGACAGCGGCTCGCCCGCGACGCGCGCCAGCACGCGCGGCAGCGCCTCGATCAGCGTCACCGCCTTGCCGAGCTTGCGCAGCGCCGACGCCGCCTCCAGCCCGATATAGCCGCCGCCGACCACCGCGACGCGCGTGGTGGTGGCGAGTTCCGCCTGGAGCCGGTCGACATCTGCGCGCGTCCGCACGCTGTGGACGCCCGCGAGATGATGCCCCTCGCAGGTCAGCCGCCGGGCGTGGCCGCCCGCCGCCCAGATCAGCCTGCCATAGCCGATCGTGCCGCCGTCGGCCGTCGTCACCTCGTGCGCCGCCGGGTCGACCGCCGTCACCCGCCGCCCGAGCAGCAGGTCGACGCCCCGCTCCGCCCAGAAGGTCGCGGGCCGCAGCAGGATGCGCTCGAAGCTCTTGTCGCCCGCCAGATATTCCTTCGACAGCGGCGGGCGTTCGTAGGGCGGATCGGGCTCCTCGCCGACGATCGCGATCGAGCCGGCGAAGTTTAGCTGGCGGAGCTGGATCGCCGCCTGCGCGCCGCCGTGGCCGCCGCCGACGATCAGGACGTCGTAGCGCATCACCCGTTCGTCCCGAGCGAAGTCGAGGGACACGGCCGATGTGTCTCGACTTCGCTCGACACGAACGGGGTTTGGTCAGGCATCATCCCCAACATCAATACACCACCACCGAGCGGATGCTCTCGCCCGCGTGCATCAGGTCGAAGCCCTTGTTGATCTCGTCGAGCGTCAGGACGTGGGTGATCATCGGGTCGATCGCGATCTTGCCCTCCATGTACCAGTCGACGATCTTCGGCACGTCGGTGCGCCCCTTCGCCCCCCCGAAGGCGGTGCCGCGCCAGTTGCGCCCGGTCACGAGCTGGAAGGGGCGGGTGCTGATCTCCTTGCCCGCTTCGGCGACGCCGATGATGATGCTGGTGCCCCAGCCGCGGTGGCAGCATTCGAGCGCGGTGCGCATCACCTCGGTATTGCCGGTCGCGTCGAAGCTATAGTCCGCGCCACCGTCGGTCAGCGCCAGTACCTCGGCGATCACTTCGTCGCGGCTCTTGCCGGCGGCGTTGATGAAGTCGGTCATGCCGAAGCGGCGGCCCCATTCCTCGCGGGTCGGGTTGAGGTCGACCCCGACGATCCGCCCCGCGCCGACCAGCCGCGCGCCCTGGATGACGTTGAGGCCGATGCCGCCGAGCCCGAAGACGACGACATTCTCGCCGGCCTGGACCTTCGCTGTCTTGACCACCGCGCCGACGCCGGTGGTGACGCCGCAGCCGATATAGCAGCTCGTCTGGAAGGGGGCGTCGGCGCGAATCTTCGCGACCGCGATCTCGGGCAGGACGGTGAAGTTCGAGAAGGTCGAACAGCCCATGTAATGGAAGATCGGCTGCCCCTTGTGGCTGAACCGCGTGGTGCCGTCGGGCATCAGCCCCTTGCCCTGCGTCGCGCGGATCGCGGTGCACAGGTTGGTCTTGCCGCTGAGGCACGACTTACACTGGCGGCATTCGGGGGTGTAGAGCGGGATGACATGGTCGCCGGGCTGCACGCTGGTGACGCCAGCGCCGACCTCGCGCACGATCCCCGCCCCCTCGTGGCCGAGCACCGACGGGAAGATGCCCTCGGAATCTAACCCGTCGAGCGTGTAGGCGTCGGTGTGGCAGATGCCGGTCGCCATGATCTCGACCAGCACCTCGCCCGCGCGCGGCCCGTCGAGGTCGAGCTCGACGATCTCGAGCGGGCGCTTGGCCTCGAAAGCGACGGCGGCGCGGGTTTTCATGGGCAGGCTCCGTGGTGGCCCGGACCCGCTATCCCGACCGCTGGTTCGTGTCGAGCGCCTGACAAGTTGAGAAGGTCGAGGTTCCCGCGCGGCTGGAAGTTGAGGCTAAGTTCAGGCTCAAACACATCGGTCAGGAGGTAACGCCCCGCCATGGCCAATCCGGAAGTTGAGGCTAAGTTGAGGCGAAATGCACCGGCGCGCGGAAGACGCCGCCCCGGCGCGATGCACGCTGTTGACCGATTACTGCCCATGGACCGGCGGTCGCAGAAGCCCGGCGTGTAGGACAGCGCTTTCCGTGACGCGTCAGTGCGCCTTGGCGCCCCACTCGCGATTGACGAGCAGCGCCGCGAGCGTGCAGGCGACGCCCGACAGCAGGTACAGCCCCACCGCCCACAGCCCCACCCGCGTCGCCAGGAACAGCGCCACCAGCGGTGCGAAGCCGGCGCCGATGAACCAGGCCGAATTGCCGACGATCGCCGCGCCGGTATAGCGGTGCTCGGGCGGGAAGTTGCCGCTGACGACGCCCGACGACTGGCCGAAGGCGAGGCCGAGCAGCGCGAAGCCGGTGACCATGAACACGCTCTCGCCGATAAGCCCGCCGTCGAGCAGGTGCGGCGCGAAGCCGCTGTACGCGCCGATCAGCACCGCCGACACGCCCAGCACGGTGCGCCGGCCGACGCGGTCGGCGATCAGCCCCGACGCCATGATCGCGAGAAACGCGACGACCGCGCCCGCCATCTCGATCAGCAGGAAGCGTCCGGCGCTGTCGTGGTTGGTCAGCGTCACCCAGGACAGCGGAAAGACGGTGACGACATGGAACATCGCGAAGCTGGCGAGCGGGGCGAAGGCGCCGAGCACGATCGTGCGCCATTGCGCGACCATTGTCCTGAACGCGGGCGAGGGCTTGAGCTCGCCCTGCTCGAACAGCGCCGCGAACTCCGGCGTCGCGACCAGCCGCAGCCGCGCGAACAGCCCGACGACGTTGACCGCGAGCGCCACGAAAAAGGAATAGCGCCAGCCCCAGTCGAGGAAGTCCGCCGGCGTCAGCAAGGTCACGAAATAGGCGGCCAGCCCCGCCGCCACGAACAGCCCGAGCGGCGCGCCGAGCTGGGGGATCATCGCATACCAGCCCTTGCGCCCCGGCGGCGCGTTCATCGACAGCAGCGACGGCAGCCCGTCCCACGCGCCGCCGAGCGCCATGCCCTGACCGAACCGGAACAGCCCGAGCGCCACGGCGGCCCAGATCCCGATCTCCCTGTAGCCGGGCAGGATCGCGATCGCCATCGTCGACCCGCCGAGCAGGAACAGCGCCACCGTCAGCTTGACCCCGCGCCCGTAATGGCGGTCCATCCACATGAAGACGAGCGTGCCGACCGGGCGCGCGGCGAAGGCGACCGCGAACAGGCAGAACGAATAGAGCGTGCCCGTCAGCGGGTCGACAAAGGGAAAGACCAGGGTCGGGAACACCAGCACCGAGGCGATGGCATAGGTGAAGAACTCGAAGAACTCCGCCGCGCGCCCGACGACCACGCCGATCGCGATCTCGCCGGGGCGGATCTTGCCCGGCGGGCCGTGGATCGCCTGCGCGTCCCGTTCGAGCGGTCGAGAGCCTTCCATGGCGGTAGCATTGGCCACCCGATCACCTCTCATTTTCGCCGCGCCGGTCATGCCATGGCCGAAAGCCATCCACGCGCGTTAATGCATAACGCTCCCTGCGCCGTGCCGGGGGCGTGGGGGAGTGGACAAATTGTCCACTGTCGCTCTCCGACCGACGGTCCATATGGGACGACTATGACGCAGGGTTCGCGATCACGGCCGGGGCGATGGGCGCGGGCGGGCGTGTCGGCGGTCCTCGGCCTGGCGCTGGCCGGCTGCGACCTCGTCGTCCTCGATCCGGTCGGCGACGTCGCGCTCCAGCAGCGCAACCTGATCCTCATCGCCACCGGGCTGATGCTGCTCATCATCCTGCCCGTGCTGGTGCTGATCGTCGTCTTCGCCTGGCGCTATCGCCACGGCGGGGGGGCGGCCTACGACCCCGAGTTCAACCATTCGACCGGGCTGGAACTGGTGATCTGGTCGGGGCCGCTGCTCATCATCATCGTGCTTGGCGCGGTGACCTGGTCGAGCACGCATCTGCTCGACCCGTTCCGCCCGCTCACCCGCATCGCCACGGGCCAGCCGACCGCCCCCGGCGTCGAGCCGCTCGACGTGCAGGTGGTGGCGATGGACTGGAAATGGCTGTTCATCTACCCCGAGCAGGGCATCGCGACGATCAACGAGCTGGCGCTGCCGGTGAACCGGCCGGTGCGCTTCTCGATCACCTCGGTCAGCCAGATGAACACCTTCTACGCGCCGACGATGGCCGGGATGATCTATGCGATGCCCGGGATGCGCTCGACGATGCACGCCGTGCTCAACCGGCCGGTCGAGAGCTGGGGCCAGTCCGCCAATTACACCGGCGCGGGCTTTTCCGACATGCGCTTCAGCCTGCGCGGGCTGCCCGAGGGTGCGTTCGAGCGCTGGGTGGCGGGCGTCAGGGGATCGGGCGCGGGGCTTGCGGCCGCGACCTATCTGCGGTTGCAGAAGCCCAGCGAGAAGGTGCCGGCGATGCGCTTCGCCACCGTCCAGCCCGGCCTGTTCGACCGCGTCCTCAACCGCTGCGTCGAGCCCGGCCGCCCCTGCGCCGCGCCGATGATCATGCGCGACCAGCGCGCGAGCGGGCGGCCCGCCGGCCTCGCCATCCCGCCCGCCCGCGACGCCGCGCCCGTCCCCGGCGGCCGGCCGACCCCGGCGCTGCAGAAGTCGCCCGCCGAAAAGGGCGCCGGCGGCAATCGCACGGCCCCCCGTACGCCCCCGCCCGGCCAGCAAAAGCCGGGCGATGATCGCAATCGGACCTTTTCATGATGTGGCAGACCATCTTCGGCCGGCTGACCGTCGACAGCTTTCCGATCCACGAGCCGATCGTGCTCGGCACCTTCGCGGTCGTGGCGCTGCTCGGGCTCGGCGTCATCGGCGCGATCACCCGATACCGGCTGTGGGGTTGGCTGTGGCGCGACTGGTTCACCAGTGTCGACCACAAGAAGATCGGCGTCATGTACATCGTGCTCGCCATCGTCATGCTGCTGCGCGGCTTCGCCGACGCGATCATGATGCGCGCGCAACAGGCGGTCGCGTTCAACGGCGACGACGGCTTCCTGCCGGCGCACCATTACGATCAGCTCTTCACCGCGCACGGCACGATCATGATCTTCTTCGTCGCGATCCCGCTGATCGCCGGCGTCATCAATTACGTCATGCCGCTCCAGATCGGCGCGCGCGACGTGGCGTTTCCGTTCCTCAACAACTTCAGCTTCTGGCTGACGGTGGCGGGCGCGGGGCTGACGATGGTGTCGCTGTTCGTCGGCGAGTTCGCGCGCACCGGCTGGCTCGGCTACGCGCCCCTGTCCGAGCTCGCCTACAGCCCCGATACCGGCGTCGATTATTACCTCTGGTCGCTCCAGATCGCCGGCGTCGGCACGACGCTGTCGGCGATCAACATGGTGACGACGATCATCAGGATGCGCGCGCCGGGCATGACGATGATGAAGATGCCGATCTTCTGCTGGACCGCGCTGTGCAGCCAGGTGCTGGCGATCGCGATCTTCCCGATCCTGACCGGCGTCTTCGCGCTGCTGATGCTCGATCGCTACGTGGGGACGAACTTCTTCACCAACGAGCTCGGCGGCAATCCGATGATGTACTGGAACCTGGTGTGGATCTGGGGGCATCCGGAGGTCTACGTCCTGATCCTGCCGGCGTTCGGCGTCTATTCGGAGATCACCGCGACCTTCTCGGGCAAGCCGCTGTTCGGCTATTCGTCGATGGTCTACGCCACCGTCGTCATCACCATCCTGTCGTTCCTGGTCTGGCTGCATCACTTCTTTACGATGGGGTCGGGGGCGAGCGTCAACGCGGCGTTCGGCATCGCGACGATGGTCATCTCGATCCCGACCGGCGCGAAGATCTTCAACTGGCTGTTCACGATGTACCGGGGGCAGATCCGCTTCGAGCTGCCGATGATGTGGGTCGTCGCCTTCCTGCTGACCTTCACCGTCGGCGGCATGACCGGGGTGCTGCTCGCGGTGCCGCCGGCCGACTTCGTGCTCCACAACTCGCTGTTCCTGGTCGCGCATTTCCACAACGTCATCATCGGCGGCGTCGTGTTCGGGATGTTCGCCGGGATCGTCTACTGGTTTCCCAAGGCGTTCGGCTTCAAGCTCGACGCGTGGTGGGGGCATGTCGCCTTCTGGGGCTGGGTGATCGGCTATTGGGTCGCCTGGACGCCGATGTACGTCGCGGGGCTGGCCGGGGTGACGCGCCGGCTGCGCCACATCTCCGACCCCGCGCTCCAGCCGCTGTTCGTGATCGCCGCGATCGGCGTCGCGATCATCGCGGTGGGCATCTTCGGCTTCATCATGAGCATCGTCATGGGCGTCATCCGCCGTGACCAGACGCGCGACCTGACCGGCGATCCGTGGGGCGGGCGGACGCTGGAATGGTCGACCGCCTCGCCGCCGCCCGCCTACAATTTCGCTCTCACGCCGGTGGTCCATACGCTCGACGCGTGGCACGACATGAAGGCGCGCGGCTACGAGCGGCCGCGCGACGGCTTCCGGTCGATCCACATGCCGCGCAACACGGCGGCGGGGATGGCGCTGTCGGGACTGGCCGCCGTCATCGGCTTCGCGATGGTCTGGTACATCTGGTGGCTGGCGGCGGCGGCGTTCGCGGGGCTGCTCGCGGTCGCGATCGGGCATACCTTCAACTATCACCGCGACTATCACATCACCGCCGACACCGTCGCCGCGACCGAGGCGGCGCGGGCATGACCGACGCCGCCGCCGAGCCGCCCGTCTGGCACGTGACCGGGGACGAGGCGCACGCCGAGGGCCCGACGTTGCTCGGCTTCTGGATCTATCTGATGAGCGACGCGCTCATCTTCGCCTGCCTGTTCGCGACGTACGGCGTGCTGTCGACCAGCTTCGCCGGCGGCCCGACGCCGCACCACTTGTTCGAGCTGCCGCTGGTCGCGGTCAACACCGCGATCCTGCTCGTTTCCTCCCTTACCTTCGGGCTGGGGATGCTGGCGATGGCAGCGGGACGGACGCGCGAGACGCAGGCGTGGCTGGCGCTGACCGCCTTGCTCGGCATGGCCTTCGTCGGCGTCGAGCTGCACGAGTTCGGCGGGCTGATCGCGGAGGGCGCGGGGCCGCAGCGCAGCGCCTTCCTGTCGGGGTTCTTCACGCTGGTCGCGACCCACGGGCTGCACGTGACCGTCGGCATCGTCTGGATCGGCGTGATGCAGGTCCAGCTTGTCCAGCGCGGGCTCCACCCCGACAATTGCCGCCGCCTCCAGTGCCTCAGCCTGTTCTGGCACTTCCTCGACATCGTCTGGATCGGCGTCTTCACCTTCGTCTATCTGTTCGGGATGCTGCGATGAGCGAGGATGCGGCGCCCCACGGCTCGCGCCGGGGCTATGTGATCGGCTTCCTGCTGTCGGTGGCGCTGACCGCCTTGCCCTTCTGGGCGGTGATGTCGGGCGCGCTGGCGAGCGCGACGCTGACCGCGCTGTTGATCTTCGGCTGCGCGGCGGTGCAGATCGTCGTCCATGTCGTCTTCTTCCTCCACCTCGACACGCGCAGCGAGGGCGGCTGGAACCTGATCTCCTTCGCCTTCACGGTGGTGATCGTCACGATCGTGCTCGGCGGGTCGCTGTGGATCATGTTCCACCTCAACACCAACATGATGCCGATGCAGCCCGGATCGGCCGCCGACGCGCCATGACGCGACGGCTGGCGGCGGCCGTGCTGCTGCTGATCGCCACAGGCTTCGTCGCGCTGGGCGTGTGGCAGATCGAACGGCGCGCGTGGAAGCTGCGCCTGATCGCCGCCGTCGATGCCCGGGCCCATGCCCCGCCGGTGGCCGCGCCCGGACCCGATGCGTGGCCGCGCGTCACTGCCGACCGCGACGCCTATCGCCATGTGCGGGTGACGGGCCGGTACGACCTTCGCGGGCAGACGCTGGTCAAGGCGGTGACCGAGCGTGGCCCAGGTTTCTGGCTGCTCACCCCGCTGCGGACACCGGCGGGGTGGACCTTGCTCGTCAATCGCGGCTTCGTCCCGGCCGACGCGGCGGCCGGCCGCCCCGGGGGCACCGTCTCCGTCACCGGCCTGCTCCGCGTCACCGAGCCCGGCGGCGGCTTCCTGCGCGCCAACGACCCCGCCGCCGACCGCTGGTACTCGCGCGACGTCGCGGCGATCGCGCGTGCCCGGCGATTGACCAACGTCGCCCCCTATTTCATCGACGCCGACGCCACCCCCGGCCCCGGCGGCTATCCGGTCGGCGGCCTGACGGTGGTCGCCTTCCGCAACGCCCATCTGGTCTACGCGCTGACCTGGTTCGCGCTTGCCGGGCTGAGCATCGCCGGCGTCCGGCGCGTGCTACGCGAGCGGTGATGGATACGCCGCTGCTGGCCCTGACGCGCCGCACCGTCTCGCCGCCCGATGCGGTCGCGGCGGACAATATGCGCCAGCTCGTCCAGCTCCGCTGGCTGGCGGTGGCGGGGCAACTCGTGACGGTGCTGGTGGTCGGGCTGGCGTGGCGCGTGCCGCTGCCGCTGGCGGCGCTGCTGGCGGTGATCGCCGGCCTGGCGCTCGCCAATCTGCTCTTCACCGTCCTGCTGCGACGGCATCGCGTCACCAATGGCGGCATCTTCGCCGCATTGCTGTTCGACGTCGGCGCGCTCGCGCTCCAGCTCTTCCTCACCGGCGGCGCCGACAACCCGTTCATCTCGCTGTTCCTCGTTCAGATCGTGCTGGGCGCGATCCTGCTGGAGGCGTGGTCGGCCTGGGTGCTGGTCACGGTCGCCTGCGCCGGCTTCGCGACGCTGACCTATGCGCATCTGCCGCTGCGCTTCCCGCGCAGCCTGACGCCCGCCATCGCCGACCTCTATACCTGGGGCGGCTGGCTCAGCTTCGCGCTGGTGTCGGGGCTGCTGGTGCTGTTCTCGACCCGCATCACCCGCAACCTGCGCGCGCGCGACGCCTATCTGGCCGACCTGCGCGCGCGGGCGATCGAGGCGGACCATCTCGTCCGCATGGGCCTGTTCGCGAGCGGCGCGGCGCACGAACTCGGGACGCCGCTGGCGACGCTGTCGGTCATTCTCGGCGACTGGCGGCGGATACCGGCGCTGGCGGCCGATCCGGAGCTCGCCGCCGAGCTGGCGGACATGCAGGCCGAGGTCGGCCGCTGCAAGGCGATCGTCACCGACATCCTCCACGCCGCCGGCCAGCCGCGCGGCGAGGCGCTGGGCCGCGTGGCGGCGGGGCCGTTCATCGACGAGGTCGCCGCCGCCTGGCGCGACCATCCCCATGCGCCCGCGCCGTTCGCCGTCGAGCGAGCGCCGCTCGACGGCGCGACGCTGGTCGCCGATCCGGCGCTGCGCCAGGCGATCTGGAACCTGCTCGACAATGCGGCCGAAGCCTCGCCTGCGGGGCTCGCCATGACGGCGGTGCGAACGGGCGCGGCGCTGGTCGTCGCGGTCGTCGACGAGGGACCGGGCCTGCCCGCCGCCATCCTCGCCGATCCCGGCCAGCCGACGCGCTCGCGCAAGGGCGAGGGGCATGGCGTCGGCCTGTATCTGGCGGCGAGCGTCGCGCGGCGGCTCGGCGGGCGGCTGGAGGCGGTGAACCGGGACGGGGGCGGGGCCGAGGTCCGGCTGGTGCTGCCGCTGGAGGGGAGCTAAGTGGCCGCCGACCGCCTGCTCGTGATCGTCGAGGACGACGCCACCTTCGCGCGCACGCTCGCCCGCTCGTTCGAGCGGCGCGGCTATTGCGTCGCGCACGCCGGCAGCCCCGCGGCGCTCGACCGATTGCTCGAAACCGAAGCGCCGACCCACGCGGTCGTCGACCTCAAGCTCGGTACCGAGTCGGGCCTCGCCTGCGTCCAGGCGCTGCACGCGCGCGATCCGGCGGTGCCGATCGTCGTGCTGACCGGCTTCGCGAGCATCGGCACTGCCGTCGCCGCGATCAAGCTCGGGGCGCGTCATTATCTCGCCAAGCCCGCCAACACCGACGAGATCGAGGCGGCGTTCGGCGAGGAGACCGGCGACCTCGCCGCGCGTCCGGGCGCGCGTGCGACCTCGATCAAGACGCTGGAATGGGAGCGGATCAACGAGGTGCTGGCGGACACCGGCTTCAACATCTCCGAAACCGCGCGCCGGCTGGGGATGCACCGGCGCACGCTGGCGCGGAAGCTGGGCAAGCGGGTGGTGAGCTGAGCGAGGATCAGGTGCCCGGCTGGATGTACGGATAGCGCGCGAACAGCGCGCGTTGCCATCCCCGCGGGTCGTTCTCGATGCGCGAGCGGCCGTCGACGATCAGCGTTGCCCGGCGCGTCAGGTCGTAGTGCGGCCAATGGGGCAGGGCAGGGGCGTCGGGGTCGCCTGTCCTGGCGAAGGCGACGAAGGCGTCCTGCAACGTGCGCGATGCGGCGCGGGCGTCCGCGCCGCTGCCGGTCGGCGATCCGGGCGCGTCGAGCGTGCCGAACACCAGCGGGATGTCGATCGCATGAAAGGCGCGGCGTTCCGGCTCGGTGGGCGAGCCGAAATCGACCTGATAGACCCAGGTCCGCGCGCCGGCCCGCGCCCGCGCTTCCGCCTCGATCACCTGCCCGCGCCAGCTTCGCCCGGCGGTGGTGGCGGCGAAGAAGATGTCCGCCGGGGTCCAGCCGGGCTGGCGTGCACGATATTCGGCGACGATCAACTCGGGCAGGATGTCGGACGGCACTTCGGCGGCGATGCGTTCGCCGACATCGTCCCAGCTCAGCGACCGAATGTCGGCCGAGCCGGGCGCGTAGAAGGCGCGCATCTCGTCATGCGTGTTGCCGAGCAGCATCGGTACGTGGTTCGACAGGGGATGGGCGTCGGGCCAGAAGGGGTGGCGGGTCAGCCACCTCATGTCGAGCACCGGCCCCATATAGACCGGCCCGCCCAGCACCGGATCCTCGGCCGCCAGCGCATCGAGCAGGCGCTCGACCGGCATCGTCAGGATCGGCGACAGGTCGCTTCTGGCCACCCCCAGCTTGGCGAGATAGGCGCGGGCGCGTTCGGTGGCGTGCTGCGGCCCTTCGGCGGTGACCTGCTGCCCGCTCATCGTCGCGGCGCGGTGGAACAAGCCGCGCGCTGCCGGCATCCCCATCAGCGTCGCGATCTTCGCGCCGCCGCCCGACTGGCCGAACAGCATCACGCGGCCCGGATCGCCGCCGAATGCCGCGATATTGTCGCGCACCCAGCGCAGCGCGAGGATCAGGTCGAGCTGGCCACCATTGCCGCTGTCGGGAAAGCGCGGGTCGAGCCGCGCCAGATAGAGATAGCCGAGCGCGTTCAGCCGGTGGTTGACCGTCACCACCACGACATCGCCCCGGCTCGCGAGCGCCGCGCCGTCGTGCCACGGGTCGGTCGCGCTGCCGTTCGCGTACGCGCCGCCGTGGATATAGAGCATGACCGGCAAGCGCGCGCCCGGTCGCGCGGCGGGCGTCCAGACGTTGAGGAACAGGCAGTCCTCGTCCTGCGGCTTGTACTTGCCGCGCTGCGGACAGACCGGGCCGAACGCGGTGGCGCTGATCGTCTGGCCGGGGCGTGGGACGGGGGTGGCGGCGCGGAAGCGCTCGGCGCGGCCGTAGCGGATGCCCCGGAAGCGCGCGACACCGCCGCCGATCCGCTCGCCGACGAAGCGGCCGGCGGGGCAATCCACCTCGGCCGCGCCGGTCTGCCCGAAGGCGGCTCCGGCCGCGACGAACGCCGCGCCGCCGGCGAGGATGGCGCGGCGGCTCGGTTCAGCCACGGACGAGGATTCGCTGTGCCATGCTCGCCGCCAGCGACCGGGCGAAGACGACGCCTAGTCCCGACGATGCCCCGGTGACCAGCACCGTGCGCCCGCCCAGATCGACCTGAAATCCCGTCATCGTGCCGCCTCTCCACCCCCATTGCTTAGCCGCCAAATATCCGCCCGCGCGCGCCATATTTTTCTGGGCTGACCGGCCGTTCGCACCATGCGACAAACCGCGGCGATGAACAGCGAAACATGTCCCGTCATCGTCGCGATCGGCGAGCTGACCGATCGGCCGGCGGATCCCCGGGCGATGCGCGAGCCGATCGCGTTGATGGCCGAGGCCGCGCGGCGCGCCGAGACGGACGGTGGCGGCGGCTGGCTGGCGCGGCTCGACTCGGTCGATGTCGTCCATCAGCGGAGCTGGCGCTACGACGACACCGCCGCCGCCTTGGGCGCGGCGCTCGACATCGCGCCGGCGCGGGCGGTCTATGGCCCCTATGGCGGCGAGTCGCCGGTGCGCTTCCTGCACCGGGCGGCGGCGCGGATCGCCGACGGCACCTCGCGCGTCGCGCTGATCGTCAGCGGCGAGGCGCAATATGCGCGCACCCGCGCTGTCAAGGAAGGCTGGACGCCCGACTGGACGCCGCTCGCGGCGAGTGAAGAGAATGCCTTCGATCCGTCGCCCGTCGTCGATCCGCTCGCCGCGGCGCAGGGCGTGCTGACCCCGACGCAGGTCTATCCACTGTTCGACAGCGGCTGGACGGCGGCGCGCGGCGAGACGCAGGCGCAGGGCATCGCGCGCTCCGCCGATCTCTGGGCGCGCTACGCCGCCGTCGCCGCCGACAATCCCCATGCCTGGCGTGCCGATGCGCCCGCCGCCGCCGCGATCGGCAGCACCGACGGCGGCAACCGCTGGATCGCCTGGCCCTATACCAGGGCGATGGTCGCCAACCCCGACGTCAACCAGGCGGCGGCGGTGATCGTCACCAGCCTCGCCGAAGCGCGCCGCGCCGGGGTGGCGGAGGAGCGGCTGGTCCACATCCATGGCGGCGCGTCCGCCAACGAACCGCGCAACTGGCTGAAGCGCGACAGCTTCGCGCATTCGGTAGCGCAGACGGCGGTGCTGGAAGCGATGCGGGCTGAATACGACCTGTACGAACTGTATAGCTGCTTCCCGGTCGTCCCCAAGATGGCGGGCGACGCGCTCGGCCCGGCGGCGCTGGCGCGGCCGAGCGTGGCGGGCGGGCTGAGCTTCTTTGGCGCGCCGCTTAACAGCTATATGACGCACGCGGCGACCGCGATGGTGCGGGCGTTGCGGGAAGGGCGTGGCGAGACCGGCTTGCTGTACGGTCAGGGCGAATATGTCACCAAGCACCACGCGCTCGCCGTCGGCCGCGGGCCGCGCGAGGGCGGCCTGAAGCCGGGGGGCGACGTGCAGGCGACGGCCGACGCGGCGCGGGGCGACGTGCCGCGCCTGGTCCGTGATGCCGAGGGCGTGGCGGCGATCGAGGCGCATAGCGTCGTCTTCGATCGCGACGGCAGCGCCAGCCACGGCATCGTCGTGGCGCGCGGCGAGGACGGCTGGCGCACCCTGGCGCGCAGCGAGGACGCCGGCACGATCGCGCGGCTGCTCGATCGCGACGCCCAGCCGGTCGGGCAGGCGGGCATGGTCGGCCTCGATGCCCGGTCGCGCCCCGTCTGGCGCTTCGCATGACCGACCCCGCCGCCAGCAACTTCGCCACCACGTTGCGCGACATCGCCGCCGCGGTCGAGCCGGGCCGCCCGGCGTTGGTCCACGGCGACCGGACGATCGACTGGCAGGCACTCGACCGCCAGACCGACGCCATCGCCACCGGCCTGCTCGCGCGCGGGCTGCGCGCCGGCGACGTGGCACGCGCTCGCTCTGCTGGACCGGCGCGGTGACGATCACTTTCCTGGGCACCGGCGCCGATCGGGTCGAGGTCGCGCCCCCCTCCTGGCCTTCGTCGGTGGCGGATTGCGCCGCAGTGGGGATCGCCGTCAGCAGGAACGGGAGGCCGACGCCGATCGCGAGGCTGGCTTCTCATGAAACAATGTATCCTTACGCTACCGACCCGCGCCTGAAACAAGGATTGTCATATCAAGCCCTAATTGGCGGGTGGTCTACGCTGCATCGCACGATCGGGACGCTCCATCGCTTCCGGTGCCCCTGCCGACCGGCGCGCGGGAAAACACCTTGGCGTATCGTACGCCAGCGAACATGATCGTAAAAACCGGGAGAGGGTTGGAGCGATGGGCGATTCGCGAGCGGACGGCGCGCAGCATCCGGCGACGCGGGGCCAGCGGGCATGGCTGCTGACCGTGCTGGTCAGCGTCTACGCATCCAATTTCGTCGACCGGACGATCCTCAACATTCTCCAGCAGCCGATCAAGGAGGAGCTGGCGCTGCAGGACTGGCAGCTCGGCCTGCTTGGCGGCACGACCTTCGCGATCTTCTACACCGCGCTCGGCGTCACGATCGCCCGCATCGCCGAGAAGAACGACCGGGTCACGGTGATGACGGTCTGCATCCTCGCCTGGTCGGCGTTCACCGCCCTGTGCGGCATGGTCTCGAGCTTCCTCCACCTGCTGCTGCTGCGGATCGGCGTCGCGATCGGCGAGGCGGGGGCGACGCCGACCAGCCATTCGCTGATCTCCGACCATTACCCCGCCGACCGCCGCGCGGGGGCGATCGCGATCTTCGCGTCGGGCAATACGCTCGGCAACATCCTGGGCGCGATCCTCGGCGCGACGGTCGGCGCGGCCTATGGCTGGCGCTGGGCGTTCGTGCTGGCGGGGATCCCGGGGCTGGCGCTGGCGCTCATCACCCGCCTGACCTTGCGTGACCCCCGCCACCGCGTGCCGCATGGGGAGCAGGACGCCGACGTGCCGCCGCTGGCGGCGGTCGCGCGGCTGCTGCTCGGCAAGCACAGCTTCCGCCAGCTCGTGATCGCGTCCTCGCTGATGCTGTTCGCCTCTTATGCCGTGCTCCATTTCGCGACGTCGCACATGATGCGGACCTTCGCGCTGCCGCTCGGCTGGGCGTCGATCGTCGGCGGCGTCGGCAGCGGCGTCATGCTCGGCATCGGCACGATCGGCGGCGGCTTCCTGGCGCAGCGGCTGGCGCGGCGCGACCCGCGCTGGCTGTTGTGGTCGGTCGGGGCGGCGATGGCGGTCGCCGCGCCGGCGTGCCTGCTCGCCTTCGCGACGCCCGCGATGGCGCCGGCGATCGGCTTTTTCCTGTTGCTGATGATGTGTCTCGGCGTCTTTCAGGGCCCGACCTTCGGCACGCTCCATTCGCTCGTCCAGCCACGGATGCGCACCACCGCGAGCGCGCTGCTGCTGCTCGTCATCACCCTGTTCGGCCTCGGGATGGGGCCGCTGGCGATGGGTTTCGTCAGCGACCAGCTTGCCGCCTATTCGTTCGGTACGGCGGCGTTCGAGGCGACGTGCCGCGCCGGCGCGTCGGTCGACCCGGGGTGCAGGGCGGCGTCGGCCTATGGCCTGCGGACGGCGCTGGCGGCGTGCTCGGTGATCTTCGCCTGGTCGGCGCTCCACTTCTTCCTCGCGGCCCGCACGCTCCGCGAGGAGATCGAGCGCTGAGGCGCGGTGGTCATCGGTCGCGCCGCTTGTCGGGGCCGGCGAAACCGAACATCCAGGCCGCGATCTTGCGCATCTGGATCTCCTCCGCGCCCTCGGTGATGCGGTAGCGGCGGTGGTGGCGATAGATGTGCTCGAAGGGCTTGTAGCGCGAATAGCCGATGCCACCATGGACCTGCATCGCGCGATCGGCGGCCTCGCAGCACAGCCGGTTCGCCCAGTAATTGCACATCGCCACCTTGTCCGACAGCGTCCGCGCGATCTCGGTGCGCGACATCGCGTCCATCTCCAGCGCGGTCTTGCGGATCAGCAGGCGCAGCATCTCGACCTGCGTCGCCAGCTCGACCAGCGGGAACTGAATCGCCTGGTTGGCGGCGAGCGGCTTGCCGAAGGGCTTGCGCTCGCGCGCATAGGCCACGCTCTCGCGCACGCAATAATCCGCCGCGCCGAGCGACGAGGCCGCCTGCCGGATGCGGCTGTCGTGGACGAAGTGCTGCGCCACCGCGAGGCCGTCGTCGGGCGGCCCCAGGATCGCGTCGTCGGGCACCCAGACGTTCTCATAGCTGACCAACGCATGGTCGGTCGGCATGTTGAAGGTCCACAGATACTCCTCGACCTTCACGCCCGGCGCATCCGCCGGCACGAGGAAGGCGGTGATCCCCCGAGCGTCGCCGGCCTCGCCCGAGGTGCGCGCGAACAGCATCACGTCGGTCGCGACGTGCATCGCGGTCGTCCACATCTTGACCCCGTCGATCCGCCAGCCGGCGCGCCGGTCGCGCTCCTCGCGCACGCCGCGCGTCTCCATATGCGACGCGTCGGAGCCGTGGTCGGGTTCGGTCAGCGCGAAGACGACGCGCTTCTCGCCGGCGAGAATCGGCCCGATGAACGCCGCGCGCTGCGCCGGCGTGCCATAGTCGCGGAAGACGATCGTCACGCCGAAATTGCCGATGATCGAGAACTCGTTCTGGAGGTCGTTGTGCAGCCCCAGCCCCTTGGCGGCGAGATGCTCGCGGATCACCGCCATGTCGAAATGCCCGCCGCCGCCGCCGCCGAGATCGGTGGAGAGCGAATAGCGCAGCAGCCCCGCCCGGTCGGCGCGCCCGCGCGCCTCGTGGAGCAGCGCCTCCCAATCGTGGCGCGGCAGCCCGTCGCGCTCCCAGTCGGTGCGCGCGTGCTCGCGGCGGTGGTCGAAGAAGCGCTGGTTGTCGTCGGCGGCCTGCAACGGCACGATCTCGGCGTCGATGAAGCGGTCGATGCGAGCGAGCAGGTCGGTCAGCCGCTCCGGCAGCGTGAAGTCCATGTCGCTCTCCTGTCCGCCACAATCATACTGTTGCGTATCGTTCGTCGCCGTAGCATATCCACGCCAGCGATCGTCAAGTATCGCGTTTACCGAGAGGCAGCGCGCGCGTGAACCCGTTCCTGGCCGTTCCCGTGGCGACCTTCGGCGAGGTGATCGACGCCCAGGTCGCGGCGCGTCCCGACGCGATCGCGGTGCGCTTCGCCGGCCGCATCTGGACCTATGCGGCGATGGACCGGCACGCCAGCCGGCTCGCTGCCAGCCTGCGGCGCGACGGCTATCGGGTGGGGGACCGCATCGCCCTTCTGGCGCGCAACACCGATGCGCTGCCGCTGCTGGCGCTCGCGTGCGCGCAGGGATGATCTTCGTACCGCTCAACTATCGCCTCGCGCCGGTCGAGATCGCGCATATCCTCGCCGACAGCGGCAGCGCGTTGCTGTTCGTCGGCGACGGCTATCGCGCGCCGGGAGCGATCGCCACGCGCGACATCGCCGAGGCGATCGCGTCCGGCTGGCTGGCCGACGACGACCGGCCGCCGGCGCATGAGGCGACCGCCGCCGACACGGTGATGATGGTCTATACCTCGGGCACGACCGGAATGCCCAAGGGCGTCATGCTGTCGCACCGCAGCCTGTTCGGCACGTCGACGCTGCGGCGGCAGGCGGCGGTGGCGTGGGACGACTGGGGGCCGGACGACGTCACGCTGGTGCCCATTCCGCTCGCGCATATCGCCGGCTTCGGGATGCTCGCGCGGACGCTGTTCTTCGGCGGCGAGGTGGTGATCCAGCCGACCTTCGAGCCCGGCGCGGTGCTCGACGCGATCGCGCATCAGCGGGTCAGCAAGCTCGGCCTCGTGCCGACCGCGATGAAGATGGTGATCGACCATCCCGGCTCGCGGGAGATCGATTATGCGCGGATCAGGACGATGGTCTACGGCGCCGCGCCAATCACCACCGACTTGTTGCGCGAAGGCATGGAGGTGTTCGGCTGCGCCTTCGCCCAAAGCTACGGCATGAGCGAAACCAGCGGCACCTGCGTCGCGCTGCCGCCGGAGGATCACGACCCCGCCGGCACGCCCCGGATGCGCGCCGCGGGCAAGGCGCTGCCCGGCACCGAGCTGCGCATCGTCGACGAGGACGGCCGCGATCTGCCCACGGGTGAGGTGGGCGAAATCGCGATCCGCTGCATCTCGGTGATGAACGGCTATTGGCGGCAGCCCGAAGCGACCGCGAAGGTGCTCGACGCCGAGGGCTGGTATCGCAGCGGCGACGCCGGCTGCCTCGACGCCGACGGCTACCTCTTCATCAAGGACCGCGTGAAGGACATGATCGTCTCGGGGGCGGAGAACATCTACCCTGCCGAGGTCGAGAACGTCCTCGCCGACCATCCCGACGTCGCCCAGGTCGCGGTGATCGGCGTCCCCGACGCGCGCTGGGGGGAGGCGGTGAAGGCGATCGTCGTGCCCGTCCCCGGCCGCCAGGTCGATGCCGCCGCGCTCATCGCGTGGGCGAAGCAGCGCGTCGCCGATTACAAGGCGCCCAAGACGATCGACCTCGTCGACGCGCTGCCGATGAACGCGTCGGGCAAGGTGCAGAAGGCGGAACTGCGCAAACCCTATTGGGCGGGCGCGGAGCGCGGGGTCAACTAGGACCCTGGAGGTCGGGCAACCCGTCCGACACGCGATCCGGAAACGCCGGCGCGCGCTTTTCGATGAACGCCGCCACTCCCTCTTTCGCATCGGCGGAGCGGCCCCGGGTCGGGATCATCGCGCTTTCCATCAGGTGCGCCTTCATCGGATGGTCGGCGGTCATCATCCGCCACATCATCCGCCGCGTCAGCGCGACCGAAACCGGCGCGGTGCCGTCGATCCAGCTCCGCGCCAGCGCCTGGGCGGCGGGCATCAGCTCGTCGGGAGCGTGGAGCGACCCGACCAGCCCGCCGCGCGCGGCCTCCTCGGCGCCGAATACCCGGCCCGAATAGCACCAGTCGAGCGCCCGGCTCATCCCCACCAGCCGCGGCAGGAACCAGGTCGAGGCGCTCTCGGGGACGATCCCGCGCCGGGTGAAGACGAAGCCGAAGCGCGCGTCGGTCGAGGCGAGCCGCGCGTCCATCGGCAGCAGCATCGTCGCGCCGACCCCCACCGCGACGCCGTTGACCGCGCCGATGATCGGCTTGACGCTGTCGAACATCCGCGTTGTCAGGATGCCGCCCCAGTCACGCGCCGGGTCGGAACCGTCGTCGACGCCCTGGCCGAAGCCGCCGCCCGACAGGTCCGCGCCCGCGCAAAAGGCGCGCCGCCCCGCGCCGGTGACGATCACCGCGCGCACCGCGTCGTCGGCGTCGGTCGCGTCGAACACCTTCGACAACGCGACCGCCGACGCGCGGGTCAGCGTGTTCATCGCCTCGGGCCGGTCGAGCGTGATCGTCGCGACACCGTCCTCGATCGCCACTGTGAACGCGTCCATCCGCCCCTCCGTTCGCTTGCGTATCGTTATGCCCGGCTAAGCGGGCGGGGACGGCAAGGCAATCCACGCGGCGGACCAAAATCGAGGGAACAGACGCGCTTACGGCTCGCTTAACGGGCATGAACCCTGACCCGATCTCCCGCTTTCCGGACAACCCCCGCTCGACCGCCCGGCTGTTCGGCCATCCGCTCCACCCGATGCTGGTGCCGTTCCCGCTCGTCTGCTTCATCGGCGCGCTGCTGACCGACCTTGCCTATATGGCCTCGGCGAATGTCCAGTGGAGCAACTTCTCGATCTGGCTGATCACCGCCGGGCTGGTGATGGGCGGGCTCGCCGGGGTGACGGGGCTGATCGACTATGTCGGCGACCGGCGGGTCCGCGCCGCCCGGCCCGCGACGCCGCACATGATCCTCAACATCAGCGTCTTCTTCATCGAGCTGTTCAACGCCTTCGTCCATAGCCGCGACGGCTGGACCGCCGTCGTCCCGACCGGGCTGACATTGTCGATCGTCGCGGTGCTGCTGCTCGGGGTCAGCGCGTGGCTCGGCGGTTCGCTGGTCTACAGGCATCGCGTCGGGGTGCGATCATGAGCCGCGCCGCCGCCGCGACGGCGCTGCTCCTGATCCTCGCCGTCTGCGACGACGGCGGCGCGCGCTTCGATCGCCGGACGCAGATCGGGCCGCACCCCGTCCTGCCGGCCCCGCAGCAATATCTGATCCCGCCGATCCACGTCGCCAAGGTGATCGGCTGGGGGCCGAACGAAGCCCCGACCGCCCCCGCCGGCCTGCAGGTGCAGGCCTTCGCGCGCGACCTCAATCATCCCCGCAATATCGCCGTGCTGCCCAATGGCGACGTGCTGGTGGTCGAGTCGCAGGGTCCGAACCTCGATCCGATCACGCGCCCCAAGAACCCGATCGTCGGCTGGGTCCAGAAGCGCGCGACCGGCGGCGGGGCAAAGCCCAAGGGCGAAACCAACGAGATCACGTTATTCCGCGACGCGGACGGCGATGGCGTGCCCGAGGCGCGCAGCGTCCTGATCGGCCACCTCAACTCGCCGTTCGGCGTCGTGTACGCCGACAATTACCTCTACGTCGCGGCGACCGATGCCGTGCTGCGCTATCCGTTCACGCCGGGCCAGACGCGGATCACCGCGCCGCCGGTGCGCCTGACCGAACTGCCCGGCGGCCCGATCGACCATCACTGGACCAAGAGCCTGACGCTCAGCCCCGACGGCACATTGCTCTATGCGACGGTGGGATCGAACAGCAACATCACCGAGAACGGCATGGAGGCCGAGAAGAACCGCGCGGCGGTGTGGGAGATCGAGCGCGCGACCGGCCGCGCGCGCGTCTTCGCGTCGGGGCTGCGCAATCCCAACAGTCCCAGCTTCTACCCCGGCACAAATACCCTGTGGGTGGTCGCCAACGAGCGCGACGAACTCGGGCCGAACCTGGTGCCCGATTACCTGACCTCGGTGCGCGAGGGGGGCTTCTACGGTTGGCCGTACAGCTATTACGGCCAGCACGTCGATCCGCGCGTCATGCCGCAACGCCCCGACCTCGTCGCGCGCGCCATCGCCCCCGATTATGCGCTGAGCAGCCACGTCGCGGCGCTCGGCCTGACCTTCTACGCCGGCGCCGGCCTGCCCGCGCAATACAAGGGCGGGGCATTCATCGGCGAGCACGGGAGCTGGGATCGCGACGAGCTCAACGGCTATAAGGTCGCCTTCGTCCCCTTCGCCAATGCCCGCCCGAGCGGCACCGCGCAGGATTTCCTGACCGGCTTCCTGACGGCGGACGGCAAGGTGCGGGGCCGGCCCGTGGGGGTGACGGTAGACCGGACGGGGGCGTTGCTGGTGGCGGACGATACCGGCAATATCGTCTGGCGGGTGACGGCGAAGCGCTGACCGGCGGCTAGCTCGGTGTCGGCACGCCGATCGCCCGCGCGGCCATCCCCCGCACGTCGACCCGGGCCTTCAGTCGTGCCGCCAGCAGCGCGGTGCCGCTGACCTTGCGCTGCACGAACAGCGTCTCGATGTCCGGCACATGCCAGGTGCCGCGGTCGGCGATCAGATCCTTCACCTCCTCGCGAACGACGGGCGCGAAGGCGCGGTCGCCAAAGTCGAAGGGGCCGGGCCGGTTCAGCGAGCCGTCGATCGCGGCGATGATGCGGTCGATCGCGGGGCGATGGGCCGAGACCGTATGCGCGCCGAGAAAGCCGGTCTCGACCGCGATGTCACGGATCCGGTCGAGGTCGCGCGCCAGCCCCGCCTCGATCAGCGCGCGATACGAGGCCGCGGTCGCCGCCGGCACCGCCCGGGTCGCGCCAAAGTCGAGCAGCACCAGCCGGCCGGTCTCGGGCTGCCAGCGATAGTTCGCGAAATTGGGGTCGGTCTGCATCAGCCCGAACGCGAACAGCTCGCGCAGCACCAGCTCGATCAGCGCGGTCATCGCCGCGTCGCGTGCCTCCTGTGGCGCATCGCCGAGCGTCTCTATCGGCCGGCCCTCGACGAAGCTCATCGCCAGCACGCGGTCGGTGGTCAGCGCCTCCTCCAGCACCGGCACGGCATAGCGCGGGTCGCCGCCGAGCCGCTCGGCATAGAGCCGCATCTGGGCACCCTCTCGGCGGTAATCGGCCTCCTCGGCGAGCTGCCGCTTCGCCTCAGCCAGCAACGGCGCGAGATCGAGCGTGGCGGGCAGCAGCCCCGAAACGCGCAATAGCGTCGCGACATTGTCGACGTCCGACGCGATGCTCTCGCGGACGCCCGGATATTGCACCTTCACCGCGAGCATTCGTCCGTCAGGCAGCGTCGCGCGGTGGACCTGCCCGATCGACGCGGCGGCGACCGGCCCCGCCTCGAACCGTCGGAAGCGCCGCCGCCAGTCGGCGCCCCATTCGGCCTTGAGCACCTGGTCGAGCTGCTGCGGCGGCATCCGGTAGGCCTGATTGCGCAGCCTCGCCATGATCGCCGAGAGCTCGGGCGGGAGCAGGTCGCCCGCGTCCATCGAGATCATCTGCCCCAGCTTCATCGCCGCGCCGCGCAGGTGCGAGAGTCGATCGGCGACCCGCCCGGCGCTCGCCGGGGTGAGGACCAGCACGCCCAGCCGTGGCCGCTCGCCCGCCGCCCGCCGCCGCCCGC
>CAXTHQ010000002.1:0-250063 GCA_964244185.1 uncultured Sphingomonas sp.
AGATCCAGCGCTGCTACGATCTCGGCTGCAACGTCTACATCACCAAGCCGGTGAATTACGAAAGCTTCGCCCAGGCGATCCGCCAGCTCGGGCTGTTCCTGTCGGTCATCCAGGTGCCCGAGATCGAGACCTGACATGGCCGACCCGCACGTTCTCTACATCGACGACGACGCCGGCATCCGCCGCCTGGCGGAACGGGCGATGACGCGGCGCGGCTATCGGGTGACGGGCGCGGAGGGCGGCGCGGAGGGGCTGGCGCTGGCGCGCGCCGAGCGTTTCGACCTCGTCGCGGTCGATCACTACATGCCGGGAATGGACGGGCTGGCGACGCTGGAGGCGCTGCGCCAGCTCCCCGACCCCCCGCCGGTCGTCTATGTCACCGGCTCCGATGAAGGCCGCATCGCCGTCGCCGCGCTCAAGGCGGGGGCGGCCGATTATGTCGTGAAGACGGTCGGCGACGACTTCTACGACCTGCTCGCCGCCAGCTTCGCGGGCGTGCTCGACCGGGCCGGGCTGGCGCGTGCCAAGGCGCGCGCCGAGAACGATCTGCGCGCCAGCAACGCGCGGCTGGAGGCGTTGCTCGGCGAGGTCAATCACCGCGTCGCGAACTCGCTGCAACTGGTCGCGGCGATGGTGCGGCTGCAGGCGTCCGCGCTGTCCGATCCGGGCGCGCGCGGGGCGCTGGAAGACACCCAGCGCCGCATCGACGCCATCGCCCAGGTCCACCGCCGCCTCTACACGTCGAGCGACGTCGACAGTGTCGACATGCAGGAATATCTTGGCGCGCTGGTGGCCGAGCTGGCCGAAACCTGGTCGAGCGACGCCGCGCCACGCCGCCTGACGCTCGCGGCCGAGCCGATCCGCCTGCCCACCGACCGCGCGGTGTCGCTTGGCGTCATCGTCACCGAACTCGTCACCAACGCCTGCAAATACGCGTATCCAAGCGGTTCGGGCGAAGTGCGCATCGAGCTGGCGGGCGACGGCGATGGCCTGTTTCGGCTGGCGGTCGAAGATGACGGCTGCGGCCTATCCGTCGATAGCCGCCCGAGGGGGACCGGACTGGGCACGAAGATCGTCCGCGCGATGGCGCAGAGCCTGCAATCGGCGATCGAATATGATCCCACGCACCGCGGCGTCCGCGCGACGCTGAGTGCGGCCACCCAATAGCGACAAGGGTTTGCACCCCCCTTACGGCCTCAGCATATGGCTCGCCGAGGCCTAGGATCTTCATAACATTCGCGCTCCGTTCAGAGGCGATCAAACTAGCTCCTGCCGTCGGGACGTCGCCAAAAGGCCGGCCGCCCGTTGAGTTTGTATCGCCGACTGGCCTCGCAAGACGCTCGACCGCGATGACCGGCGCGCTTGTCGCCTACTATTGTAAGGTGCCCGTGGCACACGTCGAAGCAGGTCTGCGCTCGAGCCACATCCACCATTCCTGGGCCCGAAGCGATCAGTCGCCGTATCCTCGCGCTGATCGCCCAGCCCCCCTTCGCGCCGCCCAAAACAATGTTGATCCGGCCATCACGCGTTAATTGTCGAGGAACTGCCACATCGGTTCGCGCCGGACTGGGACATTAACTGTAATGCCGCAAACAGTCGCAGCCGCTCGTGGCTATTTCCTTGGTTAATCATCTCTTTAGCAGTAGCCTTTTCCTCAACGATGAGTTGAAGAGCATGCAACAGCTCGCGAAAGGATCCCTCCCATGAAATTCACGTTTGCCGCCGCCTTGGCGGCGTTTACTCTTTCTGCCGGTGCTGCTGGACAGTCGACTGTACGGGTTGCATCGTCCGAGGGAGCGATAGATGATCTCTTCGCACAAGCGATCGTCGACAGTTCTTCGCTCGTCATGAACGGCTTTTCGGTTCAAGATGCCTTCGGATCGGTTACGCCAAGCGCACCATATATCGAGTCACTTGCTGGCGGCCACGTCCTCTTTGACAATAGCGTCACGACAAGCTTCATTGATTTCCACACAGCGGAACCGGTAATGATCGGCGGGTTCAACATCTATCTGAGCAGTGATGGTGTCGCGAACGCATTTCGCGGCTTTAATTCAGCCGCATTGTATACCAGCACGAACGCTGGGCTCACATTCGACACCTTGTTAGGACAAACGAGCTATGACCCTGCGATGGGACCGGTCGCGTTCAGCGGCCTGTTTTCGCCGGTGACGGCTCAATATTTTCGGTTCGAGGCGTTCACGCCCTATGGTGGTGGCCGGGTGATCGAGATCGACGCGCTTCCGGCGATACCCGAACCTGTGACCTGGGCAATGATGATCGCCGGATTTGGCGCCATCGGGGGCGCGATGCGTCGGCGAAACAAGATGGCGCTTGCTTGAATGATCGAGTGAAGGCAGCCACCTGCGGATCAGCGGCCCCCTCAACTCGCATCGTCGCAATACTTATTCCTTGACGCCGGACGCCTGGTCGCACCACCAACCGGTGGTGTCACCTACGTTGCGGCCCCGCGCCGCGGAGCTTCCCGGATGTTGAACTCGCTGCTAGCGAATGCCCGATTACGCGCGGCGAACTTCAAGAGGCGTCTCGCGGCGCGCCTCCCCAACATCCATCAGATTGGGCATATCTACCACAGCCCCGACGGGATGTTCGCGCTTCCGGCGACCGACACGTCCTTCGCGACGATATTGCGGAAGGGGGTGAGCCATGGCGCGGAGGAGGTCGGCCGCATCACGTCGCTCGCGCCCCCAGGGCGTCCGATGCTTGTCGTGGGCGGCCATATCGGCACGCTCGCCATCCCGCTTTCGCTTCACGCATCGGACGTCACGGTGATCGAAGCCAACCCCGGCACCTTCAAATTTCTCGCTGCGAACGTTGCACTGAACGGCCGCGATAATATCGAACTGATTGAGCTGGCTGCCGGCGAGCGAAAGGGCACCATCGAGTTCGTCGCGAGCAACGCGAACACCGGCGGCTCCAAACGTCGTCCCAAAATTAGCGACGCTCGATACTTCTATGACTCGCCCAAACTCGTCACGGTCGCGATGGACGCGTTGGATGATATCCTCGAACCTAGATATCAGACGATTGTCATGGATATCGAGGGCTCTGAATATTTTGCGCTTACTGGAATGAAGAGGATATTAGGGGCGGCCGATCTGCTTTTTGTCGAATTTATTGCTCATCACCTGGTTAACGTGAGCGGCGTAACCGCTGATGAGTTTCATGCGGCGGTCGGGCATGATTTCGGCTATTTGCTCGTGCCCAGCACAGGCGTCCGCTATGAGGGCGCGGCCGTTCGCGCGGCGCTGAATGAAATGATCGCTAATGATTGCAGCGAAGAAGTCATCGTCTTCGCCAAGGCTCCGTTTCCCGCGTGAGGCGCGCCCGTCGCCTCCCGGCTGACGCCAAGCGCATGGGTTGCGCGCCCTGGAGCCACCATTTACGGCGCCCGAATGAACTCCGGAACAAGTCAGAACCTGCTCGCGGACCTAGCGAAGTTGGACGGCAGGACGGTTATTATCCTCGGCGACGTCATGCTCGACACTTTCGTCTATGGCGATTGCGTGCGGGTTTCGCCCGAGGCGCCGATCCCCGTCCTCAAGGTTACACATGAGACGACCATGCTTGGGGGGGCCGGCAATGTCGCGCGCAACATCGCGGCACTGGGTGGCGCGGCAATCCTTATCGGCATCGTCGGCGACGATCCGGCCGGCGAGGCCGTGCGGGTTGCGGTGGCGCGGGAACCAAGGATCTCAGGCGACCTGATCACCGACGGGCGGCCGACGACCCAAAAGATCCGGTATATCGCCCATCAGCAGCAGATGCTGCGCGCGGATATTGAAGCTGACGTTCCGGCCGATCCGGAAGCATTGCTGGCGGCCGTCCAACGCCACCTCCCGGAGGCTGACGCGCTGGTGCTGTCAGATTATGGCAAGGGGGTGTTGTCGCCGCCGCTGTTGCGCGAGGTCGTCGTGCTTGCCGCTACCCGCAATCTGCCAGTCATCGCCGATCCCAAGAGCACGGATGTCGGCCGGTACGACGGGGTCACGCTGTTGACGCCCAACGCAACGGAAGCCGCGGCAGCTAGCGGCACGACCTGCCACATGGATGAGGATACGGAACGCGCCGGCCGCGCATTGATGAGCGCGATGCCAGCGACCCAGGCAGTGCTGGTCACGCGGGGCGCGAGCGGCATGACCCTGGTCGCGCGCGACCGCCCGCCGGTGCATCTGCCCGCGGTAGCGCGAGAGGTATTCGACGTCTCGGGGGCCGGCGACACCGTGGTGGCAACCGTCGCGCTGGCACTGGCCGCGCATATCGACCTCGCCGGAGCGGTGGAACTCGGCAACCGTGCCGCGGGCCTTGCCGTGGGCAAGCCGGGGACGGCGGTCATCACCGCGCCGGAACTGGCGCACGCGTTGCGCAATGCGGAGGTCGGCGGTGTCGAACGCCAGATTGTCACCCGCGACGCGGCGGTCGACTTGGTCGAGCGCTGGCGCGCGGGCGGCAAGCGGATCGGCTTTACCAACGGCTGCTTCGACCTCATCCATCCCGGCCATGTGTCGCAATTGGCCCAAGCGCGGGCGACCTGCGACCGGTTGATCGTCGGTCTCAATTCCGATGCATCGATCCGCCGGTTGAAGGGGGCGACCCGGCCCGTCCAGTCGGAGGTAGCCCGCGCGATCGTCCTGAGTTCGCTGGCCGCGGTCGACCTGGTGGTCGTCTTCGACGCCGACACGCCGATCGATCTGATCGCGGCGGTCCGGCCCGACGTGCTCATCAAGGGCAAGGACTATGCAATCGAGGAGGTGGTCGGCGCCGATCTTGTCCAGTCATATGGCGGCCGGGTCTTTCTGGCGGATATCGTACCCGGACACAGCACGACCGCGATCATCTCCCGCCTTGCCGAGGAGGCGCTCTGATGATCCTGGTTACCGGGGGCGCGGGCTTCATTGGCTCCAACGTCGCCGCGGCCTTGGCCGCGCAGGGCCGCGACGTCGTCGTCTGCGACTGGTTACGGGACGACAGTCGCTGGCGGAACATCGCCAAGCACGCGATTGCTGACTTGATCATGCCGGCGGACCTCCTTGCCTGGCTGGAGCGAGCGGGGGGCGATCTGAAGGCTATCGTCCACATGGGCGCGATCAGCGCGACGACGGAAACCGATGTGGATGCGATCGTCGCCAACAACATCCGGCTAACGCTGGACCTGTGGCACTGGTGCGCGCGGCGGGGGGTGGCGTTCATCTATGCCTCGTCTGCCGCTACTTATGGCGATGGCGACGAAGGGTTTGATGACGACAGTTCGCTCGACGCGCTGGCGCGCCTGCGTCCGCTCAACGCTTATGGCTGGAGCAAGCATTTCGTTGATCGGCGTATCGCGACGCTGGGCGAGCGGGGCGCGCCCGCCCCCCCTCAATGTGTCGGCCTGAAATTCTTCAACGTCTATGGCCCGAACGAATATCATAAAGGTTCGATGAAGAGCGTCATCGCGCAGAACTGCGCGCACGTCGCCGAGGGGAAGGCCTTGCGCCTGTTTCGTAGTTATCGGTCCGATTATGCCAATGGTGGACAATCGCGCGACTTCATCCACGTGCAGGATTGCGTCGATGTCATCCTATGGATGTTGTCGCATCCGGAAGTTTCGGGACTTTTCAACGTCGGCACGGGCCACGCGCGCTCGTGGCTGGATCTGGGACGAGCCATCTTCGCAGCTCTCGACCGTCCCGAGCGGATCGAATTTGTCGAAATGCCAAACCAGTTGCAGGCGAAGTATCAATATTATACCGAAGCCCGCATCGAGCGGCTGCGCGCGGCCGGGTATTCCCAACCGTTTCGTTCGCTCGAGGAGGGTATAGGTGACTATGTTCGGCGGTATCTAGTCGCCGCCGATCCCTATAATTGAGACCCGGGTCGCACATCACGCGTCGGCCTGCATAACCTCGACCAATGAAGCGATGACGGCTTCCGGAGAGATGTCGCGCACGCACGCCATGACCGCGCAGCCGACGCGATGACACGGAGCGCACGCCACATCCTCGATCAATACGCGCCCGCGCCGACCGTTCGGCGCCCAGTGATATGTATCGTTCGTGCCAGTGAACAGGGCCACGAACGGTGTATCCACAGCCGCGGCTATATGGCCGGTTACCGTGTCAGGACAGATAACCGCTTCGGCGGCCGTGATGGTCGCGACGAACGCCGTCCAGTCAACCCGGCCTGCCAAGTTGATAATGCCGGGTCGTCTTTGCGCCAGAGCGTTGGCATAGGCGATTTCCACTTCGCCGGCACCGGTCAGCACCAACGCATGATTCGCGACGCGACGATCGTCGGCAAGGCGATCAATGAGCGTCTCCCATCGCGCCGGCCCCCAATCCTTGAACGGCGCGCCGGCACCCGGATGCAGCACTATATACGGCTGCTGCCCCGCGAGGGCGTTCGGCAAGTGATCGCTCTGCTCATGGCTCAGGCGGGGGCGTAGCGCATCGCTGTTGGGAACGATGCCGGGCCAGACCGCCTCCAGCAAATCGGCGTAATGCTCCGATACCGGCCGCTCGCGACTACGCCACGGGACCGGGTGCGTCAATAAAGGGCCACCACCGCCACTGTCGTAACCGACCCTGACGGGTATGCCCCAACGCCAGAACTGCGGGTGGGCGGGCGGAAAGTAGAAATAGAAGTCAATCGCGACCTCATATCCGATCGAGCAAATATCGCGCGTGGCGGCCGCAAGCGTCCGCCGATAGAGCGCGACCTTTTGTTTCCTGCCGACCGCCGTTCGGTTCATCCTAGGATGATCGACGATGTGCACAGCGTCGACCAGCCCTGATTGCGCGATGACGACCTTGCCCCAACTGCTCGCGAGAAAGCCGAGGTGCGCGTCGGGAAAGCGTTCGCGCACCAGCCTCACCGCGCCTAATGCGGTGGTCAGGTCACCGAGATGGGCCCAATTCGCCAGCAGAATGCGCCGGGGCGCGGCGGGCGCGGGAGGACGGCGAATGGGCAAGAGCGACAGCGCCGTGTCCGCCAGACGCATCACGGCCGCCTTCGCAGAACTTCGGATCAGGTAGCGGCCAATCATCGGTGGGCGCGGTACGGCAAATGGTCCCCGACGGAGCGGCGGGGTAAGGCGCGTCACGTCGGTCATGCCGCCCTCCCGACGATAAGGTATTCGGCGAACGCCAGAAATAGATGATAGAGGGTGCTGGCCGGAATGCTGCTCGTGACCGGAGTCCCGGCCGCGTCAATCCGGTCCAGCCAGGCCCCGCCGATGGGGCGGTCCAGGAACTTTGCGAACAGTTCGTCGACAATCGTATCGACGCGCGCACCAGGCGGCCGACACGCAATTTCCCCCAGCGCGATCTCCGCCTTGATCGCTTCAGTTTGCGGCCAGATGCGCGTGCCCGTCTTGCGCGGTCTCCCATCGACCTTGAGTTCATCGCACAGCAGCGCCGCGCCACCGCTGCGGCCAAACCGCTCGACGAAATCGGCGAGGCGTAATGCTTCACCCGCCACGGGCCGGCGGTGCGCGTCGGCATGTCGCTTGAGCAGCCAAATCCACTCGCAATGGTGTCCCGGCTCAATGATGTCGCCTCGATCCCCCGGCGCGGGACGCCAGTCGCTCGCGTAGAACTCGCGCAGTACGCCGGCATCCCGGTCGAACAGCCGATCCGCGAAGAGTCGATAGAGCGCGTCAGCGCGGACAAGGAATTGCTCTTCTCCGGTTGCTTCGGCCGCGGCCAGGAGGGCTTCAAACAGGTGCATATTGGGATTCTGCTGGCGTTCGGCCGTCCCGCTCGTGTCGACCGCGACGCCGCCATCGGACAGCGACAGCCGCGCGTCGATCACGGCGATGACCTCGTCCATCGCACGCCGGACGTCCGGAGACCCCGAGGCGCGGTAGAGCCAGCTAAAGGCAAACAGCAGGAAGGCGTGATCGTAGCTGTCGCAGCGGGTGTCGAGCGGCTGTCCGTCGCGGGACACCGAATGGATGAACCCGTCCGCGGCGTCGCCCGCGCGTGCATGCCGATCGAGGAAATCGAAACCGCGCAGAGCGAGTTCACCACCTGTCGGCCACATTCCGAGCAGTGCCGCGTGCGCATAAACGTAGATCTGCCGCGCCTGGACGCGGACGCGCTTGGCTACGGCGAGATCGGGCCGACCGTCCGCGCACAGCCGCTCGACGAAACCGCCGACGTCGTGATCGAACCCGGCACCGGCCCATAACGGCAGCGCGCGCCCGGTCAGGAAGTCGGAGATGGTCGATCTGTTGCGCATGGGTTCCCGGTATTGCCTCAAAGGGAACGTCGACCGAGCGGCGTGGCCAGAGATCGCCGCGCGTGCCCCGCGAGCCCGGTTTGCACCAGCCCGGTTTGCACAAGTCCGGGCAGGTCGTTTCCTTCGTAGAGCAGCCCGGGGATGTCGGCCGCAGCGGCTGCCGCGATGTCGCTGGGCTTGTCCCCGATCAGGAACGACCGCGTCATGTCGATCGACCAGGCGCGGGCCAGGTCGAGCAGCATTCCGGGCCTGGGCTTGCGGCAGTCGCAGTCGCCGGTATGGGCGCTGCTGCCTGCGTCCGGATGGTGAGGGCAGTAGCGGATGTCGTCGATAGTCGCGCCTGCGCGAGCGAAGCGCTCTTGCAGCGCCCGGTGGAAACGCCTGACCGACGCCTCGTCGAACAGCCCGCGCGCCACGCCCGACTGATTGGTCACGACCAGCACCAGATAGCCTGCAGCATTGCACAGCCGCACCGCCTCGACCGCGCCGTCGATCAGGTCCAGCTGACGCGGATCGTGGACATAGCCGTGATCGACGTTGAGCACGCCGTCGCGATCGAAGAAGGCGGCGGGCCGCCCCGCAACCGATCCTGGGCACCGGGGCCGGGTGTCGTTCATGAACGCGTCGCGTGTAGAAGAGGGGGTGGGAAGTGACAATAGCGCGGGGTGGTGGAGCACCGGGCGCGGCGTCCGCCCGTACCGGGGCTTTGCGACGACGGCGATGCTCGGCTAGGGCAGCGTGCGGCCATGATGCCGGTGCCGCGTACCGCCGGGCAGTTCGGGAAAAGACAGTTGATGAATAGCCCGAAAGCGCGCCCCGATTTGATGCGGCGCCTGTTGCGCCTGACTGGCGTGGACGCCAATGTCGGCTGGACGTTCCTGGCCCGGTTGGCCAGCATGCTTGCCGGTTTCGTGTCGCTGTTCCCGGTCATCCATTTCCTGTCGGCGACCCAGCAGGGCTATTATTACACCTTCGCCAGCATTATCGCGCTGCAGGTCCTGTTCGAGCTGGGGCTCACCCAGATTTTGGTGCAGGTTACCAGTCACGAATTCCCGTTCCTGCCCGAAGACGTTCCCGTGTCCGGCCTGCTCGCCAGCCCGCACGGTCGGCGTCTGGCCTTCTTCGCCCGCTTCGCCGAACGCTGGTATCTGAGCGTCAGCGGGCTGTTCGTGACGGTCGTCAGCGTTGCCGGTGGGGTTTATTTCCACCGGTTCGGCACGCTGCCATCAGCGCAATGGCTGGCACCATGGGTCTGTCTGATCGGGCTCACCGGCATCAACCTGTACCTCAGCCCGCGCCTGGCCTTCGTCGAGGGTGCCGGCTTTCCGGGCAAGGTCGCCGCACTCAGGCTGGCGCAGACGCTGATCGGGTATACCCTGCTCATGGCGATGCTATGGGCCGGGCTGGGGCTGTGGGCGGTGGTCGCGTTGCCGCTGACCCAGGTGGCGTTGAGCCTCCGCTGGCTGGTGCGCGACCGCTCGGTGCCCAACTTCTTTCACCGCGACGTCCGGCGCGGCGACAAGGCGGCGGTGCAGGAGCCCGGCTGGCGGCGCGAGATCCTCGACCTGCAATGGCGGGTCGCGCTGAGCTGGGTCGGCGGGTATCTCGCGATGATGGTCTTCACGCCGCTGCTGTTCGCCTATCAGGGCGCGGTGGTGGCCGGGCGCTGGGGCCTCACCTTCTCGCTGATGTCGCAGCTTTCGGCATTGGGCACGAGTTGGACCACCGCGCGCGCGCCGCGCTTCGGCGAACTGATCGCACGGGGCGACCGGGGGGCGCTCGACCGCGCGTTTCGGGATGCGTCGATCAAGACGGTCGCGTTGCTAGCGGTCGCCTGCCTGGCGCTGATCGCCGCCGTGTGGAGTGCCGACTGGCTTGGCCTCGCATTCGTCGATCGGATCGTTGGGGTCGTCGACATCGCGCTGATGAGCGGGGCCACGATCGCCGCGGGAGTCGTCTTCTGCATGGCGATCTATGTCCGCGCCCACAAGGAGGAGCCGCTGGTCGCGTCGTCGCTGGTGATCGGCGGGCTCACCGCGCTGTCCGCCTGGATCACCGCCCGATACGGGATTACCGCGGTCGCGCTGGCTTATCTGGCGGTGACGGTGGTGGTGAATCTGCCCTGGCGCTGGCACATTTACCTTCGTTACCGCGACCGCAGGATCGATCAGCCGACCGCCGCGACCTGATCCCCGCGATCGGGTGGGGGGAGTATCGTCTCGATCGCGGCCAGGAACCCGCTCGCCGCCTCGTTCCAGTCGCTCCAGTGGAAGGCCTGCGCGCGGTCGCGTGCAGCCTCGGGGTTCGCCTCGAAGCGCCGGATCGCCTCGGCCATGGCGTCCGCATCGCCGCAGCGGAAGAACGTCGCCGCCCCGTCGGCGATCTCGCGGAACACGGGAATGTCGGAGGCGAGCACCGGCCGACCGGCGGATAGCGCCTCGACCAGCGGCAGGCCGAAGCCCTCGAGCGACGACGCCATGACCAGCGCATCACATCGTTCGATCGCCGATCGGAGCAGCAGGTCGGAGGCGTCGTGGATCAGGAACAGGTGGTGTCCGCGCCGGGGATGCGCGGCCGCGCGTGCGAGCAGGGCGTCGGCATGCCATCCCGGCTTGCCGATGATCAGCAGCGTCTGCTCGCCGCCCGCCGCCCACAGTTGTTCGAAGGCGTTGAGCACATAATCGTGGCCTTTGCGCGCCTCGATGGTTCCGACCATCAGGTACGTTCGCCCGCTGCCTTGCCACAGCCCCTGCGGAAAGGCCTCGAGCGGGTCGGGAGCCGCCGCGCTCGGGGCGAAGTCGTGCCCCAGATAGGCATGAGCGACCCTCGTCGGATCGAGCCCCGGCGCATGCGCCAAGAGCTCGCGCGTCCCCTCGCGGGAAATCGTCACCGCCCCCTCGGCCAGCGCCAGCGCCCGTCCGATCATTCGCGGAAAATAATAGGCCACCTCGCGCGACGCCCATTGGGAATGGGTGATCGGGAAGAGGTCGTACACGACCAGCGCGATCCGTGCGCCGCGGGACCGCGCCGAAGCCGCGGCGTCCAGCGTGGCACCGCCACTCCACAGCGTATCGATCAGCACCAGCGTGTCGCCGGAGCTGAGGGCGACCGGATCGGCTTCGTACAAAGTCCGCATCGCCTTGAGACGTCGATGGAAAGAGGCGCGCCGGGCCAGCATGAACAGCGCCGGCACGCGGCGCAGCACCGCCTTGATGCGGCTGTCCCCGCTGGGCAGTGCGCCGGTCGCGGCTACGCCCTGGCCGGTCATCGCCGCCCGGCCTTCGGGCGTGAGCCGATGGAAACGCTTGCCGACCGCGATCACCGCGACGGCGGGCTCGTGCGGCCGATCGACCGCCCGCCCGACGACTTCGCGCACCACCCGCTGGATGCCGGAATTGAACCGCAGGCAGACAAGCTCGGTCACATCGAAAAACTGGGTCATCGGTTTCGCTTGCAGGGGGAAAGGCGGGCTGGTCGGTGCGGCGCTTTGTAGGAGGCGATCCGGAATGCGGCAACACGAGGGGCTGGGCGGGGCGCTGGGCTCGGCTTGCGCCTCTGCGGCAATTGCGACAAACGGCCCGCGCCGTTCGGAAGGACGGATGATCCGAAAAGGAAAGCAAGGGCCCATGCGGCAGGAAACGATCTGGGCGTTGAAGCAGCGGGTTCGCGAAATGCTGCTCGAGCGTAAGATGTGGTCCGAGCGGGCGATGGCGGATGCGCCGATTCGGGCCCTGATTGAACGACTCCGGCCGGTGTCGTCGGACATTCCGTTGATCCGCATGGGTGGCGCACACGACGGCGGCTATCTGGTGCCCGACGATCTCGACGGCATCGCCGCCTGCATCTCGCCAGGCGTATCGGACGAATGCAGCTTCGATACCGACGCTGCGACGCGCGGGATGGATGTCTATATGGCCGACGCTTCGGTCGACGGGCCGCCGACCGATAATCCACATTTCCATTTCTCCAGGCTGTTTTTCGATACCTACAATTCCGACACCACCGTCACGCTCGACGATTATTGCGCGCCGATCGCGCCGGGATCCGACCTGCTGCTCGAGATGGATATCGAAGGTGCCGAATACCGCGTCCTGCAATCGACCTCGGACGCGCTGATGCAGCGGTTCCGGGTCATGGTGATCGAGTTCCACGCGCTCAACAGCCTGTTCACGCCATTCGGGTTCGACCAGATAGCGTCGGTGTTCGACAAGCTGCTGCGCACCCATACGGTGGTGCATATCCATCCCAACAACGCCGGCCCGGCCTTTGCCAAGGGAGATATCGGCATTCCTCCCTATCTCGAATTTACCTTCCACCGCCGTGACCGGGCGACCTTCGAGAAGCGGCCGTTGACGTTTCCGCATCCGCTGGACGTGGCAAATGACGCACGCGTCGCCGACGTGGTGCTGCCCGAGATCTGGCAACCTCGCTAAAGATCGTCGTCCCGCCCACTCGGGCGGGTCAGGCCTTGTGGCCGTAGCTGTAGTGATAGTCCTGGGCGTAGGTATAGCCGAGGTCGCGCATGTTCTGCTTGGTGAGCACTGCGCCGACGAGGTGGCTGCCTGCTTTGCGCAGGCGGGCGACCGACGAGCGCAGCCCGCCGTGGTAGTTCCGGCCTGATTCCATCACCAGCACGACGCCTTCGACGTTCGCGCCGACGATCACTGCATCGGCCAGCCCCAGGATCGGGGGGGCGTCAACAATCACTGCATCGAACCGATCCGGTAGCGTCGCCAGCAACTCGGCAAACAGCGGTCCCGACAGCAATTCGGTCGGATTGGGCGGAATTTCGCCGCAGGTAATGACTGTGACGTTGTCGACGCCACCCAGCACCAGCAGTTCGTCCACACCCGCCTGACCGGACAGATAATCGGTCATCCCGCGGCCGTTGGGGATCCCGAACGCCTTGTGGAGCGCGGGGCGCCGCAGGTCGCAGTCGATGATCACGACACGCTTGCCGATGCGAGCGAGCCCGGTCGCGGTCGCAAAGCTCGAGGTGGTTTTGCCTTCGCCGGCCTGGACGCTGGTGAAGGCAAGCGTGCGCGGCAGTCCGCTACGCGACGACATGAGCAGCGAGGCGCGGATGCTGCTGTACGCTTCCGAGATGGTCGACTTGCGGTCCTGGAGCGCCGTACCGAGTTCGTCCCGGGTTTCCGGCACCGAGCCCAGGAAGGGCATGCCGACGCGCCGGTTGATCTCGTCGCCCGAGCGCACCGTGTCGTTCAGATGCTCCATTGCGAAGACCGCGGCGATGCCGGTCACGAGTCCAGCGAGCAGCCCGATCAGCAGCGTCAGCACCAATTTTGGCGACACTGGCTTGGATGGCAGATCGGCGCGGTCGATAAGCTGGATATTATTCGGCTGGATGCCGGCCTCGGCGTTCAACTCGCGGTAGCGCTGAAGCAGCGTATCGTAGAGCGAGCGGCTGGTGTCGGTCGCCCGGCGCAGGATTGAGAGCTGGACGTTGCGCTGCTGTTCGCCCAGCGTCGCCTGCTCTAGACCGCTGATCTGGCCCTTGAACGCTTGTTCCTGGCGCTGCGCGGCCTCGTATTGCGAGCGCAAGGTCGACCGGATCTCGCCGGCCAGCGTCGCGATCTGCTGGTCGAATGCCACGACCTTGGCGTTGGCCTGCATCACCGAGGGATAGTCCGCTTTCCGGGTCTGGCGCTGATTTTGATAGTCGGCGATCGCTTCTGCGCGGTTTTGCAGGAGGTTCTGGATCGCCAGGTTGCCTAGCACTTCGGGCACCGCCATGATCTGCGCGCCCTGCGCCTGCCGCCATTTCTGCTCGGCCTGCGTACGCTTGGCGACCGAATCGGCATAAGCGGCGTTGATCGCGACAAGCCGCGACACCGTCAGCGACTTGGGCGAGGCGGGGCCGTCCGTCGTTTCAGTGCCGTTGCTGGCGTCGATCAGGCGCTGGGCGCTCGAATAGTCGATCGCCGCGCGTTCGGAACGCTCGAGCTGCTGCTTGGCGTCGGCAAGCTGCCTGGTGATGAACTGGCGGGCATAGGCGCTGGCGTCGTAACGCCGCTGCAGGTCGGTGCGGATGTAGCTTTCAGCGAAGCTGTCGGCGATCTGGGCGGCGAGCTTGGGATCCGGGCTGCGAAAGCTGATGATGGCGACTCGCGAATCGGGCGGCAGGCTGACGCTCATGTTTTCGCGCAGGATGGTCAGGACGCGCTCTTCCTCCGCCTGGCGTGGCGTCAGGATCGCCGATGGCTTGAGCGCGAGCGGCATGTGCATCGCGGTCAAGAAGCGGCTGTTGTTGAAGAGATGCAGGTCGCGCGCGACCGCGAGTGCGACCGAACGACTGCGAACGATGTCGAGCTGGGTCTGCAGGAAGCGCTCGGCGTCGATCGAACTGCGCGCTGCCTCGTTGTCGTCGGTCTTGAGGATGCGGGTCGACTGCTCCTCGATCTTTACCGACGCCTGCGCCTGGTAGACCGGTGTCGCGAGGATCAGGTAAATGACGCTGAGCAGCAGGCAGGCCGCGATCGCGACCAGCAGGACGAGGCGGTTGCGATAGGCCGCCGCCCAGATCTGGCGCAGGCTGAAATCGAACGTTGCAGGCTCGACATCGTCAACGTAGATATCGCGGCGGTCCTGCAGGCTATCGAGCGACGGATTCACATTCATATCGATCTCAATTGCGCACGATCTGCTGGATCGCGACGAAGGCCGTAGTCAGGGCCGGTGCCGCGGCGAGCAGGTTGCGGATGAAGACCTTTTTGCTCGAACGGCCGACGACGACGATGTCGTCGGCACGAATCTGCGGGTCGGCGGCACGGCCGTTCTGGATCGCGTCCAGATCGAACATCGCCGCGTAGCGGGTGTTGCCGATCGTGCGGAACACGACGACTTGTTCGAGCATGGCAACGTCGGATGCGCCCTTGGCCATAGCGACTGCCTGCAGGAGCGAAGTCTGGCCCTGCAGTGCATAGACCCCGGATTCCTTGACCTCGCCATCGACGGTCACCTTCTGGGACACCGAAGTCTTGATGAGGACGGACACCTGCGGGTTGACCAGAAAGCGTTCGCCAAGCCGTGAGCCGATCAGCCGGGAGACTTCCGCGCTGCTCTTGCCGGCAACCTGGATCTGCCCGATCAGCGGAAAGATGATGTTGCCGCTGGCGTCGACCGGAACCTCCTCCAGTGACAGGTCCTTTTCCTGGAACACGGTGATCGTCAGGACGTCGAGCGGACCAATCAGATAGTCGGCGCTGGCATTGGGATCCTGGCCGACCGGCGGGATCAGTCGATAGGCGGCGGTGCCCGTCTCTGCGAGTGGTGCCGGTCCCGATGCGCACCCCTGAAGCCCGAGCAGCATGGCCAATGCCGCGACGCCGTATGCGTGGGCGGTCTGACGCGCACGCGGCGCACGTACATTCGACATGGTAAGGGCAAGGATCCCGATGACGGCGCGCGGGCCGGATGTTTTATGCTATAGAAGTCGGGCCGGTTTCTGGCAAGCGAGCGGGCCGTCGGCGCTGGTCCCGGGCGGATGCCGGGTCGGCTGGACAAGGCCGGGGTGCCTCCGTAGGAGGCCGCGTCTATGCGTTCTGACCGCCCTTCCGAGAGGCGAGGCCGTGGTGGCGGAGGGTTTCTTCGCGACGGCTCGCGCCAGCGGTTCGTAATCCTGGCGACCCTGATCGCGGTGTGCGCCTTCACCGGCGGGTCGTACCGCGCGACCATGCCATCGCTGGCCGTGCTCAGGCCCCTGCTGGTGCTGGGCATCGGTGTGATGGCGGTGCTGCCGGGCGTGTGGGACTGGCGTGGCCTGCGCGTGCCCGCGGCGCTGCTTGCGATCTTTGCAGCGACGATGGCGATCCAGCTGGTGCCGCTTCCGGCCGCCTGGTGGATCGCGATGCCGGGCCACGATCGCTATGCCGGCATCGTCGCGCTGGCGACGGGCGTGGCGCGTCCCATCTCGCTGGTTCCCGACCTCACGATCAACGGCCTGCTGGCGCTGTTGCCCGTGGTGGCGGTGCTGGTCGCCTTTGCCGGGATGGGCGAGGGCGACCGCTGGAACACGGTGTGGATCGTTCTGGCGCTGGGTGTGGCGAGCGCCGCGCTCGGCCTGTTGCAGGCGGTCGGAAGCACCGGTTCTCTCGCGGCGCAGAGCGACGATGGCGTCGTCACCGGATTCCTGACCAACCGCAATCACGGTGCAGTCCTGATGGCGGCGATGCTGCCGATCGTCGCGGTGCTGCTCAGGCATCGTGTCCCCGGTCCGTTGCCCCGCTGGCTGGCGCTGGGTGCCGCGACCGCGATCCTGCTGCCGCTGACCCTGCTCAGCGGCTCGCGACAGGGCATGATGCTGGGGCTGGCGGCGCTCGTCGTTGCGGCCGCGATGCTCGTTCAGCGACAACGCGGTGCCGGACGACGCCAGCGATTCGCAATACTGGCGCTCGGCGTCGCCGGGCTTGCCCTCGTCATCGTCGTTGTCGTCGCGGTCATGGCCAGCGGCCGCGCGCTTTCGGTCGATCGCCTGGGTGCGCTGGTCGATCCCAGCAACGAGGCGCGATTCCGCAGTTTCCCGATCATCATCCGGATGACCCGCGATTTCTGGCCGTTCGGTATAGGCTATGGGGCGTTCGACCCGGTGTATCGCGGCTACGAACCTGACGCCTTTCTCCATTCCTCCTATTTCAACCGGGCGCACAACGATCTGGTCGAGACGGTGATGTCGGGAGGGCTGCCCGCGCTGCTCCTGATCGTCGCATTCGTGGCGTGGATCGGCACCCGGGGGGTCGCGGCCATCCGACTGCGCCGATCGGCGGATCCGGCCGGGCTGGGCAAGGCGGCGGTCGCAATCGTCGTGCTGATGCTGCTGGCGAGCCTGGTCGACTATCCCCTGCGCACCGCCATCATGGCGTCGGTCTTCGCCATCGCCTGCTGCTGGCTAGCGACCGCACCGGTCGCGCCGCGCACCGCATCGGGTGACGCCGGCCGGGCGGCGGGCGAAAGCGCGTGATGAGCGGGATGCGGATCGCGGCGACGACCGCCGCGGCGATCGTCACGTTTGCGGGCGCGGCCTTTGCCGGACTGTTCACCGCCGGAATGGTGACGGCGCGCGCCGATCCGCAGGGAGCGCTCGCCCGCTGGCCGGTCGACACTGCCAAGGTTGGGGTGGCGACCGCGCTGCTCGCCCAAAATCCATCGCGCGCGCAGGCGGATCGCGCTGCGGCACTGGGGGAGGCCGTGCTCGCGCGTACTCCGGTCAGCGCCGAAGCCGCGCGCGATGTCGCGTTGAGCCGCCTCGCACGCGGCGATCTGACGCAGGCGCGTGCGGTCATCGCGCAGGGCGAAGGGCTGTCGCGACGCGACCTGCCGACCCAGATGTGGCTGATCGAGGACCGAGTGCAGGCCGGCGACGTCGCCGGCGCGCTCACTCATTATGATCGCGCGATGCGCACCTCTCAGGAAAGCCGAGCCGTGCTGCTGCCCGTCCTGGCGCAGGCGGCGGACGATCCCGCCATCGCCCGGCTGCTTGCCGCGTGGCTGACCGCGCGGCCGGAATGGTGGTCGGACTTTCTCGGTCGCTTCGCGATGGTCGCGAAATCTCCGGTCGCGATCCGGCTGGTCGCGGGCGGCCTGCGGCTGGATCCCGCGTCCGAGGTGGACCATGCCCGGCTGGCGCAGATCCTGGCCCGGCTGACCTGGCTGGGTGAATATGCCCAGGCACGTGCATTGTACGATGACGTCACCGGTCTGCGCCCGACTGCCGTCGTCGACGGTGGGTTCGAGCGTGACCATGGCCTGGCTCCGTTCGACTGGCAACTGGTCGACGACACCGACCGTTCCGCGACGCGCGAGCCGCGCGAGGGCGCGCGCGGGACGGCGCTCAGCGTTGCGGGCAACGACGGTCGGGACGTGGCCCGGCAGTTGCTGGTGCTGCCGCCGGGCCGTTACCGGCTCCAAGCACTGAGCGGCGCGGTTCCGGCGGGAATGCTGTCGCCGCCCACCGTCTCGCTCGCCTGCGCCACGGCGGGCAATGTCGCCGCGATCGCCACGGCGAGCTTCCCGGTGGGAGAGGCACCGCGCCGCTGGTCGATGGCGTTCACCGTCCCGGCCGGGTGCAGGGGCCAGTGGCTTAGCATCGCCTCTGCATCCAATGTCGGCTATCTCGGCGATAGTCCGTGGGTCGACGACATCGTCGTCGTGCCTGCCGCGGCCGCCGTCGTCAGCGGATCATCGCGCTGAGCGCGCGTTCGTAGGCCGACAGGACGATCGGCCAGGTGAACGCTTCGGCGTGGCGCGCCCGCGCCGCTGCTTTTGCCTGTTCGACGCGGGCATCGCTGGTGAGCAATTCGCGGATCGCCGCGTCGCATTCGTCTTCGTTCTCGAAATAGAGCTGACCCTCGCCCGCGACCCACCGATTGAAGCGGTTGCCGTGCGCGATCACCGCATTGCCCGCGCCCAGCGCCTCGCACAACGACGGGTTGGTGCCCCCCACCGTATGGCCGTGGATGTAGGCGCGCGCGTGAAAGCGTAGGGGGTGGACGATCGCATGGTCGAAGATCGCGCCGGGAAAGACCACGTCGGCGCTCGCCGCCTGCCGACAGGCGACGTGATAGGCATTGTCGGGTAGGAAGTTGCCCAGTACGACCAGCTTGGTATCGCGCGGTTGGCGGGAATAGGCGCGGACGATCTCCAGGATTGAATTTTCCGGCACGGTGCGGCCGATCTTGATGAAATAGCGGCCAGGCTCGACGCCGAAGCGTGCCAGCGGCTCGACCGGCGCATCGGTGACGATGTCCGCACCGTACGGGATCATGGTGATGTCGCGAAAGGTGCGCGGGCGCAGGTGCTTCTTCATCTCGGGATGATCGGCGATCGGCAGGTTGACAATGTTGCCGCCGATAAGCTCGTTGAGGTAGAACCAGGCCTTGGCGGGCAGAGACCATTTGCCGCGCCGCCATTCAATGCCGTCCATGTTCATCGCGACGCGGCGCCCGGCGAGGCGCTGGACGATGTTGAATACAGCGGTGTTGTAGCCGAGCACGAGGTCGATGCCCGGGCGCCCGAGCACGTCGCGCACGCATCTGGCGTCGAACTCCATGGTGCCGAGCGTGCCTTTGGTGCGCGGTACGAAATGAATGCGGCGCACGCCGTTCCACTCGTCTTCGAAGCCGTCGACGCCGTGGTCGTCCTGGCAATAGACGTTAACGCTCCAGCCCTGCCGGACCAGCCAGGGCGCGAGCGCGGCGGCGAAATACTCGTAGCCGCTATGCGCCGCCGGAACGCCCCGCGTGCCCATGATGTTGAGATGCTTGGTCATTCACTCCCGCCGTACTGAAGCAGCTGGCGTCTAGGCTGATAGCACGTGCCTGCCAACCTGCTGGGCACGGCGTACCGCACGCTGTAAGGCCCCGGAATCATGGACGTGACCGAACCGACCGACCGGACCGCAGGATCGTTGCCCGAACGCCTCCACGCGCCGGGTGGATGTCGTCGAACCGGGATCATGCGAGGGTCGGCATGACGATGGCGTTCGATTCCGGTCGTTTGCGCCCCCCCGCACTCGCCGCGCGCCACCGTCCGCGCGAGCCGGTGCGATGGTCCTGGCATGACGCCCTGTTGCTGCTTGCGTTCGCGGGCATCATGACGAGCGGCATCGCCTTCAAGATTGGCAGCTTCAACTTCGCGTTCGAGCGCATATACGGATTGCTGCTCATCGGCGTACTGGCGCATCGGCTCGCGAGGCCGACGTTTCCAGCGATCCGGCGCCTGCTGTGGACCTGGACTGCGTGGGCCATGATCCTGTCCGTCGCCGCGCTGGCGAGCGACAGCTTCGCACCGCACCTGCCCGCGCTGCTGATCGCGATCGTGCCGATCGCCTATTTCGCGCTGGTCACCGAACATCGTGTCGATGGCGCGATGATGGACCGCATCGTTCGAACGCTCCTCTGGATCGCGGGCATCGGCGGCGTCTTGGTCCTGCTGGCCTATGCGGTGTTGCGGTCGGATCGCCAGTTGCTAGGCCTGGTCGATCCGGCCGGGCGCCTCAAGCTGACGGTGGTCGAGCCGAACCTGTTCGGGTCGGCGCTGGGCTTCCTGCTCCTGCTGTCCCTGCCGCGCGCCAAGCTGAACACGCCTACGGTCATCATGTATGCGCTGGCCCTGATCGCCTTTCTGGGCGCCCTGTCGAAGGGGCCGATCATCGGTCTAGTGCTGGGTGGCATCCTGTTCGGCGCTTTTCGAGCGATCAGCAGGCGCTCGAACCTGTCGGCGGCCATCATCGTGCCAATATGGATCGGCATCCTGATGAGCATGCTGCTGTTGGTTGTGCTTCCCTCCATCTCGGATGTCTACGACAGGTTCCTGGCGCGCGATGACGCCATCACCTCGCGAGCCTATCTTCTCAAGCTGGCGATCAGCAACATCTGGACGTCCCCGGTCCTGGGTCGCGGTCCAGGCGACTTCGGGTTGCAGAACGCTGCTTTGCTGCGTGCAGTCGGCGGGCAGGACAATGCCAACAACCTGTGGATTTCGCAGATGATGGTCAACATCTTGCATGATTCGGGCATCTTGGGCCTGGGCATCTACGTCGGCTTCCTGGTCCTGCTCCTGAACCGCGGCTTCAAATGGGTCCGCGCCGGTTCACTGGACCATTGCGGCTATCTTGCCGCCTTTATCTCGCTGCTGATCGCGAGCCAAGCGTCGACGGTTCACCTCAACGCCATCTTCGGGTTGGCCGCGGGGCTCGTCGCAGCCCTGCCGCGCGTGCGCAAAGATGAAGGTCAGGTACTATCGTCAGGATCGCGCGAACCGCAGCGCGGCAGCGCCCGGATTAGCGATCCGTGGAGGACCGCACGATCTGGTGCGATTTCGTCAGGCCCATGAAGCGCTCCGGCACATAGCCCGCCTTTCCGAACAATTTCGTGAAGGCGGCCTTGCTCAGCAGGTGCACCTCGTCGAAATATTCCAGGATCGTAGCCTTGTCGCGCACGATCGCCGCATAGGGTGTCACAAAGGCGACCCGGCGCCCCAGACCGCGTGGCAGCCAGTGCAACCCGGGCATGACGAAATGCAGCTCCAGCGGAAACTCCATCGCCGGCGTCTGGACGTAGAGCCGCTTGCCGACACGGTTCAGTTCAGAGACCAACTGCGCGCGCAGCGGGGGGGGCACGTGCTCGATCACCGAGTTGCAGATCACCAGATCGAACCGGTCGTCCTCGAACGGAATGTGCTGCCCGTCATAGAGCTGGACGCACAGCGTGTCAGTGATCGTGGACGGCTCGCCCAGCTGCCCGCCCTCGGCGATGTTGAGAACGGTCACGTCGCGACTGCCCAGCACCGGTCCGGCAACGTCCCAGAAGTGGAACGAGCCGCCGACGTCGAGGATCGAATAGGATGCAATCTCCGGGAACAGCGTCTTGAGCATCGTTAGTCGCTTGTTGCGGAAATGTGCGCTCGCCGGGCGCATCAATCTGCCCCACATCGATGTCATCTTGTATCGTCCATCTCATGTGGTCGGAACCAACCAACCGATCGGTTAAGGGCTGTGGCAGCGGGCATACAGGCTGTAAAGACGGCAATCCTATCGTCGGCCGCCCTGTCGTCGTCGGGGCTGGAACACGTCGCGGATCGCTTCGAGCCGAGCGAAACGGCCCCGCGTGGTCGGCTCGATAAAGATGCCCTCGCCATATTCGTTCCAGCAGCAAACGACGCCCAGACCCGATCGCGTCGGGCCGGGGCGGCGCATCGTGTCGCGCGCGGCGACGAGATGCGCGCGAAATCCGCGATCGTCCGAGATTGAGCGGTCGTGGAGCCGATCGGTCGCGAAGCCGCCCCAGGGGGTGCGATCGAATCCCGAGGTCATCGGCACCACCATCGGAATGGGGAGCTTCAGCCCTGCCTCCCATTGTGCCCGATAGGCCGCCGCGAGTTCTCCCCAGCCATGGGTCGGCCGCGACCAATTGGGGTCGCTCGCCGCCGCGGCCTGTGGTTTCCGGTGGAACTGGTAGCCCGACACCGCGCTGAAGCCGTCGGCGAGCGGGCCCGCCGCGACCTGGTCGGGCGACAGATCGTCGAGGCAGGCGACGAGATAGAACCCGGGCAATCCTGCTTCCTTCGCCATCGCCTGTGCCGCGGCGACATAGGCGCGCGCGCTGCTTCCCGACGCCTTCGCATCGGCGGCAAGTTTCTCGTAGGAGAAGAGAAAGACGATGGGCCGCCCATCCTTCGTTAGGTATCGCGGCAGCGACGCATAGCGATCGATCCAGCTGCGCACGACCGCGCGAAAGATCGTCGGCGTCGTCGGCTCGCCATGATTGGCCCAGAGCAGACTCAATTTAACCCGGCTCTGCGATACCGCGAGATAGGCGCGCAGGCCCTCGTCGAGCCTGACTGCCCCTTGCTCGTAATACCAGTCAATCACCACGTAATCGACGCCATAGTCAGCCATCCAGCGCAGTTGCTGCCTAAGCACCGTCGGCGAAGCCTGGTCGTAATAGCCGACCAGCGGCCGACGATCGGCATAGGGCCGGATCGCGTCCCACGAACCTTGGGGACTCCAGTCGGAGCGCAGCCAGCCCGGAAAATAATAGACGCCGATCAGCGGTGCGGGGGTTGCTGCATGAGAGCCGGTCTGGCTGCTTCCTGCCGGTGCTGCAACGAGCGATGCGGCGAGTGCCAGCATCCACCGCCGCCTGCCTGGGCGCCCGAGGCGCGATTTCAGCCGTCCAAACATTGCTTGCGTCCCGTCCTGATCGAAGGCAGTCCGCCCTCGCCTGCCGAGCGGAGCCGACTGTTCCTAACGGCTGCAGCTGCTATCGGGATGCGTCGCGGGTGTCGATCCGGTACCTTCCGAACTGGCTTGAAGCGTCGATTTCTGAGGGTTCAATGTCGAAAAAAGCTTTGATTACTGGCATTAGCGGGCAGGACGGCGCGTATCTGACCGAACAGCTGCTTGCCAGGGGCTATACAGTCTACGGCACATATCGCCGCACTAGCTCGGTCAATTTCTGGCGCATCGACGAGCTGGGGCTGCTCGATCATCCCGATCTGCACCTCGTCGAGTTCGACTTGACCGACATGGGATCGGGAATCCGCCTGCTGGAGCGCTCGGAGGCGACCGAGGTCTACAACCTTGCCGCGCAGAGCTTCGTCGGGGTGTCGTTCGACCAGCCCCTGACCACCGGTCACATCACCGGGCTAGGTGCCGCGCACATGCTGGAGGCTATCCGCATCGTGAACCCGCGGATCCGCTTCTACCAAGCGTCGACATCCGAGATGTTCGGCAAGGTGCAGGCGATCCCCCAGAACGAAGATACGCCTTTCTACCCGCGCAGCCCGTACGGCGTGGCTAAGCTCTATGCGCACTGGATGACCGTCAACTTCCGCGAAAGCTTCGGCATCTTCGGCTCCAGCGGCATCTTGTTCAATCACGAAAGCCCTCTGCGCGGCCGCGAGTTCGTGACCCGCAAGATCACCGACACGGTCGCCAAGATCCATCTCGGCAAGACCGACGTCCTGGAGCTTGGGAATATGGATGCCAAGCGCGACTGGGGCTTCGCGCGCGATTATACCGAGGGCATGTATTGCATCCTGCAGCACGATGAACCCGACACGTTCGTGCTGGCGACGAACCGCACTGAAACGGTGCGCGATTTCGTCACGATGGCGTTTCGCAGCGTCGGCACCGCGATCGAGTGGTCGGGCACGGGCGAGGACGAGACCGGCGTCGATCCGGCGAGCGGGCGGACGCTGGTCCGGGTCAACCCGAAATTCTACCGCCCCGCCGAGGTCGAATTGCTGATCGGCGACGCGAGCAAGGCCAAGCGGCTGCTTGGCTGGGAAGCGACCACCACGCTGGAAGAACTGTGCCGGTTGATGGTCGAGGCTGACCTGCGCCGCAATGAGCTCGGCGTGTCCTTCTAATGCGGGTGCTGGTGACCGGCGGACAGGGCTTCACCGGCCAGTATCTCGAGCAGGCGCTCGTCGCGGCTGGGCATGTGGTGCTACCCTTCGACGCCGACATCACCGATCGCGTCGACGTTCGCGCCGCGGTCGCCGCGGCGCGGCCCGAAGGCGTGATCCATCTCGCGGCCAGCGCTTTCGTCCATTCCGACGATGTCGTCGGCTTCTACGCGATCAACCAGATCGGCACCTTCCACCTGCTAGAGGCGCTGGCCGAGACCGCGCCCGGCATCCCTGTCGTACTGGCGAGCAGCGCCAATATTTACGGCAATGCGGCATCGGGCTATCTGACCGAGGATGCGCCCTGCGTACCCGCCAACCATTATGCCGCGAGCAAACTGGCGATGGAGATTGGCGCGTGGCTGTGGGTCGATTGTTTCGCGCTGACGATCGTGCGACCGTTCAACTACACCGGGCGCGGCCAGGACGAACACTATTTGATCGCCAAGATCGTTGCCCATTTCCGGCACCGCGAGGCGATAATCGAGCTCGGCAATCTCGATGTCGCGCGCGATTTCGGTGACGTGCGCGCAGTTGTCGATGCTTATGTCGGATTGCTCGGGCAGCGCGGCACGGGCATCTACAATATCTGCACAGGCGCGGTGCATTCGATCCGCGACGTCCTCGCGATGGCGCGCGATATTACCGGGCACGACATCGAGGTAAGGGTTAACCCCGCCTTAGTGCGCGCCAACGACGTCGCGCTGCTCGCCGGCGACCCATCGCGGCTGCGCGCGGCACTGCCCGGGTGGCAGCCGCGGGCGATGCGCGACACGCTGGAATGGATGCTGGCCGGAGCCTAGCTCCTTCTTCTCTCCGAACAGGACCGTATTCATGCGTATCGGATTCGACGCCCATGTCTTCGACGGCCGCAACCAGGGCACCAAGACGCTGATGCTGCGCCTCGTCGACGCGCTGGCGCGCCGACATCCCGAGCATGAAATACTCGTCTACAGCGAGCATCCCCATCCCGAACTGGATTTCGGCCTGGCCAATCTTCATCATCGCCCGACAGTGCGGCACAACGTGGCGCGGTACCTGCTGCACACGCTGCCGCGCGCCAACCGCGCCGATGCGCTCGACACGATGGTGTTCAACTTCATTCAGTCGCCGCTGATCCGCAACGCGACGGTGATGATGCACGATATCCTGCCGCAGACCCACCCGCGCTTCTTCCCTCCCGCGTTCGTCGCGCAATGCTGGACGTTCTTCGGCATCTCGGCGCTGCTGGCTAGGCATTTGTTCACGATCAGCGAGCATTCGCGCGAGGAGATCCGCGCGGTCTATCCCTGGACGCGGCGCAAATCGATTGGGGTGTTGCACATCGGTGCGTCCTTTCCCGAAGAGATATATTTCGCGCGCGACGACGAGACGCCGCTTCCCGGGGTCGCGGCGGGCACCCGCTACGTGCTCGTCGTAGGACGGATCGAGGCGCGCAAGAACGTGCAGATGGCGATCGACGCCTTTCGTGCGGGTGCCCCCGCCGACGTCAGGCTTGTCATCGTCGGTCGGCGCGAGCCGGGGATCGCGATCAATACGTACGGCGACCCGCGCATCGTGGAAATGGCTGGCCTCACTGACGCCGACCTGCAAACCATCTACCGCCGCGCCGCACTCTTCCTTTATCCCAGCATCGCGGAGGGTTTCGGTCTGCCGCTGCTCGACGCCATTCTGTTCGGATTGCCCGTGATCTCTTCCCATCGCACATCGATGCGCGAAGTCGGCGCCGGTTGTGCAGCCTTCTTCGATCCGGCCGCGCCGGACGCCACGCACTCGCTAGGCGTACGGATCGCGGGCCATTTCGGAGACGAACCGGTTCCTCGTCCATCGCTCGCCGCGCGCCGCGAGCGCGCGGCGCTATATTCCTGGGGCAATGCTGCTGACGAGATGATCGCGGGGATCATCGCGTCACACTAAGTCAAAAAGGATTCATATTTTTCGACCTACACGCCTAACGCCGCCCGCCGGTCGCTCGTGTAGATCACGAGCGAAGTACCAGCGATGTGCACCAGCTTCAGCTGCGCGGAAAGTTCCACGAGATACTGGTAAACACCTGGCCAGCCGGTGCTGTAATCCTGCCAGACGATCGTCCCGCCGTCATCGAGCACCGCAAGCGCTTTCTCGCTATCGCTTTTGACGCATTGATAGCTATGACCGGCATCGATGAAAATAAAATCCGGGCGCTCGGCGGGGAAAAAGCTAGCAAAATCATAGGTCAACGAATTGCCATAGTGCTGATGCACTTTGTGGCTCACATCGGTATTTAGAAAACGCCGCTCTATCCGACGCTCCGATGTGATATATTTCAAATCGTGGAGGTCGACTTCCTGCACGCCTTCCGAACCTACCGGGAGATCGAGCGTCGCTATTTTCGCCTCGCTCGATGTGTTGAGCGCCATTTGCAGCGCGGTATTACCGTCAAACGTACCGATCTCCACGAGCCGGCGCGGATCCTTCTTCCGGGCGAGCGCGCAGATGAAGACCAGCTCGTCCAGCGTTACATTCCCGTCAACGGACAGAAACCCGCGCAGGTTGATCGACACGTCGGGGCCAAGATAATCCAGCGCGCCAAGGGTCGGGACGGGGCTCCCGGCGAGCACCAGCTCATCATAGGCGCGGTTCGTCCAGGCCGCCATCCGCGACGGTTCACTGACGGACCCCTGAACGATCGTCAACAGCTTCTGAAGTTTGCGCATGGCCGGCATCGTCGCGAAAAACCCTTCATCGATGGCGCTGCTAAGGGTGATCCTTGCACGCGAGTGTTAATCACTACAATATAGCCAGACGTGCGCCATGGACGCATACTTGGTTCCGGCCGCAATCGCCTAAAAGGCGTTCCGGTGCGTAAGAACGCGAAACGTCGCCAGGATGATCGACAGGTCGCGCCAGATCGACCAGCCCGCGACATATTCCAGATCCGCCTGAAGCCGGTCGGTCAAATCGGACTCCTTCTCGGTCGCGCCGCGAAAGCCACGGACTTGCGCCAGCCCCGTCATCCCAGGCTTGACCGCGTGACGATGCCAGTAGCGACCGTCGATATCCCAGAACAGCCGGTCTTCCGCCTTGCTCTCCAGCGGGTGCGGCCGGGGCCCGACGATGCTCATATCGCCCTTCAGCACGTTCAACATCTGGGGCAATTCGTCGACGCTGGTTTTTCGAATGAAAGCACCAAAGCGGGTGACGCGGTCGTCGTTACGACTAGTCGACTGCCCGCCCGTCGCATCGCCGCGATCGACACGCATGCTACGAAACTTGTACATCTGAAAAACGCGATTGCCGCGGCCGACGCGAGGTTGTTGGAAGAAGATCGGCCCCCTGCTGTCCAGCTTGATCCCCAGCGCCGCAACCAGCATCATTGGCAGCAGGAGCGGCAGCGCCAGCGTGACGAAGAGGAGGTCGAAGACCCGCTTGAGAACCTCATCGGACAACATCAGCGGCGCGCTCGCAACGCGCAAGGTCGTGCTGCCGTGATAACTGCCGAGCCCAATGGCGCCGACCGAATCTAGCTCCTCCGTCAGGATTTCGGCGTTGACATTGCTGCTCTTGAGCGCGCTGACCCAAAGCGCGCGTCGTTCCGGTGGACAGGCAACGACTACGCGGTCCGCCGCCTGCAGGCAACGCCCGAGCCGGTCGAGCATGGCGGGGCTGTCGAGCCGTAGCGCGATGCCATCGCGTGCCGCATCTAGCAGGATGCTTCCCTCCTGCACGCTGGCATGCACACCGTCCTGGATGACCACCTCATTGATGGTCACTTTGCCCAGCAACCGGTGCGCGAACCGTGCCAGCCATGTTCGGAACAACCCGATGCTGGTCAGGCTCAACGCCGCGCCCAGGCCGACAACCCCGCGTGACACGCTGCCCGTCGCCTGAAGAAAAAACGCGATCAAGCCGACTAGGCCCAGCGCGAGGAGCAGTGCCCCGCCCGCCCTCGTCACGCTAACGCGGCCGCGCGCAATCACCGCCATGGCAAATACATGCTGGCTGACGCCCATCAGTAGGTACGCCGGAATGATCGCGGCCAAGGTGTCGCGAGCGAAGATGTTGAGCGGATCGGCGTAGCGGATCGCCGCGCCGAGTGAGAAAGCGAGCACAATGGCGGCAACGTCGCCGAACAATGCCATGCAACAGATGAATCGGCGATGCACACGCCGACGGGCAAGCGCATGAATGACGTCCGGAAGCGCCATCCCATCGATCCCGGCGATCCGTAACGGCCGCACAATGACAGTCTGCCCACGTTCACGCACACAGGTCTCTTCATCTGGTAAGCGATGGGTGAATAACTGCACGTGACGCTCCGCAACGTTTCGCGCACATACGAAACGCTCCTACGCTGTAAACGCCACAAGCCATAAGCGCAAAATATTGATCTGACCGTAGATGGCTCGACCGTAACCGCGTTGCCGGTCGGGTGCTAGCATCCGAAGCGGTGCCGCGACCGTCATGTCAGCGACCCGCTGGTGCTGTCAGTCCACTGCAAACGCGCCTCTCCAAGGTGTATTTGACGCGGCTGAAAAGGCAGCGCCGCCATTGTCGCGAGGAAAGATGGGCTCAAGGCGTCGATTTTCACAAAGCGCAGACTTCTCTGAGTCCCGCTCCAGTCTCTAAAGCCTCAGAAGCGCTCCATTTTGGCGCGGCGCTTTATCGCGGAAGCGACATGCACAGACTAGTTGGCGGAGACGGAGGGATTCGAACCACGCTCGCTATCCTATTGATAACAATGTTTAATTCAGACGTTTCAGCAATTTCGTGCCCCCACCAGTGCCCCCGTATATCGCACCGTTTTTCGGGCTTTCGGGCAATGTCACCAGCGTCAGGCGACCTCGGCTCTAATTGCTGCAGATAACGGTCGCAACGTCCGTTATCTCATGCCGCTAGGCGCGGGACTCGTGTGCCGCCAGCGCAATCGGCTGCAAACGAGATCAGAGCGGCTGCTCGCCTTCAAGATACGCGGTTATCATTCCGTCAACGGACAATTCTAACCTAGATCAGATCGTCGAAAACAGCCGGGTATAGAGTTCGGTCGCCCGGCGTTCATCTCGAATGAATGATCACACCCTCGCCTGAACGAGGTTGCGGTGAACGTCCATTCGAAGGGAGCCGTGCCTGTTGGAAGAGGACGACCTTAGCGCAGATGACGTAATCATCACGGACCGACTTAGCGAAAGACCGGCCCGCGATCCCGATCATGCGGCTGAGAACCGCGCGCTCGAAGCCTTGGCTAACGAGTTGGTGGAGCGCCCCCAAAACGTTCTTCAGAAGCTGGCCGATACGATTGTTGAACTTGGTATTGGCGAATCTGCTGGCGTCAGCATCGAAGAGGTGGCGGAAGTCCGCCAGTTCCGTTGGGTAGCCCTTGCCGGTGTCTGGAGTCAGCTGCGTGGCAGCACCATCCCGTTCGACGCGAGCCCTTGCGGATTAGCGGTCACGCGCGACCAGTTGCTGCTGATCGAAAGCCCGGAAAGGTTCTTCGCAGAGGCGCAGGTCGAACCGCTCATCCACGAAGGCCTGCTGGTACCGTTCCGTTCGGATGGCAAGCCGGTCGGCACGCTCTGGATCAACTCCCACAATCCGGATCGCAAGTTCGATCAGGAAGATGCCCGGCTGCTCCAGGCGCTCGCCCGCTTTGCCGAGGCGGGCTACCGGATGACACAGGCCATCCAGACCGCCGAGGCCGGCCGACTGGACAGCGACTCACGGTTTCGCGCGTTGGCAACGGTCGGATCGTCGTCGGTCTATCGGATGAGTCCGGACTGGCGCGAGATGTGTCATCTCGACGGCGCGGCCTTCCTGCCCGACACCAGAGAACCGACTGCCGACTGGATCGAGACCTACATTCCGGTCGACGAGAGGATGCGGGTTCGTGACGCCATCCGACAGGCTGTCGCGACCAAAGGCGTCTTCGAACTCGAGCACCAAGTGGTACGGGCAGATGGGAGCATTGGGTGGACTTTTTCGCGCGCGATGCCGATCCTCGACAGCCGCGGCGAGATAACGGAGTGGTTTGGCGCGGCAACAGACGTCACTGATCGTGTAAGGGCGAACCGGAGCTTCACGCGCCTGTTTCAAGCGTCGCCAGCACCCTTTCTGGTCCTCAAACCCGACTCTCCCCGCTTCACCATCGTCGAAGTCAACGATGCTTATCTGACGGCGACCATGCGGACGCGTGACGATGTTGTCGGGCGCGGTGTGTTCGAAGCCTACCCCGCAAACCCGTCGGATGAGATCGGCGAGAGCGTCGAAGCGTTGCGCGCCTCGCTAGATCGCGTGCTCGCATCGCGGCAGCCGGACACGCTCCCCAACCTCCAGTATGACGTTGCCCGACCGGACGGCACTTTCGAACAGCGCTGGTGGAGCCCCGTGAATTCGGCCGTGCTCGACGATGACGGTAACGTCGAAGCACTCATCCACAATGCGAACGATGTCACCGAGGATCTCGTTGCTGCCGCGGCGCTGCGTGAGAGCGAGTCGCGGCTCGCCGCAGCATTCGAAAGCGTGCCGGCCGGCATCGCGGTGCTCGATCTGAAGGCCATGGTAGTGATCGGCAACGCGCAGTATCGCAGGTTCCTGCCGAACAATATCATACCGTCTCGCGACCCGGAGCGTGGCTGGCGTTGGCAAGCGTGGGACGAGCATGGGCAGGCGATCAATCCGCAGGATTTTCCCAGCGCGCGAGCGTTACGTGGCGAGACAGTCGTGCCTGGGCAGGAAATGCTCCACACTCAGGATTCCGGCCGCGAAGTGTGGACGCAGGTCGCCACCATCCCGGTACGCGACGCCGACGAGCGGATTACGGGCGTAGCGTGCGTCATCAGCGACATCGACGCGCTGAAACGTGGCGAGGCCGCGTTGCGTGAGAGTGAAGAGCGGCAAGCGTTCCTGCTCAAGCTGAGCGACGCGCTGCGGCCGCTGGCCGACGCGCTCGAGATTCAGACGAAGGCGTCGCGCCTCGTCGGTGAGCATCTTGGCGTCAGGCGGGCCGGCTATGGCGAGGTCGAGGGCGGCGACATAGTGGTCCGCGCCGATTATGCCGATGGCGTCCCGTCGATGATCGGGCGTTACCCGATCGCGGCATTCGGGCAGGCGATCGCCGACATCTATCGCGACGGGGGCACCGCGATATTGCGCGACGCCGCCACCGATCCCGGTCTGAACGATGCCGATCGCCGACAGCTGGCCAGCGCGGCGGTGGCGGCGCACATCACCGTCTCGCTCCGCAAATCTGGCCGACCGGCGATCACCTTCGGGGTGCACAGCGACGAACCGCGCGACTGGACTAGCGCCGAGATCATGCTGGTCGAGGAGGTGGCCGAGCGAACCTGGGCTGCGGTCGAGCGCGCTCGCGCCGAGGCGGCGTTGCAGGAAAGCGAGGAGAAGTTCCGCACTGTTTTCGAAACGATCGACCACGCATTCGTGATCCAGGAGATCATCCGGGATGATGCCGGTCTGGCGATCGACATGCGATACGTGGAAATAAACTCGGCGTTCACCCGCCAGACCGGGCTTGGACCCGACATCGTCGGCAAGCTCGTGAGCGAAGTCCTGCCGGACGTGGACCGTTTCTTCATCGATATCCACGACCGGGTGGCGCGAACCGGTGCCTCGGAACGGTTCGAGAATTTCGACCAGAGCACCGGGCGGTGGTATGACGCCCACATCACCGCCGTAGGCGGACAAGGCCGTCTCGCGGTCTCCGTGTTCGAAGACATAAGCACGCGCAAACTTGCGGAGATCGCTTTGCGCGAGAGCGAGGAGCGGCAGGCGTTCCTCCTACAGTTGAGCGACGCGATTCGGCCGCTGACCGATCCCTTCAACATTCAGACCACGGCGATGCGGTTGCTGGCCGAGCGGCTGAACGTGATGCGCGCAAGCTATTTCGAAATCGAAGCCGACGACGACACGTTTCGCTTGGCCGGGCGGTACGAGCGCGACGCGACGCCGATGCCCGAACGAATGCGCCTGTCGGATTTCTCTCCGGCCCTTGGCGAGGCCTATCGTTCCGGGCGCACGCTGACGGTAGACGACACCAGCGTCGAAGGCGAATTGGTCGCGGAACCGGCAGCCTATGCCGCGATCGGCGTCAAGGCATGGGCGGCGGTGCCACTCATGAGAAATGGGCGGTTGGTCGCCTGGATCGGTGTCCACTCTAGAACCAAACGGGATTGGAGCGCCGCGGACGTGCAGGTCCTGGACGACGCCGCCGAACGGACGTGGGGAGCAACTGAGCGCGCCCGCGCCGAAGCTGCGTTGCGCGAAAGCGAGGAGCGGCTGCGCCAGTTCGGCGAGGCGTCGCAGGACGTGCTGTGGATCCGCGACGCCAAAACGCTGCAATGGACCTATCTGACGCCCGCGTTCGATGACATCTACGGCTTGACCCGCGAAGAGGCGCTGGGTGGCGAAAATTACGGCAACTGGCTCGACCTGATCGTGCCCGAGGATCGCGAACATGCGAAGGCGAACATCGACAGGGTGCGGGCGGGCGAGCACGTCACCTTCGAGTTCCGCATCCGGCGGCCTCGCGACGGCACCGTTCGATGGATGCGCAACACTGACTTCCCGATCTACGGTGAAGACGGCCGCGTCGCATTGATCGGCGGCATCGGGCATGATGCCACCGATCTCAAGCGCTCGATTGAACGGCAGGCGACGCTGCTGGCAGAGCTGCAGCATCGCGTGCGCAACATCCTGGCGGTCACGCGTTCCATTATCAGTCGGTCCGACGACGGCGAGCGATCGACCGAAGACTATGTGCAGCACCTGCAGGGTAGAATAGCGGCATTGGCGCGAACACAAGTGCTGCTGACCCGCGCGGCCGGGACGGCCATTGACCTTGATAGCCTCATTCGAGACGAACTTCTCGCGCAGGTCGCCTCATTCGACCGGATCACGCTTAACGGAGCGGACGTCACCCTCTCGCCCAAGGTCGCGGAGGTACTGACATTGGCGCTCCATGAACTTGCCACCAATGCGACGAAGTACGGCGCGTTTTCCCATGCCAGCGGACAGCTGAACATCAGTTGGCGTGTGGACGTCCGCGACGGCCAGGCCTGGCTGATGCTCGATTGGAAAGAGCGCGGCGTCTCGATCGTCGACGCCGCGCCACGGCGTCGCGGGTTCGGCGCGGAATTGATATCGAGACGCATCCCCTATGAGCTGAAGGGGCACGGCACCTTCGAACTGAAACCGGGCGGCATCGAGAGCCATATCGAATTTCCGCTCTCCTCAGGTGAGAGCATCCTTCAGACCGATGCGGGCAACCGATGACAATGCATGGAAACAGCTTGAAGCGCGCTCGCGTGCTGGTCCTGGAGGACGATTACTACTTGGCAACAGACCTGCAGGACGCGCTCGTAGCGGCGGGCGCCGAGGTGATTGGCCCGTTTGCGGACGCGCCGGATGCCGACCGGGCGCTCGCATCGGCTTCGCCTGACTGTGCGATCGTGGATCTCAACCTTGGAAGCGGCATTTCGTTCGACCTCCCGCGCACACTCGCACGGCTCGGCGTGCCATTCGCGTTCGTGACCGGCTATGATCGAACATCGATTCCCGAAGAGTTCGGCGACATTGTTCGAATAGAAAAGCCCGTTGCCGCCGCGAAGGTGATCGAGGTTGTCGAACGCCTGCTGGCGTCGCGTTAGGCTTGACGAGCCTCCGCTAAGCCCAACTCCCCCGGCGTCAATGACAGGTGCAAATAGGCCGGGTCGAATTCAGCGATCGAAGCCAGCAGCGGCCAATCAAGAACCTTCACCTCGGATCGCGTGATGCGGACCGCGCCCTCTTCCCGGAGCGTTCTGATCGACCGATTGACGTGCACCGACGTCAGACCGAGCGCATCCCCGATCTGTTCCTGCGTGATCGGGAACGGGTAGCAGCCGTCCTTCAAGTGGCCGACATGAGCATAACGCACCGCCATCTCGCAAAGCAGGTGTGCAAGCCGTCCGCGCGCATTCTTTCGCCCGACATTGACCAGCCACTGCGCAATGATCGTCCCGTCCACGACGCAATCCCGCCATAACGCAGCGGAAAGGCCGACATGTTCGAAGGCGAGCCGGCGCAATGCTTCGTGCGGCACCTTCATGATGGTCGAGTTGGTCAGAGCGTGGAGTGGCGAAGGCGCTCGCGGAAGCATCAGCGAGTAGAGATCCACCATGTCTCCGGCAACGTGAAGGCTGATGATCTGCCGACTGCCATCTTCCAGCTGCGCGAAACGCGCGACCAGACCATCGACGATCAGGCAGGATTCCTGAAGTTCCTCGCCGAGCCGCACGAAATCCCGGTGCGCATCGACGTTCTGCGGGTGACCTTTCAGCGCAAGCACGGCATCGCGCTCGGCAGGACTTATCGAAGACCGCGCTTCGAGACGCCGAACGAAAAGCTCTAAGGCTGCGAACCTGGGCCCGATTTCCATGATGACGCCCTTTGATGACAACCTACATCAATCTGGCTTGTTCGGCGAGAACGTTCCCTGATCTATGTTGGCCTGGATTGCGCCGTGCCCGATCCGAATTGCGGCGCGCCTTCGCGCATCTTGCCGGCGATGATATATAAGGAATCGCCTTCCGTATTGGCCAGTTGCACTCTCGTTGCTATGTGTATCAGATCAAAGACAACCGGGCTGCCGTCGAGTTGAAATGGCCTGCCTTTGCGTGTGGGGTCGTGCAAAGTGCCGGGACATGACGGGTCAGATGGCGAGCAGCCGGACATGGACGAGGCCAACCGTCTGGCGGCATTGCGTCGTCACGCGATCCTGGACACGCCGACCGACCGGAAGTTCGACCGGATCGTCGCGCTGGTGCAGAGCATCTGCCGCGTTCCGATCGCATTGGTCAGTCTGGTCGATGCCGACCGTCAGTGGTTCAAGGCGAAGGTCGGCGTCGAGATTGATCAGAGCGCGCTCGATACGTCGGTCTGCGCACTGGCGATACGTCAACGCGATGTCTTTCAGATCGAGGATTTGGCCGCTGACCCGCGGACCTCGGCTATGTCGCTGGTTGTCGACGAGCCACATCTGCGCTTCTATGCCGGCGCGCCCCTCGTCACGGCGGACGGGCATGCGCTCGGCAGCCTGTGCGCGATCGACATCGCCGTTCGGCCAGATGGGCTCGATGACACGCAGCGCGAGGCGCTGACGCTGCTGGCCGAACAGGTCGTCGAGCTGATCGAGAACCGCCACGCGATCGATGCGCGGGATCGCGCCATGGCGCTCGACCAGGCGACCCGCCGGGTCCAGGCAAGTGAGGATCGCTATCACGCGATCGTCGATTCTGCGATCGACAATGCCATCATCGCGATGGATGCGAATGGCATCGTCACCAGCTGGAGCGCTGGTGCCGAACGCATCTTCGGCTGGAGCGCGGCTGAAATGTGCGGCAACCCGGCCGATCGCTTCTTCACGCCTGAGGATTGCGAGGCTGGTATTCCCGAACAGGAGTTCCGGGTCGCGCGCAACGAGGGCCGCGCGGCGGACGAACGCTGGCACCTGCGCAAGGACGGCAGCCGTTTCTACGGTCACGGCGCGATGACACCGCTGATCGGCGCCGACGATCCCGGGTTCGTGAAGGCGGTGCGCGACATCACCGCGGAACACGAGACGAAGATCGCGTTGGAGGACGCGCGCCGGTCGGCGGAGATCATGACGGCCGCGGCGCGGTTAGGCACGTTCGACTACGATCTAACCCGCAACGTGCTGACCTGGGACGATGGCGCGCGTGCGCTGTTCGGCCTGCCGCCAGGTGCCCCGGTCAGCTATCAGGAGGCGTTCATCAGGGGTGTCCACCCTGCCGATCGGGAAGCCGCCGACGCCGCGGTGCAGGCCGCGCTGGATCCTGCCGGCGACGGCATATTCGAAACCGAATATCGCACGATTGGCATCGAGGACGGCAAGCTGCGTCACATTGCCGCGCGCGGTCAGGCCTATTTCCAGGACGGCGCGGCGACCCGCATGTTGGGCACGATCCACGATGTCACCGAGGCGCGGCTCGCCGAGGCGAAGCTGCGCGAGACCGAGCAGCGTCTGCGCTTCGCCACCCGGGCCACCAACGATGCGATCTGGGACTGGGATCTGGTGCGCGATCACGTTACCTGGAACGAGGCGATCGAACCGGCCTATGGCCATCCTCTGGCCGATGTCGAGCCAACCGGCGGGTGGTGGATCGACCACATCCACCCCGACGATCGCGCTCGCATCGACGCCAGCATCCATGCCGTGATCGACCGTGGCGGAACTGACTGGACCGACGATTATCGCTTCCGGCGCGGAGACGGGAGCCACGCCGACATTCGCGACCGCGGCTTCGTCATCCGCGACGACGCCGGCAAGCCAGTTCGCATGATCGGCGCAATGCTCGACCAGAGCGAACGCATGGTGACCGAACGCCAGCTGCGCGTCGAAGCCGGCGATCTCGCCGAGCAGGTCGAGACCGGCATCGCTGAGCTCGAGCGGCTGTGGAACGCCTCGCCCGATCTCCTCATCGTGGCGAGCCCCGATGGCGTTTACCGTAGAGCCAACCCGGCGTGGACGACGATCCTTGGCTATGACGAGCACGAGGTGGTCGGCCGCGCCGCGACCGACTTCCTGCATCCCGACGACATCGCCGCCACCGAACGGGCACTCGCCATCGCGCAGGTCGGCGACTTGCCGCCGTATATCTGTCGTTTCCGGCACCAGGACGGCAGCTACCGCTGGATCTCCTGGGCGGCGGCGCCCGATCGAGGCGAGATCTTCGCGATCGGCCGCGACGTCACCGCTTCGCGCGAAGCCGACGAGGCCCTGCGCCGGACCGAGGACGCGCTGCGCCAGTCGCAGAAGGTGGAGGCGGTTGGCCAACTCACCGGCGGGGTCGCGCACGACTTCAACAACCTGCTGACCGTCATCCGCGGTTCGGTCGACCTGCTCCGTCGGCCCGGGCTCAGCGACGAGAAGCGTATCCGTTATGTCGATGCGATCGCGGACACGGCCGATCGCGCGACAAGGCTCACGGCGCAATTACTCGCTTTCGCCCGCCGCCAGACTCTGCAGCCGCAGGTGTTCGACGCCGCCGCCAGCGTCACGTCGCTGAAAGGAATGCTGCCGACCCTGACCGGCTCGAGGATCCGGACGCTTTACGAACTGCCGGAAGGTCCGGCGCTGGTAATGGCCGACCCCAGCCAATTCGACACGGCGATCGTCAACATGGCCGTGAACGCGCGGGACGCAATGGCGGGTGAAGGACAGCTCGCCGTCACGGTCGCGGTTGTTGATACCCTGCCTGCACTGCGCAACCATCCAGCAATCAAAGCGCCTTACATCGCGATCTCGATCGCCGACACGGGCAGCGGCATCCCGGCCGATCAGATCGAGCAGATCTTCGAGCCATTCTTCACGACCAAGGGCGTGGGTCATGGTACAGGGCTGGGCCTCAGCCAGGTGTTTGGGTTTGCGAAGCAATCCGGCGGGGATGTCGCCGTCGACAGCCAGCCCGGGCACGGCACGACGTTCACGCTGTATCTACCGCTGGCCAGCGCTAACAAGACAGCGGCCAGCCAGGACGGAGCACCTGCTCAACCGCTCTCCGCCGGGTCATGCATCCTCGTCGTCGAGGACAATCGCGAGGTCGGCGAGTTTGCGACGCAGGCGCTTACCGAGCTGGGATTGTCATCGCGTTGGGTGGGAGACGCCGATGCGGCGCTCGCCGAGCTTAAGGAGCTACCCGACCGCTACGACGTGGTGTTTACCGACGTGGTGATGCCTGGTCGCTCCGGGATCGAACTGGCTGAGGAAATCGCGCGCCGCCATCCTGGCCTGCCGGTCGTGCTTACCAGCGGCTACAGCCACGTACTGGCGCAGGAAGGCACGCGCGGCTTCGAATTGCTGCGGAAGCCGTATTCCATTGAGGAATTAGCGCAGGTCCTGGCCCGCGTGAAAAGCGTCGCCGACACTTTTGCGCAAGACCCGTCTGAGATCGATTGACACCATTGTCTGACCGACAGCGCCGACCGGCGCACTGTTCTGGCCGCCGACCGCACGTTGTTGGCGGCGGAACGCACCTACGCCGCATGGGTCCGGACCGGCCTGGCAGCTCAGGCGGCCGGCGTTGGCGCCAAGGCGCTGCTCAAGGACGTGGTCGATCCCCATCTGGGCAGCGCAACCGCATCGGTCCTGATTTTGTTCAGCGCGTTCTGCTTCTTCGCCGCGGTATGGCGCGAGTTGGACAACGGCGTGCCTCCGCCGGCTCCCGACATTCGCCGTCTGCCACCGTGGCTGTTGATCGGCATCAACGGATTTTTGGTGCTCGTCGCGCTGGCAGCGCTGATCGGCACTTGTATCGTGCGAATGTAGTTCATCGCAGACGCCAGCTTGCCAGAATGTCCGAGCGGTAACCACAGGACAGACGTTCCTTGCTGAACGTTGTCAGCACTTCTCGCGATCAGAGATGGCAGCTAAAATGATAGATGGGGCCGCCGCAATCGATCAGGTGCACGCTCGCGCTGCATTTTCACATGGGCATCGCCAGCATCCATATCGCCATTGTAACCATCATGACGTTCTCGGTCAGCGACACGACCCCGAGTGGCACGTTGCTGTTGCCGCCCACGCAGGCGCATTTGAGTTCGCGCTTGTCGAGATAGACCGCCTTGAACACGGAAACCGCGCCGATCGTGCCGATGAACAGCGCGACCGGGATCGACAGCCATTTGAGCGCGCCTGAGATCATCAGAATGCCGGCCAGCAGCTCAGCGAACGGGTAGATGCGGCCATAGGGCACCCATTGCCTCGCGAGCAGGTCGTAATTCAGGAACATGGTCGAGAACCGCTCGACATCCTGCAATTTGAGAATGGCGAGGATGCACATGCTGAAGGCGATAAACCATTCGCCCGCGCGCACCGTGACGAGTGCGCCAAGCATCGCCCAACTCGTCGCGAGTGCCATGAGCGCGGCAACCGCGAACACGGTGACAACCGGCCGATAGGTCGTCTTGTTCGGGTCGGGGACAGACTTGCCGAAATAACGGCGGAGGTCGTCGTAACCGCCGATACGCTTGCCATCGATGAATGTCTGCGGCGTCGTGGTGACGTCATGCTCGGCTTTGAAGGCGTCGGTTTCCTCGCGCGTCTTCAGCCAGTGATCGTCCACCGCGAACCCTTGCGCGCGCAGCAGATACCTGGCCTTGAGTCCGTAAGGACATGTGTGTTCCGGCATCACCATCCGGTAGAGCGTCGCTTGCTTGGCGGTCATGGGTGTTCCTACATCGAGGCGGGCGGTTCGAGCGTGCCGAGCCACGCCACGAGCGCGAGGATCGCAGTCGCCGCTCCCGCTTCCAGCGTCAGGCTGCGGCGCAGCGCAGCGAACGACGGCAGCGCGTCATCGGCGGGCGTGAGCGCCGGGGTGAGGCGAAAGCGGTTGAATGCCGCGAGGCCGAGCATCGCAGCGAAAAGCGCGAGTTTCGCGATCAGCAACTGCCCGTAAAGTGTCGCCGGCAATTCGGTAAGATGGTTTGCGCCGACCAGATAGGCCGAATTGACGAGGCCGCTCGCCAGAACGAGCGCGACGATAACGCTTCCCGCCTTGGAGAAGCTGTCGAGCGCTCGAAAGGCTGTCTGATGGTCGCCATTTCCAACTACCATCGCCGCGAGGCCGACGATCGCCCCGATCCATGCCGCGGCCACCAGCAGATGAACGATATCGGCGGCGAGCTGGACCATGCCCGCATCGCCTTCGCCGGCAGCGCCATGACCCGTCCACGCCAGCGTCGCGAGGGCGACGCCCCCAAGCAGCGCGGCGGCCGCCAACATTGGGCGCGGCAAGGCCATGAGGGCGAGCAGCGCAACCAGTGCGACGATGCGGACGGCCCAGGCGTGACCGATCGGCGTGTCTGTGACCATCATGCGGATTGCGCCCGGATCGACCTGCGTCAGCGCAGTCCCAGCCATCGCGGCCGTTATGACCGCGATCGACAACAAAGACAGCGCCAAGCCTGTAAGGGACACCGCCATCACGAAACCCCGGCGTGCGGCCATGCTGTCGCGCCCGCCCGGCGCATAGAGCGCGAAGAGCGGGACGCCGAACAGCAGCATCAGGTTCGCGTAGAGGGCGAACCGGACGCCGATCGTGGCCCAATCGGCCATTCGCTTATTTCACCGTGAAGGAGAAACTGCCCTGCATCCGGTGCGTGTCCGCGCCTGCGGCATGCCAGGACACTTGATAGGTGCCTTTTGAGAAGGGCCGTCCCGCCGTCAGCGCCAGGGTCTTGCCGTCCGCGCTCCAGCTTACTCGCAAGCCAGTCAGCTTCATCGGACGGTGCGAGGCCATCCCGGGCATCCCTGTCATCACAATGTCTGCGCCCGAGAAGTTGGGAACGGTGCGCTCGTTGAAAGTGATGCTGACCGCCGTCATCGGCGCGACCGACGCATTGGCGGCAGGCGTCGAGGCGACGACTATGGTATGGGCCTGCGCAATGCCGCCAGCGGCGAGCGCACAGAGGGCGGCGAACAGGGTTAGCTTGCGCATCGGTGTCTCCATATTGACCTCGCTATTACGCGGCCCGCTCGCCGATCCCTCACGCCGATCCGGCGATGTTTGAGGGACGGCGGCGTTTCGCCCGTATAGGGTGACGGCGGAGGCTGTTATGACCGACTTGGACGTTTTGATTGGAAGACTGCACGACGCGTCCGTTCCGGACGCGGTGCGCGCGCTCGACGGTGCGGCGCTGGCCGCGACGGCACGGCAGCGGATTGCCGAAACACGAAGGAGCAGTGCCGTCGCGGCTTCGGCCGCGCTGATGCTCGGCGTCGTCGGCAGCGCGTTCCCGGCTGCGCCAGCCGACGCCTCGACGGCGATGCCGCTGGGCGGTCTTTCCGCGCTCGCGCCGTCCTCGCTTTTGGCGAATTGAGGTGACGGGACTGCGCCGGACATTGCTGATAGCCGCCATTGCCTTCGCGGCGGCGATCGCGGGGGTGCTCGCCGGCCGGGCTATCCTGCCACAGCCATCACATACCGGCGCGGAACTGCACGCCCTGTTGCACGAGGAACTCGACCTTGATGCGGTCCAAAAGGCGAAGCTGGACCAGATCGAGCGCAATTTCGCTGCGCGGCGCCGCTCACTCGAACTCGAATTGCGCGCCGACAATACGACGCTCGCCGCTGCGATCGAGGCCGAACATGGCTACGGCCCTCGCGTCGGCGCGGCGGTGGATGCCTCGCACATGGCGATGGGCGAGCTGCAAAAGGCCACGCTCGAACATGTCTTCGCGATGCGCTCGATCCTGAGGCCCGAACAGACCGCCCGGTTCGACGCGGCAGTGGTGAAGGCACTGACCGCCGACAAGAGGTGAGCCTTCCGCTTGAAGACGCCAGCGACGCCGAGCTGGTCGCGCTGGCCCGCGGCGGCGGCCAGGCGGCCTATCGCGCGTTGGCTGACCGGCATCGTAACGGCGTTTATCGCCTCGCGCGTAATGCGACCGGCGATGCCGAAGAGGCGTTCGACGTGACCCAGGAAGCCTTCATTGCCGCGTTCGGCGCGCTCGACCGTTACGACCCGGCGCGCCCCTTTCGGGCTTGGATCGCGCGCATCGTCCTCAACAAAGCCCGCGATGCCATGCGGCGGCGCGCGGTGCGGCGGCTATTTTCGTTCGCGATTCCCGAGGAGGCGATCGACGCGCCCGATCCGGCCAGCGCGATCGACGACGCGCTCGCGGGACGGCAGGAGTTGGCGCGGGCATCAACGGCGATCGCCGCGTTGCCCACGCGGTTGAAGGAAGTGCTGTTGCTGCGCACGATCGAAGACATGAGCCAGGCTGAAACCGCAGCGGCGCTTGGCATATCAGAAAAGGCGGTCGAGACGCGCCTTTACCGCGCGCGAAAGGCACTTTCGGCAACATTATCCTGATTTTGAGGGATCGGCGCACGGACCGCGTAAAGTGGGATTATGGGCGCGCGCGGGCCTTCGTCGCGCCTCTTGCCATGAGGTCGTAATGCAGGACTTGGGTAGCGCGCTTGATCGGCGCGCGGTTTTACGCGGTGCTGCGATGTTCGGCGGCACGGCGGCGCTGACGGCATGGTTTCCCGCCTGGGCGCAGCCGGTGTCGGCGGGTCTGACGACGCCGCTACCGACCGTCACCGGCACCGACATCACGCTCAGGATCGCGCGCCAGACGATGATGATCGACGGGCGACCGTCGAAAGCCATCGGCATCAACGGCACGGTTCCCGCGCCGCTCATCCGGTTGCGCGAAGGTCAGACGGTCAGGCTCAATGTCGTCAACGATCTCGACGAGGATTCCTCGATCCACTGGCACGGCCTGCTCGTGCCGCCGCAGTTCGATGGCGTGCCGGGCATTTCGTTTCCCGGCATCAAGCCGCGATCGAGCTATCTCAACGAGTTTCCCGTCAGGCAGAGCGGCACCTATTGGTATCACAGCCATTCCGGGATGCAGGAACAGCTCGGCCACTACGGGCCGATCGTGATCGACCCGGCAGGCGCCGATCCGGTGCAATTCGACCGCGAGCATGTGATCGTCCTGTCCGACCACAGCCAGATGTCGCCCGAGGCCATCTTCCGCGCGATGAAGGTCAACCCTGGCAATTTCAACTTCCAGCGCCAGACGCTCGCCGGACTGCTCGCAGGGCGCGATCAGACGGCGAAGGATCGATTGATGTGGGGCGGGATGCGGATGGACCCCGCCGACATTTCCGATGCGACGGGTGCCGCATACACCTATCTCGTCAACGGCCACGGTCCTGCCGACAACTGGACGGCTTTGTTCACGCCGGGCCAGCGGGTCCGGCTGCGCGTCATCAATGCCTCGTCGATGACCACGTTCAACGTCCGTATTCCGGGACTGAGGCTGACGATCGTGCAGGCGGACGGCCAGAACGTCATGCCGGTCGAGGTCGACGAGTTTCAGATCGGCGTCGCCGAAACCTATGACGCGATCGTCACGCCGACGGAGGACAAGGCGTTTACGCTCGTCGGCGAGGCCGTCGATCGCTCGGGAATGGCGCGCGCGACGCTCAGCCCCCGGCCGGGCATGGCGGCCGAGGTGCCGCCGCTGCGCGACCGTCCGCTCGCCACCATGAAGGACATGGGCATGGATATGTCGGGCATGTCCGGCATGGAAGGTATGGACATGTCGGGCGGCGGCATGGGCGCGACGCGCGGCATCGATCCCAGCGCCGAGCAGAACCCTTCGGCCAAGCTCGCAACCGGCGCGGCGGCAGCAATGGCCGCACCGGGCAACGCGATGGCGGGAATGGACCATTCCAACATGGCCGATATGAACATGAGCGGCGGCCACGCGATGGACATGGGTTCGATGAAGATGCGCGACTTCTCGAACGCGCCGACCGTCAAGCGGGGCCCGGGCGTCCAGACGATCTCGCCGATGCCGATGGACCGCACCGGCGAGCCTGGCCAGGGACTTGAGAATGTCGGCCACAAGGTGTTGACCTACCGCGACCTGATGGCGCTCGACCGCAACCCGGACGTGCGCGCACCCTCGCGCAGTCTCGACATCCACCTCACCGGCAACATGGAGCGCTTCATGTGGTCGTTCGACGGCGTGAAGATGTCAGACACGATGGAGCCGTTCCCGTTCACCGAGGGCGAGCGCGTCCGCGTCAACCTCATCAACGACACGATGATGGGCCACCCGATCCACATCCACGGCCACTTCTTCGAGCTTGTGACGGGTCACGGCGACCATGCCCCACGCAAGCACACCGTGATCGTGCAACCGGGCGGCAAGGTGACGTGGGACTTCACGGCCGATGCGGTCGGCGACTGGGCGTTCCACTGCCATCTGCTCTATCACATGATGGCCGGAATGATGCGAACGGTGAGCGTGCGCCCGAAAGGCGACGCATGATCCGCGCCGCGCTTCTGCTCGCCGCCGGGGCGATGATCATCACGCCATCCTTCGCGGTCGCGCAGTCGATGGGCGGAATGAACATGCCGGGTATGAATATGCCACGAGCGGCTAAAAAGCCCGCGGCGAAACCCGCCAAGCGCTCGCCCACGGCCAGACATGCGCGTCCTTCGCGACCGGCACGGCACGCCCGGCCTTCGCGGAGCGCGGCGCGCGCCGCGCCAGCAAAGCCTTCGCGGGGATCCGGCATGGCCGGAATGCCAGGTATGGGGATGGGCGCGACCACGTCATCCCCGCAGCCGCAGGCGATGCCGGGAATGGACAGGAGCCGACCGTCGTCGTCCGCACAATCGTCGCCGGCAATAGACATGGGGTCGAGTGCCGGGGCGGGCGGCGTGAAGATGGCTATGCCGGGCATGGAGATGACCGGCACCGCGCTGCCTGCGGGCAACGCGCCGCCGCCCCCGCCGCCGACCGACCATTACGCCGCCCGGCAATTTCCGCCGGCTGAAATCGAACGGGCGCATCGCGACATGATGCGCGAGAGCGGCGGGCGCAGCTTCGCGCAGGTCATGTTCAACCTTGCCGAAGTTCAGGTCCGAAACGGCAGGGATGGCTATCGCTGGGACGGCGAGGGCTGGTTCGGCGGTGACATCAACCGGCTGACCGTCAAGACCGAGGGGGAAGGCGTCTTTCGGCAAGGCGTCGAGTCCGCCGAGGTGCAGGCGCTCTACAGCCGCGCCATCGGCCCCTATTTCAATTTGCAGGCAGGCATCCGCCACGATTTCACGCCGACGCCGACGCGCACCTATGCAACGATCGGCTTCGAGGGGCTCGCCCCTTATTGGTTCGAGGTCGAGGGCGCGGCCTTCATTTCGCCCCAGGGCGATGTGCTGGGACGGCTGGAAGGCTATTACGATCAGCGCCTCACGCAGCGGCTGATCCTTCAGCCGCGGGTCGAGCTCAATCTGTCGGCGCAGAACATGCCCGCCCAGCGCATCGGCGTGGGCCTGACCAATGCCGAACTGGGATTGCGTCTGCGCTACGAGATCAGCCGCCAGTTCGGCCCGTACATCGGCGTCTCTTATGACAGCAAGCTCGGCCGGACCGCCCGCTACGCCCGTATTGACGGAGAAGACCCGGACGCCGCTAGCTTGGTTGCCGGCATCCGGATCTGGTTTTGAGAGGTTTTGCACTGACCCCCACCGAGACCGACCGCTTTGTCAGTAAAGTGCCAGCGGTCACACTGGGCTTCTGGGTCATTAAAGTCCTGGCGACCACGCTTGGCGAAACTGCGGGCGATACCCTGAGCATGAGCTTGAACCTGGGTTATCTGCTCAGCACCGTCATCTTCGGTGTGCTGCTGGGGCTGCTGGTAGCGACACAGATCGCCGCGTCGCGCTTCCGGCCGGCGCTGTACTGGGCGACCATCATTGCATCGACGACGGCAGGGACAACTCTGGCCGACTTCGCAACCCGGTCGATCGGGATCGGCTATGCCGGGGGTACGCTGTTGTTGGCCGCGCTGGTCGTCGGGGCGCTCGCCATCTGGAAAGCGACATTGGGCCGGATTGCGTCCGACGACGTGCACGGCTTACGGCCAGAGCTGTTCTACTGGCTTACCATCACCTTTTCCCAGACGCTGGGGACCGCGCTGGGAGACTGGCTCGCGGACACCGGCGGGCGCGGTTATCTCGGCGCGGCCGTCATCTTTGCGATCGCGCTCGCTGGCGTAGCTGCGCTCTACTATCTGACCGCCGTAAGCCGCGTACTGCTGTTCTGGGCTGCGATCGTGCTGACCCGCCCACTCGGTGCCGCTGTCGGCGACTTCCTCGACAAGCCGGTCGCCGATGGTGGCCTTGATTTCAGCCGCCCGCTGGCGTCGGCAGTTCTGCTGGGCGCGATCCTGTTGCTGTTGGTTCTGTTGCCGCAGCGGCCCGGGCGGCATCCGGAGTGACAATGCATCAAGTTAGCCCTCCGATCGAGGCGGGAATGCATTCGAGTTGCAATCCACTGGGGGCAAGACTCCCTCCGATTAAATGGACCCCGTCCAATCGTGAGGCGGGCGCCCGGAGCATATTCACGAGTTCGACAATGTCCGCAGCGAGGATCGGCCTTTGCTATCTATGGCGTCACGGTCGTCTTCCCAACCTCGCGGCCCCGGAGCTGTTCACTGAACTTGTTCAGGACAGCAAGCTGCACAACCGCGACGGACGGATGCCGCTGTGCTCCGACAAAGTTCTCGCGAAGGATTGGGTTGCCGATCGCATAGGCGGACATTGGATCATCCCAACTCTGTGGCAGGGCGAAATGCTTCCCGAGGAGTCCGCTTGGCCAACTCCGTTTGTGGTCAAGGCTCGGCACGGATGCAACAACAACGCTTTCGTGCTGACGGGGCAGGAAAGTTGGGAGGACATCAAACGCCGGTCGCGCCGTTGGATGGCGCATACCTATGGAAAATGGCTGGACGAGTGGCTCTACCGCGACGTTCCCAAAGGCCTCCTTGTCGAATCGTTCATGGGAGTGGGGTCGACGCTGCCAATCGACTACAAATTCTATGTCTTTGGGGGGCGCGTCGAGTTTGTGCAGGTCCATCTCAGTCGCCGCACGGATCATCGTTGGATCGTCTTCGACCGGATGTGGCGGCGCGTGTCTGCGCCGACAAAGGACGCTGATCCAGCACCGCCACAAAGGCTGTGTGACATGATCGAGGCGGCGGAAACCCTGGGTTCGGCATTCGATTTTGTGCGCGTCGATCTCTATGAAGTGAGGGGTAAGCCGCTGTTCGGCGAGATGACCTTTTATCCAGGTTCCGGACTCGATCCCTTCAAACCGTCGTCGCTGGATCGGGCGATGGGCGACCTTTGGCGTGGTGCGAAATTGCAACTCGGAGTTACCGGAGAGGCTTGAGCTGACTCAGGGCAATTTTTTGCCAGCACCCGCTGTTGAAGATGCGCTGACTGAGTCGGTCCGGCCGTTGATCGGCGGAGGAATTGCGCTGTTGATCGACGGCTGTTCGCCGGTTGCCTGTAATGTCGAGGCTGATGCCGGCCAGTTCGAAACGGCGCTGGTCAATCTGTCGGTCATTGCGCGACACGATGGATGGGGTCAGCACGCTGCAGATCAGTGCGCGCGCGGTGGTTTGCCATGATCCGACTCTCTAAACGTGGAAGTCGCCGAACACGGTCGCGTCCGACCTTGGACGTGACGTCGCGCGGTCGTGTTTCCGACCAAACCGGCGAAAGCGCGATCTTCTTTTCGATCACAGCGGCAGCCTTTTCGGCTTTTTTGCGCCGGTTGAATACGCCGCGCATATAACGCTGATCAGCCTCACTCAGCGTCTTTTCGGCCTCGACGAACTGCTCGGTTTCTTCCTCCAGAATGTGAGCGAGATATTCTTCCTTCAGCGTTGCGAAATGCCGTAGCCATCCTGCGCCCGTATTGTCTCGAGCGGCCGCGTCGGCCATCAGCTTGTCGAGCTTATGATGATCGCCGACAGCGTGGCGGGCAAACTCAGTGGTGTCCGGGTTACGCATCACGGTGGACCACAACGACTGCTCCTCGGCAGCTGCATGTCCGTGAACATCGCGTACGAATTCTTCGAAGAGTTTCTTACGCTCCGGATCCTTCGGCTCGGTCGCTTCGATCATCGCGAGGAGAGCGCGATGCTTGTCGTGATCCTCGACCAGCCGCCCGAAAATCGCCGGGTTCCCGCGGAATTTGGTGGCCGGGGTCGATCCTATCCGGGCCGGAATATCCGGCGCGACCGCCTTCGCCCTCGCAATCGCGTCGGCCTTTGCCGCTTTCTGTTTCGTTGGGTTTGCGGGGCGAGGCATTGGCGATTCCTTCAACAAGGCGGCAGCCACTGGCTAGACGTCCCAGACTAGACCGACGGTGGGTCGATACAAGCTCAGCATACCCATCAGGCCATGAATGAGATCTTCGGTCAGCAATAGGCGCGCTAATCAGCACACGGAGGGCGGTGAACAGGCGCTGGCTTTAGAAGCGTTAATAAAAATTGTCCGCGATGGATCACGCGATTGAATTGAGGCGCGGTGCTTCGTCTGCGTGCCCCCAACTCTTCAAGCCCCGTGCCCCCAAGATGCCCCCAAGCAACGCTTGTTTGGACGCACAATATCGCGTGAATTCAATGCCTTAACAATTCCACCGAGGTCGGTTAAGCTATTGATATTAAACGATATTCTCTGTTAGCGGAGACGGAGGGATTCAAGAGCCACTACCTAAGATACTGATCGGCGGAGTGAAACCACCACTCTGCCCGTCCCTTATGCCCCCAACCGTGCCCCCACGTTATAGCCCGATCTTTTGAATTCTGCATCAGATATCTGAGCGCTGGCGCGCGGGCAACACATTTAGGTGACGCCGAACCACTCCAATTGGCGATCCCCGTGCTGACGATAGGAAACGGCACCTGGTCGGAGCCAGATACCTCGTCACCACCGGAAGGTGACCGAGACGCGGCCATTGCCGATCAACGCACGAGATCTTCAGAGGACGGCGTATAGTCGACTGGCCCGACGCCAGCCACCGGGCCACCGAGCGTCGCACGCCGGCATGATGCGACAGGTCTGGCGGTGTTTCGACGACCGGACGCCTTGCGAACCGCGAACTTCGCTTCGATCGACAGCGAGTGCACTTGAAAAGCCGCCGGCATACCTACTTCAACCTGGAAGCACTTATGACCCAGTCCACACCCCAGGCGCCTTCCCGGCGGCACCACTTCATCCCACAGTTCCTGCTCAGGGAATGGACCGCGGACGACGACAAGCTGGCCTGCTTCTGGCCACGGCACGATGGGATCGTGCGAGGCAGACGACTGAGTTCGAAGAGTTTCGCGTGCGAGGATTGGCTCTACGAGACCGCCGGGTTCCCCCCCGAGCATGCACAGCAGATGGAGGACAAATATTTCAAGCTCCTAGACGACCGAGCCTCCAAAGCGCATCGACTCCTCTGCGACGGCAACATTGACGACATAAGCCACGAGATGACTTGTGATTGGGCGAGGTTCATCATGTCGATCTGGTTTCGGACGCCGGGGGATGTGAAAGGGCTCAAGGCGGTGATCGACTCGCTCCTGGATCCCCAGGTCAGCGAAAGAATACTCGGTCTGGTCGTGCCGGAAGACTTTCCGGAAGCGGGGTTAAGCCAAGTCCGTATGGAGGCCTTGCGCATCGCGATCGATGATCGCGAGCGAGGAGAGGTGTTCCTCGCCATGAAGTGGGCTATCGTGACCGTCACCGGTGACGAGAGCCTGATGATCTCGGACTGGCCACTGGATTCCGCCAAGGAACTGCCGTTTCTGGGTCATCCAGGATCGTACATAACGTTGCCGATAAGCCCCCGGAAGCTGTTCATCGCGGCGCCGTCGATGACGTTCCTCCGGGCGATCGGGGACCTTCCGACCGGTGACCTCTCGAAAAAGCAGAACTACGCGACGGTGGCTCAGGCGCGGGATTTCGTCGGCGCCGTCGATGACCGGGACGAGGCGTTCATCAAATGCAACTTCGGTCGCGAAGCAAGGCCCTCCGTCGCTCGTTCGATAGCGGAGGCTTGGGACGTGGTCATCTGACCCAGGCCTTCCGACCTCCGTGCGCATGACAATTGTCGATGAGGCATTCGGCCGTGTCGGCCACCTCGCTGGAATAGTATCGCGGCACCCGCGACTGCCGGGCCGCACGGCCCGTCCGCAGTCGCGCTTCGTGGCGGCCAGACCGCGTGGGTCGGCATGATTGACCGGGCGGTCGATCCTGCCAGACTTCCGACGGCGCGCCGCGGCGCCGTATTGATATTGATAAGGACGATCGACGTCGCACGATGGCCGACCCGCGCATATTCAAACTGACCGACACCTTGAACGCCTCCGGACTGGATTGGCTCGCGAGCGAGGTGCTGGCCGGCATCTCCGCTGGCTGCCTCCCGCGGGAGGACGACGCGGTCATCGAGGCCGCGCAGCGCTCCGCACTCCGGACGGATCAGCACCGCTACGACTCTCCATCCCCGGATGTGGTCGAGGCGCGGCCGTTCTCTCCCGAGGAGCAGGTTGACTGGGCCGCGACATACGTCGCCACCCGGTTGAAGGATGCGATCGAAATGATGGCTGCGGCGCTGCAACGCATCGACGAAATCGTCACCTTCGACGCCGACGCCGGAACCAGCGGCGCAGCGCGCACCGGGTCGGCGATCGTCCTCGGCGACGGCGAGGCCGCCAGCGAGGTGGCTGGCGGCGCCCTGCGCATTGCGGAAGCCGCCCTGCCGGCCCTGCAGAAGGCGCTCGACGAATGGCGCGGTGGTGCGCGCGGGTCGCCGGAGTGATCCCCGCAGTAGCGTCTGCGATCGACGCCATCGTCGGGAGCGTGACGACGCTTGCCAGCGCACGTGGGGCCGGCCGGACCTACGAACTCTACATCATGACGGGCATCGCCGAAGGCCTCGCGCGGGCGGGTTGTGCCGTCCACGTGCAGCGATCCGACGGCACCGTGATCCACGTTCACGACGCGGACAGGCGCTTCCACCAGAGGGGCGGCGCACCGACCGGCGTGTCAGGCGCCTCCCAAGGCGCCAGCAACGCCAGTTCGTTCGTGTTCCGATTACCAGGCGCCTCCCGCGAATGGGAGATCTGGAACGGCATCCAGTTCGTCGGCCGCAGCGCGGGAACCCACGAGATCGATGTCGCGATCGTACCGCGGGAAGTCGGATTGGCCTTGCGCGCACGCGCGGCGGGCGGCCTACCGGTGGGACGACCGGCGGTAGCCATCGAGTGCAAGGACGTGGCGGACCGGGGCAGCGGCGACGAGATGCGCGCTTTCGTCGCCCGCCTGTACGACCTGACAATCCTGCGGAGCCACACGAGGGTTGCGCACCTCCCGCACCCACTCCGCTCGATCAATCCCAGCAGCGGGCCTGGCACCGACGCCTACGAGACCTTCTGGGCCGGCAACCGCGAGACCTTCAACGTGGTGGCCCGGCGGACCGGCTTCGCCCGAGGCGCAGCGGCCATGACCGCGTACTACGCAATCCAGCCCCACGGACCGGTCGCGCCCGGGACCGCCGCTGACACCGCGCTGACCGGCGCGATCGTCGGCTGGATTATGGCCAACCTGCGCTGACCGCCGCGATGGTGCGACCGGACACCCGCCGACATCACGGCGCGGCGACGCAGCTACGGCGCCGCGACCACGCGGCGACCGCGAAGGGCGATGCGCAGATCCGCGCCATCCGGACACACCCGCGACGGGCAGGCAACCCGGCAGACCGCCGCGGAGCAACGCCCGGACGGTCTCGGCGCAGGAACGATTTGACCTGATAGGCTGCGCGCTGTAGCTACGGGACGGCGTCGACGCATCGGTCGTCCCCCGGTCGGGGCGACCTGCGGCGCACGACGCGAGGAACGGGGGAAAGTCTGGAAATGGCGCGGTTGGGTGCTGTCGTGATCCCCTGCGCGAGCAGGAAGCGCTGGACGGTCGCGCCCGGCCTGAGCGCCCGCGAACTGCCGCGGGGCGACCAGGCCGCGGTCGCGGCCGAGTGGGCGTCGCGCCTCCGCCGCGCCGCCACCCAGGGCGACGCGAAGTCGCTCTACATGGGCCGCGGGTTTTCCCTCGGCGCCAGCGCGGCGGCGCAGGCCGCCGTCCCGCTGTTCGTCGTTTCGGCGGGCCTCGGGCTGGTGACAGGCACCCGGGCGGTCCCAAGCTACGGCCTGACGGTCGGGACGCGCACCGACGACGCAATCGGACCGCGCGTGGCCGGCGGCCTCGACCCGCGGGCCTGGTGGCGGACTGTCGCGGGCGGTCCGTTCTCGACCCGGTGGGACGCGGTGCTGGCGACCGATGGGCTCGTCCTCGTGGCACTCAGCCAGGCCTACGCCGGGCTGATCGCCGAGGACCTGCGCGGACTGGACCCGGCCAGCATCCGGCGACTTCGCATCTTCGGCACCGGCCTAGAGCAGGTGCTGCCCGCCGCGCTGCGGCCGAGCATCATGCCCTACGACGCGCGCCTCGACGCGCTGTGGCCGGGGACCCGGACCGACTTCGCCCAGCGCGCTCTCGCGCACTACGCCAAGGCCGTCGCCCCGTCCGACGACCCGGCCGAAGACGCCGCGGCGGTGTCGCGCACGCTCCAGAGCCACCGCGCGCCCGCCAGGATCGAGCGCCCGCGCGCCGGCGACGACGTCCTGATCATGGCGATCCGCCGCCACCTGCGCGCGACCAGCGGCATTGGACGCATACTGCGGCGCCTCAGGGAGCAGGATCAAATCGCGTGCGAGCAGCGCCGCTTCACGCGCCTCTACCACGCCGCAGTCCAGCAGGGGGCCGCGCAGTGAGGGAAATCAGTCCGACCGCGCCCGGCGCAGGTCCCGGCCGATGAAGTTCATCTTCGCCGACTCGCTCGACTTCGTCGATCCGGAGTTCGACTTCATCGCGGACCGCAACGGCGCGCGCCGCACGATCCTGCGCGACGACCAGTTCCCGCACGAATACCTCGACGTCGCGCCCTACGACGGGATCCTCGTCTCGCGCGGCATCGTCGGCGACGTCCTCTTGAACGGCAAGTACTCCGAGCCGCAACTGATGCGCTTCCGGCGGGAAGGCGCGCGGCGCTTCCTGCGATACATGGAGAGCGACTTCCCGGGCAGCATGATGCTCGGCGACTGCGGGGCCTTCACCTACCGCAACATGGCCGAGCCGCCCTACAAGGCCGCCGACACGGTCGAGTTCTACGCCGACGGCGGCTTCTCGCACGGCTGCTCGCCCGACCACCTGATCTTCGACTTCGACCAGGCCGGCGCCGAGCGGCCCCGGTCGGAGGTCCCCGCCGACGTGCTCGCCCGCTTCGACGTCACGCTCGAGAACGCCGCCGAGTTCAGGTGGGAGGCCGCGCGCCTCGGCCCCGGCTTCACGCCGATGGGCGTCATCCAGGGATGGTCGGCCGCGAGCATGGCCGACTCCGCCGCGGCGCTGGCGCGGATGGGTTACGACTACCTGGCGGTCGGGGGCACGGTGCCGCTGAAGATCGACCAGTTGTCCCGGGCGCTGGCCGCGATCCGCTCGGCGGTCCCGGCGGGCGTGCGGCTGCACGTGCTCGGGTTCGGGAAGATCGAGAACCTCGCCGACATCGAGCGCCACGGGGTGGCGAGCTTCGACACGACCTCCCCGCTAGTCCGCGCCTTCAAGGACGCGCGCAAGAACTACTGGGCCCGGACCGAGGGCGTGCTCGACTACTACACGGCGGTGCGGATCCCGCAGGCGATTGAGAACAACCGGCTCAAGACCAAGGCGATGCGCGGCCAGGTCGACCAGGAGGGGATCAAGCTGCTCGAGGCGAGCGCGCTCGACTCGGTCAGGGCGCTCGCGTCGGGCGGCGCGGACCTCGACGCGGCCCTTGACGCGGTCATGGCCTACTGGGCGGAGCTCAACTGGTCCGAGGAGGCGTCGGAGGTCCAGCGGCGCATCACGATGGCGAAGCAGCGCATCGTCTACGAGCGGACCCTCGGCGACCGGCCGTGGGAGACGTGCTCCTGCCGGGTCTGCCGCGAGATCGGCGTCGAGGCCCTGATCTTCCGTAACTCCAACCGCAACAAGCGGCGCGGGATGCACAACCTCCACGTCTTCCACGAGCACCTCAAGACCTTCAGGACCACCGCCGGATGAGCGACAAGCTGACCTTCACCGTGGTCCTCCCGCGGCAGAGCGAGCGCCACAAGGTGTTCACGTTCGCCGCCCCCGCCTCGGAGATCGCGCGCTTCGCGCGGATCCAGCGCGCGGGGCGCGACGACGACGGCGCGCTGCGCGGCTTCCAGCGTCCGCAGATCGCCGGCCACATCCGCGAGATCAGGGACTACCTCGTCAAGCCGAACGCGATCCTGCCGAACCCGATCGTCGTCGCCTTCACGTCCGGCGCGACGCTGACGCAACTCGCGCTGCCCGAGCCGAAGCCGCTGCGCGGACGGAGGGTCTCGCGACGCTCCTCCAGGCCCAGCGGGCTCGGCACCCTCACCATCGACCTGTCGCAAGGCGCCCCCGGCCTGATCGTCGACGGGCAGCAGCGGTTCACCGCGCTGTCGGAGATCCCCGGCTCGGACTTCGAGGTGCTCGTCTCCGGCTTCCTGTGCGAGGACGACGAGGAACTGCAGAAGCAGTTCATCCTCATCAACAACACCCGGCCCCTGCCGAAGGCGCTGGTCTACGAACTGCTGCCGCAGGTCGGCGACCTCCCCTTCCGCATGTCGAGCCGCAGCCAGGCGGCGCTGGTGACCGAGAAGCTGAACTACAGCGAGGGATCGTCGCTGCGCGGTCTCATCAAGCAGCAGACGAACCCCAAGGGCATCATCCGCGACACGGTCCTGCAGCGCGTCATCATGAACTCGATCAGCGACGGCGCGCTGCGGCTCTACGCCGACAGCGACCAGCTGCTGCTCGACCGGGGCGCGACGCTGATCAGCGAGTTCTTCCACGCGGTGAGACACATCTTCGCGAGCGACTGGGACGGGAAGACGCCGAAGACCTCGCGTCTCGTCCACGGCGCGGGCGTCGTCGCGATGGGGTACGCGATGGAGGAGCTTCACGCGTCGACCGGAGCCGCCACCCGCGAGGAGTTCGCGAACGGCCTCCGGCTGCTCAAGGGCCGGACGGCGTGGAGCGAGGGCGAGTGGGTCTTCGGCGAGGAGCGCCGGCGGTGGAACGGCCTGCAGAACGTGCCCGCGGACGTGCGGCAGCTCTCCATGCACCTCGTCCAGGAACTGCGGCGCGCGCTGGCGTGCCAGAAGGTCAGGGTGGCCTGATGGGCTACGCCGTGAAGGAGGTGTTCTACACGCTGCAGGGCGAGGGCATGAACGCCGGCCGCGCGGCCGTGTTCTGCCGGTTCGCCGGCTGCAACCTGTGGTCGGGGCGCGAAGGCGACCGGACGCGGTCGGTCTGCACCTTCTGCGACACGGACTTCATCGGCACCGACGGCACCGGGGGCGGACGCTTCCGGTCGGCCGACGACCTCGCGGACGCGATCGAGGCTACCTGGCGGGGCCCGGGCGCCGCGAACCGCTTCGCGGTCCTAACCGGCGGCGAGCCCCTGCTGCAGGTCGACGCGGCCCTGGTCGCGGCGCTGCACGCCCGCGGCTTTGAGATCGCGGTCGAGACGAACGGCACGATCGAGCCGCCGGAGGGCATCGACTGGATCTGCGTCAGCCCGAAGGCGCTTCCGCTCGCGACGCGGCGGGGGGACGAACTCAAGCTCGTCTACCCGAACCCGCGGCTCTCGCCCGCCGACGTGGAGGGGCTCGGGTTCAGGCACCTGCTCCTGCAGCCGATGGACGACCGGGATGGCGTGGCCAACACGGCGGCGGCGGTCGCCTTCTGCCTCGCCAACCCGCACTGGCGCCTCACCCTCCAGAACCACAAGCAGGTCGGGATCCGCTGATGCACGAACTCAGCAAGCAGTTCCGCTTCGACGCGGCCCACACCCTCCACCGCGCTATCGACGCCGAGCCCAGCCGCCGCGTGCACGGCCACTCCTACCGGGCCGAGGTCGTCGTCCGCGGGCGGCCGGACCCGAGCACGGGCATGGTGATCGACCTCGGGCACTTCGAGCGCTCGCTCGAGGCGGCGCGCGACGGCCTAGACCACAGGTTCCTCGACGACGTGCCGGACCTGGGCCCCGCCACCATGGAGAACCTGGCCGCCTGGGTCTGGCGCACGCTGGAGCCGACCTGCGCCGGACTGGCGCGCATCGTCATACACCGGGACTCCAGCGGGGAGGCGTGCACCTACTATGGCGACTGAGCTCTCCGACCGCAGCGCGCTGGTCCTGTTCTCGGGCGGCCAGGACTCGACCACCACGCTGGCCTGGGCGCTGGACCGCTACGACCACGTGGAGACGGTCGGGTTCGACTACGGCCAGCGCCACGCGGTCGAACTCGAGGTCAGGCCGGTCGTCGCGGCCGGCGTGCGCGAGCGCATGCCCGAGTGGAGTCCGCGCCTCGGGGAGGACCACATGGTCGACCTGCGCGTGCTTGGCCGGATCAGCGAGACGTCGCTGACCGGCGGCATGGCCATCGCGATGGCCGACGGCGGCCTGCCGAACACGTTCGTCCCCGGGCGCAACCTGATCTTCCTGACGTTCGCGGCGGCGATCGCCTACCGGCGCGGGATCAGGCACATCGTCACCGGCGTCTGCGAGACCGACTACTCCGGCTACCCCGACTGCCGCGACGACACGATCAAGGCGATGCAGCTAGCGCTCAACCTCGGGATGGACACCCGCTTCGTGCTCCACACCCCCCTCATGTGGATCGACAAGGCGGAGACCTGGGCGCTCGCCGAGCAGCTCGGGGGCGACGCGCTGGTCGAGGTCGTGCGGACGCAGACGCACACCTGCTACGAGGGCGACCGCGAGCACCGGCACGACTGGGGCCACGGCTGCGGCGAATGCCCGGCCTGCCGGCTCCGGGCCTCGGGCCACGAGGATTACGCGGCGCGACGCGGCGCGAGGGCGGAGCCGCCGCCGGCCTAGTCGTCGATGTCTCCCGGGGGCCCGTAGAGTCTGACGCGCGCGACGGCCTCTTCGGGAGCGATATCCTGGCGCAGGAACTTCTTCAGCTCGCGGATCCCCTCTTCGATCAGGGCCCGCCCAGCGGAGGTGTCCAGGCTCTTCATCGTCCACGGCCGCGTCCAGAACACCGCGGGGATGTCGCCCACCAGCGCTTGGGCGGTCGTGCCCGCCTGGGAACCGTTGTCGCCCATGATGGGCTCGGTGGTAAACGCCGGGTCGTAATCCGAGCGCAGCTTGTCCACCACCATCTCGGACACCTTCTGGATGGTCGCCTTGAGGATGAGGTTCGGAAACTCGGCGGCATTCGCGTAGGTTATCCCGTAGAGCCCGAAAACGACCTTCCAGATCGCGTAGAGCACTGCGAGGGCATCGCCGTCGTCGTCCCTGGTCTCCGGGAAGGCGCGCACGATCGCCCGCAAGGAGTTCTCCAGCGCCGTCGGCGGTACGATCAGCACCCCGTCGTCGTGACGGTTGTTCGCCCAGTCCACCATCTTGTGGAAGGGGCTGTCGGGATCCTCGTTGAGAACGTCGACGGCGCTAGCGAACTGCGGCGCGGTGATCGAAGCCTGAGTGAGGCGAACCTTGAGGGGGCTCTCGATCGCCTCGAAGTTCGCAATCAGCGACTTCAGGTTGCTGGTCGGCACCTTGTGCGACTTGTTGTTGATGACGACGAACTGGAAGGCTCGCTCGATCGTGGGCAAGTCGACGAACAGGCAAATCGGCACCCACACGCCGCCATCCACCTCCGACATGCCCCGCAGGCGATGCTGACCGTCGATTATGAACGCCGATCCCTTGACCTCCGCTCCGAACGTGATCCGCGTAAGCCCGTTGCCCTGGGGCTCAAGCACGTACGCCTTCCGCCCAGCAAGATCATCGACGGACGCGACGCGCTCGACGGTGTCGTCCAAGGCGATCGTCACGCTCGTGGGGATGACGTTATTGGCGTTCGCCGCGAAGAACTTCTTGATCTGCCTCCAGCGCGATTCGACCAATTCCCGCTGCACATTGCCCGGCCCGAGCTTGATGTTGTCGGCCTCAGCCCACGTTACAACGTCCTTGGCCTTCGCGACGAAGACGAGGAACTCGGCTGTCGCGCCCTCGCGCTGGCGAACGAGAAAACCGGTGTAGCTAGTCACGTATCCTGATCCCTCCTTCGAGCATCCCGCCGTCTTCGCACTCGCCGCACGCGATCTCGACATTCATGAAATGGTATGCGTCGCCAACGTCTCGCCGGAGGAGATAGAGCCGCTCGTCGGCAATGTCATGGAACCTCGTGCCGCAACGCGCGCAGGCCCCGCCCTGCCTCCAGAGAAGGGCGAACTCCATCCGGCCGTCAAACACCTTCGCCACCTGGACCGGATTGAGCGATGAGGTGTGAGACATCTCGAGGGGGAAGTCCGCAAAGCTGAGGTTGACGTCCTTGTATTTGTTGCACGACTCGCAGCAGGCGCCGAGATTGTCGGAACCACGCCCGCCGCCGCGCGCCTGCGGGAAGAGGTGGTCGAGTTCGAAGGACCGGTACTCAGCCCGCTCTTCCTCCAGGTCATGCTCCGCTTCGTCGCCGTAGAAGAGCCTCCGCCCGCAGATGTAGCAGCGATGCCGTCGCGCGCGCGCGAAGCCAATCACGCGGGAGCGCTGGACCGGCGTGAGCGTCGCGCCCCGCCGCTCAATGCGAGCGACGATGCGGGACAGAAGATACGCAACGAGGGCCTGCCGGTCCTCGGGAAGCGCAACGACGTCGTCCACGGCCCGCCGTATCGCCTCGGCGCGCGTCTCGTCACTGAAGTCCGCGGTCGCCACCCGCGCCTGCCTGGCGCGTACGACGAGGCGGGACTGCAGATGGTTCACCAGTCTCGTCCGGACGAACCCATACGCCTCGCGGTCGACGATGAATTCGGGGATCTCGAGCCTCACCTCGGAGGCGAGCAGGTTCCACAACTGCTCGCCCCAGTGCGCGGCCTTGTCGGGCGCGTCCTCGCGGATCCTGTACTCGCGACGCAAAGTGATCCCGCTCGGCTGCAACCCCGGTCCTCCCCGCTGGCCGGCGGACGCGCCGTGCACTTAAACGCACTATCGGCGACGCCAAAGCATTGAGCAACGCCGGACAATCCTGCCGCTCCGCAACCCGATTGCGCGCGGGGCCCCCGCGGCTAAGATGCGCGGGGGGCCGAGCGACGTCGGTCCCGAGCGAACGCGCTCCGTGGCGACGTCGAAGGGGAGCCGATGTCGAAGGGCCTGAGCGGATCCACCATCAAGTCCTGGTTCCAGTACCGCTGCGAGCGCAAGACCCGCTACGAGATGATGAACCCGGCCGAGCTGGCCGCGGTCCCGGTCGGCAACGACAACCGCGAGAAGAGCTGGGCCGTCCTCGGCATCGACTACGAGAACCGCGTGGTCGGCAAGCTGGCGCGCGAGCGCCGAGTGCTGCTGAAGCGCGCCAGCGACGACGCACTCTCAGACTCGCTGACGAACTCGTTCCTGCGGGGCGAGGGCACGGCCGACTACGCGGCGCAGGTCGACCTCCGACCCCGCGGGCGCCCCCCCTTCCTCGCCGGCGCGCCCGACATATCGCTCCGCCGCACGTTCGCCGACCTGATCCACCGCGAGGAGGTGGACGGGCGCCGCCGCTTCACGGTCATCGACATCAAGGCCACGCGGTCGGCGCGGTCGTTCCACAAGACCCAGGTCGCCTACTACGCGCTCCTGCTGAAGGCGATCCTGGCCGAGCGCGGAATAGAGGGGGAGGTGGCGCCGAGGGGCGAGATCTGGCGCATCAGCGACGACGGCAGCGCGGACGGCGAGGACCACCACTCCGACCGGTTCGACCTCGCGCCCTACGTCCGGCTGGTCGAGGAGTTCGTCGCCCGGACGCTCCCGGCCATCGCCGCCAAGGAGGTCTCCCCCCGCCGGGACGCGACCTTCTTCCACGTCTACTTCAAGTGCGAGCAGTGCTCCTACCTGACGCACTGCCTGCGGGAGGTCTCCCGCGAGCGCCCCGCCGCGGAGCGGGACGTCTCCGCCGTCTCGGGGCTCTCGCACGAGAGCAAACGCACCCTGCTGGCGAACAGGATCCCGACCGTCGGCGCGCTGGCGGCGCAGGGCCAGGGCCTCGGCCGCGTGGACGGGGCCGGCTGGTCCCTGTCCCGGCGGTCGGAGCAGCTTATCCGCCGCGCCCGGGCGCTGCTGGCGGACGAGACGCAGCCGGGCACTGAGGAGCAGACGTTCCTGATGCCCCCGCGCTCGGACGTGGCCATCTACCTGCTCGCGGACCACGACCCCGTCGACGACGGCCTCACCACGCTCGGCTTCATCGTCGCCCAGGACGGCGCCGAGCGCGAGATGATCGAGGTTCTCCCCACGGCCGACAGGCGGAGCGAGGCGGACGCGCTTGTCCGGGTGTTCACCCGGATCATCGAGGAACTCGAGGCGGTCGACGCGCACAACGCGGCGCTGGGCGACGACGACCCCGATGCGCTGCACGCCCACATATTCCTCTACGAGCCGTCGGAGGCCACCTCGCTGCAGAGCGCGGTCAAGAGGCACATCGGCGACCCGCGAGTCAGGGGGGGCCTCCTGCACATGGTTCGGCTGTTCCCGCCCGAGGACATCGTGCCCGAACCAGAGTTCAAGGGCATGAACCACCTGCCGGCGACAGCCGTCCGGAGCGTGGTCGAGCAGCTGCTGGCTGTGCCCGCGACGGTCTCCTACGACCTGCGGCAGGTCTCGCAGGCGCTCGCGCGGGAGGGCAAGCTGCACACCGCCTACGACCCCGCCCCGGAGTTCGCGCGGCCGTTCTCCTCGCTCCTCTCGCTGGAGGTCGCGCGCAGGCTCCGCGAGCGGAAGCCCGGCCACGCCGGCGTCGCCGAGATCGCGGAGGACTGCCGCCGCAGGCTGCGGGCCACGCGGGCCATCGTCGAGTGGCTCCAGGCGCGCGACCGCGAGCGCGTGGCCGCGGGGGGCAGGCCGACGCTGCGGCTGGCGAAGAAGCCGTTCCGCCTGCAGGCGAACTTCGACCCGATCGACGCCGGCGACCTCGACGTGCTCAAGGCGCTTGAGCTGCTCGAGAACCGGGCGGGCATGCTGGACACGCTGATCCGGCTGGCGAAGCCGTGCGGCGCCAGGCGCGACGCGGGCGGCTCGATCGGTCCGCTCAGGCTGCTCAAGGTCCACCAGAACCAGCGCACCAGGACGCTGGTGTTCCGGCGCACGGCCGAGGCCCGGGACGCCGATCTCGCCGGCGGCTCCTTCGGCGTGGTCCTCAGCGACGGATCGCCGGAGATGCTGCTCGACCCCAGGCGGTGGGGCGACCTCGCCGTCACGCTCCTCGACCCGCGACCGGCCGACGACGCCGACATCGTGCGGGTGCGAATGTGGGAGAACGTGTTCCAGGGCGGCACCATGCAGCGGATGGCCCGGACGCTCGACGGCACGGGGTGGTGGCTCGACCAGACCTTCGTCGACGTGAACTCGGCCAAGGCGGCGGGCTACCTCTCCTACCTCGCCGCGGAGCCGGCGGCGTGACGGTCCGGCAGGACGTGCTGCGGTTCCTCCGCCAGCCGCAGGCGTTCATCGCCGACCCCGCCGACGCCGCCGCGTGGACCTCCGGGCTGGACGACTTCGCCAGGCCCTCGATCGAGGCGAACGGAGACCGCCCTCTTCGGCCCGCCCAGGAGGGCGCGTGGCGCGGCCTGGCGGAGAGGCGCGCCGGCCTGATCCTGGGCCCGCCCGGCACCGGCAAGACGCACGTGCTGTCCTGGCTGATCGCGGGCTTCCGGCACACGCGCATCCGCGAGGGGAGGCCGGCGCGGGTTCTCGTGACCGCCTTCACGAAGAACGCCATCGGCAACGTCCTCGACGCGGTCGCCGCGCGGCAGGCGGCCCACGCCCCCGGGCAGACCGACCCCGTCTACCTCGGCGAGCCGCCGGCATCCGGCCTGGCCGCCGGGGTCGAGGTCCTCGGCCGCGGCGAGACGCAGACGCTCGTCCAGCGCATCACCGGCGGCGACTGCGTCGTCGGGATGACGGTCTGGGCGCTTCACCGCCTGCTCACCACCGCCGCGCTCCCGGGCGGCGACGGGCAGACCGCCCCGCTTTTTGACCTCGTCTGCATCGACGAAGCATCGCAGATGGTGCTCGGCCACGGGCTCATGGCCCTGGCCGCGCTCGCGCCGGGAGGCCGGATCGTCGTCGCCGGCGACGACCAGCAGCTTCCGCCGATCCGCGCGGGCAGGCCGGTCGTCATCGACGGGCGCGAACTGGGCGGATCGCTGTACGCGTTCCTCAAGTCCGTGGGGGCGCCGGAGTTCGCCCTCGACGAGACCTTCCGCCTGAACGCCCCGCTCACCGCGTTCCCGGAGAAGGCGTTCTACCGCGGGCGCTACGTCTCGCGGTCCGAGCGCCGCCTGTCGCTAAGGTCCAGCTGGGAGCAGGGGCTCGACCTCCTCGCGCGCACGGCGCTGCACCCCGACCTGCCGCTCGCGGTGATCCTGCACGACGGGCCGACCGCCGCCACGACGAACCCGCTCGAGGCGAGGCTCTCCGTCGGGCTGGCGGAGAGCATCGCGACGCGCCTGACGGACGACGGCGCGGTCCCGGCCGACCTCTGGACGAGGCGACTGGCGGTCGTCAGCCCGCATCGCGCGCAGAACGCCGCCATCCGCGCCGCGCTGCCGGCGCCCATCAGGGACGGCGCCTTCGTAGAGACGGTCGACCGCATCCAGGGCAAGGAGCGCGAGGCGGTCATCCTGTCCTACTGCGTGGCGGACCCCGAGTTCGCGCTGACCGAGGGCGAGTTCATCTTCTCGCCCGAGCGCCTGAACGTCGCGGCCACGCGCGCCGAGAGCAAGCTCGTGGTGCTGATCAGCCGCCGGCTCCTCGACGCCGTCCCGTCCGACCAGGAGCTTCTCGACAAGGCGGAGATACTTCGCGAGTTCGTCTTCTCCTGCCCGAGGATCGCGGAGACCACCGTGTCCGACGGCGCCGGCCGCCAGGTCCGGGTCGAGATCCGGGGCCGCGGCTTCCAGGACGCCGACCTCGACGTCGACCTCACCCCCGACGCGCCCGCGCCGCGGGTCGAGGCGACGATGACGCCGAGCGCCGCGGGACTGCTCGCCGCCATAAGGAAGCTCGCGAACGAGAGCGCCCACGGCAACGCGGCGCTCTACGCGCTGCGCCGCGCGATGGCGCTCCCGGCCGAACCCGTCGCCGACGCCCGCCTGCTGCACCGGCTGGGGTGGATCTCGCTGCAGGAGCGCGGGAGGGAGCGACGGTTCCTCGCCGCGATCCCGTTCTCGGAGCCACGCGTCGTCCACGACCCCGACGAGGACACCGTCCGCCAGCGCATCGACATGGCGATCCGCGAGGCGAGGAACGGGCGGCACGCCTTCTACGAGCGCGTCCGCGACCGCTTCACGTGGATGGACGACGCCGGGCGCGACGTGCTCCTGCCGGTCCTGCGCCGCCTCGAGGACGACGGGACCGTCGTCTTCGGGACCGTCAACGGCGGCCTCACTGTCGCCATGCGGCGGGCCGAGCCCCCCGCCCACGAGGAGACGCCCCCGCCCGCAGCGGAACTGTCGGACGCCGACTTCGCGCTCCTCAACCGGCTCGAGGACGTCGAGGCCCGCCGCATCAACTTCGGCGTCTTCGACGCCTGGACGTCCAGCGTCGAACTCGCGTCCGGCGCGGGCATGCCGGCGGACCAGGCGGCCCTGGCCCTCTCGCGCCTCGAGGCGCAGGGGCACGTCATGCTGGCGGAGGAGGGCCGCGTCAGGTCGCGGATGGGCGAGATCGCCCGCGAACTCAGGCACGTCAAGCAGCGGTTCCGCTCGGACGACGCCGCCCGGCGCCCCTACCTGGTCCGCTCGCTGAAGGTGGAACTGCGGGACAGGACGAAGCCCGAAAGGACCGTCCGCGTCGCCGACGCCCTCACTCCCGCGCTCGGGACGGCGACGCCCTCGCAGGAGGCGGCGCTGGCCGGCGTCGCCCGCATGCTGGAGGCGGCCTGGGGCGGGGAAGCGAGCCTCGCCAGGTTCCAGGCGGACGGCATCGCGGCCGTCATCGCCGGTTGGAACGGCGGCGCCCCCACGCTGGCCATCGCCGCCGACACCGGGTCCGGCAAGACCGAGGCGGCCGCGCTCCCGATCGTCGCTGCCGCGCTGGCGGACCGGATGGACGGGATACGCGGCACCCGCGCGATCCTAGCCTATCCGCGCGTGCGGCTGGCCGCCAACCAGGCCCAGCGGCTCGCCGGATACCTCGCGAGGTGCGCGCGCGACCCGGCGCTCCCGCTCCTCACCCTCGGCCTCCAGGTTGCCGACGTGCCGCAGAGCTTCGACGCGCTGGCCGGGCGGTGGGCCGAGACCTGGCGGCCGGCGGGACCGAACGCGCTCACCTTCCCGTTCTTCGCCTGCCCGGAATGCGCGGCGGACCTCGCGCTGCGTCCAGGAGAGGGCGCGGCGGGCGCGGACGCGCTGACGTGCGCCGGCTGCGGCTGGCGATACGACGGGTGGATCGGCTCGAAGCGCGGGCTCCGCGAGACGCCGCCCGCGCTATTCCTCCCGACCACCGACAGCCTGCACCAGTGGATGCACAACCCCGTCTACGGGCGCATCTTCGGGGACGACCTCGACCACGCGCCGCCGCGGGCGCTGCTCGCCGACGAGATCCACCTCTACACGCACATCCACGGCGCGCAGGTCGGGCTCGCGCTCCGCCGCCTGGCGCACCGCGCGCAAAGCGCGGCGGAGGGCGGCCCGCCGATGCTGGCCATCGGCATGAGCGCCACGATCGGCGACCCGGCGCTCGCGTGGGGCCGCCTCATCGGCCGCGAGGGCGTCCAGGTCGTGCGGCCGCGCCCCGAGGACTGCCGGCTGAACCTGCGCGGCCGGGAGTACTTCTACTTCGCGCAGCCCGAGGTGGAATCGCGGGGGGCGGACATCGCTGGCGCATCGACGACCATCCAGTCGCTCATGTGCCTGGCGCACGGCGTGCGGCGGCGCACCGGAAGCGAGGGCGGGTTCCGCAGCCTCGTGTTCTTCGACTCCATCGACAAGATGCGCAGGCTGCACAGCGCCTACACCGACGCGGAGGAGGGCCGCGAATTGGCGGCCTACCGCACCTCCGCCTACGGCGACGACCCGACCGGCGCGCCCCAGACCGAATGCTGCGGGGAACCCGTCGGCTGCGACCGCTTCGGCGACGGCGAGTGCTGGTGGTTCGCCGCCACCGACCAGCGCCAGCGCGGCGCCCGCGGACGGCGCGCGCCGGGCGAACCGCTGCGCGTGGCGTCCTCGCCGATCTACTCCGGCACCGGGGGCGACGCGGAGAAGCTGGTGAAGGGATCAGACGTGGTCTTCGCCACCTCCTCGCTCGAGGTGGGCTACGACGATCCCGACATCACGCTCGTATACCAGCACTACGCGCCGGTGAACCTGGCCAGCTTCGTGCAGCGCAAGGGACGGGGTGGCCGCGGCGCCGACGACCGGCCCACCACCGCCGTCACGCTGTCGATCTACTCGCCGCGGGACGCGTGGTGGTTCCGGCGCCCCGGCGAGATGGTCTCGCCGGCCGGCTTCGACGCGCCGCTCAACACGGAGAACGCCTTCGTGCTGCGCGGACAGGCCGTAGCGGCCATCCTGGACGCGCTCGCGCGGCGGCGGCGCCGCGGCGGGACGCACGACCTGTCGGACCCGGCGAGCCCGACGGCGCTCGCGGAGGCCGGCGCGTTCGTCGAAGGGGCGCTGGGGTCGGGGATCTGGAGTGAACTCGGGGTCGAGGACGCGGCCGCGCTCTGGGCCGCCGCGACGCGCGGCGCGGACCTCGCGGGCTGCCGGGCCCTGCCGCAAGTGAGGGACCGGATCGCCTGGGCGCCGAACCTGCTGTTCGAGGCGACCAACCTTCCCGCGGTCGCGGTCGAGGGACCCGACGTCGCCGGGGGGGGCCGGGAGGACATTTCGCTCGCGCTTTCCACGCTCGCGCCCGGCAACGCGACCCGGCGCTACAACCCGCAGGTCGTCCACTGGACGAGACCCGTCCAGGGACGCGTCCCGTGGCTCACCGCCGACGACTACGCGCGCGCGGAGCGGCAACCCCTCCGCGCCGACTCCGCGGCGGTCCTCAGGGAGCTACCGGTCTCGGTCCGCGAGGGGCTCGCCGGCATCGAGCGCGTCCTGTGCCGGCCGACCACGCTGACCGCCGAGCGGCTGGGCCGGATGTCGGGCACGACGTGGTTCGGCGAGGTCGGCCTCGATCCCGCCCGCACCCCGCCGCTCGCCGGAATCGACGACGGCGGGGTCGCCGTCCGCCACGACAGCCGCGGCGAACTGAGCGGGTTCCTGTTGGTCGAGGCGCAGCCCGGGACCGCCACGACGCTACCGTCCGGGGCCATCCCCGCGCTGTCCCGGGCCGAGATGCACCAGGCGGGGGTGTCTCGGGGCCGGGACTCCGGCCTCCGCATCGCCAGGGTCTACTGGGGCGCCGACGCCGAGATCCGCCTCGACGACAGGAACGCCGCGCCCGAGACCGTCAGCCAGACCTTCGTCCACCCACGCACCGGCAACCCTCTCCTCCACGGCTACCAGGTCACCGCCGAGGGGCTGCGGCTCCACCTGGACGGCGCGAGGCTCGACCGGACCGTGGCGGACGCGGTCGCCCGCATGGAGGCCGACGGGGCCGAGCGGCGCTGGCGGTCGGCGCAGTTCACGCGGTACCTCATCGAGAGTCGCGCGCGGGCGGCGGGGGTCAACGCCTACGAGGCCAGGCGGGGCGCCGACCTCCTGGTCGCGGCGGCCGGCGACGCCGAACTCCGGCCGGCGCTGATAAGGCTCAAGCGCTTCTGGGACCCGGCGCGCGTGGCGGACCTGCTGCACGGCGCGCGCGAGCGCGTGCTCGGGCAGCACCCGCTCATGACGGCCAACCGGGTGGCGCGCACCGCCGACGCGATCTCGTCGGACGCGTTCCGCGACCTCCTGGTCCGGTCCCTCGACGACGCGACCGACGAGGCCGCCGTCCGGGACTACCTCCGCAGCACGGTGCTGCACGGCCTGGCCCTGCGCGCCCGCACGTGGGCCGCGCTCGCGGGCAGCGGCGACGAGGCCAGGATGTTCGCCCACGTCAGGCTCCCGATCCAGTTCGAGGGGGACGCCGAGGACGTGGTGACGATCGCGGAGATCGGGAGCCACGGCGACGGCACGATCCGGGCCGTCGGGTCCAGATGGGCGCAGGCGGCGGCGATGTGGCGGGACGGCCACCTTGGCGACTGCCCCAACGCGGAGGAGGACGCGGCGGGGAGGCGGTTCTGGGCCATGCCCGGGCGTCACGGCGCATGGCGCGCGGAGGATCCGCGCGACCCCAGGGCGCTCGCCCGCATCGCGGCCGAACTCGACCCCGCCGGAGGCGACGCCCCGCTGCCCGCCACCGTCGCGAGGGTCCTCTTCGGCGTGGAGGCCGTCGGCGCCGAGACCTTCGCGCTCTACGACGTGGCGTCGGCTCTCGAGGGCGTCCGGGGCAGGCTCGCAGAGAGGATGGGCCGGGCGCCATCGGACTGGGAACTGGCGTCGGCGGCGGTCAAGGACGCCGTGGAGGGCGGGGAGCCGGAACTGGCGCGGCTACACCTCGCCTACCGCGCGCTCGGCGGTTCCGAGGAGGAGTCCTTCCATCCGGACGCGCGGCTCGCCGACCAGGCGTTCAGGCTGGCCGCCCCGCTGTGCCATGACGGTTGCCGAGCCTGCGTGCACCAGTCCAGCGACCTCATGGGGGATTCGCTCGTCCAGTCCAGCACCAGCCGGACCCTGCTGCAGGCCTATCTCGCGGAACGCGCGGACTGACCGCCTACGGGGTCGGGGGCAAAGCGCCGACCAGAGACGGGAAGCGGCGCCGCACGTCGTCCAGCCCCTCGCCGATGTGCTCGACACGGACTTCGTCGGCGAGCGCGGGGGTCCCGGCATACGAGGCGTAATCGGCCGCGGGGGGCTGGGCGACGCGGCCGGACGGACGAGGGCGCCGGCCGGCGGCCGGCACCTTGTCCCGCAGCGCGGCGAGCGCCGCCAGCGCCGCCTCGCCGTTCTCCCGCGCGGATCCACGCACCAGCCCGACCGAGCGCTCCCCGGAGACTTCGTCGCCGTGCATGGCGAGGTGGGCGAGGTAGTCGGAGGCGTCGGCGAACACCAGCGGCCCGGAACCCGGCCTGCCCCGGCCCGGACCGCCGGGGCCCCACGGAAGCACGATCAGCGGCCCCTCGTCGTAGCCCGCCTCGAGGGAGCCCATGATCGCGTCCTCGCCGTCGGCCGCGTCGTGGGAGACGGGCCAGTCGATCGTCACCGTCCGCATGCGCCACTCCAAACCGGGGCCGGGCTCACGCCGGCCGGACCTTGAGCCGCTCGAGGGCGTGGTTGTCCTTTAGCCATCCACGGACCTCGTCGGTCACCATCGCGAGCGAAGCGCGGTCCTCGGCGAGCGCGTTGACGAAGTCCGCGACCTCGCCCTCGCCCAGTTCCGACTTCCGGCGCTCCTCCAGGGCCGCGCGCTCGGCCAGCAGCAGCCGCGCCTTCTCCAGTAGCGCCCTGCCGCCGATGCCCTCCGGCACGGCCTTCGCGCTCGCGCCGCACGCCGCGAGCCGCCGGCCAAGGTCGGAGCCCTCGTCGATCCTGCCGAGCAGGTTCCCGATGGCCACCATCGGCTCGAAGCGCCGGGACGACACGAGCCGCCAGTGCTGGGCGAGGTTGCGGTCGAGGTTGCTGATCGCCGTCGCGAGTTCCCGCTCGAAGGCCGACACCGCGCGCTCCAGGTCCGCCGGGGTCTCCGCTCCCTCCAAGGACTCGCCCGCGAAGTCCGCCGCCTCGCGCATCTCCGCCAGCATCTCCGCCTGCGGCCCGGACGCGCCGTACTCGAGCAGGGTCGCCAGTTCGAGCGCCGCGGCGATCCGGTCGACCTGCCGGTCGGCCGTCCGCAGGGAGGCCGTGGCGCGGGACAGGCCCTCGCCGAGGCGCCGGCCGTCAACCGCGGCGGGCAGCCCCGGAAGCAGCGCCTCCAGGTCGACGAGCGCGTCGGCGCTCACGCCGGGGCCCCCGCGCCGTCGCCGGCCGCCGCGCGCCGGAGATCCCGCCCGATCGCCTTCACCGCCACGAGCGAGCCCGCCTGGCCGCCCTCGGCGGTCGCGTCGCGCGCGTGGTCGCGCAGCGCGGCGACCGCCCGCTCACCCACCTGGACCAGGGACAGCGTCTCGTCGAGCGCACGGGCGGGCGCCTGCGAGAGCCACTTCAGGCGGAGCGGCATCGGGGCGGGTATCGACGCCTCGTCGTCGAAGGCCACGATCAGGTCCTCGACGGCGGGCAGTTCGCCGACGAGGCGGGCCTCTACACGCTGCCGCTCCCTGATCCAGGCGGCCACCAGGTCGGAGGAGGCGTTGGGGAGCAGCGCGGACGTGGCCGTGATCGCAGCGCCGAGGCGGTCGAGGTGCGCGGCCACCGTCCGGTTTCGCAGCAGGCCGGCGAGCGTCGCGGCGCGGCCCTTGAGTTGAGCGAACTCGATCTGGTTCACGCGGATCCGGGCCTGCTTCCAGGCCTCGGCCAGCTCGCGCACCTTCGTCATCGAGGCGAGCGAGTCCGGAAGGGACCCGCCGCCCTCCGGCACCTCGTCCATGACGCCGCGCTCGCGCATACGGGCCACCGCCCCGGCCATCTCGCTGGAATCCACCAACTGCGCTCCGGCGGCGCCGCCCTCGACGGCGAGCGACGTCATCGCCCGCAGGTCCGTCCTGACCCTGTCGTGCGAGCCGCGGGTGGCGTTGAGCCACTCCATCCACGGGGCGCTGCGCGACCCGGGATCGCTCTGCGCCTCGTCCTCGTCGCTCAGGATGACCCTGATCTGGTCGATGGCGGGCGCGTCGGGGCTGACGGCGCCCCGGAGCCACGCCCGGGCCTGCAGGACCTGCGCCATCGCGGGGATCGGGGACCAGACGGACCCGGACGGCAGCAGCGGCAGCCGCTGCCGGAGGTAGCCGAGCACCAGCCGCTCGAGCCGGCCCATCATGATCGCGACGTTGCGGCGGCTGAAGTAGCGGTCGCCGCCGGTCATGCCGGCCTTGAGTTCCAGGTCGAGCAGGCCCTCCAGCCCCGCCCTGACCCAGTTCTCCGGCGGGATGACGAGGTACTGGCGGGGGGCCGTCGTGCTGCCCTGCAGCTTCACCATGTCGACGGTGACGATCCTCTGGAAGACGGGCGGGGGGACGCCGAGCGCCCGCGGGTCCAGCGACGACACCATCTCGTGGATGAGGTCGTTCCAGCGGCTGGCGTTCTCGAGCGCGCCGCCCCCGGCCCAGGTGCGCAGCTCGTCGCGCATGGCCTCGCGCTGCGTCTGCGTGCGGCGGTTGCGGGCGGGGGCGGCGGGCCGCGACCCGGGACGCTCCTGGCGCCTGATGACGGCGGCGACCCCGCCGCCCGGCGGCGTCGCCGGCGGCGCGGCCGCGTCGTCGTCCGCCGCCGCCGCCGCCCCAGGCGGCGCGCCCTCGGCGGGAACGGCCGGCGCCTCCGCTTGCGGCGCCTCCGGCGGGGGCGGCTGCGGCGTCGGGGACGTCGACTCGCCCGCCCCGAGCCAGGGCAGGTCGAACGCCTCGGTCAGCGAGCGGCGCAGGCCGGCGAAGGCGATCTCGCCGTCGACCGTCGTCGTGTCGGCCCGCTCCGGATCCCCCCAGAAGGTCACCGCCCGCCGGTAGCGGGCCCCCTCCGAGGGGTCGGCGACGCGGGCGGCCACCATCGAGGCGAGCCGGTCCGAGACCGCGTTGTCCGGCAGCCTCGCCCGCTCGATGGCGGCGCTCTCGACGATGCGGCCGGGGAACTCCCCGTCCCGCACGAGTTCCGGCTGAGAGAGGCAGGGGTTTAGGACCGCCTGGAGGATGCCGCGGGGCGTCCGCCAGGTCTGGCCGCCGTCGTCCACCTTGAGCGCGTCGAAGAACCTGCCCAGCGCGTGCTCCGTCAGCGGGAAGAGCCCGACGCCGCCCGACTCGCCGAAAACGGCGTGGCAGGTCGGCCGCTTCGGACAGGCGTCGCACGCGTTGGGGGGCGGCAGCGCCGGCATATCCCGCACGTCCTCGCGCCAGGCCCCGAGCGCCGGAATGCCGGCCCGGACCGCGGCGAGATAGCGGGCCGCGAACGCGGTCCGCTCCGCCGGGTCGCGGAGCGCGGCCACGTCCTGCAGGCCACCCGTGGAGTGCCCCAGATGCACCTCGTGCGTGATGCGCTGCCGGTAGTTACCCTGCCGGAGGGGGCCCTCGAAGTAGGACGGCGTGAGCCCCACCACCGAGATCAGCGGGCAGACGTCCGCCTCGGCCTCGCCGCCGCTCGCCTCCGCGTTGAAGACGAGCACGTCGATCAGGCTGTTGTCGAGACCCTCCCAGCTGGTGATGTCCTCGAGCAGCAGCACGAGCCGCTGGCCGCGCCGCTGCAGTTCCTGCCGGATCTTGCGGAAGAGGGACTGGAGGCCGGCCGCCGACACGCCGAGCACGTTCTGGATCGCGTCGTTGCGGCGCCGGTTCAGCACGTCGACCAGGTCGAGCGTGTAAGGCAGCTCCCTGGCCCGCTCGGTCGCGAGGTCCGCCGCGGTCCAGCCGGCCGCCCGGTACTCCTCGATCACCGCCCCCTCGGCCTCGAGCCGCCGGGACAGCTCCCTCGCCCCGGCGGCCAGGGTGTGCCGCACGGGCTGCACTATCCCGCCCAGGTCGGCCAGGTCGAAGGCGTCGAAGGACGCGCTGGCCGAATTGCGCTTGCCCTGGGCCCCCTCGAGAAGCCGCAGGATCCGCGACGGGGCCTCCCACTGGGCCTTTACCCGCGCATGGCCGAGGATGTCACCGGGCACGAAGTCCGTGCACCACTGCTCGTCGCCGATGCGCTGCTCGTAGTGGCCGGGGTCGAGGGTGTTCGCCAGCCAGCTGAGGAAGTTGTTCGCCCGGCCCTGGTGGCTCGCCTTCTGCCGGACCCCGAGACCCTCGAACAGCTCGTGGAACTCGACCGGCAGCCGGTCGCGCAGCTGCCGGAGCGCGCCCTCCAGGCTCCCATCGGCGCGCCTCAGCAGCAGCTTCACGTCCCGACCCTTGGGCCAGTTCACCGACAGCCAGCGGATCAGGTGCGACTTGCCCGAACCCGGCTCGCCCTCGACGACGCAGAAGGCGTGACGCCTCCCGGGCACCGCGAGCGCCTCGAGCAGCGACTGCTCGTCGGGCGCGCGCACCTCCGCGGCGTCGCGGCCCGCGACCTCGAAGCCCGCGATCGGCGAGTGCGTCGCGAGGAACACGGCGTCGTCACCCTCGAGCGCCTCCGTCTTGAAGATCCGCGTGGCCTCTTCGCGGTTCCAGCAGATCCGGAAGGGCCGCTCGGCGATCATTTTCCGCCCGTCTTCAGCACGACCACCGAGTTGAAGGTGGGCTGGAGCGCGGCGGGGTCGGCGGCGAGCGAGAGGGCGTCCGCCGCGTCCCCCAACAGGCGGAGCGTGAGGACCCCGTCGAGCTCGAGGTCGCGCAGACCGCAGCTCAGCACCGCCGAGAGGTTCCGCGGCGAACCCGACCAGCCCGCGCGGTGGCACGCCTGCGCGAACAGGCGCCCGCGATCCAGGTAGGGACACCGTCCCGCGACCAGGCGGACGAAGTCCTCCGCCGCGAACTCGGTCCCCGGAGTCACGCCTCCCCGGGCGATCTCGATGGCGATCCGGCGTCCCGGGGAGGGGAAGTCCACCCCCGTGTCCGGCATGGGCACGCCCAGGCCCAGGGCGCGCAGCCACCGGCGCCAGGCCGGGACCTTGGTCGCGTTCATCAGCCGGCCGTCCTCGTCCTCGCCGACCAGCGCCGCGTCGGCCATGTCGGCGAACGTCTTCTGGCCCACGTCGAAGAGCCAGCCGATGTCCTGCCGCCGATGGCTCTCGGCCACCAGCCAGGAGTAGGTCTCCAGGATCACCGAGTTCAGATCGCCCGTCTCGGCCCGGCAGAGGACGTCGTGCACCTCGTCCAGGAACGCGGAGACGGTCTCCGGCGCGTGGCCGGGGGCGACGGCCATCCGCGAGCCGTCGCGGGCGACCAGCCCCAGGGCGGTGGCCACGCCCGGGCCCTCGCTGGCCAACGTCGGGGCGGCCTTCACTGACTGTCCGGCGCGGACGTAGCCGGGGTTCAGGAGCGCCACGAAGTCCTCCCGGTCCAGGTCGCCGCCGAGCGCGGTGATGCCCCCGACCAGCGACCAGACGCGCTCCGGCGTCCCGTTCGGCCGCGACAGCACAGTCATTCGACCACGTCCCCTCCAACCAAAGCCGCGAGCCAGCCCTCCGACACGGGCGCGAACCGCGACAGCCACTGGTCGACCCGGCGCGCCCCGACGATGCGCCCGCCCTCCGCGACGACGACTGCCGGCAGGTCCCCGCCGGCCGCCCAGTCCGAGAAGCGGCGGACCACCCGGTCCCCGCCGGACGCAGTGTGCGGCAGCAGCAGCGCGGTTGGCAAGCGGGCCGGGACGGAGGCGTCGACCCACTCGCCGAACGTCAGCACCAGGCCCAGTCGGCAGCCGGTCCCGGCGAGGCACTCCGCGACGCGGTCCGCCGACCCGTCCGGCACGACGAACTGCTCGATCCCCGCCGCCGCCAGCAGTTCCACCACGCGTGGAAGCGACCGGTCCAGCTCGGCGTCGCGGGGCTGCACGAGGAGCAGCCCCGCCGGCAGCGGGCCGCCGTGGGGCGGCGCCTCCGCCCACGCGGCGTCGAGCCCCCCGCATGGCAGCGAGCGCGGCGGCGGGGTGCCCTCCCTGCGGCACGCCGGGCACCGGCCGCAGGGCGGGGCCAGGCTCGTGCCCTCGATGATCTCGAACGCGCCCCGCGTCACGCACGCCAGCTCCGGCGACCGCATCAACCGCACGTAGGGGGCGAGCCCGGAGCGCGCGGCCTCCACCTCCGCGTCGCGGCCGGCGAACACCCGGTCAAATGCGGCGGGTGCCGGGTCGAGCAGCCCGTTGTCGAGCAGGGCGACCCGCCAGACCCTGCCGACCTCGTCCACGCCGGCGCTGACCGACTGTATCTCGACCGCGCCCGCCCTCTGCAGCAGGGTGAGGAGCGCCATGTTCCAGCCGCGGTTGTAGTCGGACGACCTCGGCCGCAGCCCCTCGCGGATGGAGTCGAGGTCGACCGACAACTCGAAGCGGCCCTCGACCCATCCCTTCTCGCGGGCGTCCCTGACCATCGCGCTCCAGCGCCGCTCGGCGAGGTCGCGGGTCAGCCAGCCCCCCGTGGCCAGGCCCCGCGCTCGCGACACGTCGTCGTCGCGGTCGCCGGTGTCGGTGAAGAGCAGGGCGGCCACACCCTGCCCGCCGTCCCGGGCGGCGCGGCCGATCTCCTGGTACCACCTCGCCGCACCCTCGGGGAGGCAGGCGTGCACCACGCTCCTCACGTCGGCCTTGTCCACGCCCATGCCGAAGGCGGAGGTGGCCACCACGAGGTCGAGTTCGTCGCGCGACCACCCGTCCACGATCTCCCGCCGCCGTTCCGCCGGGGTCTCCCCGGTGAAGAGCGCCGTCCGTCGGTAGCCGCGCTCGCCGGCGAGCCGCGCGTGCACGGCCTTCGCGTGCTCGACCTCGGTGGTGTAGACGATGGCCGGGCGGGGGACGTGGTCGACGACCCAGTCCAGCGCCTCCTGCCGGGCGCCCTCGTCCCCGAACGAGCCGACGACCACGTCGTGCTCGTAGCGCGGCATGCGCGCGTCCACCTCCAGCCAGGCGCCACCGAGGGTCCAGCCGTCCCGCAGCACGCGCCGCGCGGCCTGCGAGAGCGTCGCCGACAGCAGGACGAGCCGGAGGTCCGGATCGGACGCCCGGAGGCGCGCGAGAAGCCCGGGCAGGCGCTGGAAGTCGGGCCGGAAGCCCCGGCCCCAGCTCTCCACTATGTGGGCCTCGTCGACGAACAGGTGGGTCAGCCGCGCGTCGAGGCCGTAGTTGGCCGCCTCGGAGGAGGCGGCCTCGGCCAGGAAGCCCGCGACGTCCCCGCGCAGCGCCGCCTCGGGGCCGAGCAGCAGCACTGGGACCTCCCCGCGCCGGAACGCGTCGAGCGTCTCGCGGGTGCGCGCCGGCGGCTGGTCGCCCGTCAGCGCCCGGCTGCCCCCGAGGCCGGGTATGCCCGCGAGCGAACGCTCGTGGTCGAGCGCCAGGGCGATGGTGGGGACGATCACCGCGACGCAGGCCCCGGCGACCGACCGGCGCCCCTGCAGCGCGGCGACCTGGAACAGGAGGCTCTTGCCGGCACCGGTCGGCAGGGAGGCCATGAGACCTGAGCCCGGAGGCTGCGTCAGCAGGGCGCGCATAGCCGCCTTCTGCGCCTGGCTGCGATACGTCGTGCGAGTGGTGAGCCGCCGCAGCGCCGCGTCGGGAGCCCCCTCGACTGCCGTCCGGCGGTCCGCCGGGTCCACGTTCAGCCGCGGCCACCATCCGGGCGCCGGCCCGTCGGCGAGGCGGACCGCGCCCCCGCCCGGGACCTCGGCCAGCCCGAAGCGATGCAGGAGCGCGCGTTCCGCGGGAGCGAGGGGGGCGCCGGAGGGCAGGTCCAGCCGCCCGCCCGCCAGCCAGGAGAGCGTGCGGAGCAGCGCAAGCCGGTCGCTGCCGCCGACGCCGGACTCCAGCAGCCGCCTGCAGCGGTCCTCCACGGCGGCCCGCCACCCAGGCTCCGGCACCGACGTATCCTGCAGTCCCGCCTCCACCCGAAAAACCCGCGTCGTCAGCCGGATGGAAGCACGGGGGAACGCGCTCCGCAACCGATAAGCCGGCGCGGCCGGGTCGGACGCCGCCGCGACGCCGACCATCGCAGCGCCTCGGCCCTCACGCCCTGTTACGCGCGGGCCGGCGCCGGAGGCGATCGACGATCGCTCAGCGACGCGCCGCCGCGTCGGGCGGGCCGCCGTCCATGGCGCGGCCGTCGACCCGCAAGGCCGCGGGCACCCTTATGACGATGGCCGGCCGGTCCGCGTAGCGCAGGAAGCCGCCGTGCTCCCAGTCCGGCGGCAGGCACTCCGCCGCCCACGCTGGCGATGCCGGATAGACGTCGATGAGCCGCAACCGCCCGCCCTCCGCCTCCACCACGAGCGACGCCGGGCTGCCGTCCGGGAACTCACCGTGAAACTTGTGGATCCGGACGCGCCGCCCATACTCGGGAACCTCAGGACCCGGACCAGCAAGGGGATCTGAACCTGTGGAAGGCGCGCACGTCGTGACCGCGAGGGTACCGCGCGGCGGCCGGGGAGGCGGCGGAGCGACGCGCACGGGGCTGATCCGGGGCCGCGCACGCGCTATGACGCGGGGATGACCGGTGAAAGGCGAAGCGGCAGGGCAGCCGACACGGGGGCTGACGCGGGGCGGCGCGGCCGTCGCGACGCCGGCGACGAGACCGCGCGCAACTTCCGCTACCAGCACTCCTACGGCGTTATCCTGCTGGCGGCCGCGAGCCGCGGCGAACTGCCCTACGCCGCCATTTGGTGCGAGAGGCACGAGGACATCCTGGCCGAACGCCTCGACGGTCGCTTCGAGGCCTGGCAGGTCAAGACCAGGAGGCCCGAGAACGGCGCCTGGACCAGCATGGACAGGGACTTCCTCGACGCGCTCGCCAGGTTCGCGCCGATGGATCAGGCCCTCGGGGGCATGGTGGACCGCTTCCACTTCGTCTCGAACGCGGCCTTCGCAGACGCGCGGCCCGACGCCGACAGCCGCCGGCGGATCCGCAGCCCGCTGGCGCTGCTCGAGCACGTCCGGCGACTCGACCCGGACGAGCCGCCGTCGCCCCCCTTCGACGTCCCCATCCTGAAGATGGCGGAGCGGTGCGGCGTGAGCGGCCCGGACATGGTCGGGCTGTTGCGCCGGGTCGGGCTCGTGGTCGGTCCGTCGCGCAACGAGATCGACGCGGCGCTCTCAAACGAGCACTTGGCCCGCACCGCCGCCCACGCAGGCCGGTCCGCGGCGGAACTTGACCAGGTCAGGGACGACCTGGTCGCGGCGGTCGCCCGCGCCTCCTCACTCCACATCACGGACCCGGCGAGGCACGTCAGATCGCTCCTGGACGGGACGCGCGACCCGGCAACCTCGGCCAAGAGGGTCGACGTCGGGAAGGTTGGCGACGCCCTGCCCCGTCCGCAGGCGCCCGGGGCCGACACCCCGGCACTGCATCTCAGGCTCGACGAGATCATAGCGAAGCTGGACCAGGCAAACGCCGGCGGACTGAACCGCGCCCAGGTCGAGGCGCTCCTGCGGGCCTTCTCGGACGCGGACCACACGGGAGCGGACGCCATGCCCCTCCTGCTCGCGAAGGCGGGCGAACTGCGCTCGCTGCAGGAGGGCATCGCCCGGCAGGTCGCCGACGATCCGGCGCGTGCGGGGCTCGAACCCGTCCTGGAGGCGATGCGCGCCGGCGACTACGACCGGGCCGACGAGGAACTCGAGGGCTTCGCCGCAACGGAGGCCACCGGCCGAGACTCCGCGCTCCTCGAGACGGTCCGGCTATACGCGCTGAGGGCCTCGCTGGCCGCCGCCCGCCTGCGCCTGCGCGAGGCCGCGGCCCACTTCGGCACCGCGGCCACGATCGCCGCCGTCTTCGACAAGGCGCGCGCGTTCGACCTATCCGGGGCGCAGCAGCACGCCCTGCTGGAACACGCGACCCTCAGGGGCGGGACGGACGCGTTCAGGGAGGCCGTCTCGATCGGGACCCGGCGGATCGAGATGGCGCCTCCGGACTCGGCCGAGCGCTTCGAGGCGACATGGCAGATCGTCAGCGTCCTGGGGATCTTCTCCGAGCGGGCGCCGGCTTCGGAGGCGAGGGGCCTGATCGAGGCCGCCGTGGGACTCGGCAGGGCGGCTCTGGCCGATATCGACCCCGAGCGTCACGAGAACCTCTGGCTCCCGACCGCCAGCAACCTGGGCGCGGCCCTCAACAACGCCGCGAGGCTCGCGGACACGGAGGAGGACGCGGCTAAACTGACGCGGGAGGCGCTGGACATTCTCGAGCGCGCCGCGGCGATGGTGCCGCAGGACCACCCCGAGGCCAGCAACCTCGAGGCCAACCTCGCAACCGCGCTGAGGCGCGCCGCCGCCGTCAGCGAAGATCCACGGCCCGCGATCGAGCGGGCCATCGACAGGCGCCTGCGGGCGCTCCGGGAGGAGGGCACGCTGTCCCGGCAGCAGCGGGGCAACGCTCACGACAGCCTCGGCAACGATTACTCGGTTCTGGCCGCGGCGGGCCCGCGGCTAGACCGGCGGGCGTTCCGCCTGGGACTCGCCTCGTACAGGCGCGCGCTCCGCCACCGCCCGAAGGCGTCCTCCCCCATCGACTGGGCCCGAACGCAGTCCAACATCGCGGCGCACCACGGGCGGGCGTGCCGACTCTCGACGACGGCCGAGGCAGGGCGACACGGCCGCGCGGCGCTGACCCGGATCGACATGGCGATGTCGGTCCTGGACAGGGACAACGCCCCCCATGACTGGTCGCACGGCTGCCGCCACATGGCGGCGACGGCGCTGATGATGCTCGAGGCGGACCTCGATCCCGGCACCGAACGGCTCCGGGCAGTCCTCTCGCGGCTGGGCGACGCCGCCGATCTCGCCGACACGCAGTTCCGGTTCATCCTCGCCGACCTCTCCTCGGACAGGCCCGAGGCGGAACGCGCGGTCGCGATGGTCCGGGCAAGCGCGGCCGAGCGGTCGGCGGCCGAGCAGCCCCATCTGATGGTCCATGCGCGCGAGATCGCCGAGGAGATGGAGGAGAGGCTGGCGAAGATGCCGATGACCCGTGCCGCGGACTCCCCACCTGAATGACCCGGGAGCGCGCGACGCGCCCGTGACCAGTCCGCCGCCGCGCCCACGCGGAGGCCGGTCCGACCACCAGGCGCGGCATCAAGCAGGCGATCGCGGCATTGCTTTCAGCGATCCGATGATATGTCTTCGCCGGCGGCGGCCCTGCTCGCCGCCGCCAGCGCGCACGTGCGCGGCGATCTGGAGGATTGACGTCGACCTCCAGATCGCAAGGGACCGCATGCGGAGATGCACGGACTCCGGGGCTCGACCGACGACAAGCGCCGCCGCACGGGCGAATGCCGTCAACGCTGCCAGCGGAACGCGTAGCCGCAGCGGCTCTGCCGCTCCTTGGCGAAGGCCAGCAGCTTGACCCTAAGCGCCTCGGCGTCCGAGCCACTCCGCTGCAGTTCCAGCGCGATGGCCGCAAGAAGATGGGCGACATGCGGCGTCGGCGGGATCGGCTCGAACTGCAGTTCCTCCAGCACGGCCCGCACGGCGTGGGAGAACCCGACACCGCCGACAGAGTCCTGCGATGCCCGGAGCGCGTCCGGGTGGGACGGGGCCAGCACCGCCTTGGCGAGCGTCAGCCTTTCGCGGGTCCGCCGCGGCGACGGGCCTCGGGACCCGCCAGCCTCCTCGAGCAGGCTCCGGGCCTGCAGCCAGTAGTGGGCGGCATGGTCATCGACGACCATGCGCAGCGGGGCCTTCGCCATCCTGCCGTCCTAGTTCAGGAGGGACCGCTCGGACCAGCCGTGCGGCACCTCGTCGCGCAGATGCACGTTGAAGCGGGTGAGCGCGGGCGCGACGACGATGTCGGGCACCACCAGCAGGTCGGGGTTCTCGACGCGGCGGAGTGTCGTCGTCAAGGTCGCGTCGTCCAGGCAGCCAAGGTCCGGCATGCGCAGCAGCGCGAGCGTGCGCGGGACGACCCACGAGCCGAACGGCACGAATTCGGGATCGAGGTCGAGGGCCGCGACCTCCTCCTGAAAGCGGACCGCCAGCGGCACCGCGAAGTCGTCGGGCACCACGACGAAGTGGTCGATGACGCCCAGCGCAGCAGGATCGCTAGACATCCGCAGCGTGGCGTGCAGGCCGGACAGGTCGAGCCCGCGCGGATCGACGCCCGCCGACAGCAGCATCTGGCGCACCGCCGAGCGCACGAGCAGCAGGTGGCAGCGCTCAAGCCGGATCACGGCCGGGCCTCCCGCGCGAGCAGCCGCCGCGCCGCAGCCAGCCTGGGGTGGTCGGCATAGGGGAGCAGGTGCTCGGCCGCGTCCGCGCCGCCGAACGCGTCGGCCAGCGCGACCCAGCGCGCGGCCAGGGACCGCGGGTCCGAGGCCTCGAACGCCTCCAGGTGCAGGTGGAGCAGGTAGGTCGCGACGACATCGCACTGGTTCGCGAGCATCGTCGCCGCGTCCTCGCGCCGGCGGCGTGGCGGGAGAACCTTCGCCGGCACGCCCAGCGCGCCGCAGGCGGCAGCCAGCGAGGGCCACCGGGCGCGGCCGCCCGCCGACAGGTCGAGCATGAGGTCCCGGTGCGCCCCGCCGCCAGCGCACCAGCCGGCGAGGCTGGGCACCGCCAGCGACCAGGTCGCCATCGCCCGGGCGCGGAGTACGACGAGGTCGTGGTGCGTCCCGTTGAACGTGACGAGCGTCCCACCGGCGTCCGGCCGCGGCAGCAGGGCGTCGACCATCGCGACCAGGGCGCCCTCGTCGCGGTCGGTGACCGTCTGGAGGTCGATGACGCCGGGACCGGTGCCGTCCCCCACGACCGTCAGCACCGAGGCGCAGACCAGCGCGTGGTCGCTGGACTCCCCGCCTACCGGCACGAGGCGCGACGAGTGGGGCCCGGCGTCCCGCGCCGGCGCGGTCTCGACATCCAGCACGCAGAGCACGGGCGGGCTCACGCAAGCCCCCGCGCGCGGTGCTCGGCCCGGAGCCGCATAGCCAACTGGGCGAGGCGGGTGCCGCCACCCGCCATCCAGTCGAGCGGCGTGTCGCCGAACAGCTCGGGGTTGGGCTGACGCAGCCAGACCATGACGCGCTCTCGCCCAATCGACGCAGCGAGCAGGCCGTCGACCTCGGCCAGCGTCCGCAGACGCGCCGACGCCTCGCCGGACGGGGCACGGTCGCGGTCAAACGGATGGATCCAGGCGAGACGTTGCGCGTGCGCGTCGTCGAGACCCCACGCGGCCGCGAGGTCGCCGGGCGTCTGCGGGGCGGGCATGGGCGGGGCGCCCGCGCTCATCGCGGCTCGCCCGCCCGCCCGAGGGGCCTTGACGGGACGCGCCGCAAGCGACGATCGTGTTCCGCATGGCTGGCCCCAGGGATCAGGACACGCGCCGGGCGCGGCGCGAGGCGATTTCGGCGGCGACGGCGGAGGACCATTCCGCCATTCACCTGCGGCGGCTGAGCCACGACCTGGACGAGGCCGAGCGCCTGCGGGCGGAGAGTGGCGCCATGCCTAACGACCTGCCGCCGACGCTCGCGGCCCGCCTCCACCTGCTGCGCGAGGCGACACCCGCCGCCTCCGCGCTGCTCGACCGCATCGCAGAGGGCGGCGCGACGCTCCGCCAGCTCCTCGCCCTGCGCGTCGTAGACGCCGGTGGGCCGAACGACCTGGTCGACGGGCACGGCCTCGACGCGGCCGAGGCGGCGATCGGGCCCGACGGCGACCTCGCCGATGCCATAGCGCGCGAGTTCGAGCGGCCGCTCACGGCCTGACGGCACGATCGCGGCGGCTGCGGGTCCGGCCCTCACGGCCGCTCCCCCTCGCCGCGGACGGGCAGGGCGATCATGCCGTCGAACACGACGCGGCTCGCGATGCAGTCGTCCTCGTTGTACTCCAGGATCCTGCCGCGCAGCCCGGCGTCGCCGGTCCCGATCCAGCGCCGGTACCACTCGATCGAGGCCGCACCGCTCGGCTCGGGATCCCGCCAGGCGAACCCCAGGTGCTTCGCGATGGTCTTGAGCGACATGTCGTGGAGCGGCCAGTCGGTCCCCGGCGACGCGACGTCGAGCAGCAGGTCGACGACACGCGTCGCGAACAAGTCCTCGACGTCCGCCGCCGAGCACACGGCCGGGTAGCGGGCCTGCAGCGCCCGGTACATCGTCCGCTCGTAGGCCGACCACACGTAGATGCGCGCGCCGGGGTCCGAGACGAGCTGCGACCAGGCCGACGCGAACGCCGCCTCCTCGCCGGCCGCAGAGCCATCCTCCATCAGGTGCGCGTGGAAGCGCTCGCCCGCCGCGTCGCGCTCGAGCACACCGTGCAGGTAGGTGCGGTCGCCGAACGGGTCGACCTCGATGTCGAGGAACAGCTCGCGTCCCGCGCGCACCAGCCCGAGCGGCTCGCGGGCGTAGGCGCCGGCCGACGGGTCGCGGATCAGCCGGGCGCGGTCGCGGAAGCGCGCCAGCCGGCCCTGCCCGATCCCGGGAAACGCCGTACGGCCGGACCGCCGCGCCACGGCGCCCAGGTCGACGTCGGCGAGGTCGGCGACGGTCGCCACGGCGGGCGCGAGCGCACCGCGCAGCGACGGGCCGAGTTGCGGCACCAGCGTGACGTCGTCGGAGGAGACCAACTCGTCCTTGCAGTGGCCGCGCCAGCGGCAGAGCTTGCAGGCGGCACCCGCGGCGGGCCTGGTGGCGATCTTCCCGTCGGCGATGGCCCCCACCGCCGCCAACGCGCCGGCATAGGTCTGCCACGGCGTGACGGGCGAGCGCACACCCTGCGCGACGTCGTAGTCGATCACCGCCTCTTCGCCGTTCCGGTCCCAGACGAAGCCGCGGCGCTCGGTCAGCGCACCGGCGCGGATCAGCACGTCCGCCGCGAGCGCGACCTGGGTCGCGTAGGCCGGCTTCACCCGCCCGTCGCCACGCGACACCCGCGCGCCGCCCGACTTAACGTCGCCCGGCAGGTGGCCGCAGTCCTCCAGGCGGAGCACGTCAGGCCGGGCGAGCAGACGGCCGTGCGCGACCTCGCCACCCAGGATCAGCGGCGCGCGCGCCGCGATCGCCGCCGCCGTGAGGGCGCGCCGCTCGGTGGCCGCAACCTCGCGCAGGTCGACGGCATCGGCGGCGACGGCGGCCAGCGCCTCCGTCTCGTGCGCGGCGCCCTCCGACCACAGCATCTCGACGAAGGCCGAGGCCGGCTCGCGCAGGGCCGGATCGCCGCGCAGGTCGAGGTGGACGCGGTGCGGGCAGCCCGCATGGTCGTAGAGCATCGAGGCGGTGATCACGACGGTGCCGGGCGCCATCGCGGACGCATCGCCGATTGCGTGGTGCGCCGGATGTGCGGCATGGTCGCCACCGTGGAGGAGACCGAATACCTCAAGGCCCTCGGAGAACGGCTCGTCGCGCTGCGCGAGGCCGCCGACCTGAGCCAGCAGCAGATGGCCGCCCGCGCTGGGCTGGCGCGTTCCTTCTACGCGCGCATGGAGGGCGGATCCCACAACGCGTCCGTCGGCACGCTGCGCAAGGTCGCCATCGCGCACGGCATCGGTCTCGGGGAGCTGCTCGCCCCTATCGATGGCTGACCGGCCGGCCACGGTCATGCCCCATCCGCCTCGCGGCGGACCTCGCGCATGCCGTCCAGCGAGGCCGACATCCGCGCGAGGCGGGACGGCGATCCGTCGAGCCTGAGCCACACCAGGGCATCGAAGCCGCTAAGGCCCAGCCCGCGGTCGACCTCGATCGCGAGGCGCAGCCGCGTCTCGGCCGCCTCCGACAGCGTCAGCGTCGTCCCGGTCCGGAGCAGCGGCTCGGCCGTCCCGACCTCGACGTCGAGCAGGCGCGCGGCCTCGGGCGCGCTCAGGCCCCAGCGCTCGGCCACCGCGCGAAAGCCGGCGCACACCGAACGCATCTCCCAATCGTCGTCAATCATGGCGGACAAGCCCCTTGTTGTTACTTAAAGGGGCATGTCTCTTAAAAGGGCATGCCTGTCAAGGGGGCGACATTCAGACAAGTGGTCTCGCATGGTCGGACAAGCCGCTCTGGCGCGGGCTGTGTGCCGCCACGGGCATGACACGGCGGCCGATGCTCCGCGACGCGTCATAATTAGGAGGCATGCGCGCGTACCACGCGCGATTCCGCGGCCGCGCGGAAGCCGGGACCGACTGGCCCGGCAGGAAGGCCGTTGCGACGGCCATCGGGTTGTGAAGCCGTAGGGAGGGGAAAAGGCGGAGGCCGGGCCCGGCCCCGCGGCTTCGCCTAACCAGCCAGGAGTTAAGATACCATGAAGAAGCCTTTTCAATCCGATCGGGCCACCGACCTCGGCATCTACACCCGGGTGAGCGAGATCGTCGAGCTCTGCGGCCTGCGCACCGTCGCGGCGCGCTCGCTCGAGAGCACCCTCATCCATCCGCTCGGCGTCACGCGCGGCACGATCGTCGTCCAGGAGGAGCTGCGCGGCGAAGACGAGGAGTTCGCCCTCGTCGAGCTGGTGATCCAGACCGGCTACGACGCGGTCTGCCTGATTGACGGCGACGACGCCGATGGCGCTGGTATGCTGCTCGTCGTTCAGTCCGACGAGGAAGGCGCGTGGATCGGCTACTGCCGCGCGCTCGCCGCGTCGCCGACCGCGCAGATGGCGCTCGTGCCGCTCGACCCCGCCCACGACCTGCACCTCGTCATGGGCGTCGACGGACGGCTAGAGCGCCGCGACGGCCGGCCGGCGGTCCACCCTTCTTTCGGGCAACGCATCGCCGCGGCCCGGCTGGGTAGGGCTGCGGTGTCCATCCGGCAGGAGGGTCAGTCCCTGGCCGCATGACGGCGGCATCGGCGGGGCCGGGCGGTCTGGTCCACCGGTCGCGGTCGGACCGTCGGCACCCCGCCGGCGGCCCTACCGCGGCTGAGACGACCGGCGGCGCGGCCTGTTCAGCGTCGGGGAGCCAGCGCGGCGGCGACCAGATCGGTCGCCCTGGCCAGATCCCTCACAATCAGACCGCCGGTCACGCGCACGACCGCGATCCCAAGCTCCTTCAGCTTCGCGTTGATCGCCTCGTCCTTCCGCCTTCTCTTGCCGCGATGGAAGTTCCCACCATCGCAGAACACCGCGACCCGTTCGTCCGGGAAGAAGAGGTCCACCTCGCTGACGAGCCCCCGCGAGTACCGGAAATCCAGATCGCCCCAGAGATGATACAGTGACGGGAACGTCGTGCCGTCGTCCATGATCAGCATCTGCAGCTGCGGACGCAGACCGCGTCGCGCCAGCTCCTGGAGCAGGAATAGCTCGATCGGCGAACCCGCGCCCCAAACACGCCGCGTCTCCAGCCTGCGGAACGGCCTGAACAGCAGGTCGCGACGATGCCGCGCGTAACGCTCGCGGGCGCCGTCCGGCAGGCCGATGTCCGGCGCGAGGACGTCGTCGACATCGTACTCCGTTGCTAGGTAGAACGCATCCACCACCACCCCGATCTCGTCGAGGAAACCCTTGCCCGCCACCAGTTCAGGCGTCCGGAGCCCGTAGAGGCCCCACTCGCCGGTGAACGGATCAAAGGATGTGTAAAAAGCCTCAGCCTCGCGCGCGATCTTCGCGATGTCGAGGCGCGCCGCCGTGTCGACGCTTGCCTCCTCGAGGTTGCCGCGCTTCGAGGCCGGGATCAGCGTCAGCGCGAACGGCGCGGTCCTCAGTCGGCCGCCGTCGTCGCCAACCGCGATGAGGCTCGCGACGACGGAGATCATCTGGAACTGCGTGCCCCGCTTCCGGAATAGCTCTACCTCGCCAGCGGACGGGACGTCGGTGACGGTGCCCCCGGCGGCATCGAACATCGCCATCGTCGTTGGCTGTATGCCGCCGAGGTCCGCCGTCGAGGCGCGGACCAAGTCCGGGACCGTGGACCAGTCGATGGCGTAAGGAAGCGGTGGCCTAGTGGTGTAGGCCGGATCGGACATGAGCAGAGCGGGCCGGTTGACGATCACGCTGATGAGGTGGCGTAACCCGCCATCCGCAGCAACCGCGCCTTGGCCGTCGACCTAGCTCAGGCGCCCATCATTTTGACACGCCGGGTAAGGCGGTCAGGCCCGCGCGCCCGAGGCCGCCGGACGGGAAACTGAGCTAGTTCAGTTTTGGTAATTCGTGGCTGCAGCAGTCACTTAGCCGCAAGATTCGGCTCCAGGGGACGGTTCGGATCGCTGGTGCTTTCCTGGAAATCGCTGATTGCGGCGTAAGCTGCTGATTTGCCGCTACAATATAATACTGAACTAGCTCAGCACTTTGAGCTTCCGGGGTTCAGAAAGCTAATGGTGACGTAGGGAAGGATCGCCGACACCGCCTGGAATGCACTGTGGACCTGGGCGACGACATGCTCCCGGTCAAGCCTCATGTGGCGGCCTCCGGTAACGCCGGTGATGCTGCCGGTCGCTCGTCAACAGAGCACCTCTTCGGTCGGTGACCATAAACGTCGTCGCAAGACAAAAGCACGGACGCCGTGGCGCGACGAACCGCGCCAGCGCAACAGCCATGCTTGGCTGTCTTCAGTGTTCCTCTCAGGTGAGCGGAAAAGCGCTCCGCGAGAACACGGAGCATGGAGTGAAGACAGCATGGACGAAGAAGGTAAGCGCCAAGTCATGGCATTTCTCGCAGCCGCCCGGCAGCTCGTCGACCCGGCCCGCGCCGTCATAGCGGACGTCACGCCTTACGTTTTCACTGGCGGGAGGGAGCTCGACATGCTGCAGCTCATGCGCGGCGGCGAGAAGGCCTCCGAGTTCGACGCCGACCTCATCCACCTCGAGTTCGCCCCGGGTGCGGAGGCGGACGGCCCGGTCAACGTGATGGTCTCGATGTCCCGCGAGGCGAACGTGGTCTTCATTCGGCGGGAGTGCCGCTTCTGGCTCGATCCGCGCGGTCGGCCGGCCCTGATCGCGACCCAAGGCCGAAAACACGCAACGATGAGCTTTGACGCCGACGGGATGGACTCGACTCCGGGCAAGCCTAACGGCCCCCTCGCGCGCGGTTACGCGCGAGCGTCCGCCAAGCTGCGGCGGCTCGCCGCCGAGGCGCTGGCCACCCACGGACGCGAAGCGACGATGACGGCGTGATAGCGATGGGTGGCGGTCGCACCGCCACCCTTCCCGCGGCTACGGCCGCGTATCCGCAGGATGCGGCGATCGCTCACTCCGGCAGCCGCCCCGCGAGCCTGATCTAACGGACGATGCCGTTGAACCCATCGTGCAGCCCTGCGCGCGGCCGATCGCAGCGTCCTTGGGCGCAGCATTTCAGAACATCGCCAGCCGCTAGCGGGGCCGGCAGTGAGACGGCAGGCAACGCGGCTTCGGCCTGACGTCGATGGCGTCCACCCGCGCGCCCTCGGAGACCGCGCGCGCGTCCTGCGCGACCGACCGCATCCGAACGCGCTGGCCGTAGAGAGGGTCGGGGCGGCGATGCGGCCAGTGGTGGCAGACCTGCCAGCCGAGCGTGAGCCGAACGGCGGGAACTACGGTTAGACAGGCCGACGCGTGCCAGATCTCAGTCGGCCAAGCCGCACCGCACCACGGGCCCGGAGGAGGCGACCGGGCGAAGGGGTCGTCCAGGGGCGAACGGCGCCCGTCACAACATCCTAGGACGAAACGTCGGCATGATCGCAAAACAGGGAGGAGTACCCATGTACAGGCTTATCTGGTGCGACCGCGCGGGAATCGGCCGGTGGCGCGCGTGCGCCGATGCCGCCGCAGTCCGCGAAGCAGCGGCACGTATCATGGAGGAGGGCCCGGCGGTGTGCGAGGTTCGCCTGGATGCTGACGGCGACCCGGCGTGGACGGCGACATCCAGCGCCCGCGCGCTGGCCGCATGGGACGGCGAAGGGCGGCCAATTCCGCTGCTCGCGACGCGCGCGCAGGTCGACCGCGTCATGGCGGACGCGGCGAGGGCGTTCCTCGGCCGGATCCGGGGGGCCGCGACGTCAGCACGGCGCGACGGGCTGCTCGACCAGCGGCAGGCCGACGCGCTCGCGCGGATCGCCGAGCTCGCGATCGCCGGCGAGGGGACGGCTGGCCGCGGCGTCGATCCCGAGGCCGTCAGGCCCGCAGCTTTGCGAATTGAGGAGCAGGAATGACGCGCGTCCGGACCCGCTAGGGCTCACCGAGCCTGCGGCGCTCGCGCTCGTCAACCTTGATCCTCCCCAGCTTGACCTCGAGCTCCATCCGCCTCTTGGATTCGTTGGCGCCCCACTCGCGTTCGCCGAGGACGGCCTGCATCAGCTCCTCGCGCGACATCTGCATCAGCGCCTCAGGGAACGTGCCCGGCCGTCGCGCGAGCACGACGGCGTTGTGCTCGGGATCGAGCAGCGGATGGCACAGGACGTTGTCGCGGATCGCGTTGGCCGACACCTTGCGGACCTTCGAGCCCGACTGCCTAGAAAGCCGCTCGGTCTCCTTGTGCAGGCTGTAGGCGGTCCGGCGCGCGCCCTTGCCCAGGCTACGGTGCGCCGCCTTCACGCTCTCGAACGTCTTCTGGCGGCGACGCTCGTAGCCGTCGTCCTGCCCGCCGGTCGTGCCGCGCCCGGTGCCCGACGCCATCACGCCGCCCACGCCAGTTCCGGATGGCCCGCGACGATCTCCGGCACGGTCACCTCGCCCCGGGCCATCTCGACCAGATCCATCTCGCGCAGCTGTGCAGCGATGTCGGCGAGGTTGCGCCGCTCCTGCTCGACGTAGCGTCCGAAGCCCCCTGCCTCCGCGCGCTCGAGTGCCAGGCGCGCGTGTGCCTCCATGTCGAGGATCTCGGGGCGGTGCTCCGGATCGTTGCGGTTGAAGGCGCAGCCCAGGCAAGCCGTGTCGTCGTCGCAGGGGTTTGAGTTCATGCACTGCCCGCCGGGCGTCTTGGTCAGCGCGCCGATCGCGCGCAGCGCCCGGTACTCGTCGTCGGACAGCGTGTCCTCGCCGCGCTCGATCAGCGACGCCGCGAGCACGCGGTTCAGCGAGAAGCGGGTGAAGAACGACGCCTTCGCCTGGGCTGTCGGATCGGAGTAGTGGTCGGTCATGGCCTCGCGCTCGTGGTGCATGACCTTCATCAGCACGTCCTTCGGCATCCGCTCGGCGCGCGCGGTCGTCGCAAAGGCATGCCTCAGGTCGTATGGCAGCCAGTCGCCGAGCCCGTGGAGCATGATGCGCATCGAGATCGCGTACTCGCTGCTGTCGAGCGCCGAGCCGTTCCACGAGAGGATGTAGGGGCCCTCGGGCAGCGGCTTCCCGTCAAGGCGCTTGCGATGGAGGTTCTTCGCGGGCGCGACGACCGGCGGCGGCGCCCCCCCGTACCAGCGCCAGGACACGAAGCCGACCAGCTCGTCGATGGCGGCCAGCGTGTCGGGATCGACGAAGAACACCGCCCAGTCCTCGCGGCCCTTGGGGACGGCCTCGAAGTAGGTGACCTGCACCCGGTTCTCGAGGTCGAAGATCTCGCCCCAGCGATCCGGGTCGGCCTGCATCATCATGACCTCGGACGGACGCGCGCCGTTGGTCGTCATGACGCGGATGAAGACGCGCGCGACAAGCGACGCCATCATCATCCCCTGGATCGGCAGGAAGAGCCGGCCGAGGTGGCGCAGCGCGCGGTAGGCGTCGGCATTCAGGTGCGTGGGCCCGAAGCCCAGGAACTGGCGCGAGATGAGCGCCGCCGCAGGCCCGAGGCGCAGACCGCGCATCATCGCGCGGCGCAGGCGGCGGTCGGGCGCGGACAGGGCGGAGGGGGGCAGAAAGAAGCACGATCGCACGACCTCGACCATCCAGAGCGGGCGCACGGTCCCGCCGTGCACCACGGGGATCGTGTCGACGTACTCCAGCATCAGGTCGTCGTGCGTGGCCGGATCGAAGTCCTTTCCGCCTACCGCACGGTGTCGGACCCAGGGATCCGGCATCCGCGGATCGGCGCCAAGCGCTCCCACCACGTCGGCGCGCGGCTCGATTCTCAGCAGCACGATCTGGGAAACCTCCGGCTCGTCTCCGACCGCCGGCACCGTCTCGGTGTAGTGGAACTCGTAAGGGAGCGACGCGGCGCGCTTGACGGGATCCATCGCCCGCACGCGCTCGCAGGCTTGGCCGTAGGCCGCGAACATCCTCCGCATCTGCGCGTGGCGGACCTCAACGGCGAAGCGGGTCAGGTCGTAGCCGGCGACCAGTCGATCGGAGCGACCCTTGCGGCTGACCAGCGCCGTCCGGGCGTTGGCCCGGTCCATGGTCTGCAGCATCCTGATGTATTTGTGCGAGCGGCGCGGCAGCGCGACCTGGAATGTCTGGAAGTAGGCCCGCGCCTTGGCGTCGGCGACCAGGTCGGCCCAGTCGGCGATCGTCTCGTATATGGCGTAGAGGAGGTAGACCACGTCCACGCGCCGGCTGTCGGTGTCGTCGGCCAGGACCGACTTCTCGACGAGGTAGCGGTCGAGCGCCCCGGTCACGTCGGCGAACTTGCCGACGTGACCGCCCGCCATGATGAAGTCGAGCCGGCGGGCGCCGATCAGCGTCTCGGTGATCACCTGCGGATGGACGTCGTCGAACAGCTTGATGAAGACGAACAGCGCCACCGCGCGGAACAGCGACTCGTTCTCGATCGCGAGCAGCGCGCGGCACTGGAACGAGTCGAGCGTCTGGCGGTCGCCCCGCAGGCGCGGGTCGGCCGCGGTCCCCTCGGCGCGGAACTTCAGCCCGAGCCGGGCCAGCACGTCGCCGACCGTCTCGGTCGCCGGGACACCGGCGCCGCCATTGACCGAACGCAACGGGACGAAGCGGCCCTCCTCCTCGGCGACGCTTCTCAGGAACGCTTGGCAGTGCGTCTGGAGGCCAATCAGCCCGGAGAGCTCCACGTCGTTCACCGCCGCCCCCTGCGCGCGCAGGAAGTCGTAGGCCTGGCGAGGCACGCCCTCGACGTGCCTGCCGCAGCCAAGCAGGCTCAATAGCTCCTGATATTCGGCGAACCCCTCGTCGTCGGTGAGCGGGCCGTTCGCCTCGGCCCAGTCGATCATCATTGCGGGCCTGCCGCGGCCCGGAATCCAGCGGACACCCACCATGCCGGTTCCGGCGTCACGGCAGGCGGCCAAGCCGCGCAGCGCCACGACGCGGCCGACATTGTCGGCGGCCATTTTCAACCGGCGGCCGACCTCGCCGAGCGAGAGGAGTTCGTCGCCGGGAGCAGCGACGTCTTGCCAGTCGAGGACGGGAACGCCGCATTCGGCGAAGAACGCCTCCCGGAGGTCGTTTGCCGAGGGGCGGGGAGCGAGGGACGCGTATCCCACGTCCGCGCGGGGCGGTGCCATTGCTCGTCTCCTCAAGATGCGGCCGGCGCGGTCGCGTCGAGCCGGCGGTCGCGGAACATGCGGGACACGGCCGACGGCGCGGCCTGCCTGATGGCGGTGGCGGGGGGCGCCGCAGTACCCGCGCGGACGGCGGCGGCGCGCTCCTCGCGCCGGCGCATGAACCGCGCCATCTGCTGCGCCTCGCGGCGCTCGGCGAACTCGCGGCCATAGGTCGCGAGCATGTCCAGGCCGGTCGACCAGAAGAGGTAGGAGACGAGCTCCTCCTTCTCGCGCAGGCGGTCGCCGGCGTCCGGCAGCAGCTCGATCAGCGCCAGGTTGTCGTAGACGAAGAGATGGCGGTGCCAGTGGAGGGTCGGCCGGGACGCGGGCGCCCGTCCCGTCGCGGGATCCACGCAGTGGTCGGCGATGTCGCGCCGGAAGCGCCGCGCGATCCTGTCGTAAGCGATGGGCCGCCCGGCCGCGTCGCGCAGCAGCGGGCTGTCCAGCTGGCCCATCTCGCCAGCGTCGCCGAGCTTGAGGATGCCCTTGACGGAATGCCCGCCGCCCATGCTCTCGCGGCGAGGCCCGTCCACGTAGCGGCGCAGGCGCTCGGTCGTCTCCGGCTTCCACCTGACCGTTTTGACGCGCACGTCGCCGTGCCCCTTGCTGGTCGATCTGCATCCGTCGCCGCACCGCTCCACGTCGTACCAGTCGGCCTCGGCGAACCCGATCGGGTCGGCCGGCCGGCAACCGCCGTCGTGCAGGATCTTGAGGTAGAGGATCTCGCCCTCGGACCAGCCCGCCGCCTCGGCCTTGGTGGCGCTATCGCGTAACAACTCGACGAGGGTGCGCCGCGGCGGCGCGTAGCGCGCGCGCCCGAAGCGAATGAGGGCCGCCGACAGCGTCGCCCTCCGCCCCCGCTTGCGGCCGCTCGTACGTGCACGCATCCGCTGCTCGCGAAGCGCCGCTGCGGACATCTCCAGCGGGTGGTCGAAGTCGTAGAGGCCCGCGTCGATCATCGCGGTGTACGACGTCCGCAGCCCGGCCAGCGCCTCCCGGGCGTAGGCGATGGAGGCCTCGGGCCCGGTCGCCTCGCGCCACGGCCCGTGGCTCGCCTTCGGAGTACGTACGTCGAGGGACGACAGGAACGCGCGTACGGCGCCGAGGATCGTGGCGGGCGCCGATCCAGGATCGATCGATCTCCCCTCCATGAAGTCGAACACGGCCAGGGCGCCGTCGGTCCGGCGTGCCACGGTCTTAGCCGCGAGCAGCTCGCACTTCATCGCCTCGAGCGCGTGGGTCACGCCAGGCAGCGTCGCGTTGCGCGCGGAGACGACATGCCGCGGGTAGATCTCGTCACCCGCAGCATCGACAAGTCGGAGATTGGCAAGCAGGTGCATGCCGCCCCATTGCCAGAGTGGACGAGTTGTGTCAATGATTGGGCGAGATATTGGAGGACACCATGGGTGCTAGTGAAGGATTGGAGACTGCGGCGACGCAGTCGAGGGATGCAAGCCGCGCAGCGCTACGAGCGACGGCCGCGTTTGGGTTCGACAGAGGCGCGCTCGCGGCATCGGTCGCGAACGGCGGCGACTGTCTGATCGTCTGCCTGCGGGCCAACCCCGGGAACGGCGGGGCGCCGCTCGGCCAGTCTCGCCGCGTCACACCCTTCTACGGGTCGTCGAGGCATGCGGTGGAACAGGCTGTGGACGAGATGGCTTTCCAGGCGGCGCTCGCGCTCCGTTCGGGCGGGCACGCGGGCCCACCCTGCGGATGGTCCATCCATCCCGTCGCGGCCTCCATCGTGGCAGCGACCGGACGGCCGCTGCCCAACCCGGCGGACCCCCGCACCTGGATCGCCACTGGGGGCGGAGAGATCAGGCTGGCGAACGGTGGCGGGATCGTAAACGCCGTCCTGGCCGGCTTCTCGGGCGTGCTGTTCCTCAAGGGCGCCAGCGTCGTGGACGCGACCGGGGACGTCGTCGGAACGCTGCACGACGACCGGGGCACGCTCCGCCTCAAGCTATACGGCGTCTTCCCCCACACGCTCGCCGACGCGCTCGTCGGGCGCCCGGCCGAGGCGGTCTGCAACCTCTTCGCGGCTGACCCGCGCGGCGGCCGCGCGACCATCTCGCACGCCGAGATCCGCGAGGGCGACCAGCCGACGCTAGAGATCGCGTTCCAGGATCGCCTCGTGCCCCTCCTGCCCAGCACCGTCGGACGCGAGAGATGGCGGCCGAGGCGGGCCTGTGCGGTGACCGCACCGGAGGACCGCTTCCTCGCGGTGTCCAAGAGCCTGCGCCGCCAGAAAAATGTCAGGCTCTCGCACCATACCGCGCACGCCATTCGCCGGTACTACGCGCAGAACCTCGCAGCCGGGCGGCACGTAGGCGCGTGCCTGACGAGCGTGGCGCAGACGTGCGGCCCCGCCGCCCCTTGACAAGCAGAACGTGGCAGAGGCTCACATGACAGGAAGGGAAACGGACATGGCGGTGCGGGACATCGAGATCACCACCCTGCAGCTCGAGGAGATCATCGTGCGCACGCACGGCCTCGCGGACGACGCGGCGCCCACCATCTCGTCCCGGCTGCGCTACCTTCAGCGCATGGGCTTCCCGGGCGAGGCGACGACCGGGCGCGGCAAGCGGCTGGCATACGGCCTCGCCGACGCGCTGCGCATCCTGATCGTGTTCCGCTACCTCGAGTGGAGCCTGTCGCCGGTGCGCGCGATGCGCACCGTGACGATGAACTGGCCGCATCTGTCGCGGGCGCTCGCGATCGCCTGGCGCGTCGCGCGCACGGACGGCGCCATGGGCGATAACGCGGCGGACCGCCGCCTCCTCGTCGTCGCTCCGTCCGCGCTGGGCGATGCCGGTGGAGACCCGACCCGATCCGAGGAGCAGGCTCCCGAGACGGTCACGCCGATGACCACCGCGGCGATCGCGGAGTGGGGATCCGCTGACGGCGAGGACGGCGACGCCTGCCAGCTGCTCGTGCTCGACCCGGTCAGGTTCGTGCGGCGCCTCGCACGCGCGATCGAGGTAGCCTGCAAGGCCTACCCCTTCGAGGTCGACGCCGCCTTCGAGGCTATGGGCAAGGACACCTTCGGCGCGGACGATCCCGCTGGATGGCGCTTCGGCTAGACCGGAACGAGACCGAAAGGGCCACGCGGCCGCGACTGACCGGACGGACGACGGAGCGACTATGACCGAGCAACCGGCCAAACCCGGCCCCTATACGATGAGCGAGCCGCCCTGCTCGAGCGGCCGCGTGCTGCTGGCGCGTGCGGTCTCGCACTACTGCGCGCTGGAGTGGGGACTGGAGGGAGCTGACATAGAAGCCGCCCTCGCCGACACATCCGACCACCTGGACGACATCGCCAGGGTTAGATCCCTCGCCGGGCACCTCGGCCACATCTTCGCGGACGGCGGGATCGAGACCTACGCGCGCCCGTTCGGCGGCGGCAAGCCGCAGCCGATCCCGCGGTCGGCCTGGGAGCTCGACGCCTTCGACCGGCGGTTCGCGACAAGCGGCATCGCGCTCGAGCGCCCCTTCGACGCCGACGCGCCCGAGACCCATTGGATCTTCGTAGACACCCAGGCCTTCCAGGCCCTGATCGACCGCGCGTTCGCTGACTTCACCCGCTCCGCCGGAGGCGACCGCGCAGTTTCGGCCCGGACGAGACCGGCCGCCCCGCCCGAAGCTGCGGTCGAGAAGGCCGCGGGCGCGCCCGAGACGCTGCTGCGCCTGCCCGAGGTAAAGCGCCGGACCGGGCTCTCGCGCAGCACGATCTACGCACGTGCGGCCGCCGGCACCTTCCCGAAGGGCGTGCCGATGGGCGGGAACGTCACCGGCTGGCGCGCGAGCGAGGTCGACGCCTGGATCGCGGGACTCGGTCGGTGATCATGAGGAGCAGCCTGCCGGCGCCTGCTGACGCCGCGATCCGCAGCCGTATGCGCGAGCGGCTGGCGGAACTCCGGGCTAGGTTCGGGGAGCAGGACTGGCTGACGGCCGTGAGCGGCGTGATGGCGGAAGCCTACAGGCTCGCCGGACTTACCGGCGCGGAGTTCGGCGCCCTGGTGCGCGAACACTGTTCGGGGAACGGGGTGATCAACATCCAGCACCGGGTGAAGCCCCTGATGCGGCTGAACAGGGGCTTCGACCAGGTGAGGGGCGTCATCATGCAGGAGGACGGCCTGGTCGAGATGTTCTTCCACTACGGCCGCGGCACATACTCGGATCCGAACGACATCCTCATCGCCCATGGCGGGTTCGACCTGGATGCGCTGCTGGCGAGCGTGAAGGGCAAGCGGCGCGGACACCTGACGCGCTCGATGGCTGGCAAGCCCGTCGGGCAGCTTGTGGACGGCCTGCCTCGATGCCTGGCAGGCGTGTCCATCAGGGAGATCCGGCGCACCTTAGAGCACGCCCTCAGCATACAGCTCGCTGCATCCTGGAAGACGCTGGCGACGATGCCGCCGGAGATCGCCGACGAACTCGCGATCGAGAGGCAGCGCGAACCATGCCATCTGCCCTGGCTTGAGGAAAACGTCGGACAAGAAGCGGCACGTCCCTGAGCTCCGAGCACCGCCTCGTGGTCAGGATCGGCCAACGCCGATGACGGTAGCGTCGCGCGGGCCTTACGCTCCATTATCGTCCGCACCTCGTCTCAGGCGTAGGCCTTGATGGACGCGGCGGTGATCGCCGCGCTGGCCATTGCGTGCCCAAAAGCCGCCATGTGCCGCGTCGCGGAGTGCGCTGCTAGCGCGCCGTCGTCCGTCCAGCGCTCGATCACGCGGAGCAGATCCGGGTCGGCCAGGTCGGCGGCGTATGCATAATCAAGGCAGCCCGGCTCCGTCCTGGCAACCCGCATCATCTCGGCCGCCGCTGGCCGATGGATGGCGGACATCGCACAGGTGCTGCGCAAGCGCGTACGCGAAGTCGCCGACAAGATCCCGAGGCGCTCGCTGCCGAACTGGCTGGTCCGGCTATCGTCGATCGCAAATTCCGTCGTGCGCGGGCGCCTATTCGAGCTGAGGAAGGAGCGGCCCGTCTCCTCGGAAAAGGCGAAGCGGGAGCTGGGATGGGATCCGCGGTCCAACGACGACTCCATCGCCGATACCGCGAGGAGCCTACTGGCGCTCGGCGGAGCCTAGGCCCGCACCAGCCCCCAGAGCGGTCGATGGCGGCACGGCGGGTTCAGCGCCGCAGGCGGCGGCGGCCCTCGACCACCTCCGCCACCGGCATCGCGTCCTCCATGACGAGGTCGGCCCACCCGCACGCCAGCTCGCGGCGCCGCTCCATGTACGCCTGCCGATTGTACCGGAACTCGGCGGCCGACATGCCGACGGGAATGTGCGCCAGCATCATGTCGATGATCAGGCGGTCGATCACCAGGCGATCGGTGCCGGGATGCCCCCGTTCCGCGCGGCCGTTCATTACCGTCGAGAAGCTCGACCGCCAGCCGTGGGGCACGTGGCGTCCCTTCCAGCCGACGCGCTTGTAGAGCGTGCCGACCGCGGCGTCGCTCAGCGGCGTGCGGAGGTCGCGGCCACCCGCGAACACGAGCGACACCTTCGCGGTCGAGGCACGGGCGGCGCGGAGCACGTCGACTGCGTGCTGCGAGAGTGGGACGAGGTGCTCGAACGCCTCGTCCTGGCGCAGGTCGAGCTCCAGCTTCATCTTGTCCGCCGGTATACGCCACAGGGCCTCCGGCGACGGCGCGTCGGACGACCAGTCAACGCCCTCGATCTCCTTCCACTCGCAGTGCCGCACCATGCCGGGCCGCTGCGCGGTGAGCGCGAGGAAGCGGGACGACAGCTTGGTCGAAGGCAGCGCGCCCGCGCGGTCCGCGTCATGCAGCAGAGCGCGGATGTCCTTGAGCTCCGTCAGCGCCGGCCACCGCCGCTTGGGGGGCACCGGCGCGAGCGAGTCGCGGACGTTGACCGCCGGATTCAAATTGGGCGCGCCGGATCCCGCGGCGTAGCGGAACACGCGCTCCGCCCGCTGCCGGAGCCGGTGCGCCGTCTCGATGGCGCCCCGCCGCTCGACCGGCCTAAGCGCAGCGAGCATCAGCCCCTCGTCGATGTCCGCCACCGGGTAGGGTCCGATGACGGGGAACAGGTTCTTCTCCATCGAGTCAATCACGTCGTCCGCATGCACGGGCTTCCAGCGCGGCTTCTGCAGATCGTGCCATGCGCGCGCGAACGTCTCGAACGTGTCGGCATGGCCGACCTTGCGCGCATGGCGGGCACGCTTCGATTCCAGCGCCGGATCCCGCCCGACCCGCAACGCGGCCCTGGCGTCGTCGCGCATCTCCCGCGCGCGCCTGAGGGTGACGTCCGGATACGACCCCAGCACCAGCCGCTTCTCCTTGCCGCCGAAGCGATACTTGTATCGCCACGAGCGGTGGCCCTTGGCGGTCACGAAAAGGTGAAGCCCGCCCGCATCGGCCAGCTTGTAGTCCTTGTCGCGGGGAACGGCGCGCTTGATTGCGATCTCGGTGAGCATGCCCCCGCTTCCCGTACATATCCGGAAGGGTCAAGCTGGATGCCCCCGGAGCTACGCGCTGCGTGCCCCTTCAGTGCCCCCGAGGCGATCCGGCTTTGCTCGGACGGTCTCGGAAAGTCTCGGATGCAAAAGTCGCGCAAATCTGCGACGCATTGATGAATTTGGATGTTCTCGGACGTCCTCGGACGGCTGCTTGGCGGAGACGGAGGGATTCGAACCCTCGGTACGGTTTCCCGTACGACGCTTTAGCAAAGCGTTGGTTTCAGCCACTCACCCACATCTCCTGACCGGCGGCAGGGGCGGGCTATAGCGAGGCGGCATCGCGCGATCAACCGCTCGGGCCGGCGTGGAAACGACTCGTCCGGCCGTCCGTTCATTGCGCCGACAGCCGTCGCGGAGTTAACCATGCGCGGACAGGTCGAGGGTGGGGTTGAGGCGATGCGCAACGTACTGGCGAGGCTGGTGGCGGCAGGGCTGGCGATCGCGGGCAGCGCGTCGGCGCAGGTCCGTACGATCGACCCCAATCGCGCGATCGACGGCGATCTGGCCGGGCCGGCGCCGCGGCAGACGCCGACCCCGGCGCCCGCTTACCCGAGCGAGCCCGTGCCCGCCGACGAACAGCCCGCCGCCGCGCCGCCGCGGCAGGTTCCCGCCCCGCCCCCGCCCGACCAGCAAAGCGCCGACGCCACGACGCGCTCGGAGCAGACCTTCGCGCGCGACGATCTGCTCGCGGCCGGCGAGGGGGTGTTCGGCAAGGGCGCGCAGGGGCTCGCGGGCATCATCGAGAAGACGTTGAAGGAGCAGGGCCGCCCCAACGCCTATATCGCCGGACGCGAGGCGTCGGGGGCGTTCGTGGTCGGGCTGCGCTACGGCTCCGGGGTGATGACCCACAAGGTCGAGGGGCAGCAGCCGGTCTATTGGACGGGGCCGTCGGTGGGCTTCGACGTCGGCGGCGACGCGGCCAAGGTCTTCGTGCTGGTCTACAATCTGTACGACACCGAGGAGCTGTACAAGCGCTTCCCCGGCGGCGAGGGTCGGCTCTACTTCGTCGGCGGCTTCGCGGCGACCTATCTGCGGCGCGGCAACATCGTGATCATCCCGATCCGCCTGGGCGTCGGCTGGCGGGCGGGGGTGAATGTGGGGTATATGAAGTTCACGCATAAGAGCAAGCTGCTGCCGTTTTAGCGACCGCGCGGGCGCGGCCACGACCGCGCTCTTCGCGCCAGGCCGGCCGGCGGGTAGGCGAACCGAGCCTGTCCGACGACGCGGCATTCACTGCCGCGCCGGCCCTCCGATCAGCACCGACCACCCGCCGTCACATGCCGTCGAACGACACCAGGCGCCACGTCCCCGGGCTCAGCCGCGAGCCGTCGATCAATCCCGTCCCCGATCCGGCATGTTCTCGACTGCCGCCACGCTGCCGCAGATCGGCAACCCCCTCAGGCGATGAGGGAAATCGTCCTCCCGACCCGGACAGAAAAGCACGGTTGCTCAACCGGGGCGGCGGACTATCCTGCGATCATGATCGATCCTTGCGGTGAGGGGAAGACGATCGAGCCGATGTCGAGTCCAATCGCGCGATGGCAGGATGTGGGGAAATGCGGCGGTGAGCCAATCACGGGGTAGCGGCATTCAACGCGCCAAATGGGAGTTGACCGGGGCGACCGATCCGCACGCCGCGGCGTTTTACCGTGACTCGCTCGTGGGCATATATGACAGCCGGCCGCTGGTCGCCGATACCGCATTCCACCACGTGTCGGACGTCGCTCACCTGGGCGGGCCGATATTGGCGCGGGTTCGGTGCAATGCACAGACGAACCGCCGTTCGCGTACCGACGTGCGCCGTAGCGGCATCGATCATGTCCAGATGATCTTCCAGCGGAAGGGCGATCATCGCCTCAGCCGCGACGGGCGCGAGGCGGTGTGCGCGGCGGGATCGGTCCGCTTCGTCGATCTCGGTCACGCTTTCGAAGCGGTACAGGAGGATTATGAGATCCTCGATCTAATCGTGCCGCGCGAGAAGGTGCAGGGCCTGCTGCCCGAACGCGACCTGCATGGGATGGTGCTGAGGGGCGACCGGCCGGCGACGCGGCTGCTCACCGCGCATCTCGCGACCTTGTGGGCGGAACTGGATACGCTGACGTACGAGGAAGCCCGCGCGGCGGCGGACGCGGCGCTGTTGCTCGCCGGCGGCGCCGTGTCCGGGCAGGCGCGGATCGAGGCGCCGCACCGCGCCTCGGTCGAGCGAACGCTGATGGCGCAGGCCAAGGTCTTCGTCGATGCTCGCATCGGCGATCGCACGCTGACGCCCGAGGCGCTGGGCGCGCATCTCGGCCTGTCGCACCGCAGCCTCTACCGGCTGTTCGCACCCGTCGGCGGGGTCGCCGCGTTCATCCAGGGGCGGCGGCTGGACCAGGCCTTCCACGCCGTGATCGCGATGCGATCGGAAAGGCGTGTGACGTTGGGAATGATTGCCTTCGCCCACGGTTTCGGTTCGGATGCGCATTTCAGCCGCGCGTTCAAGGCGCGCTTCGGCATCAACGCGAGGGAGCTTCGCGGCATCGGCATGCGATCGGATGCACCGACGTGGCATCGCGATGCGGGGCTGGCGCTGATGATGAGCTGGCTCCACAGTCTGTAACGGGCGGATCGCCAGCGGTTTTGACCGATTCTGCCAAAGTCTTGCGTCCGCTCGCCAAAGTGCGCGTCCGGCGTTGCCAACGCCGCGGCGTCCTGCCTTACCGGAGTGGGAATTGGGGGGTTTCCAGTCGTTCGGTTTCGGCACCGCCCTCTGCGAACGAGGAGCGTGTCCGCATGAAGATCTGGACCTTGGGCGTGATCGGACTCGCGCTCGGCGCCGCCACCACGGCCAATGCGGTAGTGATGAGCGGCACGTTCGCAGGCACCATCACCTCGGGCTATGCCAGCGGCAGCTTCGGCTATGACGTCGATTACACCCATGCCATCGACATGACGGGCAAGGCGATCAGCGGCACCTTCACTATCGATCTCGACATCGTTCATGGGCCTTGCGCGGGTTCGGGCATCTTCAACGGCGCCTATTACAACGCCTGCTATATCGCCGATCGCGGCGTGCGGATCACCCAGACGATCGACGGCCATCAGGAAGTGTTCGACCTGACGAAGTCGGCAACGCCCGGGCCCGACTGGCTGTATAACATGTCCGAGGCCGGCGCTTTTGTCGATAATCTGCAGTCCGACCAGATCATCATTAGTACGCACGCGCAGATTGGCGATGGCTATCCCGTCGCGGGCGGCCGCTATCCCTCGGTCGAGCGCAAGGCGGGGATAGCGGCATTGCTGCCGACCGGCACGATCACCGATCCGGGCGATTTGGCCGGCGTGGAATATGCCGGCTCCGTGCTGACGACGTCGGGTGGTTACCGCTTCGGTGACGTCACACTGTGGGGCAACCAGACCTGGATCTTCGCACGAGACGATTCCGGTGGAATCACCGCGGACACGAATTTCTCCTATTCGATCAACGCCTTCTCGATCGCTGTCGTGCCGGAGCCTGCAACCTGGGCGATGATGATCGTCGGCTTCGGTGCGGTTGGCGCCTCGCTGCGGCGGCGGAAGGCTGACGCGATCACCTCGGCTTACTCGGCTCGCGCACGTGAAAGGAAGACGATATGAACAAGCTCGTTCTCGCGGCGGCGATCCTGGCGGCCGGGATAGGCGCCGCGCAGCCGGCGGTGGCGGCCGAGTTGCTGACCAACGGAAGCTTCGAAACCGGCTTCGACGGCTGGACGCTGTTCGGGGACGACCCCTGGACCGCTATTGCAGAGGCACAGCCCGGTCCCGATGGCGTACCCCTCAATGCGACGCCGCGCGATGGAATCCATTACGCGGTATTCGGTCCGGTCGAGGTGGCCGGGCTTGCCCAGGCCGTCGGCGTCGCCGGCACGGCCTATGACGTGTCGTTCGAGCTCGCCAATCAGGCCTGGTGGGGCGACGGGACGCCATCGCCGGACGAGCTCGCGACATCCGCGGTCCTGAGCTTCGGCGGTGTCTCGCTGACGCTCGATGCGCCGATGGCCCAGCTACATGGGCAATATATCGAGCCCGGCGAGTTGGACGAGGCGTGGAAGCATTACAGCTTCCGGATCACCGCGCTCGACGATTCCGGCCTGTCCTTCGCCTTTCACAACCCGTTGAGCTACTTCCTGCTCGACAATGTCTCGGTCGCGGACGTGCCGGTCAGCACCGGCGTGCCCGAGCCGGCGAGCTGGGCGATGATGCTGTTGGGCTTCGGCCTGATCGGCGGGACGCTGCGCCAACGGCGCGGGGTTCACGTGCGCCTCGGCCCTGCGACCTGAACCGTCGCCCCACCTTCATTCCACCGAAACAACACCAGGTGCCACGCCCCCGGCGCGCGCCGCGAGCCGTCGATCAACCCGGTCGCCCCGATCGCCCGCGCCCGGTCGGCCAGCGCCCAGGACGCCGGCTCTTCGCCCCGGTCGAGCGCCGCGATCCAGTCCTCCTTTGCCCGCGCCGGATCGATGCCGAGCGCGGCGCAGGCCACGGCGTCGCGCAAGTCCACCAACCCTTCCGCCGCAACATCCAGCCTGACCAGCGTCCGGTCCGCCTCGCCGTAACGCGCCATCGCCGCCGCCACGCCCTCGGGCGATCCGCTCATGTACAGCGTCCGCTCGTCCGGCCGATTGTACCGCCCCGCCCGCCCGGTCCCGTCCAGCACCCTCGCTTCCCGCCCCGCCGCCAGCGCGCGCCAGCAGGGGCCCGCGTAACGGCTGAAGCCGGTCACGCCGCCACCCGGCGCGCCGTGATCCCCACCCAGGGGACGCGCTCACCGTCATAGCCAGTGCCGACATACTCAACGAGCGCGACGATCTCCCACGCGCCGGACGCGGCGTAGGTGGCCAGAACCTGTTCGGCCGTAAGCTGGTTGAACAGCCGGCCGAAACGGTCGCGCGCCTCCGCGCCCGTCGCCTTGTAGCTGCCATGGTGAAGCCCACCCGGCTTGAGCGCCCGCCGGATACGCGCGAGCACATCGGGCAGGCCAGCGCGCGGGACGTGGAGCAGACACGCCGCCGCCCACACCCCGTCATAGTCCTGATCCGCCGCCAGCTCATCGAAGCGCATCACCCGGACGCGGCGGCCGAGCCGCCGCTCCGCCTCTCGGGCCAACGCAGGCGCGCCATCGGTCGCATCGACGTCGAACCCGGCGGCGATCATCGCCTCGGCGTCGCGCCCGCCGCCGCAGCCGAGCTCCAGAACGCGCGCGCCGGGGGACAATCGCGCCAGGAAGCCGGCCAGATGCCGGCTGGTCCCGCCCGGCCCGCCGGCGGCATAGACCGGGGCTTCGGCGGCATAGAAGGCGAGCGTCGCCGGGTCGAACGCGCTCGCGTCAGCCATCGTCCACCATCCGCCATTCCAGCCGCTCGCCGGCATGGAACGGCACCAGGCCAGCCACCCGTTCCGGCACATCGACGCCGTCGCGCGCCAGCGTCACGGTGCCATGGTTGAGCGGCAGCTCATAGAAATGCGCGCCATGCTCGCTTGCGAAGCTCTCGAAGCGGTCGAGCGCCCCCTCCTCCTCGAACACGGCGAGGTAGCTCTCCAGCGCGAACGGCGCGTTGAAGATGCCCGCGCAGCCGCAGCCAGATTCCTTGGCGTCGACCGTATGGGGCGCGCTGTCGGTGCCGAGGAAGAACCTGGGCGACCCCGACACCGCCGCCGCGCGCACCGCCAGCCGGTGCCGCTCGCGCTTGACCACGGGCAGGCAATAAGCGTGCGGGCGCAGGCCGCCGGCGAACAAAGCGTTGCGGTTGAGATGGAGGTGTTGCGGCGTGATCGTCGCCGCCAGCGTCGCGGGGCCGTCCGCGACGAACCCCGCCGCCTCGGCGGTCGTGATGTGCTCCAGCACCACCTTGAGCGCAGGGAAATCGCTCAGCAGGGGGCCAAGGACGCGATCGACGAACACCGCCTCGCGATCGAAGATGTCGATCACCGGATCGGTCACCTCGCCATGGACGCACAGCACCATGCCCGCGCGCTGCATCGCGTCGAGCACCGGCCGGATGTGCGCGACCGAGGTCACGCCATGCGCGGAGTTGGTGGTGGCGTGCGCGGGATAGAGCTTGGCCGCGACCCACACGCCCTCCTCGAACCCGCGCACCAGCTCCGCCGGGTCGCTGTCGTCAGTCAGGTAAGCGGTCATCAGCGGCGTGAAGTCCGGCCCCGCCGCCGCGACGATGCGCTCGCGATACGCCGCCGCCGCCGCGACCGTGGTCACCGGCGGCGAGAGGTTGGGCATCACGATCGCGCGCGCGAACTGGCGCGCGCTCCATGGCGCGACCGCCGTCAGCATGTCGCCGTCGCGCAGATGGACGTGCCAGTCGTCGGGACGGCGAAGAGTGAGGGTTTGGGGTTCCGAAGCCATGCCACCATGCTTACCTGCCAACCATGGCCGCAACCACCCTCCCCGATCGCGCCCTGCTCCGCCTGTCCGGCGAGGAGGTGCGGGGTTTTCTCCAAGGGCTCGTTACCAACGACCTCGACCAGCTCGCGCCCGACCGCCCACTCTGGGCCGGGCTGCTGACGCCGCAGGGCAAGGCGCTGTTCGACTTCATCCTGTGGACGGACGGTGAGGACGTGCTGGTCGATGCCGAGGCCGCACAGGTCGAGGCGCTCGCCCGCCGTCTCCAGCTCTATCGCCTGCGCCGCCGCATCGACATCACGCCCGACCCGCGCGCGGTCCACTGGTCGTCGAACGGCGAGGGCGTGCCCGACCCCCGCCTGCCCGATCTCGGCCGCCGCTGGCTCGCCCCGCCCGCCGATCCGGCGGTTGGCTGGCGCGAACACCGCCTGCGGCTCGGCGTCACCGAAGGCGTGGCGGAGCTGGGCTCGGGCGAGACGCTCTGGCTCGAATGCAACGCGCGCGAGCTGAACGGCGTCAGTTTCGCCAAGGGCTGCTATGTCGGCCAGGAGAATACCGCGCGGATGCACCACCGCGCCAAGGTCAACCGCCGCCGGATCGTCGCACCCCTCACCGAGCCAGGCGACCGCACCCGCGCCACCTATCCCGATCTTGGCCTGATGGTCGAGCACCGCCGCGTCGAGGCGCTCGGTGACGCCATCGTCCCATCCTGGCTCGCCGCCGCGCTCGCCTGACACACACTGTTACAACCCTGTCGACCATCTGACCGCACGGTTCGCGCCGCGTTCAAGGCGGCGCGCCTAGACCGTTCACAGCCCCGGCCACCCCCGCCGGGCCAACAAGGAGTATATCATGCGCAAGATCATGATCGCCGCGCTCGCCGCCGCCACGCTGATGCCGGTCGTATCGCCGGGTGCCGCCGGCGCGCAAAGCTATGGCGAGGTCCGCCGCGACCAGCGCGAGCAGCGCCAGGACCGCCGTGACGTCCAGGACGCCCGCCGCGACGGCAATCGCGGCGATGTCCGCGACGCGCGCCGCGAGCTGCGCGAGGACCGGCAGGAGACGCGCGAGGACTGGCGCGACTATCGCCGCACCCATGGCGACGTGTATCGCCGCGGCGCCTATCAGGCTCCGCGCGGCTATCGCTACCGCCCGGTGACCGTCGGCTATCGCTTCGCGCCGGTTTATTATGGCCGCAACTACTGGATCAACGATCCGTGGACCTATCGCCTGCCGCGCGCCGCGGCCAACGAGCGCTGGGTCCGCTACGATCGTGACGTCGTGCGCGTCGACCTGCGCAGCGGCCGCGTCGTCGCGGTGCTCAACGGGTTCTTCTATTGAGAAGCCAGGCCGGCCCGGGCGTCATGCCCGGGCCGGTTCCTAACGGCCGACCGCCGTGTAGCTGAACCCCGCCGCCTCCACCGCATCGCGGCGATAGACGTTGCGCAGGTCGACCAGCACCGGCGCCCCGACCACCGCCTTCAGCCGCCGCAGGTCGAGCGCGCGGAAGGCGTCCCACTCGGTCACGATCACCACCGCGTCCGCCCCCGTCGCGGCGTCATATTCGTCGGTGCAATAGACGAGATCGGGCAGGATCGCGCGCGCGGTCTCCATCCCTTCCGGGTCATAGGCGCGCACCGTCACCCCCGCCTCGGCGAGCGCCTCCGCGATCACGATCGACGGGGCGTCGCGCATGTCGTCGGTATTGGGCTTGAAGGTCAGGCCGAGCAGCGCGACCGTCTTTCCGCGCGTCTCCCCGTCCATCGCTGCCAGCACCTTGCGCCCCATCGCGCGCTTGCGGTCGTCGTTGACCCGCACCACCGCCTCGACGATCCGCACCGGCGATCCGACCTCCTCGGCCGTCTTGAGCAGCGCCAGCGTGTCCTTGGGAAAGCACGACCCGCCATAGCCCGGCCCCGCATGGAGAAACTTGCGCCCGATCCGATTGTCGAGCCCGATGCCGCGGCTGACGTCCTGCACGTCCGCGCCGACCGCCTCGCACAGGTCGGCAACCTCGTTGATGAAGGTGATCTTGGTCGCGAGAAAGGCGTTGGCGGCGTATTTGATCAGCTCGGACGTGCGCCGCCCGGTGAACAGGATCGGATTGTCGTTGAGGTAGAGCGGCCGATAGATCTCCTGCATCACGACGCGCGCGTGGGCGTCGTCGGTACCGATCACGACGCGGTCGGGGCGCTTGAAGTCGCCGATCGCCGCGCCCTCGCGCAGGAACTCGGGATTGGAGACGACCGGCAGCGCGACGTCGGGCCGCTTCTCGCGCATCAGCGCCTCGACCTTGTCGCCGGTGCCGACCGGCACGGTGGACTTGGTCACGACGACGGTCGGCCCGGTCACCGCCCCGGCGATCTCCTCGGCGGCGGCGAAGACATAGGACAGATCGGCATGGCCGGTGTCGGCGCGCGACGGCGTGCCGACCGCGATGAAGACCGCGTCCGCCGTCGCGACCGAGGGCGCCAGCTCGGTCGTGAAGCTCAGCCGCCCGGCACGGACGTTATGCGCGACAAGCTCGTCCAGCCCCGGCTCGTAGATCGGCATCCGCCCCTGCTTCAGCGCGTCGATCTTGCGTACGTCCTTGTCGACGCAGGTGACGTCATGCCCGAAATCGGCGAAGCAGGTGCCCGACACGAGCCCGACATAGCCCGAGCCGATCATGGTGATGCGCATGGAGGGAACAACCGTTGTGCGTGGAGGATGTCCGGCCCTTTAGCCGAACGAGGCTTAAAGGCCAGTGTCGCCCTCGTTCGTCCAGCCGGCGCGATTATAGTCCGGCGACGAAGGCGGTGAGCGCCGCGTTGGTCGCGCCGGGCGCCTCCTGCTGCACCCAATGGCCGACCCCGTCGATCAGCGTCGAGCCGCGGAAATCGTCGCACGCCGCGCCGGCGGCGGCGAACATGTCGACGCCGGGCAGGAACGCTCGCACCGGGTCGAGCGCTCCCGCGATGAAGGTCGCGGGCTGGACGATATGCTTGCCTTTAACGGGTCCGCGCTGCTCGAAGTCGAGATCCTGTGCCCGATAGCGGTTGAGCGGCCCGTGCCAGCCCCCGCGCGCGAAGGCGTCGCGATACACCGCCATGTCGGCCTCGCTCATCCAGTCGGGATAACGCTCGGGCGCGGCCATCCCCGTCAGGAAACTGTCGTCCGGCCCCTTCGCCGCCATCGCCGGCGCGGTCGTCGAAAGACCTTCGCCCGAGATGCCATAGAAGATTTTGTCGAGGCCATGGGGGTCACCGGCGAACTCCGCCTCGGCGACGCCCGGCGCCTGGAAATAGAGCTGGTAGAAAAAGCGCCCCGCATAGACGTGACGCATCGCATCGAGGAAATTGACATCGCCCGCCGGCACGTATGGCACGCTCAGCCCCGCCACCGCCGCGACCTTGTCCGCGTGACGCAGCGCCGTGTTCCACACGATCGGCGCACCCCAGTCATGCCCGAACAATATCGCCCGCCCGCCCAGCGCATCGATCACCGCCGCGACATCGCCGGTCAGCTCGACCATGGTATAGGCGGCAATGTCCTCGGGCTTGTCGCTCTCGCCATAGCCCCGCACGTCCATCGCCGCGATCCGCCGGCCGAGACCCGCGAAATGCGCGATCTGATAGCGCCAGCTATGGCTCAGCTCGGGCCAGCCATGGACGCAGAGGATGGGGAGGTCGGGACTGTCGGCAGACCCATCGGCGACGACGCTCAGCCTGATCGGGCCATTGTGGACATCGAACCGTTCCATGCGCTCTCTCCCTTGGCGCGACATTGGGCCACCGCCCAGATCGAGGCAATCGCCGAAAGGTGCTCGGAAGGTGCTGGCGCGATCAATGCAGCTCGAAACGATCGGGACCGCGCAGCGCGGCGAGTGCTTCATCGATCTCGCGCTCACCTGCGTACTGCTGCAACTGCGCGCGCGTAGCGGTACTGAACAACCAGTTCCGCACCTGTACCACGAGGGTCGCGTCGACATCTTGCCAATAAGGCGGTGCCGACGAGCCGTCGGTTATTGCCTCCGCCCACTGGGTGACAAACAGGCTGAGCCGCGAAAGCGGATTTCGCGCAATGGCATCTCGCCATCCCGCGAGCGGCCGCTCCAGCGGCAGTCCCAACCGCGCCACCCCTGCCAGCCAATCCGCCGGTTCGTGCGTCTGATCCGGCGCTGCTTCGAGTGAATAGTCAAAGCCCGCCAGAAAGACGGCGGTCACCGCTTCCTGTTGCGGAGCCGGCCATTCGTGCCATTTTGCATAGACAAGCTTTCCCGCGATCAGCCACGGCTCCAGGCCGTGCCAGCTGTTGAGATCGATCGCGAGTTCGAGGATGCGCGGGTGGAAATGCCGATAGTCGGCCGCCGACCCCACCGTCGTCATTGCCCAGGCGGCATACGGACCTAGCTGATTGGCGGTAAGCAATCGAAGCGGCGCGGCCGTCAAGGTGCGGAGGATGGCACGCGCGTCTCGCGTCGGCGATCCATCGAGAGCGGCCGGCACAGGCTCGCCCGCCTAGGCCCGATAGGCGAGCTCGATGCTGGAGCAGAGACTGGCCGGCGGATGCATCGATTGCATTTGTTCCGCTACGCTTCGTCCGTCCAGTCCCGGCACCGACATCGCCTGTCATGCGCCAAATCCTGTACGCAACGAAAAGGGGCCGACCTCACGGCCGACCCCCTCTTCGTCTCAGCCGTGAAGCCGTGACTTACTGGCCCGCACCCGGGCCGTAGGTCACTTCCACGCGACGGTTCTGCACTTCGCGGACACCGTCGGCGGTGTCGACACGCGGACGGCTCTCGCCGAACGCCTGCGTCGTGATCACGCCATCGGGGATGGCATGCGCCGACAGATAGGCCTTTACCGAGTCCGCGCGACGCTGCGACAGACCGACATTGTAGGCGGCAGCGCCGGACTTGTCGGCGTGACCCGCCAGCATGACCTGCGCGTTGCCGCAGCTCTGATACTGGGTAACGGCGTTGTCGAGGATCGACGCGGCCTCGGGCGTGACGTCCGACTTGTCCCACTCGAAGAACACGATGAACGGTCCGGGCGAGCAGACCACCGCGACGGGCGGCGGCGGCGGCGGGGGAGGAGGAGCCTCCGGCGCGGGCGGCGGCGGCGGCGGCGGGGGAGCCGGCGGGGTGTAGAAGTTGTAGGTCAGCCCGCCGAGGATGCTGTGCGACCGATAGCGCCCGTCGAAGGTGCGGTTGGTCACGTCGACCAGCCGAACGTTCGTCGCGTTGAAGAAGCGATACTTCAGCGTCGCATCGAGGTGATCGGACAGCGGCGCGCGGATGCCGGCGAGGCCCTGATAGGCAAAGCCCGTGTCCGAATCGTCGAGGAAGTTGCCGTACCGGTTCAGGCCATAGGTGGCCTTCACGCGGGCGACACCGACGCCGCCGCCGACGAAGCCCTGGATGCCATCATCGGGCCCGAAATCCAGCAAGCCGTTCAGCATGAAGCTGAGCGCCGAGGTCTTGCCGCCCGCGAGCGGATAGGAACCGCTGGCCGAGCTGCCCAGCACCCCCGTCGAACCATAGATCGGCGTCGCGGCGATGGCCGAATAGCTGTCCACCGTCGCCTGACGATAACCGACCTCGGTCTCGATGCGGAACCCGCCGAAATCATAGCCGATATTGCCATCGACATCGAAGCCATAATCATGGTCGACATTGTTGGCGCGAGGCGTCGTGACCCCCGCGGCGGTCTTGATATCGAAACTCAGGTCTTCCACCACCATCGCGCCGCCTTCGACGCCCACGTACCACGACTTGTCGCGGGCGAGGGCGGGTGTGGCGAGCGCGGTGGAGGCCAATGCCAGTATTACGGCAAGCTTCCGCATATAAACCCCTTTCACAGTGTCACTTAGAAGTGCGCCCAACGTCCTATCGGATGAGAGGTTTCCACGCAAGACGGCAAAAGGGCTGGAGCGTGACATTTGCGTCACAGCGTCGTTCGACTCCTGCTGTCGAATCCCGTGTTTGCCGCCTGCCTCAAGACGCAATCAGCCCGTGCGCGCGCAGCGCCGCAAGCATCGCCGCCAGCGCCGTCCGCGCCTCCGCATCGACCACCCCGCCGCCGACGGGCGTCGCGATCGCCGCCGCCCGCGCGCCCACGACCTGCACGCCGCCGATCTCCACCTTCTGCCCGACGAGCGCACCCAGCCGCCACTGCCCGCCCGAGAACCTGGCAACGCATCCGTCCGCCGCGCTCCAGGCGCTCATCCCCTCGCGCGGCGCCACGAACCGCCAGCCGCCCGCGGTCCAGCCCGCGATCGCGCGCGCCTGTCTGGCCCAGGCGCCGGTCGGCGCGCCACCGACGATCCACGCCTGCCCCTCGGCCGGCGCGGACGGCGGCGCGTCGGGCCCGACCGCGACCACCCCCGCCTGCGTCAGCAGCTCGAGCCGCCCCAGCGCCTCGTTGACGGTCATCTCCTTCTGCGCCTGCCCCGCCTCGAGCAGCGGCAAGCCCCAGCGTGCCGTGTCGGCCATCGTTCGTCTCCTGTTAGAAAGTCAGCGTCGCCGGCAGCGATTCACCGTAAGTGCCGCGCTGGCGGACGGTCACGGCCGCCCCCGCCAGCTCGCCCGCGGCGAGCGTGACGGTCGGCGCCTCCATCAGCGCCTCGCGCGACCCGCCGCCGCTCGCGATCGTGACGCGATAGGCCTCGCGCTCCTCCCCGAGCGGCGCGTCGACCCGGTCGAGCCAGCGCCACCCCGCCCGGCTCCGCCGCGTCCAGCGCACCGCCTCGCCGTCGTGGCGCAGGCCGACCGGCGCGGGCGGCACCACCGAGGCGCCCGTGACCATCGCCGTCGCCACCACCGGCACGCCGTCGCCGACGCCGCTCGCCATCACCCGCACCTCGCCGCCGAGCGCCGCCAGCGGCACGTCGATCACCCTTGCGCTGTCCGCCTCGATCAGCACGAAGCGGTCGCCCGTCACGATCGCGCCGGCACCCTCCGTGCCACGCCGTCCGCGCCACAGCTCGCCCAGCCGCCACCGCCCCTTGCCGAGCGGCACCGCCCGCCCGAACTGGACCAGCTCGTCTCCGACCAGCGCCAGGTTCGCGCCCGCATCGAGCCGCCCCGGCGTCGCATCCGCCAGCATCATGTCCTCGCGCGCCAGTCGCACCAATATCTCGTTGCGCCGATCGACCAGCGCCGCCGATCCCGGCCCGAGCGGCGTCTCCACCGTCCCGATCACCGCCGGCGCCGCCGTCCCGCCCGCCGCGCTCCAGCTCGCGCCGCCATCGACGCTGAGCAGCAGCGCGGCCTGCCGCCAGCCCTCCCCCGCGCCGGTCGCCCAGACCGTCAGTCGCGGCTGGGTGAGTAGCGCGTCATCCAGCGCCGGCAGCTCCGCGATCACCAGCCTCGTGGCCCCGATCGTCCGATCGGGCGCGGGCAGCGCGCGGCCGGCGCTCGCCGGCGCGGCGGCGGGTGCCAAACTCAGCGGTACGAGCGTCAGCGTCACCGTCATCGCTTCCAGCGCCACCGCCTCGACTCGCCACGCCCCCGCCTCGCCCGTGATGGTCACCGCATCGCCCGGCACCAACGCCAGCGCCTCCAGCCCCACGCCGAGCGTCCGCCGCGTCCGCGTCGCTTCACCCTGCGCCAATGCAGCCTCCGCCACGCCCTTCGCCGCACCCGCACCAAGCGCCGCCGGCAGATCCAGCGCCAGCAGCGGCCCTTCGCCGGATCGCCGCGCCCGCTGCAGTCCCGCCTGCCAGTCGCGCGCCGGGTCGAAATAGCGCACGCTGAGCTGCGCCGCCGTCCGATCCGCCGCCGCCATCTCGCGCCCGTCGCGCGCCGGGTCCGCCGCCATTGCCAGCGCCGGCACCGCCGTATCGCGCATCGCCAGACCGCCGCCGACCGGCGCGAACCACGCCCCGCTCGCCGTCGCCAGCCCGTCGAGCGCTTCACGCACCGTCCCGCCCGCCGCGACATAGCCGTCGAGCGCCAGCGCCGGCGCGCCCGTCACCTCCGCCGCCAGTCCGCGCGCCACATCGCCGACGCCCACCGGCCCGGCGTCGGCGATCACCTCGAAGCTCAACGATGGAATGCGGTTGCCGAAGCTCTCGAGCTGCAATCCCTCGAACACCGCATAAGCACACCCCCGATGCGCCGGCGTCAGCCCGACCCCTTCCGCGCTCGCGATCAGCGGATCGACCGCCTGATTCTCGCCGCCCAAATGGAGCCGGAACCCCGTCGTCGCCTTCCAGTCGCCCGCGCTTCCCCGCAGCAACTGCCCGTCCGCCCAGATCCGCCCGACCCCCGCGACCGGCCGCCCCGCCAACAGCACCGCGAACGACGCCGCATAGCTGTAGCTCGTCACGCTCGGCCGCCCCTTGCCGGCGCGGGACGTGCTGCGCGTCTCGTTCAGGTCGGTCGCCCAGATCACCGTGCCGGCGACGCGCATCGTCCCGAAGATCGCCGGGATCGCCGTGCCGTACGACGACGTCTGCACCCGCAGGTCGGCGAGCCGCGCCCCCTCCCGCCCCTTCGGCGCGAACAGCGCATGATCGAGCGCATTCCCCGCCAGCGCGCCGATCGCGCCCCCGATCGGCCCGCCCAGCGCCGTGCCGACAGCGGTCAGTACCAGCGTCGCCATCACAATCTCCCGTTTGCCGCACCAGCCCGCTCCCCCACCCGACCTCCCAGACAGGATATGCTATGGGAGGTCGGGTGGGGGAGCGGGCTGGTGCGGCGCTTCGGCGTCAGCCGAAGTCTGACAAAAAGGTGCAATCCTCCAGCTACCCAGTACCGGCCACGGCGGCACGCCCGGCCGATCGACGACCCGCCGCAGCCCCGCGTCTGCATGGACGAGGCCCGTCTCCGTCCTGATACCCAGATGAAGCTGCCCCGGCCCGGTCCGCATCACCAGCAAGTCACCCGGCCGCGCGTCATCAACCCGCGCCAGCACCCCGTCGAGCAGCGCCAACACCTCGGCCACATCCCCGCCACGCAAAGCGTAGCCCGTCGGCACATCGACCCCGCACCCGCCCGCCCGCAACGCCACCGCCGCCAGCCCGACGCAGTCGAGCCCGCTCGCCGGATCGCGCCCATGCAGCCGGAACCGCGCCCCCACCGCCGCCCGCGCGGCCCGCGCCACCTCACTCACCGGGGTATCGCGTCAGCAGGTCGATGCCCGGCAGATACGGTTCGCCGCGAAAGTTCACCGCATTGTCGAACCGCCCCGCACAGGTCGCGAGGCTCTTGTCGCACCCCTCGACCAGTTCGACCAACGTCCCCACCGCGACCGCGAACCCCGGCGGCGCGCGCAGTGTCAGGACCGAGCCGGCCGACACCCGCACCTGGCTCTCCATCCCACCATTCGTCCCGCCCAGCCAGCGCAGCCGGCCGCCGCCATAAGCATTCGCGACCGGCTCGACTGCATCCACCATCACCGCCAGCCCGTCCGCCGCAACGACGCGCGCGAAGCGCCGCCGCCCCGCCATCGCCACCCGGCAGCGCCGGTCGCCCAGCTCGGCGCGGCACTCGGGGGAGCATTCCTCCGTCACCGCCCGCGTCAACGCCGCGCCCGGCCCGCGCAGCTCGGCCGAGAACGCCCCGTCCTTGACCGACACCGCCCCGAGCCGCCCCTCGCCGAGATCGACTTGCCCGGGTGCGCCCGTCCAGTCGACCGCGAACAGCACCACCCGCGCCCCGTCCCAGCGCCCCGCCAGCAGATCCGCCTCGCTGATCGCCCCCGCCGTCAGCGCGCCCGCGATCTCCATCGTATCGGGCTTCAGCCCGCCCTCGCGCCGAATCGCCGACGGCGTCATCCCCGGTGCGGCACGGTGGGTCAGCCCGTCGATCGCCAGATCGCGGTCATGGCTCGTCAACCCGATCGCGATGCCGTCGCGCCGTTCGACGCGCCAGCAAAAGGCGAGCGTGGTGAGGTCGTTATCGAGAATGGTCATACCACCTCCTTCCATCCGGAGGGAGCAGGGAGCAGGGAGCAGGGAACAGGGAGCAAGAAGCCTCCCTCTTCCCTGCTCCCTGCTCCCTCACCCCTGCTCCCGCACCTCGACCAACGGCACGCTCACCGCTTCCCCCGCCAACCACGTCGCGCAGGAAACGCTCAGCCGGTCCTCCGCGAACCGCACCGGCACGTCGAACTGGAAGCTCGCGGTCACCGCCGCGCCCGCTGCCGGCGCCACGTCCAGCGCCACCCAGCCCCCCGCCGTCACACCGAACGCCGAGGTCGCCACGCCCGCGACCTTGACCGACACGCTCCCTTCCACCGGCCGCGTCACGCGCCTGATCGCATCCCCGTAATGCCGCACCAGCGCGAACCGCTTCGCCACGCCATCCCCGGTCCCGATCCGCTCCCCCGTCCCCGAAAAGTCGAACGGATCGCGCAGCCGGAACCCGCGCGCCGGCCCTAGCCGCGCGCGGAAGAACGCGAGCAGCGCCGCGATATCCGCCCCGCTGCGCACGCCGAGCCCGACATCGTAGCTGGTCCGCGCCTCGGCCCAGTTCGCCTGCCGCCGCTCGGCCCCGCCCGCGCCGGCCATGATCGCGGTCGAGAAACCCGGCGTCACCTCGGCGTGCCGCCCCAGCGCCAGCGGAAACAGCACATCGTCGAACGCGTCCACATCGGCCTCCTCTTCCCAACATACCAACCCGTCGCGCAGCACTTGCGGCAGCGCCCAGACGAAGACCTCGGCCACGCCCCGCCCGCGCGCCGCCTCGGCCGCGTCGAGGATCGCCCGCCATTGTCCGGCATCCTCGGCACGCGCCACGAACCCGCCAAGATAATGCTGCCGGTCGACCGGATAGCCGAGCCGCGCCGTCGCCACCGCGACCCCCGCCGCCGTCGCACCCGTGTCGCCCGCCGCGCACCAGTCGTAATCCTCCAGCTGCAGGACATCGAACGCCGGTGCCGCCCAGCCGACCGGCAGGTTCGCGCGCCGCACCTCGGGCGCGAGCGGGTCGAGCAATGTCGGCAGATACGCCAGCAGATGCGTCACGCACCCCGGTGCCGCAGCCTTGACCGCCGCGCACAGCCCCGCCGTCGCCGCCGCCAGACACGCCCCCGCCCGGTCGAGCGTCGCCGTCGCATCGGCACTCAACGCACCTCTGACCGTCGCCACCGGCCCCGGCGCGAACGCCGCCACCGCCGCCGCATCGTACAGGCACGGCCGCCCGTCCGGCATCACCCACCACCACGGCTCGCCGATCTGAAAGCGTGGCACCAGCCCCGCCGCCACCGCGATCTCCAGGAACGCCGTCGCCACGTCGCGCAGATACGCCATCGCCGGCCCGTTCGCCGGCGACAGCAATGCCGACGGCGGCGTATAGCCCGTCAACCCCGGCGACCCGTCCGCCGCCCGTTGCTTCCAGTCCTCGGGACAATGCTGGTCGAGCAGCTCGAACGACAGCGACCAGATCACCTCGTAACCGAGCGCCATGGCCCGCGCGGCGAAATCCCGATGCCACGCCGCCGCCGCGACGTTCAACGCGCCGCCCGTGGCGCTGGCCACGCCCCCCGCCAGGCGGAAGAAATGGCTCATTCCGACATAGTGATTGATCGTCCCCCGCCAGCCGAGCTGGAGCACATTCCGCAACAGCCGCGCCGGCGTCAGGTCGTACTGGTCGTCATAGCCCGTCGCGATCCCGAGCCGATGCTGGGGCACGACGACATCGCCGATCGCCAGCACGCTTCCCGGCCCGTCGCAGACCATGTCGGACAGCTCCGCCCAGCCCTCCGCCGGCGCCGGCAGCGCCACCGCGCTCCCCTCGACATAGCCCGGCGGTGCCAGCGACACGAACATCCGGTCGATGTCGCCCGCCCAGACCGGCGGCCCGCCCGGCCCGAACCCCTGCCGCACCGTCGCGAAGTCGAGCGAGACGACGGCATCCGCCCCCGTCCCCTCCGCATAATTCCACAACCGCACATAGGCGGTGAACGCCGCGCCGCCCTCGTCCCGCCCCTCGATCGTCAGCACCGCCCCATCGACCTGATCGAGCGCCACCACGCCCCCCGACCGCCACCGGAACGACAACCGGCAGTCGCGGAAATCGCGGCTCGTCTCATAGGCGAGCAGCGGATGATCGTGAGCGTCCACCGCCTCCCAGATCAACCCGACCAGATCGCCCGCGCGATAGAACACCGCATCGACCCGCAACGCATCCGCCGCGATCGTGGTGACGGCGGCCATCGCCGGCCGCGGAAAGTTCACCGTCCAGAACCGCGGATCGAACCGCGTCACGACGTCCTCCGCCTGCACCGTCCGCGCAGCCGACAGATAATGTGGCATCTCTCCCTCTCCCCTTGTGGGAGAGGGAGGGAGCGGCGAAGCCGCGGAAGGGTGAGGGGGAGTCAAACTCCCGCCACACTTCCCCTCTCCCGATTATTCTTCGTCACCCCGGCCGCAGAGCCGGGGTCCAACGACGATCAGGTTATACCGTCGGGCATTCACGCCGACGGCACGACGCCTACGACCCTGGATGCCGGGTCAAGCCCGGCATGACGGATTATGCCTCCAACGCCGCCCTGACCGCCCGCGCCACCTGCCGCCCCGACCGCTGCAGCATCGCCGCACTCTCGCCCGCCGCCGCATTCACCGTGATCGCCACCCGCACCTCGCGCGGCGCGGCGGCGACCCCCGCCTCGACCCGCCCTGCCGCCGTCGGCACGAACAGCTCCGGCCCCCGCTCGCCGACGACATAGGCCCGCGCCGGCGTCACCGGCCCGCCCGTCGCCCGCCCCGGCAACCCGCTCGACAGCACGCTCGCGAGCACACCGACCAGCCCCGTCTGACCCGACCCCCCCGAAGATCCGGTGATCGCCCCGATCCCCGCCTTCAGCGCCGCGGCCGCGATCGCATCCATCGTCGACAGCGCGACCTTCCTCAGGTCCTCCATCCCCAGCTTGCCCGTCCTGACCGCCCGCAGCAGCGCCCCCTCGATCGCCCGCCCGGCGCGATCGGCACCCTGCGCCATCGGCCCCTCCAGGCTCGCCCGCATCGCCTGCACGTCGGCCGCGAAACCACGCGTATCCAGCCGCACGCTGACCGCGAGCTGCTTCCATTCCTCATCCATCGGGAAACGCCTCCTTGAGCCTGTCCAGAACATCCCGCCCCACCGGCGCAGCCGGTGGCGGCGACAGCACCGCAACGACCGCCGCCACCTCGGCGGGGGTCGAGCGCCAGAACCTGTCCGGCGACCAGCCGAGCACGACGCCGCAGAACCCCGCGAGCCGGAGCGCAACTGCGCCGAACGTGTCCGTCATCCCAGCGGACGCTGGGGTCTCTCCGATCGGCAGTTCTCCCTGCGACGAGATGCCAGCTTTCGCTGGCATGACGAACGCCGTCACCGCCCCGCCAATATCTGCCGCAGCAACACCCCCAGCACCGGCGTCACCGCCGCCAGCCCGCCATCCGCCACCGCCTCGCCCAGCCGCTCGCGCGTCACCCCCTCCGGTGCATCCCGCAGACAATGCCAGAACAGCGCCACCATCTCGCCCAGCGCCAGCCGCCCCTCGGCCGCCCGCTCGACGAGCGCGAACAACGGCCCCAGCTCCTGCTCGGCGGCGACCAGCGCCTGAAACGACGGCCGCAGCACCAGGACAGCCCCGCCGACACGCAGCGACGCCTCGCCCCGCAATTCATTCGCTTGCATGTAACTTCTCCCAACCTCCTCTCCCCGTGGGAGAGGAAGGGCCCCGCTCGGCGCAGCCGAGTGGGAAGGTGAGAGTGACCAACCGCCCGTCACCCTCACCCTGCCGCCGCCTTCGGCGGCTCCCTCCCTCTCCCAGTGGGAGAGGGACTATTCGGCAACAACAACCCCGGAGCTCTCCAGCGACAGCGTGTAGGACCGCTCCCCGTTGAAATCCCCGGCATAGTCCAGCCGCGTCACCAGGAACCGGCCCGTCATGCTGTCACCCGATTCAAAGCTCAGCCGGTAATCGTCGAGCACGCCGCTCAGCGCGTTGCCCTTGATCCGCGCCTCCGCCGCCGAGCCGGTGAACACACCCGCTCCCGACACGCTCACCGACCTGACGCCAGCGCCCGACAGCAATTGCCGCCACCCGCCCGAATCCTTGCTCGTCACCACCACCGCCTCGCCGTTGACGCTGAGCTGCGTCGTCCGCAGCCCCGCCACCGTCGCGAACGCCGGCGTCACCGCGCCATCGCCCACCTTGAGCAGAAACGCCGAACCCTTCTCGATCATATTCCCCCTCCCCTTGTGGGAGAGGGAGGGAGCAGCCGCAGGCTGCGGAAGGGTGAGGGGGACTCCCTCACCTCCACTCCCTCCCTCAATTCACCCGAAAAACCCGAACCGCCCATTCCGCCCGTCCGAGCCAACCTTCTTTGATTCGCGCCAGCCGGCTCCGCGCGAGCGCCAGCCCGCCGATGCGCCAGCCGTCGGCCAGCGTCCCCGGCATCAGGTCCACCGCTTCCTCGGCGATCGCCATCAGGATGCGCAGCCGCGTCGGCACCTCGCCCTCGTCGCGAAAGCCGATCGCCAGCGTGCCGATCCGCCCCGTCACCCCGGCCGCGTCGAATCCCTGCAACAGCGGATCCTCGACGACCGCGTACGGCACCAGCGCCCGCACCGGCGGCGCATCGAACGCCGCCAGCAGCGACAGGTCGTCGCTCGCCTTGAGCTCGGCGACCACCGCCGCCTGCAACACCGCCGCCGCGCTCATGCCACCGCCTCCCGCATGAGCCGCATCACGCGGAACGGCCGCAGCAGCGCCGCCACCGCCGCCGGCGGCGGCTCCGCCTCGCGATGCTCGACCAGATGCGCCGCGAGCAGCACGATCGCCTGCGCCACCGGCCCCGGCACGTCGTTCCAGTCGTCCGGCAGCTCGGCACCGAGGAACGCCCTGACGACCTCGCACGCCGCCGCAGCCGCTTGCGCGACCACCGCTCCTTCCGCGCCCGCCGTCATCCGAAGATACAGCCGCGCGCCCTCCCCCGCCCCGGCCAGCACCGAGGCGGATACTGGTGTATCGGTCATGTGAATCCTTTCAAATCCTCCCCTGGCTTGCCAGGGGAGGGGGACCGCGGCCGACGGCCGTGGTGGTGGGGCGAGTCCGACCACCGGACTCGCCCCGAGCGATCAGGTCGCCGAGAACCGCATCACCTTGATCGCCTCGCTGTTGACCACCTGCCCGCCGATCCGCTTGGTCGCGTAGAACCCCACGAACGGCTTGTTCGAATACGGGTCCCGCAGGATCGCCGTCTCCGTCCGCTCGGCGATCAGATAGCCCAGCCGGAAGTTCCCGAACGCCACCGCCAGCGCGTTGGCCGCGACATCGGGCATGTCCTCCGCCTCGACCACCGGATAGCCGAGCAGCGTCGCGGGCTGCCCCGCCGCCAGCCCGGGCTGCCAGATGAACGCGCCGTCGGTGGTCTTGAACTTGCGGATGCGCGCCACCGTCGCGGCGTTCATCACGAAGCTCGCGCCCTGCCGATACGGCGCGCGCAGCGCCTGGACCAGGTCGATCAGCCGCTCCTGCGGATTGCTCCCGAAGTCGCCCGCCGCCCCGCTCGGCAGATATTGCAGCGTCCCGAAGCTCCGCACCGCATCCGCCGTCGCCGCGACCGGCTGCGTCAGGAAGCCCTTGGGCCGGTTGACCCCCGATCCCGTGACGAACGCCGCCCCCTCGGCGCGCGCGAACTCGGTCGCGATCTCGTCCGCCAGCCACGCCTCGACGTCGAACGCCGCGTCGTCGATCATCGCCTGGCTGGCGCTGGGGTTGGCATAGAGCTCGCCCGACGGCGGCGCGATCTCCTGGAACACCGGCGTCGCCGTCCCCGGCCTGGCGTCGGTCTCCGCCGCCCAGCCCGACGGCGTCCCGCCGGTCGTCACCAGCTTGCGATACCCCGCCGAGCCGACCTTCACCACATTGGCGATCCGCCGGATCGGGCTGATCGCGGTCAGCAGCCGGTCGATCTCGCCGTCGATCTCCCGCGGCACCGCATAGCCGCCCGCGTCGCCGGTCACTCCGGTAAAGGCCTTGAGCTCCACCGTCGCGCCCGTCCGCAGAAACTGGTCGAACGCGCGCCCAGCCGTTACCGCCGACGCTCCTTCGAGCACCGGCCTGTCGATCACATCCATTGTCATTCTCCATGAAAGGGCAGGGACCGCCCCCGCCCGCGAAAACTCAGCTGATGATCTGAACCCGCGCCAATGGCTGCATCGGCATCGCCACCATGCTCACCTCGACCAGCTCGACCTGAAGCAATTCGCGCCACGCGCCCTGCCGCGCCCGCACCGCGCGAAACCCCACCGACAGTCCCGGCAGCGCGCCGCTGCGCACCAGCCGCGCCGCGTCCGGATCGGCGATGAAACCCTCCACCAGCAACCCGCGCCCGTCCTCGCCCACCGCCGTCAGCGTACCGATCGGGTTCCCTCGATGCTGCCACAGCAACGGCACGACGCCCGCGCCCGCGAACGCCCCGGCCCGGAACACATCCCCCGCCCGATCCACCCGATCGAAGACAGCGGCATGGCCCTGGAAGCGCACTTCCCTCTCCCCTTCAGGGGAGAGGGTGCCGAGCGAAGCGACGGCGGGCGAGGGGCAGTCAGCCCCCCTCACTTCACCCAATCCCCGAACCCCAGCCGCATCGCCAGCCCCGCCAGCAACAGCGCGAACACGATCCGCATCACCCAGCCCCACGCCGCCTTCCACGCGCTCGCCTTCGCGTCGCGCCACGCCCGCAGCAGTTCGCGCAGCTCCCGCACGTCGCCGGCCGCGCCCTCGTCGGCGAGCCCCAGCCGGGTCAGCGCCCGCGTCGCGCCCAGCTCGCCCGCCTCCTCGGCGATCGCGCGCAGCGTCACCAGATCGGTTCCCTGCCGCGCACCCTGCCCCAGCAGTTGCGCCAATACCGTCTCGCTCATTGCCTGATCCCCAACATGTCGCGCTTCTCGTTTTTCGACAGGAAATCCGCCGCGCTCACGCTCGCCCACAGCCGCTCGCGATCCTCGCTCAGCGCCGGCACCTTGTTCAGGTCGATCGCGAGGCTGCCGTCCGGCCACCACCCCGCCAGCCCCTGCGCCAGCCCGTCGAGGATGGTCGCCGCCAGCGGCAGCACCGCCAGCCGCCACAGCGCCCGGTTCGCCTCGCGATAATTGGCGTGCGTCGAATCGCCGGGCAGGCCGAGCAGCATCGCCGGCACCCCGAACGCCAGCGCGATCTCGCGCGCCGCCGCCGCCTTCAGCTCGACGAAGTCCATGTCCGCCGGCGTCATGCTCAGCGCCTGCCACTTGAGACCGCCCTCCAGCAGCATCGGCCGACCCGCCTGCGCCGCGCCCGAAAAGCCGGTCTCCATCTCGCTCGACAGCCGCTGGAACTGCTCGGGCGACAGCGTCGAACCGTCGCCGGGATCGTAGACCAGCGCGCCGGACGGCCGCGCCGCATTGTCGAGCAGCGCCTTGTTCCACGTCGCCGACGCATTGTGGACCGCGATCGCCGCCGCCGCCGCCCCCAGCGCGCCCAGCCCGTAATGATCGTCGAGCGGATGGAACGCCTTCAGGTGAATGACCTCCGGCCGCACCGGCTCGGCATGGAGCCGCGTCACCCGCGCGCCCACCTGGTAACGATAGGCGGCGGGCCAGCCCGTCGCGTCCGCCTCGACGCTCACCCGCTCGGGCCGCAATGGATAGAGCGCCGCCGCCCCGCCCTCGCTATCCCGCAGCACCTGCACGAAGGCGTTGCCATGGAGTTGCAACTGCGCCGCTACCGTCTCCAGCACCGGCACACCCCCCGCCCGCGCTGCGACCAGCGCGCCCAGCGCCGGCGCCGACGCCACCACCGGCGCACTCGCCACCGCCTCCGCCACCAACCGCACCGCCCGCTGCGCCACCGCATTGCGGCAATAACCGTCACGCACCTGCGCCTCGTACGACGGCGGCCAGGCACCGATCGTGGACCCAGCCCTTCCCAACGCCGGACGCGCCTCGACGCGCGCCGGCCTCCTGCCGAACAGCCTCATGTGATGTCTCCAGAAACAAAAAAGCCCCGCCGAAGCGGGGCTCGATCGGTAATCCCGAGTGAGGGACTATCGCTTACAGATCACCGAAGTCTCATTCGACGTTCGGCACAGCCAATGCTGACTTGTATGCCGTCGATGCGATCGTCGGCAGCGGCGGCAATCGCATGCCGGCATTCCAGGCAACCTGCGCGACGAACGCGCGAAAATATGGATAAGCGGCGAACAGCCCGACGTTCTTCACAAAGGCGCGCGCCGCATTCGGCTGTGCATCCTTTCCGACTTCATAAAGTGCAAGATATTCGGCCTGCACCGTAAAAACGACCTTGCGCCCGGCCTTGGCGGTCACATGAAACCGGAAGATCGCGGCAGCCGATGCGCTGTCCGGCTCATAATCGCACGACACCAGATCGCGCCCGTATGACAGAGTGACCCCCTTGTCTCCGCTTTCCGGCCGCACGTCAGATCGGACCCGAAGCAAGCGTACGTCTTCCAGCAGAGCCCTGCCGGCGACGAGATTGTAGTCGGCACCCTTGAAGCCTGCCGGCGCTTCGGCTGCCAATTGTTCGTGCGTGATGTCGGTCACGCTGCCGCTCGAACCATCTCGGCATCGTTCCTCGTGTCGGTTAGGGCGCGTAGCAATGCGCTCAAGCGCGGGTCGCTCCGGCACTCGCCACGCCGATCATCCGGTGGCACGATCACGCCGTCCTCCGCCCACATCGCCACGACGTTCGTGGCGGGGTCGGCGCTGAGCTCCGCGATCCGACGAACCCGCGATGCATGATCGCGCGCATCGGTCCAGGCGCAGGAAAGCCGCGCGCGCTCGTCCAAGGCATGAAGGGCGCGCGCCAGCAGGCGCACGGTGAAATTCTTGCATTCGGACGAAAACAGCTGCGAAATGCGCGCTCTGGACACGCCCAGCCTGTGGGCGAGTTGCGCACGCGTGACCCCCTTGGCGATCATCAGCTCATGCAGCAGCAACTGGGCGTCCGCGACGAGATTCTCCTCGGCGCGCAATGCCTCCATGTTCACGACGGAGATATCAGCCATAACCCATTTCCACTTTCAATTCCTTGGCCAGCCGCTCGGCTCTGTCGAGAACCTCGGTACTGGCCTTGTTCTGTTTCTTGATGTCGATCGCCGTCACGATGAACAGCTTCTTGGCCGCGACCGTGACTGAAAAGCCGTAAGCCCGAAGCTGATAGGATTTGAATTCGTCGATCCTCGCTGTCTGATTTCGCCGCAAGTTTAGTTTGAAGCGTTCGGGTGGCAGGTCTCGGCCATCGCACCAATGTTCCATCCATCGCTCGATGCTGACGATCTCTTGCGTAGAGGCATTGTCATACTCCTTCCGCAACTTCCGCACGATGACCACCGCGCCGCCGCCGTGCCGAACGAGCACTGACAGCCCATATCCGGCGAGCGTCGAGTCGCTGATATCCTTCATGCGCGTTGTGGAGTTAATAGTTCTCTTAACAGAGTGCAACCTGCGATATCGCAAATCCTACAACCGCCGCACCCCCACCCGCCCGGCCCTGCCGAGCATCAGCTCCGACACTCCCCACACCAGCGCATCCGCCCGGTCCGGCGAGCGCCCCGGCCCGTGGTACACGCCGCCCACCACCAGCCCGCACAGCTCGTCCTCCAGCGCGCGGAACCGGCCCGCGTGGCGCACCTTGCCCTGCTCGTACAGCGCCGCCACCGGCTCGGCGCGCGCCAGCTTGCCCCGGCTGGCATGGACCGGCTTGACCGGCAGCCCCGCGTCCGCGCCGCGCAGGACGTGGGCGACCATGTCGCCGCCCTGGTTCTTCTCCGCCACCACCCGGTCCGCGCCCCAGCGCGCGGCACAGGCCGCGACCGCCGCCGCCCAGCCGCCGGGCGACGCGCCCCGTACGCTCGCATCCTCCAGCACATAGGCGAGACCGTCGCCGCCCAGCGCCACAGCGACGATCCCGCACGCGTCGCCGTCCGCGCTCGCCGGCGGGTCGACCGCCACCACCACGCGCCGCAACGCCGGCACCTCGCCCTCGTGCCGCGCCGCCTCGATCAGCCCGCGCGTCCACAACGCGCCCTCGTGATCCTCCAGCAGCTCGCCGTCGAGCTCCTGCCGGCCGAGCCGGGTGTCCCCGTACAGCAGCCGCATCCGCTCGCCATAATCGTCGGGCAGATGCGGATTGTCCCAGGTGCGCCCGACCGCATCGATCGTCCCGGCCGCGCCGACGATCCGCCGCATCAGCGCGGTCGGGCGCGGCGTGGTCGTCACCACCACGCGCGGCCGTTCGCCCAGCCGCAACGTCATCAGCAGATTGTCCCAGGCCGCGTCGCCCCGCGGCCATTTCGCCAGCTCGTCGCACCACGCCGCATCATGCTCCGGGCCGCGCAACGTCTCCGGCGCACCGGCGGAATAGACACAGGCCACCGCGCCGGAGGTGAACTCCACCTCGCGCGCCGTCGCGCGCCATACCGGCCGCTCGTGCGCCCGCGCCACCGCCATCAGCCCGCTGACGCCATGCACCATCACGCCGGCCGCCTCGATGCGCGTGGCGCCCACCAGCGCGATCCGCGCGCCGGGGTTTTGCCGCGCGAACTCGCTGACCCATTCCGCGCCGGCGCGCGTCTTGCCGAAACCGCGACCCGCGCGGATCAGCCATACGCGCCAGTCGTCGCCCCGCGGCGGCAATTGCCGGGCGTGCGCCCAGCTCGTCCACCGCGCATCGAACTCCCGCCGTTCCGCGCCGCTCAGTCCGCGCAGCAACCGCGCCTGTTCTTCCTCGTTCAGCGCGAGCAGCGCCTCGACGGGATCGAACGCCCGCGCCTTCCGCCGCGTCACGATCGCTGCGCCCGGGCGCGCTTCATCGCTCCGAGCTTGCGCAGGATCGACGCGTTGGTCTGTTCGGCGCTGACCGTCTTGTACTTCGGCCCGTCCTTGTCGCGAGAACCGTCGCGTCGCCCGCGATGCGAGGTCAGCAGCGCCAGCGCCAGCCTCACATCGATCGGCCCGGTGGCCGCGACATCGCCGTTGATCAGCGCCGGCCCGCCGCCGTCGAGCGCATGGCCGATCAGCTGCGTCTCCAGCATCTCATAGCCGCATTCAACCGCGTCGGCCCATTGCGCGCGGAACTTCTTGTCCTTGCGGCGCAGACCGTACACCGATGACGGATCGACATCGATGGCGCCCGCCGACGCCTTGACGTTGCACGTCGCAGCCAGGTGATCGAGGAACGCGGCCTTCATCTTGGTCGTCCACGTGGGCGATGCCCGGCGTGCCTTCTCGTTCGGTGCCTCGTCGTTCGCCTCCGCCATGTTTCCCTCCCCCCATGAAAGCGGGCCGGCACGCCCCGGGGCCCCGCCGGCCCCGGGCCGCCCGGCCCGCACACCGAAGCCGCGATGAGCCCGCGCCCGTCCGAGCCCGGGAGCAACGCTCTTCCCGGCCCGGGCCACGCCGCCCGACTCGCAATTCTTCAACGTTCCTGATATGTACCCGGACAGCGTGACGATGTCAAGCTATTTGTTCCAGGTGGGTTCGCGCTGGACCCATTCTTGACATTATGTAGCAAAACGCACCACTGCGTAGGCGGTTATCAGCTTGCGTGATGGTAGGTGTCATCGTTTGCGATGCGCCGCTTCTACGGCAGTTTGTCCAGGCCAGCGTCCATGACGGATATAAGGTCCTGTCGGCGTATCAGGCCGGTTCCATTCTCCATGGTCCATCCTTCAGGCGAGCCGCCGTAGATTTCCGAGATAGAATGTATCTCATTAAAAACGTCAGCATAGCCGACACGCGCTTTTACAACGATGGACTTCCAATCGCGGAACTCATCGGAAACATAGAAAATCTTGGACAGTGTCTGGTGGGCAGTAGTGGGTATAGAAACGGTAGCGTTCTGTATCGTACTGCGTTCAACGTCATCGTTGCCCATGATAGCACAGTGAGCTGTTACTTCCAAAGCGGGGGATTGACCGGAGTTCTGAACGGTGATTTCAATCGAGATTCCGTTGCGCGAGTGAAAACCTTCAACGTTACTAATCGTCAAGTAAGCTCTAGTTTGAGCTTCCCCGATCCTCTGCGCAATTCTATTAGCCTTCGCAGCGCGACGCAAAGCCCGCCTGCCTTGCCTAATGGTAACGAGCAACGCACCCAAGCCTACAGCGCTGAGGACCGCGCCTATGATGCTGAGCGTGTTAGAAAACGCAGCGGCATCCGCGGCTTTTTCAGCGGCAATAGCGGCGCGCCATTGAGCGCACAGATCGGCGCTATCGTGATCTGGAGCGCTATAGCATCGGTTGGATTCTTCTACGGGATAGGCGGCAAACGGTTTCTCGGTCGCGGACGTCGAATTGTAGCGCTGGGCGGAAGCATATAGCTTTTCGCCATGCTCATTTGGCTGGCCTGCCCAATGACTTAGAAGAGCGAAGCCGGCGAGTATCAGGCATCCGACAAGCGCAGCGAGGACACTCCAATCGCGTCTAAACATTGGATCAGAAACACCGCCGTAAACTTGCCGCGCGCCAGCTTGTTACGGATGTTCGGCTCCGAGTCCATCACGCCGATGTCAGCGAGCTTCCCAGCGAGCTGGGCGTAGGTGACGCCTTTCCGCTTTAGCTCGGCTTTCAGCATCGCGCTGATACGCCGCTCCCATGTCGGGTCATCGCTCATCTATCGGCCTCCCGTCACTTGCAGCCAGAACAAAGCTGATGGTCGCCAACGCGAACGCCAGAATCGCGAGCGCCATGTTGTCCTCTAACTGCTTGGGCACCACCAAAAGGAACAACGCCCCAGCAATCACAGGAATGCTCTCTGCACTCGGTTCAGATACATCGGCCAATCCGTTCGTCGCAAACAGCATCATATGCGATGCATTTAGCAATGTACAGGCTGTACCATAGGTACTATATGCGATGCATAAGCACCGCAGGTAGTGACAATGCAGCACTTTTTTCTCTCCGCAGCCGCCCGCACCCTCAGCTTGAAGCAGGTTTTCAAGATGGGGGAGGACGCGGCCTATGAGGCGCTCCGCCGGATGCGCTGGCATGAGACGGACGGTGAGGCCGTGCGCCCGAAGTGCGGCTGCTATGAGACGTACAACATCACCTCGCGCCGTCGTTTCAAGTGTGTCGGTTGCCACCATCAGTTCAGCGTCACCAGCGGCACCATTTTTGCCAGCCGCAAGCTGTCCTATACCGACCTACTCGCCGCGATCGTCATCTTCGTGAACGGCGCCAAGGGCGTGTCGGCGCTGCAAGTTAGCCGCGACCTGGACGTGCAGTTTAAGACGGCGTTCGTGCTGTCTCACAAGCTACGCGAGGCGATGCAGCGCGAGCAGATCGGCCGCGAGCTGGATGGCGTTGTCGAGGTCGATGGCGCCTATTTCGGTGGCTATGTGAAGCCCGCCAATCTCAAGAGCGCGTCGATCGCCGCAGCTGCCTTGCTCAGAACGGCAAGCGTCAGTCGGTCGTCGTCATTCGCGAGCGCGGTGGTGACACACTAGCGTTCGCCACGAAGAACGAGGCCGCTGGCGTGGCGCTGGTCGAGGCTAACGTCGTCCCGGCACCGTCATTCATGCCGACGAAACGAACAACTGAATAGCTCAGGAACTTGACGCGCGGCTCGTGCCCCATCCGCCGCGCCACCCTGACCGTCAGCAGCGCTCTGTCGCGGTGATCCTGTCCTCTCGCCTTTAACAGCGCCGCAGCGGCCCCTAGCGTCGTTACAGCACCATCCTCACGCAGCGTGTCGAGAATGAAGCGGTGCATCCCGTTGACGATGTTAGCGCCGCGCCGGTGGTACTCCGTTGCCGGAACGAGCGTAGGATCGAACACCCGTAGCGCCGCCTCAATCGCGTCGAGCGCGGACTGCTTGGCCGTCAACGCAGCACTTGCGTCCGCTATTTCCCACCAGCAGCTCGCGGTGCTTCCGCAGCAGCCCGAACACCGTCTGTTTGTAGCCGCTTGCCATATGCGGACATTACGCATCGCGGGTGATGGCATCTAGCCGCACGTTGGTGCATCTGCTACATAATGCCGCCCATTCTTGACATTATGCCGACTTGACACGCGTTATAGCGAGGCGACGTGGGCAGCGGTACGCAACGGCGGTGCCCCTATATTATTTCAACATCGACAATGACGACGTGACCGAGGATTTCGAGGGCATCGAGCTGTCCGACGATCGCGCCGCCCACGCCTACGGGGTCAGGGCAGCGAGAGGACTGGCGTCGGAGACGGTCCGTCTGGGGCATCTGGGGCATCTGGGGCTCAACCACCGGATCAATATCGTGGACGCCGACCGCAATCCGGTCGCGACCGTCACGTTCGGTGAAGCGGTCGAGATCAGGCCCTAGCCGGCAATTCCGCGCCACGACCCATCGCCACGCCTGCGATTCCGCGGCGAGGCCATGAGGCCGCCCGGGCGCGTTCCACAATGCCTGTCTGAAACGCCATCACCGGCCGCCGCGTAGGCGCGTCCGCGATCCGATCGGCACGACGGGAAGCTTTTGCGATTCCGTCCCGAAGCGGGACAGCACGGCATAGATGGCGAAAACGTACAATCAGCTTTCGGCGAATCGGGCCAAAAACCGTGAACAGGAAGTTAACAACAGGGGAACTGCCATGAAGAAGATGATGCTGCTTACCGCCAGCGCGATGGTCGCGTTCGGCGTCGCGTCGGGCGCAGGCGCGACCACCGTCGGACCTGACACGTACGGCTATGTCGCGACCGACCAGGTCAACTACACGTTCAACGACATCCGCGCGACGGGCACGAAGGTACTGACGGGCCAGGACGATAACGGCCTCTTCGTCGACATGGGGATGAACTTCTCGATGTACGGCACCAGCTATACCAACGCCTACATCACCACCAATGGCACGATCTTCTTCGGGGCCGCCAACGCCAACTATACGAACCAGAACCTGACGACCACACAGGTGTTCGGGACCCCCGGCATCTTCACGTTCTGGGACGATCTCTACACCCGCGGCGACGGTGACGCCGGGGTCTATTATCAGACGATCGGCACCACGCCGGGCAGCCGCAAGTTCGTTGTCCAGGAAATCGCCAATTCCTATTCCGTCGGTGGCGCGGTGGTCAATTTCCAGACCGTGCTCGACGAGGCCACGGGCGACATCCTGATGCGCTACACGCAGACCGCGTTCGGCAACTCGAACTTCGACAACGGCGCCAGCGCCACCGTCGGCATCCAGGGCGTGCAGTCGCTCGGCCAGTACGTCCAGTGGAGCTACAACTCGCCGGTGTTGCAGAACAACGAGTCGCTCTGCTTCACGCTCAACGCCAATGCCGCCTGCAACGCGATCGTCGACCAGCCGCCGACGAGCGGCGTGCCCGAGCCCGCGACCTGGGCGATGATGATCGGCGGCTTCGGCCTGATCGGCGGCGCGATGCGCCGGCGCGGCACGAAGGTCGCCTTCGCGGCCTGAGATACCGACCCGCCGCCACCCCAAACGGTATGGCGGCGGGTCGGTCCAGCCAGCAGGCTATCGGAAAGGGGCGATGCGGGATCCGTTCCCGCGTCGCCCCTTTTTCGCGTTCGGCAAGGGCGGCGCGGCGCTTGCGCGAAATCCCGTCGTGAAACGGTAACTCTTCGGATTAACTATGTATTAACAGTATCTTAGCCGATGTGGCGTCGGTAGGAGGGTGAACGACAACTTAACAGGGACCTCGCCACATGAAGACCGTGATCGCCACCGCCGCGCTGCTGCTCGCCGCCGCCGCCTCGCCCGCCGCCGCGCAGAACATCGTCACCAACGGCAATTTCGAGACGGCCGGCCTGACGAGCTGGACCGCCAGCGGCTGGGGCACCAACATCAACGGCGTCATCTCGGGCGCCTATTCGGCCTCGACCGGCTGCGTCGGCGACGGCTGCATCCGCAGCGGCGGCGCCTTCAACACGGCGTCGGGCGCGTATCTGTATCAGGATCTCGCGACCGTCGCGGGCGGCACCTACAATCTTGGCTTCGATTACGGCGCCGCCGGCTTCACCAACGAGCTGGCCGTGCTGTTCGGCAACACCACCGCGTTCGATCAGGTCAACCTGACCGCGACCAACACCGGCTATACCGTCACCGGCATGGTCGCGACCGGCGCCGTCACGCGGCTGCTGTTCCTGGGCCGTCAGGACCCCAGCTACAGCCGGCTCGACAATGTGTCGGTGACGCTCGCGTCGACCGGCGCGGTGCCCGAGCCCGCGACCTGGGCGATGATGATCGGCGGCTTCGGCCTCGTCGGCGGCGCGATGCGCCGGCGCGGCACGAAGGTCGCCTTCGCCGCCTGAGCCGCGCCCACCACCATCGCGGCCCCGGGGGGGGGGCGCGCGGTGGTGGTGGGGTGGTTCGCCCTTGCGAGCCGTCGTACCTCGACCATCGTCCGACCCGGGCTTGCGCGAGTCCTGCCGCGGCATGCGGCAGGACTTGCTACGCCTTCAGCGCCCACCGCAGCACGCCCGCCGCCGCGCTCGCCCCCGCCCGGATCGCGGGCCGCCGCGCCGCCGGGGTGTTCAGCCCGTGCATCGCCGCCGCCCAAGGCGGCATCAGCTCGACGCCGGCGTTCATCACCACCTGCCCCAGCCCGCCGGTCACCCCGCCGCCCGCCGCCTGCCCCAGCAGCGCCGCCGCCACGTCGCGCGTGCGCTCGTCATGGCGCAGCGCCGGCCGCACCGCCCGGAAATAGGCCGCGACCGCGCGCCGCGTCGCCGGCACCTCGCCCGCGCCCAGCCGCCGCGCCAGCCCCGCCATCTCGCCTAGATACCGATCCTGCCGCGCGCCCGGCATCCCCGGCTCGCGATACATCACATGCGCGCGCAGGAAGGCATCCGCCTCGGCGACGTGCACCCAGGTCAGCAGCGCCGGGTCGTTGGCGCGATAGGGCGTCCCGTCGGGCAGCACGCCCTCGACCCGCGCATGGATCGCCCGCACCCGCGCGATCGCCGCCGCCTGCGCGGTGCCGCCATAGGTCGTCAACGCGATGAATCGCGCCGTCCGCGCCAGCCGCGCCGGCGGATTCTCCCGCCAGTCCGAATGATCCCAAACCCCCGCCAGCGCCCCGGGATGCAACATCTGCGTCAGCAGCGAAGCCACCCCGCCGATCAGCATCACCGAAAAATCCTGATGAATCCGCCAGGCCTCGGAGCCTTCGCCGAACAGCCCCGGATCGCCGGGCGGGCGCGACAGGTCCATCTCGCCCGCCTTGACGAGCTTGTGGACATGGTCGCGGATGTGGGAGCGGAGCGGGTTCACGATCGGGATATGGTGATAGAAGGGCCGAATGCCCAACTTCGTCATCCTCACCGGCGCCGGCCTGTCGGCCGAATCCGGCCTCGCCACCTTCCGCGGCCCCGGCGGCCTGTGGGAAGGGCACCGCGTCGAGGACGTCTGCACGCCCGACGCGCTCGCCCGCGACCCCGATCTCGTCCACCGCTTCTACGACGCCCGCCGCGCCGCGCTCGCCACCGTCCGGCCCAACGCCGCCCACCACGCGCTCGCCCGCCTCGACCGCGACTGGCCCGGAGACCTCCTCATCGTCACGCAAAACGTCGACGACCTCCACGAACACGCCGGCGCCCGCCGCCTGATCCACATGCACGGCCAGCTCGACAGCGCTCTCTGCGCCGCCTGCGGTCACGCCCGGCCTTGGTCCGACGACCTCCCACCCGGCACCATCTGCCCCACCTGCGATCGACCCACGCTTCGTCCGGACATCGTGTTCTTCGGTGAGACACCGTACGAAATGGACACGATCCAACAAAAGCTCGCGCACGCCGACCTGTTCGTCTCGATCGGCACCTCCGGCGCGGTCTATCCCGCCGCGGGCTTCGTCCAGCTCGCCCGCGCGACCGGCGCGCGCACGCTCGAACTCAATCTCGACCCATCGGCCGGCAGCGCCTGGTTCGACCAGTCCCGCCGCGGCACGGCGACGGAACTGGTGCCCGCGTGGGTGGACGAGGTGCTCGGCCCACACCCCCTCTCCTCGTAGGAGAGGGGCAGCTCGCGCAGCGAGCGGGGGGTGAGGACAGGAACGTTCACGCCGCCTCGGCCATCTCCGCCACCTCATCGTCGTTGCCGGCGACCACCGCTTGCCGCGACGCCGGCTCGACCTTCCGCGCCGGCGTCACCGCCCGCGCGATCAGCACCACGACCCCCAGCCCCAGATACGCCGCGATCACCGCCCCGAAGTTCCAGAACAACCCCACCGCCAGCGCGACGCGCAGCCACAGCGGGTTGAACCCCAGGTCCTGCCCCAGCGCCTCACAGATGCCCAGCAGCGTATCGGAGCGATTGAAGGTGGGAGCGGACATGGCGGCAATTCCTCGGGCAGTGGCGCGGAACACCATCGTTCCGCTCGATACCCGAGCCTTTGCACCCGCCGTGCCAAATGCTGTTGTCGTTCCAAGTCAATGCCTTGGCAAAGCACCACGAAACAGGTTCCGCCAATCCTTGGCAAATCCCACCAGCTAGTCGACCCAATCCAGCCCGATCGACCGGAAGCTCTCCCGATCCTCGTCCCATCCGGGCTTCGACTTCACGTGCAGGTAGAGATGGACGGGCTTGCCCCACAATGCCGCCAGCTCCGCCCGCGCCGCCGCGCCGATCGCCTTGATCTGCGCGCCGCCCTTGCCCAGCACGATGGCGCGCTGCGTCGGGCGCTCGACGATGATCTGCTGGCGGATCTCGACCGACCCGTCCGCGCGCTCGACGAACGCCTCGGTCTCGACGATGCTCGCATAGGGCAGTTCGGCGTGGAGTCGCCGGAAGAGCTGCTCGCGCGTGATCTCGGCGGCGAGCGCGCGCTCGCTCGCGTCGGACACCTGGTCCTCGGGATAATGCCACGGCCCCGCCGGCATCGCCGCCGCCATCGCGCGCTTCAGCTCCGCCACCCCGTCGCCCGTCTCGGCGCTGACGAACCAGGTCTCGGCGAACGCGCAGACGCCGTGCAGCCGCTCGGCGAGCTGCAACAGCCGCGCCTTGTCGGCGATGTCGACCTTGTTGAGCGCCAGCCAGCGCGGCTCCCCCCGTCCCGCCATCGCCTCGGCCACGGCTTGCGCCTTCGGGGTCAGCCCGCCCTTGCCGTCGACCACCAGGCACAACAGGTCCGCGCCCTCCGCCCCGCCCCAGGCGGCCGCGACCATCGCCCGGTCGAGCCGCCGCTTCGGCTCGAAGATGCCGGGCGTGTCCACGAGCAGCACCTGCGCGTCGCCCTCGATCGCTACCCCCAGCAGCCGCGCCCGCGTCGTCTGCGCCTTGGGACTGACGATCGCCACCTTCTGCCCGACCAGCGCATTGACGAGCGTGGACTTCCCGGCGTTGGGCGCGCCGACGACGGCGACGAGGCCGCAGTGAGTGGTCATTCGCTTATCTGCCTTGATGTTGAGGACGGAACAACGCCCCCCTCTATTCGCCCCGAACTTGTCCCTCCCTCCGTTCGCCCTGAGCTTGTCGAAGGGTCGCCCTTGGTTCGAACGAAGGGCGATGCTTCGACAAGCTCAGCACGAACGGACGGGGCGTTTGGCCCGCCGATAGTTGCTGCCGATCCGGACTTGATCGCGGGACCGCTCCTCGCTTTGGCCAATATCGAGATCGCGTTCCAATCGCCGCGGATCAGCGCCAGCTTCTTTGCCCGACTCCATCCCTTGATCCGTCGCTCGGCCTCCAGCGCTTCCAGCCGGCTCGGAAACTCCTGACACCAGACGAGCGTCACCGGCAGATACCGACTGGTAAAGCCCTTGATCAGTCCGGACTGATGGCCACCTACGCGCCGCTCCAGGTCATCGGTATGGCCAGTGTAAAAAACCCCGCCACGGCAATGAAGTATATAGGCCCAGAACGTCATGCATCGGGCCCAGCGCGTCGCTCCGAAAAACTTGGGCCGAACGACAAATAATCGTTCGTGCTGAGCTCGTCGAAGCATCGCTCCTCTGTTTGTCGCAAGCTACCCATCACGCCATTTTCCCCAACAGCACCCGCGCCGCCTCGGTCTCCGCCTCCTGCTTGCTCCCCCCGCTCGCTTCCGCCGCCAGCTTACCCACCGTCACGCTCACCGTGAAGCGCGGCGCGTGCCCCGGCCCGGAGCGGTCGGTCACCTCATACACCGGCGCGCGCCGGCCCTTGGCCGCCGCCCATTCCTGCAACGCGGATTTGGGATGCTGCGGCACGCTCGTCCCGCGCGTCACGCGGTCGGCCCACGCGCCGCGCACGAAGCCGCGCGCCGCGTCCCAGCCGGCTTGCGCATACCATGCCCCGATCAGCGCTTCGGCCACGTCGCCCAGCACATAGTCGCTATCCGCCGCGCCGTCGTCGCGCGCCTGCTTGCCCAGGATCAGCCGCTGCCCGACCCCCCAGCCGCGCGCCACCTCGGCGCAGGTCTGGCCCGACACGAGCGCGTTGAGCCGCTTCGACAGTTCGCCCTCGGGCTCCTCGGGAAACAGCTCGTACAGCCATTCCGCGATCGTCAGCCCCAGCACCCGGTCGCCCAGGAACTCCAGCCGCTCGTAATTGTCGCCGACCGCGCTGCCATGCGTCAGCGCGCGCTCGAACAGCGCCCGGTCCGCCGGCGCGCGCCCGAACAGGCCGGCCAGCCAGCCATCGAGGTCGCTCAGAACCGCTCCCCGATCCGCTCGGGCCGCGCCGCGCTGAACCAGGTCCAGGGCTTCACGTAAGATGCCGATCCGTCGGTCGAGAACACGCTGATCCCCGCCCGCCCTTCGATCCGCTCGAAGGGGATATAGCCCATGCCCCGGCCCGGCCCCTCGCCCGCCGGGAACCGGCTGTCGGCGGAATTGTCGCGATTGTCGCCCATCAGGAAGACGTTGCCCGCCGGCACGGTGAACAGGCCGGTGTCGTCGCCGTCGGTCCCCTGCCGCATGTCGAGCACGTCGTAGCTGCGCCCGCCCGGCAGCGTCTCGCGATAGCGCTCGAAGCGGCACAGCGACTTGCCCGCGACGACCGTCAGATAGCCATCCGGGCAATGGAAGTTCGGGCTATCCGGCAGGACGAAGTCCGCGATCCGCAGCTTGGGCACCGCCTGCCCGTTCAGGATCACCTGCCCGCGCCGCATCTGGATGGTATCGCCGGGCAGCCCGATCACGCGCTTGATGACGTCATGGTCGTTGGGCTCCTGCGACCGGAACACCACCACGTCGCCGCGCTTCGGCGTACCGGGCAGCAGCCGCCCCGGGATCAGCGGCCATCCCCACGGGAACGACCAGCGCGAATAGCCGTATGGCCATTTCTCGACGAGCAGATAGTCGCCGATCAGGAGACGCGGCAGCATCGATTCCGACGGGATGTAGAAGGTCGCGAGGAAGAACGAGCGAAAGATCAGCGTGCCCAGCGCCAGCAGCGCGATGAAGCGGAGCTCGTCCGCCCATGTCGACCGCTTCTGCTTCGTGCCGCCCCGCTTCGCCATGGCCGCAGCGTTCGCCGAACGGGCGGCACTTTGCAATCCTCCCCGGCACGGGGAGGGGGACCGCCCCCCCCCCGGGCGCGGTGGTGGAGGGGGCCCCGATCCAGGTGCCTCGCTCCGCGCAGGGCCCCCTCCGTCCACGCCTTCGGCGCGCCCCGCCCTCCCGGTAAGGATTTGCCTCCACCTTGTTCCGGCCCCCAACCCCCGCCTACAGCGTTACCGCCCCCATCACCCCGCGCCGAGGCAAACCCATGTCCGATTGGTCCCCCATCGAAGCCCTGCCGTCGCCCAGGCTCACCGACCTGTTCGACCAGGATCCCGACCGCCTCGCCAGCCTGTCGCTCGACATCGCCGGCCTGCACTTCGATTTCAGCAAGACCCACCTCACCGCCGACGCCATCGCTGCCTTCGCCGCGCTCGCCGGGACGCGGGGGCTGGCGAAACGCCGCGACGCGCTGTTCGCGGGCGAGCATGTCAACGTCACCGAGGACCGCCCCGTCACCCACCCCGCCGAGCGCGGCGAGGGCAATCCCGACAACGTCAGCATCGCCAAACGCTTCCACGAGCGGATGCGCTCGCTGATCGACGCGATCGAGGCGGGCGCGCTCGGCCCCGTCCGCCACATCCTCCATGTCGGCATCGGCGGCTCGGCGCTTGGCCCCGACCTGCTCGTCGACGCGCTCGGCCGCGAGGAGAAGCGCTATGACGTCGCGATCGTCTCGAACATCGATGGCGTCGCGCTGGAGGACGTGTTCGCGCGCTTCGATCCCGCCGCGACGCTGCTCGTGATCGCGTCGAAGACCTTCACCACCACCGAGACGATGACCAACGCGACTTCGGTCCTGCAATGGATGACCGAGCATGAGGTCGCCGATCCCTATGGCCAGGTCATCGCGCTCACCGCCGCGCCCGACAAGGCGATCGAATGGGGCGTCGACGAGACCCGCGTCCTGCTCTTCGCCGAAGGGGTGGGAGGCCGCTATTCGCTCTGGTCGTCGATCGGCTTTCCCGCCGCGGTGGCGCTCGGCTGGGACAAGTTCGAGGAGTTGCTGGAGGGGGCGGCCGAGATGGATCGCCATTTCCGGCTGGAGCCGATCGAGCGGAACGCCCCCGTCCTCGCCGCCTTCGCCGATCTCTATTACACCCAGGTCCGCCACGCCGAGACCCGCGCCCCCTTCGCCTATGACGAGCGGCTGCGGCTGCTGCCGTCGTATCTCCAGCAACTCGAGATGGAATCGAACGGCAAGGGCATGACCGTCACCGGCCAGCCCGTCGGCCGCCCCACCGCCGCGATCACCTGGGGCGGCGTCGGCACCGACGCGCAGCACGCCGTGTTCCAGCTCCTCCACCAGGGCACCCACCTCGTCCCCGTCGAGTTCATCGCCGTCATCGAACCCGGCGACACGCTCGCCGAGGACCACCACCGCCAGTTGCTGTTGAACGCCTTCGCGCAAGGGGCGGCGCTGATGAAGGGCAAGCAGGTCGACGACCCCGCGCGTTCGTATGCGGGCGACCGCCCGTCATCGACGATCCTGTTGGACGACCTCACGCCCCGCACGCTGGGTGCGCTGATCGCCTTTTACGAACACCGCGTGTTCGTGAACGGCACCCTGCTCGAGATCAACAGCTTCGACCAGTTCGGCGTCGAGCTCGGCAAGGAAATGGCAAAGGAAGCCGCAAAGGGCGGCGGCGACTTCGACCCGAGCACGACCGACCTCATCAAGCGGGCGGGGCTGGACTGACTCGCAACGATCTATTATGTGTATAAGCGTCGGAGTGGATACACATGCGCACCAATATTGATATCGATGACGATTTGATGGCAAAAGCCATGAAGGCGACCGGGGCCACCACTAAGCGTGAGGTCGTCGAACAGGGTCTGCGCAAGCTCGTGCAGCTTGATGCGCAACGAGGTCTCTTGAAGTTGCGCGGAACTGGGTGGATCGGCGATCTCGAGGAGATGAGGACAAACAAGCCGCGTCCCGTCACCGAATGATCATAGCCGATTCGAGCGTGTGGATCGACTTCCTGCGTAACGTGCCGACGCGTCAGGTCGCCATGCTCGCCGAGCAGATTGAAATCGGAACGGTGATCATGGCGGATTTGGTGTTGTGTGAGGTGTTGCAAGGCTCACGCGATGAGGCGCAGTTCCAGCAACGGCTGCGCGAGTTTGCGCAACTGGAGACGATCGCTGTGGCAGGCGAAGAGATCGCCGTCGAAACCGCCGCGAACTATCGATTTCTCCGCGCCAAGGGCGTCACGATCCGCAAGACCATCGACGCCTTGATCGCCACCCGTTGCATCCGCGAGGATATTCCACTGTTGTATAGCGACCGCGATTTCGATCCGTTCGTCGCGCATCTGGGTCTGCGGTCCGCATTGAACATCGGACTGAACTGATGCCCCACGACTACGACCTCTTCGTCATCGGTGCCGGCTCCGGGGGCGTCCGCGCCGCCCGCGTCGCCGCGGCGCATGGCGCGCGCGTCGCCGTCGCGGAGGAATATCGAGTCGGCGGCACCTGCGTCATCCGCGGCTGCGTCCCCAAGAAGCTGCTCGTCTACGGCGCGCATTTCGCCGAGGACCTGAAGGACGCGCGCCGGTTCGGCTGGAACGTCCCCGACTGCGCCTTCGACTGGCCGACGCTGCGCGACAACGTGCTGGCCGAGGTCGACCGCCTCAACGAGGCGTACGAGACGACGCTCGAAACCCACCACGTCGAGATCATCCCCCAGCGCGCCACCGTCACCGGCCCCAACAGCGTCCGCCTCGCCGACGGGACGGAGAAGACCGCCGAGCGTATCCTGATCGCGGTCGGCGCGCACCCCGCCGTCCCGCCATGCGAGGGCCACGAGCACGGCATCACCTCGAACGAGGCCTTCCACCTCGACGCCATTCCGAAACGCGTCCTGATCGCCGGCGCCGGCTATATCGCCAACGAGTTTGCCGGCATCTTCCACCAGTTCGGCGCGCACGTCATCATCGCCAACCGCACCCAGGACATCCTGCGCGGCTACGATCTCCAGATCCGCGACCGCCTGCTCCAGATCAGCCTGATGAAAGGGCTGGAGTTCCGCTTCGACGCGACGTTCCAGGGCATCACGAAGGGCGAGGACGGCTGTCTGACGGTCGCCATGTCCAACCACGAGCCCGTCACCGTCGATTGCGTCATGTTCGCCACCGGCCGCGTCCCCAACACCCGCGGCCTCGGGCTGGACAGCGCCGGCGTCGAGCTCGACGACAAGGGCGCGGTCCGCGTCGACGAGGACAACCAGTCGACCTGCCCGTCGATCTACGCCGTCGGCGACGTCACCAACCGCATCCAGCTCACCCCCGTCGCGATCCGCGAAGGCCAGGCCTTCGCCGACACGATCTATGGCAACAAGCCGACCCGCGTCGATTACGACTGTGTCCCCAGCGCGGTGTTCAGCCATCCCCCGATCGGCGCGGTGGGCATGACCGAGAGCGAGGCGCGCCAGAAGCTCGGCAGCGTCAAGGTCTATTCGAGCGACTTCCGCCCGATGAAGAACGTCCTCGCCAACCGCAACGAGCGCGCGCTCTACAAGATGGTCTGCGACGGCGAGACCGACCGCGTCGTCGGCATCCATTTGATCGGCCCCGACGCGCCGGAAATCCTGCAGGCCGCCGCGGTGTGCGTGAAGGCGGGGCTGACCAAGGCGCAGTTCGACGCGACGGTGGCGCTGCATCCGTCGATGGCGGAGGAGCTTGTCCTGCTGCGCTAACTCGTCACCCCGGCCTTGAGCCGGGGTCCCGCTTTCTTGTTTGTGATCAAAGACTAGTATCCCCTTTCGCCCAATTGCGGCTACTCTCAAAATCACCGACAATGGCGCTGATGCCGTTCTATCGTTTCATGATCCATGGCCGCGACCCGCGACACGCAGAAGACGTTCGAGGCTTCTTCACGACCCGCCACGCCTTCGCCGTTACTAAGGAAAAGGCGGCTGAAAAGGTGCTGTCGAGGCTAACCAAGGAGTTCACGAACGGAGCGTCGGCTGCAATTTGGGATAGCGAACCGCCCATGATGTCGGTTGAAGACGGCTGGCGCATCGGCATCCACCAACTCCGCTCCGCTCCTAACAAGGGCAGCACATTCTACGAGCCGTGAACGTCCCCTTCACGAGAAACTCGCCAAACAAACCCCTGTCCTACAAGCGCCCGTTCTGCTCCACCCTGCCGAATGAGCGACTCCCCCTACGACTTCACCCCCGTCCCCACCGCCGCCCGCCACGACGGCTGGACGGCCGAGCGCCAGCGCCGCTTCATCGCCGAACTCGCAAGCCACGGCGGCGTGGCCGCCGCCGCGCGGGCGGTGGGCATGACGCCGCAGGGGGCGCGGCAGCTCCGCAAGCGCCCGGGCGCGGAAGGCTTCGCCCACGCCTGGGACATCGCGCTCGAGGAAGGGCGGGGACGCTCGCGTGACGAGGCGATCCGGCGCGGGCGCGACGGCTGGCACTCGCCCATCATCCGCAACGGCAAGATCGTCGGCCACCGCCACCGCTTCGACAACCGCCTCCTGTTCGCCGCCTGCTACGGCGAACCGATGTCACGCTACGAGCGTATCGCCGACGCGCCACCGAAGCGGCCGTGAGGCGACACGCTCATGTCGTTTTCCGCGAAACTTCGGAAAGTTCGGCGCGCAAGTCCTTCCCTGCAAGGGGAGGTGGCGCGCGCAGCGCGACGGAGGGGTGTAACCGCTCATCACGGCGTACACCGCATCGAAGCGGGACACCCCTCCACCATGCTTCGCATGGTCCCCCTCCCCTTGCAGGGGAGGACTTGGAACACGCCTCAACTTCCAGTCCTCACGCCCCCACGAACCGCCCCGGCCGCCGCTCGTTCACCGCGCGCACGCCCTCGGCGTAATCCGCCGTTTTTTGCAGCCACTGCTGCTCCGCCAGCTCATGATCCGTCTGCCGCTCGACCAGCGCGTGCAGATCCCCCCGCATCGTCGCCCGCGTCGACCGTACCGCCAGCGGCGCCCCCGCCGCCAGTTCCTGCGCCAGCGCCAGCGCCGCCGTCTCCAGTTCCGCCGCCTCGACCAGCACATCGGCCAGTCCCCAGTCCGCCGCCTGCTCGCCGCCGATCCGCCGCCCGGTCAGCGCCATCAGCAGCGCGCGCTGCCGTCCGACCACCCGCTCCAGCACCGCCGAGATGCCGAACCCCGGATGGAACCCGAGCTGCACGAAGTTCGCCACGAACCGCGCCGCCGACGTCGCCACCCGGAAGTCGGCGACCAGCGCCAGCCCCAGCCCCGCGCCGACCGCCGCGCCCTGCACCGCCGCGACCACCGGCGTCTTCACCCCGAACAGCTTCGCCGCCGCGACATAGAAGGGATTGCGCTCGCCCGCCGCCGCCGCGTCCTCGCCGACGGGATTGGCGTTGGCGAGGTCCGCGCCAGCGCAGAACACCCGCCCCTCCGATCGCAGCAGAATCGCCCACACCTCGGGGTCCGCATCCGCCCCGTCGAACGCCGCGCCGATGCCGCGGATCAGCTCCAGGTCCGCGAAATTGTGCGGCGGCCGGGCGAAGGTGACGATCGCGACATGGCCGTCGCGCGAAACTGTAACCGACATGCCACCTCTCCCGTTCGTGCTGAGCTTGTCGAAGCACCGTACTTCCGTTGGAACAAGGACGACCCTTCGACAAGCTCAGGGCGAACGGATAATGGACCGAGCAAAGAAGAGCAGAGGACCTGAACATGCGCGAAGCCGCGATCGTCTCCACCGCCCGCACCGGCATCGGCAAGGCCTATCGCGGCTATTTCAACGCGACCGAGGCGCCCGTCCTCGCCGGCCACGTCATGAACGCCGCCGTCGAACGCGCCGGGATCGACCCCGCCCGCATCGACGACGTCTTCTGGGGCGTCGGCAACCAATGGGGGACGCAAGGGGGGAACGCCGGGCGGATGGCGCTGTTCGCCGGCGGCCTGCCGCAGTCGGTGCCCGCCTTCACGCTCGACCGCAAATGCGGCTCCGGCCTCACCGCCTCCGCGCTCGCCGCGCGCTCGATCATCGCCGGCGACGTGGACGTGGCGCTCGCCGGCGGGATGGAATCGATCAGCTACACCGTGACGAAGGATGCCCCCCGCTTCGTCAACAAGAGCGTCACCGACAAGGAACCCGCCGCCTACATCCCGATGATCGAGACCGCCGAGATTGTCGCCGACCGCTATAACATCAGCCGCGCCGCGCAGGACGATTACGGCGCGCAGTCGCAGCAGCGCGCCGCCGCCGCCCTCGCCCGCGGGGCCTTCACCGACGAGATCGCGCCGATCACGGTCGAGAAGGCGCTGTTCGACAAGGAGGGCAACCGCACCGGTACCGAGCGCGTCACCGTGACGCAGGACGAGGGCATCCGCCCCGGCACCACCGCCGAGGCGCTCGCCAACCTCAAGACCGTCTGGCCCGGCGGCGCGTTCAGCGGCCCCGGCACCAGCGTCACCGCCGGCAATGCCAGCCAGCTCTCCGACGGCGCGGCGGCGCAGATCCTGATGGACCGCGCCACCGCCGAAGCCGAGGGCAGGCCGATCCTCGGCGTCTATCGCGGCTTCCAGGCGGCTGGCTGCGGGCCGGAAGAAATGGGCATCGGCCCGATCTTCGCGATCCCCAAGCTGCTCGACCGCGCCGGGCTGTCGGTCACCGACATCGGCCTGTGGGAGCTCAACGAGGCGTTCGCGTCGCAATGCCTCTATTGCCGCGACCATCTCGGCATCGATCCCGAACGCTACAACGTCAACGGCGGCGCGATCGCGGTCGGCCACCCCTTCGGCATGACCGGCAGCCGCCTGCTCGGCGCGGTGCTGCTCGAGGGCCAGCGGCGCGGGGTGCAATGGGTCGTGGTTAGCATGTGCACCGCCGGTGGCATGGGCGCGGCGGGACTGTTCGAGCTGGTCTGAGGTGCGGCCACGTCCGCGCCGATCGCGCGTCAGCGCGACAGGCCAGCTCGGCCGGCGGGCGGCCGATGGCCGACCCGTCCGACGGCGCGGCTTTGCCGCGACGGGGCTGATTGAAAGGAATATCGAGAGATGACCACCACCCTCATTACCGGCGCATCCGCCGGCCTCGGCGAAGGCTTCGCCCGCGCCCTCGCCGCTCAGGGCAACGGCCTCATCCTCACCGCGCGGCGCGTCGACCGCCTCGAAACCCTCGCCGCCGAGTTGCGCGACCGGCACGGCATCCAGGTCCACCTCTTCCCCGCCGACCTGACCTCGCCCGAAGCCCCGGCCCAGCTCCTCGCCGACGTCGCCGCCGCCGGCCTGGCGATCGACCAGCTCATCAACAACGCCGGCTTCGGTGCGCAGGGCGCGTTCGCCGAGGGCGACGCCGCCGCCCAGCTCGGCATGATCGATCTCAACTGCCGCGCGCTCGTCGCGCTCACCCATGGCGTCCTGCCGCAGATGATCGCGCGCAAGGCCGGCGGCGTGCTCAACATCGCCTCGACCGCCGCCTTCCAGCCCGGCCCCTGGCTCGCCGTCTATTACGCCAGCAAGGCCTTCGTGCTGAGCTTCTCCGAGGCGATCCACGAGGAAGTGAAGCCCCACGGCGTCCGCGTCGCCGCGCTCTGCCCCGGCCCGACCCGCACCGAGTTCGCCGATATCGCCGGGATGGGCGAAAAGCCCTTGTTCAAGCGCTTCGCCGGCGACGCCGAGGCGGTGGTGAAGGATGGCTTGAAGGCGCTGGAGGCGAACCAGGCGGTGCGCATCTCCGGGGTCGCCAACGCGTTGATGGCCGAAAGCATCCGCCTTACCCCCCGCTTCCTCGCCCGCCGCATCGCCGGGTCGTTGCAGCGGAGCCGAACTTGACGCTGTCCTACAAGCGCCCGGCCGGTTTATGCCGGATGAGCCGGCGGAGAGGTGTCGGCAGGGTGTGTGGGGCAGCGCGAGAAAAGCGATTACGCCTCAACTTAGCCGCGAGCGGGTTGTGACCTTACGGAGGCGTCGTGACGGAGCCGATTTTGGGTCAGGGCAAGGAGTGAGGAGCGGAGCGGGGCTATGCCCCCGCGACCGACGAACGACGCTGTCTTGGCGCAACATCGGCCCGCCGCGCAGCGGTTGCCCTGTCGTGCCCGCCGGCGGCGTCGCGGGCCTTGCGCGTAGCGCCGCTACGCGCTGCGACCCGCTCCTTGCCGGACGAACACGACAGGGCAATCACGACGCCTCCGTAAGATCACAACCCGCTCTAAACTTCCGCGCCGCGCGCGCCGCCGACCCTGCCATGACGCGCCCGGATCGGTGAACGAGCCTAAACTTAGCCTAAACTTCCGTCAGTCCGCGAACAGCAGCACCGGCGTTTCGAGCAGCTGCTTGAGCGCCTGGACATAGCTCGCCGCATCCCAGCCATCGACGACGCGGTGGTCGCAGGAGATCGACAGGTTCATCAGCTTCGCGCGCCGGATATCGTCGCCCCCCAAGGCATTTTTGGCAAACACGGGCCGCTCGACGATCTTGTTCGGGCCGATGATCGCGACCTCGGGCCGGTTGATGACCGGCGTCGTCGCGATGCCGCCGAGCGGGCCCAGCGACGTCACGGTGATCGTGCCCCCGCCCATCTCCTGCGGTGTCAGCTTGTTCGCCCGCGCCGCGTCGGCCAGCCGCGCGATCTCGGTGGCGAGCTGCCAGACGTTGCGGTCCTGCGCGTCGCGGATCACCGGCACCGTCAGCCCCGCATCGGTCTGCGTCGCCATGCCCAGATGCACCCGCCCCGACCGCGTCACCACGCCTGCCTCGTCGTCGTAGCGCGCGTTGAGCATCGGAAACTCGGGCAGCGACCGGCAGATCGCGACGATCAGCAGCGGCAGCAGCGTCAGCTTGGGTCGCCCGCCCCGGTTGGTGTTGAGGTCGCCGCGCATCGCCTCCAGCGCGGTCACGTCGATCTCGTCGACATAGGTGAAGTGCGGGATGTTGCGCTTCGACGCCGCCATGTTCTCGGCGATGCGGCGGCGCATCCCGATGACCTTGACCTGCTCGTCCTCGCGCGCGCGGCTGGCGTGGGGGGTGTGATAGCCCTGCCCCGAGCCGTAGCGCAGGAAGGCGTCGAGGTCGGCATGGCGGATGCGATCGCCCTCGGTCTTCACCTGCGCGAGATCGACGCCGAGGTCCTTCGCGCGTTGCCGCACGGCGGGGGAGGCGAGAACGGTCTGAGCGGAGGCGGACGGCCCCTCTTCCGTTCGCCCCGAGCCTGTCGAAGGGCGTCCCTCGCTCGGAGCGGCAGGACGGGCTTCGACAGGCTCGGCCCGAATGGGGGAGGGCTCGGCGGCGATGTCCTCCACCCCCGGGTTCTCCGCCTCGAACTGCTCCTCGACCTCCTCGGCAGGCTCGGTTTCGTCCACCGCATCGGTCTCGATCACCACCAGCGCCGCGCCGATCGCGACCTGGTCGCCGACCTCGCCCGCCAGCTCGACCACCGTTCCCGCGACCGGCGACTCCATCTCGACCGTCGCCTTGTCGGTCATCATGTCGGCGAGGTTCTGGTCCTCCTCGACGCGATCGCCCAGCTTGACGTGCCAGGCGACGATCTCGGCCTCGGCGATGCCCTCGCCGATGTCCGGCAGCTTGAAGGTGAAACGAGCCACGACCCTAGTCCTTCATGATCTTCTTGAGCGCCTGGCCGATGCGGACGGGGCCGGGAAAATAGGCCCATTCCAGGCTGTGCGGATAGGGCGTGTCGAAGCCGGTGACCCGCTCGATCGGCGCTTCGAGGTGATAGAAGCACCGCTCCTGCACCAGCGCCGACAGCTCCGCGCCGAACCCCGACGTGCGCGTCGCCTCGTGGACGATCATGCAGCGCCCGGTCTTCCTGACCGAGGCCTCGATCGTCTCGATGTCGAGCGGCACCAGCGTGCGCAGATCGACGATCTCGGCGTCGACACCAGCCTCGGCGATGACGGCCGCGCAGACATGGACCATCGTGCCGTAGCACAGGATGGTGAGCGCCTCGCCCGCCCGCACCACCTTCGCCTTGCCGAGCTCGACCTTGTAATGGCCGGTCGGCACCTCCCCGGCGGGGTGCTTCGACCAATTCTCCGCCGGCCGGTCCCAATGGCCGTTGAACGGGCCGTTGTAGATGCGCTTGGGCTCCAGGAAGAGGACCGGATCGTTGTCTTCGATCGCGGCGATCAGCAGCCCCTTGGCGTCGTAGGGCGTCGAGGGAATGACGGTCTTGATGCCCGACACGTGCGTGAAGATGCCCTCGGGCGATTGCGAATGCGTCTGCCCGCCGAAGATGCCGCCGCCATAGGGCGAGCGCACCGTGATCGGCGACGTGAACTCGCCGGCGGACCGATACCGCAGCCGCGCCGCCTCCGACACGAGCTGGTCGAGCGCGGGGTAGATGTAATCGGCGAATTGGATCTCGGGGACGGGCCGCAGCCCATACGCCCCCATCCCGATCGCGACGCCGACGATGCCGATCTCGGTGATCGGCGTGTCGAACACCCGCGTCTTGCCAAACTTCGCCTGCAGCCCCGCCGTCGCCCGGAACACCCCGCCGAAGAAGCCGACATCCTCGCCCAGCACGATCACATCCGGGTCGCGCGCCATCACCACGTCGAGCGCAGAATTGACCGCCTGGATCATGTTCATGCGCACCGTCGCCGGCGCTTCCGGCGGGTCGCTCACTTCCGCGCCCATGGCCGCCCGCTCGCCGTCTCTTCCGCCATCATCTGTGCCTGTTGCTCGCGCAGATGCCAGGGCATTTCCTCGAACACGCCGTCGAACATCGTGTCGAGCGGCTGGTGCAGGCCGTGGCCGAGGATGCCGTTCTTCTCGGCCTCCTTCTGCGCGGCCTTGACCTCCTCGGCGAGTTCCCGGTCCTGCGCCGCGTGCCGCTCCTCGTCCCATTCGCCGAGCGCGATGAGATGATCGCGCAGCCGCTTGATCGGATCGCCTAGCGGCCAGGCGTTGGGCTCGCCGGCAGAGCGATATTGGGTGGGATCGTCAGAGGTCGAATGACCCTCGGCGCGATAGGTGAAATGCTCGATCAGCGTCGGGCCGTTATTGGTCCGCGCGCGCTCGGCCGCCCATAACGTCGCGGCATAGACCGCCAGCGCGTCGTTGCCGTCGACCCTGAGCCCCGCGATGCCATAGCCCACCGCACGCGCCGCGAAGGTCGTCGCCTCCGCGCCGGCGAAGCCCGAGAAGCTCGATATGGCCCATTGGTTGTTGACGACGTTGAGGATGCACGGCGCGCGATAGACGGCGGCGAAGGTGCAGGCCGAATGGAAGTCGCCCTCCGCCGTCGAGCCCTCGCCGCACCACACCGCGCTGATCCGGGTGTCGCCCTTCGCGGCCGAGGCCATCGCCCAGCCGACCGCCTGCGGGAATTGCGTCGCGAGGTTGCCCGAGATCGAGAAGAAGCCGTGGTCGCGGGCCGAATACATGATCGGCAATTGCTTGCCCTGCAGCTTGTCGCCCTTGTTCGAGTAGATCTGGTTCATCATCTCGACCAGCGGATAGCCGCGCGCGATCAGCAGCCCCTGCTGGCGATAGGAGGGGAAGCACATGTCGTCGCGGTCGAGCGCGAACGCCTGCGGCACCGCCACCGCCTCCTCGCCCGTCGCCTTCATGTAGAAGCTGGTCTTGCCCTGCCGCTGCGCCCGGAACATGCGTTCGTCGAAGGCGCGGAGCAGCGCCATCGACCGAAGCATCCGCCGGAGCCGGTCGGGCGACAGCTTGGGATCCCACGGCCCGACCGCGCGGTTCTCCTCGTCGAGCACGCGCACCAGCGTGTAGGCGAGGTCGGTAAACGCCCGGGGGGCCTCGGCGGTGTCGGGGCGCCGCGCGCTGCCGGCGGGGGGGACGTCGACGGCGGCGAAGTCCACCGGGTCGCCGGGCCGGAACATGGGCTCGGGGACATGCAGCGACAGGCGGGGCAGATTGGCGCGAAAAGGCTCGCCGGCCATAGACACTCCATCGACGTCACGAAGGCAACGCTCGGGCGGGTCTTTCGCCCAAAGCAAGAAAATTACAAGCCTGCCGCCGCAGGTCGGCGAGGTGACGAAGCGTTAACCCTTTCGCGGGCACGGTGCGGGGCGAAAGGACTTCCCCCATGTACATGGCCCCGATCACCCCGACCAGGCCGGCCCCCTCCCGGCCCGCGTTAAGGCGCGCCGTCGGCGTGCCGGTGCTGGCGCTGGCGGGGGTGGTGACACTGCCCTGGCTGCTGGTGCACGGGCTGATCGCGGGGGTGGTGCTGGCGGGCAGGTTCGGGATACAGGCGGTGGATTATGCTGGCCAGGTCGCGCTCGGTCGCTGAGGCGCTGCTCGCGCACGAAGCGTTTGCCCAATTGCTGCGCTTCGTGGTCGCGGGCCTCGGCGTCACGCTGTTCGCGGCGGGGATCTATCTCGCCGTCGCGATCGAGCTCGGCGTCCCGCCCCTCGTCGCCAACACGATCTCGACGCTGTGCGGCGTGACCGTCGGCTATGTCGTCCATTGCCGCTGGAGCTTCCGTGCCGGCGACGGGGACCATCGCGTGCAGGTCGTGAGGTTCCTCGCCACCGCCGGCGCCGCCTTCGCGCTCAACAGCTTCTGGGTCTGGCTCGCGGTCCATGCGCTGCGCCTGCCCGCCTGGACGCCGGTGACGGGGATGGTGTTCGCCACCCCGCTCGCGAGCTTCGCGGCCAACCGCTACTGGGTGTTCGCGAGCTAGCCGCCCGCCACCTGGTCGCCGACCATTTGCTCGATCGCGCCGAAGATCGAGTGGTGCCGGTCGTCCTCCGCCCAGATCCGCACCGTATCGCCCCTTTTGAGGAAGGGCGTGACCGGCTTGCCGCCGGCGATCGTCTCGACCGTGCGGAGCTCGGCCAGGCACGAATAACCGACGCCGCCTTCGCCGATCGGCTTGCCCGGGCCGCCGTCGGCGTCGCGATTCGATACCGTCCCCGACCCGACGATCGTCCCCGCGCCCAGCGCCCGGGTCTTCGCCGCATGAGCGACCAGGGTGCCGAAATCGAAGGTCATGTCCTCCGCCGCGGCGGCGCGGCCGAAAGGCTGGCCGTTGAGGTCGACCATCAGCGTGCGGTGGAGCTTGCCGTCGTTCCACCAGTCGCCGAGCGCATCGGGAGTCACGAACACCGGCGAAAAGGCGGAGGCAGGCTTGGCGTGGAAGAAGCCGAAGCCCTTGGCGAGCTCGCCGGGGATGAGGTTGCGCAAGCTGACGTCGTTGGTCAGCCCGACCAGCCGGATCGCCGCCAGCGCCTGCTCGCGCGTCGCGCCCAGCGGCACGTCGTCGGTGACGACCACGACCTCGGCCTCCAGGTCGCAGCCCCAGCTTTCGTCGGCCAAGGGGATCGGATCGCGCGGCCCCAGGAACCCGTCCGAGCCGCCCTGGTACATCAGCGGATCGTGCCAGAAGCTGTCGGGCATCGCCGCCCCGCGCGCCTGCCGCACCAGCGCGACATGGTTCACATAGGCCGACCCGTCCGCCCATTGATAGGCGCGCGGCAGCGGCGAGGCGGCGTCGTGCTCGTGGAAGCGTTCGCGCGGGATGACGCCATGCGCGAGGTCGGTCGCGAGGTTGCGCAGGTCGCCCTCATGCCGGCCCCAATCGTCGAGCGCGCCCTGCAAGGTCGGGACGATGTGGCCGGCGTCGGCGTACCAGGCGAGGTCGTCCGACACGACGACGAGCCGGCCGTCGCGGCCGTGCTTCAGGCTGGCGAGTTTCATCGGTGTCTCCTCTCATTCGTCACCCCGGCCTTGAGCCGGGGTCCCGCTTCTTGTGTTCCGTCAGAAAGGCAGCGGGACCCCGGGTCAAGCCCAGGGTGACGGGAGAGCGCCATAACTTTTGTTCTGGTGCCTTGACGAAGCGCCCTTCGCGCCTGCACCAACAGCGGCAAAGGAGAGACACCATGCTCACGCTCGACGCCATCGCCGGCCGCTTCGCCTATACCCCCGACCATGAGGCGTTTCGCCAGACCGTCCGGAGCTTCCTGCAGAAGGAGGGCGTGCCCCACGTCAACGAGTGGGAAAAGAACCGGCTCGTGCCGAAGGACTTCTGGCGCAAGGCGGGCGAGATCGGGATGCTGTGTCCGACCGTGCCGGAGGCCTATGGCGGGCTCGGCCTCGACTTCGGCTACAACGCGATCGTCGACGAGGAGATGAGCTATAACGGCGTGCCGGCCGGCTTCTCGCTCCAGTCGGATATCGTCGCCGACTATATCGCGCATTATGGGTCGGAGGAGCAGAAGACCCAATGGCTGCCGCGCCTCGTCTCGGGCGAGACGATCACCGCGATCGCGATGACCGAGCCCGGCACCGGCAGCGACCTCCAGGCGATCCGGACGACCGCCAAGAAGGACGGCAACCATTACGTCATCTCGGGCTCCAAGACCTATATCACCAACGGCCAGAACGCCGACCTGATCCTGGTCGTCGCCAAGACCGACCCGACCGCGCAGCCGGCGTGGAAGGGGATGTCGATCATCCTCGTCGAGAGCGATCGCGAGGGGTTCAAGCGCGGGCGCAAGCTCGACAAGATCGGCCAGGATTCGGCTGACACCAGCGAGCTGTTCTTCGAGGACGTCCGCGTGCCGATCACCAATTGCCTGGGCGAGGAGGGCAAGGGCTTCATCTATCTGATGAGCCAGTTGCCGCAGGAACGGCTGTCGATCGCGGTCGGCACGCATTCGTCGGCGCAGCGCGCGTTCGACGATACGGTCGCCTTTACCAAGGAGCGCAAGGCGTTCGCGGGAATGGTGTTCGACTTCCAGAACACGCGCTTCGTGCTGGCCGATCTCAAAGCTAAATTGCAGGTCGGCTGGGCTCACCTGGACTGGGCGATCGCGCGGCACCTGAAGGGCGAGCTTACCAACGAGGAGGGCGCCGCCGCCAAGCTGTGGCACACCGAACTGCAATGGGAGGTGATGGACAAGTGCCTCCAGCTCCACGGCGGCGCGGGGTACATGAACGAATATCCGATCGCGCGGATGTGGCGCGGCGCGCGGGTGAGCCGGATCTATGGCGGGACGACCGAGATCATGAAGGAGGTGATCGGGCGGAAGCTGTAGCCCCCGCCCGATAGCCTGCAAATCAGGCGGGGACGGGCACCGCCCCGCGGCGGCGCAGGCCCTGACCGACCAGGCCGAAGCCGGCAATCATCATCGCCCAGGTCGCCGGCTCCGGCACCGCCCCGAGCGGCGGGACATCGGCGCCATCGTCGATGACGAGACGCCAGCCGCCGAAGCTGCCGTTGTCGCCGCCCGCGCTGTCATAGGCGCGCAGCGTCCAGGCGCCGCCGACGCCCTGGCCGTTGAAGACGTTCAGCGCGTCGACGGGGCGATAGGGGCCGCTGGTCCCCGACTGATAGTTCCTGATCGACATCGCCGCCTGATCGTCGAAACCGATCGTCGTGGCGAAGGCACCGTCGCGCCCCGGGCCATCGTTCTCGATCAGCCGGATGCTCTGGGCACCGCGTTCCAGGTACAGCTGCACGTCGGTTGGAAAGCTGTGGGCAAGGCCATCGATGAAGATGTCGATGTCCGCGGCGATATAGTTGCCGCCGACGTAGATGGTCGATCGCGTATCGGTGAAGTCCCGGATCGTACCCCTCCGCCGGTATAGGTAACGACCGCTGCGGTCGCCGGCGTGGCGGCGAAGGCGGCCGCGGCCGCCAGGCTCTTGATGAGTTTCATGTCTTCCTCTCGACGCAATGTGGCTGGAGCCCGCCACCGCGATGGTGATCGTCCCCCTGGTTGGACGGCGAACCGCCACCAGCCCCCCGGCCGGCGATGCGCCCTCTAGCCACCGCGCCGCGCGTTGCCGGTCAAATGCGATGAATTTTGCGACGAGTGCGACATCGTCCTACGTTCGCGAGAGAAAATTTGTTAAGACCTGCGTCGGACGTTCGCCATGACCAGCCTGCCGGCAGACCTTTCGCTATCGACCCCGGACGAGGTGCGCCGGTGGCTGACGGCGTTCATCGTCCGCGAGTTGGACCCCCATCGCGTGCTGGAGGTCACCGCCGAGGTGATGGGCCGGTTCCTGGCCGCGAGCCGAGTATGCTTCGGTGAGATCAACATCGCGGCCGAGCGCTGCTTCTTCCTGCCCGACTGGACGGACGGCGTGCCGAGCATCCAGGGGCCGCAGCCCTTCTATCCCGAATCCGCGTTCGGGCGGCTCTACGCGAAGGGCCGGCCGATCGCGTTCGACGATGATGCGGCGCTGCGGCTGGTGCGCAACGAGGGCGAGCTGCTCGACCAGTCCGGCGACCGTTGTTTCATCGCCGTACCGCTGCTGCGCGACGGCGAGGTGGTGGCGGTGTTCGCCGCCAGCGACCATCGACCGCGGCGCTGGACCGAGGCGGAGATTACGCTGATGGCGGACATCGGCGAGATGATCTGGCGGGCGTATGAGCATCTCCTCGCGCTGGAACGGCTGGCCGAGGCGGAAAGGATGCTCGGTGCGCCCGACGGGCCGCCGAGCGCGGCGGAGCGGGCGGCGACCGCGATCACCGACTTCGCCGTCTCGACGCCGCGCGGCGAGGCGCGGCTGGCGGTCGACCGGGTGGAGTGGATCGAGGCGCTGCGCGACTATGTCGTGCTGCACGGTGCCGGCGGCAATCATCTCGTCCGCCAGACCATGGCGGCGTTGCAGGCGGGCCTGGACCCCGCGGTGATGATGCGGGTCCACCGGTCCGCCTTCGTCGCGGTGGGGGCCGTGCGCGCGGTCGAGCGGCGCGGCCGTCAGCTGGCCCTGACGCTCCGGTCGGGTGCGACCGTGCCGGTCAGCGCCGCTTATGCCGACGCCGTGCGAGCGCGGCTGGGCGCGGTGATCTGTGGCCGCCGCACGGCACCGCGGCGCGAGCGGGGCCGGGCCGAGCCCGCGCATCATTGGCGCGGCCAGCCCGCGGCGCGGGGGTGATGTGAAGGTTCAAATCTTCCAGGACGGGGAGGGTTGAGAGCATCCCATGCCGCCGCCTCATCCTCGAACCTTTGCTTGACCTCGACCTCCCCCACCGCGCCCGTCGCGGGGTCGATCTCGACCGAGCCTTCCCATTCCCACGTCGCATTGCCCGCCAGCGTCACCTCGCCGGCCGCGTCCGCCGAGCCGCGCACGAGGCCGCCCTTGTTGAGCACGGTGATCTCGCAGTCATAAGGCACCCGCCCGGTCAGGCACGCGGCATAGACCGACGCGGCCATCGCGCTGCCGCAGCTGTCGGTCAGGCCGACGCCGCGTTCGAAGGTGCGGACGAAGAGGTCCGCGCCACGCTGTTCGACGAAGGAGACGTTGGCGCGGTTGGGCATCCAGCCCGGCGCGGCCTCACAATATTCGCCGAGTGCCACCAGTTCGGCCTCGTCGACCGCATCGACGAACGCGATCAAATGCGGGTTGGGCATCGACACCGCGGTAAAGGCGCGGGGCGAGGGCAGGCGCTCGATCGGGCGGTCGATATTCTCCTGCCGCCCGATCGCCATCGGCCACGCGGCGAGATCGAGACCGGCCGGGCCGGCGACTTCGCGCACGGTATGGACACCCGGCGCGAGATCGGCGGCGCGGCCGACGGCGGCGTACGACGTCTTGAGGCGGACGGTCGCCGCGTCCAGCCCCAGCGCCTCGAACCCCAGCCGCGCGACGCAGCGCAGGCCGTTGAGGCATTGCTCCGACTCGGAACCGTCGCTGTTGAACATCCGCATCCCGAAGGCCGCGCGCGCGTCACCCGAGGTGAGCAGCAGCATCCCGTCGCCGCCGACCGGCCCCGTCCGATCCGCCAGCGCCACCGCGATCGCCGCCCAGACATCGTCGTCGAAGCGCACCTGTCGCGCGTCGATCAACGGGAAGTCGTTGCCCGAACCGTGGCATTTGACGAGAGCGAGGCGCATCAGCCGACGGCCGCCAGCATCCGCCGCTCCTGCTCGACCATGCCGGCGAAGCTCGGCCGCGCGAGGATGGCGCCGACATAGGCCATCGCCTTGGGCCAGCGCGTCAGGTCGAGCCCGACATGGCCGAAATTGGCGAAGGGCGAGGCGACGGCGATGTCCGCCAGCGTCAGCCGATCCTCGATCAGGAAGCCGTTCATCGGCGCGATCGTCTCCAGATAGTCGAGCACCGGCGGCAGCTCCTCGGCCTCGGCCTTGTCGGCCATCGCCTGATCGCCGGGCTGTTTCAGGAACTTGGGCGCGACGATGCGGTTGAAGAAGATCTTGCCACCCGCCGCCATGACGATCGTGTCGGCGAACTCCTCATACCAGACGCACCGCGCCCGCGCCCTGGGTTCGGTGGGAATGAGATTCGGCTCGGGATATTTCGCCTCGAGATAGGCGACGATCGCGGTCGAATCCGAGATCGCGAAATCCGCGTCGGGATCGCGGAAGCCGGGCATCTTGCGGAACGGCGACGCCGCCTCGAACTCGGGTCCGCCCCCGCCCAGGCCGGTCGGCTTGAGCGTGAGCGTCAGGCCCTTCTCCGCGCCATAGGCCATGACCTTGCGGACGAACGGCGACAGCGTCGACCCATAGACGATCATGGCGATATCCTTTCCAGCGGCGGCCCGAAGTTGCCGAAGTTGCCGCCGGACGACCATATCCGCGAAGCCGCCCCGCGTCACGGCAGTCCATAATGGCTCGCGAGCCGGTCTAGCGCCAGGCCGAGCACGACGCGGCCGGCGCGCGCCGGCCAGCCGAGCGACTTTTCGGCCGCCGGCAATCCCTCGCCCGCGCAGACGACGCGCCAGAGGACATCGGCCAGCCCGGGACCGACCGCCTTGACGGCGGCATGGAAGCGCTGTTTGGCGGCGATCTGCGCCGTCGTCGGGTCGAGCTCGGCGCGGCCGCCGTCAACCCGTGCCACGTCCCAGCGCATCGTCACGCTCGGCGACAGTTGCGCGCGTTCGTAATCGGCGCGCAGGCGCTCGCCGGCTTCGAGCTGCCGCGCCGTCATCAGCCCGCGCGCGGCGAGCCAGGCGAGCGGCGATTCGCGCAGGTTGACCGTGACGGTCCTCCCCCGCCCAGCCCCCTCGCGCGTCGTCACCCCGTGCGCGTCGAGCGCGCGTTCGACCAGTTCCTGCATTCGATCCTCCTGCGATTCGCGGGCGGCTTGCCACATCGGCGGTTTTGTAGGACAGCGGTATAACCAGATCGGTTTGAGAGGTCCGCATGATCACCGCCATTCGTGAAGTCCGCCGCGCCAAGGGCATGACGCTGGAAGAGGTCGGTCGCGCCTGCGTGCCGCCGACGACGGCGCAGACGATCGGGCGGCTGGAGACGGGGACGCGGACGGTGTCGGTCGGCTGGCTCAACCGCATCGCGGCGGCGCTGGGGGTGGCGGCGGCGGACCTGGTCAAGCTGCCCGAGCGCGCCGAGCTCGACGTGGTGGCGACGCTCGACGGCGCGGGGGCGCACGCGACGGGCAAGCCCGCCTCGGTAACGCCGCCCCGCCCCGCCCCCGAGCTGGTCGCGGTGACGGTATCGGGCAGCGTCGGCGACTATCGCGCGGGCGACGAGATCTGGTGCGAGCGGCTGGCGCCGGACGATTTCGCCCGCGCGCTCAACCGCGACGTGTTGGTGCCCCGCGCGGCGGGGCGCTATGTATTCGGCCGGCTGCTCAACCGTGAAGGGGGCAAGCTGCATTTGCTGCCGCTGGGGCCCGGCGCGCGGCAACAGGTGGTGGCGGACGCGCCGTGGGTGGCGCGGGCGGTGAAATTGGTGCGGGTTTTGTAGGTGCGTTGCGGGCTGGTGGGCGCTGACGGGCTCGAACCGCCGACATCTTCCGTGTAAAGGAAGCGCTCTACCAACTGAGCTAAGCGCCCTCCGGATGGCTGATGCCATAGCTTCGCGAGGGTTGCGAGCGTTGATGCGTTCGCAGGCGTGAACCCGGTGGAAACCGGCTCGCATCCCTCCACCGTCATATCGGCCTTGTGCCGGTATCCACCGTTGATCGAGCCCGTCGCCCGGCTGACGTAGCGCCGGAACAATATGCGGGTGGATGCCGGCACGAGGCCGGCATGACGGATTGGATCACCCCAGTGTCAGCCCATTGCGGCCGAGCGCGGCCATGTACCCCTGCATCGCTGCCGCGCCCCGCGCCGACAGCGCGACGAAGGCGCGGCGTTTGTCGCGGGGGTCGGGCCGGCGCTCGAGCAGCCCCTCCGCGACCAGCCGGTTGAGCCAGCGCAGCGCGGTCGTCGGCGCGACGGCGGCGGCGATGCAGAGGCTGGAGACCGAGACGCGCGCACCCTCCAGTTCGGCGGCGAAGAGGTCGAGCAGCATGTCCCAGGCGGGGTCCTCGAACAGGCCGTCGCCGAAGAAACCGTCGCGCAGGCGACGGGCACGCAACGCGGCGCGGATCGCCTGGGGTTCGATGACGGCCTCGGCGGGGCCGGCGTCGAACGTCATGTGCCGCTCGCCGACCGTGCCCGCGCCTTCGTCCTCGGCGAGCCGGGCGAGGACGCCGGCGATGCGCGTGACCTCGGCGCTGAACCGCTTGAGCCGTGTCGCGGCGCCCTCGCGTACCAGCGGTGCGGCGCCGCGATCGAGGAGACCCGCCGCGACCGCCAGCGCCGCGACGCGGTCGGCCATCGTCGGGGCGCACAGGAACTGGGCATCGGTAAACAGCAGGGCAGCCGCCACGGCGTCGAGCTGGTTGAGCGTGCAGGACACGATGTCCGCGCGTTCGGCGACCGTGGGCAGCACCGCCGCGAGCGTGTCGCCATCGATCGCGGTGGTATCGAGGATCAGGATCGCGCCGGGCGGGGGGGCGACGGGCTCGCCCCAGGCGATCGTCGCCGCCAGCCGACCGCCGGCGAGCGCGATCGCCTCGGCCAGCGCGCCGTCGTGCCCGCCGACGAGGACCGCCGCGAAGGCCGGGCCGTCATCCCACATGACCTAGTCGAGCGCCTTGACGATTTCCTCGACCATCTTCTTGGCGTCGGCCAACAGCATCATCGTATTGTCTTCGTAGAAGACGTCGTTGTCGACGCCGGCATAGCCGACGCCGCCCATCGAGCGCTTGATGAACAGCACGGTCTTCGCCTTGCCGACGTCGAACACGGGCATCCCGTAGATGGGGGAGGACTTGTCGGTCTTGGCGGCGGGATTGACGACGTCGTTCGCGCCGATGATGAAGGCGACGTCGGTCTGGGCGAACTCGGAGTTGATGTCCTCCAGCTCGAACACCTCGTCGTACGGCACATTGGCCTCTGCGAGCAGGACGTTCATGTGGCCGGGCATCCGCCCCGCGACGGGGTGGATCGCGTATTTGACGCGGACGCCGTGCGCCTTGAGCTTGTCGGCCATCTCGCGCAGAACGTGCTGCGCCTGCGCGACCGCCATGCCGTAGCCGGGCACGATGATTACTTGTTCGGCCTGCGACATGAGGAAAGCGGCGTCCTCCGCCGAGCCGCGCTTCCATGGGCGCTGCTCCTTCGTCTCGCCGTCCGCGCTTGCCGTCGCGCCAAAGCCGCCGGCGATGACCGAAAGAAACGAGCGGTTCATCGCCCGGCACATGATGTAGCTGAGGATCGCGCCCGACGAGCCGACCAAAGCGCCGGTGATGATCATCGCGCTGTTGTGGAGCGTGAAGCCCATCGCCGCCGCCGCCCAGCCCGAATAGCTGTTGAGCATCGACACCACGACCGGCATGTCCGCGCCGCCGATCGGGATGATGAGCAGGAAACCGATCAGGAAGGCGAGCGCGGTGACGGTCCAGAAGATCCACGGGCTCTGGTCGGTGGTGAAAAGGCCGATCAGCCCGAGGATCGCCGCCAGCACGCCAAGATTGATGACATGGCGACCGGGCAGCATGATCGGCTTGCCGCCCATGTTGCCGTTGAGCTTTAGGAACGCGATCACCGACCCGGAAAAGGTGATCGCGCCGATCGCGACGCCCAGCCCCATTTCGATGCGGCTGACCGGGTGGATGACCGCGAAGGGCTGGCCGAGCATCGGCACGACGAGGTCGGCGATGCCGAAGGCGACGGGATTGAGGAACGCAGCGGCGGCGACCAGCACTGCGGCGAGACCGACCAGCGAATGGAAGGCGGCGACGAGCTGCGGCATCGCGGTCATCGCGATGCGCCGCGCGGTGACGAGGCCGATGATCGCGCCGATCGCGATCGCGACGCCGATCTCGATCAGCGAGGCATTGGCGTGAGTCAGCAATGTCGTGCCGACCGCGATCGCCATCCCCGCCATGCCGAAGCGATTGCCGCGCTGGCTGGTGGTCGGGTGCGACAGGCCGCGCAGCGCGAGGATGAAGCAGACGCCCGCGACCAGATAGGCGAGCGCGGCCCAGGGATTCACGGCGACTTCGTGCACGGGCGCGCTCACCGCTTCTTCTGATACATGGCGAGCATCCGCGCGGTGACGGCGAAACCGCCGAAGATATTGACGCTCGCCAGCGTCACCGCCGCCAGCCCCAACAGCTTCGACACGCCCGAGCCGCTCGCGGCGGACGCGATGAGCGCGCCGACGATGATGACCGAGGAAATGGCATTGGTCACCGCCATCAACGGCGTGTGCAGCGCCGGGGTGACGCTCCAGACGACATAATAGCCGACGAAGCAGGCGAGGACGAAAACTGAGAGGATCGAGATGAAGTCCATCGGCTAATCCTGATCCTCCGGATGGGCACGCGAGGGCCGACCGCTCTGGCCACCCGCACGAGCAAGTAAGCCCGAGACCACTCCGTCCAGATTTTTCAGAACGTCGTTGGCCGTGACGCGCATGACACCGATGTTGCGGTGGGCGAACCAGTCGTCGCGCGTCGCGTCACGTACCGGTCGGTTGCCGCGTCCGTGTGCTTCGCCGTCAACTTCCACGATGAGGCGCGCCTCGTGACAGTAGAAGTCCGCCGTATATTGCTGCGCGGGATGGCCCTTGCGGAACTTGAAGCCACCGGGTCGGGTCTTCAATACGCGCCACAGGATAATTTCAGGAAGCGACATCTCGCGCCGCAGCCGACGAGCTTGCTCAACATCGCCTTGCAGCACTTAACTCCTCCCCTGCAAGGGGAGGGGGACCGCCGCGTAGCGGTGGTGGAGGGGTGTCACCGCTCGTGAGGGGGACACCCCTCCGTCACGCGCTCTGCGCGCGCCACCTCCCCTTACAGGGGAGGACTGGAAGAACGTCACCCCGATCAAGAGAGCAGCCTCGGGTTCACCACCTTGCCGCCTTGGGTCAGGCGGATGGCGTCGCCGATTTCGGCGTCGAGGACGGGCTTGCCGGCTTCCTTGTCCCAGAAGGTGGACAGGAAGTTGTATAGGTTGCGCGAGAACAGTGCCGAGGCGTCCGCCGCCAGCCGCGAGGGCATGTTGCGGTGGCCGACGATCTTCACCCCGTGGCGCTCCACCACCTCGCCCGAGACCGCACCCTCGACGTTGCCGCCCTGCTCGACCGCGAGGTCGACGATGACCGAGCCGGGCTTCATGCTCGCGACCTGGGCGTCGGTGATCAGGCGTGGGGCGGAGCGGCCGGGGATGAGGGCGGTGGTGATGACGATGTCCTGTTTGGCGACGTGCCCGGACACGAGCTCGGCCTGCGCGGCCTGATATTCGGGGCTGGTCTCGCCGGCATAGCCGCCCGCGCCCTCGCCTTCGATACCCGCGACGCCCTCGACGAAGATCGGCTTGGCGCCGAGCGACTGGATCTGCTCCTTCGTCGCCGAGCGGACGTCGGTGGCCGAGACCTGCGCGCCGAGTCGCCGGGCGGTGGCGATCGCCTGCAGCCCCGCGACGCCGACCCCCATCACGAAGACCTTCGCCGCCGACACCGTGCCGGCCGCGGTCATCATCATCGGGAAGGCGCGGCCATATTCGGCCGCCGCGTCGAGCACCGCCTTGTAGCCGGCGAGATTCGATTGCGAGGAGAGAATGTCCATCGACTGCGCGCGGGTGATGCGCGGCATCAGCTCCATCGCCAGCGCCTCCAGCCCGGCGGCGGCATAGGCGTCGACGCGGGCGCGCTCGCCGAACGGATTGAAGGCGGCGACCACCCACGCCCCCGCCGCCGCGCCGGTCAGATCGGCCGCGTCGGGAGCCTGCACGCCGAGCACGATGTCCGCGCCGGCGACCGTCGCGGCGCGATCGGCCAGCGTCGCGCCCGCCCCTTCATAATCCGCATCAACGCAGGACGCCGCCGCCCCCGCGCCCGCTTCGACCGCCACGGTCGCGCCGAGCGCGGTCAGCTTCTTCACCGTCTCCGGCGTCGCGGCGACGCGGCGTTCGCCGTCGGCGCGCTCGCGGAGGACGGCGATCTTCACGTCAGGCGATCAGCCAGATCACGAACGCGCCGATGAAGAAACACGCCACCGCGCCCCACTTCAGGAGCGCGATGACACTGTCATAGGTCTGGACGTGCGGCTGCATGTCGGTCGGTTGGATGTTATCGTCGGCCGCCATCGTTTCCCACCTATGGTCGATTTTCACGACGCCTTACCCGGCCGGTCGGCGCGCCTCAAGCGCTTAAGCCGACTTTTACCCTGTGCCGTTAGTGACGGTCCCCAAGATGCGGGGAACCCACTCATGACGCGCAACGGCCAACGGCTATTGCTTCTGATCGACGAAGAGCCGGCGCAGCGCCGGCTCATCGCGGCGCTCGCCGCCCGCGCGGGGTGGCGATCGATCTTCGCCGCCGACGGCGAGATGGGCGTGGCGATGCTCGGCACGCAGGACGGGATGCAGCTCGATGCCATCCTGCTCGATCACTGGGCGCCCGACGCCGATGCCACCGGCGTTATTGCCGCGTTGCGGGAACGCCGGCCGGCACTGCCGATTTTGATGCTGACGGCCAACGGATCGGTGGCCCAGGCCGTGGCCGCGATGCGGGCGGGCGCGACGGATTTTCTGGTCAAGCCGCTGGCGCCCGAACGGCTGCTGGCGGCGCTGGAGGCGGCGGTGGCGGGCACCGCGGCAGGGGAGTTGAGACCGTTGACCGAGAAGATTCCCGCGCTGCTGGCGTTCGACGAGATCGTCGGCTCCGCGCCCGAGTTCCGCGCCGCGCTCGCGATCGCCGCCAAGGCGGCGCGTGCCCGTGTGCCGCTGTTGATCGAAGGCGAGAGCGGGGTCGGCAAGGAAGTGGTCGCCGAGGCGATCCACGCCGCGTCGCCACGATCGAAAAAGCCGATGGTCACCGTCAATTGCGGCGCGATCCCCGCCAACCTCGTCGAATCGGAGCTGTTCGGGCACGAGAAGGGCGCGTTCACCGGCGCCTTCGAGCGCAAGATCGGGCGTTTCCAGGACGCCGATGGCAGCACCTTGTTCCTCGACGAGGTCGGCGAGATGCCGCTCGACGCGCAGGTCAAGCTGCTCCGCGTGCTGCAATCGGGCGAGATCCATCCGATCGGCGCGCGCCACAGCAAGGAGGTCGACGTCCGCGTCATCGCGGCGACCAACAAGAAGCTGCTCGACGAGGTCGAGGCGGGACGCTTTCGCGAGGACCTCTATTACCGGCTGAACGTCGTACCGGTGACGATCCCCCCGTTGCGCGAGCGATCGGGCGACATTCCGGCGCTGACGCGGCATCTGCTGGCGCGGATCGCCAGGCAGCCGGGGCTGCGGCCGCTCGGGATCAACGACGACGCGCTGCAACTGCTCAGCGAATATGACTGGCCGGGCAACGTCCGCCAGCTGCAGAACGCCTTGTTCCGCGCCGCCGTGCTGTGCGACGATACGGCGCTGACGCGCGCCGACTTCCCGCAGATCGCCAGCCTGGGCGCGCGCCGGCAGGCGACGACGCAGGCGGCGATGGCGGGCGGCGTGACGCTGTTCCGCGCCGACGGCAACATGCGGCCGCTGGAGGATATCGAGGCGGACGTGATCCGGCTCGCGATCGGCCATTATCGCGGGCGCATGACCGAGGTCGCGCGGCGGCTGGGGATCGGGCGGTCGACCTTGTACCGGAAGCTGGGCGAATTGGGGATCGAACACGCGGCTTGAGATCTGACTCGTCATGCCGGCCTTGTGCCGGCATCCACCCCAGATCGAACGCCACACTTCAGTAGTGAACGGTGAGCCTGGCGCTGGAGTGGACCCCGGCACAAGGCTGCGGTGACGGAAATCAGGGCATAGCTTCGATCCAATCCGGCTGTCCTCCCTTCGACAAGCTCAGGCCGGATGGGTTAGGGGGATGCCATGCGCTTCGCCGGCAGATCCGCGTTCGTCACCGGGGCCGCCTCGGGCATCGGCCTTGCGGTCGCCGCGCGGCTGGCGCGCGAGGGGATCGCACGGCTCGTTCTCGTCGATGTCGACGCGGCCGGGCTGGAGCGGATCGACCCGGCCTGCCCGGTCGAGCGGCTGACCGGCAGTGTCGCCGACGAGGCTTTCTGGGAGGGGGCCGCCGGCGCGTTGGCGGGGCTCGATCTTGCCGTGGTCAACGCCGGGGTCGCCGGGGCCGGGCCGATCGCCGACCTGTCCTTCGCCGAGTGGCGGCGCATTTTGTCGGTCAATCTCGACGGCGCGTTCCTGACGTTGCGTGCGTCGTTGCGAGCGATGAGGGACGGCGGCGCGATCGTCGCGACCGCGTCGGCGGCCGGATTGAAGGCGGAGGCCGGGGCCGCCGCCTATGGCGCGTCGAAGGCGGCGCTGATCCACCTCGTCAAGGTCGCGGCCAAGGAGGCAGCGCCGCGCCGCATCCGCGTCAACGCGATCGCGCCCGCCGGCGTCGAGACGCCGGTGTGGGACACGGTGCCGATGTTCGCCGAGCGGGCGACGGCGATCGGCCGCGACGCCGCCTTCGCCGAACTGGCGGCGATGGCGACGCCACTGGGGCGCTACGCCAGGGCCGACGAGATCGCCGCGCAGATCGCGTTCCTGCTGTCGGACGACGCGGCGCTGATCACCGGCGCGACGCTGGTCAGCGACGGGGGCTACACGCTCTGACCCTTGCGGCGGCGGTTGGCGCCCCTGGTCATCGGATCGGGCTTGCGCGGCGGCACCCAGCCCGGCGGGGGCTCGACGCGGCTCTGGCTGGTGCCCAGCCCCATGCTGCCGGGCTGCTGGCGGGCGAGGCCGGTGGTATCGGCCTGCTCCGCCGTGGCGCGATCCGCGCCGCCGCGGATGAGGGCGATGCGGTCGCGCAAGGACCGCGCCTCCTCGAAATCGAGCGCGGCGGCGGCGGCGTCCATGCGGCGCTGGAGATCCTGGATCGTCTCGGTCATCGCGCCTCAACGCACGGAATGCTCAGCCGACCAATGCCTGGTCGCGCAGGCCTCGCCAGACCCTGATCGCCTGGACCGTCGCGGCGACGTCGTGGACGCGGAGGAGCTGGACCCCGGCTTCGACTCCGTTCATCGCCAGCGCGAGACTGCCGCCGAGGCGCTCGCCGACGGGGGCTTCGTTCGACAGCGCGCCGATCAGGCGCTTGCGGCTCGCGCCGAGCATGAGCGGGACGCCGAGGCCGTGGAACAGCGCCAGCGCGTTGAGGAGCTGGAGATTCTGGGCCAAGGTCTTGCCGAAGCCGATGCCGGGGTCGGCGATTATCCTGGCGCGGTCGACGCCGGCGGCGACGACGGCGGCGATGCGGGCTTCGAGCCAGTCGAACACCTCCGTGGCCACGTTGGCGTAGCCGGTGCGGCCGTGGCCGCCCTGCTTGGGATCGGGGGAGTGCATCAGCACCACCGGGCAGCCGGCGCGCGCCACCACCTCCAGCGCGCGGTCGTCCCAGAGCAGCGCCGAGACGTCGTTGATGATCGCGGCGCCGGCGGCGAGTGCTGCCTCCATCACGGCGGCCTTGCGGGTGTCGATCGACACCAGCGCGCCGGCGCGGGCGAGACGCTCGACGACGGGGAGGGCGCGGGCGATCTCGTCGCCTTCCCACACCGCCACCGCGTTGGGCCGCGTCGATTCGCCGCCGACGTCGATCAGCGCGGCGCCGGCGGCGGCCATGTCGACACCTGCGCCAGCGGGGTCGGCGCCGTGCGCGCCGCCGTCGGAGAAGCTGTCGGGGGTGACGTTGAGGATGGCGGCGACCTGGGGCTGGTCGAAGCGCAGCGTGCGCTCGCCGAGCGGGAGCGCCGCGCGCGGCGCGGTGATGGCGGCGTGGAGCGCCTGCGCCCGGTCGCCGAGGGTGGCGATGGCGGCGACGGGGACGGTGCGGCGCTGGCCGGCGTCCCAGACCTCGTAGGCTGCGAACCAGAGCATCCCGCCGGCGAGGCGCGCGACCGCGCCGTCGGGGTGATGGATGGGGGAGGCGACGAACTGGGTGGGGAGGAGGTGCATGTCGATCCTTTCCCTCTCCCTTTCAGGGGAGAGGGTGCCGAGCGTAGCGACGGCGGGAGAGGGGCAGTGGGCTGGTGTTCATTACCGCCCCTCTCCCGACCTCGCCTCCGGCTCGGCCACCCTCTCCCCTGAAGGGGATAGGGAAGTCTAGGGCTGTGTCGCCAGCAAGTAGGTCTGGCGCAGCGCGTCGATGGGTTTGAGGCCGTCGTCTTCGTGATGCCAGAAGGTCCAGCCGTTGCACGCGGGCGCGCTCTGGAGCGTAGCGCCGAGCTTGTGGATCGAGCCGGTCGCGCCGCACGCCGACAGCAAGGAGCCGTCGGCACGGACGGTGGCGCGGAAACGGCGTTTTGTGTCCACGAGTATTGCGCCGGGCATCAAATAGCCGTTCTCGACCAGCGCGCCGAAGGCGACCTTGGGCTGCGACCGGGGCGACTGCATCGTCGCGAGCGCCGATTCGTCGAGCGGCAGCGCCGCCGCGATGCGCTCGGCGGCGGCGGCGCAATAGCCGGGGTCGCGCTCGATGCCGATCCAGCGGCGGCCCAGGCGCTTCGCCACCGCGCCGGTGGTGCCGGTGCCGAAGAAGGGGTCGAGGACGACGTCGCCGGGCTTCGTGCTCGCCAGCAGGATGCGGTACAGCAGCGCCTCGGGCTTCTGCGTCGGGTGGACCTTGGTTCCGCCCCGCTTGAGCCGCTCCGGACCGCCGCAGATCGGGAACTCCCAGTCGGAGCGCATCTGGAGCTCGTCGTTCAGCGTCTTCATCGAGCGGTAGTTGAAGGTGTATTTGGCCCTCTCGCCCTTTGCCGCCCAGATCAGCGTCTCGTGCGCGTTGGTGAAGCGGGTGCCGCGGAAATTGGGCATCGGGTTGGCCTTGCGCCAGACGATGTCGTTGAGGATCCAATAGCCCAGATCCTGCACCGCCGCGCCGACGCGGAAGATGTTGTGGTAGCTGCCGATCACCCAGATCGCGCCGTCGTCCTTGAGGATGCGGTGCGCCTGCGCCAGCCAGGCGCGGGTGAAGGCGTCATATTGCGCGAAGCTGTCGAACTTGTCCCAGTCATCGGTCACCGCGTCGACATGGCTGCCGTCGGGACGATGCAGGTCGCCGCCCAATTGGAGGTTGTACGGCGGATCGGCGAAGATGCAGTCGACCGACCTGGCGGGCAGCGCCTTCATCGCGGCGATGCAATCGCCCATGACGATCTGGTCCAGAGGCAGGGCTCCCTCGACCGCGATCGGCCGCGCGACTTTCTCCAATACCCCCATATGCCCTCCTCCGAGCGCGCGATTGGCCGCAGGCGGCGGACTCTCGTCAAGCGAACATTGGTTAACGAGGAAGGTGGAGAAACCGTTAACGAAGCGGAACGAAAAGCGCCTTGGCCCAGATGTTGAGCCCGCCGCGGCGGATCAGCCGCAAGCGGTGGGGGTGTGGCTCGAAAGACTCACGAAGCGCAGTTCTGCTTGAGCGACCGGCGCGAAGCTGCGGCGATGGAGGGGCGTGGGACCATGTTCGGCGAGCGCGCGCTTGTGGGCGGGACAGGCATAGCCCTTGTTGGAATGCCAGTCGTAGAGGGGATAAGCGTCGGCGGCGGCGATCATGATCTGGTCGCGGGTGTGCTTGGCGACGATCGAGGCGGCGGCGATCGAGAGGCTGAGGGCGTCGCCGCCGACGATCGCGGTCGCCGCGAAGCTCCAGCGCGGCAGGCGGTTGCCGTCGACCAGGACATGGCCGATCGGTTCGCCGAGGCATTTGGCGAGCGATTCGACCGCGAGAGTCATCGCCTTCATCGTCGCCCAATAGATGTTGAGCCGGTCGATCTCGTCGGCCTCGACGATGCCGACGCCGACACAGGCGCGTTGATGGAGGAGCGCGCACAGCCTCGCGCGCTCGGCGGCGGGCACCCGCTTCGAATCGTCGAGTCCACGCGGGACGCCGCGCGCGGGCAGCACGACGGCGGCGGCGACCACCGGGCCGGCGAGCGGCCCCCGGCCCGCCTCGTCGACGCCGGCGACGGGGGCGAGCTTCAGCTTTTCGTGCTTGAGGCTGGGCATCAGTCCTGTTCCGCGCCCGGCCATTCTTCCGGGTCCTGATATTCGTAGACGTATTGATGCCCCATCGGGCCGTGGCCCATGCCCAGCCCCGGCGCTTCGAGGATGGCGAGGCGGACGAAACGGATCGCGACCTCGAAGGCATCGTGGATCGAATAGCCGGTCGCCAGCGCGGTCGCGAGCGCGGTCGCGAAGGTGCAGCCGGTGCCGTGCGTTTCGTCGGTGTCGAAACGCCTGGCCTCCATCGACCGCAATTGCTCGCCGCTCGGCGAAAAGAGGCGGTCGGTGATATAATAGCCGTCGGCGTGGCCGCCCTTTTCGACCAGGTGGCAGCCGTGGGCAAGGACGGCGTCGCGGCCGCCGAGCTCGCGCAGCTCGGGGAGGTTCGGGGTGACGACCGAGGCGAGGCGCATCAGCCGCTCGAACCCGGCGATCGTCTCGGCATCGGCGAGGCTGGCGCCGCTGGTCGCGACCATGACGGGATCGAAGACGACGGGCGCGTCGACGGTTTCCAGCCAGTCGGCGACGGTCGCCGCGATCGCGGGCGAGCCGAGCATCCCGATCTTGACCGCGTCGAAACCGATGTCGGTCGCGACCGCGTCGATCTGCGCGCGAACCATCTCGGGCGGGACGAGGTGGACGGCGTCGACGCCGAGCGTGTTCTGCGCGGTGATCGCGGTGATCGCGGTCATGGCGTGGCCGCCGAGCATCGTCACGGTCTTGATGTCCGCCTGAATCCCCGCGCCGCCGCCGGAGTCGGAGCCGGCGATGATGAGGATGCGCGGGGTGACGCGCTCAAGGGGATCGTCGGTATAGGTCATGCGGCAAAGGTCACAAAAGTCGCACCCTCCCGCGTGCGCGCGCGAGGGTGCGTTGAGGGGGTGGCTCGTGTTTCCTCGCCGGCACCCCGGTCCTGAGCCCAGGCCAGGTCCGGGCAGCGCGCTCCCATGCTGAAGGTATGACCTGCGTTGGGCCTGGAGGTGGGCTCAAGGCCGGCATGACGGGAGGGGGGTAGGCCCTTGCCTGGCGGACAAGTTGAGGAAGTTGAGGTCGCCGCCGTTGTTTCTCCGGCGTCACCCCGGGCTCGTCCCGGGGTCCACCCACGTATCGGGCGCGCCGCGTGGTCGCGGCGCGTTTCGCCCGGCCCCGGGGCGGGTGCCGGCACGACGCCGGCATGACGGATCGAGCGGTAAGCCATCGTTCAAGCGCTATGCCACGCGCCGGACCCTGTAGGACAGCCCCATCAGCCTCGATGCCATCGCTCCGTGGATGCGGGATGGTCCTTCGGCGCCTTGCCGACCCACGTCGGACGGTCGACCAGCTCGCCGCCACAGTTTGGGCAGCGATCGTCCAGTTCCGCAGTGCGTTCGGCGCAGAAGGTGCATTCGAACGAGCAGATGAACACGCCGCCGGATGCGGCCGACCGACCGGCCGCATCCGTCGACACTCGCTGGATCGCGCCTCAGGCGAAGCGGATGCGCGCTCCGACCTTTTGCCGACGGCGCATGGCGTAGCCGAAGCCGCCGAAGCCGAAGAGCATCATTGCCCAGGTCGCCGGCTCGGGCACCGCCACCGCCGCGAGATTCGCAGTGCCGTTGAAATTGCCGCCGCCCGCACCGAAGGTGATGTCGTAGCGGACCGTCGTCGAGAAGGTACCCGGCGCGGTCAGCGCGTTGATGAAGGTCAATACCCCGGGGGCGGCGAAGCTGCCCGACGCCAGCTGTGTACCGCCGAACAGTGCGTTCGACGTGCTGAAATACGACCGCAGCACGGCCGTCGCGTTCGTCATGGTGTTCGATGTGAACGAGCTCTGCAACAAGCCGCTGTAAGCGCTGAGGTCGGTTTCGGTGATGTAGAGGTTCAGCGTCGTGCCGGCATTGCCGGCCTGCTGGATGTTGAGCGACTGGGTCAGCAGGTTCGGCTGGCCGAACAGCGGAAAGCCGGCCGCACCGGCATTGGAGAAGATGCCGTTCGCCAGGCCGACATAACTTACCGAGCCGCTGCCGCCATCGATGCCGACCTGGGTGATGGCACCATTATTGTAGCCGATACCGATGATGATCGCCGCGCTGGCGGGAGCCGCCGCCGCAATAGCCAGACCGGACGCCATCGCCGCCAATAGAATACGCTTCATGTTACTCACCTCCTGTAGCGAAGCCGGCAAGGCGCGGACTTCGAACGTGGCGAGCAGATCGGATCACGGACTTGCGGGCGCGATCCTTATCGGCTCGGAGGCAATACGTTAATGTGGCGTAAAGGTTTCCAAGTCATCGCGCAGTGCACAAAATATTGTGCGGCGCAGCGTGAATCCGCCATTCTTCTTGACATAGCCCGTGGCCATCCCGTCGGGCTGGCGACGCGAGCCCTACGCCGCCGCCCTCACCGCCGCGCAGATGCGGTCGACCACCGCTTCGACCGTCCCGGCGTCGTCGCCCTCGGCCATGACGCGGATGACAGGCTCCGTCCCCGATGGACGGATCAGCACGCGGCCGCCGGCACCGAGCGCGGCTTCGCCCGCCGCGATCGCGGCCTTGACGGGGTCGGCGTCGAGCGGTTTTGCACCGCGCTCGAAGCGGACGTTCTTGAGCACCTGGGGCAGCGGGTTGAAGCGGTGGAGGACCTCGCTCGCGGGCGCGCCGACGCGCTTGATCTCGGCCAGCACCTGCAGCGCGGCGACCAGGCCGTCGCCGGTCGTCGCATAGTCGGACAGGATGATGTGGCCCGATTGCTCGCCGCCGACATTGTAGCCGCGTGCGCGCATCGCCTCCAGCACATGGCGATCGCCGACCTTGGTGCGGACCAGCCCCAGTCCCTGCGCGGCGAGGTGGCGTTCGAGGCCGCCGTTGGACATGACGGTCGCGACCAGCCCGCCGCCCGCCAGCCGCCCCGCGCGCGCCCAGCCGGCGGCGATCGTCGCCATCAACTGGTCGCCGTCGATCACGCGGCCGGTCTCGTCGACGACGATCAGCCGGTCGGCGTCGCCGTCGAGCGCGACGCCGATGTCCGCGCCCGACGCGACGACGGTCTCGCTCAGCGTCTGCGGTGCGGTCGAGCCGACGCCGTCGTTGATGTTGGCGCCGTCGGGGCTGACGCCGATCGCGACGACGTCGGCGCCGAGTTCCCACAAGGCCGAGGGCGCGACCTTGTACGCCGCGCCGTTGGCGCAATCGACGACGACGCGCAGGCCGTCGAGGCGGAGGTCCGAGGGGAAGGTCGACTTGGCGAAGTGGATATAGCGGCCCTGCGCGTCGTCGACGCGGCGCGCGCGGCCGATCTGGGCGGCGGGGGCGAGCGGCGTATCGCCGTCGATCAGCGCCTCGATCGCTGCCTCCGCCTCGTCGGACAATTTGTAGCCGTCGGGACCGAACAGCTTGATGCCGTTGTCGGCGAAGGGATTGTGGCTGGCGGAGATCATCACGCCGATGTCGGCGCGCATCGACTGGGTCAGCATCGCGACCGCCGGCGTCGGCATCGGCCCGACCATCACCACGTCCATGCCGACGCTGGTGAAGCCCGCGACCAGCGCGGATTCGAGCATATAGCCCGACAGGCGGGTGTCCTTGCCGATGACGACGCGATGCTTGTGGTCGCCACGCAGGAAATAGGCGCCGGCGGCCATGCCGACCTTCATCGCCATCGCGGCGGTCATCGGCGGCGCATTGGTGAGGCCGCGGATGCCGTCGGTGCCGAAATATTTTCGCGCCATTTCCTACCCTTCGTCATGCCGGGCTTGTCCCGGCATCCACCGTCGTCCACGGTTGCCCGACCGATGGTCTTGCCCGCCGGTGGACCCCGGCACAAGGCCGGGGTGACGGAGGATTATGTCCCAACCCGTACGCATCCTGTTGGCCCTGGTGCTCGGTCTCGCCGCCGGCGGGCTGGTCGCCGCTTATGCGCCGGGCGCGGTGAAGGCGACGACGGCGATCACGCAGCCGGTCGGCGCGGCCTGGCTCAACGCGCTGCAGATGACGGTCATCCCGCTGGTCGTGTCGCTGCTCGTCACCGGCGTCGCCTCGACCGCCGAAGCGGCGAGCGCGGGCAAGCTGGCGGCGCGGACGATCGGGCTGACGCTGGTGCTGCTCGTCGTCAACGCGACGATCTCGGGCATCGCGACGCCGCTGATCCTCGACGCGGTGCCGATCCCGGGCGCGGCGGCGCGGGCGCTGCGCGATGCGCTCGGCAGCGCGCAGGCGGTCACCGCGCCGCCGCCGATCGCCGAGCTGTTCGCCGCGATCATCCCGTCCAACGTCTTCGCCTCGGCGGCGGCGGGCGCGCTCCTGTCGCTGATCGTCTTCACCCTCGTCTTCGGCTTCGCGCTGACCCGGATCGACGCGGGCGGGCGCGGGCTGGTGGTGCAGCTCTTCGCCGCGATCCGCGACGCGATGCTGGTGGTGGTCGGCTGGGTGCTGTGGCTGGCGCCGATCGGGGTGTTCGCGCTCGCCTATCTGGTCGGCGCGCGCGCGGGCGGGGCGGCGTTCGGGGCGCTGGTTCATTATATGGCGGTGATCTCGACGATCGGCGTCGTGGTGACCCTGGTCGCCTTCGCGGTCGCGACGGTGGCGAGCCGGGTCGGCATCGCGCGCTTCGCCCGCGCGGCCTTGCCCGCCCAGGTGTTCGCCGTGTCCACCCAATCCTCGCTCGCGACGCTGCCGGCGATGCTCAAGGCGGCGGGCGAGATGGGGATCCCGCGCACGGCGTCGGGGGTGACGCTGCCGCTCGGCGTCGCGATGTTCCGGGCGACCCAGCCGGCGATGAACCTCGCCATCTCGATCTATATCGCGCGCTGGTTCGGGGTGGAGATCGGCGCGGGCGCGATCGCGGCGGGGATCGTCGCCGGCGCGATCACCTCGCTCGGCTCGATCAGCCTGCCGAGCCAGATCACCTTCTTCGCCTCGGTCGCGCCGATCGCCTCGGCGATGGGGGTGCCGCTGGCGCCGCTGGGGCTGCTGATCGCGGTGGAGACGATCCCCGACATCTTCCGGACGCTGGGCAATGTGACGAGCAACCTGGCGCTGACGGCGGTCGCCACCCGGGACCAGCCCGACGACGTGGATTGATCCGCTCGCGCGCGCCGGCACAACGATACGGCAAAGGAGAGCGACGATGATGAAGCGATGGCTGGGGCAGCGGTTCGAGGTGTCGGCGATCGGCATCGGCTGTATGCCGATGATCTCGGGCGGCAATATCAGCTACGGCGTGGCGGACGAGAGGGAGTCGATCGCGACGATCCACGAAGCGATCGAGCTCGGCGTCACCTTCTTCGACACCGCCGAGATGTATGGCCCCTTCAGCAACGAGGAGCTGGTCGGCCGCGCGATCAAGGGCAGGCGCGAGGGGCTGCAGATCGCGACGAAGTTCGCGATGCGCTGGAACGGCGACGACATGGCGGGGCTCGACGGCTCGCCCGCCAATGCCAGGCGCGCGGTGGAAGGGTCGCTGCAACGGCTCGACATCGACACGATCGACCTGTTCTACCAACACCGCGTCGACCCGAAGGTGCCGATCGAGGAGACGGTGGGCGGGATGGCCGACCTCGTGAAGGAGGGGAAGATCAGGCACATCGGCCTGTCCGAGGCGGGACCGGAGACGCTGCGGCGCGCGGCGGCCACGGCGCCGATCGCGGCGCTGCAAAGCGAATATTCGCTGTGGGAGCGCGGGGTGGAGGACGAGATCCTCGACATCTGCCGCGAGCACGACATCGGTTTCGTGCCCTATTCGCCGCTGGGGCGCGGGTTCCTGGCGGGCGGGATCCGGTCGCTCGACGATCTGGGCGCGGACGACTGGCGGCGGCAGGACCCGCGCTATTCGGCGGAGCATCTGCCGAACAACCTCAAGATCGTCGATGCGGTGGCGCGGGTCGCGGCGCGGCACGGTGTATCGAACGCGCAGATCGCGCTCACCTGGCTGCTGGCGCAGGGGCCCGGCATCGTCCCTATCCCGGGCGTCAAGCGGCGGGAAACGATGCGGGACTCGGCGCAGGCCGACAAGGTCGCGCTGACGCAGGCGGACATGGCGGCGCTGGACGACGCCGCGCCGCGGGGCGGCACGTCGGGCCCGCGTTACGGCGAGCGGGGGATGCGGATGGTGCGGATTTAAGCCGCCTGAAGTCAGTCACCCTCACCCTTCCCAAGGGTAAAGGCGAAGGGCATCCGGGAGCGATCTGTCAGACCCACCGCCACACGCCCGCCGCCCAGCCGGCCAATGGCTGGTGCGCCCAGGTGGCGGCGAGCCAGATCACCGCGCCGCCGGCCAGATCGTGGGGGCGGAAGCCGCCGAATCTGGCGCGGCCGGCGGCGATGGCGGCGAAGGGCCAGTAGCTGGTGCGGGCTTCCCATTGCCGCCAGGTATCGGGCTGGAGCCGTTCCTTCTTGCGATCCTGCAACGCCGCGCCGACCAGCGCCAGGACCGCGATCGCGGCGACCAGCACGAGATTGCCGTCGGTCGGATAGACCAGGGCGTGACAGCCCGCCCACAAGGCGAAGGCCCACATCATCGGGTGGCGGGTGATCGCGAACACGCCGCGCGCCTCGGCCGGCACCGCCGCCGGCGCGCTGCCGCCGGGGAGCGCGGGGTTGCCGATCAGCGAGCCGACCAGCAGCACGCTCGCGACCAGCATGACGACGGTCGCCACCGCCCACAATCCGTCGCCGACCGGCCACAGCATCGGCGTCATCGGCGCGGCGCGGTAGGCGAATACCAGCCAGCCGAGCGTCGCGAAGGCGACCAGCGAATAGAGGCCGAGGAACCCGCGCTCGCCGACCGCGCCGACGATCGGGGCGTGCAACGGGTGCGACAGCAGGAAGTGGCTCCCCACGAAGGCGATCGCCGCCAGCGCTACCTGCTCCATCGCCTTATCCCCCGGGTTTCAGCTCGGCGCGGGTATCGAGCCCCGCCGCCGCCGGCTCGCCGATCGCCGCGTCGCCCGCCAGCGCGTGGTCGGGGTCGGCGAGGCGGTCGAGGTGCATCAGCCGCGTCACGAACGGCGCGATCAGCAGCACGACGACCCCGACGCCCATCGAGAACCAGCCGATGCGGCCATAGACCGCCAGCACGCGCTCGACGCCGGCCCCCTCCCCGCCGGTCGCCTGCGCGATCAGTCCGGCGATGAAATTGCCCGCCGCGGTGGCGAGGAACCAGGTGCCCATCATCAGTCCGGTCATGTTCGCCACCGACAGCCGCGTCATCGACGACAGCCCGACCGGCGAGAAGCAGAGCTCGGCCATGGAGTGGAGCATGTAGAGCAGGATGATGAAGATCGCCGGCGTCAGCCCCTGCGCCGGCGCGCCGAGGATCAGCGCGAAGAAGCCCGCGCCGACGAGGATCAGGCCGATCCCGAACTTGAACGGCGCCGACGGCTCGCGCCCGCGCCTGGCCAGCGCGATCCACAGCGCGCCGAACACCGGCGCCAGCGTGATGATGAAGAAGCTGTTGACCGACTGGAACACCGAGGCCGGGATGGTCCAGCCGAGCAGCGTCCGGTCGACCGACGCGTCGGTGTAGAGGTTGAGCGACGATCCGGCCTGCTCGAACAGCGCCCAGAACAGCGGCGACAGCGCGATCAGGAACAAGGCGGCGAAGATGCGGTCGCGCTCGTCGCGCGGCAGGCGGCGCACGGCGGTCAGGAGGATCGAGCCGACCGTAAGCACGGCCGCGAGCAGGAGCAATGTCCCGACCGCGCCCTGGCTGCGTACCAGCCACCAGCACACGGCGATGCCGGCAATGGCGCCCGCATAAATCGTCCATTCGACCGGCAGGCCGATCGCGCTTTTCGCCCTGAGCGCCGCCGGAACCGGCGGCTCGCCGACGCCGTGCAGCGCGGGGCGGAACAGCACGAAGACGATCAGGCCCAGCGCCATGCCGACCCCCGCCGCGCCGAAGCCATAGCCCCAGCCGACCGTTTCGCCGAGGATGCCGACGATGATCGGCCCGGCGAACGCGCCGGTGTTGATGCCCATGTAGAAGATCGAGAACGCCCCGTCGCGGCGCAGGTCGTCGCGGGGGTAGAGCTTGCCGACCAGCACCGAGATGTTCGCCTTGAGGAAGCCGGTGCCGACGATGATGAAGGCGAGCGCGAGATAGAAGCCGTTGAGCGCCGAGCCCTGGACGCCGAGCGGCCCCTCGACCGCGGCGATCATCAGGTGGCCGACGGTGATGAAGATGCCCCCCGCGAGCACCGCCTTGCGCGGCCCGAGATAGCGGTCGGCGATATAGCCGCCGATGATCGGCGTGATGTACACCAGCGAGGTGTACGCGCCGTAGATCGCGTAGGCGGGCTGTTCGGCGAACAGGAAATGCTTGGTAAGGTAAAGCACCAGGATGGCGCGCATCCCGTAATAGGAGAAGCGCTCCCACATCTCGGCGAAGAACAGCATGAACAGGCCGCGAGGGTGGCCGAGGAAGGTCTTCGCGTGCGGGGGAATCCCGCCGCCGGCATAGGCACTCGCCACTCGCTGTTCTCCCCAGGGGTGGGGGGGGACCGTAGCGGGTTGGATTGGCGTGTAAACATCGTCATGCCAGCCCCGTGCCGGCATCCACCGTAGTTCGCGCGTGTCGCTCGGGTTCGGGCGAGCGCCCGGACCCGAAGTGGACACCGGCACGAGGCCGGTGTGACGGTGGTGGTGGATAGCACCCGCCGCACCCTGTACATGCCCTCCATGCTCAACGATGCCTCCACGCCTTTGTCCCTCCTCGCCACCCGCCGCTCGGGCAAGCCGCGCGACCTCGGCGCGCCGGGGCCGAGCGCGGACGAGATCGACCGGATGCTGGCGATCGCGGCGCGCACGCCCGATCACGGCAAGCTCGCGCCGTGGCGCTTCGTGGTGGTCGAGGACGGCGCGCGCGAGGCGTTCGCGGATCTGCTCGCCGCTACCTGGGCCGCCGATCACGCGCACGCGCCGACGCATGAGCTCGACGCCGCGCGGCAGTTCGCGACGCAGGCGCCGGCGCTGGTGGTAGTGCTGTCCGCGCCGGTCGCGGGAGCCAAGATTCCGCTCTGGGAGCAGGAGCTGTCGGCGGGGGCGGCGGCGATGAACCTGCTCCATGCCGCGCACGCGATGGGCTATGCGGCGGGGTGGTTGACGGGGTGGCCGGCCTTTTCGGACGTGGTGCGCGACGCGTTCGGGAGCGCGGACCAACGGCTGGTGGGCTTCGTCTTCATCGGCACGCCCTCGCGCCCGCTCGACGAACGCCCGCGTCCCGATATGGGCGCGATCGTCACCCGGTGGCGGCCGTAAGACTCGACAACCCGCACCCTTGCTGTATTAAGGCAGCATGACAGCGACAAGCCGCCCGCGATGGTAGATGGGGACTCCCCCGTCTATCTGCGGCTGCGCGGGACGATCGCGGCCGGCATCCTGCGCGGCGATTTCGTGGCAGGCGACCAGCTCCCCTCGGTGCGCGCGCTGGCGGCCGAACATGGCGCCAACCCGCTGACGGTCGCCAAGGCCTATCAGAGCTTTCAGGACGACGGCTATGTCGAGGTGCGGCGCGGCGTCGGCATGTTCGTGCTGCCCGGCGCGGCCGAGCGGCTGCGCGTGACCGAGCGCGCGCGCTTCGTCGAGGAACATTGGCCGCGCATCCGGAGCCATATCGACCTGCTGGGGCTGGACGCGGGCGCGCTGCTGGAGCGGGCGGAGGCCTGAGTTCACCGATCTCCCTCCATCCCGGGAGGCTTCACAAGAGGGCCAGCCTCACTACCTGCTCGGCAGTCAGGTCGATGCCGAACATCAGGCTCAGGCGCAGGCGGTAGACGCGGGGGTCGGTGATCTCGGCCTCGCTCACCGCCGCGCCGACCTGTCGCCGGTAGTGGCGATCGGTCAGGCGCGCGAAGCCGTGAGGCAGGACGATGCTGACGATGCGGTGACGGACGAAGCGGCTGTCGGGGTCGGTCGATGTCCACGCGTTGCCCGAGGCGAGGTCCGCCTCCGAGACCTCGCCGAGGGTGAAACGGTATTGCGGCCGCCAGCCCGCGCCGCCGCCGCGCCCGTCGGTCGTCCCCGGGTCGCCGTCGCGGAGCAGGAGCCAGCCGTCGGTTGCCGCGCGCAGGACGAAGCGCGCGCCGTCGGTGGCGGTCGCCTGAGCGCCGTCGACGAGCGGCATGGGCGGGGCGTAGCTGCCGCCGAAGCCGGGGTCGGCGATCCAGTCCTGCCCGGCGATCGTCACCAGGCTGAGCGCGTGGGTGCCGGGCGGCGTCGCGGTGCCGCTCAGCAGCACCTGGCCGGTCAGGGGGCGGGCGATGAAGCCGAGCGCGGCGAGCGCGTCGGCGAAGAGACGGTGATGCTCGAAGCAATAGCCGCCGCGCTTGGCGGTCACGAGCTTGGCGGCGACGGCGGCGGAATCGATCGCGATCGGGCGGCCGAGCGCGATGTCGAGATTCTCGAACGGAATGGCGAGGCGATGGGCGCGGTGGAGCGCGTGGAGCCCCGCCTCGTCCGGCGTCGGGCGAGCGGCGAGGCTGATGCGGGTGAGGTAGGTGGAGAGGTCGAACATGGGTTCCAGGGAGCAGGGAGCAGGGAGCAGGGAGCCAATTCTCGTACCTGCTCCCTGTTCCCTGCTCCCTATGCCGCAAACGCCTCCGCCGGCAGCGCGTACAGTACCTCGGCGCTGGCCGTCGCCGCCGCGCGCAAGCCCAGGGCTTCGGGAACGATCTGGTCGAGGTAGAAGCGAACCGTGACCCGCTTCGCCCGGCCGAAGGCGTCGTCCTCGGCTGCGCGGGCTTCGCGTTCGAGCAGCCAGCCGCACACCGCGACCGACAGCATGGTGAGGAAGGGGTAGCTCGCCGCCAGCCGGTCGTCATGATCGGCGGTCGACAGCGTCCGCCCGATGGCGTCGCAGGTCTCGACCAGCGCCGTGAGCTCGACGTGCTCCGCCTCCGCCTTGATGTCGGCGATCAGGCCTGCGAATACCGCGCCATTCTCCAGCCCGAGCTTGCGGCCGACGAGGTCGGCGGCCTGGATGCCGTTGGTGCCTTCGTAGATCGGGGTGATGCGCGCATCGCGCAGGAACCGCGCCGCGCCGGTCTCCTCGACATAGCCCATGCCGCCATGGACCTGGATGCCGAGGCTCGCGACCTCGCAGCCGAGGTCGGTGCCGTGCGCCTTGGCGAGCGGGGTGACGAGTTCGAGCCGGCCGCGCGCGTCAGGGTCGCCGAGCGTCGCGCGGTCGACCTGGCCGGCGGCGTAATAGACGAGCGCGCGCGCGGCCTGGGTCTGCGCCTTCATGCGCAGCAGCATCCGGCGGACATCGGGATGCTCGACGATCGCGACCGATGTGCGGCTGGCGCTGCCGGCGCGCGGCGACTGGACGCGGTCGAGCGCATAGGCGACCGCCGCCTGGGTCGCGGCCTCGGCGACCTGCACGCCCTGGAGGCCGACGTTGAGGCGGGCGTTGTTCATCATCGTGAACATCGCGCGCATCCCGCCATGCTCCGGCCCGATCAGCTCGCCGATGCAATCGTCATGATCGCCGAAGGACAGGACGCACGTGGGCGAGGCGTGGAGGCCGAGCTTGTGTTCGATCGAGACGACGCGGACGTCGTTCGGCTCGCCGTCCAGCCGCATCTTGGGGACGAGGAACAACGAGATGCCCCGCGTCCCCGCGGGCGCGTCGGGGGTGCGGGCGAGGACGAGGTGGACGATATTGTCGGCGAGATCGTGGTCGCCGAAGGAGATGAAGATCTTCGTGCCCTTGATGCTCCACGTCCCGTCGCCACGCGGGGTCGCCATCGTGCGCAGCGCGCCGACGTCGGAGCCGGCCTGCGGCTCGGTCAGGTTCATCGTCCCGGTCCATTCGCCGGTCGCCAGCTTCGGCAGATACGCCGCCTGCTGCGCGGGCGAGCCGTGGTGCGCGAGCGCCTCGATCGCGCCGACGGTCAGCGTCGGGCAGAGCGCGAAGGCCATGTTCGCCCCGCCGAGCGTCTCCAGCACGGCGGTCTGGATGGCGAAGGGCAGGCCCTGCCCGCCCCATTCCTCCGCGACCCCGATCGTGCCCCAGCCGCCCTCGACATAGTCCCGATACGCCCGGGCATAGCCATCGGGCAGGCGGACGCCGTCGGGGGTCCAGGTCGCGCCGACGGTATCGCCCGCCTTGGCGAGCGGCTCCCACTCGCCGGCGGCAAATGCGCCGATCCCCTCCAGCACCGCGTCGATGACGTCGGGCGAGGCGGCGGCGAAACGCTCGGTGGCGGCGAGTTGGGGCAGGCGGACCACCTCGTTCAACACGAAGCGCTGCTCGGCGGTCGGGGGGGTGAAGGGCATGTTGGTCTCCGCGGGAGCGCGGGCCTATAGCGCGCAGGCATGGCCGGACCAACCATTCTGCCCTTCGGCGACGCGGCGATCACGCAGGCGGCTACGCTGATCGCCGATGGCCGGATCGTCGCGGTGCCGACCGAGACGGTGTACGGGCTGGCGGCGGACGCGACGAACGCGGCGGCGGTGGCGCGTATCTATGCGGCGAAGGGGCGGCCGAGCTTCAACCCGCTGATCGTGCATGTCCTCGACCTCGCGGCGGGAGAGCGGCTGGCGGTGTTCGACGACGCGGCGCGGGCGCTGGCGGCGGCGTTCTGGCCGGGACCGCTGACGCTGGTGCTGCCGCGGCGGGCGGACGCGGGGGTGGCATCGCTGGTGACGGCGGGGCTCGACACGATCGCGATACGCGTGCCGGCGCATCGGGCGATGCGGGCGCTGCTGACGGCGAGCGGGCGCCCGCTCGCCGCGCCGTCGGCGAACCGGAGCGGGGGGATCAGCCCGACCCGGGCCGAACATGTCGCGGCGAGCCTGGGTGGGGCGGTGCCGCTGATCGTGGACGATGGGGCGTGCGCGCAGGGCGTCGAGTCGACGATCGTGATGGATGGGCGGGTGTTGAGGCCGGGTCCCATCACCGTCGAGCAACTCGCACGTAACCTTCGCGGCGAAGGCCGGAACCAGGTTGCGACGCAGCCCAATACCGGGCCCCGGCCCGCGCCGGGGTGGCAGCGGGTCTCCGCGCCGGGGCAGCTCGACAGCCATTATGCGCCGACGAAGCCGCTGCGGTTGGAAGCGACGAGCGCCGAGGACGACGAATGGCTGATCGGGTTCGGGCCGGTCGCGGGGGACGATACGCTGTCGGCCGGGGGCAAGCTGGACGAGGCCGCCGCACGGTTGTTCGCGGCGTTGCACCGCGCCGATGCCGCCCATAGCGCGCGCATCGCCGTCGCGCCGGTGCCGGGCGAGGGCCTGGGCGAGGCGATCAACGACCGTCTGCGCCGCGCCGCGCACCGCTGACCCACACAGGTTGACGCCGTCGTAACCATGTAACCTTACGTAATGTCGTGGTTTATCCGCTACATCCGAAAGGATGCAGCCCGTCGATCGATGAAGCAGCGCGAGAAACGAACGCCGGTACGGCTGTCGGCGCGGATGCGATCGGATAGCGGCTGGAGCGACGTGCACATCCGCAACGTCTCGTCGCGCGGCATGATGCTGTCGGCCGGCGAGGCGCCGATGCTGGGCAGCTATCTGGAGGTGCGGCGCAACACGACGGTGATCGTCGGCAAGATCGTCTGGCGCAGCGGCGACGATTTCGGCGTCAGGACGCAGGACCGCATCGACCTCAAGACCCTGCTCTCCCCCGCCGGGACGCCGCCGGGCGCGGCACCGGGCGACGGCGTCGACCGCCGCCGGGCGGCGCGCCAGCCCTCCCCCGACCGCAGCCGCCAATGGGGCCGGATGCTCCAGTATCTGTTCCTGCTCGCCGCGGTCGGCACCGGGACCATCGCCCTGGTCGGCGCGGTCGACAGCGCGCTGGCGCCGCTACGCGTCGTCCAGGCACATCTGCTCGACCATTGAGGCTGCGCGGTCGATCGCGGACGTCAGGCGTTCGCCATCGACTTCGTCCGCGCCGCGAAGCTCTTGCGGAGCTTCTGGAGCTTGGGCGGGATGACGGCGACGCAATAGGGGTTCGAGCGGCCCGAGGTCTCCCAATAATCCTGATGATAGGTCTCGGCCGGCCACCATTTGTCGAAGGGCTCGATCGTGGTGACGATCGGCTTGGACTGATCCGCCTGCGCGCGGGCGATCGCCTGATTGGCCTGCTCCTCCTGCATCACCGTCTCGGGGAAGATCGCCGAGCGATATTGCGTGCCGACATCGTTGCCCTGGCGGTTGAGCTGGGTCGGCTCATGCGTCGCGAAGAAGATGTCGAGCAGGTCGGCGTACGAAACCTGCGCCGGGTCGAAACCGACGCGGATCGCCTCCGCGTGGCCGGTTGTGCCGTTGCATACCGAACGATAGTCCGGGTCCGCCATCGTGCCGCCGATATAGCCGCTCTCGACGCTCTCGACGCCGATCACGTCCTTGAACACCGCCTCGACGCACCAGAAGCAGCCGCCCGCGAGCGTTGCATATTCGGTCATGTGCATGTCTCCTTGTCTGCCGATGTAGGAAGCCGCTAACGCGCCCGCAAAGGGATCAGGTCATGGCTTTTACGGGAAAAGTGCTCGTCACGGGCGGCGCGGGCTATATCGGCAGCCACGCCGTGCTCGCGCTGCTCGACGCGGGGCACGAAGTGGTGGTGGTCGACAATCTGTCCACCGGCTTCCGCTGGTTGATCGATCCGCGTGCCACGCTGGTCGAGATGAACGTCGCCGACCCGCGCGTGGCGGACGTGCTGCGCGAGCATGAGGTGCGCGCGATCATGCATTTCGCGGGGTCGATCGTGGTGCCGGAATCGGTCAGCGACCCGCTCAAATATTACGGCAACAACACCGTCGCGACGCGGGCGCTGCTGGAAAGCGCGGTCACGGCCGGGGTGCCGCATTTCATCTTCTCCTCGACGGCGGCGGTCTATGGCGCGCCCGAGCGGGTGCCGGTGGCGGAGGGCGACCCGACGATCCCGATCAACCCCTATGGCACGTCGAAGCTGATGACCGAGGCGATGCTGCGCGACGTCGCCTTCGCGCATCCGATGAACTATTGCGTGCTGCGCTATTTCAACGTCGCGGGCGCCGATCCGCGCGGGCGGTCGGGCCAGTCGACGGTGGGCGCGACGCATCTGCTCAAGATCGCGGTCGAGGCGGCGCTGGGCAAGCGCGAGGCGGTCGGCGTGTACGGGACCGACTTCGACACGCCCGACGGGACGGGAGTGCGCGACTATATCCATGTGTCGGACCTCGCCGCCGCGCATGTCGCGGCGCTCGACCTGCTCGCGGCCGAGCCGGGGCGGAGCCATACGCTCAATTGCGGCTATGGCCGGGGCTTCTCGGTGATGCAGGTGCTCGACGCGGTCGATCGCGTGACGAACATGAAGCTGGAGCGCCGGCTGGAGGGTCGCCGCGCGGGGGATTCGGCGGCGACGATCGCGGACAACAAGGCAATCCTGGCAACCTTGGCGTGGCGGCCGGCGCATGACGACCTCGACGGTATCGTCAGGGATGCGCTCGCGTGGGAAAGACGGCTCGGCGAACGCCAGTTGGCGGAGCGGCAGCGGTGAGGCTGCGCTCGCTGCTGTTCGTGCCGGGGGACCGGCCGGAGCGCTTCGCCAAGGCGGCGGCGAGCGGAGCGGATGCGATCATCCTCGATCTCGAGGATTCGGTGACGCCGGAGCGGAAGGCGGCGGCGCGGGCGGCGGTGCGGGAATATCGCAGCGGTGGTCACCCTCACCCTTCCCACCCGCTGCGCGGGCGGGCCCCTTCCCTCTCCCAGTGGGAGAGGGAGGGAGCGGCGCAGCCGCGGAAGGGTGAGGGTGACCCGCCATTCGTCTTCGTTCGGGTCAATCCGCTGGACTCCGTGTTCTTTGAAGACGACATTGCCACGCTCGCCGATGCGCGGCCCGATGGGTTGATGCTGCCCAAGGCGGAGGGCGCGGCGGACGTGCTGGCCCTCGCCGAGCGCCTGCCGTTGCCCATCCTTCCCGTCGCTACGGAAACGCCGTCCGCGATCTTTCGGCTCGGCACCTACGCCAAGGCCACCGCGCACCTTGCCGGCCTGACCTGGGGGGCGGAGGATCTGCCCGCCGCGATCGGGGCGTCGGCCAGCCGCGAGGCGGACGGCAGCTACACCGACCCCTATCGCCTCGCGCGCAGCCTGACGTTGTTCGCGGCGCACGCGGCGGGGGTGGCGGCGATCGAGACGGTCTATCCCGACTTCCGCGACCTCGACGCCCTCGCCGCCTACGCCGCGCGCGGGCGGCGCGACGGGTTCGCCGGCATGATGGCGATCCATCCGTCGCAGGTGGCGGTCATCAACGCCGCCTTCACGCCGTCCGACGAGGAGCTGACCCACGCCCGCCGCGTGGTCGAGCTGTTCGCCGCCCATCCCGGTGCCGGCGCACTCCAGCTCGACGGCAGGATGGTCGATGCGCCACACCTGAAGGCGGCGCGCCGATTGCTGGGTCTTTGATCCGCTCACGCGGATAGGCTGCGCCGGCCCGCTCCCCCACCCGGCCTCCCATAGAATAAGCTGCTTGGGAGGCCGGGTGGGGGAGCGGGCCGGCGCAGCCTGGTCAGCGTTGCTGGCCCGAGAATGAGGCGCGCGCGGCGACTGTCGCGCGCCACCAGCCGATCGCCCAGAGCGTGCCGAAACTCCACCCCGCCAGCACGTCCGACGGCCAGTGGACGCCGAGGTACACGCGGCTGACGCCGATCGCGCCGACCAGCAGGATGGCGACCGCGATCAGATAGGCGCGCACCGCCCGACCCCGCGTCACCTGCGAGGCGAGCGCGGCGAGCGTCAGGTAGATCACCGCGCTCGACGCGGCGTGGCCGCTGGGGAAGCTGGCGTTGTCCACCACCGCCCAATGGTCGACGATCGTCGGGCGGGGGCGGTCGACATGCGCCTTGAGCAGCGTCACCGCCTCGCTGCCGCTCCACGCGGCGGCGGCCAGCGCCAGCGCGGTCAGCCGGTGGCGCTGGACGAGGAGCAGCCCCGCGACCGCGACCACGACGCTGGTCAGCACCGCGCCGCTGCCGAGCGACGTGATGTCGCGCGCCGTATCGCGCAGCCAGGGTGGGCCACCCCAATGGCGCAGACCGAGGATGATCGCGCGGTCGAACCCGAACGGCCAGCGCGCCGCGGCCAGCCCGGCGACGAGCAGCAGCAGCGCCACGCCCGCCGCCGCCACGCCCGCACCGACCAGCAGCGGCGGCAGGCGGCGACGAACGCGGTCGCTGGTGGGTCCGCCGGGGCTCGAACCCGGGACCTCTCGATTAAAAGTCGCTTGCTCTGCCAACTGAGCTACGGACCCCTTCCAGCGGGACGCGCCTAGGGAGGCGGGCAAGGCGGGTCAACCGCCGGTGGAGCTGGCGGACGGTGCGGCCGGACACCGGATCGCGCCAGTCGGCGGCGATGGCGGCAAGCGGGCCGAGCACGAAGGCGCGGTCGCGAAAGGCGGCGTGGGGGACGGTCAGCCCCGGCGAACGCCAGCGGCCTCGAGACCAGAGGATGATGTCGAGGTCGATCACCCGCGCGCCCCAGCGCCGGCCCCGCCGCCGCCCGAAGGCACGTTCGATCGCCTTGAGGCGGGCGAGCAGCGCCGGCGGGTCGTCGACCGTCTCGATTAGCGCCGCCGCGTTAGCGAAGCGGCGGATGGAGGGCCCGACCGCCGCGCTGGCGATCACCGGCGAGAGGGTCTTCGCACCGATCGCCGCCGCTGCCGCGCTCACCTCGGCCGCCGGCGCGCCATGCCGACCCCGGCGGTTGGAGCCGAGCGCGATGAGATAGGTCCACGCCATCGCCCTGCGTGTCGAGCGAAGTCCGGGCAGGGTCAACGCTCGACTTCGCGCGACGCGGACGGCAGGAGAAAGCCGTGACGCTCTCCCCCCTCCCCGCCACCGAGCCGCCGCGCGACTGCCCGCGCTGCCCCCGGCTCGTCGCGTTCCGCGAGGAGCTGCGGGTCGAGCATCCCGGCTGGTGGAACGCGCCGGTGCCCGCGTTCGGCGATCCGCACGCGTGGCTCGGGATCGTCGGACTTGCGCCTGGCAAGCACGGCGCCAACCGCACCGGCCGCCCGTTCACCGGCGACTATGCCGGCGAGCTGCTGTTCGCGACGCTCGCCAAGTTCGGTCTCAGCGAGGGCGTGTTCGATGCCCGCCCCGACGACGGACTGACGCTGACCGGCGCGATCCTGATCAACGCGGTGCGCTGCCTGCCGCCCGCGAACAAGCCGACGCCGGAAGAAATCCGCACCTGCCGCCCCTTCCTGGAGGCGCCCGTCGCCGCGCTGCCCACGGCGCGCGTCTTCATCGCGCTCGGTCAGATCGCGCATCAGTCGGCGGTCAAGACGCTCGGCGGGCGGCTGCCCAAGGCGACCTTCGGCCATCTCGCCGAACATCGGATGCCCGATGGCCGGATCCTGATCGATAGCTATCATTGCTCGCGCTACAATACGAACACGCGTCGCCTGACACCTGAGATGTTCGAGGCGGTCTTCGCGCGGGCGCTGGCGGTGAGGGCGGAACTGGGAGCGATGGCATGAGCAAGAGCAGGACGGCGGCGATCGGGATCGGCGCGGGGGCGGCGGTCGGCGCGGGGCTGGCGCTGTTCTCGCACTGGCAGGCGCGCCGCGCGGAGGCGCGGGTGCCGGCGGACGGCGGGTTCGTCGACGTGCCGGGCGCGCGGCTGCATTACGTCGCGCTCGGCGCCGAAAGCCCTGGGGGCTCGCCGGTGGTGATGGTGCATGGGCTGGGCGGGCAGCTTCGCAACTTCTCCTATGCGCTCGCCGATCTCGTCGCGGCGCATCACCGCGTCATCCTGATCGACCGGCCGCGCTCGGGCTATTCGACCGTCGAGGCCGGGGTCGAGCCGGGCGTGGTCGAGCAGGCGGCGATGATCGCCGCGGGGATCGGCGCGCTGGGGCTGGAGCGGCCGCTGTACGTCGGCCATTCGCTGGGCGGCGCGCTCGGGCTGGCGCTGGCGCTGAACCATCCGGGCGTGGTGCGGGGACTGGCGCTGATCGCGCCGCTGACGCAGCCGCAGCCCGACCCGCCGGCGGTGTTCCGGGGCCTCGCCGCCGGCGCGACCTCCAAGGCCGGACGCCTCGCGATCGCGCACATGCTGGCCGTGCCGCTCGGCCGGCTGGCCTCGACGGCGACGCGCAAGAACGTCTTCGCGCCCGAGCCCGCGCCCGGCGATTTCGAGGTGCGCGGCGGCGGCGCGTTGGCGCTGCGGCCCGGCAATATCGCGGCGGCGATGTTCGAGCTCGGCGGCGTGAACCGGGAGATGGCGCTGCTCCAGCCCCGCTACGGCGAGCTGACGCTGCCGGTCTCGATCCTCTACGGGCGCGGCGACCAGGTGCTCGACTGCCGCCGCGACGGCGAGGAGGCCGCGCGCCAGATCCCGCGCTGCCGGCTGGAGCTGGTCGACGGCGGCCACATGCTCCCGGTGACGCAGCCCGAGCTGACCGCCCGCTTCATCGAGCGCGCGGCGGCGGAGCGGTAAGCGTCGAACATCCTTTCCCGGCGAAAGCCGGGACCCAGTCCCGAGCTCAGGCCTGGACCCCGGCTTTCGCCGGGGAGGGATGCCTGGACAGATTCTATCGGTCCTCCACCAGCCGCCCGTACAGGTCTGGCCGACGATCGCGGAAGAAGCCGAAGGCGGCGCGGTGGCGTTTGATGCGGGCGAGGTCGAGCGTGGCGGTGACGACGCCCTCCTCCTCGCGGCCGAGCTCGGCGAGGATGTCGCCGCGTTCGTCGGCGATGAACGACGTGCCGTAAAAGGTCTGGCCGTGCTCTACCCCGACGCGATTGGCGGCGACGATGGGGACGACGTTGGACACCGCATGGCCGACCATCGCGCGGCGCCACAGCCGGGCGGTGTCGAGCGAGGTGTCGTGCGGCTCGGAGCCGATCGCGGTGGGGTAGAACAGCACTTCGGCCCCCATCAGCATCATCGCGCGGGCGGTTTCGGGATACCATTGGTCCCAGCAGACGCCGACGCCGAGCGTGGCGCCCGGCCCGTTCCACACCTTGAAGCCGGTGTTGCCGGGGCGGAAATAGAATTTCTCCTCATAGCCGGGCCCGTCGGGGATGTGGCTCTTGCGATAGACGCCGCGGACCTCGCCGTCGGGGCCGACCATCGCCAGGCTGTTGTAATGATGCGGCCCATCCGCCTCGAAGAAGCTGGTCGGGATCCACACGCCCAGCGCTTCGGCCAGCGCCTGCATCGCCAGCACGGCGCGATGCTCGCCCACGGGTCTGGCGTTGGCGAAGAGCCCCTCGTCCTCGACGCGGCAGAAATATTCGCCCTCGAACAGCTCGGGCGGCAGGATGACCTGCGCCCCCCGCCCCGCCGCTTCGCGGACCAACCGCGAGACGTTGGCGATGTTACGCTCCAGGTCATCGGTAAAGCCGAGCTGGAGCGCGGCAACGGTGATTTCGGTCATAGGGCGGGCACCTGCTGGCTGATGCAGTGGAAGCTCCCTCCGCCCGTCAGGATGGCGTCGGCGCGCAGGCCGATCGCCTCGCGGCCCGGGAAGAGCGCGCCGATTGCCTCTACCGCGGCGGCGTCGTTAGGCGCGCCGTAGAGGGGGACCACCACCGCGACATTGCCGATGTAGAAGTTCATGTAGCTCGCCGGCACGATCTCCTCGTCGCGCAGCACGCGGCCGGGCGAGGGGATGCCGACCACCTCCAGCCCGCCGGCGAGCGCGTCGCGCCTGGCGTGTTGGTAGATCAGCCAATTGGGGTCGTTCTCGGCCGCCTCCGGGATGGCGACGACGCCCGGGGCCACGAAGCGGGCGAGGTTGTCGACATGGCCGTCGGTGTGGTCGTTGAGCAGCCCCTCGTCGAGCCAGACGACGCGGGTGAAGCCGAGATCGGCGGCGAGGCGCTCCTCGATCGCGGCGCGGGGGAGGCCGGGGTTGCGGTTGGGGTTGAGGAGGCATTGCTGCGTCGTGACGACCGTCCCCGTGCCGTCGCCGTCGATCGCGCCGCCCTCCAGCACCCAGTCGTGCGTGTTGACCGCCAGCCCCTGCCGGCGGGCGAGGCGCGCGCCGATCGTCTCGTCGCCGGGCAGATCATATTTGCCGCCCCAGCCGTTGAAGGCGAAGTCCCGCGCAGCCCCGTTGCCGTCGACGATCGGGCCGGTGTCGCGCAGCCAGATGTCGCCGAACGGCTCGACGACGACGCTGGCGAAGGGCGCCAGCGCCCATGCCGCCGCCGCCGCCTCGTCATCGGCGGCGACGAGCAGCACCTGCTCGCCGCGCCCGTCGGCGTGGACGGCGCGGGCAAAGGCGACGACCTCCTCGCGCGCCGGCTCCAGGTCGTCGGCCCAAAGCTCGGGATGGCTGGGGAAGCCGATCCAGACGGCGGCGTGGGGGGACCATTCGGGGGGCGGGGGCGGTGGCATGGACATCTCTCTTCCCTCTCCCCTGGACAGGGGAGAGGGTTAGCGCAGCTTGGCGCATCGCGCCTAGCGAAGCTTGGGAGAGGGGTCGAGCGCGCCTTCGGCGCGCGCGGCGCGATGCGCCGCCCCCTTTCCCTTCCGCCGCTGCGCGGCTCCCTCCCTCTCCCCAAAGAGGAGAGGGAAACTCGTCACTTCCCCGCCCTGTCCTTGTCCCGCACCGCCCTGAACTCCGCCGTCGGATACCAGTTCGGCCACAGCCCCGGCGTGTCCGCCAGCTTGCGCCCGAGCCGGTAATAGACGGTCAGATCCTCGACCGCACCCGACCAGTCCCAGGCCGCGTCATATTCGTCCTGCGGCTTGTGGTAGCGATGGGCGACATAATCCTCCTGCGCCGCATGGCCGGCCGCGACGCCGCCGACGACCAGGTCCTGTCCCGAGCCGCCGTCGAGCATCGGCACGCCGAGCTTCGCGAAGGAGAAATGGTCGGAGCGGTAATAGCCACCGCGCTCCGGGTTGGGCTCGGGGCTGATGCGGCGGCCCTGGGCGGCGAGGAGGGGCTTCACCATGTCCTCGATCGCGGATTTGCCCGCGCCGGTGATCTCGAAGTCCCTGGTCCGGCCCTTGACGTTGAGCACGTCCATGTTGACCCCGCCGACCGTGGTGGCGAGCGGATAGACCGGATGCTCGGCATAATAGCGCGACCCGAGCAGCCCCGATTCCTCCGCCGTCACCGCGAGGAAGGCGACCGAGCGTCTGGCCGGCCCCGCCTTCGCATGGGCTTCCGCCAGCGCCACCAGCCCGGCGACCCCGGACGCGTTGTCGAGCGCGCCGTTGCAGATGCCGTCGCCGTTGACGGGCTCGCAATGGCCGAGATGGTCCCAATGCGCCGAGTAGAGGACGGTGTCGCCGGGCGCCGTCGTCCCCGGCAGCACGCCGATGACATTGTGCGAAAGCGACTTCCTGACCGCGTTGGTGAAGCCGGTCGACAGCGTCACGCCGAGCGGCACCGCCTTGAAGCCCCTGACCCTGGCCGCCGCCGACAGGCCCGCGAAATCCTTGCCGGCGCTGGCGAACAGCTCTTTCGCCTTGGCCAATTGCATCCAGCCGATCACCTGGCTCTGGTCGAGATGGCCGCCGGCCTCGTCGAGCTCGTATTGCGCGCCGGTCCAGGACGATTGCACCACCGCCCAGGGATAGGCGGCGGGTTCGGTGTCGTGGACGATGAGCGCGGCGGCCGCGCCGTGCTTCGCGGCATTCTCGAACTTGTAGGGCCAGCGACCGTACCAGGTCATCGCGCGACCCTCGAACGGGCCATCGCGCGTCATCGTCCGCCAGTCGGGATCGTTGACGAGGATGACGACGGTCTTCCCCCTGACGTCGATACCCGCATAATCGTCCCAGCCCTTCTCCGGCGCGGTGATGCCGTAGCCGACGAAGACGACGGGGGAATCGGTGACCGCGATCGAGGGCACGACGCGATAGGTGCCGGCGACCATCTCGGTCCTGTAGGCCATCGTGACGGGGGTCTTGCCGCCGCTGAAGGTATAGGGCCGGACGTCCTTCGCGGTGATCTCGACCATCGGCACGTCCTGCGTCCACTCGCCATGATTGCCCGGCTTGAGGCCGGCCTGCTGGAAGCGCTGGATGATGTAGCGGACGCTCTTCTCCTCGCCCGGCGTGGTCGGGGCGCGGCCTTCATAGGCGTCGGAGGACAATTCCCTGGTCACGCTCCTCAGCGTGTCGGTGGCGATGGCGGGCGTCGTCTGGGCCACCGCCGGAGCGGCGGCGGCGAGGAGCGGGAGGGCGAGACGGCGCATGGCATACTCCGGAGGGGCGGGTCGGAAGTTTAGGCTAAGTTGAGGCATAGAGCGTCGCTCTGTCCGGCGGCAAGCGGCGGAAGTCGGGACGCCGGCATGACGGTGGCGGGGACGGGCGACGCATCGCCGAGGCAAAGCACATCGTGTCGCTTGTAGGACAGCGGCATTTCGTCCCCGATCTTGAACCGATCCGGCGGCGATGACCACGACCCGTCTTGCGCCGCGGCCTGGCACCGTTACGGTCCGGGCTGTGCAAGGCCTGCCGCATCCGATCCCCTACCAGGGCAGCAAGCGCGGCCTTGCGCCGCAAATCGGTGCCTATGTGCCGCTCGACATCCGTACCTGGTACGAGCCGTTCGCCGGGTCGGCCGCGATGTCGCTATGGGCGGCGGCGCACCGCCGGCCGCGCCGGATGGTGCTCGGCGACTCGCTGGAGCCGATGTGCGAACTGTGGCGGGCGATCATCGCGCGGCCCGACCGTGTCGCCGATCGCTATGAGCACGTCTGGTCCGGCCAGCTTGCCGCCGGGGCGGACTATTTCAACAGCATCCGCGAGCGCTTCAACGCTGGCGGTGACCCGGTCGACCTGCTCTATCTGACCTGCCGTTGCGTCAAGAATGCCGTGCGGTTCAACGCGAAGGGCAGGTTCACGCAATCCGTCGACAAGCGCCGGCTGGGGATGCGCCCGGACAAGATGCGGCGGGCGCTCGACGGCGCAGGGGCGCTGCTGGCCGGGCGAACCGAGGTGCGGTCGGGCGATTGGCTTGAGACGACGGCCGACGCGAGCGATCGGGACTATATCTATATGGACCCCCCCTATTTCGGCACGTCGATCGGCCGCGATCGGCGATATGCCGAAGGCATGACGCCGGAGCGGCTGATCGCGGGGCTGGAGCAACTGGGGCGGCGGGGGCTCCGCTTCAGCCTGTCTTATGACGGGCAGACCGGCGAGCGCGTCTATGGGCCGCCGCTGCCCGAACGGCTCGGGTTGACGCGGCTGTTGCTTCACGCCGGTCGGTCCAGCCAGGCAACGCTGAACGGACGCGCCGACGAAACGTACGAAAGCCTGTATCTGTCGCCCGGATGGAAAATGTCAGCGTTGGACGGGCCGACGCGGATCGCTCTCCCGCTCGACCGCATCGCCGCCTGATCGCTTCAGCAGGTCAGGCACCGACAGACCCTGCTGGCGGGCGAGATCGGCGAGGTCGTCGTGACCCTTCACCTCGCCCCGCCGGCTCCCTGCTTCTCGACGCTGCCCGGCACCAGGGTCGAGAAGCGCGCGACCTGCCGGCCGACCAGGCAGAGCTGCTCCACCACCGCCGGATCGTTGGCCCCGCCCTCGCCGTCGAACTTCGTGACCTGGCTGTTGATCGCCGCCGCGAACGGCGTCGGCCAGCCGCGCAGCGCATGGACGATCGAACGGAGCGCGGCGATCGTCGAGCCCGTCGCCTGCCAGCCGTACGCGGTCGCGATCAGGCCGACGGGCATGTCGGCGAGATACGGCCGCGCGTCCCGCGCGGTCTCCTCCAGCAGGTCGAGCGCGTTCTTGACGACGCCCGAGATCGAGCCGTGATAGCCGGGCGAGGCGATGATGAGCGCCGAGGCGCGGCGCACGGCGTCGACGAAGGCGGTCTCGTCGGCCGTGCGCGTCGTCGCCTTGGGGTCGTAGAGCGGCAGCCGCGCCATCTCCGCGCCGCCGAACAGGCGGGTGGCGAACCCTTCCCGCTCCGCCGCGTCCATGGCGATGCGAAGCGCGCGCTCGGTCGAGGAGACGCCGCCGATGGTGCCGCCGATGCCGACGACGAGAGGTAGGGAGCTGCTCACGCCCTCCCCCATGCCCATGGGCGCGGGGTGAAACAACAGGCTTTGTTCGGGCGGCCCGAACGCTTATGACGAATGGCTTGCACCGGCTGTATTAGGGCGTTAACACACTTGGACGACCGCCGGAGCGACTCCATGCGTCCCGATCCCGACCCGCTCCGTTCGTCCGGGCGGGTGCGCTACCATTACGAGCGGGCGCTGGACGACGCGCCGGCGGCGCCGGTCGACGATAACGACGACGTTTATTATCCCGATCTAGCCACGCCGCGCGCGCCGCGTCGCCGCTGGCTGCGCTGGACGATGCGGGGGGTGGCGGCGGGAATCGTGCTGCTGGTGCTGGCGATCGGCTGGCTCGCCGTCACCGCGCCGCTGTCGCGGTCGCTGAAGCCGCCGACGCCGCCGTCGATCACCGTCACCGCCGACGACGGCACGCCGATCGCGCGGCGCGGCGCGATCATCGGCGCGCCGGTCGACGCGGGCAAGCTGCCCAAGCACGTCACCCAGGCGTTCATCGCGATCGAGGACCGGCGCTTCTATTCGCATTGGGGGGTCGACCCCCGGGGCATCCTGCGCGCGCTGTGGCACAATACGACGAGCGACGCGCGCAGCCAGGGCGCGAGCACGATCAGCCAGCAACTGGCGAAGAACGCCTTCCTCGACGCCGACCGGACGCTGGGCCGCAAGCTGCGCGAGGTGATGATCGCCTTCTGGCTGGAGGCGTGGCTGACCAAGAACGAGATCCTGAGCCGCTATCTGTCGAACGTCTATTTCGGCGACAACGTCTATGGCATCACCGCCGCCGCGAAACATTATTTCGGGCGGACCCCCGACACGCTCAACGTCGGGCAGGCGGCGATGCTGGCGGGGCTGGTCAAGGCGCCGTCGCGGCTCGCGCCGACCGGCAATCTGGAGGGCGCGCGCAAGCGCGAGGCGGTGGTGGTCGGCGCGATGCTGGACGCCGGCTTCCTGACCGCGGCCGAGGCGCGCGCGGTGCAGCCGCAGCGCGTGCTCGCCAGCCAGCCCGCGGCGATCCCGACCGGCACCTATTTCGCCGACTGGGTGCTGCCCGAGGCGCGCGAGGCGGCGGGCGAGGTGACGTCGGCCGATACCAAGGTGGAGACGACGCTCGACCCGCACCTCCAGCAGATCGCCGAGGGCGTGGCGCGGCGCGCGGGGCTGCGGCAGGCGCAGATGGCGCTGGTCGCGATGCATCCCGACGGACGCGTCGTCGCGATGGTCGGCGGCAAGGATTACAAGGCGTCGACCTTCAACCGCGCGACCCAGGCGCGGCGGCAGCCGGGATCGGCGTTCAAGCTGTTCGTCTATCTGGCCGCGCTGCGCTCGGGCATGACGCCCGATTCGATCGTCGACGACAGCCCGCTCGATTTCGCGGGGTGGAAGCCGCGCAACGACGACGGGCGCTATCTCGGGCCGATCTCGCTCAAGCGCGCCTTCGCGCGCTCGTGCAACGTCTGCGCAGCGCGGCTGACGCAGCAGCTCGGCGTCAAGGCGGTCATCAAGGCGGCGCGCGACCTGGGCATCACGACGCCGATCGCCAACGAGGCGACGATTTCGCTCGGCACCTCGACGGTGTCGCTGCTGGAGCTGACCGCCGCTTATGCCGCGATCGCCGAGGGCCATTACCCGGTGCGCCCGCGCGGGGTGGCGCAGGTGCAGGACAAGAGCTGGCTCGACTCGATCGTCGGCCGCCAGTCGTCGATGCCCGACGACGTCGAGAAGGGGATGAAGGCGCTGCTCGATTCGTCGCTCAACCGGGGCACCGGGGTCGAGGCGTCGCTCGGCATCCCCGCCTGGGGCAAGACCGGCACGACGCAGGACGGGCGCGACGCTTTGTTCATCGGCTGGTCGAAGGATCTGGTGGTCGGCGTCTGGGTCGGCAACGACGACAACACCCCCAACCCCGGCCTCCACGGCGGCGGCGTGCCCGCGCGGCTGTGGCGGCAGTTCATGAGCCAGGCGCTGGGCATCGCACCGCGCGTCGTGGCCAAGGAAGCCGCCGACGACAGCGAGGACGACGAGGTCGGCAATCTGATCGACCCCGGGCTGAACGTGTCGGGCGACATCGAGGGGCTCGGCATCCACCTGAAGCTCGACAAGGGCGCGATCTCGATCACGCCGAGCGAGGACAGGAAGGACCAGGCGCCGCCGCCGCCGCGCGAGGATCGGCGGCCGGAGGACGGGCCGCCGCAATGATCGTCACCCCGGCCGAAGAGCCGGGGTCCAGGCTCGCGTAGGACATGGCCCGGATGCCGGATCAAGTCCGGCATGACGGATCGGGCGGCAGCCCCTAAAGCCCTGCCATGCGCTTCTTCTCCGACAATGCCGCGACCGTTCACCCGCAGGTGCTCGCCGCGCTCGGCCATGCCAACGAGATGGACACCGCCTACGACGGCGATCGCTGGTCGAAGGCGCTCGACGAGCGGCTCGGCGAGCTGTTCGGGACCGAGGTGCGGGTGCTGTGGGTGCCAACCGGAACCGCCGCCAATTGCCTGGCGCTGGGTGCATTGTGCCCGCCCTGGGGCGGCGTGATCTGCCACCGCGACGCGCATATCCAGAACGACGAGGCGGGAGCGCCCGAGTTCTACACCCACGGCGCGAAGCTGATGCTCGCCGAGGGACCGGGCGCGAAGCTCACCCCGGCGACCATCGCCGCCGTCGCCGACGCGCAGGCGAACGACGTCCACCGCGTCCAGCCGCACGCGGTGTCGATCACCAATGCGACCGAATACGGGTTAAGCTATCGTCCCGACGAGGTCGCCGCGATCGGCGCATTGTGCCGGGCGCGGGGGTGGGGGCTGCATATGGACGGGGCGCGCTTCGCCAATGCGGTGGTCTTTACCGGGGCGTCACCTGCCGACCTGACGTGGCGGGCGGGGGTCGACGCACTGTCGTTCGGTTTCGTCAAGAATGGCGGGATGAGCGCCGAGGCACTGGTGTTCTTCCGGCCCGAGCTGGCCGAAGAGACGCTGCGCCGGCGCAAGCGCGCGGGGTTGTTGCTGTCGAAGGGCCGCTATCTCGCCGCGCAGGTGCTGGCGATGCTCGATGGCGACATCTGGCTCGCCAACGCCCGCGCCGCCAACGACCATGCCGCGATGCTGGCGGCGGCGGCGGGCGGGCGGCTGATCCATCCGGTCGAGGCCAACGAGCTGTTCCTGCGCGCGACGCCGGCGGAGGCGGCGGCGCTGCGGGCGCGGGGGTTCGACTTCTACGACTGGGCGGCGGGCGAGATCCGGCTGGTGACGGCGTGGGACACCGATGCGGCGGCGGTGGCGACGCTGGCGGGGGCGATCGCGGCGCTGTGACGGACGCGCGGCCCAATTCCACCCGCCTCGCCATCCTCGTCCCCTTCGCGATCGTCACGCTGATCTGGAGCTCGACCTGGCTCGTGATCCGCGACCAGCTCGGGGTGGTGCCGCCGAGCTGGTCGGTGACCTACCGCTTCGTCATCGCCGGGCTGGCGATGGCGGGGGTGGCGGTGGCACGCGGGGAGAGCTTCCGGTTCGATACCGCCGGCTGGGCATTCGCGGTGGCGATCGGCGTCTGCCAGTTCTGCCTCAACTTCAACTTCGTCTATCGGGCGGAGGCGTTCGTGACCTCGGGACTGGTCGCGGTGGTGTTCGCGATGCTGCTGGTGCCCAATGCGGTGCTGGCGCGCGTCTTTCTCGGCCAGCGGCTGGGGCGGCAATTGGTGATCGGGTCGGGGGTGGCGATGGCGGGCGTCGCGCTGCTGTTCGTGCACGAGGCGCGGCTCGACCCGCGCGGGCCGGCGGCGTCGGTGCGCGGCATCGCGCTGACGCTGATCGCGATCGTCTCGGCGTCGTGCGCCAACGTGCTCCAGGCGACCGAGGCGGCGAAGCGCTATCCGATGGCGGCGACGCTGGCGGTGGCGATGCTGGCGGGCGCGGCGATCGACGCCGGCGTCGCCTGGGCGCTGACGGGGCCGCCGGTGATCGAGGCGCGTGCGGGCTATTGGCTCGGCATCGCCTGGCTCGCGCTCGCCGCGAGCACGCTGGCGTTTCCGCTGTATTTCACCGTGCTGCGCGCGATCGGGCCGGCCAAGGCGGCCTATTCGTCGGTCATCGTGCCGGTGATCGCGATGGCGCTGTCGACGGTGTTCGAGGGCTATCGCTGGACGCCGCTGGCGGCGGGCGGCGCGGTGCTGGCGGGGGTAGGGCTCGCCATCGCGCTGACCGCGCGCAGGCCGGCGCGATAGTCGGGGTATGATGGCGTCCAGCCGAGGACGCGCTTCGCCTTGAGGGTGGCGACGCGCCGGTTCTCGGCGTGAAACGAGCGGGCCATCGGTGACAGGCTGGCGAGCGGGACGAGCGGCGGCTCGGGCAGGCCGAGCAGCGCGGCGGCGAAGCACGCGACGTCATCGGCATGAACCGGGAGGTCGTCGGCGAGATTGTAGGCACCCGCCGGCGCGTCGAGCCCCGCGACCACGCCGGCGGCCAGGTCGTCGACGTGGATGCGGCTGAACACGCCCGTGCCGCCGACGCGCCGTCCCTCGCCGGCGAGCGCGCGGTCGAGCGCCGAGCGGCCGGGGCCATAGATGCCGGGCAGGCGGAAGACGCGCGCGCCGAGCTGGAGCCAGGCCTGATCCGCCTTGGTTCGTTCGGGCCGGCGGCCGCCAGGCGCAGCGGTCTCGTCGACCCAGGCCCCGCCGGTATCGCCATAGACGCCGGTGGAGGAGAGGTAGGCGAGATGCTTGCCGGCGAGGACGTGGCCGTAGCGGGCGAGGACCGGGTCGCCGGCGGCGTCGGGCGGCGCGGAGGAAAGGACGTGCGTCGCGGCGGCGAGGGCGGGAAGCACGGCTGCGGCGTCGTCGAAACGCAGCGTGGCGTCGCGCCCGTCGCGGGTGGTGGCGGCGACGATCGCGCCGTTGCGTTCGGCCAGCGCGGCGATGCGGGTGGCGCTGTAGCCGAGGCCGAAGATCAGGAGGTTCATATATTGTCACGCCGGCCTTGTGCCGGCATCCACCCACGCCCTGTCCCCAAAGCCGAGGCATGTCGCCCGGCGCTTGAGGGGATGCCGGGACGAGTCCGGCATGACAATCTCATCTGGCCATCAGCCCCTTGTACGTCGTCCCGAAATAATCCCCCTTGTTCCACACCGGCCGCGCCGGGGCATCCGCCACCTCGCGCGCGATGCGGTAGTTGACGTCGACGAAGCGCAGGCCCTGGTCCCACAGGATCGGCTGCTGGGCGAGCTCGTCGCAGGGGCGGTGGTAGCATTTGCTCATGAACGCCTCGGTCGCCGCCTTGCCCGGCCCCTTCTGGCCCGGCCACAGGAACACCGCCGGCACGCCCTTCTGGACGAAGCGGAAATGGTCGGAGCGGACGAAGATGCCCTGTTCGGGCATCGGGTCGGGCGACATCACCACGCCCGCGGACTCGACCGCGCGCCGCACGATCGGGCCGAGCGTGGTCCGCTCCGCACCGTATACGATCATGTCCTCGAACCTGTAGGTCAGGATCGGCATGTCGAGGTTGATGTCGGCGACGATGTCGGCGAGCGGCACGGTCGGGTGGTTGGCGAACCAGTCGGAACCGACCAGCCCCTTTTCCTCGCCCGTCACCGCCAGGAACATCACGGTCCGCTTCGGCTTCGCGCCGTCTTTGGCGAAGCGCCTGGCCTCCTCGATCAGGCTGGCGATGCCGATCGCGTTGTCGAGCGCGCCGTTGTTGATCTGGTCGCCCGTCGTCCCCCGGCCCATGCCGATATGGTCGAGGTGGGCCGACAGCACGACGACCTCCTTGGCCAGCGCCGGGTCGCTGCCGGGGATGAGGCCGACGACGTTGCTGCTCTCGGCCTTGTCGAAGCTGGTCTTGCTGCTGACCGACAGCACGCCCTTCGCCGACACCGGCTTGTAAATCGGCGCGGCGGCCTGCGCCGCCTCGGTGACCTTCGCCCAGTCCGCCCCGAACAACGTCGCCGCGCCCGCCGCCGTCAGCGTGCCGAGCTGCGGGATCGCGTCGGCCTTGCCGGTGCCGTCGGGATTGGCCCAGGTCATCCGCGCGAAGCCGCCCCGGCCCGGCCCGGCCGGCCGCGCGGGGGCGGGGCGGGTCTGGACGGTGATGAGCCCGACCGCGCCCTTGCTCGCGGCGATCGCCGCCTTGGTCCCGGCCGAGCCGAAATAAGCACGCTCCTCGCCGCCGAACGACGCGGGCGCGCCGCTCACCACGGCGACGATCTTGCCGCGCACGTCGACGCCTTTGTAGCTGTCGAAACGATATTGCGGCGCGTCGATACCATAGCCGACGAACACCACCGGCGCGCTGACCGCCGTCGCCGCCTTGCCCGGATTGGCGCTGGGCGTGAACGCCTCGCCGGGCTTGAGCGGCTGGGCCGTGCCGCGCCCGGGCGTCCAGGCGATCTCCCCCTCGCCGTCGAGCTTGTAGCCGACCAGCGGCACCCGCTGGAGATAGCCGCCCGCCTCGCCGCCCGGCCGCAGCCCGGCGGCCTCGAACTGCGCGGCGACATATTGCGCGGCGATGTCGAACTCATGGCTCCCCGCCTCGCGCCCGCGCATCGCGTCGGAGGCGAGGAACGCGACATGTGCCCTCATCGCGGCCTGATCGGGCGGAAGGGGGGCGCCGGGCTCCGCGGCAGTCTGGGCGGTGGCGATGGCGGCGAGGGGGAGGAGGGCGAAGGCGAAGGGCTTGAGCATGGGCCGGGCATAGCCGGGGTATGGCTGTTCGCAAATCCTCCCCGAGACGCAGGTAGCGCGTGACCGAGGGGCGCGCCGGCTACGCTGGCGGTCCCCCTCCCCGTCCCCGGGGAGGATTTTGGCTGAACCTTCGGCCCGCGCCGTGTATTCGGCGGTGATGGACCTCCAGCAGACCCTCGCCGCCCCCGTCGTCACCCGTCGCGAGGATTATCGCCCGCCCGAATGGCTGGTGCCGGAACTGGCGCTCGACTTCACGCTCGATCCCGCCGCGACGCGCGTTCGCGCCACGCTGACCGTCAAGCGCAACGGCGCGCACGGCGAGCCGCTGCGGCTCGACGGGGCGGGGCAGGAATTGCTGTCGGTGACCGTCGACGGGGTGCCGGTCAACGACTGGCGGCGCGACGGCGACGGGCTGGTGATCCCGCTGTCGGGCGACGCGCATGTCGTCAAGACCGAGGTCGAGATCGCGCCCGACAAGAACACCCAGTTGATGGGCCTCTATTCCTCGACCGGCATCCTCTGCACGCAATGCGAGGCGGAGGGATTTCGCCGCATCACCTATTTCCCCGACCGGCCCGACGTCCTCAGCCGCTATCGGGTACGGATGAGCGCGGACAAGGCGCGCTATCCGGTGCTGCTCGCCAACGGCGATCCGGTCGCGCAGGGCGATGCCGGGGCCAGCCATTGGGCCGAGTGGCGCGACCCCTTCCCCAAGCCCTCCTATCTGTTCGCGCTCGTCGCGGGCGATCTGGCGGCGAACCGGGGCACCTTCACGACGATGTCGGGCCGCGCGGTGCAGCTCGGCATCTGGGTCCGCGCCGCCGATCTCGCCAAGACCGACCACGCGCTCCACGCGCTCAAGCTGGCGATGGCGTGGGACGAGCAGACCTATGGCCGTGAATATGACCTCGACGTGTTCAACATCGTCGCGGTCGACGATTTCAACTTCGGGGCGATGGAGAACAAGGGGCTCAACGTCTTCAACAGCCGCTACATCCTCGCCGACCCCGACACCGCGACCGATTACGATTACGACGCGATCGCCGCCGTCGTCGCGCACGAATATTTCCACAATTGGTCGGGCAACCGCGTCACCTGCCGCGACTGGTTCCAATTGTCGTTGAAGGAAGGCTTCACCGTCTTTCGCGACCAGGGCTTCTCCGCCGATCAGGGCTCGGCCGCGGTCAAGCGGATCGAGGATGTCCGGGGGCTGCGCGCCGCGCAATTCCCGGAGGATGCGGGCCCGCTCGCGCATCCGGTGCGGCCCGACAGCTATCAGGAGATCTCCAATTTCTACACCGCCACCATCTACAACAAGGGCGCCGAACTGATCCGGATGATGGCGACCATATTGGGGCCGCAGCGCTTCCGGATGGCGACCGACCTCTATTTCGACCGCTATGACGGGACGGCGGCGACCTGCGAGGATTTCGTGCGCTGCATGGAGTTCGGCGGCGGTGTCGACCTGCGCCAGTTCCGCCTCTGGTACGGCCAGGCCGGGACGCCGCGCGTGGCCGCGTCGCTGACGCACGAACACGGCCGCGCGACGCTGCGCCTCGCCCAGCGCGTGCCCGCGACGCCGGGCCAGCCCGACAAGCAGCCGATGGTGCTGCCGCTGTGCCTGCGGCTGTTCGGCGCGAAGACGGGCCGGCCGCTGATCGACGAGCGGCTGCATCTGCTCGACGAGGCGAACCAGACGATCGTCTTCGATGGTTTCGGCGAGCGACCGGTGCTGTCGATCAACCGCGGTTTTTCCGCGCCGGTGGTGATCGAGAGCGATCGGTCGGCGGCCGATCTGGCGTTCCTGAGCCGTCACGACGACGATCCCTTCGCGCGCTACGAGGCGATGCAGCAACTGATGCTCGACACCCTCGTCGCCGCGACGGTGGAGGGGCGGGCCGACATGAACGCGGTGATCGACGCGGTGTCGGCGACGCTCGCCAACCCCGATCTCGACCCCGCCTTCGTCGCCGAGGCGGTGCTGTTGCCATCGGAATCGTTCGTCGGCGACCAGCTCGCCCGCGTCGACCCGGAAGCGATCCATCGCGCCCGCGAGGGACTGCGCCGCGAGATCGGCCGCCGCCTCGATGGACAGTGGCGCGAGGCATACGACGGCGCACGCGAGCCTTATGCCTACACGCCCGCCGCCAAGGGGCTGCGGCGGCTGCGCAACGTCGCGCTGGGCTATATCGCCGCCTCAGGCGCGGGCGATGCGGCGAAGCTCGCCTTCACGCAGTTCGAGGTCGCGGACAACATGACCGACCGGCAGGGGGCGCTGGGGACGCTGGCAAACGGCGACAGCAACGAGCGCGTCGCGGCGCTCGACATCTTCTACAACCGCTACGCCGACAACCCGCTGGTGCTCGACAAATGGTTCCAGACGCAGGCGCTGTCGAGCCGCGACGACACGCCGGCGATGGTCGCCGAGCTGATCCACCACCGCGACTTCACGCTCGCCAACCCCAACCGCGCGCGGTCGCTGATCGGGGCGTTCGGTGCGAACCAGCGTGCGTTCAACGCGGCGGACGGGAGCGGCTATCGCCTGCTGACCGACCAGCTCATCGCGCTCGACCGATTGAACCCGCAGACGGCGGCGAAGCTGCTGCCGCCGCTGGCGCGCTGGCGGCGCTATGACGAGGGGCGGGCGGCGCTGATGCGGGCGGAGCTGGAACGGATCATGGCCGCCCCGGGGCTGTCGAAGGATCTGTTCGAGCAGGCGTCGAAGAGCCTGGAGGGTTAGTTACAGGCGAGCACGACCCAATGCCCCGTGCGCCGCACCACCCGCACCCGCCAGCGTCGGCCGGTGTCGCGGAGGAAGCGGTGTTGCAGGTGCGCGGCGTGCTGAGCGAAGTCGGGAAAGTCGATGCGGTGGTGGGCGAGCACGAGGGTGCCGCCGGGGCGAAGCGCCGCGGCGACGTCGCGCGCGGTCTGCGCCATGGCGCGCGGCGACAGATAATAGATCAGCTCGGCCACGACCGCGATGTCGTAGCGGACGCGGGGCAGGCGGGCGGGGACGGTCAGGCGAATGGCACGCGCGCGACCGGCGCGGGCACGGATCGCCTTCGCCACCAGCGCGGTGCCGCTCGCGGTGGCCTCGGTCGCGTCGAGGCGCAGCGCGCGCGGGGCGATCGCGGCGCTGTTCGAGCCGTTGCCCGCCGCCAGCTCGATCACCCGCCCCCACGCGCCGGGGCCGATGGCATGGAGGATGGCGCGGCGCTTCAGCCGTTCGTCAGCGTCGCTGAAGGTCCGCCACGGGTCGGCGTCGCCACTGAACTTGTTGTCGAAGCCGGCAAGCGTGATCGGTCTCATCGGCCTCGTCCGAAGGTTTCGCAGGGGCGGGAGAAGGCGGCGATCTGGGCGCGGGTCATCGCGAAGCCGGCGGGATCGTCGGTGATCCGACCGGCCTGCGTCCGATAGCCGCGGATGGCGTGACGCTTGGCGAGCCGCTGTTGCGCCGTCAGCGCCAGCGTGCGTGCGCCGCGCAGCCGCGCGCCGGCGGGCCAGACCGGATAGGTCAGATGCCGGATGCCGGGGAGGCGGGCGATGGCGGCGGCGGTGATCCGATGGTCGCGATGGTCGTCACTGGCGGCGGGGCCGATCACCAGCGCCGGCTTGGGGGCCAAGCGCATCGCTCGTGCGATGCCGCGACGGGCGGACGCGGCGAGCAGCGCGCCGTCGGGCAGGCCGAGGAACGTCACCGCAGCGGCGGCGATGCCGATCCGGCGGACGGCGCGGCGCGTCTCGCGCTGGCGCTCGCGCACCAGCCGCGCGCGGGGCCACGCAGGACTGGACGGGTGCGACGCGCCGCCATCGGTGACGACCATTACCCACACCGTCACGCCCCGCCGCCGCAGCCGCGTCATCAGGCCATAAGCGCCGATCGTCTCGTCGTCGGGATGCGGCGCGATGACGAGCAGGCTGCGCGGCGTACCGATCCGCAGCCTCACAGCGCGGGCCGCAGCACGCCCGCCGCGACCGCCGCGCCGACGCGCATCCGCTGGGCGTCGGGGCCGGGCTGCCGCAGGTACATCGACAGATCGGTGATCGTCGCCGCGAGCGGATGATCGACGAACAGCGCCTGCACTCCCACCGCCTCCTGCGCGAGGCTCAGCGCCCTGCCGCCGGCCGCGTACACGGCGGCGCGCGCGGCGGCGACCAGCGGCAGCCGTGCCTCCGCGTCGGCGAACCAGCCCGTCGCCGCCGTCCGCACCGCCCCGGCGGCAGCCTCCGCCTCGGCATGGAGCGCGGCGAGCCGGCCCGCCTGGTGCGGGTCGTCGGCGCGGCTCGTAGCGACGAGGTGGTCGCTGGTGCGGTCGACGAGCGCGGCGATGCCGCCCGCCTGCACCGCGGCGAAGCGCAACGCACCGCCGCTGAACCACGGCTCGCGGACATAGTCGCCCGGCGCGCCGATTAGGTCGCCGGGGTCGATCGCCGCGTCCCGCCAGCGGACGATATGCGTTTCGGAGCGCTGCATCCCGACGACGTGCCAGAAGTCCCGATCGATCGCCGGCGGGGTGCGGGCGAGATCGAGCAGGACGAGCTGGCGGCCGCCCGCCACGTCGGCGGTGACCAGCGCGTGCGACAGGATGCCGGCGCCCGACGCGAAGCTCTTGCCCCCCGTCAGCCGCCGCCCGTCGAGGCGGAGCGGCTCGCCGGCGAGGTCGGCGTTCCACACCCCCAGCGCCGCGATATCCACGAGCATCGCGCGCCGGGTGTCGTCACCGTAGCGCGAGACGATCTGCAAGGCATCGACATGCCCCTCGAACAACCGTCCGAGCGGCAAATCCTCGCGTCCCGTCGCGTAGAGCAGGCGCAGCAGCGCCAGCAGCGCATCGGCGTCGGCGGGGTCGGCAAGCGACGCCAGCGCGTCGGTCCGCTCGACGATCGCGGCGCGCAGGTCGCTCATGCCGCCTGCCTCGCGCCGAACAGCGATTCGAGCTCGGTCTCGGCGACCGGCAGCGCGACGCCGCGCATCCCGCCCGGCGCGGCCGGGACGAGGCGCATCGCGAATGCCTCGGCGTTGGGACAGTCGCGGGCGACGCCCATGACATGGTCGTCGGTCAGCTCAAGCGCCGCCGCGATCCGGTCGAGACGGTCGTCGGCAAAGGCGGCGCGCGCCACCGCGTGCATCCGATATTGCCACGCGGCGTCGGCCGGATGCGTGACCTGAAGCGTCGCCGCGTCGCCGTCGTCCAGCCGCCGCAGCGCCAGCGCCAGCCCCGCCCCCGCCCGTCCCTCACGACGATCGGAGGTGCGGACGACGCAGGCGGCGTCGCGGCGCACGCGCAGGCCGGCGCGGGAGGCGTCGTCGATCAGCCGCGCGTCCTCGCCGCTCGGCACCGGCGCGAAGCCGCCCAGCGCCCGATAGGCGTCGGCGCGAATGCCGAGATTGGCGCCGCCGGTGTGATGATGCGTCGTCGTCGCCTCCCACGGCACGGGATCGAGCCGCCGCCGCAAGGCGTACAACGCATCGTAATAACGTTCGAGCCGATCCTGGAGCTGGCTCGGCCGATCGTTGCCGCGCACGATCCTGCCCGCCACCAGGTCGGCGGCATCGAGCCCCGCCGCCATCGCCGACAGCCAGTCCGGGGCAGGCTGGCTGTCGGCATCGGTGGTCAGCAACAGCCCGTCTGCGTCGCCGAGCGCGGCCAGCCCCATCGTCATCGCCCGATGCCGGGCCCGCCCGGCATTGGGCGATGACGGCGCGGCCTGATCGAGCGAGACGCGATGCCGTGACGTCGTCCGGTAAGCGGCGGCGATCGATGCGCTGGCGTCGCTACAGCCGTCGAGCAGCAGGCAGACATGGATCGTCGCGCCGGCACGGCGGTCGAGCCGGTCGAGCGCGGCGAACAGCGCCGGCAGCTCCGCCGCTTCGTCGCGCGCGGGGATGCAGACGGCGACGGCGGGCGCGGGCGGTATCAAGTTGCGCCCTGCTGGCGCGCCAGCTCCGCCGCATAGGCCTGATCGGCCTGCCGGGTGATGCCATCCGCCATCGTCCGCAGCAGGCCGTTGGGGCACAGGCGCTCGTTGTCCCAGCCGGGATGATCGAGGATCGGGTACAGGCAGATGCCCTCGACCGGCACGCCCAGCCGCCGCGCCTGCCCGACCTCGTCGGCGATATGCGCGAGCCAGGCGGCGCGCGCGTCACCCTCGATCCCGGTCTCGGCCACGAAGATCGGGCGGCCGTAGCGGGCATAGGTTTCGGCGAGGAGGCGGTGGAAGGGCTTGTGGAGCGCGTGGTGGCGGTCGATCGGGGGGCCGGCGTGGATCCACTGGTTGTTGTGGTAGTAATTGACCCCGACGATATCGAGCAGCTCGGGATGCCCGCCGATCTGGGGCCAGAGGCGGCCCGCGATCAGATCCCAGCCCTGGAATTGCGCCTGGCGATGTCCCTCGGCCTGCGCCGCCTGCCAGGGCCGGGCGGGATCGGTGATGACGTTGATGACCGGGTCGACGTGGACGAAGCGCGCGTCGGGGTCGTCCGCGCGGATCGACCTCATCGCCGCGATCGCGGCGCGGGCGAGCTGGACCTTCAACTCGAACCCTCGGTTGCGCGCGAACGGGTTGAGATAGGCGGCGTCGCCCCCGCCCCAGGACAGGAACGAGATTTCGTTGACCGGGCAGTAGAAACGCGGGCCCGGCGTCGCGGCGCGGATGACGCGCGCGGCCTCGGCGGCGAAGCGCGCGAAGCGGGTGGCGAAGGCCGGACTCCAGACGTCGACATCGTCGGGCCAGCCGTAATGGAGCAGGTCCCAGATCACCTGCGTCCCCGCCGCCGCCGCGCCGGCGAGCTGGCCGGCGAGGCTCGACCAGTCATAGGCGCCCGGCTCGCGCTCGATCAGATGCCAGCGCACACCGTCGCGCACCGTCAGGATGCCGTGGGCGCCGAGCGTCCGGTAATCATGCTCGGCCAGCGCGTCGTGCCGCGTCGCCGCGATGACGTCGACGCGCTGCCGGTCGTGCGCGCGGCGGTGGGTCGAGCATTCGAAGCCCCCCTGGAAGAAGCTGCGGAACAGCGCCGGCGCGGGCGGCGGATCGGTGCGGCGCACCGCGTCGAACAGCCGTTCCCATTGCGGCGCGACGACCTCGACCGAATAGTCGGCGCGGACCCTGGCGTGAAGCGCGTCGCCCAGCCGCCGGCGCAAGGAGGCATCGTCGATCAACCGCACGATCGCCGCCGCGACGGCGTCGGGCGATTCATGCGGCACGAACAGGCCGGAGACGCCGTCTTCGATCTGTTCGAGCGCACCATTGTCGGGGGTCGCGATCACCGGCAGCGCCGCCGCGCCGGCCTCGGCGATGACGTGCGGCATCCCCTCGCCGCGCGACAGCCAGACGAAGACGTCGAGCGCCGCCAGCAGCTCGGGAATATCGGCGCGGTCGCCGAGAAAGGTCAGCGCGCCGTCGAGGCCCGACGCGCTCGCCTGCGCGCGGAGCTGGAGGGCATACTCCGGCATGAAGGCGTCGGGGCCGCCGATCACGACGAAGCGCGCCTCCGGCCGCGTGGCGCGGACCAGCGCGGCGGCGGCGATGAAATCCTCGACGCGCTTCTTGGCGTCGAGCCGTCCGACCCAGCCGATCAGCGGCGTGGCCTCGGCGATACCCAGCACCGTGCGCATCGGCCCCCGCGCCGCCGGGTCGAAGGCGGCCATGTCGACCATCGACGGGATCGCGAGCGCGTCCTGCTCGCGCCCCGGCATCCGGCTCGCGGCGGCGTCGCGGATCGAGTTGCAGACCCCGACATAGCGCGTCGTGAAATGCTTGGGGCCGGCGAGCGCCTCCGACACCAGCCCGCCATGCTCGATCAGCGGCGGGCGGAGATGGAGCCGTTCCAGCGCCGGATAGATGTCGGCGACGTTCTGACATGACACGACGACATCGTATCCCGGCACGATGCCGGCGAGATAGGCGACGGTGTCGTCGAACGAGAGGTGGTAGGGCGTGCGATCGACGCGCACGCCCAGCGCCGCGAGCTGGTCATGGCTCTGCTCGGGCATCCCTTCCTTGCGGAAGCAGGCGACGATATCGATCGCGTAGCGTGCCGGGTCGAGCGCCCCGGCGAGCAGCCGCACCTCGGTCTCCTCGCCGCCGACCACCAGCCAGGCGAAGACGAACAGGATGCGCAACGGCCGATCCCCGGTCAATCCGCGCCCTTGAAAACGATCTGCAGGAACTCGGGCCGGTCGGCGACGAGGTGGCGCAGGAAGTCGGGCGCCTCCTCGATCGGGATGACGTGGGTGATGAGCTGCTGCCTGATTTCGGCACCGCGGCGGCCGAGCAGCTTCACCGTCTCGGCCGCCAGCCGGCGCTTGTCCCACGCGACCGCCATGCCGCGCGGGACGCGGTTGATCTGGGCGCAGCGCAGGTTGAGGCCATTGTGGTGGAACTCCTCGCCGAGCCGCAGCCGGTCGGCCCCGCCCTGATAGAAAGCGAGGTCGATCACACTACCCTGCGGGCGCAGCGCCTGCATCGCCGCGTGGAGCGAGGCGCTGTCGGCGCGGGTCTGGAAGACGAGGTCCGCGCCGCGATCGTCGCCGCCATGATGCCAGCGCGCCTTGGCGTAATTCCAGGCGTCGACCTCGGTCATCTGGGTCAGGCCCAGGCAGGCGGCGCGCATCCGGCGGAACTCGGACGGATCGGCGATCACCACCTCGCTGGCGCCGCAGCCTTGCGCGAACAGCGCCACGAACAGCCCGACGATGCCCGCCCCGATGACGAGCACCGGCCGCCCCTCGATCCCGGCGCCGAAATAAGGCGCCGTCGGCCCCAGCATCTCGTGGTCGGCGTGAAGGATGCCGTTGGCCGCGATCGGCCCCATCTGGCCGACGTAGATGCCCAGGATCGGGTCGATCGCGGGCGGCAGCCTGGTCAGCACGTCGTGGAACGGGTCGGCGGTGTGCCCGGTCTTGTGGCCGAACACCGTCCCGATCACGTCGCCGGGCGCATAGTCCCAGGCGTCCGACTCGACGACGCGCGCGCTCTCCATATAGCCGAGGAACGGCACCGGATAATGCTGCTGCGCCTCGCCCGGCACGAAGACGCCGCGCCCGGCGTCCCAGCGCGAATGGAGATAGGGATTGGTGTTCTTGAAGAACGTCAGCTCCGTTCCGGCGGAAAAGCCGGTGTAGAGCATGTCGAGCCGCACCTGCCCCGGCCCCGGCGGCCCCTCGTCATAGCCGTGCAGATAGGCCTGATGCGGCCGCTCGACGCCGAGCGAGCGGATGTGCCGCCACTCAGCCATGCGCGGTCTCCAGCACGATCGCCTGCCCCGTCCGCGCCGATTCGCCGACTGCCAGCGCCAGCCGGTGGGTCGCCACCGCCTCGCGATAGGGGCAGCGAATATGGTTTTCCTTGCCCTGCACCGCGTCGATGAAGTCACGGTCTTCTCGCCACACCGGATCGCCCTGCGCGCCCCGCACCGGCCGGCCGTGGCCGGTATCGACCATCAGATCGTGATCGGTCAGCTCGATCGCGAGCTTGTCGCCGAACAGGTGCAGCCCGACGCGATGATTCCAGCCGAGCAGGCAGGTCGAGGCGAAATTGGCGATCGCGCCGCTCGCGAAGTGCAGGCTGGCGGTGCTGACGGTCGGCACGTCGAGGCCGGGGAACGCCGCGCGGTCGTCATGGCCGGCCAGCCCATAGACGCGCGTCACCTCGCCGCCGAGATAGCGCGCGAGGTCGAGGAGATGGGTGGTCTGCTCGACCATCTGCCCGCCCGACTGGTCCTCGTGCCACCACCACACCGGCGGCGGGGTCGAATCGAGCCAATAGCCCGACATCAGCCGCGCCGGATTGTGCGCCAACAGCCCGCGCACCTCGTCGACGGTATCGAGATAGCGCCAGTGATAGCCGACCGCCGTCACCAGCCCGGCCGTCGCCACCGCCGCCGCGATGGCCTCGGCGGTCGCGAGATCGAGCGCGACCGGCTTCTCGACGAAGAAGGGCAGCCCCGCCGCCAGCGCCGCGCGCTCGGGCGCGCCATGCGCGAAGGGAGGCACGCAGATATACAGCGCGTCGAGCTCGACCGCCGCGAGCATCGCCTCGACATCGCCGAATGCGCGCGCGCCGAACCGCGCGGCGGCGTCCTCGGCGCGGGCGAGGTCGACATCGGCGATGGCGACGATCGCGACATCCTCGAACTGGTCGAGCACGCCGAAATGGCGCTGGGCGATGCCGCCCGCGCCGATGAACCCGATCCTGGTCACGCTCTCTCCGGTGCGTTGCGGCGAAAGAGCCGCTTCCTCGTCATAGACCGCCGCGGTCTCGTCGATCATCCGCGCGGCGGTGTAGCGCGTGGCGTACAGATCGCGGCCGGCGGCTGCGACATGGGCCAGTTTGGCCGGGTCGGAAAGCGCGGCGATCACGGTCGCGGCAAAAGCCTCCGCATCGCCGGCGGGCGCGAGCCAGCCCGAGCGGCCATGCTCCAGCATCCCGGCATTGCCCGGCGCGTCGCTGGCGACGACCGGCAGTCCCGCCGCCATCGCCTCCAGCGCGACCAGCGGCAGCCCCTCGAAGCGCGACGGCAGCACCAGCAGGTCGGCCGCCGCCATCAGCTCGGGCAGGTCGGCGCGGTGCCCGAGCAGCCGCACCGAGCCGGCAAGCCCGCGCCTGGCCACCTGCGCCGCGACGGCCCACAGCAGCGGCCCGTCGCCGGCGATCAACAGCGTCGCGTCCGGGCGCGCGGCGAGGATCGCGGGCAGCGCGTCGAGCATCAGCGCATGGCCCTTCTGCTCGGCCAGCCGCCCCGCCATCAGCAGCACCGGCCCGTCACCGAGCGCCGCCTCGCGGCGCAGCTCGTCGCGGTCCCGCGTCGGCGCGCGCGGCGCGACGCCGTTGGCGATCGTCACCAGCCGGTTGCCCAGCCCCGCCGCGCGATGGCTGGCCGCGACCGCGTCCGATACCGCGATCAGCCGGTCGACGCCTTGCAGCACGGCGCGATGCTCGTCGCATTGCGCCGTGTCGGTCAGCAGGTAGGGCAGGTGCTCGGTGCGCACGACGCGGGCGATGCCGTGCGCGGCGCGGGCGCTGGCATGGCCTTCCCAGCCGATGCCGGCATGGACATGGACGAGGGCCGGGCGGCTCCGTGCCACCCAGCGGCCGAGATCGGCGGGGTCGGCCGGGTCGATGGCCTTTACCGCCAGGCCATGCGCCCGCGCGCGGTCGAGCAGGCCGCTCGCCCGCGTCGCCCCGACGACGATGTCGTAGCGCTCCTCCAGCCCGTCCGCGAGCGTGAGCATATGCTCGCCCACCCCCGACGGGGCGGGACTTTCGGTAACGAGGAACAGCCTCGGCTTGCCGCTCACTCGGCGGCGACCCTCTGCGCGAGCAGGGGCGCGAGGCGGCGGTAAGTGGCGAGCGCCTGCCCGACGACCTGGTCCATGTTGTAATAGCGATAGGTCGCCAGCCGGCCGACGAAGCTGACATCGGGCAGCGCATCCGCGAGTGCCTCGTACCGGCGGTACAGTGCCTGATTTTCCGCGCGGGGGATCGGATAATACGGATCGCCCTCGGCCTGCGGGAACTCGTAGCTGATACTGGTGCGCGCCGCCTGCTGGCCGGTCAGCTGCTTGTATTCGGTGATGCGCGTGAACGGGGCGTCCGGGTGCGGGTAATTGACGACCGCAACCGGCTGGAACTGCTCGACATCGTGCGTCTCGTGGCGGAAGGCGAGGCTGCGATAGGGCAGCTTGCCGAAGCGGCAGTCGAAATATTCGTCGATCGGCCCGGTATAGACGGTGTGATCGGCCAGCACGTCGCAATCGGCGTAATCGACCCCGGTCTCGACGGTGATGTTGGGATGATCGAGCATCGCCGCGAACATCGCGGTATAGCCCGCCGCCGGCATCGCCTGATGCTTGTCGAGGAAATAGCGGTCGTCGGTGCTGGTGCGGGTCGGCACGCGCGCGGTCACCGCCTTGTCGAGCTGCGACGGGTCGAGCCCCCATTGCTTGCGGGTATAGCCCTGGAAGAACAGCTCGTAGAGCTCACGTCCGACCGCGGCGATGACGACATCCTCGGACGTGTGGATCTCGCGCGGCTCGGCACGCGCGGAGAGGAAGGCCGCCGCCTGCGCCTCGTCGGTCAGGTCGAGGCCATAGAGCTCGTTGAGCGTCGTGCGGTTGATCGGGATCGGCACCAGCCGGTCGCGGACGCTCGCCAGCACGCGATGCTCGTACGGCCGCCAGCGGGTAAAGCGCGACAGATAGGCGAAGACGTCGTCGCTGTTGGTATGGAAGATGTGCGGGCCATAGCGGTGGACCATGATCCCCGCCGCGTCGGCATGGTCATAGGCGTTGCCGGCGATATGCGGCCGCTTGTCGATGACCAGCACGCGCTTGCCCGCGTCGGCCGCCAGCCGCTCGGCCAGCACCGATCCGGCGAAGCCCGCGCCGACGACCAATGCGTCGAAATGCCGGGGGCGGCCGGCGGGATGGATGGCGGGCGCGGCGACGGGGGTGGGGGCGGGCGCGGGCGCCATCGCGTGCTTCATGCCCGCGAAGGTCCGGTCCCACGACGTCTCGGCGAGCAGCCGGTCGGCCTCGTCGCGCCACGCGCCGGCCGGCGGCAACGCCAGCGCGGCCTCGCAGGCGGCGATGAAGGCGGGCGCGTCGGCGGCGATCGCGACGCCGTCGATCGCGCCATAATGCCGCTTCACGTCGGTGATCGGAGTCGACACGACCGGGCGGCCGGCGGCGAGATATTCCGGCGTCTTGGTCGGGCTGATGAAGCGCGTCGCGTCGTTGATCGCGAACGGCATCAGCGCCGCCGACCAGCCCGACAGATAGGCGGGCAGCGCCGCATAATGGCGGCCGCCGAACCAGTGGATGTTGGCGCGCTGCGGCAGCGCGGCCGGGTCGATCTTCACGACCGGCCCGATCATCACGAACTGCCAGTCGGGCCGCGCGGCGGCGACCGCATCGATCAGGGCGAGATCGATCCGCTCGTCGATGACGCCGTAGAAGCCGAGCTTCGGCCCGGCGATGGCGGCCTGGTCCGCCGGCTCGGCGATGGCGCCGCGCGCCGCCGCGAAATGGTCGACATCGACCGCCGACGGAAAGGGATGGATCGCGTCGTGGCGGTCGCGCTTCGCCTCGTACAGACTGTAGCCGCCGGTGAACATCACATCGGCGCGGCGGATCAGCTCCGCCTCGCGCTCGACGAGCAGCGGATCCGCGAAGGCGAAGGCCGACAGCTCGTCCATGCAGTCATAGACGACCGTCTCGGCGCGCAGATGGTCCGAGAACCCGAGCATCATCGGCGTGTAGAACCACAGCACGGGGTCGACCGGGACCGAGGTCGCGACCAGCAGGTCGAGCAGCTCGCGCAACCCCGCCTCGACCGCTTCCCGGTCCCAGCCGTGCGGGACGCGCGGCCGCAACGCGATGACGCCATCCTCGGGGAAGGGATGATATTCGAGATAGGCACGCGGATGGTCGCAGGGGATCGGCTCTTCCCAGAAGAACACCCGCCGCTCCGGCGCGAAACGCCGCATCAGATGCTGCGGGCGCTGCGTCACGAAATCCCAGCGCAGGTGGGAAAAGCAGATCAGGGGCGGCAGGGATGAAACGGGCGTGGCGTAGGGGGTAGAAGACCGAATCGGACCGTGCACGCTTTCCTCCGTCATGAAGAGTGGCCGATGCACGGTCGAACGCCGACTTCAACTAAACAGCATTAGTTTGCTGACCTTTTTTTTGCGCTGCAATATCATGGAGCAATGACCGCAGGCGCGCGATCGTGTGCGGCCAAGTCCAGCGCGCCAGCACCTCGGCGCGGGGATCGAAACCGGCGGCGGTCGCGCGCATCGTCATGATCGCCTCGGCAAAGGCGTCGGGCGCGGCCAGCATCCCGGTCGCCGGCAGGATGTACTGCGTCCCGCAAGCCAGCTCGGCATTGGCGAGCACGGGCAGGCCCGCCAGCATATATTCGGTCAGGATCGCCGGCGCGCCGTCGTCCCGCCCGCACACGACGCCGAAGCGGGCCCGGTTCATCAGCCGGTTGACCTCGTCGACCGGCACGCCGGGCGGCCCGATACAGTCGATCGACAGCCCGCGCCCGGCGATGCGGGCGCGGATCGCCCCGGCATCCTCGCCATAGCCGAACAGGCACAGCCCCCGCACCTCGCACGGCAGCCGCTCGAAGGCAGCGAGCAGGATGTCGTGGCGCTTATAGCCTTGCGCCGCCGCGACGTAGATCAGGTCATAGTCCCTGGGGCAGCCGAGCGGCCGGAACTGGTCGATGGCGGCGAACTCGGGCCCGACGGGCATGACCGCGGTCGCCATGCCCGGGTGCCGCGCCGCGACCTCGGCCGATTGCCACGGCGCGCCGGTCAGCACCAGGTCGAAGCGCGCGCTCACCGCCGGCGGCACGCGCAGCGCCGGCGCGTCGATCGAATTGTAGATGACGATGCTGTTGGCGCAGAGATCGAGCAGCTCGACGGCGACGCCGAGGCCATAGACGACGAGGATGTGCGGCGCGCCGAACGCCCGCACGAAATCGATCATGTCGCGGTTGGCGAAGGGCGGGGCGGGATCGTCGAGGAGGAAGGCGCGATAGCCGAGCCGTGGGCCGGCGGTCGCGAACGGCGCGCGCTCGCCGCCATGCTGATGGTGCCAGATCTCCGCCTGCGCGACGATCCCCGCCGCGATACAGGCGAGCGGCAGGCGTTCGAGGTAGCTGCCGGCGACGTCGGGCGGCGGGTCGGCGGTGTCGCGCCAGGGCGGCCGGTGCGGTTCGGATCGGGGATCGCCGACCGCCTCGCGCCAGTCGATCCGGTCGCTGATGACGACCAGCGAAGGCGTGCGGGTGAGCGGGGCTGGCGGGGTGTTGTTCGGCAGAAGGCGGCTCCTGCCATGGATATACAGGCTGAAGCGGCGCGGCAAAGCCGCGCCGTCGGTCCTCGCTATAGCGAGGCCGGCCGAGCGCGCTGCAGACAGGCTTGCCGCAGCTACGCTGCGCCTCGCGCAGCGCGCTGGAGCGGGCGAAGGGATTCGAACCCTCGACCCCAACCTTGGCAAGGTTGTGCTCTACCCCTGAGCTACGCCCGCTCTGGCGCCATGCCCGGGCGAATGTCGCTACCGGGCGGGTGAGGCGCGGCCCTTAGCAGCGGCCCCTGACGCTCGCAAGCCGTTTCGGGACCATGCCGATTCTAGGGGTTGGCGCTCGAACCAATAGAACATTACAAGAACGAATGGCCGAGTCGTCCGTCCAGCTTGCGCGCCTGCGGCTTCTTGCCGCCACGCCGGCGCGCGAGCAGGAGGATAGCGAGCCGACAGACTGGCTCCGGCAGGGCCTGCCCCGCGCCAGGGTGCATGAGCTGTTTGCCGCCGAGCCGGGGGATGCGGCGGCGGCGGCGGGGTTCGGGGTGGCGATGGCGCTGGCGGGCGGGGCGACGCCGCTGCTGTGGCTGCGCGCCGAGGCGGCCGAGCGGCAGGGCGGACGGCTCCACGCGACCGGGCTGCGCGAACTCGGGCTCGATCCGGCGGCCCTGGTGCTGGCGGTGGTCGCCGACGAAGCAGCGTTGCTGCGCGCCGCCGCCGACGCCGCGCGCTGTCCGGGGCTCGGCGCGCTGGTGGTCGAGGCATGGGGCCGCGCGCCGGGGCTGGACCTGACCGCCACCCGCCGGCTCCAGCTCGCCGCCGAAGCCTCGGGGGTGACCATCCTCCTGCTCCGTGTCGCCGGCGCGCCCGCGCCGAGCGCGGCGGCGACGCGCTGGGGCGTGGCGGCCTGCCCCTCGACCGCGCTGCTCGCCGACGCGCCGGGGCGGCCGGCGTTCATCATCGATTTGCAGCGCCGACGCGGCGGCCCCGCCGGGCAGCGCTGGCGCGTGGAGTGGGACCGTGACACACAAAGCTTCGACACCGCGCCGCTATCTGGCGCTGGTCTTCCCCTGGCTCCCGATCGAACGGCTGCGCTCGACCCGCCCGCACCTGTTCGTCGGACGGGATGACGCGCCGATCGCGTTCACCGAGACGGTCGGCAACGCAGTACGGCTGACGGCGCTCGACCTCGCCGCGGCGCAGGTAGGGCTGGAAGTCGGGCTGACGCTGGCCGATGCGCGCGCCCGGGTGCCGGAGCTGGAGGTCTATCCGCACGACAGCCACGCCGACGGCGACTGGCTGGAGCGGCTGGGCGAGGCGTGCGGGCGCTATTCGCCCTCGGTCGCGCTCGATCCGCCCGACGGGCTGGTGATCGACATCGCCGGCTGCGTCCATGCCTTCGAGGGCGAGCGGCCACTCGCGGTCGATGTCGAGCGGCGGATGGCGAGGCGCGGCGTCCTCGTCCGTCACGCCTTCGGCGACACGGCCGAGATCGCACGCGCGCTCGCCCGCTTCGCCGGCGCGCCCGCGCCCGACGAGAAGGGCGCGGTACGGCGCTTGCCGGTCGCGGCGCTGGGGCTCGACGCCGACGGGACGGCGGCACTGGCACGGGCGGGGTTGAAGACGGTGGGCGATGTGATGGCGCGCCCGCTGTCCGGCCTCGCCGCGCGGTTCGGCGAGGGGGCCGTGACGGCGGTCAGGCGCCTGTCGGGCGAGGCGCAGCGCCCGATCGTCGCGCGCACGCGGCAGGCCCCCGTCGCGGTCGAGCGCCGCTTCGCCGAGCCGATCGCGCGCACCGAGTTCGCGCTGGAGGTACTGGCCGAACTCGCCGGCGAGGCGGCGGGGGTGCTGGAGGAACGCCACCAGGGCGGTCGCCGCTGGGAGGCGCGGCTGTACCGCGCCGACGGGCAGGTGCAGCGGCTGCGCGTCGAGACCGGGCGGCCGACCCGCGACGTGCCGCTGCTGATGCGGCTGTTCCGCGAGCGGATCGATACCCTCGCCGACCCGCTCGACCCCGGTTTCGGCTACGACATGCTGCGGCTGGAGGTGGTGCTCGCCGAGCGGCTCGACGCAAGCCAGCTCAAGCTCGAGGGCGGGCAGCAGCGGACGGGCGACATGCCGGCGCTGATCGACCAGCTCACGACCCGGCTCGGCCGCGACCGCGTCCGGCGATTCGCGGCGCGCGACAGCCATATCCCCGAACAGGCCGAGCTGACGCTGCCCGCCGCCGCGTCGCTATCCGCCCAGGCCTGGCCGGCTTGCGAGCCAGGCGAGCCGCCGCTCCGCCCCATCCACCTGTTCGACCCGCCCGAGCGGATCGAGAGCGTCATGGCCGAGGTGCCCGACGGCCCGCCCCGCCGCTTCCGCTGGCGCCGCACGCTGCACGAGGTCGCGCGCGCCGAGGGACCGGAACGCATCGCCGGCGAATGGTGGCGGCGGCACGACGCCCCGGTGGCGACGCGCGACTATTACCGCGTCGAGGATCGGCGCGGGCGGCGCTTCTGGATCTTCCGCTACGAACGCCCCGATCTGGCCGAGCTGCCGCGCTGGTATCTGCACGGGCTATTCGCGTGACGGACAACGTCGTCGCCTTTACCGTGCCGACGCAGGCCAGGGCCGCGCTACTTACGCTCGACTTCGCCGAACTGGTGGCCGCGACCAATTATTCCTTCCTCGACGGGGCCAGCCATCCCGGCGACATGGTCGGCCGCGCCGTCGAGCTCGGCCTGAAGGGCATCGGCATCGCCGACCGCAATACGGTGGCGGGCGTGGTCCGCGCCCATGCGGCGCTCAAATCGGCGCGGCAGGGCCTGCTCGGCGCGAAGCTGCCGCCGCTCGACTTCCGGCTGGTGGTCGGCGCGCGGCTGGTGTTCGCCGACGGCACCCCGGACATCGTCGCCTATCCCGCCACGCGCCATGGCTGGGGGCGGCTGACGCGGCTGCTGACGCTGGGCAACCGCCGCGCGGTGAAGGGCAGTTGCATCCTCCATCTCGACGATCTGCTGGCGCATCACGAGGATCTGCTGCTGATCGTGTTGCCGGCGAGCAGTGTACGGGCGGCGGAACAAGTCCGTTTCCCCGGCCAGCAACAATCCCTCCCCGGCGAAGGCCGGGGCCCAGTCCCCAGCGCCGGACTGGACCCCGGCGTTCGCCGGGGAGGGGCTTTAGACAGAGCGCTGGAGGCACTTTTCCCAGTCTTCAAACACCGCCTGTGGCTGGGCGTCACGATGCCGCGTGCCGGCGCCGACCGCCGACGCCTGCTGCGCCTCGCAGCGATCGCCGACCGTCACGACGTGCCGCTGATCGCGACCTGCGACGCAGTCTACGCGACCGCCGCCGAGCGCGACCTTCACGACGTCGTCACCTGCATCCGCGAAGGGACGACGGTGCAGCGCGCCGGCCGCCTGCTCGCCGCCAATGGCGAGCGGCACCTCAAGGATGCATCCGAAGTCGCGCGGCTGTTCCGCGACCGGCCGGAGGCGGTGACGAACAGCCTCGACCTGCTCGGCCGCATCGATTTCACGCTCGACCAGCTCCGCTACGAATATCCGCACGAGCCGGTGCCGCCCGGCTGGCAGCCGCAAGACTGGCTGGAGCATCTGGTCTGGCGACATGCGCTGGATCGATACGAGGATCGCGTCCCCGACAAGGTGATCGCCTTGATGCAGGAGGAGTTCAGGCTGATCCGCGCCCGCGACTACGCTTATTACTTCCTCACCGTCCACGACGTCGTCCGCCACGCCCGCTCGCTCGGCATCCTGTGCCAGGGGCGGGGCTCGGCGGCCAATTCGGTGGTCTGCTACCTGCTCGGCGTCACCTCGGTCGATCCGATGAAATACGACCTGCTCTTCTCGCGCTTCGTCTCGGCCGAGCGCAACGAGCCCCCCGACATCGACGTCGATTTCGAGCACGAGCGTCGCGAGGAGGTGATGCAATATATCTACGCCCGCTACGGCCGCGAGCGGGCGGCGATCGCCGCCACCGTCATCCATTACCGCCCGCGCTCGACGGTGCGCGAGGTCGGCAAGGCGCTGGGCCTCACGGAGGACGTGACGAGCCGGCTGACCTCCACCGTCTGGGGCAGTTTCTCCGATCGGTTCGAGGACGGGCGCTTTCACGAGACCGGGCATGATCCCGCCAATCCCGATCTGGCGCGGCTGGGCGGGCTGGTGCGCCGGCTGCTCAAGTTTCCCCGCCACCTGTCGCAGCATGTCGGCGGCTTCGTGCTGACGCAGAACCGGCTCGACGAGACGGTGCCGATCCACAACGGCGCGATGCCCGACCGTACCTTCATCGAATGGGACAAGGACGACATCGACGCGCTCGGCCTGATGAAGGTCGATATCCTCGCGCTCGGGATGCTGACCTGCATCCGCAAGGGCTTCGACCTGATGCGCGACGCCGGGCTGGGCGATCCCCAGCTCGACACGGTCGCGAACGAGGAGGACGATGCGGTCTACCACATGCTCCAGGACGGTGATTCGGTCGGCGTCTTCCAGGTCGAGAGCCGCGCGCAGATCAACATGCTGCCGCGCCTCAAGCCCAGGGAGTTCTACGACCTCGTCGTCCAGGTCGCGATCGTCCGCCCCGGCCCGATCGAGGGCGACATGGTCCACCCTTATCTGCGCCGCCGCGCGGGCAGGGAGGTGGCCGACTTCCCCTCCCCCCGGCCGCCGCACGACCCCAACGAGCTGCGCGACCTGCTGCGCTTCACCTATGGCGTGCCCTTGTTCCAGGAACAGGCGATGAAGCTCGCGATCGTCGCGGCGGAGTTCACCCCCGACGAGGCCAACCAGCTCCGCCGCGCGATGGCGACCTTTCGCAACATCGGCGGGATGGAGGATTTCAAGGCCAAGCTGGTCGGCGGCATGGTCCGGCGCGGCTACGAACAGGCCTTCGCCGAGCGCTGCTACAGCCAGATCGAGGGGTTCGGGTCCTATGGCTTTCCCGAGAGCCACGCGCTGTCGTTCGCGCGGCTGGTCTATGTCTCGTGCTGGCTGAAATGCTTCTATCCGGCGGTGTTCGGCTGCGCGATCCTCAACTCGCAGCCGATGGGCTTCTATGCGCCCGCGCAACTGGTGCAGGACGCCATAGAGCATGGCGTCGAGATCCTGCCGATCGACGTCAACGCGAGCCGCTGGGACAATCTGCCCGCGCCGGTCACCGGCACGCCATGCCGGCCGACGCGGCGCCCGAACCCCGCGCGCGGCGGCAAGCAATGGGATCCGGCGGTGCGCCGCGACGGTCACCTCGCGATCCGGCTCGGCTTGCGGCAGATCGACGGTTTCCGGGAGGCATGGGCCGAAGCGATCGCTCCCCATGCCCCGTTTACTTGCGTGGAAGACCTGGCCCGCCACTTGCCCCCGCGGGCGTTGCGCCTGCTGGCCGATGCCGATGCGCTGCGGTCGCTTGACCTCGATCGGCGCGCGGGTGGCTGGGAGGTGCGCCGCACGCCGCCTGCGCAACTGCCCCTGTTCGCGGCGATGGACGCGCCCGAGCTGGCCGCCGAGCCGCCCGCCGCCCTGCCCGTCATGCCGCTGTCGGAGGAGGTGGTGACCGACTATCAGCTCACCCGGCTGTCGCTGAAGGGCCATCCGATGGCCTTCCTGCGCCCCGCCTTCCGGGCCGAGGGCATAGTGTCGTGTCTCGACGCCAACAACGCGAAGAACGGCCGCCGCGCCCGCGTCGCCGGAGTCGTGCTGGTCCGCCAGCGGCCGGGCAAGGGCAATGCGATCTTCGTGACGATCGAGGACGAGACCGGCGTCGTCAACGGCCTGATGTGGGCGCGAGACTTCGAGGCGAACCGCCGCGCGGTGATGGCGGCGCGGCTGATCGTGCTCGAGGGCGTCGTCCAGCGCAGCGAGGAGGGCGTCGTCCATCTGATGACGGTCCGCGCGCATGACCGCACCGAGGAATTGCGTTGCCTGTCGTCGGACTTCGTCGGCGTCCCGCTCGCGCCGGTCGACGAGGTCATCCGCCCCAAGCCGATCGTCAGCCAGGATCCGCGCGGGCGGCATCCGCGCGATGTCCGGATCATGCCGCCGTCGCGGGATTTCCATTGAAACTTTTCGTCACCCCGGCCCCTTCGACACCGCCGGCGGCGTCGCTCAGGACAGGCTTGAGCCGGGGTCCCGTTGCCTTGCTCCGCCTAAGAAGCGGGACCCCGGGTCAAGCCCGGGGTGACGGGGCGGCCACCAAATCCCGCCATTCGGGATGCCGCTCCACATAGGCCTTCACGAACGCACAGGCGGGGACGATCTTCAGCCCCTCCCCTTTCACCTGCGCCAACGCGCCCGCGATGAGCTTGCTGCCAACCCCGTGGCCCTCCGCCTCCGGCGGCACGACGGTGTGGGTGAAGGTCACGACATCGCCCTCGCGCTCGTACGCGGCAAAGGCGGGGCCGGCGTCGGTCACCAGCTCGAAGCGGCTGTCCACACGATTATCGATGACGTCCATGCCCAATCTCCTAGCGCCGCCGCCGCGCCCGCCGATATAGGCGGCCAGTTCATGGCCCCCGATCCCCTCCCAACGCTCCAGCGCGTCTTCGGCTTCCCCGACTTTCGCGGCGTCCAGCGCCACGTCGTCGACCGCGTCCTCGCCGGCCAGCGCACGCTCGCCGTCATGCCGACCGGCGCCGGCAAGTCGCTGTGCTACCAGCTCCCCTCGGTGATGCTGGAAGGCACCTGCATCGTGGTGTCGCCGCTGATCGCGCTGATGCACGACCAGCTCCGCGCCGCCACCGCCGTCGGCATCCGCGCCGCGACGCTGACCAGCGTCGACGAGAACCGCGCCGAGACGATCGAGCGGTTCAAGGCGGGTGACCTCGACCTGCTCTACATCGCCCCCGAACGCGCCTCGCAGGGTCATTTCAGGGAATTGCTCGGCCAGGCGCGACTCAGCCTGTTCGCGATCGACGAGGCGCATTGCGTCAGCGAATGGGGCCACGATTTCCGTCCCGACTATCGCCTGCTGCGCCCGTTGCTCGACCATTTCGGCGACGTGCCGCGCCTCGCGCTGACCGCGACGGCGGACGCGCATACCCGCGCCGATATCCTGACGCAGCTCGGCATCCCCGCCGACGGGCTGATCGTGTCGGGCTTCGACCGGCCCAACATCCGCTACGCCATCACGCCGCGCGATAATGCCCCGCGCCAGATCGCCGATCTGATCGCCGAGCAGCCGGGGCCGGGCATCGTCTACGCCCCCACCCGCGCCGCGACCGAGCGGCTGGCCGAGAGCCTCGGCAAGACCGGCCGCCCGACCCGCGCCTACCACGCCGGCCTCGACGCGGGCGTCCGGGCACGCAACCAGGCCGATTTCGTGGCGTCGGAGGACATGGTGATGGTCGCCACCGTCGCCTTCGGCATGGGCATCGACAAGCCCGACGTCCGCTTCGTCGCCCATGCCGGCCTGCCCAAGTCGATCGAGGCCTATTACCAGGAAACCGGCCGCGCCGGCCGCGACGGCGACCCGGCGGTGGCGCACCTGTTCTGGGGCGCGGAGGATTTCAAGCTCGCGCGCCAGCGGCTGGGCGAGGTCGAGGCCGCCCGCCAGCCCGGCGAGCGCCAGCGGCTGGCGGCGCTGGGCGGGCTGGTCGAGACGCCGGGTTGCCGGCGCCGCGTGCTGCTCGCCCATTTCGGCGAGGAGCTGGCGGCCGATTGCGGCAATTGCGACAATTGCCTCACCCCGGCGGCCACGGTCGATGCGACCGAGCTGGCGCGCAAATACCTCTCCGCCGTGTTCCGCACCGGCCAGTCGTTCGGCGCCGGCTATGTCGAGCAGGTGCTGACCGCCAGGTCCAGCGAGCGGACGCTGATGAACGGGCACGAGGCGCTGGGCGTCTGGGGGCTGGTCGGCGAGGATGACGCAGCGCTGCTCAAGCCGCTCGGCCGCGCGCTCCTCGCCCGCGACGCCTTGCGCGCCAACGAGCATGGCGGGCTGGAGTTCGGGCCGGGTGCGCGCGCGATCCTGAAGGAGGGCGCGACGGTCGAGCTCGCCGTGCCGCCCAAGCGCGAACGACGCCGCCGGCGCGGCGAGACGGCGGCAAATCCTGTCGACGACCCGCTGTTCGAGGCGCTGCGCGCCAAGCGGCGCGAGCTGGCGCTGGCCGGGGGCGTGCCGCCGTATGTCGTGTTCCACGATTCGGTGCTGCGCGACATGGCGGCGCAGCGGCCCACGTCGCGCGCCGCGCTGGCGGTGTTGTCCGGCATCGGCGCGCGCAAGCTGGACGCCTATGGCGATGCGTTCCTGGAGGTGATCCGGGGCGCGCGGTAGCAATAATTCACGCGAAGACGCGAAGAAGGCGCGAAGAGATATGGCGCATGATGACGCGCCGTAATCGTCGTTGAGGATGAAGGATCGATGGCGCGACTGGGCGCACCTCTTTGCGTCTTTGCGTCTTTGCGTGAACCAATCTCCCCCTGATCGCCGTGACACGCTAAGGCGAGGATATGATCACCCTCCGCCCCCTCAACGACCGCTTCGCCGTCGCGCCGCAGATCGACCCCGCCGATATTCCCGCGATCAAGGCCGCCGGCTATGTCGCGATCGTCAACAACCGCCCCGACGACGAGGAGGCGGGCCAGCCCGCCGGCGACGCGCTGCGCGCGGCGGCCGCGGCGGCGGGGCTGGCCTATACCGCCATCCCGGTGACGCAGGCCGGCTTCAGCCACCCGCAGCTCGACGCCATGGCGGCGGCACTGACCGCCGCCGACGGCCCGGTGCTCGCGTATTGCCGCTCGGGCACGCGGTCGTGCAATCTCTGGGCGCTCGCCGCCGCCAAGACCGGCCGGCCGCCGCATGTCCTGGCCGCGCAGGCCGCAGCGGCGGGTTACGATCTGGCCGGCATCCGGCCGATGCTCGACGCGCTTGCCGGCGACCAGTGATGGCATGGCAATTAGCGGCGTCGCTCGCCGCGATCCTGGTGCTGGCGGGCACCGCCTGGGCGCTGCGGCTCGGCCGTGACGCGCGTCTCGCCAGCCCGGAGGAGGCCGCCGACGCCGCCGAGGCCGCGCTCGCGGGGTTCGAGGCGCAGGATGTGGTGCTCGGCGCGGACGGCGCGGGCGCGCTCGCGGTCGGCGCCGACGGCCGGCTCGCGGCGGTCAAGCGCCACGGCGCGCGGGCGGCGGTGCGCGAGGTCCATTGGGCGGCGATCCGCCCCACGCCCGACGGCGCGGTGATCGAGAGCGGCGAGCGGCGGTTCGGCCCAATCCTCCTCGCCGGGGTCGACGCGCTCGACCTCCGCCGGCTGGCGCGACCCTGAAATCCTCGCCGGGAGAGGGAGGATTGAGGAGCAGGCTTACATTGCTGTAAGTAGCCATGATGGCCAAGCTGCCGAATCCCGTCGACTACGCCATCCCCGCCTTCGTGCTGCTGGTGCTGGCGGAGATGCTCGTCGCCCGCGCGCGCGATCGCTCGCGCTATTGTCCGCGCGACACGCTGACCAGCCTCGCGCTGGGGCTCGGCTCGACCGTTGCCGGCGTGCTGTCGGGCGGCGCGGTCTATGCGCTGGCGGTGTGGGTGAGCGGCTTCCGGCTCTTCGATATCGGCTGGGGCTGGTATTGGTGGGTCGTCTGCTTCGTGCTCGACGATCTCGCTTATTACGTCTTCCACCGCTCGGCGCACCGCGTTCGCTGGTTCTGGGCGAGCCATGTCATCCATCACTCGTCGCAGCATTATAACCTGTCGACCGCGCTGCGGCAGACGTGGACCGGCTTCATCTCCGCCGCCTTTCTCTTCCGCCTGCCGCTGTTCCTGCTCGGCTTTCCCCCGGCGATGGTGTTCTTCGTCGCCGGGCTGAACCTGATCTATCAGTTCTGGATCCACACCGAGGTCGTCCATCGCCTGCCGCGCTGGGTGGAGGCGGTGATGAACACGCCGTCGCACCACCGCGTCCACCACGCCACCAACGCGCGCTATCTCGACCGCAATTACGCGGGCGTGTTCATCGTCTGGGACCGGCTGTTCGGCACCTTCGTGCCCGAGCGCGACGACGACCGGCCGCGCTATGGCCTGGTCCATGACCTCGGCAGCTTCTCGCTGCTCTGGGCAGCGTTCCACGAATGGATCGGCATCGGCAAGGACGTGTGGGCCGCGCCGTGGCGGCACAAGCTCGGCTATATCTGGCGCCCCCCCGGCTGGAGCCACGACGGCAGCCGCGAGACCAGCGAGACGATCCGCGCCAAGTGGGACGAGCGGCAGCGGCGCAAGCTTGTGCGCCCGCCCTCGATCTCCTAGCTCGCCCGCCATGAAGCGATTGGCCGTCTATTGCGGGTCGGCGACGCCGGCGGACCCGGCTTATGTCGAACTGGCGCGCGCGGTGGGAACGGCGCTCGCGGGGCGGGGCATCGGCGTGGTCTATGGCGGCGGCCGGCTCGGCTTGATGGGCGCGGTCGCGGACAGCGCGCTGGCGGCGGGCGGCGAGGTGATCGGCATCATCCCGCAGGCGCTGGTCGATGCCGAAGTCGCGCATCGCGGGCTGACCGAGCTTCGCGTGGTCGACACGATGCACCAGCGCAAGCAGGCGTTCACCGATCTGTCGGACGGTTTCGTGACGCTGCCCGGCGGCACCGGGACGATGGACGAGCTGTGGGAGGCGCTGAGCTGGGCGCAGATCGGCTATCACGCCAAGCCGGTCGGACTGCTCAATGCCCACGGCTATTATGACGGGCTGGTCGCGTTCTGGGAAAAGATGGCGGAGGTCGGTTTTCTGCGGCCGCAGCACCGGGGGCTGCTGATCGTCGCGGTGGCGCTCGATGCGTTGCTGGAACGGATGGCGGCGTTCGTGCCGAGCCAGCCGATCGTGCAGACCTCCGCGTCGGACCTGTGACGCGCGCGGAACTGGTCGAAGCGTCACGCCGCTCGATCGCCCGCGGCTCCAGGAGTTTCGCCGCCGCGTCGCGCCTGTTCGACCGCCCCACCCGCGAGCACGCCTGGCTGCTCTACGCCTGGTGCCGGCGCTGCGACGACATCGCCGACGGGCAGGAGGGCGGCGGCGCGATGGCGCCGGTCGCGGACCCGCTGGCGCGCGTCGCCGCGATCGAACGCCTGACCGAGGCGGCGCTGGCGGGCGAGATCACGGGCGAGCCGGCGTTCGACGCGCTCGGGCTGGTAGCGCGCGAGACGGCGCTTCCCCCGGAATGGCCGCGCGATCTCGTCGCCGGCTTCCGCCTCGACGCGCAGGAGTGGCGGCCGCGCACCACCGGCGACCTGCACCGTTACTGCTACCATGTCGCCGGCGTCGTCGGGTGCATGATGGCGGTGGTGATGGGGGTGGCGCCAGGTGACGAGGCCACGCTCGACCGCGCCTGCGACCTCGGCATGGCGTTCCAGCTCTCGAACATCGCCCGCGATCTCGGCGAGGACGATGCCGCCGGACGCTGCTATCTCCCCCGGGACTGGCTGGTCGAGATGGGCTTGCCCCCCGGCGAGCAGCTCAAGCCCCCCTACCGCGCGCGCCTCGCGGTACTGGCGCGGCGGCTGGCGGACGAGGGCGCGCGGTTCGAGGCGAGTTCGCGCCGGGGCACGCCGGCGCTGCCGTTGCGTTCGGCCTGGGCGGTGCTGGCGGCGGCGAACATCTATGGCGCGATCGGGCGCGCGGTGGCGGCGCGCGGCGATCGCGCCTGGGACCGCCGGGTGACGACCAGCCGCAAGGCCAAGCTCGGCTTCATCGCGCGGGCCGGGTGGCAGGCGGCGCGGCGGACGTCGCTCTATCCGCCGGCCCCGCGCGACGCGTCGCTGTGGACCCGCCCGCGTTAACCAGTTCCGGCAGGCAGCGGCTCATCCTTTGTCGTTATGGCGGCGCACCATGACGATGCTGTCCGCCCGCCTGTCGCACGCGCTCGCCAGGGGCCGCCGCGCGGCGGTGCCGGCGACCCGGCCGACGCTGCTCGCGGCGCTGCTCAGGAAGCGGGCGGCGGCGCATGTGACGGGCGATATGGCGCTGGAGGCGCTGCTGCGCGATCAGATCCGCTGGGCGCTGCCGATGCAGCGGATCGAGGATAACGCTGATTCGTCGCTTTCGGGCGGGGACGCGAGTCCCTACATGCAGCCGCAATGCCGCCCCTCGCGATCACCGATACCAAGTCCGACCAACCGCTGCTGCCAACGCTCCGGCGCTTCCTCCCCTATCTCTGGCCCGCGGGCGAGCCGGGGCTGAAGGCGCGGATCGTCGGCGCGCTCGCGCTCGTCCTCGTGTCGAAGCTGGTCCAGGTCTATGGCGCGCCCTTCGCGTTGCAGGGCGCGGTCGATGCGATGGTGCCGGGCAGCCGCACCGCGCCGACGCTGGTGATCGCGCTGGTCGTCGGCTATGCGGCGGCGCGGTTCGGGACGACCTTGTTCGACAACCTGCGCAACGCGGTGTTCGAGCGCGTCGGGCAGGATGCGACGCGGCGGCTGGCGGCGCAGGTGTTCCGCCACCTCCACGCGCTCAGCCTCGACTTCCACCTGTCGCGGCGCACCGGCGCGGTTACCAAGGTGGTCGAGCGCGGCACGAAGAGCATCGACACGATGCTCTATTTCCTCCTCTTCAACATCGCGCCGACCGTGCTGGAGCTCAGCCTCGTCATCGGCCTGTTCTGGACGCGCTTCGGCTGGCCGCTGGTCGCCGCGACGCTGGCGATGGTCGCGGCCTATATCGTCTTCACGCGCAAGGTGACCGACTGGCGCAATGCGCTGCGCGTCCGCATGAACGACCTCGATACCGGCGCGGTCGCCCACGCGGTCGATTCGCTCCTCAACTTCGAGACGGTGAAGTATTTCGGCGCGGAGGAGCGCGAGGCGAAGCGCTACGACGGCGCGGTCGCCGCCTATGCGCGCGCGGCGGTCAAGAACGAGAACAGCCTCGCCTGGCTCAACATCGGCCAGTCGATCATCACCAACGCGATGCTGGGCGGCGGCATGGCCTATGTCGTGTGGGGCTGGAGCCAGGGGCGCTTCACCGCCGGCAACGTCGTGTTCGTGTCGACGTTGCTCGCCCAGCTCTTCCGGCCGCTCGATCTGCTCGGCATGGTCTATCGCACCATCCGTCAGGGCGCGATCGACATGGGGGCGATGTTCGACCTGATCGATACGCCCGCGAGCATCGTCGATCGGCCCGGCGCGCCGGCGCTGCGGGTGGGCGGCGGGCGGGTGCGGTTCGAGGACGTGCGCTTCGGCTACGAGCCGGAGCGCGACATCCTGAAGGGCATCGACCTCGACATCCGGCCGGGCCAGACGCTGGCGGTGGTGGGGCCGTCGGGGGCGGGCAAGTCGACGCTCGCGCGGCTGCTCTACCGCTTCTACGACCTGACGGGCGGCCGGATCACGATCGACGGCCAGGACATCTCCGCCGTGACGCAGGCGAGCCTGCGCGCCGCGATCGGGATCGTCCCGCAGGACACGGTGCTGTTCAACGACACGATCGGCTACAATATCGCTTATGGCCGCGAGGGCGCGTCCGACGCCGAGGTCGCGCGCGCGGCCGAGGGCGCGGCGATCGCCGGGTTCATCGAGGGCCAGACCGACGGCTATGCGACGCGAGTCGGCGAGCGCGGGTTGAAGCTGTCGGGGGGCGAGAAGCAGCGCGTCGCCATCGCCCGTACGCTCCTCAAGGACCCGCCGATCCTGATCCTCGACGAGGCGACCAGCGCGCTCGACAGCCGTACCGAGGCCGCGATCCTCGACACGCTCAACGAGATCGAGCGCGGCCGCACCACGATCGTCATCGCCCACCGCCTGTCGACCGTCGTCCACGCCGACCAGATCGTCGTCCTCGACGCCGGCCGCATCGCCGAGCGCGGCACCCACGCCGAGCTGCTGCGCCGCAACGGCCTCTACGCCGACATGTGGGCACGCCAGCAGGCCGAGCGCGAAAAGGACGAGGCGATCGCGGCGGAATAGCTCAGCCCCAGGAAAGGCGGATCACGCCGACAGCAGCAGGACCGCGGGCGTGACCTTGCACGTAGATGTCCTCCCACGGCCGCGAAAGACATGCGAAGGCCATAGAGGGATCGCAGAGCGGGCTTGCCGCAGAAATAGGAATTTGGCATTCAGTCACACAGGTGCTTTCGGAGATGGCACATGCCTGACGTTGTTGTCACGGGGCGGCGGATTCCACAGCCTACATATGATGTGCCGCCGTCAAGCCAGATATATGAATTTATCTCTGCCATAAGCGTTACATCAGAACATCCTCCCGAATTGATCAGTGGAGAAGACGGGACACCGTCGACCGACCCAGGGGAAACTACGCCGCGTGTAGCAAATGCGGATGATTTCGAGTGGCCTCCTGGTTTTCAACTGGCCCTCTATGCAATGCAAGCGAGTCTGACAGCTATCGCAAATGCCATTGCCAATCACCCAGTGCCGGCTAGCATGCAGACGCCGAATGGCAAGCCTTTTGATTATACCGGCTTTTATAATCATCTCATGTACTACGATATATTAATTACCAGGTACGACACATTGGGCATGTTAATGGGTAGTTCGACCTCGGGTGGCGAAGTTATTTCGACTAATGCGGGATGGATTAGTCGAATGTTACCTAGTACTCTTATGGGCTATTATCAGCGTGGTCAGGCAAGTCTTAATTACGTGATCTTACATGAGATTGCACATACGACCAATGAATCCGTTGCCGCAACGGCAGAGCAGTTTCGGAGCTACCTGACAGAAAAACAGCGGATTGAAGCGCTGGGCGGTACGGCACCGTCTTGGGAGCAATCGGAAATGTTCAGGCAGTCGGAGAGGTTTGCGAATGGCATTGCCAAGAGCGTGGCCGATGAAACCGGAATTGCTTTTCCGCCGGATAACCAGATACCCGTCGGCTATCCGAGTACATGGCCATGATAGTGTTCGGAAAACAGATAATTTCTATATTGATGCCGCTTGCGCTAATCGGCGCATCGTCAACGGGCAATTTACCGCAGAATCGGCAATTTAGTTTTGGCTCTGGTAATACGCTTTTATTAGATTTAGACTATAATTTTGAGATTACATCGCCACATAACTTAAATCAAATTGTTGACTGTTCAAACATATCAACGTATTGCTTTAAGTCGTCAAACGACGCAAACTCGATATTTCACATTGTTCTACCACGCAAGTGTAACAAATTTCGACGTGGAAAAATATGGTCGCACGACGGTGTCAGCACAGAGAAGATTGCCAAGCGGCGCGGCGCGGCTGTCACAACATGGTATTTATCTTCAAACGGCCGTTCGAGCGTGGTATTTTCATATGCCGAGAAGCTCGGCATAGTAGGTATATATTATTCTTATTTAGGACATAATCTTGTCCAAAGGGCCCGTCGTGGCGCCGACCTCACTCAATATGCCGATATGGGTGGCGCCCGTAACGAAGAATTGCCGCTGTTGCCTTGCGTATAAAAACGAGCCGGTAGCTCAACAGTGTTGTTGTCCGCTCCGGGCGGACGCAGTAGCGGGTCGGCACGAAATCAGGAGATCCCATGCGTCGTTCCGCCCTGATCGCCCTCGCCCTCGTATCGATCCCCGCTCTGCTCGCTGGCCAAACAAGCAAGCCCCGCTACGGGGATTTCGGGCTCGAGCTTCAGGACATGGATCGGTCGGTGAAGCCGGGTGACGACTTCTTCGTGTTCGCCGAAGGGACATGGCTCAAGAACCATCCGATTCCGGCCGACAAGTCGGGCGCGGGCTACAATTACGATCTGCCCGACGAGATCGAGGGTCAGGTCCGCAAGATCGTCGAGGAGGCCGCCGCCAGCCCGAGCTCGCCGACCGCGCGCAAGGTCGGCGACTTCTATGCCGCCTGGATGGACGAGCAGGGCATCGAGGCGCGCGGGCTCGCGCCGCTCAAGCCGTGGCTGGCGCGGATCGACGCGGTCACGACCCGGCCGCAGCTCGTCCGGCTGATGATGAAGCCGGGCTACGCCTCGCCGGTCAATATCGGCATCTCGACCGATGCCGACGACCCCACGCGCTATATGGTCGATGCCGGTCAGGCGCGGCTGGGGCTGCCGACCCGCGACTATTATCTGCTTACCGGCGAGAAATACGACGCGATCCGCAAGGCGTATCGCGCCTACCTCATCAAGATCCAGACGCTGGCGGGCATCCCCGACGCCGCCGCCAGGGCCGACCGCATCATCGCGCTGGAGACGCGAGTCTCGCAGGACCAGTGGACCCCCGAGCGCCGCCGCGACCCCGTCGCGACGCACAACCCGATGACGCGCGCGCAGCTCACGAAGCTCGCGCCCGAGCTCGACTGGAGCCCCACGCTCGCCGCGATGGGGCTGGCGAGCGCGGTCAAGGTGAACGTCTCGGAGACCACCGCCGTCGCCGCCGCCGCCAGGCGGCTGGCCGATGCGCCGCTGGCGACGTGGAAGGAATGGCTGACGGCGCGCTTCATCAGCGATCACGCCGCCTTCCTGCCGCACGCCTTCGATCAGGCGAGCTTCGACTTCTATTCCAAAACGCTGCGCGACGTGCCCGAACAGCGGGCGCGGTGGAAGCGCGGCATGGGGCTGATCGACGGCGCCGTGGGCGAGGCGGTCGGCGCGATCTATGTCCAGCGTTACTGGACCCCCGACACCCGGGCCAAGGCCGACGAGCTCGTCGCCGACATGCGCGCCGCGTACAAGGACAAGATCGATGCGGCGACGTGGATGGACGCGCCGACGCGCCAGGCGGCGCTCGCCAAGCTCGGCACCTTCGACCCGCGGATCGGCCATCCCGCCCGGTGGATCGACTATTCGACGCTCGCGGTCAGCCGCACCGACCCGCTCGCCAACAGCCTCGCGACCGACGATTTCGAGTGGCGGCTGCAACTCGAGCGCTTCCCCAAGCCGGTCGATCGCGGCCTGTGGTACATGACGCCGCAGACGGTGAACGCCTATTACGAGCCGACGCTCAACCAGATCACGGTGCCCGCCGCGATCCTGCAGCCGCCCTTCTTCGACGCCAAGGCCGACCCGGCGGTCAATTACGCCGAGACCGGCGCGACGACGATCGGGCACGAGATGGGGCACGGCTTCGACGACCAGGGCCGCCAATTCGACGAGAAGGGCCGCCTGCGCGACTGGTGGACCAAAGAGACGGCGGCCAAATATACCGTGCAGGCGGATCGGCTGGCGGCGCAGTTCGACCAATATGAGCCGATCCCGGGCACGCGGATCAAGGGCAAGCTGACCTTGGGCGAGAACCTGGCCGACCTGGGCGGGCTGGAGACGGCCTACGCCGCTTACCGCCGCTACGTCGCACGCCATGGCGAGCCGCCGGTGCTCGACGGCATGACCGGCGATCAGCGCTTCTTCCTCTCCTACGCGCAGGCGTGGCAGGGCAAGACGCGGGAGGGGGCGTTGCGCCAGCAGCTCCTGTCCAACCCGCACTCGCCCGAGAAGTACCGGGTCAACGGCATCGTCCGGAACTTCGGCCCCTGGTATCAGGTGTTCGGAGTCAAGCCGGGCGATGCCATGTACCTGCCGCCGGAGCAGCGCGTCAGCGTCTGGCAGTGACGACGCGACGACGGTGACACTTTTTTAAGCACCTCGCCGCCGTTCTGCCCGCGAAATGACCTCGGCAGCGCTGCATTGCAGCACTACCGCCTCCGTCGCCCAATTGGCACGGCCATTGCGAAGCCCTTTTTCGCAACTGCGAAGGGGATCGCATGAAGCTGGTCATTGCGATCATCAAGCCATTCAAGCTCGACGAGGTGCGCGAGGCGCTCACCGGGCTCGGCGTGGCGGGGATGACGGTCACCGAGGTGAAGGGGTTCGGCCGGCAAAAGGGCCAGACCGAAATCTATCGCGGTGCCGAATACGCCACCAACATGGTGCCCAAGATCAAGCTGGAAGTGGTGTGCGACACCGACCTCGCGCCGCGCGTCGTCGAGACGGTGCAGCAGGCGGCGAACACCGGCGCGATCGGCGACGGCAAGATCTTTGTGCTCGATGTCGGCCAGGCGGTGCGCATCCGCACCGGCGAAACCGACACGGCGGCCCTGTGAGTCGCGCTGTGATGCAAGGGGGGAGCGAGCGCATGAACCGTACGATACGTCTTGCCGGAGCCGGGCTGGTCGCCCTGCTCCTCGCGCATCCGGCGCTGGCGCAGGCGCCCGCGGCGGCCGCCGCCGCGTCGCCGATTCCGGCGCCGACGGTCGACAAGGGCGACACCGCCTGGATGCTGGTGTCGACCCTGCTCGTGCTGATGATGTCGGTGCCGGGCCTGGCGCTGTTCTATGGCGGCCTCGTCCGCACCAAGAACATGCTGTCGGTGCTCACCCAGGTGCTGATGATCGTCTGCATGGTCGCGGTGATCTGGGTCACCTATGGCTATTCGATCGCCTTCACCGGCGGCAACGCGTTCTTCGGCGGCTTCGGCAAGGCGTTCCTGCTGGGCGTCGATGCCAACAGCCAGGCGGCGACCTTCTCCAACGGCGTCTACATCCCGGAATATGTCTACATCTGCTTCCAGATGACCTTCGCCTGCATCACGCCGGCGCTGTTCATCGGCTCGGTGGCAGAGCGGGTGAAGTTTTCGCCGCTGATGCTGTTCACCGCACTGTGGGTGACGTTGGTCTATTTCCCGATCGCGCACATGGTCTGGTATTGGGGCGGCCCCGACGCGGTCGCCAAGGCGGCGCTGGCGGGCGCGAGCGCGCTGACCACGCAGAACCTCGACGCGGGCTGGCTGTTCCAGAAGGGCGCGCTCGACTTCGCGGGCGGCACCGTGGTCCACATCAACGCCGGCATCACCGGACTCGTCATGGCGATCATGCTCGGCAAGCGCGTCGGGTTCCCCAAGGAGCCGATGCCGCCGCACTCGCTGACCATGACCATGATCGGCGCCTCGCTGCTGTGGGTCGGCTGGTTCGGCTTCAACGCCGGCTCCAACCTCGAATCGAACGGCGTGACCGCGGTCGCCTTCATCAACACCTTCGTCGCGACGGCGGCGGCGGGGCTGAGCTGGCTGCTGGTCGAGCAGATCGTGCGCGGCAAGCCGTCGCTGCTCGGCGCGGCGTCGGGCGTGGTCGCCGGGCTGGTCGCGGTGACGCCGGCGTCGGGCTATGCCGGGCCGATGGGGTCGGTGGTGCTGGGCCTGATCGTCTCGCCTTTGTGCTTCTTCTTCGTCAGCACGGTGAAGTCGAAGTTCGGCTATGACGACAGCCTCGACGTGTTCGGCGTCCACTGCATCGGCGGCATTACCGGCGCGATCCTGACGGGCGTGCTCGACGCGCCCTATCTGGGCGGCCAGGGCATCGCCGATTATTCGACCAAGCCGGGCACGCTCGTCGCGGGCACGTATGACATGGTCGCGCAGGTCTGGATCCAGTGCCAGGGCGTGATCGTCACGCTCGCCTGGTCGTCGATCGGCGCGACCTTGCTGTTCCTCCTGATCGACAAGACCTGGGGAATGCGCGCCACGGTCGAGGTCGAGCATGACGGCCTCGACATCGCCGAGCACGGCGAGCGGGCCTACCATTATTGAAGAGATTGGGCGGCGGACTCCTCTCCCCGTCGCCCAAACCATGTTCCTCCTGCGGACGCACTGGCCCGGTACAGCAATGTACCGGGCCTTCTTTTTCGACACGGGGTTGGCAGAAAGGCTGTCCTACACGATGACGGGCCCGTATCGCGTCCTGCTCTTTGACATCATGGGCCCGACGCTCACGCGCGCCGGCCGACAAGCGACCGCAGATCGTGCGCGAGCCTAAACTTAGCCTCAACTTCCGATACGGGCGATCACCGGGAATGCGCGCAAGCCTGAACTTAGCCTAAACTTCCGGCCTCGCCCGCGCCCCGGCGCCGTTAGCGCGCACCTTCCAGCATCAGCGCCGCCGTCGCCTTGGCGCTGCCGACGACGCCGGGGATGCCGGCGCCCGGATGCGTGCCCGCGCCCACGAAATACAGGTTCGCGATCTGGTCGTCGCGATTGTGCGTCCGGAACCAGGCGCTCTGCGTCAGGATCGGCTCCAGCGAGAAGGCGCTGCCGAGATGCGCGTTCAGATCCTGCGCGAAGTCGGGCGGCGCGTAGCTGAACTTGGTGACGATCCGCTCATGGATGTCGGGGATCAGCCGCCGGCCGATCTCGTCGAGGATGCGCTTCTCGAGCTGCGGCCCGACGATGTCCCAGTCGAGCGGCGCCTTGCCCAGATGCGGCACGGGGGCGAGCGCATAGAAGGTGCTCATCCCTTCGGGCGCCATCGACGGATCGGTGACGGTCGGATGATGGAGATAGAGCGAGAAGTCTTCGCTCACCACGCCATGCTCGTAGATGTCGGTGAGCAGCCCCTTGTAGCGCGGGCCGAACAGGATGGTGTGGTGCGGGATGCCCGGCCAGGTGCCGGTGATCCCGAAATGCACGACGAACAGCGACGGCGACCAGCGCTTGCGCTCCAGCCGCGCCCGCGTCCGCTGCGCCGAGCGCGACCCCGCCAGCAGGTCGCGATAGCTGTGCATCACGTCGGCGTTGGTCGCGACCGCGTCGGCCTCGCCGTGCCAGCCGCTCTTCGTCCGCACCCCCGTGACGCGCTCGCCCAGCGTCTCGATCGCCGTCACCGGATCGTCGAGCCGCACGACCCCGCCGAGCCGCTCGAAATGCCGGACCATGCCCGCGATCAGCTTGTTGGTCCCGCCCTTGGCGAACCACACGCCGCCGTCGCGCTCCAGCTTGTGGATCAGCGCGTAGATGGCGCTGGTCGTCATCGGGTTGCCGCCGACGAGCAAGGTGTGGAAGCTCAGCGCCTCGCGCAGCTTCTCGTTCTTCACGAACGACGACACGATCGAATAGACCGACCGCCACGCCTGATACCGCATCAGCGCCGGCGCCGCCTTGATCATCGACGCGAAGTCGAGGAACGCGACGTGCCCCAGCTTCTCGTACCCCTCACGGAACACCCCCTCGGCATAGACGAGGAAGCGCTGATAGCCCGCGACATCGTCCGGATTGAGCTTCGCGATCTCGCGCGTGAGCTGGGCGTCGTCGTTGGAATAGTCGAAATTGGTCCCGTCGGGCCAGTTGAGCCGGTAGAAGGGGGTGACCGGCTCCAGCTCGACGTCGGCGGACATCTCGCGCCCCGACAATGCCCATAATTCGCGCAGGCAATCGGGATCGGTGATGACGGTCGGCCCGGCGTCGAAGACGAAGCCGTCACGCTCCCAATAATAAGCCCGCCCGCCGGGCTTGTCGCGCGCCTCGACGATCGTCGTCTGGACGCCGGCCGATTGCAGCCGGATCGCGAGCGCCAGCCCGCCGAAGCCCGAGCCGATGACGATGGCGGTACGGATCATGACAGCGCCACCCTCACTGCGCGCCAGAACGGAACGGGCGGCTTGCCGATGAGGACCCGGGCTTTGTCGGCGAGCGTGGAATGACCTGCATAGAACCTTGATATAAGGGCGGGGGACAGCCGATAGAAGCGCGCGAGCACGCGCCAGCGCTCGGCGGGCACGGCGGCGTGAAACAGCATCCGGTCGAGCAGCCGGTAGAAGCCGCGCTGCCGCCACGCGGTGCGGGCATGATCGTGGGTCAGCCGGTCGAGCGCCGCCTGGCCCAGATCGGGCGCGGCGGCGATCCCGAGCGCGAGGCGGACCGCGTCGGGCAGCGTGTAGCCGGTGGTCGGCTGGCACAGCCCCGCGCGCATCCCCGCCTTGGCGCCCGGCCCCGACGAGGCCCAATAATCCTCGAAATCGCCGCCGGTGATGACGGGCAGCACGCCGGTCTCGATGCGGTTGCCCGGCGTCGCCCGCCAGCCCCGCGCCGCCGCATAGGCGAGCACCCGCGCGCGCACCGCGGTCACGTCCAGCTCGGGGGTGTCGCTGTAATAGGTGTCTTCCACGAACACCGTCCTTTCGTCGAAGGGGAGGACATAGACGAAGCGATAGCCGTCGAGCTGCGCCACCGTCGCGTCCATGACGATCGGCCGGTCGAGGCCGTGCGGCGCCTCCAGATGGAGCACCTGTCCGACGAACTTCTGCCACCCGCCGTCGAGCAGCGCGACATCGCCCGCCCCGCGCGCGTCGATCACCGCGCCCGCCTCGATCCGCCGCCCGTCGCCGAGCGCCGCCCCTCCCGGCTCGATCGTCGCGCCGACGCCGGTGAACAGCCGCCCGGCGGGCAACCGCGTCCGCAGCACCGCATCGAGCCGCTCCGACTCGATCGAATTATAGCCGGTGGCGAGCGTCCGCCGCAGCCCGGGAAAGGCGATGTCATAGCCCGGCCAGCGATGGGCGATCAGCGGTTCGACCAGCGCCCGCCCCGCCGCGCTCACGTCGGTGTCGAAGAACGACCAGATGTGATTGCCGCCGAACCGCTCGCCGGCGTCGACCAGCATCACCGCCAGCTCGGGCCGGGCATCGGCCAGCGCCAGCGCGATCAGCCCGCCCGCCAGCCCGCCGCCGACGATCAGCAGGTCGCAGGAGACGGTCGTCGTCATCGCCCGGCGCTACCGGCTGGCCGCCCGTCACGCAATGATCCTCTGTGGCCGACGCAATCGAGATCGCGTGTATGCGACTTTGAACGTTCGTCGTGTAGAGATCGTTGGACAATCCGGCGCGACGGAGCGAAAGAAACGGCCCGGGATAGAGTCTGCAGCGGAGAGGGATGAGATGAAGCATTCTGGATCGACGAGCCGTTATGGCCGGCTGGCGGTATGCGTGGCGGTGTCCGCGCTCGCGCTGGCGGCCTGTTCCAAGAAGGCGGCCGACTCGGACGCGGATACCGAGACCACGACGACAACCACCGCGAACACCGCCGTTGCCGCCGCCGCGCCGGGCGCGGCCCCGGCCGCCGCCGCCGCGCCGGCCGCCGACAACACCGACACGCTGACCGGCGTCAAATACGCCAGCTACACGGGCGACGCCACCAAGGGCGCCACCGATTTCATCACCTGCAAGACCTGCCATGATCCGGTCGTCAACAAGATCGGCCCGCATCTCGACGGCGTCGTCGGCCGCAAGGCGGGCAGCGTCGCCGATTTCAGCTATTCGGCGGCGAACAAGAACAGCGGCATCACCTGGACGGAAGAGAAGCTGTTCCAGTACCTCGAAAAGCCGCAACGCGTCGTGCCGGGGACGAAGATGACCTTCGTCGGCTTCCCCGATCCGCAGAAGCGCGCCGACACGATCGCCTATCTCAAGACCTTGAAGTAACCTTCGGGCCCCCTCGCCGGCGCAGGTCGGCGAGGTGGACCGGGAAGGACGCCAGCAGCGGCAGCGCGATCCAGCGCCAGTCGTGCCCGGTCAGCGCGGCCCGCAACGCCGCCAGCATCAGCGCGCCGGGGGCCAGCCGCAGGGCGGCGTCGGCCACCCGCCATCCACCGCCGGTGACGAGCCAGCCGAACTCGATCGCGATCACCGCCAGCACGATGTCGACGGCATGACCGCTGGCGAACAGCCACGCCATGGTCACGCTCAGGAAAACGGCCCGTTCAGCCGGACGATCGTCATGTTGAGATAGCCCGCGAAGGTCACCCAGAGCAGGTACGGCAGCAACAGCACCGCCCCCGTCATCGACCGCCGCCAGATCATCACGATCAGCGCCGCCACCGACAGCCACAGCCCCAGCACCTCGATCATCGCCCAGTCGGGCCGGTGGAGCCGGAAGAACAGCAGGCTCCAGAGGATATTGAGGAAGCCGTTGAGCGCGAACCCGCCGAGCAGCCATTCGCGCTCGCTCTGGCGCGGCGTGGCGAGCCAGCCCGTGACGCCGGCGAGCCCGGTGAAGGCGTAGATCGCGGTCCACGCCACCCCATAGGCCGCGTCGGGCGGCGACCAGCGCGGCTGGACCAGGCCGTGATACCACGGACCGACGTCGGTGATCGTCGCACCCACCACGGCCGTTATCCCGGCCAGCAGGCCGGCGATGATAATCGGGAACAGCCAGGCGCGGCTCATCTAGGCGGTCTGTAGCAAGTGGCGCATATCCTTGACGAAGATGCGCAGATACGCGAGCGGGCGGGCATAGACGAGGCGCTTGTTCATATAGGCGGGCCAGATCAGTCTCTGCACGTCGCGGTCCTCGCACATCGTCACGAAGCGCTCGCGACGCCGGTCGTTGCGATACCAGAAATGCTGCATGATCCCAAGAATCCAGAACACCCGGCCGTGCGCGCGCATGAACGCGCGGCGCGCCCGCCGCAGCGCCCTGGGGTTACCCGAGAGCAGGAATGCGCCGACCGCCGTCGCCGCCTCGCGCCCGGCGACCATCGCGTAATAGATGCCTTCACCCGAGGCGGGCGCGACGACCCCGGCGGCGTCGCCGGTCACCAGCACGTCGCGGCCATTGTCCCATTTGCGCAAGGGCTTGAGCGGGATCGGCGCGCCCTCGCGCCGGATCGTCTCGCAGCCGCCCAGCCCTTCGCGCGCGCGCAGCCGCGTCACCGCGTCGCGCAGCGGGAAGCCCTTGTTGGCGCTGCCGACCCCGACGCTCGCCGTGTCGCCGTGCGGGAAGACCCAGGCGTAGAAGTCGGGCGACAGCGCCCCCTGGTAGAACACGTCGCACCGTCCCCGGTCGAACGCCGCATCCGCATCCGCAAGCGCGGGCGAGCGGATCACCTCGTGATAGGCGAACACGCACGGCATCCGCTCGGCATCGGCGAGCGTCGCGCGCGCAACCCGCGACCGCGCGCCGTCCGCACCGATCACGCAGCGCGTGGCGACCCGTTGCTCGGGGCCGCCGCGCTCGTCGGTATAGACGACGATCGCGCCGCCCTCGGCATCGCGCTCGATCCGGTCGAAACTGCCGGTGCGGCGCTCCGCCCCCGCCGTCGCGGCGCGGGCGCGGAGCCATTCGTCGAAGATCTCGCGATCGACCATGCCGACGAAGCCGCCGCCGCCCGCCCGATCGACCGGCATGTCGACGGCGGCGTCGGACGGCCCGATCATCCGCGCCGCCGTCGCGCGGCCGACGATCAGATGGTCGGGGATGGCGAAGTCGGCGATCAGGCGCGGCGGGATCGCGCCGCCGCACGGCTTGATCCGCCCGGCGCGGTCGAGCAGCAGCACCCGCCGCCCGGCCGCCGCCAGATCGGTCGCGGCGGTCGCCCCGGACGGCCCACCGCCGACGACGACGCAGTCATAGATCATGCGGGCTCGCCGACGGGCGCCGGCATCGGCACCGCGCGTGTCGCGCCACGCATCGCGAGCGAGGCGGCGAGGAGGAACAGCAGCGCCTCCGCCCCGAACACGATCGTGAAGGTCTCCGGCGTCGACCCGATCACCGCGCGCCCGACATCGACCCCGACCGCGCCGATCAGCCCGCCGAGCCCGAACGCGATCGCCTGCGCCGCGCCCCACACGCCCATGCGGATGCCTTCGCGCCCGCCCTCGGCGCTCGCCAATCCCATCATCGCGCCGATCGCCGCCACCGCGAACACGCCATTGGCGAAACCCAGCGCGGCGATATTGGCGGCGAGCGGCCAGCCCGGCCCCGCCCGCGCCGCCAGCGCCAGCCCGGCCAGTGCCGCCGCCGAGCCGATGCAGCCGCCGACGATCCAGCGCCGCATTCTCGCCGCGCTGCGCCCGCCAAAGGCGCTGCCGCCGACGCCGACCAGAATCATCCCCGCCAGCACGCCGCCATGCTGCACCCCCGACAATTGCGTCGACTGGCCCGGCGTATAGGCGAACAGCAAGCCCGCGAACGGCTCCAGGATCAGGTCCTGCATCGAATAGGCGAGCATCGACAGGAACACGAAGAACGTGAAACGCCGCGCCTCGTCATCGGCCAGCATCTCGCGCAAGGCCTCGCCGAACGCGGGCACCGGCGTGGCGGCTTCCGGCGCAGCCGCCCGCGCGTTGCCCTCGACCCCCCACACGGCCAGTACCGACATGACGAACGCCCCGCCCGCGACGCCGCCCGCGACGATCGCCAGCCGGGGCAGCGAGAACGGGTCGACCAGCTTGCCCGCGACGCCGGCGGTCACGACGATGCCCGCGACCATCATGATCCAGGTGATCGACGCCGCCGCCGCGCGACGCTCGGGCGCGACGCGGGTGGCGAGCAGCGCCAGCAGCGACGTCCCCGCCGCGCCGACGCCCGCGCCGATCATCGAGAAAGCGAGGATGGCGAGCACATAGCCCCACGCCGAGCGCGCGGCGAGCAGCGTCAGCGCGTCGACCGCCAACAGCGCGCCGAGCGCGAGCGTGCCCATCCCGAAGACGATCCACGGCGTCCGGCGCCGCCCGCGATCGGAGCCATGCCCCCAGGCCGGCCGCGAAAGCTGCACCGCATAATGCCAGGCGACCAGCCCCGCGGGCAGCGCCGCGGGCAGCGCATATTCGACCACCATCACCCGGTTGAGCAGCGACGTCGCCAGCATCACGATCGCCCCGATCGCGCTCTGCACCAGCCCGAGCCGGACGATGCCGAACCAGCCGAGCGGGCGGGCGGTCACAGCCCGGCCACTCCGCCCAGCCCGACCGCCGAGGCAAGCATCCCGAACACGTAGAGCGAGGTGCCGGTCGCATTGTACCATGGCGTGTGTTTCAGCGGATCGCGCAGCAGTCGGGTCATCAGGCCGAGCTGGCCGGCGAGGAACGCCGCGACGATGCCCGCGACCACGCGGTGATCCCACGACCATAACAGGGCGATCACCAGGATTTGCGGTGCCGCCATCACCACGCAGGCCAGCCGTGCCGCGGGATCGATGCCCATGACCGCCGGCAGCGACCGGATGCCCATCGCCCGATCGCCCTCGACCGCCTTGAAATCGTTGAGCGTCATGATCCCGAACGCCCCGAAACTGTATAGCCCGAGGACGATCAGGACGTGTCCCGGCGGCAGCGCGCCGGCCATTACGCTCGCCCCGGTGAACCAGGTCAGTCCCTCATAGGTCAGCGCGACGGCGGCGGGACCCCATAGGCCGCTCACCTTCAGCCGGAACGGCGGCGCGCTATACGCCCATGCGAACGCCAGCCCCAGGCACGTTGCGGCCAGGACCCACGGCCCCGTCGCCGACGCAACCGCCAGGGCGATCACGGTGCCGAGACACGCGATCCATAGCCCCCAGCGGCCGGCGATCCGCCCCGAGGGGATCGGGCGGTTCGGCTCGTTGATCGCGTCGACATGGCGGTCGAACCAGTCGTTGACCGCCTGGCTGGTGCCGCACACCAGCGGCCCGGTCAGCAGCACGCCGGCGATCAGGAAGGGCCAGCGGTCGGCGGCGGGGATGCCCGACGACACGACGCCGCACATGAACGCCCAGATCGGCGGAAACCAGGTGACCGGCTTGAGCAATTCGAGGACGTCGCGGGGAGCGGGGAGCGGCGTCGCGATACCAAAAGTGCTCGAACGGCCCATCACGCAAAGGCTAAGCTTGACGCGCTTGGGCGTCAAAACAAATTGACGCCCTAATTGTCGCCCGACACGAGGTTGCCGAGGCCGTGGCGGTGGAGCTTGGAATAGAGGCTCTGCCGGCTGACGCCGAGGATCTCGGCGGCCGACGCGCGATTGTCCATCGTATAGGCGAGCGCCGCCTCGATGCAGAGCCGCTCGATCATGTCGGTCGACTCGCGCACGATCTCCTTCAGCGACATCCGCCCGACCAGTTCGGTCAGTTGCTCGACCGAGCGCGGCACGTCGCGCGCGACGACCGGCGCGGACCGCAGCCGGCGGCCGACGCCGCGAATGGTGAAGCCATAGCATTCGCTGTCGCCCATCGGCGCGACGACGCCCGACACCTCGATCTCCTCCTGCGCGCCCGCCGATCCGCGCAGGATCGTCGCGACGTTACGGACCGAGCCGTGGTCGCGGAGCTGGCCGATGATGAGCTCCAGGTCGATCCCGGGCCGGCCGAGCCAGCCGCCGAGCTTGCCACCGGTGACGCGCTCGATCGACGGCATCTCGGCGAGCTCGACGAAGGCGGCGTTGGCGGTGAGGATGGTCAGGTCGCGATCGACCAGGACGAACGCATCGGGCATCCGCTCGACCACCTCGCCCAGCTGCGCGTCATAACGATGATGTTCAGAAACCGCCCCCTCACCCGTCGCCACGCGTACCAGCAGCAGCGGCGCGCGCGACTGGCGGAACAGGCGCGCCGAGATGCGCGCCTCACCGCGCCGCTCGCTCAACCGGATCGCGATCGGGGCGATTTGGTCCGCCACCTCGACCGCGCCGAGATAGGCGATGAAGTCGTCGCTGTGGCGCGCATCGACGATCGTGTTGACCGGCTTGCCGATCAGCGCGCCGTCGGGCGCATCGAGCAGGCGGTGCGCCGCCGGATTGGCCTCGCGGATCTGGCGCGTCTCGGCGTCGACGATCAGCACCGGCTCGGACGCCAGATCGAACAGCAGGCGATAGCGCGTCTCCGCCTGACGCAGGCGGATATAGTCGCGTTCGAGCGACTGCTGCGTCTGCAACAGCCGCTGCTGCATCACCGCCGCGCCGCGCATATCGCGGCCGATCGCGATCAGGCGCCTGTTTTCATTGGCTCCCTCGCCCAGCGCCATCACCATATAGCGCACCGGCACGTCGCCGCCCGCCGCGGGATGATTGACCTGCCGCCAGCGCGGGGGTGCGCCGGGTGCCGCGACATCGGCGAGCATCTCCGCGATCTTGGGCCGGCTCTCGATCGTCACCGTGTCGATCCACGCGCCTCCGACCCAGTCGCCGAAGCCGTGATTGGCGAGATCGCCGTGCGATACCGCGATGTCCAGGATGTGGCCGTCAGTCGAGAGGATGAAGGCGACGTCGCCCACCGCCGCCAGCAGCGCGGCGGCGACACCGGCGGACAGCGGCCCCGGCATGGCATCGGGATGCTCGAAAGCCGTCTTCCGGACCAGGGCGATATGCTTGTTCATCGACGAGCGCCGCTCTCCAGGAACCCCGAGCTGAAACTAGACCGCAGCCTCCATGTCGCGGGTGCGAACGAGGGCCGTGGCGACCTGCAGGGCAAGCTTGGCGTCGCGGGCGGTACCGTCCGCCCCGACATGCGCGGCGAGAGCGGGATCCGCGCTGAAAATCCTGCCACCGACCATCACACAAACCCGCGGATTTCGGGAAACGTTCCGCAGTGCAGCAATGAAGGACGTCAGCGTCGCGATATGAGCGTCGCAACTGATCGTCAATCCGATCATGTCGAACCATTCGTCGTCGACCCGCCTGAGCAGATCGGAGGTCTCCGCGCCACTCATCCGGTCGGTCACCCAGCCGCCGCGGCGGAACAGCTCGTCGATCACGACGGTGCCGAAATTATGCTGGTCGCCGGGCATCGACGCGAACAATGCGCGGTGGCCACCGGCCGCGTGCAGCCGGTCGGCCGGCACACGCGCGGCGATCTCGTGAATGACCTCCTGCAATCGCCACAGGCCCATCGTGACGTCGACGAAGTCGCAGCGGTCGCTCTCCCAATATTCGCCGAGCAGGCGCGCGGTCGGCGCGAGCAGGTCGACCATCACGGTGTCGACCGAAACGCCGCGCGCCAGCACGGCCTCGATATGGCCGAGCAGGGCGTCAGCCTCGACCTGCAGCGCGAGCGGGGCCAGCTCCTCGATCTCCGACGGCGCGATGGTCGCCTCGCCGGGAGTCACCGTGAAATCGAGAGGCGTGGTCGCGGCGTGCGCGATCATCAGCCGCGGGATGATCTCGCTTTCGATCAACGTCGATAGCGAGCGTTCGCAGTCGACATCCGCGAGCACACGAAAGGCGGCGAGTCCGTCCGCATCGGCGCGAAGCCCATGCGCGAGACCGGCGATCCCGCTCGCCGACGCCTTCCCCTGAAATCGCGCCAACGATGCCATTCCGGCTCTCCCAGCCAGGCCAAACGGACTCGTAAATACTCGCTCGGCCAGCGTTTTGCTGTGCCTAGCGACTCGCAGCCTATGCTCATTGAATGACACTGGCAATCGCCGAAAAGCCAATGCGATGCGGGAGGTGTCAATTTTATTGGACGTCAGTTTTTATTGACACTTTGCTCGCCTGACGCGTATCTCATTGGCAGAAGGATGGAGGCAGGCGGAAGCGATGCGGGCGAACGGCCCAATCTTCGCCGGGACGGCACAGGGTGGCTTCGCACCGCTCTATACGGCCGACCAGCGCAACCGTCGCGACTCGACCCGCTGGACATTGGTCCAGGGTATCTTGGCTCCTATCCAGTTCCTGATCTTCCTCGTTAGCCTGGCGCTGGTGCTGCGCTGCCTGGCCACCGGCGAGGGCGCGACCGCCGCCACCGTCTCGATCGTCGTCAAGACCTGCGCGCTCTACGCCATCATGATCACCGGCTCGATCTGGGAGAAGGTGGTGTTCGGCAAGTGGCTGTTCGTCCCCGCCTTCTTCTGGGAGGACGTGTTCAGCATGGCGGTGCTGACCTTGCATACCGCCTATCTGGTGATGCTGATCGGCGGGCTGGGCACCGAGCATGGCCGGATGCTCCTCGCGCTGACCGCCTATGCGACCTATGCGATCAACGCGACGCAGTTCCTGCTCAAGCTCCGCGCCGCGCGCTTGCAAGGCGCGTCGCCGATGATGGCGGTGGCGGGATGACCGCACTGCCCGCCAGCCTGCCGGGATGCGGCTCCGCCCCCGTATTGCGCGAGCGCGGGCAGCGTGAGGTGTTCTGCGGGCTGACCGGGATCATCTGGCTGCATCGCAAGGTGCAGGACGCCTTCTTCCTCGTCGTCGGCTCGCGCACCTGCGCGCATCTGCTGCAATCGGCGGCGGGCGTGATGGTCTTCGCCGAGCCCCGCTTCGGCACCGCGATCATCGAGGAACGCGATCTGGCCGGCATGGCCGATTGCAACGAGGAGCTCGACCGCGTCGTCGACCGCCTGCTGACGCGCCGCCCCGACATCAAGTTGCTGTTCCTGGTCGGTTCGTGCCCGTCGGAGGTCATCAAGCTCGACCTGTCGCGCGCCGCCGCGCGGCTGTCGGTGAAGCACGCCGGCGTCACGAAAATTCTGAACTATTCGGGCTCGGGCATCGAGACCACGTTCACCGAGGGCGAGGACGCCTGCCTCGCCGCGCTGGTCGCCGATCTTCCCGCCGACACCTCAGCCGCGCCGAGCCTGATGATCGTCGGCGCGCTGCCCGATGTCGTCGAGGACCAGTTCCTGCGGCTGTTTGCCGAGCTCGGCATCGCCACCGTCCATTCGCTGCCGGCGCGTCGCGCGTGCGACATGCCGCCGGTGGGGCCGAACACCCGCTTCCTGCTCGCGCAGCCCTTCCTCGGCGAGACGGCGCGGGCGCTGGAGGATCGCGGCGCCACCCGGCTCGACGCTTTGTTTCCGTTCGGCGCGGAGGGGACGACCAACTGGCTCCATGCCGCGGCGCGCGCCTTCGGCATCGACGAGATGCACTTTCGCCGCGTCATCGCGCCGGGCCGCGAGCGCGCCAAGCGCGCGATCGAGCATTCGCGCGGCCGGCTCGACGGCAAGCGCATCACCTTTCTGCCCGATTCGCAACTCGAAGTGCCGCTGGCGCGCTTCCTCGCGACCGAGCTGGGGATGGTCCCGGTCGAGGTCGGCACCCCCTATCTCCACCGCCGCCACCTCGCGCAGGAGCTGGCGCTGCTGCCCGCCGACACGCTCATCAGCGAAGGGCAGGATGTCGACAAACAGCTCGACCGGGTCCGCGCCGCGCAGCCCGACCTCACCGTCTGCGGCCTCGGTCTCGCCAACCCGCTGGAGGCCGAAGGGCTGACGACGAAATGGGCGATCGAGCTGGTCTTCTCGCCGATCCACGGCTTCGACCAGGCCGGCGACCTCGCCGAACTCTTCGCGCGTCCGCTGCGACGGCGCGACGTGCTGAGGGTCTGATGCAGCTCACCGTCTGGACATACGAGGGACCACCCCACGTCGGGGCGATGCGGGTCGCGACCGCGATGGAGGGCGTTCATTACGTGCTCCACGCGCCGCAGGGCGACACCTACGCCGACCTGCTGTTCACGATGATCGAACGGCGCGGCAAGCGTCCGCCCGTCACCTACACGACGTTCCAGGCCCGCGACCTCGGCAAGGACACCGCGGACCTGTTCCAGACCGCCACCCGCGACGCCTATGAGCGGTTCAGGCCGCAGGCGATGCTAGTCGGCGCGTCGTGCACCGCCGAACTGATCCAGGACGATCCCGCCGGCATGGCGCAGGCGATGGGCTTGCCCTGCCCCGTCATCGCGCTCGAACTGCCGAGCTATCAGCGCAAGGAAAACTGGGGCGCGGCCGAGACCTTCTATCAGTTGGTCCGGACGCTGGCCGATAAGGACGTCCGCCCCGCGCCGCGCGAGGATCGGCGCCCGTCGGCCAACATCCTCGGCCCCACCGCGCTCGGGTTCCGCCACCGCGATGATGTGATCGAGATCACCCGGCTGCTCGCCACGCTCGGCGTCGACGTCAATCTCGTCGCCCCGCTCGGCGCGTCGCCGATGGACCTCAAGACGATCGGCGCGGCCGATTTCAACATCCTGCTCTACCCGGAGATCGGCGACACCGCCGCGCGCTGGCTGGAGAAGACCTTCGGCCAGAAGACGGCTCGCACCGTACCGATCGGTCATGGCGCGACGCGCGCCTTCATCGCCGAAGTAGCGGCGCTGGCGGGGGTCGATCCGGCGGCGGCGCTCGACACGTCGAACCTGCCCTGGTGGAGCCGTTCGGTCGACTCGACCTATCTGACCGGCAAGCGCGTCTTTATCTTCGGCGATGCCACCCACGCGATCGCCGCCGCCCGGGTCGCCCGGGACGAGCTCGGCTTCGAGGTCGTCGGCCTGGGCTGCTACAATCGCGAGTTTGCCCGCGACCTGCGCGATGCGGCGAAGCTGTACGGCGTCGAGCCGCTCGTCACCGACGACTATCTGGAGGTCGAGGAGGCGATCCAGAAGCTGCAGCCCGAGCTGGTGCTCGGCACGCAGATGGAGCGCCACATCGCCAAGCGGCTGCGCATCCCCTGCGCGGTGATATCGGCCCCGGTCCACGTCCAGGATTTCCCCGCGCGCTATTCGCCGCAAATGGGGTTCGAGGGCGCGAATGTGCTGTTCGACGCCTGGGTCCATCCGCTGGTGATGGGGCTGGAGGAGCATCTGCTGACGATGTTCCGCGACGATTTCGAGTTCTCCGATGCGAGTGGCGCGAGCCATCTGGGGCATGGCACGCCTGCGGCGGCCCCGGTCGAGGTGGCGCCGGTTGTGGAGGAGCAGGGCTGGACCGCCGACGCGGAGCGCGAACTGCTCAAGATTCCGTTCTTCGTGCGCGGCAAGGCGCGTCGGAACACCGAGAAATACGCCGCCGAGCAGGGCCGCGCGACGATCACGCTCGACACCCTCTATGACGCGAAGGCGCATTATGCCCGCTAGCGCGCCTCTCCGTGTCGTGATCGTCACGCTCGACAATCATCTGTCGGGTGCCGCCGAACGCGCGGCGGCGCGATTCGCCAAGGACGGCGCGAACATCACGATCGGCTTCCACGCCGCCGCCGACTGGGATCGCGCGCCGGGCGCGCTCGACCGCTGCATCGCCGATATCGGGCGCGGCGACATCGTCATCGCGACGATGCTGTTCCTCGACGACCATATCCGCGCCGTCTTGCCCGCGCTTGAAGCTCGCCGGGAAAGCTGCGCGGCGATGCTCGGCCTCATGTCAGGTAGCGAAGTCGTCAAGCTGACCCGGATGGGCGACTATCGGATGGACAAGCCCGCCAAGGGACCGCTCGCGCTGCTCAAGCGGCTGCGCGGATCGTCCAAACCGGGCGCGTCGACCGGCGCGGGGCAGATGAAGATGCTGCGCCGCCTGCCCAAGATGCTGCGCTTCATTCCCGGCACCGCGCAGGACGTCCGCGCCTATTTCCTGACGCTGCAATATTGGCTGGCCGGGTCGGACGACAATGTCGTCGGCATGATCCGCGCGCTCGCGCACCGTTATGCCGGCCACGGCGAGCGCGCCGACGCGCCGCACGACTATCCCGAGGTCGGCGTCTATCACCCGACGCTGGCCGACCGCATGGCCGAGCGGATCGAGGCGCTTCCCGCCGCCAGGAACACGACCGGCACCGTCGGCCTGCTGATGCTGCGCTCCTATCTGCTGGGCCGCGACACCGGCCATTACGACGGCGTCATCGCGGCGATGGAGGCCAGGGGGCTGCGCGTCATCCCGGCCTTCGCCAGCGGTCTCGACTCGCGGCCGGCGATCGAGAAGTTCTTCATGCAGGACGGGGTCTCGATTGTGGACGCCGTCGTCTCGCTGACAGGCTTCAGCCTGGTCGGTGGCCCTGCCTATAACGACGCCGAGGCCGCCGAGGCGATGCTGGCCCGGCTCGACGTGCCCTACATCGCGGCGCACCCGATCGAGTTCCAGTCGCTCCAGCAATGGGGCGCGAGCCGCCAGGGGCTGCTGCCGATCGAGGCGACGATGATGGTCGCGATCCCCGAACTCGACGGCGCGATCCTGCCGAGCGTGTTCGGCGGCCGCGCCGACGGATCGGGCGAGGCCTGCACCGGCTGCGGCCGCCGCTGCACCTTCCCGGCGTCCGGCCTGACGCGCGAAATGCAATCCTGCCCCGAGCGCGCGGAGGCGCTTGCCGGTAAAGTCACTAAATTAGTGAAATTACGCCGGTCGGAGCGCGCCGCGCGCAAGCTCGCGGTGGTGCTGTTCAACTTCCCCCCCAACGCCGGCGCGACCGGCACCGCGGCGCATCTCGCGGTATGGGAATCGCTCCACGCGACGCTGACGCGGCTGGCGGGCGAAGGCTATGACGTCGCCGTTCCTACCGATGTCGACACGCTGCGCGAGGCCGTCCTCCACGGCAACGCCGCACGCTATGGCGCCGACGCCAACGTCCACGCGCGCATCCCCGCCGACGACCATGTCCGCCGCGAGCCGCACCTCGCGCAGATCGAGGCGCAATGGGGGCCGGCACCCGGCAGGCAGCAGAGCGACGGCGGCACCATCCACGTCCTCGGCGCGCAATTCGGCAGCGTCTTCGTCGGCATCCAGCCTGCCTTCGGCTACGAAGGCGACCCGATGCGGCTGCTGTTCGAGGGCCGCTTCACGCCCACCCATGCCTTCAGCGCCTTCTATCGCTGGCTGCGCGAGGATTTCGCCGCCGACGCCGTCCTCCATTTCGGCACCCACGGGGCGCTGGAGTTCATGCCCGGCAAGCAGGCCGGCCTGTCGGGCGATTGCTGGCCCGAGCGGCTGATCGGCAACCTGCCCAACATCTATCTCTACGCCGCCAACAACCCCTCCGAGGGCTTAATCGCCAAGCGCCGCTCGGGTGCTACCCTGATCAGCTATCTGACCCCGCCGCTGGCGCAGGCCGGGCTGTACAAGGGGCTGAACGACCTCAAAGCGCTGCTGGAGCGCTGGCGGTCGTCGCCGTCGTCGGACGAGCGCGCGGCGCTGGAGCCGATGATTCGCGCCCAGGCCGAGACGCTCGATCTCGACGCGGCCGACATCGCCACCCTGTCCGCCCGCCTCTACGAACTGGAGCGCGAGCTGATCCCGCACGGCCTCCACGTGCTGGGCGCGGCCATCCCCGCCGAACAGCGCGCGCAGATGATCGCCGCCGGCGCCGAGCTGCCCGAAGGCAATGGCGAGCTCGATGCCCTCGTCCACGCGCTCGACGCCGGTTTCGTCCGCCCCGCGCCGGGCGGCGACGTGCTGCGCAATCCCAAGGTGCTGCCGACCGGGCGCAACATCCACGGCTTCGATCCCTTCCGCATTCCGGGCACCTTCGCGATGGCGGAGGGCACGCGCCAGGCCGACGAGCTGATCGCCCGCCACACCGCCACCGCCGCTTTCCCCGAGACGCTGGCGATGGTGCTGTGGGGCACCGACAACCTCAAGTCCGAAGGCGTCCAGATCGCGCAGGCGCTGGCGCTGATCGGCGCGCGGCCGCGCTTCGACGGTTACGGCCGCCTGTCGGGCGCGGAGCTGGTGCCGCTCGCCGAGCTGGGCCGCCCGCGCATCGACGTGATCGTGACGCTGTCGGGCATCTTCCGCGACCTGCTGCCGTTGCAGACGCGGATGTTGGCCGAGGCCGCCTGGCTCGCCGCCAGCGCCGACGAGCCGGTCGAGCAGAACTTCGTCCGCAAGCACAGCCTCGCGCACGCCATCAAGCACGACTGCGACATGGAGACCGCGAGCCTGCGCGTCTTCTCCAACGCCGAGGGCTCCTACGGCGCCAACGTCAACATGCTGATCGACGACGGTGCATGGACCGACCCCGACGAGATCGCCGAAGTGTTCGAGCGCCAGAAGGGCTATGCCTATGGCCGCACCGGCAACCCCGCGCGCCATGCGGAGCTATTCAAGTCGGCGCTCGCCGGCGTCGACCTCGCCTATCAGAACCTCGACTCGGTCGAGCTCGGCGTCACCGACATCGACCATTATGTCGATGCATTGGGCGGCATCAGCCGCTCGATCACGCGGGCGAAGGGCAGCGCCGCACCGATCTACATCGTCGACTCGACGCAAGGCGCGACCAAGGTCCGGACGCTCGGCGAGCAGGTCGACCTCGAGACGCGCACCCGGATGCTCAATCCGCTCTGGTACGAAGGCCAGCTCAAGCACGGCTTCGAGGGCGTGCGCAACATCGAGAGCCATGTCACCAACACGATGGGCTGGTCGGCGACGACCGGCCAGGTCGCGCCGTGGATCTACCAGCGGATAAGCGAGACCTACGTCCTCGACGCCGACATGCGCGAGCGGCTCGCGACGCTCAACCCCAAAGCCTCCGCCCGCGTCGCCAACCGCCTGATCGAGGCGAGCGATCGCCAGTTCTGGGCGCCCGACGCAGCGACCCTGGCGGCGCTCCACGCCGCCAGCGACGACCTCGAAGACCGCCTCGAAGGCATCACCGCGGTGGCGGCATAAGGAAATCCCATGGCCCTGTTCGATCCCCCCGTTCGCACGCGCGATACTCTAGGCCTCGACGGCGACGGCTCGGTCCAGGTCGCGCTCGACCCCAACGACCGGATCGGCACCGCCAAGGTGTTCGCGGTCTATGGCAAGGGCGGGATCGGCAAGTCGACGACCTCGTCCAACCTCAGCGCCGCCTTCTCGCTGCTCGGCAAGCGCGTGCTCCAGATCGGCTGCGATCCCAAGCACGACAGCACCTTCACGCTGACCAAGAAGCTGATGCCGACCGTCATCGACGTCCTGGAGACGGTCGAGTTCCACAGCGAGGAGCTGCGCCCCGAGGATTACATGTTCGAGGGCTTCAATGGCGTGATGTGTGTCGAGGCGGGCGGGCCGCCGGCGGGCACGGGCTGCGGCGGCTATGTCGTCGGGCAGACGGTCAAGCTCCTGAAACAGCATCACCTGCTGGAAGAAACCGACGTCGTCCTGTTTGACGTGCTCGGCGACGTGGTCTGCGGCGGCTTCGCGGCGCCGTTGCAGCACGCCGAGCGCGCGGTGGTCGTCGCCTCGAACGACTTCGACAGCATCTTCGCGATGAATCGCATCGTCGCGGCGATCAAGGCCAAGTCGAAGAACTACGACGTGCGGATGGCCGGGGTCATCGCCAATCGGTCGGCGGCGACCGACGAGATCGACCGTTTCAACGAGGCGACCGGCCTCAAGCGGCTGGCGCATTTCCCCGATCTCGACGCGATCCGGAGGTCGCGGCTCAAGAAATGCACTCTGTTCGAGATGGAGCAGACGCCCGAGGTCGCCGCGGTGTGCGACGAGTACAAGCGGCTCGCGGCGCAAATGTGGGCCGGCTGCGACGCGCTCGACTGCGAGCCGATGAAGGACCGCGATATCTTCGAGTTCCTGGGGTTCGAATGATGGCGAGCGCTTTTCCCTCCTCCGCCTATGCCGACCGCCGGGGCCGGCTGGAGACCTATTTCGATCGCACCGCGTCGAAGACGTGGGAGCGGCTGACATCGGACGCGCCGGTCAGCGGCATCCGCGCCACCGTCCGCGCCGGGCGCAACCGGATGCGCGACACGCTCTTGTCGTGGTTGCCCGCCGACATGACCGGGCTGCGCCTGCTCGACGCGGGCTGCGGCACCGGCGCGCTGGCGGTCGCGGCGGCGGCGCGCGGGGCCGAGGTGGTGGCGATCGACGTTGCCGCCAGTCTCGTCCATGTCGCGCGTGATCGCACGCCGGCAGGACTCAGGATCGACTGGCGGGTCGGCGACATGCTCGACCCCGCGCTCGGGCGCTTCGATCACGTCGTCGCGATGGACTCGCTGATCCATTACCGCGCGTTCGACATCGTCGACGTCGTCGCCGGCCTCGCCGAGCGCACGCGCGGCTCATTGCTCTTCACCTTCGCGCCGTCCACCCGGCCGCTGGTCATGATGCACGCGGTCGGCAAGCTGTTCCCCAAAGGCGACCGCGCCCCGGCGATCGAGCCGGTGCGCGAGCGGCTGCTCCGTACCCTGATCGCCAACGCGACTCCGTCGATGCGCCTCGGTCGGGGCGAGCGGATCGCCAGCGGCTTCTACACCAGCCACGCGCTGGAAGTGCTGCCGGCATGAGCCGCGTCGCCGCCTTGCGGACGGGCGCGTTCTGGAACCGGCTGGGGACGCGCTTTCTGCCCTTCGCCGACGCCGCGACGCCCGATCTGCCGCTCGGCCGGCTGCTCCGGCTGTCGCTGTTCCAGGTGTCGGTCGGGATGGCGGCGGTGCTGCTGACCGGCACGCTCAACCGGGTGATGATCG
>CAXTHQ010000003.1:0-189856 GCA_964244185.1 uncultured Sphingomonas sp.
AGCTCGATCTCCTTGGCGACGGTGACGCCGTCCTTGGTGATGCGCGGTGCGCCGAAGCTCTTGTCGATGACGACGTTGCGGCCCTTGGGGCCCAGCGTGACCTTCACCGCGTCGGCGAGGATGTCGACGCCGCGCAGGATGCGCTCACGCGCATCGCGGGAAAACTTTACGTCCTTGGCTGCCATGATGGCTACCTTTCACATTGGAAGTTGAGGCTAAGTTTAGGCGGAATCAGCTCTCGACGATGCCGAGGATGTCCGATTCCTTCATGATCAGCAGGTCTTCGCCGTTGACCTTGACCTCGGTGCCCGACCACTTGCCGAACAGCACCTTGTCGCCGGCCTTGACCTCGAGCGGGTGGACCTCGCCGGCCTCGTTGCGGGCGCCGGTGCCGGCGGCCACGACCTCGCCCTCCTGGGGCTTTTCCTTGGCGGTATCGGGAATGATGATCCCCCCGGCCGTCTTCTCTTCCGCCTCAACGCGGCGAACGAGAACGCGGTCGTGCAACGGACGAAAGTTCATATGCACTGTCCCTTATCATGTGAGTTGGCTGATCTGGCACTCACACCGATTGAGTGCCAACAGCCGCGATATGTGACCGGAGACCGCTTCCGTCAACGGGGCGGCTGACAAAAATCAGATGGCGCGGGGGGTCGGCAACAGCCCCAGCCGCGCCCGCATCGACCAGCGCAAGACGAGCAACACCGACACGACGAGCAGGCCGACCGCGAGGCCGGTCCAGATGCCGACCCCCTCCCAGCCGGCATGGAAGCCGAGCCAGATCGCGGTGCCGAACCCCGCGACCCAATAACCGAAGCCGGCGATCAGCATCGGCATCCGGGTGTCCTGCACGCCGCGCAGCGCGCCCGCCGCGACCGCCTGCGCGCCGTCGAAGAGCTGGAACATCGCGGCGAGCGCCAGATACTGGATCGCCAGCGCGACCTCGGCCGCGTGCGCGGGGTCGTCGACATCGACATAGGCGCTGACGAACAGCCGCGGCGCGGTCCAGATCGCGCCAGCCGTGGTCAGCATGACGCCGGTGCCGAGCACGATCGCGACCCAGCCGGCGCGCGCGATCCAGCGATGATCGCCGGCGCCATAGGCGAGCCCGACGCGGATCGTCGCCGCCTGGGCGATGCCGAACGGCACCTGGAAGGCGACGGCGGCGATGTTGAGCGCGATCGCGTGCGCGTCGACCTCGACGACGCCGATCAGCCCCATCAGGAATGCCGCACCACCGAACAGCGCGCCCTCCAGCGTGAAGGTGAAGGCGATCGGCGCGCCGAGCCGCGCGATCTCGCCCAGCCGCCGCCATTCGGGTCGCCACCAGCGTCCGAACAGGCGATAGCGCCGCAGCTTGGGGTCGAGGCGCAGGATCGCCGTCCAGGCGGCCAGCATCGCCACCGCCGTGACGAGGCTGGCGATCGCCGACCCTTCCAGCCCCAGCGCGGGAAAGCCGCCGTGGCCGAACACCAGCAGCCAGTTGCCGAGCAGGTTGAGCCCCAGCGCCATCGTCGTCACCGCCATCGCCCAGCCCTGCCGCCCCAGCGCCGCGGCGACCGTCCGCATCACGCCGGCCCAGACATTGGGCAGCATCACCCACAACAGGATGTGGAGGAACGCGCCGGACTGCGCCGACACTTGCCGGTCCTGACCGAAGGCCAGCAGGATGCGCTCGCCCTGCCCGAGCACGAGCATGACGATGATGCTCGCCAGCGCGCCAAGCCACATCGCCATGCGGAACGAGCGCCGGACCTCGCGCACCGCATGGGCGCGGCGGCCCAGCTCGGCGGCGATGAGCGGCGCGCAGGCGCCGGTGAAGCCGATCAGCGCCCACATGAAGAGGCTGAGCAGGAACACGCCCAGCGTCGAGGCGGCGAAGGGCACCGGCCCCAGCCGCGACACAAAGATCACGTCGATCGCATAGACCGCCATCTGCAACAGGTTCGCGGCCACCAGCGGCGCGGCGAGGCGCACGAGGGCTGCGAACTCGTCACGCCACGTCGCGGGCGGCGGGCCGGCGAGCGGCGTGGAGGCGCCGGGGTCGGCCATGGCCGCGGCCTTAGCTCCGGATGCGATTCGCCGCCACCGCGGGGATAGCTTTGGCGGCTCGAGGCGTTCTGCGTGCCTACTCGGAAAGGTCGAATCATGGACATCAGGCGCAGCGGCGCGCAGCCCTCGCAGCCGGGGCCGGCGGACTGGTTCACCGGGCGGGTGCGGATCGACCCGCTCTTCTCGGCGCCTGCGCCCGCCCGCGTCGCCGGGGCGAGCGTCACCTTCGATCCCGGCGCACGGACAGCATGGCACACGCATCCGCTCGGCCAGACGCTGATCGTCACCGCCGGGCTTGGCTGGGTGCAGCGCGAAGGAGGGCCGGTCGAGGAGATCAGGCCGGGCGACGTGATCTGGTTCGCGCCGGGCGAGAAGCATTGGCACGGCGCGACGGCGACGACCGGGATGACGCACACGGCCGTGCAGGAGCAGCTCGACGGCAAGGCGGTGGAGTGGCTGGAGCAGGTCAGCGAGGAGGAATATCGAGGGGCTGCAAGTTGACTCTTGAGCGCTCGATGTCCGGCCCGCCGGCAACCCGGTCATGCCGGCCTTGAGCCGGCGTCCAACGCAGGCCGGTTGTAGCGGCTGAGTTGCTCAAACGTTGCGGCCTGCCGCCGACTTGGACCCCGGCGCAAGGCCGGGGCGACGAAATCACAGATTCATGCGCGCCGTGCCCGGATAGGCAAAGAGCAGGTCGGCGTCGGAGCTGGCCTCCACTAGCGCTTCGCCGGTGACGGTCACGCATTGCCCCGCCTGCCAGGCGACCCCGCCGACCTCGCCCGAACCCTTGATCGGCACCAGCCAGCCGGTCGTGCCGTCGGGCAGGTTGACCGGGTGCTTGCCGCCGTCCCAGCGCTCCAGCACGAACTTGGGCCCTTCGACCTGGATATACCGCCCCTCGCCGGCCGCGCCGGGCGAGACGATCGGCTGGTAGGGGACCGGGTCCGCCACCGCGATGCCGTCGTCGAGGTGGAGCTCGCGGTCGGAATGATAATCGTAGAGGCGATAGGTCGTCTCGGAGTTCTGCTGGATCTCGATCACCGTCAGCCCGCCGCCGATCGCGTGGATGGTGTCCGACGCGCAATAGAGGAAGTCGCCCGCTTCGACCGGCTTCCAGTCGAGCAAATCCTCGATCGAGCCGTCGATCGCGCTGCCGCGCAGCCGGTCCTTGCCGACGTCATGTTTCGTCCCGAGCGCGATCGTCGAGCCGTCGTGCGCGGCGAGGATGTTCCAGCATTCGTCCTTGCCGCGCGGCAGACCGCGTTCATGCGCCTGCTCATCATTGGGATGGACCTGCACCGACAGCGGCTGCGAGGTGAAGAGGTATTTGATGAGCAGGTCGGGCGTGGTGTCGCCCGGCTCCTGGAACCAGATCTCGCCGATCGGCGGTTGGTCCTTGGGCTGGTCGTCGAAGCCGGGCCACAGATCGTGCCGGCCCCAGGGCTTCTCGACGCGGTGGGTGTGGAGCAGGGTGGCGGGCATGAGAACCTCGGAGGGATTAGGGAGGGAGCAGCGGCGTTGACTGAAAGGGCTTCGTATCCGCAGGCGGGGTTGGTTGCCAAGTGGGCGTTTTGGAGGTCTCGACCCCTGATACCCGTTCCCTGCTCCCTGTTCCCTCACGCCGGGCCTATTTTTGGTCGCATCACCGCGCTACAAGCCCTCGCGATGCGTATCTCCCAGTCCCGTATGCTGACGCTGACGGTCCTCGCCGCCGTCGCGCTCCCCATGGCCGCCTGCTCGCGCAATCGCGCCAAGGGCGACCTGCCCTATGTCGCGCGCGACGTCGGCACGCTCTATTCGGCCGCGCGCCACCGGCTCGATCAGGGTCGCTACAAGGAGGCGGCGCAGCTTTTCGACGAGGTCGAGCGCCAGCATCCCTATTCGATATGGGCACGGCGCGCGCAGTTGATGAGCGCGTTCAGTTATTATCTTGACCACGATTACACCAACTCGATCCAGTCGGCGCAGCGCTTCATCTCGGTCCATCCCGGCAACCGCGACGCGGCCTATGCCTATTATCTGGTCGCGCTCGGCTATTACGAGCAGATCCAGGACGTGACGCGCGATCAGAAGATCACGCGCCAGGCACTGGACGCGCTGGGCGAGCTGACGCGACGCTACCCCACCAGCCGCTATTCGTCGGACGCGCGGCTCAAGATCGACCTGGTCAACGACCATCTCGGCGGCAAGGAGATGGAGGTCGGCCGCTTCTACGAAGGGCGCGGCCAGTGGCTGGCGGCGTCGATGCGCTTCCGCGCCGTGATCGACACCTATCAGACCACCACCCACGCGCCCGAGGCGCTGATGCGGCTGACCGAATGCTATCTGGCGCTCGGCGTGCCCGAGGAGGCGCAGAAGGCGACGGCGGTGCTGGGGCGCAATTACGCCGGCACCCAATGGTACGAGCGTGCCTACAAGCTGATGCAGGAGCACCCGGTCAAGGCGCTGGCCGCTATTCCGCGCGGCGAGCAGTTCGTGCCGCTGGGCACGCCGGGTGCGAAGGCGCAGTCGCTGCCGGGCGATTCGGGGACGGCGCGGCCGAAGGAAGGCAAGGCCGACGCGGCGACGCCGGAGCCGACCGACCGCGATCCCGCCACGCCCGCGACGACCGGACCGGCGACGACCAACCCGGCGAACACGGGCACGACGCCGTCGGGCTGACGGACGGCTGCCGCCCCTCCCATGCCGGCGGGGCTTCCTCTATATGCCCCCTGATGCTCTCCGCCCTCTCCATCCGCGACGTGGTGCTGATCGAGGCGCTCGACCTTACGTTCGAGGGCGGGCTGGGCGTGCTGACCGGGGAGACGGGGGCGGGCAAGTCGATCCTGCTCGACGCGCTCGGGCTCGCGCTCGGGTCGCGCGGCGACAGCGGGCTGGTGCGCCACGGCGCGGCGCAGGCGGCGGTGACGGCGACGTTCGATCCGCCGGACGGCGCGCTCGCGGCGATGCTGGAGGAGAGCGGGGTCGAGGTCGAGGCGGGTGAGCCGCTGATCGTGCGGCGGATCGTCAAGGCCGACGGCGGCAGCCGGGGGTTCGTCAACGACCAGCCGGCGTCGGCGGCACTCCTGCGACAACTCGCGCCGCATCTGGTCGAGATCCATGGCCAGCATGACGATCGCGGGCTGCTCGCGCCGGCGGGGCACCGCGCGCTGCTCGATGCCTTCGGGCGGGTCGATGCGGGCGAGGCGGCGCGGGCCTGGGCGGCGTGGCGCGCAGCGGCGGGTGAACTGGCGGCGGCGCGTAGCGACATCGCGAGCGCGGCGGCGGATCGCGACTGGCTGGAGCACGCGGTCGCCGAGCTGAGCACGCTCGGTCCCGAGCCGGGCGAGGAGGAGATGCTCGCCGACCAGCGCCGGCTGATGCAGCGCGCGGAGAAGATTGCCGAGGATCTGAACGCGGTCGACACCTATCTGGAAGGCTCCGACGGCGGCCTCGCCAAATTGCGGCAGGCGGCGCGCGTGCTGGAACGCGTCGCGGGCGACCATCCCGCGCTCGGTGAGGCGCTGGCGGCGCTCGACCGGGCGGTGATCGAGGGCGCGGCGGCCGAGGACAAATTGCGCGAGGCGGGCCATGCGCTGCATTTCGATCCGCGCGCGCAGGAGGATGACGAGGCGCGGCTGTTCGAGCTTCGCGCGATGGCGCGCAAGCACCGGGTGCAGCCCGACGACCTGGCGGCGCTGGCCGACGAGCTGGCGGCCAAGCTGGCGCGGCTGGACGCGGGCGAAGGCGGCGTGGCGGCACTGGAGGCCAAGGTGGCGACGGCGCGGCAGGCGTATGGCGCGGCGGCCGAGGCGCTGAGCGCGCAGCGGCGCGAGGCCGCCGGGCGGCTGGATGCGGCGGTCGCGGGCGAGCTGGCGCCGCTCAAGCTCGACGCCGCGCGCTTCCGCACCGCGGTCGCGCCGCTCGGCGAGGAGGGCTGGTCGGCGGCGGGGCGCGACCGCGTCGAGTTCGAGATCTCGACCAACCCCGGCGCGCCGTTCGCGCCGCTGATCAAGATCGCCAGCGGCGGCGAGCTGTCGCGCTTCATCCTCGCGCTCAAGGTGGCGCTGGCCGAGCAGGGCGCGGCCGGCACGATGGTGTTCGACGAGATCGACCGCGGCGTCGGCGGCGCGGTGGCCTCGGCGATCGGCGAGCGACTGCAACGGCTGAGCGAGGGCACGCAATTGCTGGTCGTCACCCACAGCCCCCAGGTCGCGGCGCGCGGCGGCCAGCATCTGCTGATCGCCAAGAGCCACGACGGCGTCGTCACCCGCACCGGCGTCCGCGCGCTCGACGACCGCGAACGCCGCGAGGAAATCGCCCGGATGCTCTCGGGCGCGCAAGTAACCGACGAGGCGCGAGCGCAGGCCGAACGGTTGCTGGAGGCGGCGTGACCCCCGCCGATCGCCGCGAGGCGCGCGTGGCGCTGGCGATGCTGCCGGTGGGGGCGACGGTGTTCGTCATGTCGATGTTGGCGCTGATCGCGGTGACGGCGCGCGCGGTGGTCGCGCTGGCGATCGGCGGCTGGCCATGGTCGTTGCTGCTGTGGTGCATGGGCGCGGCGGCGGTGGCGCTGTGGAATGCGCGCGCCGGCATCATGATGATGAGCGCGTTCGACTGGCGGCCGCTGCCGGTCACGCTGCTGCTGTCGGGGACAGTAGTGGCGGGGTGGCTGGCTTTGCCTTGATTGGGTAAGCCGCGCGGATGGACGCGCTGCCCACTTCGCCTGAAGCCGCCGCCGCCGAGCTGGAGCGGCTCGCGGCCGAGATCGCGCATCACAACCGGCAGTATCATACGGAAGACGCGCCCGACATCAGCGACGCCGACTATGACGCACTGGTACGGCGAAACCGGGAGATCGAGGCGGCTTTCCCGGATCTTGTCCGTCCCGATTCGCCGAGCCGGCTGGTCGGGGCGGCACCTGCTTCGCATTTGGCCAAGGTCGCTCATGCGCGGCCGATGATGAGTCTCGACAATGCTTTCGCGGACACGGAAGTCGGCGAATTCGCCGCCCGGGTGAGGCGTTTCCTGCGCCTCGACGAGGCGGAAACGCTGGCGTTGACGGCGGAGCCGAAGATCGACGGGCTGTCGTGTTCACTGCGGTACGAAAACGCCCGGCTGGTCCAGGCGCTGACGCGCGGCGACGGGGCGGTCGGCGAGGACGTCACCGCCAATGTCGCGACGATCGGCGACATCCCCCGCTCCCTGCCCGCCGACGCCCCGCCCGTGTTCGAGGTGCGCGGCGAGGTCTATATGGACAAGGCGGCGTTCGCGGCGCTCAACGCGCGGCTGTTGGCCGAGGGGGGCGAGGGCGCGCGGCAGTTCGCCAATCCGCGCAACGCCGCCGCCGGCTCGCTGCGGCAGAAGGACGCGGGCGTCACCGCGAGCCGGCCGCTGCGGTTCCTCGCGCATGGCTGGGGCGAGGTGGCGGCGGTGCCGGGCGACACGCAATTCGCGGTGATGATGGCGCTCAGGCGCTGGGGCTTTCCGGTCGCCGACGGGGTGAAGGAATGCGCCGATGTCGAGGCGGCGCTGGCGCAATATCGCGTCATTGAGGCGCATCGCGCCGACCTGCCGTTCGACATCGACGGGGTGGTGTACAAGGTCGATCGGCTCGACTGGCAGGCGCGGCTGGGCAGCGTCGGGCGCGCGCCGCGCTGGGCGATCGCGCACAAGTTTCCCGCCGAGCGCGCGCAGACGACGCTGGAGCGTATCGACATCCAGGTCGGACGCACCGGCAAGCTGACCCCCGTCGCGCGGCTGGCGCCGGTGACGGTCGGCGGCGTCGTCGTGACCAACGCGACGCTCCACAACGCCGACGAGATCGCGCGGCTGGGGGTGCGGCCCGGCGACCGCGTTGTCCTCCAGCGCGCCGGCGACGTGATCCCGCAGATCGTCGAGAATCTCACGCTGGCGGAGGACCGGCCGGCCTTCGCTTTCCCCGATCATTGCCCGGCGTGCGGGAGCGAGGCGGTGGCGGAGGCGGGCGAGGTCGACATCCGCTGCACCGGCGGGCTGATCTGCCCGGCGCAGCGGCTGGAACGGCTGCGGCATTTCGTCAGCCGCGGCGCGCTCGATATCGAAGGACTGGGCGAGAAGACCTTGGTCGAGCTGATCGATCTCGGCTGGGTGCGCGAGCCCGCCGATCTGTTCCGCCTCGCGCCGCATCGCGACGAGCTGGTCGCGCGCGAGGGTTGGCAGGCGAAGTCGGTCGACGCGCTGCTCGCCGCGATCGAGGCGAAGCGCGCGCCCGACGCCGCGCGGCTGCTGTTCGGCCTCGGCATCCGCCATATCGGCTCGATCACCGCGCGCGACCTGATGAAGGCGTTCGCTACGCTGCCGGCGCTCCGCGCGGCGGCGGACGCGGTGCGGGTCGACGATGCGGACGCGTTGCACCAGTTCGAGCTGATCGATGGGGTGGGGCCGAGCGTGGTGGCGGCGCTCGGCAACTTCTTTCACGAAGAGCATAACCGGCAAGCGTGGGACGACCTGTTCGCGCAGGTCTCGCCGCCGCCCTTCACGGTCGAGACGCGCGCCTCGGAGGTCAGCGGGCAGACGATCGTCTTCACCGGCACGCTCCAGACGCTGAGCCGCGACGAGGCGAAGGCGCAGGCCGAGGCGCTGGGAGCGCGGGTGGCGGGGTCGGTGTCGGAGAAGACCGACCTGGTGGTGGCGGGACCCGGCGCGGGATCGAAGATGAAGAAGGCGGCGGAGCTGGGCATCCGGGTGATCGACGAGGAGGCCTGGGCGGCGATCGTGGGGGGCAGCTAATCCCCTCGGCCGCAGGAGAAGAGGCGTTGGTGATGCCATTTTGCAACGCAGCATTCACCATCCGCATCGCCGTCGTTTCCGAGTCTTCCGGCTGTCATCTATCCGACATAAAAGACGATCAGGGAAACGGCATCCGGCAGAGCCGTACCCAACAGATTTTCAGGGCGGGAAAATATCATGCGACATCAGTTCCTTCTGGGCGCGGCGGCGATTGCGTTCGTGATTCCGGCGGCGGCGTCCGCGCAGGAGACCACGTCGGCGATTCGCGGCACCGTGACCGCCAACGGCGCCGCCGTCGCCGGGGCGACGGTGGTCGCGACCGATGTCGAATCGAACACCCGCTCGCAGACGACGTCCGACTCGAGCGGCAACTTCTCGCTGCAGGGCCTGCGCGCCGGCGGTCCCTATACCGTCGAGATCACCAGCCCGCAGGGCAACAAGACCGTCACCGACATCTACACGGTCGTGCAGCAGGCCTTCACGCTGCCGGTCGAGCTCGCGGCGGCGACCGACGCCGCGGCCGGCGCGGACATCGTCGTCACCGCCAGCTCGATCCGCGGCGCGGGCGTCACCTCCGACGGCCCGCAGACGGTACTGACCCAGGCCGACATCGGCAAGGTCGCCTCGGTCAATCGCGATATCCGCGACATCGAGCGCCGCGACCCGTTCGCGACCGTCGACTATCAGAACAGTGGCGATCGCGGTGCGGCCGTCGCCTTCGCGGGCGTCAATCCGCGCTACAACCGCTTCACCATCAACGGCGTCACCGTCGGCGACACCTTCGGCCTCAACCAGGACGCCAGCCCGACCAACCGCGGCCCCGTCCCCTTCGACGCGATTGGCCAGGTCTCGGTCTCGATCGCGCCCTATGACTTCCGTCAGTCGGGCTTCCAGGGCGGCGCGATCGACACCGTGCTGCTGTCGGGCACCAACGAGTTCCACGGTACCGGCTTCTATTCGCAGAACACCGACGGACTGTCGGGCGACACCGTCCGCAGCACCAAGCTGACCCTGCCGAAGTTCAAGTCGGAGACCTATGGCGCGACCTTCCGCGGCCCCCTGATCGCCGACAAGCTGTTCTTCATGGTCTCGGCCGAGCGCAACACCGATCCGCGTCCCTTCTCGACGCTGATCTCATCCTATACCAACCCCGCGCTGATCGCCACCGCAGTCGCCAACACGGTCGCGATCGCCAATGCCGAGGGCTACAAGCCCGGCAACATCCTGAGCATCAATCCGCGCAAGGACGAGAAGATCGCCGCGCGCATCGACTGGAACATCATGGACGGCCAGCGGCTGTCGCTGTCCTACATCAACGCCTACGACTCGCTGGTCAGCCAGAACAACACGTTCACGACCCCGCCGCTGGCCTATGGCCTCGACTCGAACGCCTATGCGCTGACCGAGCTGCTGCGCGCCGGCATCGCCCAGCTCAACTCGGACTGGACCGACAATCTGTCGACCGAGATCCGCGGCATCTACAAATACAACAAGCGCGGGCAGGAGCCGCTCGGCGGTCGGCCCTACGGCCAGATCTTCGTCTGCAACGACGTGTCGGCGACCGTCAGCCAGGTGGGCACGCCCAACACCTCCGCGCTCACCGGCTGCACCAGCACCATCCCGCGCATCGCCTTCGGGCCCGACGTGTCGCGTCAGACCAACCAGTTGTTCTTCGATACCTGGGAAGGATCGTTCCTCGCGCGCTACACCGCCGGCTCGCATCAGGTGCAGACGCTGGTCGACGTCACGCAGAACCGGACGTTCAATAACTTCGTCCAGAACAGCCTCGGCGCCTTCTATTTCGACTCGCTCAACGATTTCACCAATCGCAACGCCAACACGCTTACCTATGCGGCTTCCATCCCGGGCGTCAGCGCGGCGGCGGACTTCCGCTACACGCAGTTTACCTTCGGCCTGCAGGACAAGTGGCAGATCACCAACTCGCTGGCGCTGACCTATGGCGCGCGGATGAGCCTGTACGCGATGGGCCAGCAGCCGGTGTTCAACACCTATTTCCAGCAGCGCTACGGCTTCACCAACACCCGGACGTACAAGGGCCTGGAGCAGTTCGAGCCGCGCATCAGCTTCGAGTACAAGCCGACCGACTTCCTGTCGGGCCTGAAGCTGCGCGGCGGCGCCGGCATCTTCGGCGGCGGGTCGCCCGACATCTATCTGTCGAATAGCTTCTCGAACACGATCACGACCAGCTCGGTCACGATCACCCGCTCGGCCGCCGGCGCGAACACCTGTACCAACGGCGTCCCCAACGACATCTGCATCGCCGCGCTGAACGGCGTGACGGGCACCGTGCCGGCGTCGGTGGCGGCCTATGCGGCCAACACGACCAACCCGACCACGCTGGCACGCACCAACACCGGCGCGCTGGCGCGTGACTTCCACCTGCCGCGCTCGCTGAAGGCGACGCTGTCGGCGGACTACAGCCTGTTCGGCTTCGACCTCGGCCTCGACTATTATTTCTCGAAGGTGATCGACGGCATCATCTTCACCGACGCCCGCTCGGTGGTGGTCGGCAAGCTGCCCGACGGCCGCAACCGCTACGGCGCGGTGACCGCCTTCGCCGACGCGAACTACGACATCATCCTGGGCAACACGGGCAAGGGCCGCAGCCACATCGGCGTCGTCCGCCTCCAGAAGAACTTCGACTGGGGCCTGTCGCTGGGCGGCACCTATACCCGCGCCAGCGTGAAGGACGTCAGCGCGGCGACGTCGTCGACGATCAACTCGAACTACCGCTATCAGGTGTTCGCGGATCCCAACACGCCATCCTACGGCATCTCGAACGACGAGACGAAGTGGCAGTTCACCTATAACGTCGGCTTCGATCACAAGTTCTTCGACGACTACCGCACCGTCTTACAGCTTTTCGGCCAGACCCGCGCGGGACGCCCGTTCAGCTATACGATGCTCGACACCACGACGACGCGGTCGCCGGTGTTCGGCACCAACCTGACGAGCAGCATCGGCTCGAACCTGCTCTACGTGCCGACCGGGACGAGCGATCCGATCGTCAGCTACGACAGCGCCGCGACGCAGAGCGCGCTCGACGCCTATATCGGCAGCACCGCGCTGGCGAAGTATCGCGGCCGGATCGCGCCGAAGAATATCGGCCGCAACGATGCGTTCACGCGCATCGACCTGCACGTCGAGCAGGAGGTGCCGACCTTCATCGGCAAGTCGCGCGTGACGCTGTTCGCCGACATCAACAACCTGCCGAACCTGCTCAACAAGAACTGGGGGTCGCTGCGCGGCCTGGGCTACCAGAGCTTCGCGTCGCTGGTGACGGTGCAGTGCCTGGCGAGTGCCACCCCCACCGGCACGGCGGCGACCGGCGTGGTCAGCAACAACACCGCGCAGCCGTGCGTCCAGTATCGCTACGCCAGCTTCGTGGCGCCTAACCTGGCGGCGCTGAACTTCACCCAGTCGACCTACGCCATCCGCCTGGGCGCGCGCTTCTCCTTCTGAGAGGGGGCGTCCGCAGAGGCCGAAGAGGGGCCGCCGTTCCGATGGGACGGCGGCCCTTTTTGCAATTCCTCCCCGGGACAGGGAGGTGGCGCGCGCGCAACGCGTGGCGGTCCCCCTCCCCGTCCCAGGGAGGATTTAGAGCGGGTTACAGCCGCCACCGCATATCCGCCTGCACGGTCCGCTGCGGGAAGGGATGGAACAGGAAGTACCGATCGTTGTTCACGTTATCGACGCCGAGCCCGAAGGTCAGGTGCCCGCCCGCCGCGACCATCGCGCGCAGGTCGACGACGAGATATTTGTAGAAGCCCTGATAGGTGTTGCCGACGACATCGCTGTTGTCGAGCGTGCCGTACATCCGGCTGGCATAGCGTCCCGCCGCCGTCAGCGACACGCCCGCCGCCGGCCGCCAGGTGCCGACCAATGTCGCCCTCCACCGCGGCACCTGCGGCAGCGTATGGCCGATCGCGGCGGGGAAGGCCGTATTTGCGCGCGTGATCGCCTGGGTCCAGGTGACGCTGCCTTGCAGGTCGACGCCGCGCACGACGTCGGTCCGGTCGACCGCCGCCTCGACGCCGCGCGCGCGCGTCCGGTCGACATTCTGGACGAAGGTCGCGAGCGTCGCCGTGCCGTTGAGCGGGCCGGTCTGCGACAGCAACGCGTCGGTGATGCTCTCGCTGAACAGCGACACCCGCGCGGTGCCGTGCGCGTCGTGGTGCTCGACCGCCAGCTCGGCCGAGCGCGCGTGCTCGGGGCGGAGATTCGGGTTGGGGACGGCGGGCACCGGGGTCGTCACGACCTGATAGAGCTCGCCGACGGTCGGGAAGCGCCACGCCTCGCCATAGGACAGCCGCGCGGTCAGCGCCGGGGCGAGGCGATAGGCGAGCGTCGCCTTGGGCGAGAGATGGTCGGCCGCGCGGGTCGGCTGGACGGCGGCGATCGCCGGCGCGCGCGAGATGTTGACGCCGCGATCGGCCTGCCACCATTCGTAGCGGCCGCCGACGGTCAGCGTCAGGTCGCCGAGGCTCCAGGCGTCCTCCGCCCACACCGCCGCCGTGCGGGTGCGGCCGGCGGCCTTGAGGTCAAGCGTGCCCGGCGGCCCGGTCAGCCAGTCGGTAGTGAGATAACGATTGCTCGCGAGCGTGTAGCGATCGACATGCGCCCCGGCGGACAGGCGGTGGTCGCCGGCCCCGACGGCGACCTGACCGTCGAGCGTCACCCAGCCGGTACCGTTCAGCCGCGTGATCGTCCCGGCCCCGCCGGTCGCCGCGCCGGGGAGCGCAATGGTCGGGGTGCGCTGCTCGTCGCGGGCGAAGTCGTACAAGGTGCCGATCGCGCGCCACTCGACCGCGCCGGTGTCGCCGGTCGCCGTCAGGCTGTGCGACCAGTGGCGCTCGTCATAGCGATAATAGCCCGATGAAAACGACAGCGGCGTCGCGAGGTTGGTCAGGTAGCTCTGCACCCGCGCGTCGGTGGCGTTGAGGAACAGCCCGCCGACATAGGTCAGCCGCACGCCGGGCGTCAGGTCGAGCGCGGCCTTGAGCTTGAAGCGGTCCTGCTGCTGGTCCGGAATGGCGGTCGCGCCCTGCACGGTGACCGGCTGGCCGAGCCGGTTGCGGTCGGCATAGCCGCCGTTGGTCGGCGCGCCGGCGGCGGTGACGTAGGTCAGCGGCTGGGCGCGGCTGTCGAGATGCTCGTAGCTGGCGAACAGCGCCAGCGGGTCGACGCGATCGCCCAGCGTCGCGCCGAGGCGATAGGTCGGGTAATGCGCCTCGGTGCCGTACAGGCTGAAGTCCTGCAAGCTGACGCCCGCGTCGACTGTCGCCTCCAGCCGGTCGGGCATGCGTGTCGTGATGTTGACCACCGCGCCGATGCTGTTGCCGGGATAGGCCGCCGCGAACGGGCCGTAGACCACGTCGACGCGTGCGATTTCCTGCGGGCTTACCAGTCCCCAGCGCGGGGAGGCGTTGCCGTTGTTGTTGCCGACCAGCGCCGACAGCAACGCGCCGTCGGCATAGATCAGGCTCCTCGCCGACGCGCCGAGCCCGCTGGTTCGCGTCGCCAGCGGGGCCTGGGTATCGCCGGGGTTGCGCTTGCGGATGAGGAGCGAGGGCAGGTATTTGAGCGTATCCTCGACGGCGGTCGCATTGACCGTCGCGGCGATGCGATCGGCGTCGAGGGCGGCACTCGTCGCGGGCGTGTCGGGCTGCGCGGCGGCGGGGCGCTCGCCGACGACGAGAACGTCGGGGCGGCGCTGCGGCGCGTCGTCGGCCCAGGCGGGCGCGACGAGCGCGAGAACGATGGGGTACATGAGGTTCCTTCGGCACTGACGGGGGCGAGGCGCGCGGGTGCGGCGCGCCGGCGGGGTCAGCCGAAGGCGGGTGGTCCGGTGGCGGGCGGCGGCGGCGCGGCGAGCCCGCGTCCGACCGTCACGGCGAGCGGGTGCGCCGCGACCAGCGGCGGCGCGACGGGCGCGGCGGACGGGATGACGAAGGGCGGCGCGGTATCGGCCGCGAGCCCGAGCCCGGCGAAGGCGCAAGGATGATCGGGCGGCGGCTGCTTGCCGTCCCGCTCGTGCCCGTGATGCATCCCGGCCATCGCCGGGGGCGTCACGTCCTGCCCGGGGCATAGCGCGAGGCGCACGCCCTGCGCGGTCGCGACGGGCATCCAGCCGGTCGGCACCAGCGCGCGGACGACGAGCGCGACCGCGAGCAGCGCGGCCAATCGCGTCCGGTTCGCCATGCCCAATCCCTGCCGCATCGGCCGCACCCTAGCCCGGCGTGGTTAACGAGGCTACCTCGCCCTTTGCCACAGCGCACCCGCGCCTATATCGCTGGAGCATGGCGTCCTTCCCCGCCCCCACCGCGCACCCGCCGCTCAACGTCCGCCCGTTCTTCGAGGACAAGGCGCGCGCGTTTTGGACGCTGCAGGCGGTCGGCTGGGGCGGCTACCTGGGGCTGCGCGGCGTCTCGGCGATCTCGAACGGGCCGTCGTTCGAGGTGATCGTGCCGGTGATCGTCGAGACGATCCTGGGCTATTGCATCACGCTGCTGCTCTCGACGCTCTACGGCTATTACCGCGGCCTGCCGCGCGTCGCGGGCGTGCTGCTGACGATCGCGACATTGTTCACCGCGACCCTGCTCTACGCGGTGCTCGACACCGTCAACTTCTCCTACATCCAGACCAATCAGTCGGGCCTGTCGCTGACGAGGCTGCTGGCGTCGATGTACGTCACCTTCACCGTGCTGGCAGGCTGGTCGGCGCTCTATTTCGGGATCAATTTCTACATTCTGGTCGAGGAGCAGATCGACCAGATGCGCGACCTGGAGACGCAGGCGAGCTCCGCGCAGCTCGCGATGCTGCGCTACCAGCTCAACCCGCATTTCCTGTTCAACACGCTCAACTCGATCTCGACGTTGGTGCTGCTCAAGCAGACCGAGCGCGCCAACGCGATGCTATCGCGGCTGTCGTCGTTTCTCCGCTACACGCTCGCCAACGAGCCGACCGCGCATGTCACCGTGGCGCAGGAGATCGAGACGCTGAAGCTCTACCTCGAGATCGAGAAGATGCGCTTCGAGGATCGCCTGCGCCCGCTGTTCGACATCGACCCGCGCGCCGAGCAGGCCCGCCTGCCCTCGCTCCTGCTCCAGCCGCTGGTCGAGAATGCGATCAAATATGCGGTCACGCCGCAGGAGGAAGGCGCGGAGATCTGCGTCGAGGTGCGGCTCACCGGCGAGAAGGTGCAGATCGCCGTATCCGACACCGGCCCCGGCTTGCAGGAGAACGCGCTGCCCGCCAGCTTGTCCACGGGTGTGGGACTCCAGAATATCCGCGATCGGCTGGCGCAGGCCTATGGCCCGGAACACCGGATCGTCACCCGGACGACGCCGACCGGCGGTTTCTCCGTTTCGATCGAGATCCCGTTCCAGGTGGAAGACGAGAACTAGAGAGGCCGCATGACCATCCGCACCATCCTCGTCGACGACGAGCCGCTCGCCATCCAGGGTCTTGAGCTGCGCCTGCAGGCGTTCGACGACGTCGAGATCATCGACAAATGCATGAACGGCCGCGAGGCGATCCGCGCGATCAAGACCCACAAGCCCGACCTCGTCTTCCTCGACATCCAGATGCCGGGGTTCGACGGCTTTTCGGTCGTGCAGGGGCTGATGGAAGTCGAGCCGCCGCTGTTCGTCTTCGTCACCGCCTATTCCGACCATGCGCTCCGCGCATTCGAGGCGCAGGCGGTCGATTACCTGATGAAGCCGGTCGAGGAATCGCGCCTTGCCGACACGCTCGACCGCGTGCGCCTGCGGCTCAGCGAGAAGCAAAGCGTGGGCGAAGCGGAGAAGCTGAAGGAAGCGCTCGCCGAACACGCCCCCGAGGCGGCGGCGGACCTGGCGGCCGATGGCAACGGCGGGAGCGATTCGGCGGTCAGCGCCAATCGCTTCGAGAAGCTGATCAACATCAAGGATCAGGGCCAGATCTTCCGCGTCGACGTCGACACGATCGAGCGCATCGACGCGGCGGGCGATTACATGTGCATCTACACCGGCGACAACACGCTGATCCTGCGCGAGACGATGAAGGATCTCGAGAAAAGGCTCGACCCGCGCCGCTTCCAGCGGGTGCATCGGTCGACGATCGTCAACTTGGACCTGGTCAAGCAGGTCAAGCCGCACACCAATGGCGAGTGCTTCCTGGTCCTCAATTCGGGGGCGAGCGTGAAGGTGTCGCGGTCGTATCGCGACGTGGTGGCGCGGTTCGTCCATTGACTCCGTCACCCCGGCCGCAGTGTCGGGGTCCACTCAGGAACTGGCCCCAGTCCAACAAAGCGGAGGACGAGACCCGATATCGGGGTGGATGCCGGCAAAAGGCCGGCATGGCGGATTAATCGTCGTCCTGCGCTTCAGCGCCCGTCTTGAACCACGCCTCCACCGGCCCGCTCAGCTTGAGCGTCAGCGAGCGGCCGTGGCGGTCGACCTTCTTGCCCAGCGCGACGCGGATCCAGCCTTCGGACAGGCTGTATTCCTCGACATCGGTGCGCTCGGCGTCCTTGAAGCGGATGCCGATCCCGCGTTCCAGCGCCGCCTGATCGAAATACGGGCTGCGGGGATCGATCGAGAGGTGGTCGGGGGGCGTATCGGTCATGGCGCGCCTCTAACCGCCCACCCGCGCGCTGCCCACAAAAAAGCGGCGCGAGTTGCCCCGCGCCGCCTTTCGTCAACCAGCCTCAGCGGCAGACGCGGACGTTATAGGCCCGCCCGTTCCACCGATCATACTGCCGCTCGATGTAGCAGCGCGGCCGGTAGTCATAGCGATAGTCCTGATAATAAGCGTCGCGCGGGTAGCTGTCGTAATAATAACCCTGCGGCCCCGGGCCGCCGTAATAGCCGCGGTCGTAATAGCCGTCGCGGTTGCTCGACGCGATCGCCGCGCCGACCCCCAGGCCGACCAGCCCGCCGAGCACCGCCGCGCCGCCCGCCCCGATGCCGCCGTGATGACGACCGCCGCGATAGCCGCCTCGATACTGCGCCTCGGCCGGAGCGGCCGCCGCGAACGCACTGGCGGTCAGCGCCGTACCGAGAACCGCCTTCTTGATAAATCCAGTCATCTCAGACCTCCTACTGATTACGCCCGGTCCACGAAAATGAAACGCATCATTCGCGACCTTGTTGCAATCGTTAACCGAGTCGGACTGAATGGGCGCGGAACGCGCTGTTAAACTGGGGTAAAGCTGATGACCTGTTGGCTGTTGAAGAGCGAGCCCGGCAGCTATGGCTGGGCCGACCTGGTCCGCGACGGCAGCACCGAGTGGGACGGTATCCGCAACGCCGCCGCCGCGCTCCACCTGCGCGCGATGCGGGTCGGCGACCGGGCGCTGATCTATCACAGCGGCGAGGAGAAGGCGGCGGTCGGCATCGCCACGATCACGCGCGCGGCGCGGCAGGACGGCGACGACGGCAAGTGGGTGTCGGTCGCGGTCGCCCCGGGTGAGCCCCTGCCCCGCCCGGTGACGCTCAAGGCGATGAAGGCCGAACCCGCGCTGGCGGGGATGTCGATGCTGCGCCAGTCGCGGCTGTCGGTGTCGCCGGTGGGGGAGGCGGAATGGGAGGTGATCCTGAAGCTGGCTAAAGGTTAACAACCGGCGGCGACCGGGAACTACCAGCGCGGGCGACGGTTAAGTGACGAGCAGGTCATCAGAAAGTCACGATCATGTCGCGCTTCACGCTCCTGTCGTCGCTCAATCTCGTCACCCTGGTACTGGTGTTCGTTATCGTCGCAGGCGTATTGATCTACTTTCTACGCAAGCGGTCGAATCGGCAACCGTTGGAGGGTCGCCGGGAACGCAACATCGGTGCCGACCTCGACGCGGGTCGCGCGGCACCGGACCACAACCCGCCGGCATAACGGAAGTCCCGGCGCGGGCAGCGGGCGTCGCCCGCTGCCGCGTTCGGAGCTATGCCGCCACTTTCGCCCGCGACGCGCGCTTGCGCTCGTGCGGATCGAGATAGCGCTTGCGCAGGCGGATCGATTTCGGCGTCACCTCGACCATCTCGTCGTCGTCGATATAGGCGATCGCCTGTTCCAGGGTCGCCTTCTTCGGCGGGGTGAGGCGGATCGCGTCGTCCTTGCCGCCGCTCGCGCGGAAGTTAGTGAGCTGCTTGGCCTTCATCGGATTGACCTCGAGGTCGTCCGGCTTGGCGTTCTCCCCGATGATCATGCCCTCGTACAGCGCCTCGCCATGGCCCACGAACAGGATGCCGCGCTCCTCCAGCGGACCCAGCGCGTACGAGTTCGCCTCGCCCGAGCCGTTGGAGATGAGGACGCCGTTCTTGCGGCCTTCGATCTTGCCCTTGTGGGGGCCGTATTTCTCGAACAGCCGGTTCATGATGCCGGTGCCGCGCGTGTCCGACAGGAACTCGCCGTGATAGCCGATCATGCCGCGTGACGGCGCCGAGAAGGTGATCCGCGTCTTGCCGCCGCCGGACGGGCGCATGTCGGTCATCTCGCCCTTGCGCAGGTCCATCTTCTCGACGACCGTGCCCGAATATTCCTCGTCGACGTCGATGATGACGGTCTCGTACGGCTCGGTCCTGCCGCCGTTCTCATCCTCGCCGAACAGCACGCGCGGGCGGCTGATGCCGAGCTCGAAGCCCTCGCGACGCATCGTCTCGATCAGCACGCCGAGCTGGAGCTCGCCGCGGCCCGCTACCTCGTAACTGTCGCGGTCGGCGGCCTCGGTGACCTTGATCGCGACGTTCGATTCGGCCTCGCGGAACAGGCGGTCGCGGATCATGCGCGACGTCACCTTGCTGCCCTCGCGCCCCGCCATCGGCGAATCGTTGACCGCGAAGCGCATCGACAGCGTCGGCGGATCGATCGGCTGCGCGTGCAGCGGCTCGGTGACGATCGGATCGCAGATCGTGTTCGACACCGTCGTGTGCGTCAGCCCGGCGATCGAGATGATGTCGCCGGCATTGGCCTCGTCGGTCGGCACGCGCTCCAGCCCGCGGAAGGTCATGATCTTGGATGCGCGGCCCGTCTCGACGATGTTGCCGTCGTTATCGAGCGCGTGGATTGGCATGTTGGTCTTGACCGAGCCCGAGAACACCAGCCCGGTCAGGATGCGGCCCAGGAAGTTGTCGCGGTCGAGCAGCGTGACGAGGAACTTGAACGGACCATCCGGATCCGCCGACGGCGCGGGCACGTGATCGACGATCTTCTGGAAGAGCGGGGTCAGCGTGCCGTCGCGCAGCGACGGGTCGTCGTTGGCATAGCCGTTGCGACCCGAGGCATAGAGCACGGGGAAGTCGAGCTGCTCGTCATTGGCCTCCAGGCTGACGAACAGGTCGAATACCTCGTCTAGCACTTCCTGGATGCGTTCATCGGCGCGATCGACCTTGTTGACGACGACGATCGGCTTCAGGCCGAGCGCCAGCGCCTTGCCGGTGACGAACTTGGTCTGCGGCATCGCGCCTTCCGATGCGTCGACCAGCAGGATGACGCCGTCGACCATCGACAGGATTCGCTCCACCTCGCCGCCGAAATCGGCGTGGCCGGGCGTGTCGACGATATTGATGCGGATCGCCTCGTCCGCGCCGTCGGGCGTCCACTCGACGGAGGTGCATTTGGCGAGGATGGTGATTCCGCGCTCCTTCTCCAGATCGTTGGAGTCCATCGCGCGCTCCTCGATCCGCTGGTTGTCGCGGAAGGTGCCCGACTGGCGGAAGAGCTGGTCGACGAGGGTCGTCTTGCCGTGGTCGACGTGGGCGATGATCGCCACGTTACGCAGATTCATTGCTATTTCCCGGGAAAAGGTCCGCGCGCCCTTAGCCGAGATTGTGCAATGCGGAAACCCCGGGACGGCAAACCGCCCCAGGGTTGCGCGATCACATCCGCATCATGCCCTTTTGCATCGCCTCCGCCTCGGCGAGATGCTTCTTGACGATCGGGATCGCGCCGGTCGCGGCCGTCCGCAACGGCGTGACATCGCCGCTTTTGGCATAGGCGGTCTGCAGCGCCAGCGCGCCCTGGTGGGCGGGGACCTGCTGGCCGATGTACAGGCGGTCGAAATCGGCCGGGCCGGCGTTCTGCAGTTCGGAGATCAGCGCACGGAATTGCGCGTTGAGGACGGGTGGCGGCGGCGTCACGCCACCCTTCTTGGCGGCGGCGAGCGCATTGTTGGTGGTCATCGTGTGATGACCGATCAGCTCGGTCGCATAGCGCTTGAGCGCCGGGTTCTGCGACTTCGTCAGCGCGATTTCACTGGACGTGATCTCATAGACGTCGGCCATCCCGGCCGCCATCAGGAACGGTTGTGCCTGCGTCTTCGCTTCGGACGGCGGGGGCGGCGGGGCGAGCTGCGCGGGGGCGGGGCCGGCGGCAGCGAGCAGGGCGGCTAGGGTCAGAATGCGGGTCATGCGGGGAGCTCCTCGGAACGACTATCGATCCGCCAACCGCTTCGCGCCGCGCAAAGTTCCCATCGAGCAAGCCTTTGATCTGTATCAATAAGTCGTTAAGACTGTCGGGAACCGGATTCTGAACGGGCCGTTCAGCCGCGCAGATATCAGATCAAACCGGGGATTGCCGATCATGCTCAACCGTCTCACCGCCGCCGCGCTGGGCAGCGCCGCCCTGCTCGCGCTGGCCGCACCGGCCGCGCTCGCGCAGATGGCCATGCCGCAGGGCCAGCCCGGCATTCCGGCGAGCGGGGTCAAGCCGGTCCCGGCGAACCAGGCGGTGCTCGACGCGGTCAAGGCCAAGGGGATGCGCCCGCTGCACACGCTGGACCCGGTCGAGGCGCGACTCCAGCCGACCTTCGCCGACGGCGTCAAGGCGGTGCTGATGCAGCAGGGCAAGCCCACCACCCCGCCGCCGGGCGTCGTCGCGACGGACATCACGGTCCGCGGCGCGATCGGGCCGCTCCACGCCAAGCTCTACAAGCCCGCCGCGCCACAGGCGAGCAAGCTGCCGGTCATCGTCTATTTCCATGGCGGCGGCTGGGTGATCGCGTCGAGCGAGGTCTATGACAGTTCCGCCCGCGCATTGGTGCGCGAGACCGGCGCGGCGGTGGTCTCGATCGACTATCGGCTGGCACCGGAGGCCAAGTTCCCCGCCCAGCACGACGACGCGCTCGCCGCCTACCGCTTCGTCGCGGCCAACGCGGCATCGATGGGCGGCGATCCGGCAAAGCTGATCCTCGCCGGCGAGAGCGCAGGCGGCAATCTGGCGATCGCCACTGCCGTCGCCGCGCGTGACGCCGGGCTGCCGATGCCGGTCGCGATCCTGTCGGTATATCCGATCGCGCAGGCGGATCTGAACACGCCATCCTATCAGGAGAACGCCAACGCGATGCCGCTGAACCGCGCCGGCATGGCCTGGTTCGCCTATCATACGACGCGCGCGCCGGCCGACCTGATGGACCCGCGGATCAGCCTGGTGATGGCGAACCTGAAGGGCCTGCCGCCGGTGACGATCGTCGCGGCGCAGATCGACCCCCTGCGCTCGGACGGCCTGATGCTCACCGACAAGCTCCGCGCGGCGGGGGTCAAGGTGACCCGGCGTGAGTTCGCCGGCACGACGCACGAGTTCTTCGGCGCCGATGCGGTGATCCCGGAAGCGATGCAGGCGCAGAAGTTCGCGGGCGAGCAGTTGCGGATGGCGCTGGGAGGCTAGGCTGCGGTCCAGTCCTCGTGCTTTAGACCCTCAACACGCGCGAACTCACGCGTGTTGTTGGTCACCAGCGTCAGATCGCGTGCCAGCGCATGCCCAGCGATCAGGATATCGTAAGGGCCGATAGGCGTCCCGGCCCGGCGGAGCGCGGCCCTCAATTCTCCCGCCGTTCGCGCGTCGTCGCGCTCAAACGGCAGTATCGCAAACTCGATCTGGTCGTACAGGGCGAGAGTCTGCCGCTGCTTCGACCCCTTGTAAGCTCCGAAGTAAAGCTCGTGCAGGACGACGGACGATAGGGCAGACCAAGCCCTCTTTTCCTTAATTCGCTGGATGAGTACCCGGTCGGATCCGTCGAGCCAGTAGCTGATGATATTTGAATCAAGTAAATATCGGATCACTTTAGGTGCGCCCATTCGGGCAGCGTCTCCGGCCCGGGCCGATCCTCACGGATGATCTGCGCGGTCTCCATGTCCATGGTGCCCGCAAGCCGCTCGATCCAGTCGCCATCGTCCGACGATGGCGCGATGTTTACGCTTCCGTCCGCCTCGCGTCTGATCCGCACCTCGCTGCCCTCGAAGCGGAAGTCTTTCGGCAATCGAACCGCCTGGCTACGCCCGGTCCAGAACAGTTTCGCGGTCTTGGGACTCATCTCATTCATGATATGACGACTCGTTGCCGATGATATATAGCAGCGGTATCCTGCATTGTCAGCCAGCGCGGCTGTGTTATATCGCTAGAACACGCGAGAAGGACATTCGATGGCGACCAGCACCGAGACGATCACCGCCGAGAAAGAGCTGGTGCTGACGCCGCCCGATCCCGTGCCGGTGGTGCAGGCGGCGAAGGCGGCGGGGCTGGTGCCGGTGTCGGCGGACGCGAAGTCCAAGCTGGACGAGCGGGTCGACCAGTTCGTCGCCGACCTGGTCGCGCAGGACGTCAACTCGCCCGAGTTCGGCCGCCGCGTCGACGCCATCACCGCGATGGGCGGCAAGGAGATCCGCGACGCCGCCGGCCAGTCTAACCGCTTCCTCGACCGGCCGGTCAAGGCGATGGATCAGGACAATGGCGTCGGCAAGGATCTGGCGCAGCTCCGCCGCGTCGTCGAGGACCTCGACCCGGGCAAGAAGGGCAATCTCACCGCGCCGCAGAAGCTGTTCGGGATCATTCCGTTCGGCAACAAGATGCGCAATTACTTCGACAGCTACAAATCGTCGCAGACGCACATCAGCTCGATTCTCAAAAGTCTCGCCTCGGGCAAGGACGAGCTGCTGATGGATAATGCCGCGATCGACACCGAGCGCGCCAATCTGTGGGCGGCGATGGGCAAGCTGGAGCAGATGATCCATCTGTCCAAGGCGATGGACGCGAAGCTGGAGGACAAGGGCCACGAGCTCGACGCCACCGACCCCGCCAAGGCCAAGGCGATCCGCGAGACGGCGCTGTTCTACACCCGCCAGCGCACGCAGGACCTGCTGACCCAGATGGCGGTGACGGTGCAGGGCTATCTGGCGCTCGACCTGGTCAAGAAGAACAATGTCGAGCTGGTGAAGGGCGTCGACCGCGCCTCCACCACCACCGTCTCGGCGCTGCGCACCGCCGTCACCGTGGCGATGGCGCTGACCAACCAGAAGCTGGTGCTGGAGCAGATCACGCAGCTCAACACGACGACCGCGAACATCATCGATTCGACCGGCAAGCTGCTCAAGAGCAACACCGCGCGCATCCACGAGCAGGCGGCGTCGGCGACGATCCCGCTGGAGACGCTGCAGCGCGCCTTCCAGAACATCTATGACACGATGGACGCGATCGACACCTTCAAGCTCAAGGCGCTCGATTCGATGAAAACGACGGTCAACGCGCTCGGCAACGAGGTGGAGAAGTCGAAGGGCTATATCGCACGCGCCGAGGGTGCCGCGCAGGGGCAGTCGGGGGGCCAGCTCGCCGGGCCGGCCCCGGCGCAGTTCAAGCTCGAGTCGCTGTGACCGGATCATGAGCGAGGTCGACGACCAGATCGCGCGCTCCCGGGCGATGCTGCAACGGGTGAGCGAGGACTATCGCGGCGGCGATAGCGGTTCGGGGGCGAGCCGGCAGCGCCAGCGGCAGGTGCAGGATCTCGGGCGGCGGGTGACGCGGATCGGCGTCGCGGTGGCGGCGATCGTGGGCGTGGCGATCGTCGCCGGACTGGTGATCGGCGGCATCGGCATCTTCGGTTTTCTGGCGATGATCGTCGCGATCGTCGTCGCCGTGCTCTTCTTCGGCGCGCGCTCGACCGAGCGGCCGGTCAGCTTCGAGCGGCTGGTGCAGAGCGACATCAAGGCGCTGCCCGCCCAGACCGACCGCTGGCTCGCTGCCCAACGCGCGCAACTCCCCGCCCCCGCCGCGACGCTGATCGACCGCATCGGCCAGCGGCTGGAAACGCTGTCGCCGCAGCTCGCCCGCGTCGACAACGACACCCCGGAGGCGGGCGAGGTCCGCAAGCTGGTCGGCGAGCAGCTCCCCGCCTTCGTCAACGACTATGCCCGCGTGCCGTCGACGCTGCGCGGCGAGGCGCGCAACGGGCGGACACCCGACATGGAGCTGGTCGACGGGCTGAAGCTGATCGAACAGGAGATTGGCGAGATGACGCAGCGGCTGGCAGCAAGCGATCTCGACCAATTGTCGACGCGGGGCCGGTTTCTGGAAATGAAGTATAAGGACGAGGGCGGTTCCTGACGGCCGTCACCCCGGCGAAAGCCAGGGTCCAAGCCGGTTCAGGTCGATTGCGCCAGGATCAGAGACGAGGCTTCGGTCTGGCATGGATGCCGGCTCCAAGGCCGGCATGACGATGGAATCAAGTAACGCTTGCCAGATGATGCGCCCGCTCGGCGAGGTGCTCGACCGCCGCCCGGTGCAACCCCGGCGCGGCGGCCAGCACGCCGAACGCCTGCGGGTCGGGCTTGTTGAACACCAAAGGCAGCCCGAGCGCGTCGGTCACGCGCGCGCCCGCTTCGGTCGCGATCAGCGCGACAGCGGCGATGTCCCATTCGTGGCCCCAGCGCAGCGTCGCGATCAGGTCCGCCTCGCCGGCGGCGACCATCGCCATGCGCAAGGCGATCGAATTGGGCTTGGCGACGGTCACGAATAGGCGGTCGGCCTTGGGCAAGGCATCGGCGGGGATGCGCGCGCCCGCCAGCTCGCGCCGGTCACTGGCGCGCAACCGCTCGCCGTGGCGCCACGCGCCCTGCCCCACCGCCGCGCGCCACACCTCGCCCCGCGCGGGCGCGTCGAGCACGCCGAGCACGACCTGGCCGCGCTCGACCAGCGCCACCGACACGCACCAGCCGTCGCGGCCCCGGACGTAATCACGCGTGCCGTCGATCGGGTCGACGACCCACACCCGCTGCCGCGCCAGCCGGTCGGGGGCGTCAGCAGTCTCCTCGGACAGCCAGCCTGCCTGCGGATCGAGTGCGGTGAGCCGCTCGTGCAGGAAGGCATCGACCGCCAGATCGACCTCGCACACCGGCGTCCCGTCGGCCTTGTGCTGCGCGCCGACATCGGTTCGCCACCGCGCCAGCGCCAGCCCCCCGGCCTCGCCGGCGACCGCCGCGACGGCATCGAGAAGCGGCTCATTTGTCACCACACCGGCCCAAACGGCGCTCAGCCACCTGCGATGGTCATGCCGTCTACACGCAGCGTCGGCGTGTTGACGCCGTAGCGGAAGCGCAGGTCGTTGGCGGGGGTGAGCTGGCGGAACATGTCCTTCAGATTGCCCGCGATCGTGAACTCCGCCACCGGCCCGGCGAGCTCGCCGCCGACGATGCGAAAGCCCGCCGCGCCTCGGCTGTAATCGCCGGTGACGCCATTGACGCCCTGCCCGATGAGCTCCGTGACATAGACGCCGTCGCCGACGTCGGCGAGCAGCGTTTCCACCGGCACGACGCCCGCCGCCATGTAGAGGTTGGCGGTCGACACGCCGGGTGCGCCGCCGATGCCGCGCGCGGCATGGCCGGTCGGCTCCAGCCCGAGCTGGCGCGCCGACGCCGAATCGAGCAGCCAGGTTTCGAGCATCCCGTCGGCGACGATCGCGGTCGGGGTGACCGGCAGCCCCTCGCCGTCGAACGGCCGCGAGCGCAGCCCGTGCGGACGGTGTGGGTCGTCCTCGATGCGGATGCCGGCGGCGAACACCCGCGTGCCGAGCGCCTCGAGCAGGAAGCTGGTCTTGCGCGCGATCGCCTGGCCGCCGATCGCGCCGATCAGATGGCCGATCAGCGACGACGCGATGCGCGGATCGAACACCACCGGCATCGGCCCGCTGGCGAGCCGGCCCGGAGCAAGCCGGGCTACGGCGCGCTCGCCGGCGCGGCGACCGATATCGGCGGGGTGATCGAGATGCGCGCGCTTGCGGGCGGAATGGTGGGCATAGTCGCGCTCCATCCCGCCACCCTCCCCGGCCAACACGCTGGCCGACAGGCCATAGCCGGTCGTCGCATAGGCCTGCGCGAAGCCGTGCGAAGTGGCGACCGCCCAGACATGGCGCGAGGCGGATGCGCCGCCGCCCTCGCTGTTGGTTACCCCAGGCACCGCGCGTGCGGCGTCCTCGGCCTCCATCGCCAGTTCCTTCAGCCCCTCGGGCGAGGCCTCGCCGCCGTCGTCGAGGTCGAGCTGCGGCGGCGCGCCACGGAGCAGCCGGTCGGCGGGGGCCAGGCCGGCCCAGGGATCGTCGGGCGCCTCGCGCGCCATCGCGACCGCGCGCTCGACGACGGTGTCCATGCTGGCCGGCGACAGGTCGGAAGTGGAAACGCTGGCGGAGCGCTGGCCGACGAACACCCGCAGGCCGAGGTCGGAGCCTTCCGAGCGGCCGACATCCTCCAGCTTGCCGAGGCGAACGGAGATGTCGGCGCTGGCGTCGGCGGCGAACACGGCATCGGCGGCATCGGCGCCGGCGCGGATCGCGCGCGCGACGATATCGGCGGCGCGATCGCGCGCCTGGTCGGGGTTGAGCATGGCGGGTGACTTAGGGGCGACCGCAGAGTGATGCCACCCCCCTAGCTCCTCCCCGGGACGGGGGGGGGCCGCCGACCCTTAGGCCGGTGGTGGTGGGCACTTAAATCCTCCCCGTCCAGGGGAGGATTTAAGTGCCCACCACCACGCACGCCATGAACACCAGCAACCCCGTCATCCGATTGCTGCGGAACCGCGCCAGCGCCCCCGCGCCATCGTCGGGGCGCAACGTCGTCACCTGCCACCCCAGATGCAGCGCCGCCGGCAGCAGCGCCACCACCGCCAGCGGGTCCGCCCGCACCGACCAGATCGCCCCCGCCCACAGCGCCAGCGCCAGCAGATAGAACGACGCCACCCCGCCCCGCACCCGCGCCCCCAGCCGCAGCGCCGACGAGCGTACACCGATCAGCGCGTCGTCCTCGCGGTCCTGCAACGCATAGATCGTGTCATAGCCGATCACCCAGGCGATCGACCCCGCGTACAGCAGCCCCGTCGCTGGCAAAAACGCCCCCGTGACCTCCACCCCTCCGACCAGTGCCGCCCAGGAGAAGACCAGCCCGAGCCATGCCTGCGGCCACCAAGTGATGCGCTTCATGAAGGGATAGGCGGCGACCGGCAGCAGGCTCGCCACCGCGACGCCCTGCGCCAGCGGGCGGAGCTGGAGCAGCACCGCCAGCCCGACCATGCTGAGCGCCGCCAGCCACAACCAGGCCCCGCGCACCGACACCAGCCCGCTCGGGATCGGTCGCGCGCGGGTGCGGGCGACCTGCGCGTCGAGATCGCGGTCGACGATATCGTTATAGACGCACCCCGCACCCCGCATCGCGATGCTGCCCACAAGAAGCAACAACAGCAGCGGCCAGCGAGCGAACGTCCCCCCCGCCAGCGCCACGCCCCAGGCGCCCGGCCAGAACAGCAGCCACCAGCCGATCGGCCGATCGAACCGCGCCAGCAGCGCGAGGCCGCGCAGCAGCGGCGGCAGGTGCCCGACCAGGCCGGCGTGCTCGCTGTCGGGAACGACCTCCATCCACCGCGCGCTAGGCTACCGGGGGTTTGGCGCGCAAGCGGCAAGCCGCTATCGCCCATCACGTGAACGGGAGCACACACCCATGATCGGCCTGTCGGTCGCGATCGGCCGTTTCGTCGAGGCGCTGTTCTGGGCTATCCTGCGCGTCGCCGGCACGGCGGCGGCGGCGGTGCTGGCCGGCGCGCTGGTGCTGGTCGTGGCGGTGACGCTGATCCACCGGGCGTGGCGGAAGCGGAGAAAAATCCTCTCCGATCGGGGAGGATTAGGCTGATGCCCGCCACCCCGGCCTGGCCCCCACGTTCCACCCCCCGCCTGTTCGTCGACCGCGAACTCGCCTCCGGGCCGCTGCTCCTCGACGGGCCGCCAGCGCATTATCTGTTGCAGGTGATGCGGCTAAAGGTCGACGCGGCGGTCAAGCTGTTCGACGACCGCACCGGCGAATGGCTCGCCGTCGTCGCCAGCGCCGGCAAGCGCGACCTGGTGCTCGATGTGCGCGAACGGCTGCGCGAGCGCGAGCCCGTCCCCGACCTGTGGCTCTGCGCCGCCCCGCTCAAGAAGGGCCGCGTCGACTGGATGGCCGAAAAGGCGTGCGAGCTCGGCGTCGCGCGCTTCGTCCCCGTGCTGACCCGGCGCACCGTCGTCGACAAGCCCAACACCGATCGCCTGCGCGCGCACATGATCGAGGCGGCCGAGCAATGCGGCCGCGCCGCGCTGCCCGAGGTGGCCGCGCCCGTGAAGCTCGACGCGCTGCTCCGCGACTGGCCGGCGGGACGCACGCTGTTCTTCGCCGACGAGACCGGCGGCGCGCCCCCGCTCGACGCGATGCGCGCGCGACCCGGCCCGGCGGCGATCCTGATCGGGCCGGAGGGCGGCTTCGACCCCGTCGAGCGCGACGCCGTGCGCGCGCTGCCAGACGCGATCCGCATCAGCCTCGGCCCCCGCATCCTCCGCGCCGACACCGCCGCCGCCGCGACGGTGGCGCTGTGGATGGCGGCGGCGGGGGACTGGCGCTAGCGATACGCGATGATCCTCTTCATCAGCTTCGCCGCCGTCCTCGTCGCGACCACGCCGGCGATAAATGTGACATGAAGCGAGTGACAATCGGTCTGGTGCTAGGGGCAACCGCCGTGCCCGTGCTGGCGCAGGGATCCGACACGGCCGAGCAGCGCATCGCCTATTACAAATGCATGATGATGGCCGCCGTCCGCGCGTCCTATACCGAAGCCGCCGACCACGAGATCGACGGCATCGCCCGCGCCGTCTGCGCGACCGCGCGCGTCAACGCGACCATGGATCGCGCGCGCCAGCCGGTGAACCTCGCCGCCATCGACGCGGCCGACGCCCCCCGCGCGACTAACCTCGCGAGCTGGGCCGGCGAGCTGCGCGATCGTCGCCGGGCGAGCGGCGCGCTGTACGGCCTTTCCAGCCACTAGCGCGCCCGGCCCGCGCGGCGTAACGCGCGGCCATGACGACCAACACGGTTTCCAAGCCGGCATCGCCGGTGATCGAGTCGCGCGACCAGTTGATCGCAAGCTTCGCGCGCGGCGAGAAGCCTGCCGAACGCTGGCGCATCGGCACCGAGCACGAGAAGTTCGTCTACAAGCGCAGCGACCACCACGCGCCGAGCTATGATGAGCCCGGCGGCATCCACGACCTGCTGATGGCGCTGACCGAGTTCGGCTGGACGCCGGTGCTGGAGAACGGACCGGAGGGACCAAAGGTCATCGCGCTCAACGGCGCCGACGGCTCGGTCAGCCTGGAGCCCGCCGGCCAGTTCGAGCTGTCCGGCGCGCCGCTGGAGAACCTTCACCAGACCTGCGCCGAGACCGGCCGTCACCTCGATCAGGTGAAGAGCGTGGGCGAGCGGCTCGGGCTCGGCTTCCTCGGGCTCGGCATGTGGCCCGACAAGCGCCGCGACGAGCTGCCGATCATGCCCAAGGGGCGCTACGACATCATGCGCCGGCACATGCCGCGCGTCGGCGGCCTCGGCCTCGACATGATGCTGCGGACCTGCACTATCCAGGTCAATCTCGACTATGCCTCCGAAGCCGACATGGTGAAGAAGTTCCGCGTCGGGCTGGCACTCCAACCGCTCGCGACCGCACTGTTTGCCAACTCGCCCTTCACCGAGGGCAAGCCCAACGGCTTCCTCTCGTTCCGCAGCCATATCTGGTCGGACACCGACCCGGCGCGCACCGGGATGCTGCCCTTCGTGTTCGAGGACGGTTTCGGCTACGAGCGCTACGCCGACTATATGCTCGATGTGCCGATGTACTTCGTGTATCGCGAGGGCCGGTACATCGACGCCGCCGGCCTGTCGTTCCGCGACTTCCTGAAGGGCGATCTGTCGGTGCTGCCGGGCGAGAAGCCGACGCTCGACGACTGGACCGACCATCTCTCCACCGCCTTTCCGGAAGTACGGCTGAAGACCTTCCTGGAAATGCGCGGCGCCGACGGCGGCCCGTGGAACCGCATCTGCGCGCTGCCGGCTTTCTGGGTCGGGCTGCTCTATGACCAGAAGGCGCTCGATGCGGCGTGGGCGCTGGTCAAGGGCTGGTCGATCGAGGACCGCCAGACCTTGCGCGACGCCGTGCCGAAGCTGGCGCTCGACGCGCCGCTGCCCGACGGCGGCAAGCTGCGCGACATCGCCGGCCAGGTGCTGGAGATCGCCAGTGCCGGCCTCTCGGCGCGGGCGCGCAACAATGCCGCCGGCGACGACGAGACGGGCTTCCTTGACCCGCTACGCGAGATCGTTCGTTCGGGCAGGACGCCGGCGGAGGTGCTGCTGGAGCGCTACCACGGTGCGTGGCAGGGCGACCTGACCAAGGTCTACGACGACTTCAGCTTCTAGGCGCAGCGCGCACGCCGGCAGCGAGGCTGGCGCCGAGACGCGCAAGCCCGGCCAGCGTCGCAGCGCGACGATCGACGCCGCGGCGGGGCTACGACCCTCGTACCCACCGGAAGAACCGCGGCACCGGCGCGTTGCGCTCCATCCATTCGGAATAGGCGACGTAATCGGGGTCCATCTCCAGATGCCGCTCCTCGGTCCGCGCGCGCCAGTAATAGACGCCGCTGACCGCCCCCAGCACCAATGTCGCGCGCGCGGCATCGACCCAGCTCCCCGTCGACAGCATCGGCAGCGTCGACAGCCACCAGAACAGGTTCTTCGACAGATACGCGGGGTGCCGCGACCAGGCATACGGCCCATGCGTCAGGATGCCGCGATGCGTCAGGTTGGAAAAGCGCGGCCCGAACGCGACGGTCGACAGCGCATAGATCGCCGTCAGCGCCACCAGCGCCGCGCCGACCGGCCACAGCAACAGCGGATGCCCCGCGAACCAGTGGCTCCAGTCCGACGTCCCCGGATGGTAATCGAGCGGCCCGCCGTCGTTCATCAGGATGAGGGGCGGATAGCACATCAGCGCCGCCATCCACGCCGCCGCGAACGGGTTGGCTGAACGGATATGGCTGTCGAGCGGCCGAAAGGTCAGGACATAGCCCTCCGTCGCGAACGCCACGTCGACCGCGAACATCAGCGTCGTCAGCCAGCCGGTCAGGGCGACCGGATCGCTCCACAGGCCGCCCATATCGCGCCGCACGACATCGCCGAACCCCGGCGGCACGATCGCGAGCATGAAGGCCAGGAAGAACGCCTTCACCCCCCAGGCGCGCAGATGCGCATGGATCGCCTCGCGCTCTACCCCCGGCTGCCCCGCCAGCCATGCGCCGAGGTGCCACGCTCCGTCGCGCGGCTCGACCAGATGGCGGTCGATCCACAGGACATAGGGGACCGACAGCACGAACAGCACCGGCGCGGCGACGGTGAAGCACGCCATCGCGAAGGCGAAATTGCCCTGCCAATAGAAGCGGCCCGTCGCATAGACGAGCGCGATCCCCGCCCAAGTCGCCCACAGCCCCGCCAGCTTGGTGAGGCTGGTATCGAGCGTCTCGCGCCATGGCCGCCTAGACGCCCAGTCGATGCCGGTCGACGCCCGCCGATGCACCTTGTCGACCAGCAGCGACCAGCCGATCATCGGCAACGCGCACGCGACGAGATTCAGGAGCGCCGCATAAGGCCCGTCCATCCCCACCATCCGCGCCGCCGCCATCCACGCGATCACCCCGACCAGTCCCGCCACCCCCGCCCCGGCGCTCACCGCCGACGCGGGCCGCGGATCGGAGGTCGCCACACGCGTGAGGGTGATGTCGTGGAACATGCATCGCCGACCTACCCCGGGAACGGTAAGCAACCCGTGAACCATTGCGCCGGGCCGCCCCCCTGCGCTAGGTCGACGGCCGCGCGGGTGTAGCTCAATGGTAGAGCAGAAGCCTTCCAAGCTTACGACGAGGGTTCGATTCCCTTCACCCGCTCCAACGCGCAGGCAGCCGCTTGGCGACCCCCTATGCCGCCAGCGGCGGGCCGAGCAGTTCGATGCCGTTGCGCAGGCACGTCTTGGCCAGCATCTGCTGCTGCGCCGGGGTCGGCGGCACCTGCTCGGGCAGCCCGTCATTGGCGGCGGGGCGCGACGCCTGGCGGACCATGTCCTCGAAGCCGCCCTGGGTGAGCGTCAGACACCGGCCGCCCTCGGGCGAAAGGACTATGAAGCTGTGGACCGCGCCGGCCGGGGCGTGGACGACCTCGCCGGGCCCGCACAGCCTGCTCACGCCGTCCATCTCGAAGCGGAACTGTCCCTCCAGGATGCAGAAGGTCTCGTCCTCGTGGTGATGGACATGCAGCGGCGGCGAGAAATCGGGGGGCAGCATCTGATCGAGGACCGACAGGCCCGCCGCATTGTCGCGGTTCGACAGTCCGATCCGGACGCGCGAAGTCATGAACCAAAGATCGTCGTTATGCATGATGATGGTCTCCTTACCGGCGACCCGATGGCGCCGTCCGGTCCGTCATAGGCGGCCGGTTCCAGCCCGGCGTGGCCGGGATGACGGCGGCGGCGAGGGATCGGCCAGTGCGCCGAACGCCGCCCGGAGACCGCTTCGTCGTCGCCTGGTCGCATCCGTCGCAGCGTCGTGGCGCGTGTCGCAAGCCGGATGGGGCGCGGAATATCGTGCGGCAGAGCGGGGAGCGCGTCGCCGGGGGCAGTCTTCGGCGAACCCGGACACAACAGGAGATACCCCATGCGCTCTTATCTGCTCATCGCCGCCGCCGCGGCGGCGCTGGTCGCCCCGGCCCAGGCCACGACCGTCTTCAGCGAGAACTTCAACGCGGTCGCGGTCGGCAATTACGGCACGGGCCAGACGGTCGGCAAGTTCACCGTGCAGAACGCCGACGTCGACGTCTTCGGCCGGCCCGAGAATTACTATTCCTGCCCGGCGCCCCTCAATGGCGACAACCATTGCCTCGATCTCAACGGCAACACCAACGGCACGATCACCAGCGATCCGTTGGCGATGGATCCGGGCAAGGTGTATACCGTGTCGTTCAAGATGGGCGGCAACGGCGAGCCCTATGCGCCGTCGGGCACGTCACCCTATCAGTTCGAGGTGTCGTTCGGCGGCGTCACCAAGACGTTCGCGATCGCGCCGCTGGCGCCTTTCGCCGATGTGAGCTTCGACGTGACGCCGCTGTCGCCGCTCCCCACCAGCCTCGTCTTCCGCTCGGTCAGCGTCAACCAGCCGACCTATTGGGGCGCAATCCTGGACGACATCACGATCACCACCCCCGATGCGGTCCCCTCGGCGGTCCCGGAGCCTGCGAGCTGGGCGATGATGATCGTCGGCTTCGGCATGGTCGGCGGCGTCGTCCGCCGCCGCCCGACCACCGACCGCCGCCTGGCGGCCTGACGAACCGCCGGCCGCCGGCCCGGGGTCGGCGGCCGGCATCGCCAACCCCCGACGACCATGATAGATTTCCACCCGGAGGGGGGTTCGCGCATGAGCACAGTCGAAGGATCGGCAGATGGTCCGCTGATCGTCATGGTCGACGACGAGGAGGATCTGCGCGAGCCCACCGCCGAATATCTGCGCGAACAGGGCTTCGCGGTCGCGGATGTCGATGGCGGCCCGGCGCTCGACCGGCTGATGGCGACACGTCAGCCGGCGCTCGTCATCCTCGACGTCACCATGCCGCAGGAGGACGGGTTCAGCATCGCCCGCCGCCTGCGCGCCGCCCACCCCGCGCTCGGCATCATCATGCTGACCGCGCGGCGCGACGTGATCGACCGCGTCGTCGGCCTCGAGCTCGGCGCCGACGACTATCTGATGAAGCCGTTCGAGTTCCGCGAACTGCTGGCGCGCGTCCGCTCGGTGCTCCGCCGCCTGGAGACGCCGGCCGCCCCGCCGCCGCCCGCCGCGTCCGAGCAGGCACCCCCGCCCGCCGCGCCCGGCGACTATCAATCCGAGTTCTGGATCCCCACCCAGCGCGGCCAGATCTGCGTGCCGGTCGACCAGATCGAATGGATCGAGGCCGCCAAGGACTATGCGCTCCTCCACACCGCCGACCGTAGCCACATGATCCGCGTCACCATGTCGGCGCTGGAGACGGGGCTCGACCCCGAGGTCATGATCCGCGTCCATCGCTCCGCCTTCGTCCGGCCGGGCGCGGTGCGACAGATCAATGCGGTCGGGCGGCACATGGTGCTGGTGCTGCGCTCGGGGGCGGCGGTGCGCGTCGGCCCGCGCCACTGGGGCGAGGTGCGCGCGCGGCTCGCCCGCGACTGATCGGTCGCTTTCGTCGCACGCCCGGCGCGACGGTCGAGCGGCACGCGACCGGGACCGGCTCTCGCGGCAAATGGCTTCTCACGGAGCGAGAACGATCTCCTCCCACCTATCGAGGAGATACCCCATGCCCCACCGTCGTTTCGCGCCGCTTTGCCTGTCCAGCTTCGCGCTCACCGTCGCCCTGCTCACGCCCGGCGCCAGCCGCGCCGCCGGCCAGGAGGTCGTCCGCGTCGGCGACCGCGAGATGAGCTGCCCCGCGCTCGCCGCCGAGATCAACCTGCTCGCCCGGCCCGTCGTGGAGCAGGCCTCGGTCAAGCCCGCCAGGAAGCACGGCTTCGGCTTCCTCAAGGTGCTGAGCAGCGCCGTGCCGCTGGTCGGCATGGGCAGCTCGATGGGCGGCGCGCTGCTGTCGTCGGCGGCGGGCGCGGCGCAGGCCGCGAGCGCACAGGACCAGACCAGCGGCGCGATCGAACAGTCCAGCCGTCTCGCCCGGGAGGCGATGGCCGGCGGCTCGGCGCAGCAGCAGCGCAAGGAGCGGCTGACCGCGATCTTCGAGGAGAAGCGCTGCTGAGCCCCGGCGTGAAAGACGTCACCACTTTCTCACGTGACCGGCCGGCCGACGCCCCCACCCCGATCAGCGTCGGGTTCGTGGGGTCGATCGGCCGGACCTGTTTCAGCGACCTGCTGCTGCGCGCCTGTCCGCGCATCGAGACGGCCTATCGCACCGGCTCGCGCCAGACGTTGTTGGCGGCGCTGCGGTCGCGCCGGCTCGACATCGCCATCTACCCCGGCGCACCGGCGCCGGACCCGGGCGCGATCCTGCTGTGCGAGGACCACCTCGTCGTCGCGGCGCACCGGAGCCATCGTCTCGTCGGACGGCCGGCGATTCGGCTCGCGCAACTGCGTGACACTCTCCTGCTATTGCCCGCGGAAGGCGAGGAAAGCGACTTCCGCCGCCTCGTCCAAGGCCTGTTGCCGGACCTCGGTCGCGTCGTCGAAGCACCGATCCGCGACATTGGCGCGCGTCTCGCGGCGACCGGCGCGCTCGCGCTGGTGGCGGCGGGCCAGCGCGACGAGCTGGGTAGGGACATCGTCACCCGGCCGATCGCGGCGCGCGATACGCGCTTCCCGGTCCACGTCTCCTGGTCCGGGGATGTCCGCGGCGAGGGATGGCGCGAGCTGTTTGCCGCGCTGGCGGAAAATGCCGCGGCGGTATCGTCGCCGGCGTCGGGGCGACTATAAGCGAGGTCGTGAGGCAGGACGATGGAACAGGCGGTGGCGACGGAGCGAGCGCGCTTGACTGACGGCGCCGGCCCTGATCGCCCGCGCCCGGGCGGCGAACAGGCGTTCCTGATCGGCTGGAACGATGCGTTGCGCCGCCTCGAAGCGCCCGACGACATCATGGCGATGACGCTCGAACGCCTCGGCCGGCATCTGGCCGCGACCCGCGTCACCTATGCCGAGATCGACGAGACGGGGCGCGTGTTCACCACGCGGTGGAACTGGTCGGACGGGTGCGGCAGCCTGGTCGGGCTCAAGGTTCACCTCGATCAGGTCGGGCAGCAGGTCGAGCAGGAGTGGCTGACCGGCAAGGTGGTCCGCTACGACGACGTCACCGCCGACGCGGACGTCGGCGCCGCCGCGCGCGCCACCTATGCCGCGCGCCAGATCGCCGCGTTCGTCAGCATCCCGCTGGTCAGGGGATCGGCGGTGCAGGCCATCCTGTCGGTGCAATGCGACCGGCCGCGCCATTGGGGCGAGACCGAGATCGGATTGATCCGCGACGTCGGCGAACGCACCTGGCCGATCCTGGAACGTGCGCGGGCGCAGGCGGAGCTGCGCGAGCGCGACCGCAACCAGCGTTTCGTCATCGCCTGGTCCGACAGCGTCCGCGCCGAAACCTCGCCGGCGGCGATCCTCGACATGACCATGGCGATGCTGGGGCGGCATCTGGGGTCGACCCGCGCCGCCTATTCGCAGATCGACATGAACGGGGGCGCCTATCGCATCGTCAGCGAATGGTGCCGGGGCGTCGCCCCGACGCTCGGCCTGACCTATCCCTCGTCGAACCTCAGCGACCATGTGCGCGCCGCCTATCTGGCGGGCGAGACCCTGGTCAGCCCCGACCTGCCCGTCGACGAACGCTTCTCCCTCGTCGCGCGCCGCAGTTTCGCGGCGAACCGCGTCGTCGCCCGCATCGGCGTGCCGCTGGCGCGCGGCGGCATCGTCCAGGCCGTCCTGTCGATCGACACCGATCGCCCGCGCGAATGGACCCCGGTCGAGATCCAGCTCGTCCGCGACATCGCCGAGCGGATGTGGGTGCTGCTTCACCGCGCCGAGGCGGAAGCGTCGCTGAAGGAACGCGAGCGCAGCCAGTCCTTCCTGATCGCGTGGAGCGACCGCATCCGCGACGAGCCCAGTCCCCGCGCCATCCTTGCCGCGACGCTGGCGATGATCGGCGGCCATCTGGGCGTCAACCGCGCCAATTATGCCGAGGCGGTCGAGGCCGGCGATGCGCTGGAGGTGCTCCAGGAATGGCGCGACGGCACCGTCAGCGTCGTCGGCGCGACCTTCCCGCTGGCGGCACTGAGCGAGCGCATCGTCGCGGCGCATCTGACCGAGCCGGCGATCGTCGTCCGCGCGGTCGCCGAGGACGATCGGTTCGACGACGCCAACCGCCCGCTCTACGAAGGCGTCGGCGTCGCCGCGTTCGTATCGATGCCGCTGGTGCGCAACGGCGCGATCGAGGGGGTGTTGTCGATCCAGTCCGAGCGCCCGCGCGCGTGGACGGGGGCGGAGATCCAGCTCCTGCGCGATCTCGCCGACCGCACCTGGGCGGTGCTGGAACGCGCGCGCTCCGAGGAGCGGATGGCGGATACCGAGGCGCTGCTCGACGCTTTCATGGAGAATGCGCCGCTGGGGATGCACCTCAAGGACGCGAACGGCCGCTATCTGCGCATGAATCCTGAGCTGTCGCGCCAGATCGGCATCCCGGTCGACCAGGTGGTCGGGCGCGTGCCCGAGCAGTTCCTGCCCCCCGACATCGCCTGCCGCGTCGTCGATCTGGAGCAGCGCGCGCTCGCCGGCCGGATCGCCAGCGCCGAGTTCGTCTTTCCGGAGCGCACCGATTATACCGCGCTGCTCGCGGTGGTGTTTCCCATCGCCGGGCCGCGTGGCGTCGCGCGGACGGGCGGCTTCACACTCGACCTGACCGCGCGCAAGGCGGCCGAAAGCGCGTTGCAGACGAGCCGCGACGCGCTGCACCAGTCGGAGAAGCTGACCGCGCTGGGCTCGCTGCTCGCGGGCGTCAGCCACGAGCTCAACAATCCGCTGTCGATCGTCGTCGCCCAGGCGTCGATGATGGAGCGGCAGGCGAAGGACAGCCACCTCGCCGAACGCGCGTTCAAGATCCGCCGCGCCGCCGACCGCTGTGCCCGTATCGTCCAGACCTTCCTCGCCATGGCGCGGCAGAAGCAGCCCGAACGCGCCGCCGTCGATCTCGACGCGGTGGTCGACGCCGCGCTCGAGCTCGCCGGCTATGGCCTGCGCGCCGACGGTGTCGCGATCGAGTTCCGCCGCGCCGCCACGCTGCCGACGATCGCTGCGGACGCGGACCAGCTTCACCAGATCATTGTCAACCTGCTCATCAATGCGCAGCAGGCGATGGCCGGGCAGGCCGGCGCGCGGACGCTGACGCTCGCGACCGCGATCGGGCCGGAGCCGGACACCGTGATCCTCGACGTCGCCGACAGCGGCCCGGGCGTGCCCGACGATGTCGCCCGCCGCCTGTTCGAGCCCTTCTTCACGACCAAGGGCCAGGGCGAGGGCACCGGCCTCGGCCTCTCCTTTTCGCAGGGGCTGGCCGAGGCGCATGGCGGCCGGCTGGCGCTCGTGCCGACGGCCGCGGGAGCGTGCTTCCGGCTGACGCTGCCGATCGACGCCGAACGCATCCTGCCGCGTGTCGCGCCCGTCGACATCGCAGCGGACGCGCCGGCGGCATACCGCCACGCGCTGCTGATCGACGACGAGGAGGAGATCGCCGGCTCGCTCGCCGACTTCATGGGGCTGCTGGGCTTCACCTGCGACATCGCCACCTCGGGCGCGCAGGGATGCGCGATGATAGCGGCCGGCGATTATGATCTCGTCGTCAGCGACCTGCGGATGCCGGCGATGGACGGCCCCGCGCTCCACGCCTGGGTGCTGCGCGAGCGCCCCGACCTCGCCGACCGGATCGGCTTCGTCACCGGCGACACGCTCGGCGCGAGCGTGGCGCGCTTCCTCGCCGACGCCGCGCGCCCGGTGCTGGAAAAGCCCTTCACCGCCGAGACCGTCGAGCGCTTTGTCGGCGAGATCGGCCAAATGGCCACGGACGCGGAGCCGCCCGTCGCTCGGGGGCCGGTCGGTCAGGGATCTAGCTGACCATCCCGATGTCAGTCTGGTGGACAGGGCTGGATTCGAACCAGCGTACGGGAGACCCGGGCAGATTTACAGTCTGCTGCCTTTAACCACTCGGCCACCTGTCCAGATCGCCGCTGCGAAAGCGAAGCGGCCCCATGCCGAAGCGCTCCGCCCAAGTCAACGCGCGCGCCGCCGCCATTGCCCTCGCGCGCCGGCCCGCATAGCAGCGGTGCCGCAACGATAAGGGGAACCCGATGCGCCGCCTGCTGCTCGCCGCCACGCTGCTGACCACGCCTGCCCTCGCGCAGGAGAAATCCACGCAAAATGGGAACGCCGCGCTCGGCCCGATCATGGATCAGGGGCTGAACCACAGCCAGGTGATGGCGACCGCGCAATATATGGACGACGTCATCGGCCCGCGCATGACCAACTCGCCCAACATGCGCAAGGCGGAGGCGTGGACGCAGGCGAAGTTCCGCGAATGGGCGCTGTCCAACGTCCACAAGGAGGGCTTCGCCTTCGGGCGCGGCTGGTGGATCGAGCGCTCCAGCGTGCGGATGACGAGCCCGCGGCCGATCCAGCTCACCGCCATCCCGATCGCCTGGACGCCCGCCACCGCCGGCGCGCTCACCGCCCCCGTCATCGTCGCGCCGCTGAAGACCGAGCGCGACTTCGCCAGGTGGCACGGCAAGCTGGCGGGCAGGATCGTCCTCGTCTCGGAACCCGGCACCGGCGGCGAGCCCGACAAGGCGCCCTTCCAGCGCCTGACCGACGAGGATCTCGGCAAGCTCCAGGCGTACAGGCAGGACCGCTACGACCCCGCCGACCTCGACCGCAGCCTCAAGCGCGACAATTTTGCCGCGCGGATGGAGGATTTCCTCAAGGCCGAGGGCGCGCTTGCCTACGCCACGATCGCCTATCGCGACGGCAAGCTGGTGTCGGGCGAAGGCTATCGCTTCGCGCGCGGCGACACCTCGCCGCTGCCCGGCGTGCAGATCGCCGCCGAGGACTATCGCCGGCTCGTCCGCCTCGCGCTGACCGGCGCGGCGCCGACCTTGGAGATCGTCAGCGACGTCCATTTCGACGACACCGACCCCCAGGCCTACAACATCATCGCCGACATCCCCGGCACCGATCCCAAGGCCGGCTATGTCATGGCCGGCGCGCACCTCGACAGCTGGGTGGCGGGCGACGGCGCGGCGGACAATGGCGCGGGCTCGGCGATGGTGATGGAGGCGGCGCGCATCCTCGCCGCCACCGGCGTCCGGCCGAAACGCACGATCCGCTTCGCCCTGTGGGCCGGCGAGGAGCAGGCGCTGCTCGGCAGCATCGCCTATGTCGAACAGCATCTCGCCACCCGCGCGCCGGGCAAGCCCTGGCCCTCGGGACAGGACATCTATTACCAATATCCCTATCGCTGGCCGATCGTGAAGAAGCCCGGCTGGGGCGATCTCGCCGCCTATTTCAACATCGACAACGGCTCGGGGCGCCTGCGCGGCATCTATGCCGAGAACAATCCCGCCGTCGTGCCGATCTTCGAGGAATGGATGCGGCCCTTCCGCTCGCTCGGCATGACGACGGTGGCGATCCAGCGCACCGGCGGCACCGACCATGTCTTCATGCAGTCGGTCGGCGTGCCGGGGTTCCAGTTCATCCAGGATCCGCTCGATTACGGCTCGCGGGTGCATCACACGTCGATCGACACCTTCGATCATCTGAAGGCGGACGACATGCGCCAGGGGGCGACGGTCCTCGCCGCCTTCCTGCTCAACGCCGCCAACGCCGCGACGCCGCTGCCGCGCCCGCCGTTGCCGACCGAGCCGGTGACGAGCGACCCCTATCAGGTCAAGGCGGAGGATTGATGGCGCGCCGTGGCCACCGCCCGTCGCAGGGCACGCGCGACCGTCCCCGCTTCTGGGGCCGGCACGCCGTCACCGCCGCGCTCGCCAATCCCGAGCGGACGGTGCGCAAGATCTGGGGCACGCGCGAGGCGCTGGGCGCGCTCGCGCTGCCGCCGATCCTGCCGGTCACCTATGCCGACGTCGCCGATCTCGGCCGCCTCGTCCCCGCCGATGCGCCGCATCAGGGGCTGGTCGCGGAGGTCGAGCCGCTGGAGGACATGTGGCTCGGCGACCTGATCGAACAGGGGCGCGACGATCGCCGCCCCCTAGTGTTGCTCGATCAGGTCACCGATCCTCATAATCTGGGGGCCGTGCTGCGCTCCGCCGCCGCGTTCGACGCGCTCGGCGTGGTGACGCAGGACCGGCACGCGCCGCCCGAGAGCGGCACGGTGGCGCGCGCGGCGTCCGGCGCGCTGGAGACGGTGCCCTGGGTCCGCGTCGTCAACCTCGCCCGCGCGCTCGATGAGATCGGCGAGGCCGGCTTCTGGCGCGTCGGCCTGACCGGCCAGGCGTCGCAGACGCTGGCGCAGGCGATGGGCCAGCAACGCCTCGCCATCGTGCTCGGCGCGGAGGGTGAAGGGATGCGGCAGAACACCGAGACGCATTGCGACGAACTGGCGCGGCTGCCGATCTCGACCAAGGTGGAGAGCCTGAACGTCAGCAATGCGGCGGCGATCGCGCTGTACGCGGCGGCGGTGCGCGAGATTTCCTAATCCTCCCCTGGCTTGCCAGGGGAGGGGGACCGCTCGCGAAGCGAGTGGTGGTGGGGTAAAGGGACATGCCAAAAAGGGTCGGACCAAAGGCAAAGCTTGCAGCCGTCATCACGGCGCGACAGCAACGCAAGGCGATGACCGTACCCGAGCTAAAGCTCTGGAACGTGCTCAGAGAACGCCCGGGCGGCTTCCGTTTCCGCAAGCAACACCCGCTCGGCGAAAACCTGTCGCTCGACTTCTTCTGCCACGCGGCGCGTCTCTGCGTCGAAGTCGATGGAGAAGCGCACAACCGCGGCGATCGCCCCCAACGCGACGACCGCCGCGATGCCTTGTTGGCAAGCTTCGGCATCGAAACATTGCGCTTGACGGCTGTGGACGTGCTCAGAAATCTGGAAGGCGTCGTTCAGGCGGTTGTCCATCGCGCTGCCGAGCGCTCCACCCCACCACCACCCGGCTCCGCCGGGCGGTCCCCCTCCCCTGGCAAGCCAGGGGAGGATTGAAGAAGAAGCTGTCCTACAGCACCAACCTCATGCCACCACCCGCCGATGCCTTCACGTCACCCCGTCTCGCGCAAAATCGCGCAGCCGATCGACCAGGCAAAACAGACGTCAATCGCGTCAACTTCCTCAACTTGTCCTCGCGCGCGCACGCGAGAGGGCGCGACTTTTGTGACTTTTGGGGACCAGACAGTCTCCGTCAGTCCTCGGCGGCGACCGTCACCTTCAACCCGTCCAGCTCGGGCCCGAACATGACCTGGCACGACAGCCGCGAATACGCATTGCGGTCGCTGGTCGAATCGAGGAGGTCGTTCTCGTCCTCGCTCATCGGCTTCAGCCGGTCCATGAACGCCGGGTCGACATGGACGTGGCAGGTCGCGCACGAGCAATTGCCGCCGCACAGCGCCAGGATCTCGTCGATACCGCCGTCGCGGGCGTTTTCCATCACCGACAGGCCGGCCTCGGCGTCGAGCTCGCGTTCTTCCCCCTCGCGCGTGACGACGATAAGCTTGGGCATGAGTGACTCCCCTGATGGCCTCGCCGCCCATGCCGCGCGCCCGGCCCCCGATCAAGCATGAACGCCGAGCAGATCCGCGCCGGACTGGATGCGCTGGCGGCCGTCGAGCCCGCCTTCGCGGCGGCGCTGGGCCGCGTCGGCTATCCGGGGCCGCGCCTGAGCGAGCGCGGCTATGCGACGCTGCTGCGAACCATCGTCGGCCAGCAGGTCAGCGTGAAGGCGGCGGACGCGGTGTGGCGCAAGCTGGCGGCGATCCTCGGCGACCCCGAAAACCCGCACACGATCATCGCCGCGACCGACGAGCAGCTCCGCGAGGCCGGGCTGTCGCGGCAGAAGGCGGGCTATGCGCGCAGCCTCGCCGACGAGGTGACGAGCGGCCGCCTGCCGCTCGACGCGCTGCCGGCCGACGACGAGGAAGCGATCGCGGCGCTGGTGCGGGTCAAGGGCATCGGCCGCTGGTCGGCGGAGATCTACCTGCTCTTCGCCGAGGGCCGGTCCGACATCTGGCCGGCGGGCGACCTGGCGGTCCAGATCGAGGTCGGCCGCATCCTTGGCCACGACGCCCGCCCGACCGAGAAGCAGGTGCGCGACCTTGGCGAACCTTGGCGGCCTCATCGCGGCGCGGCGGCGATCTTCGCCTGGCATCATTACAACAGCGATATGACCGTGATCTGATCGAGTTGCTTGTGACCCCCGCCGCCTTCCGCCACACACCGCCCGGATGACCAGCCCCGCCACACCGCTAGGCCGCTCGCTTTCCGACAGTTTCCGCACCGTCCCCGTGCCGTCGGGGCGCAAGGGGCTGGGCAATCTGCGTGCCTATCTCGGCCCCGGCTTCCTCGTCGCGGTCGGCTATATGGATCCGGGCAATTGGGCGACCGACATCGCCGGCGGCTCGGCGTTCGGCTACACGTTGCTCAGCGTCGTGCTGCTGTCCAACCTGATGGCGATCGTCCTGCAGGCGCTGTCGGTCCGGCTCGGCGTCGGCGCGGGGCTGGACCTCGCGCAGGCGTGCCGGGCGCATTACTCCCGTCCCGTCGCGTTCGGGCTGTGGGTACTGGCCGAGATCGCGATCATCGCCTGCGATCTGGCGGAGGTGCTCGGCACCGCCATCGCGCTCAAGCTGCTGTTCGGGCTGCCGCTGGCGTGGGGCGTCGTCATCACCGCGCTCGACGTCTTCCTCATCCTCGCGCTGCAACGCTACGGCTTCCGCTCGCTGGAAGCGATCATCATCGGCCTGCTGGCGCTGATCGCCGGGTGCTTCGTCTTCGAGCTCATCCACGCCCAGCCCGCGCTGGCGGCGGTGCTCGGCGGGCTGGTGCCGGCGCCGAGCATCGTCACCGACCCGGCCAAGCTCTACCTCGCGATCGGCATCCTTGGTGCCACGGTCATGCCGCACAACCTCTACCTCCATTCCTCGATCGTCCAAACCCGCGCCTTCGACGACAAGCGCCAGGCGATCCGCTGGGCGACGGTCGACAGCACGATCGCGCTCGGCCTCGCCTTCTTCATCAACGCCGCGATCCTGATCCTCGCCGCCGCGACTTTCCATTCGGCCGGCCGTCACGATGTCGCGGAGATCGGCGAGGCGTACCGGCTGCTGTCGCCGATGCTCGGCATCGGCGTGGCGAGCACGGTGTTCGCGGTCGCGCTGCTGGCGTCGGGGCAGAACTCGACGGTGACGGGCACGCTCGCCGGACAGATCGTGATGGAAGGCTTCCTCGACCTGCGCCTGCCGATCTGGCTGCGACGGATGGTCACCCGGCTGATCGCGATCGTGCCGGCGGTGATCGTCGTCGGCGGCGCGGGCGACGCCGGCGCGACCCGCCTGCTGGTGCTCAGTCAGGTGGTGCTGAGCCTGCAACTGCCCTTCGCGGTGGTGCCGCTGGTCGCCTTCACCGCCAGCCGCCGCGTGATGGGCGAGTTCACCGCGCCGGCCTGGCTGAAGGCGCTCGCCTGGGTCATCGCCGCGATCATCATCGCGCTCAACGTCACGCTGCTGGCGGGGCTGCTGTAGCCCAATATTCGTCGCGCAACTGCCGCTTGTAGAGCTTGCCCGTGTCGTGGCGCGGCAGCTCCGCGCGGAAGTCGATGCGGCGGGGGCATTTGACGTGGGACAGGTTGGCGCGGGCGAAGGCCATCAGCGTGTCCGCCAGCGCCGGCCCCGCCTGCGCCATGTCGCGCGGCTGGACGATCGCGACGACCTCCTCGCCCATCTCCTCGTGCGGTGCGCCGATCACCGCGACGTCGGTCACGTCGGGATGGGTGACGAGGACGTTCTCCAGCTCCGCCGGATAGATGTTCACCCCGCCCGAGATAATCATGAAGCTCTTGCGGTCGGTGAGGTAGAGATAGCCCTCCTCGTCGACCCAGCCGATGTCGCCCAGCGTCGTCCAGCCGTGCCGGTTAGCCGCCGACGCCGTCTTGTCGGGGTCGTTGTGATAGGTGAACACCCCGCCACCCGCGAAATAGATCGTGCCCTCGCTGCGCGGCGGCAGTTCCTCGCCGTCCTCGTCGCAGATCTTCGTCACGGCGGTCAGGTTGCGGCCGACCGACCCCTTGTGCGCCAGCCATTCGGCGGACGAGATGGCACAGAAACCGTTGCCCTCGGTGCCGGCATAATATTCGCCGATGATCGGCCCCCACCAGGCGATCATCGCCGCCTTGACCGGGATCGGACAAGGTGCCGCGGCGTGCCAGACCGCCTGGAGCGACGACACGTCGTAGCGGCGGCGCACCTCGTCGGGCAGCTTGAGCAGCCGGATGAAATGCGTCGGCACCCATTGCGCGTGGGTCACCCGATAGCGTTCGATCGCCGCCAGCGCGGCCTCGGGATCGAAGCGCTCCATCACCACCACCGTACCGCCGAGCTGCTGCACCGCCATCGACCAGCGCAGCGGCGCGGCGTGGTACAGCGGCGCGGGCGAGAGATAGACCATGTCGGCCGCGAAGCCGTAGAGCGCCTGGCCGAGCCGGATAAGCTGCGAGGGCGTCTCGCCGAACGGTTCCTCGGGCAGCGCGTGTCGCACCCCTTTGGGCACGCCGGTCGTCCCCGACGAGTAGAGCATGATGCCGCCCGGCTGCGGATCGTCGATCGGGGTGATCGGCTCCCCGTCGCGTGCCGCCTCGTAGCTCGCATAGCCCTCGGTCACGCCGTCGCACATGAACAGCGCGAGGTCCGGCAGCATCGGCCGCAGCGCCGCCGCCACCGCCGCGACGCCGCAGCTCGCGATCAGCACGCGGCAGTCGCCATCGCGGATGATGTACGCAGCCTCGCCCGCGGTCAGCTTGGACGAGATGCAGGTGCAATAGACGCCGGTGCGCTCGGCCGCCCACATCACCTCCAGATAGCGCGCCGAATTGTCCATCAGCACCGCGATGCCGTCGCCGCGCTTCAGCCCGAGCGAGCGCAGCAGATGCGCGCCCTGATTGGCGCGCGCGTCGAGCTCGGCATAGGTGACGGTCTCGCCCGAGGCCGCCATGATATAGGCGGGCTTGTCCGGATTGGTCTGGGCGTGCCGGACCGGATGCATCCTCTTCTCCCGCAAAGCTTTACGCTGGCCCGCTTGCGCCGTAACATTCGTTATGGCGGTGGACGTGTCAAGCATCGGGACGACGCAGCGGTCCCCGGACCTGACCCAGCGCGACTGGCTGGAGGCGGGGCAGACGCTGCTGCGGCGGGGCGGGCTCAGAGCGCTGAAGCTGCGCCCGCTGGCCGACGAGCTGGGCGTGTCGACGGGCAGCTTCTATCACCATTTCGCGGACTTCGACGCCTATCAGGGCCGGCTCGCGGGCCATTTCGCCGAGACGCAGGTGACCGAGCTGATCGACGCGATCAAGCGCGCCGAGGCGGACCCGGTCGGGCGGATCCGGCTGCTCGCGCAGCTCGTGCGGCGGCGCGGCCTGTCGCGGCTGTCGATCGCGATGCGCGCCTGGGCGGAAAGCGACCCCCGCGCCAAGGCGTCGGTCGAGCGGCACGACGATCTGATGCTCGGGTTCCTGACCGACTCTCTCCACGCCGCCGGCTTCTCGCGCCACGACGCGGCGGTGCGCGGCTATGCGCTGATCACGCTGGGGCTGAGCAAGGTCCACGCCCCGCACCTGGCGATGCCGCAGCTCATGGAGGAGCTGATCGGCATCCTAGCGGTGCCGCGATGAAGGCGCTGGTCGTGCAGGCGCTAACGGACGATTTTGCCGGGGTCGCGCTGGCCGACGTGGCGGCGCCAGTGCGTCGGCCGGGGCAGGTGCTGGTGCGGGTGCGGGCGGCGGCGCTCAACTATCCCGACCTGCTGATGACGCGCGGCGGCTATCAGCTCAAGCCCGCGCTGCCCTTCACGCCCGGCATGGAGATGGCGGGCGAGGTGGTCGAGGCAGACCCCGACAGCGGCTTCGCCGCCGGCGAGCGGGTGGTCGCGGGGACGCGGCTGGGCAGCTTCGCCGAGCTGGTCGCCGTCGACGCGAGCGCCGTGCGGGCGGTGCCGGAGCGGCTCGACTTCGCGCAGGCGGCGGCGATCGGGGCGGCCTATCTGACGGCCTATGTGGCGCTGGTCCGGCTGGGGCGGATGCGGGCCGGCGAGTGGGTGCTGGTGCATGGCGCGACCGGCGGGGTCGGGCTGGCGGCGGTGGACCTGGCCGGCGCGCTCGGCGCGCGGGTCATCGCCACCTCGCGCTCGGCCGGGAAGCTGGCAACGGTCGCCGCGGCCTATCCGGTCGCGGCGACGCTGCCCGCCCCTGGCTTCCGCGCGGCGGTGAAGGAGCTGACGGGCGGCGGCGCGGATGTGGTGTTCGATCCGGTCGGCGGCGACGTGTTCGACGAATCGACGCGGTGCATCGGCTTCGGCGGGCGGCTGCTGGTGATCGGCTTCACCTCGGGGCGCATCGCGACGGTGGCGTCGAACATTCCGCTCATCAAGGGCTTCTCGGTCGTCGGCGTGCGCGCCGGCGAATATGGCCGGCGCTTCCCCGACCGGGGCCGCGAGAACCTCGACGCGGTATGGGCGCTCGCCGCGGAGGGCCGGATCCGGCCGCATGTCGACGCCCGCTATCCGCTCGCCGCGTGGCGTACAGCATTCACGGCGATGGCGGCGGCGACGCACATCGGCAAGATCATCATCGAACCCTAGGAGAGGGCGCGTGGAGGCTTACGACTATATCATCATCGGCGGCGGCTCGGCCGGCTGCACGCTCGCGGCGCGGCTGACCGAGGATCCGGGCACCCGCGTCCTGCTGCTCGAAGCGGGCGGGCGCAACGACGGCGTCCTGATCCGGATGCCGGCCGGCGTCGGCCAGCTCATCAAGGCCAAGAGCGCACACAATTGGGGCTTCTGGACCGAGCCCGAGCCGCACCTCGACGACCGCCGCCTGTGGTGGCCGCGCGGACGCGGACTCGGCGGGTCGTCGGCGATCAACGGCATGGTCTACATGCGCGGCCACCCGCTCGATTACGACGAGTGGCGGCAGATGGGGCTCGGCGGCTGGGGCTGGGACGACGTGCTGCCCTATTTCCGCAAGCTGGAGCGGCATCACAGGGGCGGCGAGCTGCACGGGGCCGAGGGACCGCTGCACATCTCGAAGGGAGAGAGCACCAGCCCCTTCTATACTGCCTTGATCGAGGCGGGACGGCAGGCGGGCTATCCCGTGACCGACGACTTCAACGGCGCGGATTTCGAGGGGTTCGGGCCGTATGATCTGACCATTTCCAACGGCCGGCGCTGGAGCACGGCGGAGGCGTATCTAAAGCCGGTGGCGACCCGCGCCAATCTGACGGTCGTCACCGACGCGCGCACGACGCGCATCCGCGTCGAGAACGGCCGCGCGACGGGCGTCGACTATGTCGTCGGCAAGCGCCGGACACCACGGTTCGCAGCGGCCGCGGGCGAGGTACTGCTGTGCGCCGGCGCGGTGCAGAGCCCGCAGATCCTCCAGCTTTCGGGCATCGGCGATCCGGCGCGATTGCAGGCGGCGGGGGTCGCCGTGACCCACCCGCTGCCCGGCGTTGGCGAGAACCTGCAGGATCATCTCGACGTGACGATGAACTGGCGGTCGCGGGGGCTGGAGAGCGCCTATGCCGTGACGCGGGGCTTTCGCCAGCTGGCCGTCGGCCTGCGCTACATGCTGCGCGGCACCGGGCCGGGGCGGCAGACCTTCCTGGAATCGGGCGCCTTCATCCCGTCGCGCCCCGGGCTGTCGCGGCCCGACATCCAGATCCACGGCGTGCTGGCGATCATGCGCGACCATGCCAAGGTCAAGGTGACCGAGGACGGCTTCTCGCTCCACCTCTGCCAGTTGCGGCCGGAAAGCCGGGGCCGCGTCGGGCTGCATTCCGCCGACCCGTTCGCCGACCCCAGCATCGAGGCCAATTATCTGGCGACGCCCGAGGACCGGCGGGTGATGCGCGAAGCGGTGCGGATCGGGCGGCGCGTCGTCGGCCAGGACGCGCTGACGCCCTATCGCGGCGAGGAGCTGGCCCCGGGTGCGCCCGTGGCGAGCGATGCGGCGATCGACACCTGGATCCGCGCGACGGCGGAGACGATCTATCACCCCGTCGGCACCTGCAAGATGGGCGCGGCGGACGATACGCGCGCGGTGGTCGACGCGCACCTGCGGGTGCGGGGCTTGGCGGGCCTGCGGGTGGTCGACGCCTCGGTGATGCCGTCGCTGGTCAGCTCCAACACCAACGCGCCGACGATCATGATCGCGGAGAAGGCGGCGGACATGATCCGCGCGGCGGGGCGACGAAGCGTGGCGGCATGACAAGTTGAGGAAGTTGAGCCGGGTTTCCCTCTCCAGTCAGGAGAGGGAGGCGCGCGAGCGCCGGAAGGGTAAGGACAGGACAGCCCCCTTCGTGCCCGTCGCGTCCTCACCTCTGGCGCTGCGCGCCCGTCCCCTTTCCTGCAGGAGAGGACAAGTTGAGGAAGTTGAGACGGTCGCGCGATCGGAAGTTGAGGCTAAGTTGAGGCATAAATCGGTTCTGGCGCATCGGGCGCGGCCTCACGCCTCGACCTGGCGGCCGCGGGAGATCAGCGCGAACGCTGACGAGAACGATGTCAAAGAGCGGCTGCCGGAGTGGCACGACCGCCGGCAAGTAGGACAGCGAAAAGGGGCGGTGACCTTCTGGCCACCGCCCCTCCTCGTTGTTCCGCAGACCGGCGTCAGAACTTCAGGCGGGCACCGACGGTGAAATACCGGCCGATCACGTCATAGACGGTCGGGAAGGTGTTGCCGTTGTTGAACGACGTGCCGCCGACGCCCGAACCGACCAGGGGCGGCTTCTTGTCGAACAGATTGTCGACCGTGAGCGTGAAGTCGAGGTGCTCGCCCACCGACTGACGCAGCGAGAGATCGAAATAATCGTAGCGCGGAATGCTGCGATAAGCAGGCAGGATGCCGTTCGCGGCCGTGACGAGCGTCTGGCCGTTCAACACGATCGTCTGCGTTGTCGTCTGCGCCGGGTTCGGGCCACCGGGCTGCGGGGTCGTCAGCGGCGTGATCGGCGTAGCGAGATACGGCTCGAGCGCGACCTTGCTGATGTGGGTCCACAGCAGCGAGGCCTCGAAGCCGCCCAGCCCGTAGCTGGCGCGACCGTTCCACTTCCACTTCGGCCGCGGATTGGTGCAGCCGCCCGCCGAATAATAGGCCGTGCAATCGCGGTTGATCGAGTTCGGCGTCGCCTGGAAGTGATAATAACGCAGCCGGGTCGCATTGAAGCCCAGGGTGAGCTGGCCGGGAACGCCGAGGCCTACGTCATCGAACTTGATGCGCTGGTTGACGCCGAAGTCGATGCCGGCGGTCTCGATCACGCCGAGGTTCGAACCCGCCAGGATGACACCCAGCGTCTCGCCCGCGCCGTTGAGCGAGCCGTTGAGCGGATTGCGCCGAATGAGCTGGCAGAAGCCGTTGTTGGCGAACGTCGGGTTCAGCGCGGCCGAGTAGCAGCCGTTCAGAATGTCCGACTGGGCCGGCGAGCTGATCGCGTCCTTCACCTTGATGTGATAATAATCGACCGTCAGCGAGAAGCCCGGCAGCGCGCGCGGGGCGATGACGCCACCCAGCGTGTAGGTTCTCGCCCGCTCCACCTGCAGGTTCGGATTGCCCGAGGTGGTGACGTTGATCTGCGTCGATGACGGCGGCGTGATCGCGCCGATCGTCGACGCGGGCGCGCCCGTCGCGATGCACAGCGCGGTCAGGCCGGCATTGCCGACCGGCAGCGTCCCCTGGCAGGGATCGGTGGTCAGATTGCCCAGCCCCTGCACCTGGCTCTGGTACAGCTCGGAAATGTTGGGCGAGCGCACCGCGACCTGGTACATGCCGCGGAACTTGACGCCCTGGAAGAACTCCCAGGTGCCGCCGGCCTTCCACGTCGTGCTCGCGCCGGTGGTGGAATAATCGGAATAGCGGATGCCGCCCTCCGCCTGGAGACGATAGAAGAAGGTCTTGTCGCTGATCAGCGGCACGATGAGCTCGCCGAACGCTTCCTTGACGCTGTACTGGCCGAGATCGGGCGGCGTGCGCGCGCCGGTGCCCAGCACCTCGCCCTGGATCTGCGAGGGGAAGTCGGGGAAAGACGCCGCCTTGATCTTGCGATACTCGGCGCCGACCGAGAAGCCGATCGCCGTCTCGGCGAGCGGAGACTTCAGCCCGAACAGGTCGCCGCCGACGTTGCCGGTGATCACCGTCAACTGGGTGTTGCGGCGGATACGCGCATCGAGGTCGAAGAAGCCGATCATCGCTGGCGTGATCGACCCTTCCGGCCCGAACAGGTTCAGCGGGACGCAACCGTTCGACGTGTCGGAGCAGACGGGAGTAGCGACACCGCCAACGGTCGTGTTGTACGACCGCAGCGCCTGTTGCACGCGGCTGAACGAGCCCCAGTTCTCGCGATCCTGGTTCTGCGTCGTCTCGCCATATTGCGCGACGAGATCGTACTTCAGATTCTGGAAGATGCTGCCGCGCACGCCGACGTTGAGCTGGAACTGATCCGATTGGATCGGGTTCCCACGCGGGCCGTATTCGGTGAAGCGGCGCTGCGCGATCACCGGGATTTCGAGATAGCCGGCGCTGGTAGGCGTCGTCGCTGCGCCCGCCGCCGCGCAGGCCACCGCGGTGATGCCGCGCGCCGTGCAGAGCTGGTTGCGCTCGCCTGCCGTCAGATAGGCGTTGTTGAGCGGGAGCTGATAGGTGTTGGTGAAGGTCGCCGACGAGGCGAGCTGGAGGCGCACCGTATTCCGGTTGAAGATCGCGCTGGTGTAGAGCTCGACGCCCGGCGTCACCTCGTAATGGGCCGCCGCGTAGAAGCCGTACTTCTCCAGCGGGGTCTGGAAATAGGTGCCGATGTTGGTGTTGAACGTGTTGCCGGCGGTCGCCCGCTCGAACAGACCCGTCGTCGGGTTGACGACCCCGCCCACCGTGCCGCTGCCGGTGAACAGCGTCGGCGACGTGAAGATGGTCGGCACCGCTGCGGTGGAGCCGCTGAACAGGCCGTTGACCGAGCTGACCGGGAACGCGCCGATGCTACGGTTGGTGGTCAGCAGCTCCTTGTTCTTGGTGTAGAACACGCCGACGACCGCGTTGCCCTTGCCGTCGCCCGTATTGGCGCCGATCAATATGCTGGCGCGGAACTTGGCTGCGTCGCCGCGCTCGGCGATGCCATATTGGCCATCGACCTGGACGCCAGCGAAATCGCGCTTGGTGATGAAGTTGACGACACCCGCGACCGCGTCCGCGCCGTACACCGACGACGCGCCGCCGGTCACCACGTCGACGCGGTCGATCAGCGGCAGCGGGATGGTGTTGAGATCGACGACATTGTCGAGGCCGAACGGCACGATGCGCCGGCCGTCGAGCAGCACCAGCGTGCGGTTGGTGCCGATGCCGCGCAGATCGACCGAGGCGGAACCGTCCGACCCGTTGTTGACGCCCGGCCCGAGGTTCGGGCGGACCGAGGGCAGGTCGCGGATCAGCTCTTCGGCGGTCGAGGGCTGGCGGAGCTGGATTTCCTCCTGGCCGATGACGTTGACGGGGCTGGCGGTGGTCAGGTCGGGCCGGCCGATGCGCGAGCCGGTGACGATCACGTCCTGGGTCGGCTTGGCGTCCTCCGCCTGGGCCTCGGGCGACGCCTCGACCGGCTGGGTCACCTGCGCGAAGGCCGGCGTCGCGAAGAGCGTGGCGCCCGCGAACAGGCTGGTGGCCAGAAGACGGCCGCGAAATGCTGCGATCATGGTATGTCAGTCCCCTAACACGCACCTGTTAGTGCGCGCGTCCCAAGCCCTGTTAGGCCCAAACCGGACATTGCATCGCGAAAGACCCCGCAAGCAATGCAGCAATACTGACCAATTGCCTGATTTGAATGCTGCGTTGCAAAAGTGTGACACGTTGCGTTCCCGGCAGGATACCCGCAGCTTGGGCGAGACGGGAGACGGCGATGACGGGGTGGATGCTGATCGGGATGGCGCTGGCTGGCGCGGCGGACAAGCCGGCGCCCAACCCGCTCATCGAGGCGCTGGCGCATTGCCTGGAAATCAAGGTGGATGCCGAGCGGCTGGCCTGCACCGACGTTGCCGCGGCGAAGCTGGTGGCGGCGGAACGGTCGCGGCAAGTGGTCGTCGTCAGTAGCGACGAGGTGCGCAAGACCAAGCGCTCGCTGTTCGGGCTGGCGATCGACGAGAATGCGGTGTTCGCGGGTCGGGAAGCACCGGCCGACCGGATCGAGCGGCTGGAGACGACGGTGACGGCGGCGAGCCCGAGCGGCGGCGATCGCTGGTCGCTGCTGCTGGCGGAGGGCGGGCGCTGGCGGACGACCGAGCCCTGGACCAATGCCGACCCCAAGACTGGCATGGCGGTGTCCATCCACCGCGGCGCGCTGGGAAGCTACGTCCTCAACAGCAAGGGTCAGCGCTCGGTCAGGGTCATGCGGGTGAACTGAACGCCGGCCACGCACCGGGAATCCCGGGGCCGCAGCCGGCACTCGACCGCTATTGCCCGGCCGTACCCGGCTCGGCCATGTTACGATGCTGCTCCGCCAGCACGGCATTCGGGGTGACGTTGGCGACGGCGGACTGAAGTTTGTTCTTCCAGCCCGAGACGACCGAGGCCTTGCCCGACTGCAGCGCTTCCCAGCCGTTCTTCGCGGTGATCGCCGGATCTTCCTTCTTGGGATCGACCCCCACCGACGTGTCCATCATGTCGCCGCGCTCGAAGAACTCGGTGTCGGTCGGCCCGGGCATCAGGTTGGTCAGCGTGACCCCGTCCGACTCCTTGATCTCGTTCTGGATGGCGGCGACGAAGCTGTCCACGAACGCCTTGGAGCCATTGTACACCGCCTGGAACGAGCCCGGGATGTAGCCGGCGATCGAGCCGGTCACGAGCACCTTGCCCTCGTTGCGCGCGACCATCGCCTTCAGCACTTTCTGGAGCAGATAGGTGGTGCCGGTGATGTTGGTGTTGACGACGTGCCGCCACTCGGCCGGATCCTGATCGAGGAACGCGCGGCCGAGGCCGTGGCCGGCGTTGGCGCAGAGCAGGTCGATCTGGCGGCCGTCGGCGGCGTCGAGCAGGCGGTCGACACCTTCGAAATTGGACAGGTCGACCTCCAGCGTCTCGACCGTCGCGCCGGCGGCGCGGAACTCCGATTCGGCGGTAGCGAACGAGGTGTCGGCGGCGACGAGCAGGTCGTAGCCGTCCTGCGCGGCGAGCTTGGCGAGCTCCAGCCCGATGCCGGACGAGGCGCCAGTAATGATAGCGAACTTGTTGGCCATCTTCGTTGCTCCTTTAGTTAGCGGCCATGCCGGGCTTGAGGACGATCTTGGTGTATTCGTTCTGATGGTCGTGGAACATCTTGTAGGCGTGCGGCGCGTCGGTCAGCGGCATGTGGTGCGAGATCAGGAACTCGGTGTCGATCTTGCCCTCGATGATCGCGTTGAGCAGCCCCGGCATGTAATGCTGGACATGGGTCTGGCCGGTCTTGAGCGTCAGCCCCTTTTCCATGAACGCGCCGAGCGGAAACTTGTCGACGAAGCCGCCGTAGACCGCCGGCATCGACACCCGCCCGCCCTTGCGGCAGGCGATGATCGCCTGGCGGATCGAATGCGGCCGGTCGGTGCCGAGAAAGGTCGAGGCCTTGATCTGGTCGATGACGTTGTCGACGAACAGCCCGTGCGCCTCCAGCCCGACCGCGTCGATCACCGCGTCGGGGCCGATGCCGCCGGTCATCTCCATCAGCGCCTCATAGACGGCGGTCTCCTCGAAGTTGATCGTCTCCGCGCCGAACTTCTTCGCCAGCTCCAGCCGTTTCGGGAAATGGTCGATCGCGATGACGCGCTCGGCGCCCATCAGGAAGGCCGACTGGACCGCGAACAGCCCGACCGGGCCGCAGCCCCAGACCGCGACCGTGTCGCCGGGCTCGATCTGCGCATATTCCGCCGCCTGCCAGCCGGTCGGCAGGATGTCCGACAGGAACAGCACCTTGTCGTCGTCGACGCCGTCGGGAATGACGATCGGGCCGACATCGCTGAACGGCACGCGGACATATTCGGCCTGGCCGCCGGCATAGCCGCCGGTCATGTGGCTGTAGCCGAACAGCCCCGACATCGGCTGGCCGTAGAGTTCCTGCGCGATGTCCTGATTGTCGGCCGGCAGGCCGTTGTCGCACGCCGAATATTGGTGCTTGCCGCAATGGTAGCAGGCGCCGCACGCGATCGTGAACGGCACGACGACGCGCTGGCCGACCTTCAGCGTGGACTTGGGGCCGACATCGACGACCTCGCCCATGAACTCGTGGCCGAGCACGTCGCCGGCCTGCATGGTCGGAATGTAGCCGTCGTAGAGATGGAGGTCGGAGCCGCAGATCGCGGTCGAGGTGACCTTGATGATGGCGTCACGCGGATTGACGATGCCGGGATCGGGCACGTTGTCGATACGGACGTCGTGCTTGCCGTGCCATGCGAGCGCTTTCACAGGCCCATCTCCTCGAACTCTTGTTTATTCTTGGCGGGGGTCGCGATCTCGCCCGTCTCCAGCAACTGCTTGAAGCGACGCAGGTCGCGGCGCGCCTGAATGGCGGGCTCGCGCTGGAACATCTTGGCGACGATCTTGCCGATGATGCCATAGGGCGGATCGTAGGTGATCGTCGCGGTCACCACCGTGCCGCGCGCGCCGGCGTCGCGGAAGTCGACGCGGCCGGCGTTGGGGACATCGGCGCCGGGCTGCGACTCCCAAGCGATATACTGGTTCTCGGCCTCGTCGGTGACGACCGCGTCCCATTCGACCGTCTTGCCGCCGGGCGCCTTGACGACCCAATGCGAACGCCTGGCGTCGGCGACGTCGATCGAGACGACATTCTCCATAAAGCTCGGCAGATTGGCGAAGTCGCGGAAATAGGCGAACACCTCGGCGACCGGCTTGTTGATCGTCACCGCGCGGGCGGTCACCTCGCCGCCGGCGGCGTCGCCGAACATCGCCTTCGCCTCGGCGGCGGGATCTTTCTTCGACGCGGCGACGGGGCCGTCGTCGCTGCGGGTGGTGGCCTCGGCCATCGATTGCTCCTGTGAATGCGGTGTCGTTAACCGCCCGGCCACGGCGCGGTTCCCGTTTTCCCGGGGCATTGCTTCAGGTTAATCGGAACCCGCCGGGGCCCCGGTGGTTCGTCTCGGCGACTGATGGGAGCAAGCCATGAGCGCATTATTCGGCCAGGTGCAGGAGGACGATCTGCCCGGCCACGAGTCGACGCTGGAGCCCAAGCCCGAATGGCGGCCGCGCTATCCCGGCTCGGGCCGGCTGGCGGGCAAGGTGGCGATCGTCACCGGCGGCGACAGCGGCATCGGCCGCGCGGTGGCGGTGCTGTTCGCGCGCGAGGGCGCGGACGTCGCGATCGTCTATCTGTGCGAACATGACGACGCCGCCGCCACCGCGCAGGCGGTGCGCGACGAGGGCCGGCGCTGCGTCGCCATCCCGGGCGATATCGGCGAAAAGGCGTTCTGCGACGCCGCCGTCGATCAGGTGATCCGCGAGTTCGGCGGGCTGCACGTGCTGGTCAACAACGCCGGCGAGCAGCACCCCGACAAGGAAATCACCGACATTACCGAGGAGCAGCTCCGGCGCACCTTCCAGACCAATATCTTCGGCATGTTCTTCATGGTGCAGGCGGCGCGCCCGCACCTGACGGAGGGCGCGGCGATCATCAACTGCACGAGCGTGACGATGTATGCCGGCGAGCCCGAGCTGCTCGATTATTCGTCGACCAAGGGCGCGATCACGGCGTTCACGCGGTCGCTGTCGGAGAATCTGGTCGGCAAGGGCATCCGGGTGAATGCGGTCGCGCCGGGGCCGATCTGGACGCCGCTCAACCCGTCGGGCGGGGCGAGCGCCAAGAAGCTGGCGACCTTCGGCGAGAAGACGCCGATGGGCCGCGCCGGCCAGCCCAACGAGGTCGCACCCGCCTTCCTGTTCCTGGCCTGCGACGACGCCAGCTACATGAGCGGACAGGTGCTGCATCCCAATGGCGGGACGATCGTGAATGGTTGAGGAGAACGACATGGACGACGACGCGATCAAGCCGACGACCGAAACCGACCGGCCGAACCTGTCGACCGAGCATCAGCAGGAAGGCGACGCGCGGCGGCCGAGCGACACGCTCGACAAGGACCAGGCGGATGGCGAGACGATCGCGCGAAAGTCCTCGCTGACATGGTCCGGTCCCCGGAGGCTTGGCTTTCGCGGGGCGAACGCCTAGCCGGGGCGCCTGCCGATTGGGGGCCCCATGACCGACGACGTGCTCACCGGCTATCGCAAGAGCATCGACAATATCGACGCGGCGCTGGTCCATCTGCTCGCCGAGCGGTTCAAGGTGACGCAGGCGGTCGGGCGCTACAAAGCGACGTCCGGCCTGCCGCCGGCCGATCCGGGGCGCGAGGATCGCCAGATCGCGCGGCTGCGTGACCTGGCGCGGCAGGCGGAGCTGGACCCCGAGTTCTCCGAGAAGTTCCTGCGCTTCATCATCGATGAGGTCATCCGCCACCACGAGCAGTTGCAGGCGTGAGCTTCCTGCTGGCGATCGAAGGCGGCGACGGCGCGGGCAAGGCGACGGCGGCGGCGGAGGTGGCGCGCCAGCTCGACGCGGCGGGACGTTCGGCCATGGTCCTGTCCTTCCCGCGCTACGCCGAGACGGCGGGCGGCTGGGCGCTGGGCGAATATATGGCGGGGCGGCTGCCGCGTCCGGTATCTCCGCGCGGCGCGGCGGTGCTGTATGCGCTCGACCGGCTCGAATCGCGCGATGCGCTGCTGGCGGCGATGGCCGCGCACGACGTGGTGGTGCTCGACCGCTACATCGCGTCGAACCTCGCCTATCAGGGCGCGCAGACGACGGCGGACGACGCGGCGGCGCTGATGCGCTGGGCCTGGGCGCTGGAGACCGACACGTTCGCGCTGCCGCCGCCCGATCTGCAGGTGTATCTCGATACGTCGGTCGAGGTCGCACGGGGGCTGATCGCGATGAAGCGGCAGCGGTCGTACACCGACCGGACCTTCGACGAATATGAAGCGGACACCGGGTTGCAGGCGCGCGTGCGCGACAATTACGCCGCGCTGGCGGCAAGCGGCTGGGCCGGACGCTGGGCGACGGTGCGGACGGTGGCGGAGGGGACGATGCGGACGCCGGCGGACATCGCGGCGGAGATAATCCAATCCCTCCCCTTATAGGAGAGGGGGATTGCCAGCCGCCCGAGCGCAGGCCACCCTCGCTTCATGCGGCTTCTCCTGCTCCCCGCGCTGGCGCTGCTGCTCGGCGCCGCCCCCTCCCCCGACCTCGCGCGCTGGCGAACCGAAGCCGCCCGCGTCACGATCACGCGCGACGACTGGGGCATCGCGCATGTTCACGGGAAGACCGATGCCGACGCGGTGTTCGGGGCGATCTACGCGCAGGCGGAGGACGATTTCCCGCGCATCGAGGCGAACTACCTGACCGCGCTGGGACGCACCGCCGAGGCCGAGGGCGAAGGCGCGATCTGGCAGGATCTGCGGCAGCGGCTGTGGGTCGATCCGGCGGAGCTCCAGCGAATCCATGCGACCGCGCCGGCGTGGCTGAAGGCGCTGTGCGCGGCCTGGGCGGACGGGCTCAATTACTATCTCGCCACTCACCCCGAGGTGCATCCCAAGGTCCTGACCCGCTTCGAGCCGTGGATGGCGCTGTCCTTCACCGAAGGCTCGATCGGCGGCGACATCGAGCACGTCGACCTCGGCAAGCTGGCGCAATTCTATGGCGGCAGGGCGACGGCGTTGGCGCGCATGCCCGACCGGGATCAGGAACCGCGCGGCTCGAACGGCATCGCCATCGGACCCGGGCTGTCGGCGAGCGGCCACCCGCTGCTGCTCATCAACCCGCACACCAGCTTCTTCTTCCGCTCCGAGCTGGAGATGAAGAGCGACGCCGGACTCCACGCTTATGGCGCGAGCACGTGGGGGCAGTTCTTCCTCTATCAGGGCTTTAACGAGCGGCTCGGCTGGATGCACACGACCAGCGGCGTCGACAGCATCGACGAGTTCGCGGAGGCGGTGGTCGAACGGCGCGCCGGCGGAGCCGCCTATGTTCGTGGCGGGAAGACGGTCGAGTTCGGATTTGCGCCCATCACCTTGCGGTTCCGACGCCCAGACGGCAGCATGGGCAGCCGCAGCTTCAACACCATCAGCACGGTGCACGGACCGATCACCCGCGCGGACGGCGGCAAGTGGATCGCGACGGCATTGATGAACAAGCCGCTCGCCGCGCTCCAGCAAAGCTGGCTACGGACCAAGGCGCGCGATCAGGCCACCTATCTCAAAATCGCGGCCTTCCAGGCCAATTCATCGAACAACACCGTCTATGCCGATGCCGACGGGCATATCGCCTTGCTCCACCCGCAATTCGTGCCGGCACGTAACGACAGGCTCGATTACCGCGCGCCGGTCGACGGCAGCGACCCGGCGGCGGACTGGCACGGCCTGACGCCGATGGCGAAGCTGCCGCAGGTCCGCGACCCCGCGGGCGGCTGGCTCTACAATTCGAACGATGCCCCATGGCGGGCGGCAGGCACGGACAGCCCCAGGGCGAGCGCCTTCCCGCGCTATATGGACCAGGTCGGGCCGAACCCGCGCGGCGACCATGCGACGACGTTGCTCGGACAGGCCCGGGCGCTGACGCCGATGGGACTGCGGGCGATCGCCTATGATCCGTGGATGCCCGAGTTCGCCCGGGTGGTGCCGAAGCTCGCCGCCGCCTGGGCGTCGCTGCCGGCGGGTCCGCGCAAGGACCGCCTGGCGGCGCCGGTCGCGGCGCTCGAGGCATGGGACGCGCGCTGGTCGGCGGCGAGCATCGAAACGTCGCTGGCGGTATTCTGGGGCACCGACCTGTGGGCGCACACGCCCGTCGCCATCCCCGGCGCGCCCGCCGAATATGACACGCGATGGGCGCGGATGGAGGCGCTGAACGGCGACACCATGCTGGCGGCGCTGGAGCGCGCGATCGACACGCTGACCCGCGATTTCGGGAGCTGGCGGACGCCGTGGGGCGAGATCAACCGCTTCCAGCGCAACGACGCCGCGATCACTCAACAATTCGACGATGCCAAGCCGTCTGCGCCGGTGCCTTTCACCTCGGCGTTATGGGGCAGCCTCGCCTCGTTCGGCGCGCGACCGTATCCCGGCACGAAGCGCTGGTACGGCACCAGCGGCAACAGCTTCGTCGCGATCGTCGAGTTCGGGCCGCGCGTGCGTGCCTGGTCGGTGACGGCAGGCGGCGAGAGCGGCCGGCCGGGCGCACCGCATTTCAAGGATCAGGCCGGGCGCTACGCGGCGGGCGACCTCAAGCCGGTTTACTTCTGGCCCGACGAGTTGAAGGGCCATGTCGAGCGCCGCTACCGGCCGGGAGAATAGCCTTGGGCAAGAAGTACGACGAAGAGATCGCCGCGCTGCAGCTCGCGCTGGTCCACACCCAGCAGGCCGCGATCGCATCGGGCGAGCGGATCGTCGTGGTGATGGAGGGCCGCGACGGCGCCGGCAAGGACGGCACGATCAAGCGCGTCGTCGAGCACCTCAGCCCCCGCGCCACCCGGGTCGTGGCGCTGCCCAAGCCGTCCGACCGCGAGCGGACGCAATGGTATTTCCAGCGCTACGTCCCGCATCTGCCGGCGGCGGGCGAGCTCGTGATCTTCAACCGCTCGTGGTACAATCGCGCCGGGGTCGAGGTGGTGATGGGCTTCTCCACCACCGCGCAGCAGGCCGAGTTCCTGCGCGACGCGCCGGAGTTCGAGCGGATGCTGGTCGAGAGCGGCATCAAGCTGGTCAAGTTCTGGCTCGACATCTCCAAGGACGAGCAGAAGGCGCGGCTCGACATCCGGCGCGAGGATCCGCTCAAGGCGCTCAAGGTCAGCGACCTCGACGCGGTGGCGCAGACGAAATGGGACGATTACTCGGCGGCGCGCGACACGATGCTGGAGCGCACCCACACCCCGCTCGCGCCCTGGACCTGCGTGGCGACGGACGAGAAGAAAAAGGCGCGGGTGGCGGTGATGCGGCACCTGCTGAAACAGACCGCGCCGGACGCGGTCGCGGCGGAGGTGAAGCTGCCCGACGACGACGTCCTGTTCACGTTTGAGGCGGGGGCGGTGAAGGACGGGCGGTTGCACCCTTGATCCTCCCCGGGACGGGGAGGGGGACCGCCACGCGTCAGCGTGGTGGTGGTGGGGCGCTTGCACCACGCATATCGCCCAGATCGGAAGCCCCTCCACCAGCCTTCGGCTGGTCCCCCTCCCCGTCCCGGGGAGGATCAAGAAGAACCCGCCACCCCTCGGGCAGGAAATCCGTCGACATATAGAAATAGAACGCACAGCTCCCGTCGGCGCGATACGTCCCGCCCTTGACGATGCCGAGCGCCACGGTGCCGTCGAAGACCGGGCCGCCGCTGTCGCCGCCGCGGCAGGTCGGGCCGTTCACCGCGACCCAGCTCGGCGCGCAGGGGCCGCCGCACAGGTCGCCGGCGGGGGCGAAGTCGACCAGCGCGACCTCGGCGCAGCTATAGCCGGTGCGCTCGCCGCGATGGCAGACGACGTCGCCCGCGCGGGTCGACGCGCGCGGCCGCGCGGCGGTGACGGGGCGGAGCATGATCTCGGCGGTGTCGGCGTAGAAAGCGGGCTGGAGCGCGGCGGCGGCGAGGTGGAGCTGGACGTCCTGGAAGCTCCAGCCCCATTGCCCGACGAACTCGAGCGGTACCCGCACGCCGTCCGGCCCGACATAATCGGCGCTGTCGGCGCAATGCGCGGCGGTGACCACGCCGTCGCGCGCACCGTCGGTGACGACGAAGCCGGTGGTGCAGAGATAACGGCGGCCGTCGAGCCCCCGCCCCTCCACCCGCGCGCCGCCGTCGACGGCGGCGTTCATCTCCTTGCCGTCCATCAGCCGCAATGCGACAGGGACGCCGGCGAGGCCGGCCAGTTGCCGCTCCAGCTCGCCCGGCGCGTAGCGAGCCGCATCGCCGGCGGTCAGGAAGACGATCAGTGTCCCCTCGCGCGGGTCGACGCCGAGCCCTGGCGGGTGCGGCAACAGCGCCCGGATCGCCGCCTGATGCGTCGTGAGCGCGGCGACGAGCTGGTCGCGCGTGGCGAGCGCGCCGGTGCGGAAGGTAATCGGCACTGCGACGCCGCCGCCGACGGTCCAGCGCGGCGCCACCGGCGCGTCGCCGGTCAGCAGCACGTCGATGCCGAAGGTCGGGCGGTGATGGACCGCGATCCCCGCCAGCCGGTCGCGGAACTCGGCCGCGAGCGCGTCAGTGAGGGCCATCGTGTCCGCCTGCGCGCGCAGCTGCCGGGCGGCGTCCTCGACCGGCAGCCCGGCGACGCGCGCATAGGCGGCCGCATCCTGCGCGAGTGCCTCGGCGGGCGTCTGGAACTGGGCGACGGCGGGCGCGGCGATCAGCGCGAGCAGCGCCGCCCACCATCTCATCCCCATTCGCCCGAACGGACGTGGGATCACTCGGCCGCCTCGGCCATCGGCGTCACGCGCGACAGGCGGTTCCAGGCGTCGAGGCTGGCGATCTTGTAGGCTTCGGCCAGTGTCGGATAGTTGAAGGTGTTCTCGATGAAATAATCGATCGTCCCCTTCAGGTTGAGCACCGCCTGGCCGATGTGGATCAGCTCGGTCGCGCCCTCGCCGATGATGTGGACGCCGAGCAGCCGGTGCGTCTTGAGCGAGAAGATCATCTTCATCATGCCGCTGTCGAGCCCCATGATATGCCCGCGCGACGTCTCGCGGAAACGCGCGGTGCCGACCTCGTACGCGATGCCGCGCGCGCGCACCTCCTCCTCGGTCAGGCCGACGGTGGAAATCTCGGGCACCGAATAGATGCCATAGGGGAAATAGCGCGGCGGCGGCGGCGGTTGCAGCCCGAACGCGTGACAGGCGGCGAGCCGCCCCTGCTCCAGCGAGGTCGAGGCGGGGCTGGGGAAGCCGATCACGTCGCCGGCGGCATAGATGTGCGGGACCACGGTCTGCATCGTCGTCGGCTCGACCGCGATCCGCCCGCGCGCGTCGCTGGTCAGCCCCGCCGCGTCGAGGCCGAGCGTCGTCGTCGCCCCCATCCGGCCGGCGGCGAACAGCAGCATCTCGTTGGCGACGGTGCGGCCGTCCTTGAGGTGGCAGGTCGGGCGGCCGTTGTCGTGGACGATCCGCTCGACCGGCGAGCCCAGGCGCAACCCGACGTTGCGGTCGCGCAGCTCGTGGATGAACTCGGCGACGATCTCGCGATCGATGAAGTCGAGGATCGTCTCTCGCGGCTCGATCACCGTCACCGCGACGTCGAGCGCGGAGAAAATGGTCGCATATTCGACCCCGATCACGCCCGCCCCGACCACGGTCAGGCTACGCGGCAGGCGGGGCAGGTCGATCAGCTCGTCGCCGTCGAACACGGTGCGGCCGTCGAACGGCACGTAGTCGGGGCGGAAGGGCTGCGTGCCGACCGCGATCAGGATGGTGTCGCCGATGACGTTGCGGACCTCGCCGTCGGTGCCGGTCACCGCGATCGTGTGCGGATCGACGAAGCGGCCGTCGCCGTTGAGGACGTGGACGCCGTTGCGGCCGAACTGGTGTTCGAGCACCTCGACCTCGTGGTCGAGCGTCTTGTGCAGCCGACGCATCAGGTCGGCGGCGGAAATGTCCTGCTTGACGCGATAGCCGCGCCCGTAGAACCCCCGCTCGCGCCAGCCGCTGAGGTTGAGCACGGTCTCGCGCAGCGTCTTGGACGGGATCGTGCCGGTGTGGACCGACACCCCGCCGACGCGCCGCCCGCGCTCGACGACGAGCACCGACTTGCCCAGCTTCCCCGCCTGCACCGCCGCGCGGCGGCCGGAGGGACCGGAGCCGAGGACGACGAGGTCGTGATGCTGGGTGGCCATGAGCGGGAGAGTAGCGCGCGGATGGTTAACGGCAACCTTCGTCGGTCCGGGCTGGTCCCGGGGTCCACTCCGGGTCTGGCCCTCAGCGCCGACGTGAAGCCCGCAGCGACAGTGGATGCCGGCACAACGCCGGCATGACGGGTCAGGTCCGCGCCACCTGGAACCCCGCGAAGCTCTGGCTCACCGGCATCAGCTCCAGGGTGTTGATGTTGACATGCGCGGGCAGCGTCGCGACCCACCAGATCGTCTCGGCAATATCCTCCCCCGTCATCGGGTCGGCGCCGGCATAGAGCTTGTCCGATGCCGCCTGGTCGCCGGTGCGTACCGCGGTGAACTCGGTCTCGACCATGCCGGGCTCGATCGAGGTGACGCGCACCCCCGTGCCGTGGAGGTCGCTCCGCAGCCCGAGCGAGAACTGGCGGATGAAGGCCTTGGTCGCGCCGTACACATTGCCGCCGACGTAGGGATAGGTCGCCGCGACCGAGGACAGGTTGACGATGCCCCCGCGCCGTTCGACCAGACCGGGCAGCAGGCGGTGGGTCAGCGCCACCACCGCCACGATGTTGGTGTCGACCATCGTCGTCCAGTCGGCGAGGCTCGCCGCCTGCGCGGGCACGGTGCCGAGCGCGAGGCCGGCGTTGTTGACGAGCAGGTCGGGCGCGAAATCCGCCGGCAGCCCCGCCACCGCCGCCTCGCGCTCGACCTCGTCGCGCATGTCGAACGCCAGCGGGTGGAGCGCATCGCCCAGCTCCGCCACCAGCGCGGCGAGCCGCTCGCGCCGCCGCCCGGTGGCGACCACGCGCCAGCCGCCCGCGACGAAACGCCGCGCCGCCGCCGCACCGATGCCCGACGTCGCGCCGGTGATGAAGGCGGTCTTCATGCCGCCCGCCGCTCCAGCGCCTGCGCCGCCTCGGTCATCAGCTGCGCGATGATGTCCGCCAGTGGCTCCTCCTGACGCACCATCCCAACCGACTGGCCCGCCATCACCGAGCCGTGCTCGATGTCGCCGTCGATTACCGCGCGGCGCAGCGCGCCGGCCCAGTAATGCTCGATCTGGAGCTGCGCCTCGCCCATCGCGACCACACCCTCGTCGAGCGACTGCGCGACCTCACGCTGCTTGGCGGTGAACAGCTCGCCGCCCGCATTCTTCAGCGCGCGCACCGGGATCACGGGCAGGCGCGGATCGAGCTGGACGCTCGCCACCGCGTCGCGCGCCGAGGCGCGGATGAACGCCTGCTTGAACTTCGGATGCGCGATGCTCTCGGTCGCGCAGACGAAGCGCGTGCCGAGCTGGACGCCGGCCGCGCCCATGTCGAGATACCCCGCGATCGCCTCGCCCCGCCCGATCCCGCCCGCGACGAACACCGGCACCGCCTCGCCGATTTCGGGGAGCATCTCCTGCGCCAGCACCGACGTCGAAACCGGCCCGATATGCCCCCCCGCCTCCATCCCCTCGATCACCAGCGCATCGACGTCCGACCGGATCAGCTTCTTCGCCAGCGCCAGCGTCGGCGCGAAGCAGATGACTTTCGCGAACGCCTTGATCGCCTCCAGCGACCCCTTGGGCGGCAACCCGCCCGCCAGCACGACGTGTCCGACGCGATGCTTCGCGCAGACCTCGATCAGCGCCATCAGATCGGGGTGCATGGTGATGAGGTTCACCCCGAACGGCCGGTCGGTCAGCGCCCTCGTGGCCGCGATCTCCCGGTCGAGCAGCTCAACGGTCATCGCCCCGCACGCGATCACCCCGAACCCGCCCGCGTTGGACATGGCGGCGACGAGGTTGCGCTCGCTCACCCACGACATCGCCCCGGCCATGATCGCGACCTCGGAGCCGAGGAAAGCGGTGCCGCGCGCCATGCGACGGTGGAGGCGGTCGGCGCCGATCGATGAGTGATCTGTCATTCAGGGGGCCTAGCCCGTCGCATCGCAATCCGGCAAGCACCGCCCATGGAGGGTATCGCTGCCCCGGCTCCGATGGTTCCCGCCTCGCTTGTCGATGGCGTGGACGCGCTCGTCGCCCGGAAATTGAACGTGATCAGCTTGCGCCATCGCGGCGCGCTCAGGAAACTGCCGGCGGTGCTGCCCGACGACCTGGTCGATGCGGTCGCCGCCTGCGTAGCCGCCAACTGGGCTGCGTCTCGCGCCGCGGAACGGGTCGGGTCATCGCGCGAAAACTGGCGCTGGCGCGCACCGCAATTAGCCGTCAATTCAGCCAATCGCAGCCCCGAGGTCATGCTCGAACGCGCCATCGTCAACAGCGACGATCGAATAGGCCGGCGGCAGTGGGCAAATCAAGTTCCGGTCGCTTCGGGGCTCGTCATTGGCGCGGGCGATCGAAGACGGGCAATCGATCTGGTGTATCAGCACGCGCCCGGCCATTTCGAGCTCATCGAGTTAAAGATCGCCAGTGATACGCCGCTTTATGCCGCAGTCGAGATCATCAGCTACGCGGCGATCTGGTTGCAGGCCCGGGTTATCCAAGCGGCGGATCGCTCCGACCTTCTGAACGCATGGCGTATCGACCTGCGAGTCCTCGCGCCCGCCGCTTATTATCGTCTCTACGATCTGAGCCACCTGGATCGGGCGCTCGCTCGGCAGACCGCCGCGCTGGGCGAACGGAACGGGGTTGAGCTATCTTTCGCCTTCAATGCCCTTCCCGACGAGCTTATATCTTCATTGCCCGATCTTCGCCTGCTGGAGTTGCTTGATCAACGCAACAATCTGACGCCAGGCGGCCGATGATAACCGCGTCGCCGTTCCTTCCCGGCGTCCCGGCCGATCATGTCTACCGGCGGCTCGATGCAGCCGGCGGCAATGAGATCGCGTCCGGCAAGCTCGCCCATGCAGAAAGTTCGGCCGCGCTGGCGGTCAACGCCTTCGGCTGGTTCGTCGACAAGCCCGATCTGTTACCGAGCCTGCCCGACAGTGAGGTCGCAGGTCGCCCGACGATGATCGATGTCGAGTTCTGCGCACGCTTCCCCTGGTCGGGCGGACGGCATCCATGGCTCGATGCGGTGGTCGAGACTGATACGCATCTGATCGGGGTCGAATCAAAGCGCTTCGAAACATTTCGCGACCTTAAGCAAGCCAAGCTCTCATCAGCCTATGACAGGCCCGTCTGGGGCGATGGGATGCGCGGTTTCCAAGCAATGCGTGACTGCCTTCGGGCTGAGCCGTGCCGGTTTCGGCATCTCGACGCGGCGCAACTCGTCAAGCACGCCTTGGGCCTGGCGACCGAAGGCCGAAGGCGCGGTCGCCTGCCCGTGCTCTTCTACATCTTCGCCGAGCCCGGCACGCGCGGAACGAAGCCCATCCCACGCGCCGACCATGATCGACACCGGATGGAGATCGAGGCGTTCGCCGCCGCTGTCGCGGGAGACGAGGTAACGTTCAGAGCGGCAAGCTACGCCGAATGGCTGGCGACCTGGCCCGCCGCCGGTCCCGTCGCCGACCACGCCGCAGCTCTGGCCGACGTCTTCGGCGTCTGAGTCAAGCGGGTCTACAGGACCGCAGGTTCCCCTTTTTGCGGCCTATCGTGGCAGTTCAGGACCAAGGCAATTGGCCGATGGCCGTCGACAAAGGCGGTCAACCGAGGTTTATGATCTGGCCCGGCGGCGTCGGGCGGCCCACCTCGGCAGGGACAAAACATTGCGCAACATCGATTTCAGCTCCTGGCAGAGCCTGCTCGCCACGTTGCTAGGGTTGATTCTCGTCACCGTGCTCGGCGTCGGCATCCGCCTGTTGACGATGATGACGTTCCAGCAGCGCCGCGAGCGTCAGAACCGGCAGATCAACGAGCGGCTGCGGACGCTGATCGCGGCCTACAAGACGCTGGGCGGCTCGTTCACGGGTGACCTTACCGTCGATCCCTTCCATCTGCGCGACCGGCCTCGCACCGAATCCGCCACGGCGACCGAACCGATGGCCGCGCTCGATCTTACCGCCGAGAAAGCGTCGCGCTCCGACCGGACGCGGCGGATCCGCGATGCGGTGGAGGCCGCGCTGTCGGACATCATCCTGCTCGGGACCGAGGAGCATGTCCGCCTCGCGGAAAAGGCGGTGCGCGAGCTGGTCGCGGGGCGTCCCGTCCACACCCATGACCTGGTCGTGGCGTTGCGCGCCTTCGTGCGCGAGGCACTCGATCTCGATCCGATCCCCGCCGATCTGGCGATCCCGATGCAGGGCCCGACCCGGCCATCGGGGTCGGGCGGCGGCGGCCGCAATGCGGGTGGAAAGGGCGATGGCGGCAGTGGCGGCGGCGGCGGTGGCGGCGGAATGGGCGGCGGTGGAATGGGGGGCGGCGGAATGGGCGCTGGAACGGCAACCGTCACCAAAGACGACGACGACGCCACGCCCCACCACAAGCCCTAGCTCACGCCGCCGCGTCCAACCCGTACGCCGTGTGCAGCACCCGCACCGCCAGCTCCGTCTCGTCCTCGTCGATCAGGACGCTGACCTTGATCTCGCTGGTCGAGATCGCCTGGACGTTGATGCCGCGCTGGCCCAGCGTCGTGAACATGCGGCTGGCGACGCCGGCATGGCTGCGCATCCCGACGCCGACGACCGAGATCTTGGCGACGCGGGTGTCGTGGAGCAGCGCGGCATAGCCGATCGCGCCCTGTGCCTTGCCCAGCACGTCGAGCGACTTGGCGAGGTCCGCCTGCGGCACCGTGAACGTCACGTCGGTCGACCCGCCGGACTGGTGCGCGACGTTCTGGATGATCATGTCGACGTTGATGCCGCCGTCCGCCAGCGGCTCGAAGATCGCCGCCACCGCGCCGGGCTTGTCCGGCACGCGGGTGAGCGTGATCTTGGCCTCGTTCTTGTCGTGGGCGATGCCGGTGATGAGCTGGCGTTCCATGTCTTCCTCTTCTTCCCCGACGATGAGCGTGCCGGGCAATTGATCGGCCATCGACGCGTCGGGGCCGACGAAGGACGACAGCACCTGGACGCGCACGCCCTCCTTCATCGCCAGTCCGACCGAGCGCGTCTGAAGCACCTTGGCGCCGACGCTCGCCAATTCCAGCATCTCCTCGTACGTCACGCGGGTCAGCTTGCGCGCGCGCGGCACGATGCGCGGATCGGTGGTGTAGACGCCGTCGACGTCGGTGTAGATGTCGCAGCGATCGGCGCCGATCGCCGCCGCCACCGCCACCGCCGACGTATCCGAGCCGCCGCGACCGAGCGTGGTGATGCGGCCGTCGTTGACGCCCTGGAAACCGGGGATCACCGCGACCTCGCCCGCCGCCATCGCGTCGAGCAGCGCCCTCGTGTCGACCTCGCCGATCCGCGCCTTGGCGAAGGCGCCGTCGGTATGGACGGGCAATTGCCAGCCGAGCCAGCTTCGCGCCTTCACGCCGGCCGCCTGCAACGCGATCGCGAGCAGGCCGCTGGTGATCTGCTCGCCCGCCGATACCACCACGTCATATTCGCGCGGGTCGTAGAGGGCAGAGGCCTCGCGGCAGAAACCGACCAGCCGGTCGGTCTCGCCCGCCATCGCCGAGACGACGACCGCGACCTGGTTGCCGGCGTCGGCCTCGCGCTTCACGCGCGCCGCGACCGCGCGGATGCGCTCGATGCCGGCCATCGACGTGCCGCCGAACTTCATCACGATACGAGACATAAACGGTGCGGCAAAATCCTTGGGAGATGAGTTTGGAGCCTTGGGCGCGCCCTGATAGGGGTAGGGCCATGACGGACGCAAGTACGGTCGACGCGCGTGAAGCGGCGCATTTCGGGGCAATGGCCGCCGAATGGTGGGACCCGAAGGGTTCGTCGGCGATGCTGCACCGCCTCAACCCGCCGCGCCTCGCCTATCTGCGCGCGCGGATCGACGCGCATTGGGGGGGTGACGCGACGGGGTTCGCGCCGCTGGCGGGCAAGCGCGCGCTGGATGTCGGCTGTGGCGCGGGCCTGCTGGCCGAGCCGCTCGCCCGGCTCGGCGCGGCGGTGACGGGGATCGACGCGTCGGCGGAGGTGATCGCGGCGGCGCGCGCCCATGCCGGGACCGGACCGGCGATCGACTATCGCGTCGGCGGGGTCGAGGTGGTGGCGGGCGAGCGCTTTGATCTGGTCACGTCGCTGGAGGTGATCGAGCACGTCGCCGACACCCGCGCCTTCGTAGGCGGCCTGGCGGCGGCGCTGGCCGAGCGCGGCTTGCTGGTGCTGTCGACGCCCAACCGGACGCCCCTGTCGCGACTCGCGCTGATCGGGCTGGCCGAAGGGACCGGGCGCATCCCGCGCGGGACGCATGACTGGGACAAGTTCGTCACACCGGCGGAGCTGATCGCGTTGCTGGACGACGCCGGACTCAGGGTGATCGACACGCGCGGCCTTTCCTTTTCGCCGGCCAGGGGCTTCGTCCTCTCGGACAGCCTGACGCTGGGCTATTTCGTGACGGCCGTGCGTGGTTGATCTGGCATCCTCCCCGGGACGGGGAGGGGGACCGGCGCGAAGCGACGGTGGAGGAGGCCTTGATCCGGGTGGCGACCCCCGGCCTGGGCCCCCTCCGTCAGTGGCTGTGCGACTCGCACCTCCCGGTTCCGGGGAGGAATTGATGTGGCTACCCGCCGCCCTTCTTCTCTGCCTCCTCGCCCTCGCCCGCCCCGTCGACCATGACGAGAGCCAGTACGTCGCCGCCGCCGTCCTGACCGCGCGGGGGCTGCTGCCCTATCGCGACTATGTCTATTCGCAGCCGCCGCTCCAGCCCTTCCTGTTCGCGCCCATCGCCTGGGCCGCCGGAAGCGCGGCCTGGCCGGTGCTGCGGCTCGCCAATGCGCTGCTTGGGGCGGCGGCGTTGTCCTGCGCGTGGCGCGCCGCGCGGCTGGTCGCGCCGGCGCGCATCGCGCTGGCGGCGGCGGCGGCGTTCGCGACCTGTGACATCTTCCTCTTCTCGGTCGGCACCGCGCGCAACGACGCGCTGCCCGCCGCCTGCCTCGCCGGCGCGCTCTGGCTGGCGGTGCGGGCGGAAGATGGCCGGGGCAGCCGCGTGCAGGCGATGGGCGCCGGGTTGCTGCTCGCCGCGGCGATGGCGGCCAAGGTCAGCTACGCCTTTCCGGCGATCGCCTATGGCATATGGGCGCTGTTACACCGCCGTCACCGGCCGGGCTGGGTGGCGCTCGGCGCAGTGCCGGTCGCCGCGTTGGTACTCTGGACCGCCGCCGTCGCGCCGGCGGGGTTCGTGTTCGGCGTGCTGGCCTTCCCCGCCGCCGCGCCGGCCGATTATTATGCCGACCAGCCGTGGAAGCTGACGGGCTGGGCCAAGCTGATCGACCTGCTCAAGTTCCTCGCGCTCGGCCCGGCGCTGCTCGCGGTCGTCGTCGGCGCGCGGCGGCCACGGCCGGCGATGCTGCTCTGGCTGACGGTCGCCGGGCTGGTCGCCGCCGCGGTGCCGACGACGACCTGGCGGCAATATCTGCTGCCGATGCTGCCGCCGCTGTTCGTCATGCTTGCCTGGACTTGGGCGCGGCGGCCGCCCGCCGCGGTCATGCGCGCCGTGTTCGTGATCTTCGCCGCCGCCGGCCTCGCCCCGACGATCGTCGCGCTGGCGAGCGGGCGGCCGGCGATGGCGGCGGCCTGGACGCAAGGCGGCGCGATCCGGGCGGCGATGGACGCAGGCGACGCGGCCGGTCCAGTGGCCACCCTGTCGCCCCAATTCCTGCCCAGGGCCGGCCGGATGCTCGATCCGCGCTTCGCGCCCGGCCCCTTCTGGTTCCGCAACCGCCACCTGACCGCGCCCGCCGGCCTGCCGCTCGTTGCCGCGCGCGACCTTCCCGGCGTCGCGCTGCCCCCGACCGTCCTGGTCGGCGGCGAGGATGGCTGGACGAGCGGCAACGGCCGTCTCGACCGCGCGCTCGAAAGCGAAGCGGCGCGGCGCGGCTATCGGCGCGTGGCGGTGGCGGGCACGCCGTTCCGGCTGTGGCTGCGCCGGTGAGGCTCGCCGTCCTGTCCCGACATCGCCTGCTGGTGCTGTTCGTCGTCGCCGTGGCCGCGCGGTTCGCGGCGTTCGGCAATCCGGCGATCCACGCCGACGAGCAATTCTATTTCACCGTCGCGCGCGAGATGCTCCACGGCGCGCTGCCCTATGTCGACATCTGGGACCGCAAGCCGATCGGACTGTTCCTGCTGTTCCTGCCCGGCGCGCTGCTGCCCCTCACATGGGGGGTGCTCACCTTTCAGCTCATCGCGCTCGCCTGCGTCACCGGCACCGCGTTGCTGGTCGCCAAGCTGGCCGAGCTGGCGGGGTGGGGGCGCGGCGCGCTGCCGGCGGGCGTCGCCTATATCCTCTGGCTGGCCCTGCTCAACGGCGTCAGCGGCCAATCGCCGGTCTATTACAACCTGCCGGTCGCCGGCGCGGCCTGGCTGATCGCGAGCCGGCCCGGCCACCGCCGCGCGGGGCTGATGGCGATGGCGCTGATCGGGGGCGCGTTGCAGATCAAATACTCGCCGCTGATCGAGGGCATGTTCTTCGGCCTGTGGTTGCTCCGCGACGACTGGCACGTGCGGCGCTCCCTGCTGGGACTGGTCGGCTATGGCGCGGCGCTGATGGTGCTGGCGCTGCTGCCGACGGCGGCCGCGTTCGGAGCCTATGCGGCGTTGGGGCATGGCCCGGACTGGGTCTTCGCCAACCTCGCCTCGATCCTGTTGCGCGGGCGCGATTCGACCGAGTGGCAATTGCGCTACGCCGGCCAGCTCGCGCTGCTGCTGTCGCCGCTGGTGGGGATGGCGGTGACAAGCCGGCACGAGGCGCGGGGCGGCGAGCCGCACGCGCGCCACTTCATCGTCGCCTGGTTCGGCGCGGCGCTGTTCAGCGTCGCGGTGTTCGGCGGCTGGTACGATCATTACGGCCTGCCGGTCGCGCTGCCCGGCGCGGCGGCGGCGGCGGGGTTCCTCGGCGGGCGGGGCCGGCGCTGGGCGCCGCTCCTGCTGCTGGTGGTCGCCTGCGTCGGCCAGTTCGCGGTCGGCAAGCGCCGCGCCGGCCATGGCGACGGCCAGCAATTCGCCGCGCTCCGCGACGCGGTGGGCCGGGGGCCGGGGTGCCTGTGGGTCTATTCGGGCGATGCCTTGCTGTATTCGGAGACCGGCCGCTGCGTACGGACGCGCTTCCTCTTTCCCCCGCACCTCAACCTCGGCCGAGAGAATGGCGCGATCGGGGTCGAGCAGGCGACCGAGGTCCGCCGCATCCTGGCGACCCGCCCGGCGGTGATCGTGATGCGCCCGCCGTTTCGCGACGAGGAGAAACCGATCCGCGCGCTGGTCGAACAGGCCGTCGCCCGCGACTATGTGCTGGCGTCGCAGCAGGTGATGGGCTGGGATCTGATCCAGGTCTATCGCAGGCGCTAGATCAAACTCTAGCCGAAGCGCCGCCGCCTCGCCGCGATCACCTTGTCGTAATGCGCGATCAGCGCCGCCGCGTGGTCCTCGTCCGATCGCACCGTCAGCGCCGCCGCGCGCGCGGCGTGGCGCACCGCCTGCTGGTCGCGCGCGAACAGGCGCACGATCGCCTCGGCGCAAGCGTGCGCGTCCTTGCCGCGAAAGGTCTCGGCATAGGCGGGGTCCGACGCCTCGAACGCGCCGCCCTCGTCGGGCACGACCATCGGCATCCCCGACGCCAGCGCCTCATACGCCACCAGCCCGAACGGCTCGGCCGACGAACCGTGGATGAAGGCGTCCGCCGATGCCATGATCCGCGCCAGCCGGTGGCGGTCGTAGACCGGGCGGAACAGGCGGATATGCGGGCTCTCGCCGACGTGCTTCTCCAGCGCGCGCGTCGCCATGCCCTGGCCGAGCAGCACCAGCCCGACCGGGATCCGCGCGCCCGCGCGGCTGACCGCGTCGATCACCATCGGCCAGCGCTTTTCGCGGTGGTGCCGGCCGACGCCGACGAGCAGGCGCGCGTCGGCCGGCAGCCCGCATTGCGCGAGCAGCGCCGCGCGCAGCCCCTCGTCGCGCAGGCCGGGCGAGAAATGCCGCCGCTCGATCCCCAATGTCATCGTCGCATCGACCCGCACGCCGCGCGCCCGCAGCCGCTTGGTCAGCGCCGGGCCGTTGGTCACGACCGTGTCGAAGCGATCGAGGAAGCGCCCCAGGTAACGCGAATACCACCCGAAGGCCCGCTCGATCCGGTCGGGCGCGGCGACGCCCTCCAGCCAGGTCTTGGCATAGGCCTCGACATTGTCGTTGTGCATGAAGAAGGATTTGACGGCACGCCCCTGCCAGTCGCCGACGATCCACGCCGGCCGCCACGGCGAGCAGCATTCGACGACATCGGGGTCGAAGCGATCGAGCAGCGCGTGGATGGGTGCCGCATCCCAGAACAGCCCGTAATTGCGGTCGAACGGCATCGGCGGCGACGCGCGATAGATGATGCGGCCGCCGCCCGGCCGCTCCTCCTCGCGATCCTCGCGGCCGGGTGCGACGACGATCAGCTCGTGCCCCCGGTCGGCCAGAATGGCCATCTTGCGGTCGACATAGGTGCGCACGCCGCCGCCGGTCGGCGAATAGAACTCGTTGACGTCGACGATGCGCACCGGATCAGCCCGCATCGACCGGGCCGAAGCCCGACAGGCCGCGCAGATATTGGGCGCGGATGGTGATCGTCGCGACCCCCGCCGGCACGTCGATGATCGCCTGGCGAAGCTGGGGCCGCGACCGGCCGAGCTTCTGGTTGGAGGGGAAGCCCGCGCCGTCCTGCCAGATCGAGAACTTGTTCTTGCCGTCGCGATTGTGCGTGAACAGCAGCGCATAGCGCCCCGGGTGGGGCACGCGGATACACATCACCGTCGGACCGGACGCGGGCGTCGGCACGCGCACCCGGCGGAATACCTTGCCCGCCTTCAACAGATCGCGGTCGTCCTTGAGGAAATCGTCCTCGTTCGCCGGATAGAGCTCGAGCTTCAGCTCGCCCTGGCGGTCCTTCAGCCCGGTGATCGTGGCGAGGACGGCGGGGCCGCCGCTGACGCAGGCCGAGGCGTCGCCGCCGAGCACCGTGGCCTCGGCGGGCGGCGCGGCGGCGGTCAGCAGCAGCGCGGACAGGGCAAGGTGTTTCACCATAGCTTCCTCTTGGTGGCGAGACCGGACAGGCCGAACACGGCGATCAGGACGCCGTTGGCGACCAGCGTCAAGGCGGCGAAAAAGGCGAGCAACTGGATCAGCGCTTCATGCTGGCCGATCAGCAGCGTCGCGAAGGTGAAGAACAGCAGTTCCTTGTTCGGCACGAACGGCAGCCGCGACACGAGCAGCCGCCCCGCCGCCAGGAACAGCCACATCCCCACCGACACGCCCGGCAGCGCGAAATGCCAGGCCAGCGCGGTGAAGGTCGAGCTCGTGATCACCCGCCCGCAATGCAATCCGAACACCTCCAGCAACCGGCGGCGCGGCAGCGAGAAGACGCGGCGCGAGAAGATCAGGAACGGGGCCGACAGCGCGATCAGCAGCGCGGTCGACCACAGGCCGGTGCGGAACTGCTCGGGGGTCAGCAGGCCGCGCCCGAGCGGCAGCGCGACCGCGAGCATCACCAGGGTGATGACGTTGCCCGCCATCGCCGACAGGATCGACACGTCCTTGATCGCGCCGAACGGCGCCGCGACGAACTTCGCCCGCGACCGCGCCCAGCTATAGAAATAGGCCTCGCCGGTGTAATTGACGATGACGTCGTTCGCGATCCGCTTCTTGGTCAGCGCGACCAGCCCGGCGATCGGAATCCCCCAGAGGCGGCGGAAGATCAGGTAATCGCCGACCGGCAGCGCCATGTAGAACAGCGCGAAGCACAGCCAGAAGCGCGGGTCGGTCGGCACCGAGCTCGTCAGGCCGGCGAGCCCCCGGTCGAACAATTCGTGCACCAGCCCGATCACCATGCCGACGCTCAACACGACGCCGAGCATCGCCGGCCAGCGCCTGGGCGGCGCCCGCAACGGCTCCAGCCCGGCAAGCGGCGGCGCGATGTCGGAAACGAGCGGGGTCATGCGGCGGGAGGAACACTCGGGGAAGCAGGACATGTACAGCGCGGGTGTGGCGGGAATAAGGGCAGCGCGGCTGACGCAGGGCTGAACGACTTAAACCTCCCCGAGCCCGCCCAGGGAGGAGTAGAAGGCGCCATGCCCGCCGCCCACATCCTCACTTATGCCCGCGACCTGACCGGCGGCGGCGTCGAGCGGGTGCTGCTGCGGCTGGCCGGCGAATGGGCGGAAACGCGCCGCGTCACATTGGTGCTCGGCTCGACCCGGGGACCGCTCATGGCGGAACTCCCCGCCAACATCGACCTGATCGACCTCGGCGCGCCCTCGATGCGCCGGCTCGCCCTCGCCCTGCCGGGTCTCGTCCGCCGGCTGCACCCCGACATCCTCTTCTGCCCCGGCAACCACTATACCAGCACCGCCGCCTGGACGAAGCTGCGCCTCGGCCGCGCCTGCCCGCCGATCGTCGCCAAACAGTCCAACGCGGTGCGCCGGGCCGATCACGGCGCGCTGACCGACCGCGGACACCGCGCCTGGCTGTCGCGCCACGGCCGCTTCCTCGACCATCTCGTCGCCATGTCCCCCGCCACCGCCGTCGAGGCGGCGCGGGCGACCGGCATGATCGGCCGGGTCGGCGTCATCCCCAATCCCCCGCCCCGCGCCCGCGACGCGCCGCTGCCGCCGCTGCCCGCCGGCCGCTTCATCCTCGGCGTCGGCCGCCTCGCGCCGCAGAAGCGCTGGGACCGGCTGATCGCGGCGCTGCCCGCCCTGCCCGGAACGGCGCTCGCGATCGCCGGCGAAGGGCGGGAGCGCGAGGCGCTGATGCGGCAGGCGGCGGCGCTGGGGGTCGCGGACCGGCTGCACCTGCTCGGCCATCTCGCCGATCCGCTGCCCGTCATGGCGCACGCGGCGGTCCTTGCGCTGACCTCCGATTTCGAGGGCGTGCCGGGGGTGCTGAGCGAGGCGCTGTCGGTCGGCACGCCCGTGGTGGCGACCGATTCGACCCCGGCGGTCGCGGAGATCGTCACGGGGCCTTCGCTCGGCACGGTCGTCGCCCGCGACGGCCCCTCGGCGCTGATCGCGGCGCTGCGCCACTGGCTCGACCCGGCCACGCCTCGCCCCGCGCCGCAACCGCGCGCAGGGGCGGATTCGGCCACCCGCTATCTCGCGCTGTTCGATCGACTTGCCGACTCCGTCATGCCGGGCCCGTCCCGGCATCCACCGACGTCCTAGCCCCTCGGCCGAGCAGCGAGCCCGACGGTGGATGCCGGGACAAGCCCGGCATGACGAAATCAACCCGGCTGCCGCTCGTCTTCCCGCTCGGCCCGCCGCTCCAGCGCCACTTTCGCCATCGCCACGAACGAATCCGCCAGCGCCAGCCCGATCAGGCCCAGCAGCGCGCTCGCCAGGATCTGCGCGCCCAGCGTCAACGCCGGCGGCATGTCGACCGTCTTCTTCGCGACCACGGGGTTCAACACATAGCCGTCGAAGGTCTGCACGACGAAATACGTCCCGATCGCCCACAGCCCGGTATCGGCTCCCGCGCTGAACCCGACCGCCAGCATCAGCACGCCGCTGATGAACGCGCCGATGTTGGGGATGAAGGCGAGCACCCCGGTGATGATGCCGAGCAGCGCCGCCAGCGGCACCCCGCCCAGCGCCAGCGCAACCCAGGTCAGCATCCCCTCTGCGACCATCCCCATCAGCTTGCCCGCGAGCAGCCGGCGCAGCGTGAAGCCCATCCGGTCGATCGTCAGCTTGAACTCCGCGCGGCTGTCCCGCGGCACCATCCACTGGACGCCGCGATCGTAGACGCGCGGCTCCATCGCGAAGAACAGGCCGAGCACCAGGATGAAGAACATCGTCGTGATCGCGCCGACCGCCGAGCCGACCCAGCTCGTCAGCCGCCCGACCGAGCCCAGCGCCTGCCGCGCGATGCCGCTGATGTCCGACGCGCCGGGCATGATCCCCTGCGCGCTGGCCCATGTCGTGAGCCGCACCGCCTGCGCCTCCAATGTCGAACGAAGCTGCTCGACCTGCTGGATCAGGCCGACGCCCATCATGTAGAACGTGCCGGCCAGGAACAGCACCACGCCCAGCACGACGATCAACAGCCGCGGGCCGCGCCCGATCTTCAGCCCCCGCCCGAGCAGCCTGACGCCGCCGTCGAACATCACGCCGAGCACGATGCCGGCGAAGATGATGAGGATGGGCTGGATCAGCAGCACGGCGAGCGCGACGAGCAGGCCGGCGCCGAACCACACCTTGACCTTCTTCATCTCCCGCCGGACGAGCGGGTCGTGGACCTCGTGCGGGCTCGGCCCCTGCTCGACTACCGGGGCGGTCTCGCTCATTTCGCCGTCGCGACCCGTTCCGCATGAAGCGACGTCCCCGCGCGGCCGGCGCGGAAGGCGGTGAACCAGGTCGCCGGGTTGAGCGTCGTCGTGCCGTCGAGCGAGAAGGTGAGGAACTCCGCCCGGCCGCCGAGATTCTCGTATGGCACCGGGCCGCCGAGCCCCTGCGCCGACAGCGGGAAGCGGCTGTCGGCCGACTTGTCGCGGTTGTCGCCCATCAGGAAGACGTGGTTGGCGGGGATCTTGGTCGCCGGGAAGTCGTCGCCGATCGACGGCCCGCTCTCGACGGTATCGAAGCGCCGGCCGTTGGGCAGCGTCTCGGTCACGATCGCGAGGTGGCAGACGACCAGCCCGTCGGGCGACTGGCGGCGGACGTCGGGGCCATATTCGGCGGTGTCGCACATCTCGCGCCCGTCGGGGCCGCGCGTGCCGCCGTAATCGGGGAGGTCGACATAATGGAGCGGGCCGCGCTGCACCGGCTTGCCGTTGAGGATGACGGTGCCGCCGCGCACCTCGAGCGTGTCACCGGGCAGGCCGATGACGCGCTTGATATAGTCGTTGTTGGTGCCGGGCGGCGTCACGATCACCACGTCGCCGCGCTCGGGCAGCCGGCCGAACAGGCGGCCGTGGATGAAGGGCAGGCCGACCGCCCAGCTCGCGGTCGGATCGCGCAGCACCACGCTCTCGAAGATGCCGACCGGATTGGGGATCGTCGGCGACACGAACGACCAGCCATAGGCCCATTTCGACACCACCAGCCGGTCGCCGACCTCCAGCCCCGGCAGCATCGATTCGGACGGGATGTAGAAGGGCTTGGCGACGAAGGAGTGGAAGCCGAGGACGACCAGCAGCAGCCAGAAGATGCCCTTCACCTCGCCCCACCAGTCGGTCTGCTTGCGAACGGGCGCGGCCGGGACCGGAGCGGTCTGCACCGGCTCGGCGGGGGGGTCGGTGGCGACGTCGGTCATGCAATGCTTTCGGGAAGGGCTTCGATCACCACGAACGCCTGGGCCCAGGGATGGTCGTCGGTCATCGTCAAATGGACGCGGGCGACGTGGCCATCCGGGGTGATCGCGTCAAGCCTCGCCTGCGCGCCGCCGGTCAGCGCCAGCGTCGGCTGGCCCGACGGCGCGTTGACCACGCCGATGTCCTTCAGGAACACCCCACGCTTGAACCCGGTCCCGACCGCCTTGGCAAACGCCTCCTTCGCCGCGAAGCGCTTGGCGAGCGTGCCGGCCTTGGTGAAGGGCCGCCGCGCGGCGCGGGTCAGCTCGGCCTCGGTAAAACACCGCTGCTCGAAGCGCGCCCCGAATCGCGAGAGCGACTGCTCGATCCGCGTGATTGAGCACAGGTCCGAGCCGAGACCGAGGATCATGTCAGGAAAATGAGCACGTAGGTGGGAATGACCGCAATCGACACGCAGCCCAAAGCGAGCGCGGCACCAAGTCTCCCTCTTCCCGCTGACACGATCGCAGCCAGACCGCATCCTGATGCCACGAGAGTCGGCGAGAACAGCAAAAATACGGGTGTGGCCGAAAGGGGTGAGTCGTTGAAAAACAGCAACAGCAACGTGACGACTGCGAACCCGCCTGCGCTGAAGAGGCCAAGGGCGGCTAACACCAAGGCTAACAAGCGCTGGCCGCGATCAGCCGGCGAGGGCGAAGTCGTCATCGCGCCGCCTCCATCGCATCCCTCATCCGCCTGACCGCTTCCCCCAACCCGACGAACAACGCATCCGCGATCAGCGAATGGCCGATGTTCAATTCGCGCACTTGCGGGATCGCCGCGATCGGGGCGACATTGCCCACCGTCAGCCCGTGGCCGGCGTGGACCTCGATGCCGTTCTTCGCCGCCAGCGCCGCCGCGTCGCCCAGCCGCCGCAGTTCTGCCACCTGCGCGTCGCCGGAAAGCTCGGCGTACCGCCCGGTATGCAGCTCCACCACCGGCGCGCCGAGCCGGATCGCCGCCTCGATCTGGCGCGGGTCGGGCTCGATGAACAGCGATACGCGGATGCGGGCCGCGCCCAGTTCGGCGACCAAAGGGGCGAGCCGGCTGTGCTGGCCCGCCGCGTCGATCCCCCCCTCGGTCGTCCGCTCCTCGCGCTTCTCGGGCACGATGCACGCCGCGTGGGGCCGATGCCGGAGCGCGATGGCGAGCATCTCCTCGGTCGCCGCCATCTCCAGGTTGAGCGGGACCGACAGCTCCGCCGCCAGCCGCGCGATATCGTCGTCGCCGATATGCCGCCGATCCTCGCGCAGATGCGCGGTGATCCCGTCCGCCCCCGCCGCCGCCGCCATCAGCGCGGCGGCGACCGGATCGGGGTAGTTCGTCCCGCGCGCGTTCCTGACCGTCGCGACATGGTCGATGTTGACGCCCAATCTCAACATGCGGCCGCCGACAGCAGGTCGTAGGCGAAGCCCTTGCCCTGCCACACTTCACCGATCGCGAAATCGTCCGACGAGCGGTTGGTGAAGACGATCACCACCAGATCGTCGTCGGGCAGGATGAAGTTGCGCGCCTGCACCCCATAGATCTCGCCGTCGCGCTGGACGATCCGTTTCGGCGCGGCACAGCCCTTGAGCTTGCCGGGGAAGACCCACTGCCCAAGCGCCTGATACGAGCCATCGCCCTCCGGCTTCCACAATTCGGCGAGCGCGGCGGGCGGCAGCAGTTTCCCCGTCATCAGCGAGCGGTCGAAATCGAACACCGCGCGCGCCGTGCCGATCAACCCGCCGGCCGCGCCCCAGCTGGCGAGTTGAAAGGCGGGCTCGGGCTTGCCGCCGACGAAGCCGGGCACGCCATGCTCGCCTGCTTCGGCCCACCGGATACCCGACAAAGCGGCCGGATCATTGCCGCCGCCGAATGCAAGGACGAACGAAGCGAGGATATAATCGCAATTGTTGTAGGCGAAGGCCGCGCCCGGACTTGGTGGTCGGGAGAAACAGTAACCGATGTCGGGCTCATGCCCCGAATAGAATGACGGTACGCCGTCCGCGAGCTTGGGCGTGTCATCGGGATTGGCGAGCCCCGTGTGATGGGTGAGCAGCTGTCGCAGTGTCAGTTGCCCGATCATAGCGCGCTCTTCCGGCGCGCTGATCGGCCGGTCTAGGGCCGGCAGACCAATGTTCTTGACGATCATCGCGGCGACGATCTGTTTGGTGATACTCGCCAGCCGCCAGCGTTCACCCGCCTTGTGCTTCTTCCCGCCGGTCGGAGCGATCGGGCCGTAGCCCCGGTCGAGCAGCACCTTGCCGCCCTTGGCGACCAGCACTTCGCCCGCCAGCCCATAGCGTTTCGCTACTTGGTCGGGGGTCTCACCCTCACCCTTCCCACCGCTTGCAGCGGCGGGCCCCTTCCCTCTCCCAGTGGAAGCATCAGGTAAACAGCGCCCCGCGCTGTTTAGGTCATGCCGGGGGCATGACCGACCTGATGCTGGAGGGAGCGGCGAAGCCGCGGAAGGGTGAGGGTGCGCAGCGAGCAGCGCCGCAACCAAAAACACTATCACGCCCGGCTCCCCGGCTTCACCGCAGGGATCACCGCCAGCGCCGCCGGCAGCGCGTCCGCCGCGTAGCTCGGCACGTCCAGCCGGATCAGCGGGTAGAACGGGACCCCCAGGTCCGCCGCGCCGTTCGAGCGATCGATCAACGCCGCCGCCGCGACCGTCTCGCCCCCCGCCGCCGCGATCGCCGCGATCGCCTCGCGCGACGACAGGCCCGTGGTGACGATGTCCTCCATCATCAGCACCTGCTTCCCCGGCTCCAGCCTGAACCCGCGCCGCAGCTCGAACGTCCCCGTCGGCCGCTCCAGGAACATCGACTCGACGCCCAGCGCGCGCGCCACCTCGTGCCCCGCGATCACCCCGCCCATCGCCGGGGCGACCACCGCCGTCACGCGCTGCTTCACCTCGGCCGGCAGCCGCCGCACCACCGCCTCGGCCAGCCGGGCGCCCCGCGCCGGGTCCATCAGCACCCGCGCGCATTGCAGGTAACGCGAGCTCCGGAGGCCGGAGGAAAGGATGAAATGCCCCTCCAGCAGCGCGTCCGCCGCACGGAACTCGGCCAGCACGTCGTCGTCGGTCACATGCGTTCTCCCGTCCCGCTGATACGGGGCCGTCCCGATGTCCGCAACGTAAAGCAAACGAGGCGGAAACGCGGCTTGAGGCGCGCCCCCCCCTTATGTACAGGCCTCACCAAACGGGGCGTTCGCGTGCGCCCCACGGCCCGTCCGGCCATCCGCGACCTTGAGGTGACGAGAACGATGCGCAAACTGGGGCTACCCTCCCTCCTGATCGTCGCCGGCCTGGCGCTGGCGAGCGCGGTCGGGGCTCAGCAGGCGGCCCATGCGCCCGCCGGCGCGACCAATATCGCGCCGACCACCGTCGCCGCGACGCCCCCCGCCGCGCCCGCCTCGCCGCTGCTCGCCGAGGACGGCGCGCCGTCGATCGAGCCCGATGCGATGATCGGCCAGCCGCGCGACCACGTCATCGGCATCCAGCCGCAGGTCACGCGCAACGGCGAGTTCGCGCGCTGGTTCCACAACGCCATCCTGTTTCCGGTCATCACCGCGATCTCGCTCTTCGTGCTGGGGCTGCTGATCTATGCGGTGATCCGCTTCCGCAAGGCGGCGAACCCGATCCCGTCGCGGACCAGCCACAATACCGCGATCGAGATCGCCTGGACGCTCATCCCCGTCGTCATGCTGGTGCTGATCGCGGTGCCGTCGATCGGGCTGTTGCAGGCGCAGTTCAAGCCGGCTCCGAAGGGCGCGATCACGCTCAAGGCGACGGGCAACCAATGGTATTGGACCTACACCTATCCCGACCTCGGCGATTTCGAGATCACGGCCAACCTGCTCAAGGAAAAGGATCAGGTCGCGGCCGGCGAGCGGGCGCGCACCGACGCCGACGGCCCGCGCCTGCTCGCGGTCGACAACCGTGTCGTGCTGCCGGTCGGCGTGCCGATCCGCCTCATCACCACGTCCGCCGACGTCATCCATAGCTGGGCGGTCCCCGCCTTCTGGCTCAAGCTCGACGCGGTGCCGGGCCGGCTCAACGAGACCAGCTTCACGATCGAGAAGCCGGGCCTCTATTTCGGGCAATGTTCGGAGCTGTGCGGCGCGCGCCATGCCTATATGCCGATCGCGGTGCAGGCGGTCGATCAGGCGACCTTCGCCGCCTGGGTCGCCGCGAAGGGCGGCAAGGCCATCGGCTTCGGCAAGAACGGCGCGACTGCGTCCGGCAAGGTGATCCCGCAGCCGGGCGCCGCCGGCACCGCCGCCGCGCCGGCCGCCGAGTTCAAGACGCCCCCCGTCGGCCCCAACCCGGGCACGGCAGCGCCCGTCGTAACCCAGCCCGCCACCGCCAACCCGGCCGGCGCCGGCAACCCCGGACAATAAGATGACCGATACCGCCCTTTCGCCCAACGCTTTCGTCGCCCACGGCGCGCACGAGCATGACGGCCATCACGACGCGGACCACAAGCCGGGCTTCGTCGCCCGCTGGTTCATGTCGACCAACCACAAGGACATCGGCACGCTCTACCTGATCTTCGCGATCGTCGCGGGGATCATCGGCGGCGCGGTGTCGGGGCTGATGCGCGCCGAGCTGGCGCATCCGGGCATCCAGTACCTCCAGACCTGGGCGAGCTGGCTGCCCGGCGGCGAACAGGGGCTCGACCATTCGCTCCACCTGTGGAACGTGATGGTCACCGCGCACGGCCTCATCATGGTCTTCTTCATGGTCATGCCGGCGATGATCGGCGGCTTCGGCAACTGGTTCGTCCCGATCATGATCGGCGCGCCCGACATGGCGTTCCCGCGCATGAACAACATCAGCTTCTGGCTGCTGATCCCCTCCTTCTCGCTGCTGCTCGCCTCGCCCTTCTTCGGCGGCGCGGGCAACGGCTGGACGCTGTATGCGCCGCTCTCCACCTATGGCGAGCCGGGGCCGTCGACCGACATGGCGATCCTCGCGCTCCACCTCGCGGGCGCGTCGTCGATCCTCGGCGCGATCAACTTCATCACCACCATCTTCAACATGCGCGCGCCGGGCATGACGCTGCACAAGATGCCGCTGTTCGTCTGGTCGGTGCTGGTCACCGCCTTCCTGCTGCTGCTGGCGCTGCCGGTGCTGGCGGCGGCGATCACGATGCTGCTCACCGACCGCAATTTCGGCACGACCTTCTTCGACCCCGCCGGCGGCGGCGACCCGATCCTCTACCAGCATCTGTTCTGGTTCTTCGGTCATCCGGAGGTCTACATCATGATCCTGCCGGGCTTCGGCATGGTCAGCCAGATCATCTCGACCTTCAGCCGCAAGCCCGTCTTCGGCTATCTCGGCATGGCCTATGCCATGGTCGCGATCGGCGTGGTCGGCTTCGTGGTCTGGGCGCACCACATGTTCACCACCGGCTTGAGCGTGAACACGAAGATGTACTTCACCGCCGCGACGATGGTGATCGCGGTGCCGACCGGCATCAAGATCTTCTCGTGGATCGCGACGATGTGGGGCGGCTCGCTGTCGTTCAAGACGCCGATGGTCTGGGCGATCGGCTTCATCTTCATGTTCACCGTCGGCGGCGTCACCGGCGTCGTCCTCGCCAACGGCGGCATCGACGATTACATGCAGGACACCTATTACGTGGTGGCGCACTTCCACTACGTGCTGAGCCTCGGCGCGGTGTTCTCGCTGTTCGCGGGCTTCTATTACTGGTTCCCGAAGATGTCGGGCCGGATGTACAACGAGGCGCTCGGCCAGGCGCATTTCTGGGTGTTCTTCATCGGCGTGAACGTGATGTTCTTCCCGATGCACTTCCTCGGCCTGCAGGGGATGCCGCGCCGCTATCCGGATTATCCGGACGCCTTCGCGCATTACAATCTGGTCGCGAGCGTCGGCTACATGATCATGGCGGCGGGGATGGCGATCTTCTTCGTCAACATCATCTGGTCGCTGATCGCGGGCAAGCAGGCACCGGACAATCCCTGGGGCGAGGGCGCCACGACGCTGGAGTGGACGCTGTCCTCGCCGCCGCCGTACCACCAGTTCGAGACGCTGCCGGTGATCGACAACGGGGATGCGACGCATCACTGATCCCGCCGTGGCGGGGAACCCGGCGCCGTGACGCGCGCGGCCGGCCGCCACAGCATCCTCATCACCGGCGCGGCGTCGGGCATCGGCCTCGCCACCGCCCGCGCCTTCGCCGCGCGCGGCTGGCTGGTCGGCTGCCTCGACCGCGACGCCGCCGGGCTGGAACGGCTGACGACCGAGCTCGGCGACGCCGCCTGGACCCGCCCGCTCGACGTCGCCGACCGCGACGCGCTGCTCGCCGCCGTCACCGCCTTCGGCGAGGCGAGCGGCGGCCGGCTCGACATCCTCTTCGCCAACGCCGGCATCGACGCCAAGGGGCCGTTCGCCGACATGGCATGGGAGCGCATCCGCGCCGTCGTCGAGGTCAATCTGCTCGGGAGCATGAGTCTCATCCACGCCGCGCTGCCGCTGCTCCGCGCGACGCCCGGAGCGCTGTGCCTCGCCACCGCCTCGGCCTCGGCGATCTTCGGCCAGGCGGGCATGGCGACCTATTCCGCCACCAAGCACGGCGTGAAGGGATTGATCGAAGCGCTGTCGGTCGAACTCGCCGCCGACGGCATCCGCGCCGCCGATCTCATCCCCGGCATCATCGACACCGGGATGCTCGCGCCCGAGCACAAGGCGATGCTGCCGACCGACGGTCCCTTCCGCGTCGTCTCGCCCGAGGCGGTCGCCGACGCGGTCCGGGCGGCGTACGAAGGCGACGCGCTGCACCATTACGTCCCCGCCGAGCTCGCCCCGCTCGCGGCCGACGCCGCCGCGCATCCCGAACGGACACGCGACAATCGTCTCGTCGGCAAGATGAATTAAGACAAACCCCGGCCCGCCATGCTACGCCAGCGGCGTGAGCACCGCGATTCCCCACATCTACCCGATCGGCATCGACCCCGCCGACATCGACTTCATGGGCCATGTCAACAACGCCAGCTACCTGAAGTGGGTGCAGGACGCGGTCGTCAGCCACTGGCAGCGCCTCGCCCCGCCCGAAGCGGTCGCCGCGCACCTGTGGGTCGCGCTCAAGCACGAGATCACCTACCGCAAGCCGACTTTCCTCGGCGACGACGTGATCGCCACCGTGCTGCTGGAAAAGGTCCAGGGCGCGCGCGCCTTTTACGAGACGATCATCAAGCGCGGCGACGAGGTGCTCGCCGAGATCAAGTCGAGCTGGTGCAGCCTCGACGCCGAAACGCTCCGCCCGGCCCGCCTGGCGGCGAGTGTGGTCGAGCGCTTCTTCCCGAAGGACGACGCGGCGGGCTGAGGTCCGCCTCCGCCGACCCGTCATGCCGGCCTTCAGCCCGCATCCATGGCCGGAGGAGCGAAGCGGCGTTTCCCTCGATACGTGGATAGACCGGCTCTGTGCCCGAGTTGACGACAAGCGCGGTCGCCTGCCTTCGGCCAAAGCTCGTCGCGGCAAGCCGCGCGCCCTGTCCTACAGGCTTTCGACCTGCTAACGGCCCACGCAATCATGCCTAGTCTCGCACTTTGCCCCGCATCACCTCCCCCGCCTCACGTACGAATCTGTCGCGACCACGCAACGGAATGTCCCGATCAATGGGAATGTCGTGAACTTAGGGGGGCCTGAGATGGCTACCGCCGCCTATCCGGTCCCGGCCCATTGGCGCGACTTCCTGGCGCTGACCAAGCCGCGGGTGATGTTCCTCGTCGTCTTCACCGGCCTGTGCGGCCTGCTCGCCGCGCCCGTCCGCGTCGACCCCGTGATCGGCTTCACCGCGATCCTGTGCATCGCGCTCGGCGGCGGCTCGGCCGGCGCGCTCAACATGTGGTACGAGGCGGACCTCGACGCGAAGATGCGCCGGACGTCGAAGCGCCCGCTGCCCGCCGGGCGGATGGACCGCACCGCCGCGCTCCAGTTCGGGGTCGGCGTCGGCGCGCTGTCGGTCATCCTGATGGGGCTCGCCGTCAACGTGCTGGCCGCCGCGATCCTCGCGATCTGCATCCTGTTTTACGTCCTGATCTACACCGTCTGGCTCAAGCGCCGGACGCCACAGAACATCGTCATCGGCGGCACCGCCGGGGCGTTTCCGCCGCTGATCGGCTGGGCGGCGGCGACCGGACACATCGACGTGCTGCCCGTCCTGCTCTTCCTGCTCATCTTCCTGTGGACGCCGCCGCATTTCTGGGCGCTCGCGCTGTTCGTGAAGACCGATTACGCCAACGCCGGCGTGCCGATGCTGCCCGTCGTCGCCGGCGAGCGCGCGACGCGGGTCCAGATTGGGCTGTACACCATCCCCATGGCCGTGGCCGCGCTCGCGCCCTGGGCGCTCGGCCTGACCCATTATATCTACGGCATCGTGGCGGAGGCGGGGACGTTCACCTTCGCCTTGCTGGCGGCGCGGGTCGCGTTGCGCACCACGTCGCCCGACGACCGGATGATGCCGGAAAAGCAGCTCTTCTCCTTTTCGATCATCTACCTTTTCCTTCTGTTCGGCGCGCTGGTCGCGGATCGGTGGTTTGCATGACGCCCCAGGACGAGGACCTGATCCGCTCGCGCCAGCGCGGCCGCGCGATCGTGATGGCGCTGCTGCTCGGCGGCTTCGTCGTGCTGGTGTTCTTCGTCACGCTCGCCAAGATCAAGGCGGGGCAGGGATGACACGCACCACGCGCACCGCCCTGCTCGCGGTCGCCGGCATCTGCTTCATGTCGGGCCTCGCCTGGGCCAGCGTGCCGCTCTACCGCCTGTTCTGCCAGGTCACCGGGCTGAACGGCACCACCGGCCGCGCCGATCGCGCGCCGGGCGGGGTGAACCAGCGCATCGTCGTCGCCTTCGATTCGAACGTCGCGCCCAACCTCCCCTGGCGCTTCAAGCCCGAGGCGCGCGCCGACACCGTCGACATCGGCGCGCGCGACATGGCCTTCTTCACCGCCACCAACACCGGCGCGAAGCCGATCACCGGCACCGCGACCTTCAACGTCCAGCCGGCGCAGGCGGGGAAATATTTCAAGAAGATCCAGTGCTTCTGCTTCACCCAGCAGACGCTGCAACCCGGCGAGACGCAGCGGATGCCGGTGATCTTCTACGTCGATCCGGCGATCCTCCAGGACCCCGACGCCCGCGACATCCAGACGATCACATTGTCATACACCTTCTGGCCGGTCGGCGCGGCCGGAACCGCGGCAGGGCGCACGGCGAAGGACGGATAGGTTTTAGGGAGCAGGGAGCAGAAAATACCCCTGTTCCCTGTTCCCTGCTCCCTCCAAACTCTAGCATTTGACGACACGGCAAGCGGCGCTAGAGCGTTGAGCCGAAACGCCAACGGGAAACGCAAGCACATGGCCGGCGCCAAGAACCACGATTACCACATCCTGCCGCCGGACGCGGTGCCGATCGTCTCGGCCTTTTCGGCGCTGGTGATGGCGGCGGGTGGCATCCTGTGGATGCACGGCGGTCATGTCGGCAAGCCCAACGGCGGCGGCTGGCTGTTCGTCGCCGGCCTCGTCGCGGTGCTCGCCTGCATGTACACCTGGTGGCACAAGGTGATCAGCGAGGCGCACCACGGCGATCATACCCCCGTCGTCCAGCTTCATCTCCGCTATGGCATGATCCTGTTCATCGCGTCGGAGGTGATGTTCTTCGTCGGCTGGTTCTGGGCGTTCTTCGACTTCTCGCTCTTCCCCACCGCGATGAGCTTCGTCGACGGCCAGGTGACGCGCGCCACCGAGGGCGCCGCCGCGCTCGCCGCGCAATGGCCGCCCAAGGGGCTGGAGGTCATCGACCCGTTCAAGTTCCCGCTGCTCAACACGCTCATCCTGCTGACCAGCGGCACCACCGTCACCTGGGCGCATCACGCGCTCATCCACGGGCAGCGCGGCGGCGAGAAGACCGGGCTGTGGGGGCTGATCGGGGTCGGCAATCGCGACGGCCTGCTCAAGGGGCTGTGGCTGACGATCGTGCTCGGCGCGACCTTCAGCTGCATCCAGCTCTACGAATACGGCAACGCGCCCTTCCCGTATAAGGGCCTGAACTATGGCGCGTCGTTCTTCATGGCGACGGGCTTCCACGGCTTCCACGTGCTAATCGGCACGATCTTCCTGACCGTCTGCCTGGTCCGGGCGTACAAGGGCCACTTCACCCAGAAGCAGCATTTCGGCTTCGAGGCGGCGGCCTGGTATTGGCATTTCGTCGACGTGGTGTGGCTGTTCCTGTTCGTCTCCATCTACGTCTGGGGCGGCTGGGGCGCGCCGATCGAGGGCGGCTGATGCGATGAGCGAGCCGCCGATCGTCGAGGCGGCTCTCAAGGGGCTGTGCCCCCGCTGCGGTGCCCGGACGCTGTTCGGCCGCCACTGGATCAAGTTCGCGCCCGCGTGCAGCGCCTGCGGGCTCGACATCTCCGCCTTCAACGTCGGTGACGGCCCGGCGGCGTTCCTGACGCTGATCCTCGGTACGCTGGTGATGACGGCGGCGATCGCGCTGGAGCTGACCGTCCACCCGCCGCTCTGGGTGCATCTCCTGATCTGGCTGCCGGTGACCTTCGCCGGCGTCATCGGTTCGCTGCGGCTCGCCAAGGCGGCGCTCCTGTCGGCCGAATATCGCAACCGCGCGGCGGAGGGACGGCTGAAGAAATGAGGCGCGTGCCCGTCCTGCCGACGCTGCTGGTGACGCTGGCGGTGGCCGCGATGATCGCGCTCGGCCTGTGGCAGCTCCTCATCCGCCTCCCCGAAAAGGAGGCGCAGCTCCGCCAGCTCGCCGCCAACCCGACGCGCCCGGCCCTCGCTTTCCCGCCCTTTCCCGACGATTCCCTGCTCTTCCGCCGCACCTCGGGCGAGTGCCTCCAGCCCGTCACGATCCGCCTCGCCGGGGCCGGCGCGGCCGGCTTCCGCGCCATCGCCGACTGCCGGACGGGCATGACCGTCCAGCTCGGCACCACCCGCGACCCCGACGCGCACGTCGCCTGGCAAGGCGGCAAGGTGAGCGGCTACCTGTCGCACACCCCCGACGCCCGCCCCCTGCTGGCGACAATCTTTGACCACAGCCCCAAGCGCCTGATGCTGATCGCCGACACGCCCCCCGCCGGCCTCACCCGCAACACCCCGCCCGACCTCTCCGCCGTTCCCAACAACCACCTAGCCTATGCCGGCCAATGGTTCTTCTTCGCCGCCGTCGCGAGCGTGATCTACGTATTGGCTTTGAAGCGACGCACCTAGCTTCGTCATGCCGGCCCCGTGCCGGCATCCACCCCTGCCGCTGGCGGCCAGATCGCCGGTGGGATGCCGGGACAAGCCCGGCATGACGAAGCCGGCCGGCTTGCCCCCGTCCGCCGCCCCAGCTACCCGGCGCACCGATGCGCTACGTCAGCACCCGCGGCACCGCTCCCACGCTCGACTTCGCCGGGGTCACGCTCGCCGGCCTCGCCAGCGACGGGGGACTGTACGTGCCGGCGGAATGGCCGCGCTGGTCGGCGGACGAGATCGCCGCGCTCGCCGGCCTGTCCTATGCCGAAACCGCCGCCCGCGTCCTCGCCCCCTTCGTCGGCGACGGCGTCCCGCCCGCCGCCCTGCTGGCGCTGTGCGAACAGGCATACGGCCGCTTCGCCCACGCCGCCGTCACGCCGCTGGTTCAGCTCGACCACGACCAATGGCTGCTGGAGCTGTTCCACGGCCCCACGCTCGCGTTCAAGGACGTCGCGCTGCAACTGCTGGGCCTCCTCTTCGAGCGCTTCCTGACCGGCCCAGATTCAACAGGCGACCGCCCGCTGACCGTGATCGGCGCGACCAGCGGCGACACCGGCTCGGCGGCGATCGACGCGCTCGCCGGGCGCGAGGGCGTCGAGGTGTTCATGCTCCACCCCGCCGGCCGCGTCACCGAGGTCCAGCGCCGCCAGATGACGACGGTCGCCGCGCCCAACATCCACAACCTCGCGGTCGAGGGCGATTTCGACGACTGCCAGGCGCTGGTGAAGGCGATGTTCAACGACCGCGACTTCGCATCGCGCTTCCGGCTGTCGGCGGTCAATTCGATCAACTGGGCGCGGCTGGCGGCGCAGGTCGTCTATTATTTCTACGCCGCCGTCCGCCTCGGCGCGCCAGAACGCAGCGTCGCGTTCAGCGTGCCGACCGGCAATTTCGGCGACGTCTTCGCCGGCTATGTCGCGGCGCAGATGGGCCTGCCGATCGCCCGGCTGATCGTCGCCACCAACGTCAACGACATCCTCGCCCGCGCGCTGAGCAGCGGTGATTATTCGCGCGGCACCGTGCAACAGACCGCGACGCCGTCGATGGACATCCAGGTCTCCTCCAATTTCGAGCGCCTGCTGTTCGATCTCGGCGGCCGCGACGGCGCGGCGCTGGCCCGGCAGATGGCGGGGTTCGAGGCGACCGGCGCGATGCGGCTGACCAACGCGCAATCGCAGGGCGCGGCGGCGCTGATGACCGCCGACCGCGTCGACGCCAACGCGATGATGAACGCGATGCGCTGGGCGAGCGAATCGACCGGCCAGGTGATCGACCCCCACACCGGCGTCGCCCTCGCCGCCGCCCGGCGGGCCGACCTCGACGTGCCGATGGTGACGCTCGCCACCGCCCACCCCGCCAAGTTCCGCGACGCCGTCGAACGCGCCACCGGCGCCCGCCCGCCGCTCCCCGCCCGCGTCGGCGACCTGTTCGAGCGGCAGGAGCGCTTCACGACGTTGCGGGCAAGCTTCGAGGCGGTGAGCGGCTATGTGGCGGAGCGAGCAGCGGGTTGATGGGGCTGTCCTACAGCCGATTCATTCTGGCATGACCGCCGGATGGTCCGATGCCCTCCATGCCGTCATGCCGGCCGTGTGCCCGTATCCACGCGCGGTCTCGCTCTGGCGTATGGACACGATAGGACGCGGCAGGGCCAGCACCGGCGTGGACCCCGACACAAGGCCGGGGTGACGGCGGGGAGAATCCGCGTGACCGCCTCAACTTTCTCAACTTGTCGTCCCGACGGCGTCGACATTTCGCGAATTACCGGCAACTTCGACAACTTCCACCGGGCCTGACGCCGTGCACCTCCACACCCTCATCGGCGAACCATGGCCCGACTATGGCCTCCTCGACTCGGGCAACGGCCGTAAGCTGGAGCGCTACGGCCGCTATCGCTTCATCCGCCCCGAGGCGCAGGCGCTCTGGTCCCCCGCCAACCCCGATTGGCAAGCGGACGGCGAGTTCGTCCCCGGCTCGGACGAAGACGGCGGCGGGCGATGGGATTTTTCAGGGGGGCGCTTCGACAAGCCCGTCCCCCGCGACGGCTGGCCACTCACTTGGGACGACGTCCGCTTCACCGCCCAGACCACCCCTTTCCGCCACCTCGGCTTCTTTCCGGACATGGCCCCGGTGTGGAGCTGGATGCGCGATCGCCTCGCCGGCCTCGACGTCCCTGAAGTCATGAACCTGTTCGGCTACACCGGCGTCGGCACGCTCGCACTCGCCGGTAAAGGCGCGCGCCTCGTCCATGTCGATGCGTCGAAGAAGTCGGTCGACGCCGCCCGCGCCAACGCCCGCCTGTCCGGCCTCGATGCCGCCCCCGTCCGCTGGCTCATCGACGACGCCGCCAAGTTCGCCGCGCGCGAGGTCCGGCGCGGGCGGACCTATCACGGCATCCTCCTCGACCCCCCCAAATACGGCCGCGGTCCCGAAGGTGAGATCTGGCGGCTGGAGGAAGACCTCCCCGCCCTCATCGCCCATTGCCGCCAGCTCCTCGGCCCCGAGTCGCGCTTCCTGTTCCTGACCGTCTACGCCGTCCGCATGAGCGCACTCGCGATCGGCGAGATGCTCCGCCAGGCCTTCGCCGACCTCCCCGGCACGGTCGAATGCGGCGAACTGGGCGTGCGCGAACAGGCACGCGGGCTGGTGCTACCGACCGCCATCTGGGCGCGGTGGTCAGCCTGACCCCCCTCCCCTTCTGGGAGAGGGTGGCCGAGCCAAAGGCGAGGTCGGGTGATGGGGAGTGGGGTGCAGTCCGCCCGACTCCCCCTCACCCTTTCGGCGCTCCGCGCCTCCCTCCGTCTCCCACAAGGGAGAGGAACTCACTCCATCCCCGCCCTGATCGCCGCCCCCGCGACGAACGGCGCGCCGGCGGTCAGCAGCAGGCTGACGGCGGCAAGCAGCTTCAACGCCCCAACACCTCCATCGAGCGCGCCGCCGTCCAGCGCCCCCGCGCCAAAGATCAGCAGCGGTGCCGCGAGCGGCAGCATCACCAGCCCCGCGACCGCGCTCGCGCCGCGCAGCCCCGCGACCAGCGCCCCGGTCGCCACGGCCAGCGCCGCCAGCCCCGGTGTGCCGAGCAACAGCCCCAGCTCGACCCTGACCAGCGCCGCCGCCGACAGGTTCAGCAGCCCCGCCGCGACCACCGCCGCCGCCATCAACGGCGGCGCGAACGCCAGCCAATGCGCGGCGATCTTGGCCGCCGCCACCGCCGGCATCGCCACGCCGCGCACCGCGAGCTGGTCGAGCACGCCCGCCTCCAGATCCGGCGCGACCAGCCGCTCGACCGGCAACAACGCCGCCAGCAGCGCCGCCGCCCAGATCACCCCGCCGCCGACCCGCGCCAGCAACTTGGCGTCCGGGCCGATGGCGAACGGGAAGAGGATCGCGACGAGCAGGAAGAACGCCACCACCAGCGCCGCCCCGCCCCCGGCATATCCCCGGCGGACGTCGCGAAGGATGAGGGTCAGCATCCGTCCGCTCCGTCATGCCGGCCTTGTGCCGGCATCCACGCCGATACGGGCTCCCGCACCGCAAGATGACGCGAATCGGCGAGGCCGGTCCCGATGTGGACCCCGGCCCAAGCCTGTCCAGAGCGACGCCGCAGGCGGCGTCGAAGGGGCCGGGGTGACGGCTGGAGCCTATCCATGCCTCAGCTCCAGCACCTTCGCCCCCGGCACGTCGATCGGCAGATGCGTCGCCACCACCACCGCCCCGCCCCCGGCCCGGTGCCCGGCGATGAGCCCTTCCAGCACCGCGACCGACGCCACGTCCAGCCCGTTCGCCGGCTCGTCGAGCAGCCACAGCGCCGCGCCGCTCGCCACCACCCGCGCCAGCGCGGCGCGGCGGCGCTGGCCGGTCGAGAGCATCCGCACCGGCACCTCGGCCAGCTCGCGAAGGCCCAGCGCCGCCATCGCCCCGTCGACCGCCTCGCCCCCGACCCCATCCAGCGCCGCCCAGAACCCGAGCGCCCGCGCCAGCGACCGCTCCGGGTCCAGCGCGGACGCCTCACCCAGCAGCGCCGTCCGCCCGCCCCGCCGCACGACGCCCGCCGCCGGCGCGAGCAGCCCGGCGGCCAACCGGATCAGGCTCGACTTGCCAGCCCCGTTCGGCCCCGTCACCACCAGCGCCCCGCCGGGGCCGAGCGCCAGCGTCAGCGCCTCGAACAGCACCCGGCCGCCCCGCGCCAGCGCGACATCCTCGAACGCGAGCAGGCTCAATCCGCGACCGCCGCTTCGAGCGCGTGCATGTCGTCGTCCGACAGCCCGAAGTGATGGCCGATCTCATGGACGGTGACATGCGCCACCAGATCGTCGAGCCGCACCCCCGTCTCGCACCATTCGTCGAGGATGGCGCGGCGATACAGATGGATGCGGTCGGGCGGCGCCGCCGTGCCGAAGGCGGATCTCTCGCCCAACGGCACCCCGTGATAGACTCCGGTCAGGTCGAGCGGATGCTCGATGCCGAGCGCGGCCAGCGTCTCGTCGTCCGCCTCCTCCTCGACGATCAGCACGATATCGCCCAGATGCGCGCGGAACGGCGCCGGCAGGCGCGCGATCGTCGCGCGGGCGACCGCCTCGATCTCATCGGCACTCGGCGCTTGCCCCATCATCACCGCTCGCCTTACCGTGGCCGCGACTGGAACCCAAGGAGCGACAGCCGTGATCGAGGCGTTGAGCGAAGCGGAGCGCGCCGAGGCGCTGGATGGGCTGCCGGACTGGGATTACGACGAGGGTCGCGACGCGATCACGCGCTCGATCGTCTTCACGGATTTTCCCGAGGCGTTCGGCTTCATGGCGCAGGTGGCGCTGATCGCCGAGAAGGCGAACCACCACCCCGAATGGACCAATGTCTGGAATCGGGTGGAGGTGCTGCTCACCACCCACGACGCCGGCGGCCTGTCGCATCGCGACATCGAGCTGGCGGAGGCGATCGACGGCATCCTGGGCGACTGATCGGCGGCAACCGCTTCTTAATCTCGCGATGGCAGAATCACGATCATGAAAGCCGTCCTGCTCGCGTTGTCGTTGCTGGTGACCGCGGACTATGTCCTGAACGCCGGCGAGACGACGCGCCACTTCATGGCGAACGTCGTCGATTTCGGGCAGGCCATCGGCGCGTGGGTCTATTACCCCGCAGGCTGACCTTATTGGCCGATGCCGGCACGCATCATCTTGCGCATCCGCCCCGGCAGCCAGCGTGCCGCGAACGCCATCCGCTTCGCGGTCGGACCGACGAAGGTGTGGACGCGGTCGCCATGCACCGCCCCCCAGGCGGCCTCCGCCACCGCCTCGGCCGACGTCAGCTCCAGCCCCCGCCCGGTGACGACTTCCCGGATCGAATGGTTGCTCCCCGTCACCGGCCCTTGCAGCAACGGCGTGTCGATGAAGCCCGGCACGATGTCGCGAACCCGGATGCCGTCGGCGTGCCACTCGCCGTCGAGCGCCTCGGTCAGCGCCCGCACCCCGAACTTGGTCGCCGAATAGGGCGCGAGCCCCGCCGAGCCATAGATCGCCGAGGCCGAGGCGGTGTTGAGCAGGCACGCGCCGGGCGTGCGCCTGAGATAGGCGTGGCCGATCCGCGCGCCGTTGAGGACGCCGACCAGGTTGATGGCGATGACCCGGTCGATCTCCTCGAACGGCGTCTCGGCGAGCGGACCGCCCTGGGCGATGCCGGCATTGTTGAACAGCACGTCGAGCCGCCCGCCGGACGCCTCGGTAAAGGCGTCGAGCGCGCGTACCCAGGCATCGCGATCCCGCACGTCGAGCGTGTGGCGTTGCACCATCCCGCCGATCTGGTCCGCGGTCTCCGCCAGCCCCGCCTCGTTGACGTCCGCGACCCCGACCCGCCAGCCCCGGCTCGCGAACAGCCGTGCCGTCGCCCGGCCGATGCCCGACGCGCCGCCGGTGATGAAGATGGCCTTGACGATGCTCATGGTGCTGTCCCGTTTGACGATGGGTCGTGCATCCCGCATCCAGCACCATGATGCCAGCCCCCTCGCTCGCCTTTGATGGCGTTACCAAGCGTTACGGCGAAGTCGCCGCGGTGGACAGCGTCTCGGTTGCCATTCCGGGTGGCCAGTTCGTCGCGCTGGTCGGTGCGTCGGGATCGGGCAAGTCGACGCTGCTCAAGACCGTCAACCGGCTGGTCGAACCCACCGGCGGCCGCGTCATGGTCGATGAGGCGGACGTCGCCGCCGGCCCCGCCCCGGCGCTGCGGCGGCGGATCGGCTACGTCTTCCAGCATATCGGGCTGTTCCCGCATCTGACCGTGGCCGAGAACATCGCCATCGGCCTGCGCATCGCCGGCCGGCGCGAGGGCGGGCGCGTCGCCGAGCTGCTCGATCTGGTCGAGCTGCCCCGGACGCTTGCTGTCCGGCTGCCCGCCGCGCTGTCGGGCGGACAGCGCCAGCGCGTCGCCATCGCCCGCGCGCTCGCGCCCGGCGCACGGCTGCTACTGCTCGACGAGGCGTTCGGCGCGCTCGACCCGGTGACGCGCGACAGCCTCGGCCGCGCCATCCGCGCGCTCCACGACCGGCTTGGCCTGACCACGATGCTGGTGACACATGACATGGCGGAGGCGCTGCTGCTGGCCGACCGCGTGCTGGTGATGGCCGCCGGGAAACTGGTCGCCGACGCCGCGCCCGCTGCGTTGCTCCACGGCGAAGGCGGCGATGCCGCGCAGGCGCTGGTCGCCGTCCCACGTGAACAGGCCGAGCGGCTGCGGAGGCTGGAAGCGTGAGCGCCTTCGCCGACGCGCTCGGCCGCGTCCCGCCGCTGCTCGCCGCGCACGTCCTGCTCGCCGCCTCGGCGCTGGCGCTGGGTATCGCGATCAGCCTGCCGCTGGCGGTCTGGTCGGCGCGACGGCCCGGGGTGGGGCGGGTGGCGCTGGGCGCGGCGAGCCTGGTGCAGACCGTCCCCGCGCTGGCGCTGCTGGCGCTGTTCTATCCGCTGCTGCTGAGCCTCGCCTGGCTCGGCGTCCCCGCGCTCGGCTTCCTGCCGTCGCTGCTGGCGCTGACCCTTTACGCGGTGCTGCCGATCCTGCGGAATGGCGTTGCCGGGCTGACCGGGCTGGACCTGGCGGTGATCGAGGCGGCGGACGCGGTCGGGATGACCCCGGCGCAGAAGCTGCGGCTGGTCGAGGCGCCGCTCGCCCTGCCCGTCGTTGTCGCGGGCATCCGCACGGCGGCGGTGTGGACCGTCGGCGCGGCGACGCTGTCGACCACCGTCGGTGCGGCCAGCCTCGGCGATCTGATCTTCGCCGGCTTGCAGACGCAGAACTGGGCGCTGGTCCTCGCCGGCTGCTTCGCCGCCGCCGCGCTGGCGCTGGCGGCGGACGCGCTGATCGGCGTCGTCGAGCGCGGCATCCGCCAGCGCAGGCGACCGCTGTGGATCGGCGGTCTCGCGCTGCTCGCGGCCGGCGTGCTCGCCGCGACCGGCCCGCTCTGGGCCAGGCCGCAACGCACCGTCGTGGTCGGCGCCAAGAACTTCTCCGAGCAATTCATCCTCGCCCGCCTCATCGGCGACCGCCTCCAGCGCGCCGGCTATCGCGTCGAATACCGCGACGGCCTCGGCTCGGCGGTGATCTTCAGCGCGCTCGCGGGCGGTGATGTCGATGTCTACGTCGACTATGCCGGCACGATCTGGACCAACGAGATGAAGCGCGCCGACACGCCGCCTCACGCCGCGATGGTAAGGGCGATCGGCGATTGGGCGGGGCGGACCAAGGGCGTCGGTCTGGTCGGGCCGCTCGGGTTCGAGAACGCCTATGCCTTCGCAATGCACGGGGCGGACGCCAGGGCAAGGGGCATCCGGACGTTGGACGACCTCGCAGCCGCGTCGCCCGGCTTGACGCTGGGCAGCGATCTCGAGTTTCTGGAGCGACCCGAATGGGCGGCGGTCAAGCGTGCCTATCCCTTCCGCTTCAAGGCCGCGCGGCCGTACAGCCCGACCTTCATGTACCGCGCGCTGGCGAGCGGCGAGGCGGACGTGATCTCCGCCTTCTCTTCCGACGGCCGTATCGCCGCCGATGGGCTGACGGTGCTCACTGACCCGAAGGGCGCGATCCCGGGCTACGACGCCATCCTGCTGGTCTCGCCCGGCCACGCCAGGGACGCCCGTTTCCTCGCAGCGCTCAAGCCGCTGGTCGGGCGCATCCCGGTCGAGAAGATGCGTGCCGCGAACTATCAGGTCGACCGCGACACCGCCAAGCGCAGCCCCGAAGTGGCGGCGCGGTGGTTAGAAAAACAGCTTGCGAATTGAGAGCCTTACCGTCCGGCCGAGCGGGTCGAGCAGGTCGGGCTGATAGCCGATCGGGACCGCACCGGTCTGGTCGGTCACGCGCTGGCGGGTGTCGAGGACGTTGTCGATCGAGAAGGTCACCCGCGCGCCGCGCACCCAGGGATGCTTGCGCAGCAGTGCGAGCCGGGCGGTCGGATCGAAGAATAAGCGCAGGCTCGCGGTGCCGAGGGAGCCGAACTTCAGTTGCCGGGGCGCAGCCGCCGTGCCGCCGTTGACCCGGGTGGCGCTCTCAAAATTGACCGACAGCCGCGCGCCCAGCCCATTGTTGCTGTAACCGGCCTGGCCCTCCACCTCGTGGCGCGACTGGCCGCCGCTGGAGCCGATGGCATCGCCGTCGAGCAGGTTCAGCTTCGGCCCGTTCGCCGCCACCAGCACGTCGTCGGAGAAATGCCAGGTGTGATAGAGCGCGAACTGGAGCCGACCACCGCCCTGTCCGCCGCGCCCGCCGCCGAAGCCGCCACCACCACCGCCGCCGCGAGGTCCACCGCCGGGGCCGCCGCCCTGCCCGCCGCCGAAGCCGCGGAAGCCACCGTCGGGCGGTGTGCCGCCCGCGGCGGGAGCACCCCCCGGCGGCGGGGCGTCGGCGCTGGTCGGCGGCGTGCCCGGCTGGCCCTGCCCGGGCGCCCCGGTCTGGCCCGGACGGCGCTGGCCGGGAAAATTGAGCCCGGCGAACGGATTGGGGCCGGTGCCGTTGCGGAACGCCTCGATCTGCCGCTGGATCTCGGACTTCAACGGGATCGACAGGTTGAAGCCGTAGCGCAGCTCCGAGCGCGAGGTCCGGGCAAAATTGATCGGGCGGGTGTCCACCCGCAGCAACTGGCCCGTGGTCAAGTCGCGGGTGAAGCGGCCCGGAAAGGCGGCGGCGATCTGCGCGGTCGCGGCGGGAAAGCTGGCGACCGGATCGTCGACATGGCTCGTAACGTAATTGGCGATGAAGGTAAGATCCTTCGCCGACCAGGGCTTGAGCGTCAGGCCGAGCTTGGCGGTGTGGGTGTCGAAGCCCTTCAAGGTCGCGTTGCCGCCGCTGACCGTCGTCACCGTCGCGGTCGTGCCTTGGACATAATCGAACAGGCGGACGTTGGGCGTCACCACCTGCGGGTTGCCGAGCTGCTGCGCCGACGGTGCGCCGTCCTCGTCGGTGACCGAGGCGATGACGCGGACGCCGTCGATCGGCGACCAGTTCGCGCCATAGCCGAGCGTCGTCAGCGTGCCGAAGTCCGACAATTGCTGGACCGCCGCGTTGAAATTGACCGACAAGGTGCCGATCGCGCCGCCGAAACCCTTGCTTTTGCTCGTCAGGGGCAGGTCGACGTTGAGCCGGCCGCTGCCGCTGTCGCGCGACACCTGCCCGGTCTGGATCAGGCCCGAGCGGATCGAGCGGCTGGTGAAGTCGCTGGTGTCGCCGCCGACCGCGATACTGGTCGCGACGTCGCCCGCCGGCAGGCGGAACAACGTGCCGTTCGCCTGCGCGTCGAGTCCGGCGCTGGTCGAGTGGCTGCGCGCGAAGTTGTTGGTGACGCCGGTGTCGGTCAGCGTCTTGTTGGTCGCGTCGTCATAATTGCCGGTCAGCGACCAGCGCCACGTGCCGACATTGCCGTTGAACGAGGTGCCGAGGTGCCCGGTAACGCCCGTCGTCCGTTGCTCCAGCGCGCCATCGGGTCCCAGCCCCTGCTTGCTGACCCCTTCGGTCCCCTCCACCCGGGCGTTCACCGTCGCGCCGACATTGCCGAGGATGTTGCGCGCGTAGCTGCCGTTGACCGACATGTTGCGGGAGAAGCCGAGCAAGGTGCGGTAGGGCGACTGGTCGACGCCGTTGACGATCGTCGGGAGGATGTCGCGCTGCGATTCGAGCAGCGCCGAACTCTGCTGATAGGAGCTGTGCAGGTTGATGCGGTGGTCGCGGCGGATGTTGAGCAGGTCGAGTTCGCCCTGGGGATTGTTACGGTCGCCTTGCGTGGTGATCTTGTCGGCAAGCTCGGCGGTGACGGCGCGGAAGCGCTGGCGGAGCACGAAGTTCACGACTTTTTGATCCGCCGGATAGCCGTATTTGAGCGCGACCTCTTCGGGCAGGATGTCGACGCGGGCGATGGCCTCGGTCGGCAGGTCGCGGATCTCGTTGAAGGAGGAGATGCGGCGGCCGTTGAGCAGCACCACGGGAGCGCCGCCGGAGCCACGGCCGGAGCGGGTCTGGGGACTCAACTCGTTGAGCAGGTCGGCGACCGAGCTGACGCCGTAGGAGCGGATGTCGGCGGGGCCGAGCTGCTCCTCGGGGGGGATGTCGCCGACGACCGAGCCGGGCAGGTTGCGCTGGCCGCGGACGATGATGTCGGGCTCGTCGGAATTGGCATCGTCCTGCGGCACGGCGGCGGGCGCGGTTCTGGGCACGGCGGGCGCGGGCTGCTGCTGCGCCGTCGCCATTGCGGGCAGGCCGCTCAGGGCCATCAGGGTAACGCCTAGGCTGCGCATCAATGTTCCGATTCAGTGTCCGGCGCGCCTAGCGGCCAATTGTCGCAGAAATATGCCGCTGCCTAGTCGATGCGGTGCAGGTCGCGCGCATAGTCGGCGGCCCTGGCGGCGTAATGGGCGGCGGAGAGTTTGAGGCCGGCGATGGTCGCCCCGTCGAGCTGGCGGACGGCGCGGGCGGGGCTGCCGACGATGAGTGAGCCGGGCGGGAAGGCCTTGCCCTCCGTCACCAGCGCGCCGGCACCGACCAGGCTGTTCTCGCCGATCACCGCGCGGTTGAGGATCGTCGCGCCCATGCCGATCAGGACGTTGGCTTCGATGGTGCAGCCGTGGAGGATGGCGTGGTGACCGATCGTGCAGCCTTCGCCGATCGTCAGCGGCGCGCCGGGGTCGGAATGGAGCATCGCGCCTTCCTGGATATTGGTTCGCGCGCCGACGACGATCGGGGTGTTGTCCGCACGGATGACGGCACCGAACCACACCGACGCCGCTTCGCCGAGCTGGACGTCGCCGATCAGGTCGGCGGAAGGCGCGACCCAGGCGCTGGCGGGGACGGCGGGTTGCTGGTTGGCGATGCGGTAGAGGGGCATGTCTTTACGTTCCTTGTAACCCTCCCCGGCGAAAGCCGGGGCCCAGTCCTGAGCTCGGGATTGGGCCCCGGCTTTCGCCGGGGAGGCGCATTGCTCAATTCTCCGCCCACTCATGCTCCGCTGCCTTTGACTGTTGGCGGAAGCGGTGGAGCAGGGGCTCCGTATAGCCGTTGGGCTGTTCGACGCCCTCGAACACGAGCGCACGAGCGGCCTGCATCGCGAGGCTGTCGGGGGTGAGCGCCTTGTAGAGCGGGTCACCGGCGTTCTGGGCATCGACCTTGGCGGCCATGCGGACAAAGGCGGCGTCGACCTCGGGCGGGGTGGTGACGCCGTGGAGCAGCCAGTTGGCGATATGCTGCGACGAGATGCGCAGCGTCGCGCGATCCTCCATCAAGCCGACGTCGTGGATGTCGGGCACCTTGGAACAGCCGACGCCTTGGTCGATCCAGCGGACGACATAGCCGAGAATCCCTTGCGCATTGTTGTCGAGTTCCTCGCGGACCTCTTCCGGCGTCCAGTTGCGGCCCCCGGCGACGGGGACGGTGAGCAGATCGGCGAGTGCTGCGACCGGCTCGGCGCGACGTTCGGCCTGCCGGGCGAAGACGTCGACCTGATGGTAATGCGTCGCGTGGAGCGTCGCGGCGGTGGGCGACGGCACCCAGGCGGTGGTCGCGCCGGTCTTTGGGTGCGCGATCTTCTGCGCGAGCATGTCGGCCATCATGTCGGGGGCGGCCCACATGCCCTTGCCGATCTGCGCCCGCCCCGACAGGCCGCAGGCGAGGCCGATCTGGACGTTGCGGTTCTCGTAGGCGGTGATCCAGGCGGATGTCTTCATCTCGCCCTTGCGGATCATCGGGCCGGCACGCATCGCGGTGTGCATCTCGTCGCCGGTGCGATCGAGGAAGCCGGTGTTGATGAAGGCGATGCGGTCCTTCACCGCGTGGATGCAGGCCGCGAGATTGGCCGACGTGCGGCGCTCCTCGTCCATCACCCCGACCTTGATCGTGTGGCGCGCGAGGCCGAGCAGGTCCTCGACCGCGTCGAACAGGCGGTTGGTGAAGGCGGCCTCGTCGGGGCCGTGCATCTTGGGCTTGACGATGTAGATCGAGCCGGTGCGGCTGTTCGTCCCCTTGTCGTGGAGTGCGCAGAGGCTGGTGACGATCGCGTCGAGGATGCCTTCGGGGGCTTCGCCGCCTTCCGGGAGGCGGACGGCGGGGGTGGTCATGAGGTGGCCGACGTTGCGGACAAAGAGCAGGGCGCGGCCGGGGAGGATCAGTTCACCGCCGTCCGGCGTGGTGTAGCGGCGATCTTCGTTAAGGCGGCGGGTCTGGATCTCGCCGCCCTTCTCGAACGTGTCGGTCAGGTCGCCCTTCATGACGCCGAGCCAGTTGGTGTAGGCCGCGACCTTGTCGTCGGCGTCGACCGCGGCGATCGAATCTTCCAGGTCGACGATGGTGGTGATGGCGGATTCGAGGATGACGTCGGCGATGCCGGCAAGATCGTCACGACCGATCGGGTGGGTGCGATCGATGACCACCTCGATGTGGAGGCCATTGTGCTTCAGCAGCAGATTGTCGCCAGCGCGCCCGACCAGTTGCGTCGGTTCTACCAGCGTCGGCCCTTCGCCTGCCCACTCATGCCACAAGCTATCAACCAGCGGGACGGCTTCATCAAGAAAGCGTTTGGCCCAGTAGATTACGTCGAAGCCGCGATGCTCGTCGTAGCCGCTAGGCTTAGGATCGCGCGAAATGGCATCTGTCCCGTAGAGCGCGTCGTAGAGGCTGCCCCAGCGCGCGTTGGCGGCGTTGAGCAGGAAGCGGGCGTTGAGGACGGGGACGACGAGTTGCGGACCGGCGGTGGTGCCGACCTCCGGGTCGACGTTCTGGGTCGTGACCGCGAACGGGGCGGGTTCGGGGACGAGGTAGCCGATGTCGCGCAGATGGGCCTCGTCGACCGGCTGACCGGCCTCGTAGCGGGCGTCGATCCGCGTCTGGAGGTCGTCGCGGCGCGCGAGGAGTGCGCAGTTGTCCGGGGTGAAGCGTGCGAAGATGGCCGCCGCGCCCTGCCAGAACTTGTCGGAGTCGAGGCCGGTGCCGGGCAGCGCGTGCTCGTCGATGAAGCGCGCCAGGGGCTCGGCGACCAGCAGGCCGGCCCTTACGGTCATTGGGTCGATCATGGAATCATCCTCTCGTGCCGCCGCTTGGCGGACGGTGGGGCGGGTGACAAGTTGAGAAAGTTGAGGCTCACCACCGTCATGCCGGCCCTGTGCCGGCATCCACTCCCGTGCCGGCTGCGGCACTCCGTTGATGAGCGATCGGCCCGGTGCTGGAGCGGATGCCGGCACGAGGCCGGCATGACGGATGCAGGGGGACAAGTTGAGAAAGTTGAGGGCATCGCGCGGCGTCCAAAAGTCACAAAAGTCGCACCCTCTCGCGTGCGCGCGCACGCGGCGGGGACAAGTTGAGGAAGTTGAGGCTCACCCCCGTCACCCCGGCCTTGAGCCGGGGTCCAGGCCGGAGCCTGGTTCGTCGCTCGGTGGCGACTGCTGACGCCCGGGTCTGGCTTGGATGCCGGCTCACGGCCGGGGTGACGGAAGTGAAGGGACATGCGTGGGTCAAAGCATGGTGGCGGGCGTGTAGGACAGCCCTATTCCAGCGCAGCTTCTTCCAGCCGCCGGAGCAGGGCGGTGAAGGCTGCGACCTCCTCCACGCTGAAGGCGGCGAGGAGTTGGCGCTCCAGCTTGAGCGCCTCGGGCGCCACCCGGCCATAGAGGTGGTGACCGGCATCGGTGAGATCGAGGAGGTGCGAGCGGCGGTCCTGGGCGTTGGGCGTGCGGGCGAGCAGGTGGCGCTGGACCAGCGCCGCTGCCGCGCGGCTGACGGTCACCTTGTCCATGCGGGTACGGTCGCCGAGCGCGGCGGGGGTGATCGGGCCGGCTTCGGCGACCACCGCGATCAGCCGCCATTCGGGGATCGTGAGGCCGAACAGCGCCTGATAGGCCGAGGCGATGCGGTCGCTGACGAGATTGGACGCGATCGACAGGCGGTAAGGGAGGAACCGATCGAGCTGGAGCCGGTTGGCCATGTCGTCAGCCCTAGCATTTGACTCGGACGGGGCAATCAAATAGTTTCATTTGATACTATCTGGAGACCGACCATGGCGCTCGACGACCCGCAGACCGCAACCGGCAACCCGCTCGGCCTGAACGGCTTCGAGTTCGTCGAGTTCACCTCGCCCGATCCCGAGGCGATGGCGCGGCAGTTCGAGCAGCTCGGCTTCGTCGCGACGCACCGCCACCCGTCGAAGAACATCACCCGCTACAAGCAGGGGCGAATCAACCTGATGCTCAACCGCGACGAGGCGGGGCGGGTGAAGGATTTCCGCAACGCGCACGGCGCCTCGGCGAGCGCGATGGCGTTCCGCGTCGCCGACCCGGCCAAGGCGGTCGAATGGGCGATGGCCCATGGCGCAGAAGCGACCGAAGAGGACGATACCGTCATCAAGGGCATCGGCGGGTCGTATCTGTACTTCATCCCCGACGGCGCAGACCCCTATGCGGACTGGGCGGAGTTTCCGGGCTGGCGGGACGCGGAGGCCACGAACAACGTCGGGCTCGACCTGCTCGACCACCTCACCCACAACGTCCGGCGCGGGCAGATGCAGGTGTGGAGCGCCTTCTATCGCGAGCTGTTCGGGTTCGAGGAGCAGAAGTATTTCGACATCAAGGGCAAGGCGACGGGCCTGTTCAGCCAGGCGATGATCGCACCCGACAAGGCGATCCGCATCCCGCTCAACGAATCGCAGGACGACGATTCGCAGATCGAGGAGTTCATCCGCGACTATCACGGCGAGGGCATCCAGCACCTCGCGCTGACGACCCCCGACATCTACGACACGGTCGAGCGGCTGCGCGCGCGCGGCGTGAAATTGCAGGACACGATCGAGACCTATTACGAGCTCGTCGACAAGCGCGTGCCGGGGCATGGCGAGGACGTCGCGCGGCTGAAGAAGAACCGCATCCTGATCGACGGGTCGGTGGAGAACGGCGAGGGGATCCTGCTCCAGATCTTCACCGAGAACATGTTCGGGCCGATCTTCTTCGAGATCATCCAGCGCAAGGGGAACGAGGGGTTCGGCAACGGCAATTTCCAGGCGCTGTTCGAGAGCATCGAGCTGGACCAGATCCGGCGGGGCGTGATCCAGGTGGATGCCTAGCGTCGTCATGCCGGGCCAGTCCCGGCATCCACCGCAGTTCATTCTTACGGTTGGTTGGGCGAGACCGACCGTGGATGCCGGCACAAGGCCGGCATGACGGAGATTCGATGACCCCCTACATCCCCGGCTTCGGCAACCACGTCTCGACCCAAGCGGTCGCCGGCGCGCTCCCCGTGGGCCAGAACTCGCCGCAGCGGCCGCCGTTCGGGCTGTATGCCGAGCAGGTATCGGGCACCGCCTTCACCGCGCCCCGGCACGAGAACCGGCGGTCGTGGCTGTACCGGATGCGGCCGACCGCCGAGCATCCGGCGTTCGAGCGCTACGAGGGCGCGAAGCGATTCGCGCCGGGGACGTCGGACCAGCCGCTCGCGCCCAACCGGCTGCGCTGGGATCCGATCGCGGACGCCGCCCCGGACGTCGACCTGATCGACGGCATGACGACGATGCTCGCCAACCGCGATCCGGCCGATCTGGAGGGGGTCGCGGTGCATCTCTACGCGGCGTCGAAGGACATGGTCGATCGCGTGTTCGTCGATGCGGACGGCGAGCTGCTGTTCATTCCGCAGGCGGGGCGGCTGCAATTGCTGACCGAGCTGGGGCGGATCGCGGTCGCGCCGGGGCAGATCGCGCTGGTGCCGCGTGGGGTGAAGTTCCGCTGCACTCTGCCCGATGGCGCGGCGCGCGGTTATGTCGCGGAGAACCATGGCGCGCTGTTCCGGCTGCCCGATCTGGGGCCGATCGGCGCGAACGGGCTCGCCAATCCGCGTGACTTCGAGACGCCAGTGGCGTGGTTCGAGGATCGCGACAACCGGACCGAGGTCATCCAGAAGTTCATGGGGTCGCTGTGGACGACGACGCTCGACCATTCGCCCCTCGACGTGGTGGCGTGGCACGGCAATCTCGCGCCGTGGCGCTATGACCTCAGCCGGTTCAACACGATCAACACGGTGTCGTTCGATCATCCCGACCCGTCTATCTTCACCTTGCTGACCTCGCCGAGCGACGTGCCCGGACGCGCCAACGCTGATTTCGTCATCTTCCCGCCGCGCTGGATGGTGGCGGAAGGGACGTTCCGGCCGCCCTGGTTCCATCGCAACGTCATGTCGGAGGCGATGGGGCTGATCACCGGCGCGTATGACGCGAAGGCGGAAGGATTCCAGCCGGGCGGGCTGTCGCTGCACAACCTGATGGCAGGCCATGGGCCCGATCTGGCGAGCTGGCGGGGCGCGTCGGACGCCGAGCTGAAGCCGCACAAGATCGAGGGGACGATGGCGTTCATGGTCGAGAGCTGCTGGGCGTATCGGCCGACCGCGTTCGCGCTGGAGCATTGCCAGCTCGATTACGACGAGGTGTGGGCGGACTTTCCCAAGGCGGTGCTGCCGGGATGACAGACGCGCGGGTGTTCGCGACGCCGGCGGGGGTGAAGCTGACGACGTTCGACGCGATCGCCGACGGCAAGGCGCGCAACTTCGTGTTGCAGATGCGCGGCGGCCGCTTCCACGGCTTCGTGGTGCGGCGGGACGGCGAGGTGCACGGCTATGTCGATCGCTGCCCGCACGCCGGGATGCCGCTGGCGCAGGAACTCGACGGCTATCTGACCGGCGACGGCGCGTTCATCCAATGCGGTTGGCACGGCGCGCTGTTCCGGGTGGAGGACGGGGTGTGCGTCGGCGGACCCTGCGTCGGGCAGCGGCTGGAGAGCTGGCCGGTCGCCGTTCTCGACGGAATGATCGTCACGGCGTAAGGGACGGCCATGTTGATCGCCCTGCTCCTCGCCCAGGCCACGATGGCGTCCGCCCCGGCCGCCGCCTGCCCCGCCACCCCCGTGGCGCTGCCCGCCGACTATGCCGGCTGGAACGCCGCTATCCCCGTCGCCGCCGCCGCCGAGCCCGCCGCAGTCGGCGACGCGATGCTGACCGTCGGGCGCGGCGCGCGCGCGAGCCTGCAACCGGCAGGCGCGCTCAAGCTGCCGGTCACGCCCAGGAAGCCGCTGGCCGCGACCGCGCACGGCGGGCTGTTCGCGTTCGAGGCGGCGAGCGCGGGGCGCTATCGCGTCGCGCTGGGCGCGGGCGTGTGGATCGACGTCGTCGCCAACGGCGCGGCGCTGTCCTCGGTCGCGCACGGGCATGGGCCGGACTGCACCCCGGTACGCAAGTTCGTCGAGTTCGATCTGAAGCCGGGGCGGTATCTGCTGCAGGTTACCGGCGAGCCGACGCTGCTGGCGCTGGAGGTGCTGAAGGTTTCCTAGAGTTTGATCCACTTACGTGGATGCGGCGCCGGCCCGCTCCCCCACCCCACCTCCCAAGACATTATACTGTTTGGGAGGTGGGGTGGGGGAGCGGGCCGGCGCCGCCGCAATTCAGCGACGCTGAATCAGACTCTAGTCGAGCGGCCTGGTCCGCTGCGCGCCCAGCACGCCGGCCAGCCCGGCGATGCGGCCGGCGTAATCGGCGCGCAGGCGGTTGAGGGTGGTGACGATCGCGGCGTCGACCGGCGCGACCTCATATCCCGCATCGCGCAATCTCGCCGCCAGCGCGGTCACCGCGGCGTCGTCGAGCGCCGGCGCGTCCGCATCCTTCACCTCCATCAGCGCGGCGAGACGGGCGGCGGTGCGGCTGCCGGCGCGGTGCATCAGCGTCGCGGCACCCTTTGCCTCGTGCGCGGTCAGCGCCATCAGCAAGGTCGCCGCGTCGAGCACCGCCTCCAGCGCGGTCAGCCAGTCGCCCTCGCGGTCGACCGAGTGGAAATGGATCAGCACCGGCGACGACACATGGCTGTGGAGCACCGCCGCCGCCCAGTCGCGCCAGACGCGGAAGAAATCGTGGAGCTCGCCCGCGACCTTCAGCTCGTTGACGGCTTCGAGGAGGTGGACCCCCGACGGCGGCGTGCCGGCGAGGCTGCCGAGCGTCAGTACGCGGCTCTCGCGCTGGTGGAGCGCGGTCTGGATCTGGAGGACGAAGCTGATCGTGCCGGTGATGACCGCGAACCCCGACAGGCCGGCCGCGAGGATCAGCCAGCGCGCGCCGCCGAGCGCGTCGACCTCGCTGACCCCGAGCGTCAGCAGCGAGCAGCCGGCGAGATAGACCGCATCGCCCCAGTCGACCACCGGCCGGAAGCTGTCCCGCATCGTGTGGAACAGCAGCGCAAACCCGCCGAGCAGCAGCAGCATCCAGGCGGCGAACACGAGCAGGAAGACGAACGACGCGAAGCTGTTGGCGGGCCGCCGCCCCGGCGCCCGCGCCCAGCGCGCGCTGAGCCGGGCGAGCGGGCGGGTGGCGCTGCTCATATAGGCGCTGATGCGGAGCTGGCGATCGACCTGGCCGGGGACGAGGATGGTGGCGAAGATGTCCGCCAGCGTCAGCGCCGTGATGGCGAGGCCGCCAACGGCTTCGATTATCGGGAAAACATTCATGTCGCACCGCAACGCGCGGGGCGACATGGCCGTTGCGTCAGGCGGGCACGGTCGCCTGCCTGGCGTGCGCGGCGATCAGGTCGGTGATCGGGCCGATCAGCGCGACGGGCAGGTCGTGGCCCATGCCGGGGATCTCCTCCAGCCGCGCGCCCGGGATGCTCGCGGCGGTATCGCGCCCAGCCGCGACGGGCACGAGCGGGTCGTCGGCGCCGTGGATGACGAGCGTCGGCGCGGTAATCTTCGCGAGGCGCGGGCGGCGGTCGCCATTGCCCATGATCGCCGCCATCTGGCGCGCGAAGCCCGGCGGATAGTGCGAGCGCTCGGCATCGCTGCGGATGCGCCCGGCGAGAATGGCTTCGTCGGTGGGATAGCCGGGGCTGCCGATCACCCTGGCGGACTTGACGCCGTGCGCGATCAGCGAGTCCATGTCGGCCCCCGCCGGCCGCGTCATCAGCACCGCGTTCGCCTCGGCGGTGGCGCGGGGCAGCGCCGGATTGCCGGTCGACGACATGATCGAGGTCAGCGTCAGGACGCGCTCGGGATGCTCGGTGGCGACGAGCTGCGCGATCATCCCGCCCATCGACGCGCCGACGACGTGCGCGCGATCGACCCCGGCGGCGTCGAGCACCGCGACCGCGTCGGCGGCCATGTGTTCGAGCGTATAGGCAATGTCCGGCTTGCCCCCGATCATGACCGCCGCGCCGACCTTCATCAGGTCGGGCAGGCCGGCGGCATCGAACTTGGTCGAGAGGCCGACGTCCCGATTATCGAAGCGGATCGTGCGGAAACCATGGGCGACCAGCGCCGCCATGAACTCCTCCGACCAGCGCGTCATCTGCCCGCCCAGCCCCATGATGAGGAGCACCGCCGGGTCGGCGGCATCGCCGCGCTCGTCCCATTCGATCTCAACGCCGTCGTTGTTAGCCTTGGGCATGTCTGCCTCTCCTTCGGGATGAGTGTGACGAGGTAATCGCACAGGATCAACCGGGAACTCTCGTCGTGACGACTTGACTTATGGCACCTTTTATGGTGTCGGTTAATAGCTCGATGATTGTGCCCCCGACCCCGCGTTCGCCGAAAATCACGCTGGTCTTCTTTCGATCTGCATCCGGCAACGAGCCGGTGCGCGATTGGCTGCTCGACTTGCCTGAGGCCAATCGGGCTGCCGTCGGGCAGGATCTGACGCGGGTGCAATGGCGCTGGCCGGTGGGTATGCCGCTTGTCCGACCGATGGGTGGTGGACTGTACGAGGTCAGGACGTCGTTACCGGACGGCACCATCGCCCGGGTGCTGATCTGCTTCCACGGGGGCGAATTGTACGCGCTTCACGGTTTCATCAAGAAGACGAAAACGACACCGAAGAGCGATCTGGACCTGGCGCTGAAACGCAAGAAGGAAGTCGACCATGGCTGACGACACACACCGGGGCTCGACGCTCGACAGCTTCCTCGGCGAGCAAGGGACGCTGGAGACATTCCAGGCCAAGGCGATCAAGGAAGTCATCGCCTGGCAGCTCGCGGAGGCGATGCGAGAGCGCAAGATCAGCAAGCGTGGCCTGGCGACGATGATGCACACGAGCCGTACGCAGGTCGACCGGGTGCTCGATCCCGCCAACAGCAACGTGACGATCGAGACGCTGCAACGCGCCGCCGAGGTCGTCGGCCGGAAGGTTCAGCTACAGTTGGTCTGAGCCGCGCTACCTCAGACCCGCACCGCCCCCGCCTCGCGCACCGCGGCGACATCGGGCCAGCCGTTGACGGCCATCAGCAGGTCGGCTTCGGCAAGGATGCACTTGAGGACGTGGGCGCAGCCGGCCGCGCCGTCGAGCGCGAGGCCGTAGGCGTAGGGGCGGCCGATGCCGACCGCGCGAGCGCCCAGCGCCAGCGCCTTGACGACGTCGGTGCCGGAGCGGACGCCCGAATCGAACAGGACGGGCAGGTCGCCCGCCGCCGCGACGACGCCGGGCAGCATGTCGATCGCGGCGAGGCCGCCGTTCGCCTGACGGCCGCCGTGGTTGGAGCAATAGATCGCGTCCGCGCCGGTATCGACCGCGCGCCGCGCGTCATCGGGGTGGCAGATGCCTTTCAGGACGATCGGCAGCGTCGTCGTCGACTTGAGCCAGGCCATGTCGTCCCAGGTGAGCACCTTGCCGAACTGCGACCCCCAATAGCCGATCGCGCCGGGCAGATTGTCCGCAATCGGCTTGCCGAACAGCCGCTGGAAGACGGGATCGACGAAATAATTCTGGAGGACGTGGCCGCGAAGCTGGGGGAAGTTGGCGACGTTGAGATCGCGCGGGCGCCAGCCGGTGACCCAGGTGTCGAGCGTCACCACGATCGCCTTGTAGCCAGCAGCCTCGGCGCGGGAGATCAGGCTTTCGGCGAGCCCCTTGTCCTTGGGCGTGTAGAGCTGGAAGAAGCCGGGCGTGTCGCCGCACGCCGTGGCGACGTCCTCCAGCGGATCGTTGGACAGGGTCGACGCGCATAGCGGCACCCCCGTCTCGGCCGAAGCGCGGGCGGCGGCGAGGTCGCCATGGCCGTCCTGCGTGCAGATGCCGATCACGCCGACGGGGGCCATGAAGACGGGCGAGGGCAGCGTCAGGCCGAACAGCTCGACCGACAGGTCGCGGGCGCGGGTGTCGACCATCATGCGCGGGACCATGCCCCAGTGGCGGAAGGCGCGGGCGTTCTCGTCCTGCGTCCCTTCGTCGCCACAGCCGCCCTGGACATAGGTGAGCACCTGCGGCGGCATCGCGGCGGTGGCGCGGGCGACCAGGGTGGCAAAGTCGACCGGCAGGCGCGGGACGATGCCTTGCAGACCTGCGCCGTAGATCAGGTTCTGGTAATCGCCGTAATGCGGCATGTCAGAGCTCTCCCAGCGCCGCCATCAGGCGGTCTATCTCTTCGGTGGTGCTGTAATGGCAAAGGCCGACGCGGACGAGGCCGCCGGCATCCTCCAGCCCGAGGCGGCGGATGACCTCGACCGCGTAGAAATGGCCGGACCAGGCGAACAGGTCGCGGCGGGCGAGATGCCCGGCGACCGCGGCGGGACGGTGGCCGGCGAGGGTGAAGGCGAAGGTGGGAACGCGGCCTGCCATCGTCGGCGGGCCGTGAAGCGTCAGGCCGTCGATGCGGCGTAGCCCGGCCAGCAGGCGTTCACCGAGGTCACGTTCATAGGCCGCGCTCGCCGTCATCGCCGCGAGCAGGCGAGCGCGGCGGCTGTTGGCGGCGGGGTCGACCTCGCCGCCCAGCCAGTCGAGATAGTCGATCGTGCCGAGCACGCCGGCCTGGCTCTCGAACGACGGCGTCCCCGTCTCGAAGCGGTGCGCGCCCTCGGCACCGGCGGGGCGGACCTTATAGGCTTCCAGCCGATCCAGCACCTCGGCGCGGCCCCAGAGCACGCCCTGATGCGGGCCGAAGAACTTGTAGGGCGAGCAGGCGAGCAGGTCGCAACCGAGCGCCGCCACGTCGGTCGCGACGTGCGGCACCGACTGGACGGCGTCGACATAGACCAACGCGCCGGAATGCTCGCGCACGGTCGCGACGATCGCGGGCACGTCGTTGAGCGTGCCGAGCGCGTTGCTCGCCGCGCCGACCGCGACGAGGCGGGTGCGGGCGTCGAGCAGGGCCGGCAACGCATCGAGCCGCAGCCGCCCGTCGGCGGGGTCGAAGTCGAGCCAGCGCACCTCCATCCCGCGATCCGCGGCCACCGCCAGCCAGGGCGCGACGTTGGCGTCGTGGTCGAGCCGGGTCAGGACGAGACTGTCGCCCTCCCCCCATCCCCGCGCCAGCGCGCGCGAGACGGCGAGCGTCAGCGGGGTCATGTTGGGGCCGAAGTCGATTTCCTCGGGGCGGCCGCCGAGCAGGTCGGCCATGGCCGAATGCGCCTCGTCGCTCAGCCGGTCGACCGCCTGCGAGGTCGCGAACGCGCCGCCGGCGTTTGCGGTGCCGCCGCGCAGGTGCGCGGTCATGCGCTCGATCGCGGGCGCGCAGACCTGCGTGCCGCCGGGCGCATCGAAAAAGGCGCGCCCGGACGCAATGGGGTCGAGCGCGGGGAAGCGGGCGCGGACGGCGTCGATCGGAAAGCTCACCGCCGCCCTGTCCTTCACCCCCGCCGCCGGCGCAAGTGGTTGCGACGCGGGCGCGATGAGCGCAGGGGGCCGGCAGAATGTTCAAGGGCCTCGTATGCGTAACCTGATCGTCGCTTCCCTCTCGCTCCTCGCCGCCGCGCCGATGGCGCAAATGCCCACGCCGGGACCGACGCCGGCGATCCTCGCCGACGGCTGCACCGGGCCGATGTCCGACACCAGGCTGCATGTCGTCATCAACAATGTGCGCAGCTCGAAGGGGCTGATCGCGGTGTCGCTCTATGCCGACGACCGCAAGCGCTTCCTCGCGCACCACGGCTCGCTCTACGTCGGCCGCGTGCCGGCGACCGCGCCGGTGACGCGGATGTGCATCCATCTGCCGTCGACCGGCACCTATGGGATGGCGATCTATCACGACGAGGACGGCGACCGGAAGTTCAAGCGCAACGCGATCGGGCTGCCGGCGGAGGGCTATGCCTTTTCGAACAACGCGGCGACGTTCCTGGGACTGCCCAACTTCGGGTCGGTGCGCTTCGCCGTGCCGCGCTCGGGGTTCGAGACGAGCGTGAAGCTCAAATACCCGTAAGCGGACGGAACTCGGCCTGACGCAATACCCCCGGCACCGCGCAGACGACGGCGGCGAGCCAGGTGATGACGAAGCCGAGCAGCAGCCCCATCACCGACCAGCCGAAGCCGAGCACGATGACGACGGCGAACGCGAAGGCGAAGAAGTCGCGGCTGGTGGTGATGACCAGCAATTCGGTCACCCAATATTGCCAGCCGTCGGGAAAGCGCTCGCGGTAATAAGGCTTGAGCACGTCGAGGCTGCCGTGCATCCCCATGCGGCGCGCCAGCCAGGCGGTGATCGCGAGGCCGGTCAGCGCCAGCATCACCGCCAGCCCGCCGACCATCGCCTGCGACCCGCCATAGAGCCGGGTCAGCGCGATGGCGGTGCAGACGAAGAAGCCGATATTGGTCAACAGGTCGACGCGGGTGTCGAGCGCCGCGCCCTCGGGGCTGCCGCGCAGGCTGGCGCGCGCGACTTCGCCATCGACGCCGTCGAGCACCGACGCGAGGTGGAACAGGATGCCGCCCGCGACCAGCCCCCTCGCGCCGCCGAGCAGCAGGCTGAATACCATCGCCACCGCGACGACCGCGACCAAGAGCGTGGCGTGCGACGGACGGACACCGGGCAGATAGCGCAGCAGCAGCGCGGAGACGCGCTGCGACACCGGCCGGTTGAGCCAGCGCGAGACGATGCCGTCGGTCGGCTTGGCGGTCGCCTGGACGATCCGCCGGAGCGCCGCGCCCTCGTCGGCGAGGTCGATCGCGGCGCGCCGGTCGAACGGCCGACCGCGGATCGCCGAGCGCAGCATCGCGATATCGGGCAGATAGCGGCCATCGAGCAGCGGCACGCCGCCGATCGCGCGATCGGCCAGCATCGGTTGGGCCCCGGCGCGGGCGAAATCGTCGAGCGTCGCGGCCGGCCAGCCATGCCCCCCCGGCACGATGACGGCGAGCCGCTGGCCCGCGTCGCGCGCGCGCGCCGCCCAGCGCCCGACGATCGACATGCCCGCCAGCCGCCGGTTCGCGGTCGCCGCGTCGGGAAAACGGACCACCAGATGGGGCAGGATCGGGCGGTGGCCGGGCGCGACGTCCATCGCGGCCATCCTAGCCGGATCGGCGCATTCGTCGCCAGCGCCAAATGCGGATGCGTCGAGCAGGGAAAAGTCGAGGGAGGTCATACAGCAAGCTCGATGCAGACGGGGGCGTGATCGCTCGTCTTTTCCCAGTCGCGCACCTCGCGGTGGACTTGGGCGCTTTTAAGGCGCGGTGCGAGCGCGGGGCTGAGCAGCAGGTGATCGATGCGCAGGCCGGCGTCGCGGCCCCAGGCGTTCCGGAAATAATCCCAGAAGGTGTAGAGGCGCTCGTCGGGGTGGAGCGTGCGCAGCGAATCCGTCCAGCCCTGATCGACGAGCCGGGCGTAGAGCGCGCGGACCTCCGGCGCGAACAGCGCGTCGTCGACCCAGCGCTCCGGCTTGTAGACGTCGAGGTCGGTGGGCATGACGTTATAGTCGCCCGCGAGCACCACCGGCGCGCCGCTGACGAGCAGGTCGACGGCATGGGCGAGCAACGCCTCGAACCAGCGCAATTTATAGTCGAACTTGGGGCCCGGCCGGGGGTTGCCGTTGGGGAGATAGAGGCCGCCGACCAGCACGCCGGCGACGGCGGCCTCGATATAGCGGCTCTGCGTCGGGTCGGGGTCGTCGGGCAGGCCGCGCCGCGTCTCGACCGGAACGCCGACGCGCGACAGGACGGCGACGCCGTTCCAGCTCTTCTGCCCGTGCCAGATCGCGTCATAGCCGGCGTCCCTGATCGCGGCCTCGGGAAACTTCTCACCGCCCGCCTTGAGCTCCTGCAGGCACACGACGTCGGGCCGCCGCTCGCCGAGCCAGCGAAGCAGGACGGGCAAGCGGCCGTTGACGCCGTTGACGTTGTAGGTGGCGATCCGCACCCGCTCCTAACGCGCGAGCGCGGGAAAGGGTCTACTGAGGAAGCGCGAGCCCGCCAGCCCGAAGCGCCACGGTTCGTCGGCGGCCTTGGTGATGCCGATGCGCTTGCCGCTGACGATGGCCGGTTCGGCGGCGCGGGCAAGCAGCGCAAAGGGCGCGGCGTCGAGCGGCAGGCCGTCGTGCGCGGCGGTGATGCCGAGCGCCTGGCAGAGCTTGCCGGGGCCGGAGCAGAGGCTCCGGTCGTCCGCCACCGCGCGCCGGGCGCGCATCGTGTCGAGCCCGTGGGCCGGCGCGAGCGCGCGCAGCAGCACCGCCGCGCCGGGCTCCGCGCCGCCGACGACGTTGAGGCACCAGTGAATGCCATAGATGCGATAGACATAGGCCCGACCGCCCGCGCCCCACATAGCCCGGTTGCGCGCGGTCGGGCCGGCGAAGCTGTGCGAGGCGGGGTCGGCGGCGTGATATGCCTCGGTCTCGACGATCGTGCCGCCGACGCCGTCGACGAGCAGCGTGCAGCCGATCAGTGCGCGGGCGAGATCGACGACGGGCTGCGTGTAGAAGGCGGCGTCCATCGCCTTACCCTTGGCGAGAGGTATTGGCTGTGTCACCCTCACCCTTTCGGCGGCGTCGCCGCCTGTTCCCTTCCCGATGGGAGAGGGAGGGAGCGCCGAGGGCGCGGAAGGGTGAGGGTGAAGCGAGTCCTCCTGACAGCGTTGCCGCTGCTGCTCCTCGGTGCCGCACCATCGCGGACCGTCGACCTGCTCATCCGGGGCGGCAGCGTCTATCCCGGCGACGCCGTCCCCTTCACGGGCGACGTGGCGGTCACGGGCGACCGGATCGTGGCGGTCGGGCGGCATCTGCCGGTCACCGCGCGTCGCGTGATCGATGCGAAGGGGATGGTCGTCGCACCCGGCTTCATCGACCCGCACACGCACGTCGGCGAGCAGCTCGCCTCGCCCGACGCGGCGACGCGGCTGATTCCGGCGTTCCTGCTCCAGGGCGTGACGACCGCGTTCATCGGCAACGACGGCGGCGGCGCGCCCGAGGTCGGCGCGGTGCTGGCGGGCGCGGCCGCGCGGCCGGTGGGGATCAATTACGCCGCTTATGTCGGCTTCGGGGCGGTGCGCGAGCGCGTCATCGGCGAGGCGAACCGCGCGCCGACGGCGGCCGAGCTGGAGCAGATGAAGGCACTGGTGGTGCAGGGCATGTGCGAGGGCGCGCTCGGGCTGTCGACGGGACTGTTCTATGCGCCGCAGAGCTTCGGCAGGACCGATGAAGTGGTAGCGCTGGCCCGCGAGGCGGGGCTGCGGGGCGGGGTATACGACAGCCATCTGCGCGACGAATCGAGCTACACGGTCGGGCTCGCCGCCGCGGTCGAGGAGGCGCTGACGATCGGGCGGCAGGCGGGGCTGCCGGTGCATATTAGCCACATCAAGGCGCTCGGCGTCGACGTCGAGGGCCAGGCGCCGGCGATCATCGCGCGCGTCGAGGCGGCCCGGGCGGCGGGGCAGGACGTGACCGCCGACCAATATCCCTGGTCCGCCAGCGGCACGAGCGTGGTCGCGAGCCTCGTGCCGCTCTGGGCGCAGGACGGCGGCCGGGCGGCGCTGCTCAAGCGGTTCGACGACGCGGCCCTGGCGTTGCGGCTGCACGCCGACATGGCCGAAAACCTGCGGCGGCGGGGCGGCGCGGCGAAGCTGCTCGTGACCGACGGGCTCGACGCGGGGCGGACGCTCGACCAGCTCGCGCGCGGCGGCGACCCGCTCGACACGGCGGTGCGGATCATCCGGCGCGGCGACCCGGCGGTGGCGTCGTTCAACCAGAGCGAGCGCGACATCACCGCGTTCATGGCGCGGCCCTGGGTGATGACGGGCTCGGACGCCTCGACCGGCCATCCGCGCGTGTTCGGCAGCTTCGCGCGCAAATATGCGGTCTACGTGCGGGAGCAGAAGGTGCTGAGCCTGCGCCAATTCGTCGAGCGCAGTTCGACGCTGACCGCCGACACCTTCGGCTTGCGGGACCGTGGCCGGCTGCGCGTCGGGGCGTTGGCCGACGTCGTGGTGTTCGACCCTGCCCGCTACGCGGCGCGCGCCACCTATGCCCGGCCGACGCTGACCGCCGCCGGGGTGCGGACGGTGCTGGTCAACGGCGTCGTCGCGGTCGACGGCGGGGCGTTGACGGGCCGGGCGGCGGGCCGGGCGTTGCCGCACGCGCCGACGCCGGGGAGCTGCGCCTACCCCCGTTGAACCGTTTCGCGTCGACAATGGTTACAGCCGTTCCCGCTCGAAAGGACTCCCCATGAAACTCGTCCTCGCCGCTGCGCTGATCCTCGCCGCGTTCGCCTTCGCCACGCCCGTTTCGGCGCAGACCATGGTCAAGACCGAGGTCAAGAACGACACCGACGTCAAGGACGGCGTCGTCACGCAGAAGCACAAGGTCGTCCACACGACGAAGCGCAAGACGCGCCACCCGAAGAAGATCCTGGGTGTCAAGGTCGGCCACAAGACGGCGGTCAAGAAGACCGTGCGCGAGACGACGACGAGCTCGGACGGCAGCATGAGCACGACGGTCAAGACCTCGCATTGATGGTAAGGGTCGCGCGGTTGTCGCGCGACCCCGGTTACGCCTACGCTGGCGCACATGAAACGCCTGCTGCCCCTGTTGCTGCTTGCCGCCGTACCCGCGCCGTCGTTGCAGGAACGGGTGGCGGCGCAACTCGCGGCCGCCAGCCCGGGGACGCGCTTCGGGCTGGTCGTCGCCGACGCGGACGGGCGCGAGATCGTGGCGCTGCTGCCCGACCAACGCTTCATCCCGGCGTCGAACACCAAGATGTTCACGACCGCGACCGCCTTCGCCACTCTCACGAACCTTGATCGACCCGACGCGGAGGGTGGCGCGGCCGTGCGGCTGAATGCCGCCGACGTGGTGCTGGAGGGGCATGGCGACGCGCGCCTGTCCGCCGCTGCCGATTGCATGACCAATTGCCTCGCGACGCTGGCCGATGCGGTGGCGGCGCGCACGAAGCGGGTGCGCGATGTGATCGGCGACGACAGCCTTTATCCCGACGAGCGCTGGAGCCCGGGGATGAGCTGGAACAACATGCCGACACGCTCGGGCACGGCGGCGTCGGCGCTGACGCTCGACGATAACGAAGTCGAGCTGGTTGTCACGCCGGGTGCGGCGGGGCAGCCGCCGGGGGTGACGCTGCCGCCTTATTATACGGTCGATAATCGCGCGATCACGGGCGACAGGACCGACCTCGACTTCGACCGCGCACCGGGGAGTTTCGCGGTGCGGCTGTGGGGGACGATCGCGGTCGATGCGACGCCCGAGCGGCTGCATCTCGGCGTCGACGACCCCGCGCATCATGCCGCATGGACGCTGCGCCGGATGCTGGCGGCGCGCGGCGTGCGGGTGACGGGCGTGGTCGCGGTGCGCCATCGGCCGCTCACCGCGGCGGACGATCCCGCGCGCCGGGGAACCGCGCCCCCTGCCCGCCCCCCCGCCGCGCCGGCGCTGACGCGGCTGACGCCGCCGCCGCTCGGCGAGGACATCGTCCACATCAACAAGGTCAGCCAGAACCTCCACGCGCAATTGCTGCTGCGGCGGGTGGGAATGGTCGCGGGGACGGGCTCGCTGGCGGACGGGCTGGCGGCGGAGCGGGCGATGCTGGCGGCGGCGGGGGTGCCGCGCACGGCGTACGACTTTGCCGACGGATCGGGGATGTCGAGCTACAACCGAGTGTCGCCGCGCGGGGTAGTGACGTTCCTTCGCTGGGTCGCGCGCCAGCCCTGGGGTGCGGCGTGGCGGGCGACACTGCCGGTCGGCGGCGAGGGTACGCTGACGCGGCGGTTCAAGGCGACTGCGCTCGACGGCAGGCTGTGGGCGAAGACGGGGACGCTCAACGCGACGAGCGCGCTGGCGGGATATCTGGTGGCGAAGAGTGGGCGGGTGCTGACCTTCGCGGCTTATGCCAATGACGTGCCTGAGGATGGGGGCGTGAGCGCGGCGTTGGACCGGGCGTTGCTGGCGATCGCGGCGGAGAATTGAGCGCTATAGGTGGAGGCCGAACCGCGGCCCTAGCCAGGTCATGGCCGAGTAGAGCAGGATCGTCAGCGCGCAACCCACCGCCAGCGCCGCCCAGAAGCCGACGCCGTGCCGTAACAATGCCGGGATCAGCAGGAACATCGGCAACGACGGCAGGACGTACCAAAAGGTAGCGCCGGCATGGATCGCCATGTTTTCCGAGTCCGGCTTCTCGCCCCATAGCCAGATCATGCCGAGCACCGACACCAGCGGCAGCGAGGCGATCAGCGCACCGAAGCCGGGGAAGCGCTTGGCCAGCGTCGACGCGGCGGCGATGAGCACGCCGGAGATGAGCGCCTTGAGCGCAAGATACAGCATCGCATAGCCCTAGCGCCTCGCGGTCGCGCCGTCGAAGGCGGCGATTACCGCCTCACCCACCGCGGGACGCACGGTGAAGATGCTGGCGGGAGCGTCGCCATGCCGCGTCGGGTGGACCCGGTTGGTGAGGAGCGTCCAGGCGATGCCCCGCTCAAAGTCCACCCACAGCCCCGTGCCGGTGAACCCCGTATGGCCGATCGTGCCGGGCGAGCAGGCGTTGCCGCCGGGCCAGCCGGGGAAGGCGCTGTCCCAGCCGCAGGTCCGGGTGTCGTGGACGATCGTGCGGATGGCGGCGAGGATCGCGGGCAATGCCCCGCTCCCGTCGAGCAGCCCTCGCGCGACGTCGAGGACGCCGTCGACCGTGCCGAACAGCCCGGCATGACCCGTTGCGCCGCCGAGCGCGAAGGCGTTTTCGTCATGGACCTCGCCCTTGAGGACGCGGCCGCGCCACGCGCAGGCCTCGGTGGCGGCCGCCGGGCCGGGGGGCGGGCCGTAGCTCAGACCCGCTCCGAGCGGCCGGGCGGACAGCGGCGCGCCGGTCAGGCGTTCGATCGCGATGCCGAGCAGGATGTAGTTGATGTCGGAATAGACCGGCGGCCCCGCCCGCCACTCGCGTTGGAGGACGAAGGCGCGCAGCCGGGCGGGGTCGTCGCCATAGGTGTAGATCGGCTCGACGGCGGGCAGATGCGTGCGGTGCGCGAGGCAGTCGCGGAAGGTCAGCCGGCGCTCTGGGGCGGCCAGGTCGTATTGGCGCAGGTCGGGGATCGCGTCGGTGAGCGGGCGGTCGAGGTCGAGCCGGCCTTCGTCCGCCAGCCGCAGGATCATCGTCGCGGTGGCGATAGGCTTGGTCAGCGAGGCGAGGTCGAACCAGTGGGCGCGGGTCAGCGGCTCGGGCGCGGGGACGACCGCCGCCTGTCCCGCCACCGCGACCCAGCGCCGGCCGTCGGCGATGACGACACCCAGCGTCGCGCCGGGGATGAGCCCCGCCTCGACCGCCGCCAGCGCGGGCGCGAACGCCGCCTCAATCATCGGCGTCGCGGGGTCGGGCGCGGATCGCGAAGGGCAGGAAGACGACCGCGCACAGGCTCATCGCGCCGGTCATCAGGAAAAAGCCGTCATAGCCGATCGCCAGCTCGATACTCCCCGACGCGCCCGCCAGCAGGCGCGGCAGGAGGAAGGCGAAGCCCGACAGGAACGCATATTGCGCGCCGGGCCAGCGCGGGTTCACGAGCAGCGACAGATAGATGACGAACACCGCGCCGGCGAAGCCGTGGCCGAACTGGTCGACCGCCATCGCCAGATAGAGATGGGACGCCGCCGGCGGGACATAAGCGAGCCAGGCGAACACCCAGTTGCTCACCGCCGATACCAGCGCCCCTACCGCCAGCGCGCGGCCGAGCGGCGCGCGGGCGGCGAGCCAGCCGCCGAGCGCGACCCCGGCCATGCTCGCGGGGATCGTCACCCAGCTATCGGCGACGCCGATCGCGCCGGGCTGATAGCCGAGCGCGTTGAACATCGGATGCGACAGCGTCAGCGCCATGACGTCGCCCATCCGGTACACCGACACGAAGGCGAGCACCGGCAGCGCCGCATAGCCATAGCGCCAGAACAGGTCGACATACGGCCCGATCGCGGCCGACCGGCGCGCGGGCGCGGTGGGCGGGAGCCGGCGGATCGTCGGCAGCAGCGCCGCCAGCACGACGAAGGGCGACAGCGCGACGACGAGCACCGGCACGGTGACGTTGGTGGCGGCGGACACCCCCGCCGCCCCCGCCAGCCGCAACGCCGCCCACCCCAGCACCGCCGCGACCGCGCCGACCGCGAGCAGCGCGACGGCGCTCGCCGCCAGCCCCGTCGCCAGCGCCGCGCCACGGCCGCCCGACCGCGCGGGCGCGGGGCGCATCGCCGCGAGGATCGGCAAGGGGATCGCCGCCGCCAGCGCGATGACGCCATAGGCGAGCGGCCAGTTGTCGCCGCCGCCCCAGGACGAGATCCAGATCGCGCCGCCGCTCGCCGCGACCATCGCGCTGCGATAGCCCCACAGGTTCGCCGCCACCAGCGGCCCCTGCTCGCCCGCCGTGGGCGCGAGCTCGATCCGCCACGCGTCGGCGGCGACTTCCAGCGTCGTCGTCCAGAAGGCGAGCAGCGTCGCGAACAAGGCGGTCAGCGCGAGGCTGGCGTCCGACGCGGTCAATGCCATCGCCGCGAGCGAGGCGACGATGCCGAGCTGCGCCAGCATGATCCAGCCGCGCCGCTTCCCCCAGAAACCCGCCAACCCCGGCACGGCGTAACGGTCGAGCAGCGGCGCCCACAGGAACTTGAAGGTCGGCAGCAGCGCCACCCAGGCGAAATAGCCGACCGTGACGACGTCGACCCCGTGCCGCGCGAGCCGGTACAGCAAGGTCGCGTTGAACATGTAGAAGGGCAGCCCGGCCGAGAAACCGAGCATCAGATAGAGCGCCATCAGCCCGCGCCGCCCCCTCACGGCCGGCGTCGCGGCAGGCGTCGGCGGGGCTCGGGCAGCGTCGAGGATGGTCGCCATGCGCGCCAGCGTCGCAGCGCCGGTGGGCCCACGTCAATCCTTGCCCTGCGGACCAACGCAGGTTGTAAAAATCCCGCTGGCGTTTTGTGTCGGTTTTGTTGCTTAATGCGGTCGAGCGCACGCCCAACCGCGGCGCATCGGGGGACTACAGCTATGCATATCGATTTCGCGGCGCGTCGTTTCTGGCTGGCCGGTGTCGCCCTTGGCGCGTTGATCGCGGTGCCCGCCGCCGCTCAGGTCGGCACGGGCCAGTCCACGCCGCCCGCCGACACGCCGACCGGCGCGGCGACGCCCAAGGACGGCGCCGACCTCGAATCGAACGACGCCCGGACCGGCCAGACCACCGAGTCGAGCCGCGAGGTGCTCGTGACGGGCTCGCGCATCAAGCAGGATCCGAACAACTCGGCCTTGCCGTTGCAGATCATCACCACCCGCGACCTGTCGCGCGAGGGGATCAACAGCCCCGAGCAGCTCATCTCCTTCCTGTCGACCAACGGCAACGGGGCGGACAATCTCGCGGCGAACTCGGACGTGACCAGCGGTGCCCAGCGCGGCACCAACGGGCTGTCCGCCGCCAATCTGCGCGGCCAGGGCTCGGCGGCGACGCTGGTGCTGCTCAACGGCCGCCGCGTCGCGGCGCACGGACTGACCGGCTCGGCGGTCGACGTGAACCAGATTCCCTTCGCCGCGATCGACCGGATCGAGATCCTGAAGGATGGCGCCTCGGCGATCTACGGCACCGACGCGATCGGTGGCGTAATCAACTTCATCACCAAGAAGGACTTCAAGGGGCTGACGCTCAACGGCTTCACCGACACGACGCAACAGGGCGACGCGCCGATCTATCGGCTGTCGGCGACCGCCGGCTACGGTGACCTGCAACGCCAGGGCTTCAACATCATGGGGTCGGTGTCGAAGAGCTGGAACGGCGTGCTGTACGGCAAGGACCGCGACTTCGTGAACTCGAACCAGCCCAATCGCGGGCTGTCCGCCGACACGCGCGGCACGCCGATCGCCACCGCCTTTCCGATCAATCCGACGGCGGCGGGCGTCGGCATTACCCAGGGTGGCACGTTATTGGGTGGGGCGAGCGGCGCGACGGCGCTGCCCGGCCTCGTCTTCCCCGGCACGACGACGCTGGCCAACGGCGGCATCAACGTCCTCGATCTGCCCGGCGGTGCGGGGTGCGCTTCGGTCAACGGCGGCTTCGCCTATGACGAAGTGCTGTGGAACGTCCCCGGCGCGCGCTATGCCTGCGCATACGACACCGGCCGCGCCGCGACGCTGCAGCAGCCGATCCAGACGCTGACTTATTACGGGCGCGGCACGCTCGCGCTCGGCAGCCACCAGTTGTTCGCCGAGGTCACCGGCTCCAAGGCCGATTCGGCCAAGCGCTTCTCGGAGAATCAATACACCGCCAACAACACCTCGCTGCCGATCGCCTATCCGCTCAACGCGCTGACGGCGGCGACCTACAACGACATCTACGACCGCATCGCCGCCGTGTTCCCGGCGATCGGCGCCGTCGGCGACCGCGTCGCCGACAACGTCGGCAATTACGGCAAGCCGATCACCTACCGCTATCGCTGCATCGACTGCGGCGTGCGCGAGTACAGGACCGACACCAAGACGTTCCGCGCCGCGATCGGCGCGGAGGGACCGCTGTTCGCCGGCTGGGACTATCGGACGGGCGCGTCCTATGCCCGTTCGGAATCGTCGTCAGTGCTCGGCAGCGGCTATTCCTATCGCGGCGTCTTCCCGACCGCGGCGGCCGCCATCGCCTCGGGCACCGGCGCGACGCTGGCGGGACAGGCCGACCCCCGCGCGCCGACCGCGCCCGGCGCCACCGCGCCCGGCATCGTCGGGCTGTTCAACAGCGGCATCCTCAACCCCTTCTCGCTCACCCAGACCCCGCAGGCGCTGGCCGGGCTCGCCGCGGTGTCGGCCCAGGGCGTCACGCTCTATGGCGGCAAATACGAGGTCAAGCAGTTCGACGGCTCGGTCTCGGGCAAGCTGTTCCGTCTGCCCGGCGGCACCGCGCAGCTCGCGCTCGGCGTCGATTACCGGCGCGAGACCTACAGCTTCAACGGCTCGGCCGCCGCCGCGATCAACATGCCGGACATCTTCAACGCCGCGTTCGACAACGTTAACGCGCTGACCCCGAAGAACCGCGACGTGAAGGCCGCCTATGGCGAGGTCTCCTTCCCGATCTTTAAGCAACTGGAGATCACGGGCGCGGTCCGCATCGACGATTACACGGGCTTCGGCACCACCACGAACCCCAAGGTGACGGCGAAGTTCAGGCCGGTCGACTGGCTGTTGTTCCGCGGTTCGTACAACACCGGCTTCCGCGTGCCGACGTTCAACCAGATCTTCAACGGCACGACGCAGTCGCCCAACCCCGGCAACACGCGCGTCGATCCGACCACCTGCCCCGCTGGCGGGACGCCGAACGTAACCGCCGGCTGCACCGTCATCACGCCGGATTCGCTGAGCGGTGGCAACCTGAATCTGGAGCCCGAGACGTCGAAGCAATATAGCGGCGGCGTGGTCTTCCAGCCGTCGTCGCGGTTCAGCGCCTCGGTCGATTACTGGAACATCGCGGTCGACAATACGATCGGTGCCCTGACGATCGATCAGTTGCTCACCAACTATCAATATTTCCCCGACCGCATCATCCGCACCAACGGCGTCATCACGTTGCTCGACGTGCGCGCCGACAATATCGGCTCGCGCCGGACGCAGGGGCTGGAGGTGTCGCTGCGTGGCGGCATCGACGCGTTCGGCGGACAATTGAGCGTCGGGCTCGACGGCACGCGCCTGCTCAAGAAGCGCGAGAAGCTGCTGCCGACGCAGCCCTATGGCCCGAGCCTGATCGGCGTCTTCACCTTCGCGAGCGACATCGGGCTGAAGTGGAAGCATAACGCCTTCATCACCTGGACCAGCGATGGCGGCGTCACGCTGACGCTGTCGCAGATCTATCGCGACGGGTACAAGAACTGCGCGCCGCCCTATTGCACTGCGGCGGCGATCGCGCGGCCCGATTACAATGCGCGCGTCGGTTCGTACACGCTGTACAACGCGACCGCCGGCATCCGCATCAAGGACGATATGAACCTGACGTTCGGCATCCGCAACATCCTCGACACCGACCCGCCGTTCGCGATCACCTATGACTCGAACACGGGCGCGGGCAGCTCGTGGGAACCGCGCGTGGCGGACCCGCGCGGGCGGAGCTTCACGGTCGCGGTGGAGACCCATTTCTGAAGATTTCCGCCACCCCGGGCTTGACCCGGGGTTCCGCTTCGTCGCCCGACCAAGGGAGTGGGACCCCGGCTCAAGGCGGGGGTGACGGGGTGATCGATCGATGATCGCCCTCGTCCTCGCCGCCGCGCAGCCCGTAGCGGCGGTCCGGGTGGCGTTCGACCGGCGCGGCGAGACCAGCGTCAGCGCCACCGGCGTCGCCGACCTGGCGACCGGCCGCGCCGTCACCGCCGACGATCCGGTGCGGGTCGCGTCGATCTCCAAGCTGGTCACCGCGATCGCGGTGATGCGGCTGGTGGAGCAGCACCGGCTCGACCTCGATGCCGACGTATCCACGCTGCTCGGCTGGCGGCTGCGCAACCCGGCCTTTCCCGATGCGGCGATCACCTTGCGGCTGTTGCTGTCGCATCGGTCGAGCCTGACCGACGGGGTCGACTATGTCCTGCCGCTCGACGCCGATCTGCGCGCGGTGCTGGCCGATCCGAAGGCGTGGGACGCCGGGCACACGCCGGGGACGTATTTCCATTACACCAACCTCAACTTCCCCATCATCGCAGCGGTGATGGAGCGCGCGACGGGGGAGCGGTTCGACCGGCTGATGGACCGGCTGGTGCTGAGGCCGCTCAAGCTCGACGCCTGCTACAATTGGGCGAGCTGCACCCCGGCCATGAAGGCGCGCGCGATCGTGATCTATCGCGACGGCATCGCCACCAAGGATACGCCGGCGATGATCGCCGCCTGCCCGGTGACCCCGGCGCGCGACGGCGGCTGCGACCTCGCGCGGTGGCGGGCGGGGGTGAACGGGGCGATCTTCGCACCGCAAGGGGGCTTGCGGATCTCGGCAAGGGGGCTGGCGACGATCGGGCGGCTGCTGCTCGGGCAGGGCGCCCTCGATGGGGTGCGGCTGCTGACGCGCGCGTCGGTCAGGCTGCTGGAGACGCCGCTCTGGACGTTTGATGGGGGCAATGGCGACACCGAGGGCGGCTTCTATTGCCGCTACGGACTGGCGGTGACCTTCCTCGCGACGCCCGGCTGCCAGGACGATCCGTTCGGCGACGGACGGGCGCGGCTCGGGCATGGCGGGGACGCCTATGGCCTTCGGTCGGGGCTGTGGATCGATCCGAAGGCGGAGACCGGCGTCGCTTACTTCGCGACCGACGTCCCCGCCCCGGACGCCGGCTTCACGCCGATCGAGCGGGGGCTGGCCCGGGGACGATAGGATTCCCTTCCCGTTCGTGCTGAGCTTGTCGAATCATGTCCCTCGCTCCGAAAACTGGACGCCCTTAGACAAGCTCAGGGCGAACCGCAGGAGGTAACCGGCGATCGTTCAGATCGGCAGATCGCCGGTCAGATAAGGGTCGACGGGCGGGCTGTCCGGCACGTCGAGCGCTAGCCCCGGTCGCGCGGCGGCGGCGCGGATCCAGTCGGGGCCGCCCACCTGCTTGCGGATCGAGGCATCGGTGCGGATCGGGACGAGGCCATAGACCGGATTGCGCCGATAACCCGGCTGCGCGTCGCCGAACGCCCAGGCGATGTTGCCGTAGGTCGACGGATCGCGGCCATCGAGGCTGAGCCGGTCGTTGAGGTAGCAGGCCGTGGCCCAGCCGGCTTCCGGGCTCTGCGTCATCGCGATCAGCCGCTTGGCCCAATACATCCGCAGGTTGTTGTGCATCCAGCCATCGAGCAGATACTGCTTCTGGCAGGCGTTCCATGTCTCGTCGGCCGTCTCGCCAGTCAGCAGCGCGATGAGGCTCTCCTGCGCCGGACGGGGGTCGCCGGCGTGCTCGGCCAGCTCGCGCTGCGCCCAATGGGGGATGCGGTCGTAGCGCTCGGGCACCGGCAGCGCGCGCGCCTTGTAGTGAAACCATTCGCGCCAGGTGAGGAGCTCGTCCAGAAACTTGGCGCGCTCGTCGGCGCCGACATCGGCGGCCTGCACCGCCGCGACGATCTCGCGCGGCGAGACCACGCCGAAATGGAGATAGGGCGACAGCTCGCTCGCCCCGGCGTTGCTCGACGCATTGCCGCGCGCCGCCGCATAGGCGGGCAGCACCTCGCGCTGGAGCCGGTCGAGGCGGTGCGCCACCTCCACCCGGGTCGGCGGGAACATCGCGGACGGCGGCAGCTCGTGGTCGATCGCGCAGGCGGCGACCAGCGCATCGAGATCGGTGTCCGAACAGTCCGCCAGCCGGTCGGGCGCGAACGGCAGCGGCCCGGCATAGGGCGGCTGCGACGTCGCCTCGTCGGTCCAGCCGTACCAGTCTTCGCGCGCCACCTGGTGCCGGCGGCGGAAGGCCGACGTGGTCTTGACGCCCTGATCGAGCGCCAGCGGCGGGACGACGCAGGCGGCATTGACGGCGATCACCGCCACGTCCGCCTTCGCCGCGAACCGCGTCGTCTGCCATTGCGCGACGAAGCCCGGCTGGTCCTCGGCCACTATCGATGCTGCGCCGGCGGCGAGGCGATAGACCAGTCCTTTCTCGCGCCTGGCGGCGCGATCGACGAACTGGACGCAGGCGAGCCCGCGCGCGGCGCAGTCGCGCTCCAGGTCGCGGCTCGCGCCGAGGATGAAGCGATGCAGCCGGTCGGACGCGTACGGATAGTCCTCGCGCACGCCGTGATAGACCAGCACCGGCAATGCCCACGCCTCGCCGAGCCGGACGGCGGCATCGATCACCGGGTTGTCGGTCGCCCGCAACGCCTGTTGCAGCCAGCACAGGACATAGGCCGCGGGCCGGCGGACGGGACGGTCGTTGAGCCGGCGTGCGCGCGGGGCCTCGCGCCAGGTCGACAGGATGGCGACGGGGTCGGTCATGTCCCTTCCCTGCCGCCCGTGCCCGCCCCCGTCGAGCCGCTTGTGGTCCGGCGACGACCAAGGTCATATCACTTCAGGTTTTTTAACCACCGCCGTGCCAAAGCGGCGGTTCACCGCGCGGCAATGTTGCGTTGCGGAAGGGAGATGGCTGGGCCATGGCCCGGGCATCGGGGGCAGAATATGAGTCGGGCGCGCTGATCCCTTGGATATGGTGACTTCCAGGACGACGATGGCCGCGAGCCGCTGGTCGATGGAGCGGCGACGGCTGCACATCTACTGGCTGATGCTCGCCCTCGATCTGGCGTCGATCACGGTCGGCTTCGTCATGGCGGGCCAGATCCGCGGCGCGCGGGGGCTCGCGGTCAACGGCTATCCGCTGCTCGCCGGCGCCATCCCGCTCTACATGGCCTTCGGGCTGGTGTGCGAGGCCTATAGCGTCGAATGCCTGCGCAGCGCGCCCGAATCGGGGCGGCGCGCGCTCGCCGCGCTCGGCGCGACGTCGCTGATCATCGTCACGCTCGCCTTTTTCGCGCAGGTAGGCTCGGTCCTGTCGCGGCTCGCCTTCGCCTATGCCATCCTGATCTCGGCTGTGTTGATCCTGGGCGGTCGCGGGCTGATCGCGATGCTCATCCGCTGGCGCTTCGGCGGCATGGTCATCAAGAATCTGCTCATCGTCGACGGTGCCCCCGTCACCGCGCCGGGCGATTGCGACATCCTCGACCTCGATGCCGATGCGATGCGCCCCGACCTCGGCAAGCCCGATCAGCTCGCGCGGCTGAGCGCGCTGGTCGAGCCGTACGACCGCGTCTATCTCTCCGCCGCCGACGACCGGCGCGACCCGTGGATCACCGCGCTCAAGGCGACCGGCATCGGCGTCGAGCTGGTCATCCCGACGCAGGAGATCCTGGGCGCGGTCGGGCTTGGCCGGATGGGCCAGGCGGACACCTTCATCCTGTCGCGCGGGCCGCTCAGCCTGTCGAGCCAGATCAAGAAGCGCGCCTTCGACCTCGGGATCACGGTGCCCGCGCTGGTCGCGATCGGGCCGCTGCTGCTGGCGATCGCGCTCGCGATCCGGATCGACTCGAAGGGGCCGGCGCTGTTCGCGCAGACCCGGCTCGGGCGCGGCAACATGCCCTTCAGGATCTACAAGTTCCGCTCGATGCGCGTCGAGCAGACCGACGCGCATGGCGCGGTGTCGGCGAGCCGCGACGACGACCGGATCACCCGCGTCGGCAAGTTCATCCGCGCGACCAGCATCGACGAGCTGCCGCAGCTGCTGAACGTCGTCATCGGCAACATGAGCCTGGTCGGCCCGCGCCCGCACGCGATGGGCTCGACCGCCGGCGACCGGCTGTTCTGGGAAGTGTCGCAGCGTTACTGGATGCGCCACGCCGCCAAGCCGGGGATCACCGGGCTGGCGCAGGTGCGCGGCTTTCGCGGCAATACCGAGAAGGCGGAGGACCTGGAGGCGCGGCTGCGCAGCGACCTGGAATATCTCCAGAACTGGAGCTTCTGGCGGGATCTTGTCATCCTGTTCGCGACGGTCAAGGTAATCCGCCATGACAACGCGTATTAGAACGCCGATCCGATAATGGGCTACCTGCTCGACCTCGTGGTCCTGGCCACCCTGCCGCTGTTCCTGTCGCTGCTCCGCCAGCATCCATATCGGCGTCCCTGGGCGCTCACCGCCATCGGCCTGATGCTGTTCCTGGGCAGCGCGCTGCGGATCAACGGCGCGCTCATCGCCTGGCCGTTATGGACGGGCACCGTGCGCGGCATGGAAATCTCGCCGGTCGACATGCTGGCGGTGGCGCTGATCCTTACCCGGCGACCGATGCCGGGCAGGCTGCCCTTCTGGGGCCTGTTCGTCTTCTATGCCATGCCGCTGCTGCTCTCGCTGGTGCCGGCGTCGGTGCCGATGGCGAGCGTCTTCACCTGCTGGCAATATGCCCGCCTGGTGCTTCTGTTTGCCGGGATCGCGGGCGAGTGTCATCGCGACGACATGCGCCGGGCGCTGCTGACGGGCCTGGCGCTCGGCCTCATCCTGCAGGCCGGGTACGTCATAGAACAGAAGGCGACCGGCATGGTGCAGGCCACCGGCACGATGGTCCACCAGAACATCCTCGGCCTGATGACCGAGCTCGCGCTGATGCCGTTGCTGGCGGCACTGCTCGGGGGCGACCGCCGGAAGGTCATCCTGGCGGGCGTCGGCGCCGCCCTCATCGTCATTGCCGGCGGCGGCTCGCGCGGGACGATGGGCTTCGCCGGCGGCGGCGCGGCGGTGCTGATCCTGCTGTCGCTGATCCGCGGGGTGACGCCCGCCAAGACGCGCGTCGTCGGACTTGCGATGCTCGCGCTTACCGTTGCGGCGCCGCTTGCCTTTCTCACATTGAAAGACCGCTTCGGCTCGGGGTCGATCACCGTGCAGGACGACCAGCGCCCAGCGTTCGAGCGCGCCGCGCACGCCATGGCGGACGACCATCCGATCGGCGTCGGCGCGAATCTGTACGTGGCCACCGCCAACCTCAAGGGCTATGCCGACCGCGCCGGCGTGGCCTGGAACTTCGCCAACCGCTCCGCGCCCGTCCACAACGCCTATCTGCTGGCGCGCGCCGAGACCGGCTGGCTGGGCGAGATCGGCCTCGCGCTGATCCTGATAGTACCGCTGCTGCGGGGGTTGCAGCTCGCCTTCGCCCGGCGGCAGGGCATGGCGGGGGAGATCGTGCTGGGATCGACGGTGGCGCTCGGGGTGAACGCCGTTCACGACAATTACGAGTTCGCCCTGCATACCTATGGCGTGATGGCACTGGCGTTCATCAACATCGCCGTCATCGCCGCCGAGGTGCGGGCGGCGCGGCAGGTGCGGCGTGGCCGGCCCGCGCCGCGTGGCGCCCCGCTCGGGGCCGGGCCGCGCCTGGCGCAGGTCGGCCGCTGACCCCGATGGGCGCCGCGACGACGATCGTCTGCTGCGTGGAGGCCGGGCGGCTCGAAGCGCAGACGGTGCTGATGGCCGCGTCGCTGCGCGCCTTCGGCGGCGCGCTGGCGCCGTCGCGCGTGCTGGCGGTCGTCGGCCGGCACGGGCCACCGTTGCTGCCCGCGACGGTGCGGGCGCTGGACGCACTCGGGGTCGAGATCCATCGCGCGCCGCGCGCGGGCATCGGCTACGAATGGATGGGCTATTCGAACAAGGTGCGCGCGATCGCCCACGCCCAGGCCGTCGCCACCTCCGGGCAGGTCGTCTGGCTCGACAGCGACATCCTGATCGTCGGCGACCTGTCGGACCTGCTCCTGCCGGACGGCATCGACGTGGCCGTGCGGCAGGAGCCGGTGATGCCGTCGGTGACCGCCGCCGATCGCGGCAACGAGGATTACTGGCGATCGCTGGCCGGTATCGTCGGCGCGGACTACGCCAGCATCCCCTGGCTCGACGACGGGCGGGGGGAACGGCTGGCCTATTTCAATTCGGGCGTCATCGTCTGGCGGCGGGCGTCGACGTTCGCGGCGCGCTATGCCGAGGCATTCGACCGGCTGCTGCGCAGCCGGCTGGCGCAGCGCGACGGCTCGTTCTTCGCCGCCGATCAGGTCATCATCGCGCCGGTGATCGCGCGCGAGGGCTTCGCCTGGCGGCAATTGCCGCTGCGCAGCCATCGCATGGTCTTCCCCGCGCTGCTCCAGTCCGACCAGCAGAGCTGGCAAGGCAGCGCGCTGCTCCACTATTCGGGATCGCTCGACGGCGATCTCCGGCCGATCTTCGAGCGGCGGCTGCGCGCCGAGCTCCCCCGGGCCGCCGACTGGCTCGCCGCCCAGCGTCCCCCCGAGGGGGACCATGGCGCGCCCGCCAGGGCGCTCGCCACCGTCCTGAAAACCTGGCGCCACCTGCGCTGGCGGCGCTACGCCGCCCGCGTTCGCAAGGCGGCCTGACATGGGCTTCCTTCCCGGTTGCTGCCAACGCCCGGGACGCAGCGGCTATGGCACTCGACGGCGCGGGTCGGTAAGGCGCGCCATCGCACTTGGGGAATGTTAAGCGTTGCCGGTTAGGAAGGCGCGCAAGCGGAGCAAATGGTCAGCATGGAAACGAGCAAGAGCTGGGAAACCGGGATGTTGGGCTACGGCGACACGCTGAAGGCGGTCGTTGCGAGCTTCCCGCACGCCGACGTGCTGGAACTGGGCGCGGGGCGGCGACCGTCGTTCACGCTCGACGAGATGCCGTCGACCATCCAGTCCTATACCGTCAACGACATCAGCCCCGACGAACTGGCGCTGCTGCCGCAGGGCTATGACGATGCGTGCTTCGACGTCGGTGGCGACGCCAGCAACTTCACCGCCCATTATGACGTGGTGTTCTCGCGCTTCCTCGCCGAGCACGTCTCGGACGGCGAGGCGATGCACCGCAACGTGCATCAGGTGCTGCGCGAGGGCGGCGTCGCCTTCCACCTGATCCCGACGCTGTATGCGGTCCCCTTCGTCATCAACAGGCTGCTGCCCGAGCGGCTGACGAGCTGGGTGCTCGCCAAGCTCGCGCCGCGCCGGGCGATCAACCCGAAGTTCCCGGCCTTCTACTCGATGTGCTACGGCAATCCGGAGCGGATGGGGCGCAAGCTTGCCGAGATCGGCTATCGCAAGGTCGAGATCCGCAACTTCTACGGCCATTTCTATTACGAGAAGATTCCGGTCCTGCGCGGTGTCCACCGCTGGTTCTCGGACCTCGCGGCCCGGCGCAATTGGACGGCGCTGAGCAGCTACGCGTACATCAAGGCGTATAAGTAACCTCCACGCGGCCGGTCCGGCCGCGGCGGAATGACGGCCGGTCGGTCAGGCGAGAAGCGATGAGTGGCGCGGCGTATTTTTCGAGGATGACGAGCGCGGCGTCCGGGCTGTGGCGGGGCAACCTCGCGCGCCAGGTGACCTGGGTCGCCGTGCCGTTCGGCCTGCAACAGGTCATACGGCTGGCGGGAAGTGTCGTCCTCGCCCGCCTGCTCGCGCCCGAGATGTTCGGCGTGATGGTGCTCATCAACACCTTGCGGACCGGCGCCGAGCTGTTGTCCGACATCGGCATCGGCCAGAGCGTGGTCCGCAGCCGCCATGCGCGCGAGACCGCGTTCCTCGACGCCGCCTTCACCGTCCAGCTCGCGCGGGGCGTGCTGCTGTGCACGCTGGGGCTGCTCGCGGCGTGGCCGATGGCGCGGGCCTATGGCAATCCGCAGCTCGGCCCCATCATCGTGCTGGTGTCCGTCGCGTTCCTGACCACCGGATTGCAGTCCGTCGACGTCTTCCTGACCCAGCGCGACATGCGCGTCGTGCTGCGGTCCGTGCTCGATTTCACCATCGGGCTCGGGCAAACCCTCATCACCATCGGGCTCGCCATGCTGTGGGGCAATCAATGGGCGCTGGTGTGGGGGCTGGTGCTGGGCTCCGCCTTCGCCTCGGTGATGACCTATGCCTTCACGGGAATGCGCCGGCCGCGCCTGAGCTGGCACAGGGAATATGTCGCGGAGATCTTCAATTTCGGGAAGTGGATCTTCCTGTCGACCGCGATCTTCTTCGCGGCGATCAGCGTCGACAAGATCTATTTCAGCGCGGTGCTGCCGCTGGCGGTGGTCGGCGTATACGGCGTCGCCCGCACCTTTTCGGACATGCTCGGCGCGCTGGCGCAGCGGCTGGGATCGCTGCTGGTGTTTCCGAAGGTCGTCGCGCTTCGGCAGAGCGGCGCGGTGGCGTCCGGGTTCCAGCACAAGCGCCGGCTTGCGCTGGCCGCGATCGCCGCGGCGATGGCGATGTCGCTGGCGGCGTCGGACCAGTTGGTCCTGCTGCTGTACGACACGCGCTATCACATGGCGGCGTTCATGCTGCCGGTGCTGCTGGCGGGCGTGTGGTTCGCGGTGCTGGCGGCGTTCCACGAGGCGACCTTGTTCGGGCTCGACCGGCCGCAGGCGAGCGCGACCGGCAACGGCGTCAAGTTCGCGATCATGGTCGTCGGGCTGCCGCTGCTCGTGCCGCTGTACGGCGTCTTCGCCGGGCTGCTGGTGCTGTGCGCCGCCGAGGTCGGGCGCTGGCTGGCGCTGTCAATCGCGCTGCGGCGGGATAAACTGGGTTCGGTGGCCGAGGATCTGGTGCTGACCGTGCTGCTCGCGGTCGCGGCGGTGGCGCTCAAGACCGCGCTGGGCGCGATCGGGGTGGCGCCGGGCATCGCGCAATGGTGGGCGCTGGGTGCGCCGATCCATGGCTGAGCGCTCGGGAGCCCTGGGGGTCGTCGCGATCGGCCGCAACGAGGGCGAGCGGCTGGTGCGCTGCCTCGCGTCGATCGGGCGCGCGGTGCCGGTCGTCTATGTCGACAGCGCGTCGACCGACGGCAGCGTCGCGGCCGCGCAAGCGGCGGGCGCGACGGTACTGCCGCTCGACATGGCGCGGCCCTTCACCGCCGCGCGCGCGCGCGCCGAGGGGGTCGAGCGGCTGCGCGCGACCTTGCCCGACGCCGAGCTGGTGATGTTCGTCGACGGCGACTGCGAGCTGGAGCCGGGCTGGCTCGCCACCGCATCGAGCTTTCTCGCCGCGCATCCCGAGGTCGCCGCCGTGTGCGGCCGACGGCGCGAACGCTTTCCCGACGCGTCGCTCTACAATCATGTCGCCGACTGGGAGTGGGATACGCCGGTCGGCGAGGCGGCGGCGTGCGGCGGCGACGCGCTGATGCGGCTGGCGGCCTATGAGGCGGTCGGCGGCTTCGACGCGACGATCATCGCGGGCGAGGAGCCCGAGCTGTGCAGCCGGCTGCGCGACGCAGGCTGGCGGATCATGCGCATCGACGCGCCGATGACGATCCACGATGCGGCGATGCTGCGCTTCGGCCAATGGTGGCGGCGCGCGATCCGCGGCGGCTTCGGCTATGCGCAGGCGTGGCGCGTCACGCGCAATCGCAACGGCGGGGGGCTGTTCGCGGGCGACCTGCGGCGAATGCTGGTCTGGGCGCTCCTGGTGCCGGTGATGAGCGTGGCGGCGGCGGCGCTGATCCATCCCGCGCTAATCCTGGTCTGGCCGGTGCTGATCGCGGGCCAGTTGCTCCGCTGGCGGCGGCGGGTGGGGATGCGTCACGCGGCGCTGGCGTCGATCGGCCATTTCGCGGTGCTCACGGGCGCGCTGCGCTACGTCTGGCGATCGGCGCGGGGGAGCGCGGGCGGCACGCTCGTCTACAAATGACGCAGCCCGCGACCGCCATGAACATCGCTTACGTGCTCACCGATTATCCGCGGCTCGCGATGACGTTCATTTCCGGCGAGATCGACGCGATCGAAGCGATCGGCGGCCGCGTGTTCCCGATGGCGATGAACGCGCCCGCGCCCGGCGACCTGACCACGCCGGAGGCCCGGACGCGGCAGGCGTGCACGCTCTATCTGAAAGTCGCCCCGCTGCGCCTCGTCGCGGCCATGGCGGCGGCGTTCGTCCGGCATCCCCTCGCCATGACGAAGCTGGCCGCGACGGCGCTGCGCTCCGCCGGCCTCGATCTGGGCCAGGGCGCCCGGCGCCTGGCGCATCTCGGCTATGCGACGCGCGCGGCACGTTATTGCCGGGAACACGACATCCGCCATCTGCACGCCCATTTCGTCGCACCGGCAACGATCGCCTGGTTCGCCGCGGAAATCCTGAACTTCGGGGGCGGGCGCGGCGCGAGCTGGAGCTTCACGCTGCACGGCCCCCACGATCTCTTCGACGAGAAGATCGCGCGCATGGACCTGAAGGCGGCCTCCGCCAGCTTCGTCGCGTGCATCAGCGATTTTGCCCGCTCGCAGCTCTGCCGGATGACCGACCCTGCGCATTGGGACAGGTTCCACGTCGTCCGCTGCGGCATCGACCCCGGCGCCTTTCCGCTGCGCCCGTCCCGGCCGATCGGCCGACCGCCGCGCATCGTCACCGTCGGCAGGATCGCGCCCGAAAAGGGGCATCTGGTCCTAATCCAGGCGCTGCGGCTGCTGGCCGATCAGGGCATCGCGGCGGAGGTCGAGATCATCGGCGGCGGTCCCTTCGAGGCTGCCGTCCGGCGTGAAGCGGCGCGGCTCGGCGTGGCTGACCGCACGATCTTCGCCGGCGAATTGCTCCCCGATGAGCTGGCCGCGCGGCTGGCGGCCGCGGACATCTTCTGCATGGCGTCCTTCGCCGAAGGCCTGCCGATCTCGATCATGGAGGCGATGGCGGTGGGGCTCCCGGTCGTCTGCACCTGGATCAGCGGCATTCCCGAGCTGGCGGTCGACGGCGCGACGGCGATGACGGTGCCGCCCGGCAACGCCCCCGCGCTCGCGGTCGCGCTCAAGCGAGTGATCGAGGATGCGCCGCTGCGCGAACGGCTGATCGCCGCCGCGCGCGCCGAGGTGGTGCGGCTGCACACGCGTGACCATAATGTCGCGGCGCTGGATGCCTTGTTCCGCGAGCAGATCGGCGAGCGCGGCTAGGGCACGACGCTACGACCGCACGATCTTCGCCGGCACGCCGACGGCCGTCGAGCCCGCCGGCAGGTCGATCAGGACGACCGACATCGCGCCGATGCGGCAATCGTCACCGATGCTGACCCCCCCGAACACCTGCGCATAGGCACCGAGTTCGACGTTGTCGCCGATGACGGGCACCGGCCCGTCGTCGGTGCGGTTGCCGATCGTTACACCCTGCCGCAACGTGCAATTCGCCCCGATCGTGACCCCCGGGTTGATGAAGATGCCCCCGAAATGCCAGATCTTCAGCCCCGGCCCGATCGTGGCTTCCTTGGGCAGGCTGATGCCCGTCGCGGTCTCGACGATCCGGAACAGCAGCCAGTAGATTTTCGTGAGCAGCGTCCTCGCGAGTCCCGGACGGCGGCGGTCGACGCGTCGGCCGAAGCGGTACAGCCGTATCGCCCAGAGCGACTGCTCGCGGCGCGTGGCGTTCGGGGCCCAACGATTCAGGTCGGCTTGCCAATCCGGGTCGCTGGACATGCGGCCTGTTATCGCGATTCACCGATCGACAACAGTCCGGGTGTACAGGTGTCCGGGCACGGTCGCTGGCGTTCGCCGGGTTTTCCGCTAAGCGGCGCCTGCGACCGGCGCGCTTCGCACAGCGGCAGAACCGACGAACAGCATGACGGAAGCGGGTAGCGTAGTGGACGGGGCAGCAATGCAGCAATTACGGGCGGCGGTGATCGGCTGCGGCGCGATCGCGTACGAGCATCTTCCCTTCGTCGCCCGATCGCCGCTGGCGCGGCTGGTCGGCGTCTGCGACCGCTCGCGCGCGCTGGCCGAGGCGGCGGGGGAGCGGTTTGGCGCAGGATCGGTCCATACCGAGGTGACGGCGCTGCTCGCCGCGACGCGGCCCGACATCGTCCATGTCCTCACCCCGCCCCACACCCATGATGCGATCGTGCGCGAGGCGCTGGCGGCGGGCGCGCACGTGGTGTGCGAGAAGCCGATGACGGGGACGACGGCGGAGACGGCGGCGCTGCTCGACGCGGCGGCGCAGGCGGGGCGGGTGCTGGTCGAGAGCCGCAACCTGTTGTGGAACGACCCGGTCATCGCGCTCCGGCGGACGATCGCCGAGGGTCGGCTCGGGCAGGTGGTCGAGTGCGACATCCTGCTGTCGCTCGACTTCCTCGCCGGCCCGTTCGGTGACCAGAACCTGACGGGACCGGGCGCGGTATTGCCGGGCGGCGCGGTCCACGACTTCATGCCGCACCTCGTCTACCTGTTCCTCGCGCTGACCGGCGCGGCGGCGCCCTATGAGGTGCGCGGCTTCTTCCGGAACCGCAGCGGCAACGCCCGCGCCGGCTTCGACTTCCTCGACGCGCTGGTCGACACCGGCGCGGTGCGCGGGCGGCTGCGGGTCGCGACCGACGCCTATCCCGAGCAGTTCCGCGTGATCCTGCGCGGCACCGGCGGCACGGTCGAGACCGACCTCTACAACCCCTATTGGCGCTACGATGCCGCCCCCAACGTCGGCAAGCGCGCGCCATTGGGTCAGATCGGCAACGGGCGGGCGATGATCGGATCCGGCTGGGCGAACTTCCGCAACAAGGTGATGCAGCACGGGACGATGCACGGGCTGCCGCGGATGCTGGAGGCGGTCTATCGCGCGCTGCTGGCGGGCGACCCGCCGCCGATCACGCCCGCCGACATGCTGGCGACGGCGCGGCTGTGCGACCGGCTGGTCGCGCTGGCGGACGCGGCATGAGGGTGCTCGTCACCGGCGCGGGCGGCTTTCTCGGCCGTGCCGTCGTCGCCGCGGCGGCGCGCGCGGGGCATGAGGTCGTGGCGATGGTCCGCCCGGCGTCGCGCGGCGGGGCGGCCATGCCGGGCGTCACCGAGATCGCGGGCGACCTGCGCCAGCCGGGGCCGTGGCGGGACGCGCTCGACGTCGACGCGGTGGTGCATTGCGCGGCGGCGTTCGGCGATCTGGCGTCGCAGCTCGCGGGCACGGTGCTGGCGACCGAGAATCTGCTGGCCGCCCTCCCGGCGCGCGCGCGTCGCTTCGTCCACGTCAGCAGCCTGTCGGTCTATGATTTCGACGCACCCCGCCTGGGCGGCGCGCTCGACGAGACGACGCCGCTGGAGCCGAACCCGCTGCGCCGTGACGCCTATACCCAGACCAAGCTGCTCCAGGAACGGCTGGTGCGCGACCATGCGGCGCGCCACGGCGTGGCGCTGGTGGTCGTGCGCCCCGGCGCGATCTATGGGCCAGGCAAGGATTGGGACGCCGGGACCGGACTGAAGGCGGGCGGCCTCGACCTGATCTTCGCGCCGCTCAGCCGGATGCGGCTGATCCACGTCGACAATTGCGCCGACGCGATCGTCGCCGCGCTGACCGCGCCCGCCGACGCGCCGGTCACCGTCAACCTGATCGACCCCGAGCAGCCCTCGCACTGGCGCTATCACGGCCTCGCGCGCCGGGTCGGCGTGCCGACGGGGCCGGGCGTGCCCGTGCCCTATTGGATAGTGTGCGGGCTGGGCTTTGCCGCCAGGCTCGCGAGCCGGTTGTTCTTCCAGGGGCGGGCCCGCCTGCCCGAACTGCTCGATCCGCCGCGCCAGCGGGTGCGGTGGCGACCGTTGCGCTACCCCAACCGGCACGCGCGCGAGGCGTTGGGGTGGACGCCGCGGCTGACGCTGGCGGCGGGCGTCGCGACGCTGGCGCCGCCCCTGCGCGACGTCGATGCCGCCCCCTCGTCGTCCGCTGCGCGATAGGACTGTTCCGATCTGGCACAATTCGCCGGCCAGCCCGGCCTTGGCGGCCGCTGGCGGACGGCGGCGCGAATATACGGGGTCACCCCCTCGTGGTAGAAGTCGCGAGTCGCATCGGATTGCCTTCGTGTCGATTCACGCAGTTTTCACAGAGATGGATGAAACAGCGAGGATCGCGGCGGAGGGTCGCGCAGAGCGGGGCGGCGGGGGATTGGTGGTGAAGCAGGGTCTCGTTGCAGCGCTGGCGATCGCCACGCTCGCGCCGAACGCGGCGCGGGCGGCGGTCCTTGCCGCGCCGACGGCGACGATGCCCGGCGAGGAGGCCGGATCCCGCCAGGCCGCGAGCGGCTCGAGGCCAGTGATGGCGCTGTCGCGGATCGGTGCCGGCGCCGAAGCCGATACCACGGTCGACGCTTTCGACCTCGGCGAATTGCTCGACGGGGTGGGCAAGGTACTCGCGTCGGTCGACGATCCGCTGCCACCGTCCAATCCGCTGCTGTCCGGGCCGGCGGTCGGCGGCGGCGCCGGTCATTCCGCCAGTGCGCCGGCGCGCGTCCGCGTCGCCTATGATGCCGCCGACGCCGACGCCGTCACCGATCCGATCCCCGAGCCGGCGACCTGGCTGATGATGATCCTGGGTTTCTTCGGCCTGAGCTTCGCGGTGCGGCGGCGGAGCGCGGCGGCGGGGACGCGCGTCCGCTTTTCCTGATCGCCTCCATCAGCGCGGGGCGGTCGACGCGTCCGGCTTCTTGTCGATCACCAACTGACCCGCCGCTTCGTCGGCCTTGAGCGAGCCGACCGAGGCCTGCGGCGCGACGATCACCGCGCTCGGCGCGCCCAGCGCATCCTCCTGCACGACGGTCCGGTCGCGCGGCCTGGACCCGCCGGCATCGCCTGCGATCGCGCCGGCGGACCCGGCGATCAGCTCGCCCAGCGTCGCGTCGGTCAACGCCACCGAAGGCGGCGTTTCCGCGGCGGCGTCATAGGCCGCGGTGAAGGACGCCGCCCGGCCGCGCGGCCCACGCATGACGTAGAAGATGTGCGCGCCGATCGTCCTGACCTTGTCGAGCGAGCTCGCCCAGTAAGGCACGACGTAATCGGCGTGATAATGCGTCGACAGGCCGACCGAGCGCTCGACCCAGCCGCCCAGCGCCCCCAGCGCGATGCGCCGCGCGCGCGCCCAGCCGGCGATGCTGGGGCGGCGGGCGAGGTTGCCGTCGCAGGTGAAGCTGAACTGGCAGCCGGTGCGCTGCTGCGAGCCCTGGAAGACGACGCCGCACACCGAATGCGGGAAGAGCGGGTTGCGGACGCGGTTGAGCACGACCTGCGCGACCGCGCGCTCGCCGGCGTCGCTCTCGCTCGCGGCCTCGTAATAAATCGCCTGCGTCAGGCAATCCAGCGCCGCGCCCGCGCTCACCTCCCCCGCCTGCAACGCCGGCGCGAGCAGGAAGGGCCGGGCGGGCGTGATGCGGACACGATCGACCGCGCGCGCGGCGTTGATGGCCAGCGCGTCGGTCGGCGCGATCGCGAGTGCGGTGTTGTTGAGCAGCACCGCCGCATCGTCGGGCCGGGGCCTGGGCGCCTCGACGACGGGTGACGCGCGACGCAGCGGCTGCGTCTGGCGGGCGAGGATGGCGGCGCTGAGCACGAGCAGGCAGCCGAGCACGACGAGCAGCCCCGCGCCCGCCAGCCACAGGTGGGTGTCGCCGCCGCGCACCAGCCGAGGAGAGGTCGCCATCCGCACGCTCGCGATCAGCGGCCCGGCTGCCCTGCGGCGAGCTGGCCGCTGATGAGCTGGTCGAGCGCCTGCGCCAGACGATCGTCGTTGGCGTCGGTGAAATGGGTGTCGGGCAGATAGTTCGACGGGTCGTTCGGGTTCACGACGGTGTCGGAACTGAGATACGGGATATGGTCGCGGTCGAGCGTTGCCTGCAACGCGCGGTGGAGCTGGTCGCCATAGCCGTAATTGTTGACGACGTAGATGACCGGCAATTGCCCGGCGGCCCGCGCCTGCGCGGCGAAGGCGGCGATGATGGCGTTGGCGAGCCGCACCGCCTCGCTGTCGGCGCTGAAGCCGCGCGCGGTCAGGACATCGCCGGCGGCGTCGCGGTCGCGGCGGTTGCTCCACGCGCGCCGCGCCATCCGCACCAGCGTCGAGCGGTCGAGCGGCGTCGCCTCCAGCAGAAAGCGGTCGTAGAATGGGTCATAGCGCCGGAAGAGCTGGCGCGCCGCCGCCCATTTCGCCGGATCGTGCAGCGTCGCGACATAGGCCGCGAAGCTTTCGTACGGCGGCTCGACCACGCGCAGCCGGCCGCCGTCGAGGACGTAGCGGTCCTGCGTGTATGGCAGCGGGAAGCTGATGTTCCACGTCATCGGCGTCATCGAGGTGATGTTGGGCAGCGTCGACGACATGATCGCCAACACAACGACCTTGCTGGCGCCGCGATCCTTGTCGCGCCGGAAAGCGCCGAACGACCAGTTGGTCGTCGCCCCGGGCGCGCCGACGCTGCGGGCGCTGTAGCGGGACGAGGTGCGCTGGAGCGCGTCGGCGAGCCGCACGGCGTGCGACATGCCGTAGACGGTGACGAGCGTACCGCCCGGCTTGGCGGGGCGTTCGAGCGCTTGGAGCGGCCGATACCAGCCGGCCAGCGTGATCGGCGCGGTCTGCGCCGGGTCGGCGATCGTCATCCGCCGCAGCCGCCCTTCCATCGACCGGCCATAGTCGAAGAAGAGCTGCATCCGCCCCGGGTTCACGTTCCTGACGTCGGCCGGATAGGCGAAGGCGACATTGGCGGCGACGTCGAGCACGACCAGCCACAGCAGCGCCCAGGCGAGCGTGCGCCAGCTCCTGCCGCGCGCCGCCGATTGTGTCTCGGCGGGCGGGACCGGCTCGTCAGAACTGGAAGTAGATGAACTGCGCGGGTGCATTGCTCATGCCCATGACCATCAGGAACAGCATCAGCGCGACGACGAGACCGATCGCCGCGCTGGGGTAGCGTTGGTAGAAGCGGTTATCGCCGCCATCACGATATTGTGCCGACTCCCAGCCCGCCAGCAGCGCGATGCCGAGCAGCGTCGACAGCGGCGGTAGCGCCGCCGACAGCCGCAGCCCGCCGGCGCCGGTCGCGAGGATGCGGGTGAAATCGGTGATCTGGTGAAACGAATGGGCGCGGAACAGCAGCCAGCCATAAACCGTGAACAGCCCGAATCCGAGCGTCTTCAGCACCGCTTCGATCCGGCCGTCGGGCTCGCGCGGGCGGCCCGTGCCGCCGGTCATCACCCGATGCGCGCTGAGCGCGACGCCGTGATAGAGACCCCAGAGCACGTAATTCCACGCCGCGCCGTGCCACAGCCCGCCGAGCAGCATCGTCAGCATCAGGTTGCGGCAGGTAAAGGCGAGACTGCCGCGATTGCCGCCCAAGGGCTTGTAGAGATAGTCGCCGAGCCAGGTCGACAGGCTGATATGCCAGCGATTCCAGAAATCGCGCGGGGACCGCGCGAAATAGGGCAGGCGGAAATTGACGAGGATGTCGACGCCGAACAGCTTCGACACCCCGCGCGCGATGTCGGAATAGCCCGAGAAATCGGCGTAAATCTGCACCGCGAACAGCATCGTGCCGACCACGACCTCCAGCCAGCTCACCGTGCCGGTGCTGTTGAAGACCTGATCGACCGTCATCGCAGCGCCGTCGGCAATCGCGATCTTCTTGAACAATCCCATCAGAATCAGGAACAGGCCGCGCGTGGTATCCTCCCAGCGCAGCGTGCGGGGCTTGATGATCTGCGGCAGCAGGTGATGCGCGCGCTCGATCGGACCGGCGACGAGCTGCGGGAAGAACGCCACGAACAGCCCGAAATCGAGGAAGCGTTCGATCGGCTTGAGCTGGCGGCGATAGATGTCGATCGCGTAGCTCATCGACTGGAAGGTGTAGAAGGAGATGCCGACCGGCAGCACGATCGAGAAATGCCGCGGCTGGGCGGCGATGCCGACGCTGTTGAGCGTCTCGACCGCGCTGTCGATGAAGAAGTTGAAATATTTGAACGTGCCCAGGATCGCCAGATTGGTGATCATCGACAGGATCATCGACCGCTTGCGGCGCTGTTCCTCGGGCAGGCGGCTGAGCCAGCCGAACAGCACGCGGGCGACGACGAGAAACAGTGCCAGAAAGCCGATCACGGCGGGCATGTGCGGCGTGACGATCGGGCGCGGATCGGCGCGGCCGGCGAGATGATGAACGAGCGAGGAGAAGTCGCAGCCGATCAGCAGCACGCCGCCGATGACGAGAAAGGAGATCGGCGCCCAGGTCTGCGTCCGCGTCAGCTTCGCGCGATCGAGGATGAGGCCCGTCCAGAAGTCGATCACCGTCGACACGATCATCAGGAACAGAAAGCGCCAGTCCCACCACCCGTAGAACAGGTAGCTGGCGGCGAGCAGCATCAGGTTCTGGCCGCGGAACGGCAGGCCGCGATACAGCAGATACACGATCGGCAGGAAGACGGCGAACGTCAGCGAATTGAACAGCATGTCCGCCCCTGCACTCTCCGGACACCGCCCGATGGGCCGGCGTCGTCGCGAGTTCCCCTGTCACCGGCGGCTATCGCCGCCCCCTGCCCGTCCGGACCGCGCGCCCTCCGGCGCCGATCGAGTTCCTCAGCGTTGATCGTCGATCTTGTTGGGCCCGATCGGCGGCCATTTCAGGACCTTGAACACATAGGCCGCGACCACGACCAGCACCGCCGCCGCGCCGACCTGACCCGCCGGCGTTTCGAAATGGTTGCCGATATAATTGGCGACGCCGCAGCCGACCGCCGGGAACAGATACTCGATCAGCGTATCGCGAGGGTTTTCCTCGGTCGAGCGCTCCAGCATCAGCACGACCAGTCCGCCGAAGCAGGCGATCGTGACCCAGTCCCAAAGTGTTTCCATCGCGGCGCGCCCTCCCTGATCGAGCTGCCGATGGCCGTACCGCCGCCTCGCTCCGCAACCTGTTTCCCCGCTAACGGGCTGGAAGATGATGTCAATGACGCCGACAGGGGCGTCACGAAACGGCACAATCGGCCTCGTCGTTATTGCCGAGGTTACCTTTTGGGTGGCAATGGGGCGACGGATGGCGGCGGGGGGCCGGCGCTTCAGGAATTGCCAGCGATGCGCCTAGTGTTCGCCCTTCCCGGTTTTCACGCGCAGGATCGCGGCGCGGAGGTCGCGTTGCTGGCGGTCGCGCGCGCGCTGGCGCGCGGCGGCGACGCGGTGACGGTGATGGGGAGCGGCCCGGCCAGACCGGGCGAACCCTATGATTATGTCCAGGTCGGCGCGGTCGACCGGACGCGGTTCGAGCGCTGGCCGCACCTTCCGCCGTTTCGCTCCGAGACGGCGTGGGAGGACGCGACCTTCGCGGCGAATCTGCTGCGCGTGTACCGGCCGGGCGATTTCGATGTCGCGATCACTTGCAACTTCCCCTTCAGCCATTGGGCGCTGCGGCGACCCGCCGGCCGAACCCCGCTGCAGATCTTCGTGACGCAAAACGGCGACTGGGCGGCGCGCAGCGGCAAGGCGGAGTTTCGCTGGTTCCGCTGCGACGGCCTGGTCTGCACCAACCCCGATTTTCAGGCCGCGAACGAGGCGCGGTGGCCGACGGCGCTGATCCCCAACGGCATCAGCCTCCAGCGCTACGCCGCCATCGCCCCGGACCGGGCGGGGCTTGGCCTGCCCGACGGCGCACCGATCGTGCTGATGGTCAGCGCGCTGATCGGGACCAAGCGTGTCGCCGCCGGGGTGCGCGCGGTGGCGGGACTGCCGGACGCGCATCTGGTCGTCGCGGGTGACGGGCCATTGCGCGCGGAGATCGATGCGCTGGCGGCGTCGCTGTTGCCGGGACGGTTCACGCGGCTGACGCTGGCCGCGCCGGACATGCCCCGGCTCTACGCCTCGGCGGACGCGTTCCTGCACATGTCGCTGCTCGAATCGTTCGGCAACGTCTTCGTGGAGGCGATGGCGAGCGGGCTGCCGATCGTCGGCCATGACACGCCTCGCCTGCGCTGGATCGTCGGCGACCGCGACACCTTGTGCGACACCGAAGACCCGGCGGCGGTGACCGGGGCGCTGGGCACCGCGCTGGCGATCGGACGCGGCGCGCCCGACCCGCGCTCGGCCGACTTCGACTGGAGCGCCATCGCGGCGCGCTATCGTGCTTTCATCAGCAAGCTGTTCGAGCGGCGGACGGCGGCATGATCGCTGCCGCTTTGGCCTGGGTGCTCGCGCTGGCGGCGGCGACGCCGCTCGCGATCTTCACGACCGAGGTGGCGACGGGCCTGCGCCAGCGGCGGCGTCATTCGCCCACGGGCTCGGCGGGCCGGGTGGTGGTGCTGATTCCCGCCCATGACGAGGCGCACGGGATTGCGGCGACGCTGGCGGCGCTGGCGGAGGTCTCGACCCCGGCGACGCGCGTGCTGGTGGTGGCGGACAATTGCAGCGACGCGACCGCCGCGATCGCGCGGGCCGCCGGCGCGGCGGTGATCGAGCGCCAAGACGCGGTCGCGCGGGGCAAGGGCTATGCGCTCGCGTTCGGCCGCGACCATCTCGCGGCGTCGGCCGATCACCCCGACGCGGTGATCGTGATGGACGCCGACTGCCGGCTCGCCCCAGGCAGCGTCGCGGCGCTGGCGGCCGCCTGCGCGGACGGCCGCCCCGTCCAGGCGATCAACCTGATCGCGCCCGACCTCGCCGCCGAGCCGATGACCCAGATCTCGGGCTTCGCGATGGTGGTCAAGAACCTCTACCGCTCGCGCGGGATGCAGCGGCTGGGCGGCGCGGCGCTGCTGACTGGCACGGGCATGGCCTTTCCGTGGCCACTGTTCGCCAAGGCGGAACTGGCGTCCGGGTCGCTGGTCGAGGATCTGGGGCTCGGCATCGCGCTGACGCGGGCGGGCCACGCGCCACGCCTCGTCGAGGCGGCCGCCGTGTCGAGCGCGCCTGCCCCGCCCGAGGTGGCGCTGGTCCAGCGGACGCGCTGGGAGCACGGCTTTCTGGAGACGGTGCGCCGCTCCGCGCTGCCCCTGGTCTGGTCGGGGCTGCGCCGGGGGTCGGCGTCGGAGCTGTTGCTCGGGGCGCATCTGGTCGTGCCGCCCCTCGCGCTGCTGCTGATGATGGCCGGCGCGATGCTGGTGGTGACGCTGCTGCTCACCCTCGCCGGGGCCGGCATCGCACCGGCGGTGGTGCTCGGCGTGATGCTGACGGCGGCGCTCGGCGTCACCTTCGTCGCCTGGCTGCATGGCGGCCGGCGCTGGCTGAGCGGCGCGGCGCTGCTGCGCGCGCCACTGTACGTGCTGTGGAAGCTGCCGATCTATCTCGGCTTCCTGCGCCGCCGCGAGACGGTGTGGCGGCGCACCCCTCGCGCGGGCGAATGAGCGGGTCGGCAAGAACCTCTTAACGATCTGCCTGCTAAACTTCGTTCCGTCCAGCGGAGCACCAGCCGATGCAAGCACAGCGCAAGATCGATCCGGCCGTGTTGCGCGGCTTCGTGCAACCGACCGTCGACGATACCGAGGGCTGGGCGCCGCGCCCGACCGAGGGCGGCACGACGTCGCCATCCTCGCCCGCGCATCTGCTGCTGCTCGAACTGTCGGCGCGACTGCATCAGCCCGCCCCGGCCGCCGCGACGATCGCCCTGCCGGCGAGCGACAAATGGCCGATGCCGGCGCGGCTGGCGGCCATCGCCACGCTCAGCGCCGCCTGCTGGGGCGCGATCTACGTGGCCGCGCTCAGCCTCGTCTAGGTATTAGCGCAGGTTACTAACCTCCCTCAAGGAGCGTTGCCGGGGCGTGCCCCGCCGTGCTACCAGAATCCATCGTTGGCTTCCTCGGCTGTCGGCGCTGAGAGACTGTGACTCGACGTGACAGCTCCGCGAAACGCAACCGAGGCAGGAAACACGCGCCTTGGCAGACACTATCATCCTGCTCCTTGCCGATGACGACGCGCGGATCCTGCATCTGCTCGAGGACGCCCTTGCCGAGGCCGGCTACGCGATGATCAGCGTCCGTAACGGTGCCGAGGCGATCGCCGCGCTTGACCAGCCCGGCAACGACCTGGCCGGTCTGATCACCGACATCCGCATGGGTGACGGCGCCACCGGATGGGATGTCGCGCGCCACGCCCGCGAGCTGGCGCCGGCCTTTCCGGTGGTTTACGTGACCGGCGACAGCGCAGCCGACTGGGCGGCGCATGGCGTCCCGAACAGCGTGTTCATCCAGAAACCCTTCGCGACGGCGCAGATCACGACGGCTATCTCCACCCTGCTGAACGATATAGCGACGAAGACTGTCGGCTAACCCCTCCGGTTATTTTTTGCTGTCCTACAAGCTCGGACCCGTTGCATGTCACGGCTCGCCGGCGCGCGACTCGCATGATGCGGGGCGTTCGCCGCCGGTTGCGGAGGACCTGCTCATGAACGATCCCTTCCAATCCTTCGGCGACAGCGCCGCCGATCCGGCGCGCCGCGCCTTCGCCGTGACGCCGAGCGACGCCGACGAGCTGACGCTGCTGCCCAAGGCGCTGATGATCGGCGGCGCGGGCGCGATCGTGCTGCGCCCCGTCGACAGCGCTGCCGATGTGACCGTCACCGTCGTCGCCGGCCAAATCGTGCCGATCCGCGCGCAGTTCGTGCGCGCGACGGGCACGACCGCCACCGCGATCGTGGCGCTGGCCTGATGCTCGGGCTCGCGCTGAAGCTGCCGGGCGTGCCGCTGCGCGCGCGTCTGGCCGGGGGTGGCACGCCCACCCCGACCCCGCCGCCGCCCCCGGCGATCACCAATCTGGTGATCGAGGGCGACAGCATCACCTTTGCGGGCGGGGCGGGCGGCTTTGCCTACCAATATGCCGCCGCGCCGCCGGTCGGCAGGAGCGCGACGATCCGGGCGCAGAACAGCCGCGTGGTATCGGTCGGCTTCGCGCTCGACGACGGCGGCAACAGCCTCCTCAGCCATGTCACCGAGGATGCGACGACCTATGGCGCGCAGATCGTCGCGACGATGATCGGCGCGAACGACATGGCGGTGGCCCGTACCGCCGCACAGTACCGGGCCGACCTGATCGGCCTCTACGCCCAATACCGGGCGCGCGGCGTCAAGTTCGCCTGGTCGCCACCGATTCCCTACGGGACGAATCAGGCGCATCGCAGCTATGCCAATTTCACCGCGCAGCGCACCGCGCTGCTCGCCACCTGCCGCGACCCGGCGGTGTGGAGCCAGTTCGCCGATTATTATATCCCGCTGGGCGAGCATCCCGATTTCGCGGCGGCCGACAATATGACGCTGATCGGCAGCGATGGCGTGCATCCGACCCAGGCCGGGCAGGACGCGCTCTATCCTGTGTTCAAGGCGGCGATGGACAGCCTGCTCGACCCGGCGCGGGCGGGCGCGACGACGATGTACGGCGCGGCGTGGCCGGCGAGCGAGACCGGCCTCGCCACCTCGTCGCCGCTCGTGCGGCGGTTCGTGGTGAAGGGCGTCGCGCACGCCGGGCTGGCGAGCGGCGTCGGCGTGACGGGCGGCGGGGCGCAGGTGCGGCTCAACGGCGGCGCGTGGGCGACGAGCATCGGCCGCGTCTACAATGGCGATGTGGTAGAGCTGCGGCTGACCACCAGCGCCGGCTATTCGACCGCCGTCGGCATCGATCTGACGATCGGCAGCGAGACACGGACGCTGAGCTACACGACCGGCGCGAACGTCACGCCGGCCGCCTATGTGCATGGCGACGTCGAGTATTTCCAGCCGGGCGGGTCGACACTCGCCATCACCCGGACGTTCCCCGCCGACGGTATCGCGATCATCGCCTTCAGCGGTCAGAACGGTGTATCCTCCCTGAAGGTCGGCGGGGTCGAGGCCACGCCGCGCATCCTCCAGGTGAATGCCGGGATTCTCGTCGTCTGCACGGTGCCGGTGACGGCGGGCGACCGCGCGATCGCACTGACATTCACCGGCTTCACCAACTCCACCGCCCTCTCCTGGGGTCTCGTGGCGAACGCCGACGCCACGCCGGTCCAGATCGACCAGGGCGCTCCGAACAACGAGAGCAATCCACATAATACCGGCGATCTCGTGCTTCCGGCCAGCGGCATCGCCGTGGGCTTCTATTCCGAATATGCAGGCGGCACGACCACCACGCCGGCGACGGTGGTGGCGGGCTCCACCTTCGTCGACGAGGGGCAGGGCGCCTACCAGGGCGAAGTGGTCGGCATCGCCGTCGCCACCCGCACGACCGCTGGCGCAATCGGTTTCAACCACGGCTTCGGCTCGTTCTGCCGCGGTGCGCTGGTGTTCAAGGCCGCCGGCACCTGACCATGGGGACTATCGAGATGAAGAACCTGATCCGCGCCGCTCTCGCGCTCGCCGTCGCGTCTCCCGCCGCCGCGCAGGCCGCCAGCGGCTGCGGCACCGTCGCCATCGCCAAGGCCGACGCCACCAGCATCCCCAAGCTTGCGGCCGGCGCCGACTGTTTCGGCAAGGTCAGGGTCATCGCCGCGTCGGCCGAGCAGGCCCGTCGCGATCGGATCGTCGCGATCACGCCGCCAACGCCGACGCCGACCCCAGCGCCGGTCTTCACCCCGACGCCAACGGTCGCGCCATCGCTCGACGGCATCGCCCCCGTCGCGTCCGGGCTCGACCTCGCCAGCCTCGTCCAGCCGTCGTGGGGCACGGGCACGATCCCCGGTCCCGAAGCGCCCGGCATCGAGGGCGCGTTCCGATTCATCTGCGCGCCGGGCCAGCTCAACTACGACGACGAGATCGTCTATCCCGGCCAGCCCGGCAAGGCGCACCTGCATCAATGGTTCGGCAACGACCGGGCCGATGGCAACTCGACCTACGCCAGCCTGCGCACGACGGGCGACAGCACCTGCAACAGCGCCGGCAACCGCTCCGCCTATGACATGCCGGCAATGATGCATCCGACCGGCAAGGTCGTGCTGCCCGATTATGTCTTCGTCTATTACAAGCGCGCACCGGCGGCCTCGATCTATTGCAAGCCGCCCTATGCGAAAGCCTGCCTGTCGCTACCGCGCGGGCTGCGCTACGTGTTCGGCTACGACATGGCGCATCCCGCACGCACGCCGACCGACACGAGGCGGCGCTGGTTCAACTGCGATGCGCCGGGCGCGTCCGGCCAGTTCGCGACGATCGCGGAGGCCGCGAAGGCCTGCCCCGTTGGGGCGAGGATCGGAGCGCTGGTTGTCAGCCCGCCGTGCTGGAACGGGCGCGATCTCGACAGTGCCGATCACCGTTCGCACATGGCCTACCCGGAACAGGATGGATACGGCCACAACGCCTGCCCGGCGACGCATCCTTATCTGATCCCGTTCTTCGAGCCGGGTGCCTGGTATACCAACGACGGGACAGCGGCGCAGTGGCGGCTGTCGTCCGACATGGGGCTGCCCGGCGGCACGACGCTGCACAGCGACTGGTTCGGGGCATGGGACGACGCCATCCAGGCGCGCTGGACCGCCAATTGCATCGACAAGGCGCTGTCGTGCAGCGGCGGCGATCTGGGCGACGGGACGCAGCTGAAGACGACGAAGGGCTACGCCGACGGCAAGGCCACTACGCTGGTCGACCCGCCGGCGCGGTGATCGTCAGCCAAGCGGGCGGCCGTCGCGCCACCGCGCCCAGATCGCGAAGATCTTCGGCCCCTCGACCAGATAGCGCCGCCACAGGCGGCGGGGCTCGCTGAGCAGGCGGAACGCCCATTCGAGGTTGAGCCGCTGCATCGCGCGTGGCGCGCGGCGCTTGTTGCCGGTCAGGAACTCGATCGACGCGCCGATGCAGAGGCCGACGCCGCCGGCGCGCCCGCGCTGCTGGACGCCATGCGCGACGATCTCGCTCTGCGGCGCGCCGATCGCGAACAAGGTCAGCGCCGGGCGCTCGGTTTCGATATAATCGGCGATCGACTGCTGGACCGCCACGTCGCGCAGCACGCCCATCGGCGGTTCGAGATGCAGCACCTCGGCCCGGGCCAGTTGCCGGCGCAGCCAGGCCGCTTCGGCGGCGCTCCCCCCGATCAGCGCCACGCGCGTGCCCGGAAAGGCGCCGGCGGCGAGGAGGATGCGGGTCAGGTCGCTGCCGGGCACCAGCGGCAGGTCGATCCCCGACAGGCCGGCGAGCCGGGCGAGGATGCGGCTGTCGTTGAGCGTCAGGTCCGCCGCCGCTTCAGCCGCGACGAACGCGCGGTGCCACGGCTCGCTCTGGCCGGTGTGGAGCCGGACGAGATGGTCGACGTTGGGGGTGACGACATAGCGGAAACGCTCGGCCGTCATCGCCTCGCGGATCCAGGCGATCGCGCCCGCCATGTCGAGCGCGGCGAAGCCGAGGCCGAGGAACTCCACCTCGCCGGGCGGCGAGACCGCGGTCATTGCCAGCGGTTGCCGAGCAGCGGATTGGCGCGGCGCTGGCCTGGCGGCAGGTCGATCGCGAAGTTGCGGCGGGCGGCGGCCTCACCGGCGTCGGCCTGCGCGGTGCAGCCCCCCTGTCCCGGCACGCGCGCACAGACCGCCTTGAGCAGGCGCCAGGCGCTGACCTTGCCGGGCGCGCGCTGCGTGAGGCTGCGCGCGATGTCGACCGCGACGCCGGGCTGGCCCTTGCTCGCGAGCCAGTTGACATAGCCCGCAACGGCAGAGGTCGACAGCGGGCGGGCATTGATGCCGTCGAGGAAGGCGCGACGCACGCCGGCATCGTCGCCCTTTGCCGCATAGGCGCGCGCCAGCAGATCGTAGGCGTCGCGGTCGGGGCATTCCGCGGTCGCCTCCTGTGCCGCGTTGACGGCCTCGCCCGCCCGGCCCTGCTTCAGCATCTCGGCCGCGTGGACGGCAAGCGCATCGCAATTGGTCTTGTCGCTCGCCAGCACCTCGTCCGCCGCGCCGCCCGAGCCCGCCTCGCCTTCCGCATAGCCGATGCGGACGCGCAGTCCGGCCGCGTCGAAGCCCATCAGTGAGCCGACCAACGTCTTCGCCGCCTCGGTGTCGCCGACGCCCAGATAGAAGCGCGCCACCATCAACCGCGCCGGCACGCCGCCGTCGCTCGCCAGCGACGCGATGCGGTCGGGGGTGAGCGGCGTCCGGTCGTATTCTGTCCAGAGATCGACGAGCCGCCGCAGCACCACGTCGTCCTTGCCGTTGTCGTTGATCAGCTCCCAGCCCATGTTGCGCGCCGCGATCATGTCGCCGCGCTTGTAGCGGACATTGGCCTCGTCGATTTCGAGATCGACATTGTGCTTCACGAGGTCGCCGAGCATCTTGAACTGGGCGAGCATCAGATCGGCGTCGCCCTTGTCGCGCGCCGTCTCCAGCAGCGCGGTCGCGATCATGCGGTTGGGGCCGTTGCGCTTGAGGCTGTCGTTGAGCAGCTTCGTCGCCTCGTCCTCCTTGCCGGCGAGGACGAGCGCGCGCGATTTGAGCGCCAGGCCGGAATCGTTCTGCGCGTCGATCGCGAGCATTCGGTCGGCGATGCCCTGCGCGCCCACGAAATCGCGGCGGCCGACCAATTGCATCCCCTTCACCAGCAGCGCCTGAAGGTTGTTGGGGTCGATCGTCAGCATCCGTTCGGCGGCGGAAACCGATTCGGTCTCGCTGCCCATCGCTGACCCGATCTGGGACACCGCCTGCAGCGCCTCGGGGTTCATCGGGTCGATCGCCAGCGCCATGTTATAGCTGCCGAAGGCCCCGCTATAGTCGCTCAGCTGATACTTGATGCGGCCATCGAGCAGCAGCAGGTCGATCTGGTCGCCCCGCAGCGCCAGCGCCCTGCCGATCGCCCCGCGCGCGCCCTGCAGGTCGCCCGCGTCGAGCATTGCCTGCGCCTGCTGCCCCTGGGCATAGGCCTTCGCGGTGTTGTCGGCGCAGCCGCCGGGCACGCCGGCGACCAGCGCGATCGCGAGCCACCAGCATGGTTGACCGGCCGTTAACCGGACTTTTGACTGGAAAATTGGCATTCGCCTGCTAATAGCGTCGCCTTCGCATCAGTCGAGCATCACGGAGTTGAAAATCTTGCGCTTTCGCCCGGCAGAGTATGGCCGACTGATGATCCGCGGTCCCGTCACCGGCGCATTCGCCGCCGTGATGCTGTGTGGCGCGTCATCCGCGCTGGCGCAAGCGTCAACGTCGAAAGCGTCGCCGGCGCCGTCGGTGGTAGCCGCGCCCAATACGCCCAATGCGGCCAGCGCCGCGGCGAATTACGCGATCAATCCCGGCGACGAGCTGGAAATCTATGTCTGGGGCGAGGAACGGCTCCAGCGCGTGCTGCGCGTCCTGCCCGACGGCACGGTGGCCTTTCCGCTGGTCGGCCAGCTCAAGGTGCAGGGCCTGCTGCCGCAGAATGTCGAGAAGCTGGTCGGCGAGCGGCTGAAGAGCCAGTATCGCGGCGACGTGCCCAATGTCACGGTGTCAGTACGCAATCCGGCGGGGCTGCAATTTTCGGTGATGGGCAAGGTCCGCTCGCCGGGGTCGTTTACGCCAGGGCGCTACGTCAACGTGCTCGACGCGGTGAGCCTGGCCGGGGGGCCGGCGGAGTTCGCCAACATGGATAACGTCGTCATCATCCGCCATCAGGGCGAACGCCTGATCACGCTGCGCGCCAAATTGTCTCCCCTGTTCCGGGTCGGTCCATCCGCGAGCGACGTCGACCGGGCCAATATCGTCTCGCTGATGCCGGGCGACATCATCATCGTTCCATAAGTTCGCGCGGCAACGCGTCGAGGGGGTAATCAAGCAATGCGCGGTGGAGCGGTTCGGATTGCCGGGCGCTGTTTCGGGTTGACGGTCGCGACAGGGATGTCGGCGGCGGTCGGCGCGCAAACGTCGCAGACGGGCCTGCTGGTGTCGACGGGCGTCAGCGCGGAGAGCAACCCCTATAATGGCGCCGGCGGCAATGCCGGCTCGATTGCGGCGACGGCGGAGCTGCAGCCACAGGCGCGCTTTCGTACCGAATCCGCGACGCTGGACCTGAACGGCCTGGCGCAGTTCCGCCAGTTCGTCCGCCGCTATGGGCTCGAGGACAATTACAGCGGCAACGCGCAGCTCACCTCGCGGGTGTCGGAGCGGTTGACCGTGCACGCGTCGGGCGGCGCCTCGTACAATCAGGGGGGCTACAGCAATTACGGCCGGGCCGGGCTGTCGCCGTCGGTCGGGTTCGGCGGGACCACGCTCGGGTCGACGACGACCGACGACGCCTTGCCGGACGTATCGATCATCAACGGCTCGCTGGCGGACCAGATCCCCCTGCTCACCGATGTCACCGTGCTGGGCCTGCGGACGCGGACGACGTCGTTCCAGGCCGGCACGGGCTTCAACGCGCAGATCACCGGACGTTCGCAACTCGCGGCCGACCTTCAGATCCGCGCGCTGCGGTTCAAGACGCTGTTGCTGAACGACTATGACAATGCCAGCGTCGAGCTGCGCTGGTCGCGCTCGCTGAACGAGCTTACGTCGCTGGGCATCATCGTCAGCACCGACCTGACCAATTACCGCGCCTCGCGCGTCGGCGATGCGCGGACGAAGACGGCGCTGTTGTCCTACGACCGCCGCTTCGGCAGCCGCTGGGCGCTGTCGCTGGGCGCGGGCGCGTCGTTCACGAACATCAATCAGCTCGCCGGGCTACCGGACACGCGCTTCACCGCTCTGTCGGTGCGCGGACAATTCTGCCGGCAGGGCGAATATTCGCAGGTCTGCGTGAGCGCGAACCGCAGCCCGCAGCCCGCCGCCAACGGCAACGTCCGCGTGACGAATTCGATCGCGGCCACCTATTCGCTGCGCCTGACCGACCGCGAGCGGATCACGCTTTCGGGATCCTATGCGCAGACCGAGCGCGGGCGGGGCACCGCGCTGGCCTTGCCGGCGGCGGACTTCGCCAGCGCCTCGGCGCGCTACGACCGGCAGATCGGCCAGCGGATGGGTCTGTTCATGAGCGGTAACATCGCGAAGTTCTATGGCGCCAGTTCATCGCGCAGCGCCAATATCGGCGTCGCGGCGGGCGTGCAGTTCCGGCTGGGAGCGTTGAATTGAACGATTATTACGGCGATGGCGCCCCCGTCGCGCCAGCGGCCGACGCCGGCTTTCTGGCGCAGCTCCCCTCGATCCTGTGGCAGCGCAAATGGCTGCTGATCGTGCCGGCAATCCTCGGGATCGTCGCGGCGATGGTGGCGGTGCTGCTGCTACCGCGCCAGTACGAATCGACCGCGACGCTGCTGGTGCAATCGCCTAGCCTGCCGGGCGACGTGATCGGCACGGGCAGTGACAGCGACCTGATCAACCGCCGGATCGAGCGGCTGCGCCAGACGGTCATCAGCCGCCCGAAGCTGCTCGCGCTGATCGAATCGAACGAGCTGTATCTGGGCGAGCGCGCGCGCAAGCCGCTGTCGGCGGTGATCGAGGAGATGCGTGGCGATATCGCGCTGACGTCGATCGATGCCGAGCTCAACGCCGCCAAGCCCGAAGACAAGACGATCGCGTTCAAGCTGGCGTACCGCTATTCGGATCCGCGCAAGGCCCAGGCGATCACCCAGGCGCTGATGGAGCAGATCGTCGACCTGAACTCGACCGCCGATGTCGCCCAAGCCACCCAGACGGTGCAGTTCCTGACCGAACAGGCAGGCAATCTGAAGACCGACATCAGCGCGCTGGAAGGGCAGGTTTCGGGCATCAGCTCGCGCTTCGGCAACATCCTGTCGCGCTCCGGCGCGCCGATGATGGGCAGCAGCGGCAGCTACGACGTGCAGATCGCCGACCTGATGCGCGCCAACCAGACTCTGGCGATGCAGCGCGAGAATATGGACACCGCCGATCAGCGCGACCCGATCGTCGCCAATGCCGAGGCCGGGCTGGCCGCCGCGCGCGCGGTCTATGCGGAGAGCCATCCCGACGTGAAGCTCGCCAAGCAGCGGCTGGAGGAAGCCAAGCTGCTCGCGACGCAGAACGTCAAGAAGGTGCCGGTCAACAATATCGACCAGCAGATCGCGTTCAACAACAGCCAGATGGCGACGCTGCGCGCCGCCAAGGCGCGCGAGATGGCGCAGGTGTCGGCGACGATAAGCTCGCAGTCGCGCGCGCCGGCGGTGCAGCTCGAGGCGAGCCAGCTCCAGCAGAAGCTCGACGGTCTGTACAAGCAATACGATATCGTCTCGCAGCGGCTGATGACCGCGCAGGCGGGCGCGCGCGCCGCCAACGAGCAGCTTGGCGAGCGGCTGGTGGTGGTCGACCCGCCGGTCGTTCCGGACAAGCCCGCCTCGCCGAACCGGCCGCTGATCCTCGCCGGCGGCCTTGCCGGCGGCATCGGGCTCGGCCTGGTGCTGGGCCTCGCCGCCGAGATGTTCCTGCGCCCCATCCGCACGCCGGGCCGCATCACCCAGCTCACCGGCGCGCCGACGCTCGCGCTCGTGCCGCTGATCACGGCGCGCGGCGCTGTCCGCCAGTCGGCGTGGCGGCGCATCGGCGGCCGGCTGACGCGCAATCCGTTCCGACGCCGCGCGAAGGAAGCCGCATGACCGATCGACCGAACGCCGCGACGCCGTTGCGGCCCGAAGCGCCCGCTCTGGCGGAGACCGCGCGACCGCTGCTGTCGCCGCAGGACGCGCTCGCCACGCTCGCGCTGTCGCGCGAGGAGCTGGACGATCGCCGGATCGTCGGCTTCAACAGCCGCGACAGCCGCTCGCGGCCCTATCACCTGCTGCGCACCCAGCTCACCAAGATCATGGCGCGCAACAACTGGCGCATGATCGGCGTGACCAGCGCGACGCCGGGCGCGGGCAAGACCTTCACCGCGGTCAATCTCGCCGCGGCGCTGGCCCCGACCGCGGCGTCGACGGTGATGCTGTGCGATCTCGACCTGCGCCGCGGATCGATCGCCGACATGCTGCGGATGTCGCGCCAGCCCGGCTTTGGCGACTATCTGGAAGGCAAGGTCGACGACGTGCGCGACATCGCGCTCCGGATCAACGACTCGCATCTGGTCGTGGTGCCGACGACGCCGACGCACGCCTCGTCGAGCGAGCTGCTGGCGACCCCGCGCTTCCGGTCGTTCATGGCGCGGCTGCGCGCGATGCCGGAGGAGACGCGGATCGTGTGCGACCTGCCGCCGGCGTTCGCCAGCGACGACGCGATGATCTCGATGCAGCAGCTCGACGCCTATCTGCTGGTCGTCGACCATGGCACGACCACGGCGCGTCAGGTGGAGGAAACGGTAAGGCTGCTCGACCCGGTGCCATGCCTTGGGTCCGTCCTCAACCGCTACCAGGGCGGCTTCGCCGACCCTTACGGCTATGGCTATGGCGACACCTATGGCATGAAGAGTTACGAGTGAGCATGGCGAGAGGGTTACGATGCTGGGCGGTCACGGGGCCGGGGATGGGCGGGCCGCGATGACCGAGACCCTGGTCGGCACCGTTGAGCCGGCATATGCGGCAAATGGCGGGGCGACCGCCCCGGCCACGGCGCGCCCGGACGCGCCGCCGCGAGTCGTCACGCCACGCCCCCGTTCGCCGCTGAGCGTCTGGGCGACCGCCGCACTGGTGATCGGCGCGCTCGCCATCGCCATGCCGACGATGATCGTCGTGGCGCGCGAAAGCTGGTCGACCGAGCAGGGCGCACACGGGCCACTGGTGCTGCTGACCGGCATCTGGCTGCTGGTCCGCGCCCGGCGGCACGCCGCGCCGATCGCGCCGCCGCCGCTCTGGCGGCCGGTCGCGATCCTCGTGCCCCTGCTCGCGTTGTTCGTCGTCGCCCGCATCTCGCAGACGGTCGAGGTCGAGGGGTATATCATGTACGGCGTGCTGCTCGCCGGGGCCTATGCGGTGTTCGGCGGCCCGTTCCTGCGCAGCATCGCCTTCCCCTTGTTCTACATGGTGTTCGTCTTCCCGCCGCCGGAGACCGTCGTCTACGCGCTGACGCTGCCGATGAAGATCGCGATCACCAAGGCCGCGGTCGGGCTGCTGGCGATGGTCGGCTATCCGATCGGCTATAGCGGCGTATGGATCCAGGTCGGCCAGTATCAGTTGCTGGTCGCCGCCGCCTGTTCGGGGCTCAACTCGATCATCTCGCTGTCGGTGCTGTCGACCTTCTATATCTACGTTCGCCGCTCGGGCGACGTCCTGCGGGCGGTGATCCTGGCGCTGTTCATCGTGCCCGTCGCGATGGCGGCGAACCTGGTGCGGGTGCTGACGCTGATCCTGCTCACCTATCATGCCGGGGAAGCCACCGCGCAGGGCTTCCTGCACAATTTCGCCGGAATGACGATGTTCGTCGCGGCATTGTTGATCCTGTTCGCCATCGATTCCGCGCTCGGCCCGGTCGTCGGCTGGCTGCGGCGCGGCCGCCGAACGACCGCCGTGGAGGCTCCAGCGCGATGAGCGATACCTTTCCCCCCCCGCCCGCCCGCATCGACCGGCGCGCGTTTCTCGTCGGCGGCGCGATGGTGGCGGCGGCCGGCGCCGCCGCGGCGCGCATTCCGCAACCCAACAAGCCGCCGATCAATACCGAGAAGTTCAAGGCGATGGTGCCCGACGCCGTCGGCAACTGGCGGTTCGCGCAGACCAGCGGCCTGGTGCTGCCGCCCGAGGATGCCCTGTCGGCGCGGCTCTACGACAATCTCGTCACGCGCAGCTACACCAACCCGGCGGGGCAGGTGATGATGATGCTGATCGCCTACAAGAACTATCAGAACGGCGTCCTCCAGATCCACCGGCCCGAGATCTGCTATCCCGCCGGCGGCTATCAGCTGTCGCCGACCACGCCGACGGAGATCGCGATCGGACCGGGGCGGATGATGCCCGCCAATGCCTTTTCGGCGATGGGCGGCGAGCGCGACGAGCAGGTGCTGTACTGGACGCGGATCGGCGACCTGTTCCCGGTGCGCTGGCGCGAGCAGCGCGTCGCGGTGCTGCGCGCCAATCTGGCGCGCATCAATCCCGACGGGTTGCTGGCACGCGTGTCGATGGTCAATCGCGATATGGCGGGCAGCCTGCCGCTGATGACCGCCTTCATCACCGACATGCGTGCCGCCTCCCCGCCCGCGCTGCGGAGCCTGCTGTTCGGGCCATTGGCCTGAGCCCTGATTTATGATCTGTTGTCGTTCGATCAGCGAATAAAGGAAGTTTGCTCATGACCCGTTATCCCTTCGCACGGCCGGTTGCCGGCGGCGCGGCCCGCCGCGGCCTGATGCTGCTCGCCGGCGGCGCGCTGCTGCTGTCGGCGTGCCATTCCAAGCCGACCGGGCAGGTCGCGGCGACCGTCGACGGCGACGAGATCACCTCGACCGAACTGAACGCCGAGCTCGCCGGCGTGCAGGTACCCAAGGGCGCCGACACCAAGGCGCTCCAGCGCCAGGCGCTGCAACGGGTGATCGACCGCAAGCTGCTCGCCAATGCGGCGCGCCAGGACAATCTCGACCAGTCGCCCGAGTTCGTCGTGCGCCGCCAGCAGTTGGAGGATGCGCTGCTCGTCCAGCTCCTCACGCAGAAGATCGCGCGCGGCCTGAAGGCGCCGACCCCGGCCGACATCGACAAGTTCATGGCCGACAACGCCACCATGTTCGCGGGCCGCGCGATCCTGACCGTCGACCAGATCCGCTTCGCCACTCCGACGCGCGAAGACTATCTGAAGCCGCTCGGCGCGGCGCACAGCATGGCCGACGTCGTCGCCGTGCTCGATAAGCTCGGCATCAAGTACCAGCGCCAGAACAGCCAGATCGACACCGCCCAGGTGCCGCCGCAGATGGTGCAGCAGATCAACAAGCTGCCGCCCGGCGAGCCCTTCGTGATCCCCGCCGGCAACGCCGTCATCGTCAGCCTGGTGACGGGCAGCAAGCCGATGCCGATGACCGGCGATGCCGTCCGCCCGGCGGCCACCAACGGCGTGCGCAACACCAAGCTCGGCGAGGCGCTTCAGCAGCGCCTGACCGCCGAAAAGGGGCAGGCCAAGATCGACTATCAGCCCGGCTTCGCGCCGCCCGCCGACACCAAGAAGGGCGCCCCAGGCGCGCCGAAGTAAGCGTCACCGACGACGGGCGCCGCTGGTGGAGAGGAGCGGCGGCGCCTCGGTCGGGAACGAACAGGGGGAATGGGCATCGCCGACGATCCGACCCGACCGGATGTCACCATCCCGGCGCTCGACGGGTTTCGGGCGCTGGCGATCGCGATCGTCCTGACGTCGCATATCGGACTGGAACGGATCGTTCCCGGCAAGTTCGGGGTAACGCTGTTCTTCTTCCTGAGCGGCTATCTGATCACGACGCTGTTGCGGCGCGAGGTCGCGCGCACCGGCCGCATCGACTTCCGCGCCTTCTACCGGCGCCGCGCGGTGCGCATCCTGCCGCCGCTGTACATCACCTTCGCCTTCTTCCTCCTGCTGTCGGCGATCGGACTGATCGGGCAGATCTCGTCGGGCTTCGGCTTCGACCTGCTGTTCCTGTCCAACTACGTCCCCGAGAGCGGGATGCCGATCGGGCTGTGGTCGCTGGCGGTGGAGGAGCATTTCTATCTCGGCTTCCCGCTCCTCCTCGCGCTGCTGCTGCGCCGTTTCAGCTTCGCGGGCTGCGCGGCGGTCTGCGGCGGGATATGCGCGGCCGTGCTCGCGGTGCGGCTGTGGGAGGTCCAGCGCGCGCCCGACATCATGGCGATCGCATTATGGACGCATACGCGCATCGACTCGATCCTGTTCGGCGCCATCCTCGCGCTGTGGAACAACCCGGTGGAGGATGAGACGAATGTCATCCGCAGCCGCTGGGGCGGGTATCTGCTCGCCGCCGCGCTGCTGATCCCGACCTTCGCGCTGCGCGACGAGGTCTTTCGCCAGACGTTGCGCTACACATTGCAGGGGCTGGGGCTGATGGTGCTGTTCAACGCGGCCATCCGCGACAGAGGGCTGGTGGCCAGGCTGCTCGACAATCCGCTGGGCAGGCGGGTCGCGGCGCTGTCGTACACCGTGTATCTCGTGCACAGCGGCCTCGTCCTGATGGTAATGCGCGGCGACGGCTCGCACCCGCTATGGATGACGCTGGTCGCGCTGACCGGAGCGTTCGGCTATGCGGTAATGATGCATCGCTGGGTCGAGGAGCCGATGAGCCGGTGGCGACGGGCCAAGGAGCGCGCGGCGCGGGAGCGGGTCACGGCTGACCCAGATTTCGTACGGCCTTGATGAGCGCTTCTTGATGCGCGGTCATCGCGGCTTCTGGAACCTGAACACGAACTGATCGGTGTGGCCCCGCAGCGACGGGTCGAACACCGGCTTGCTGTGGTCGTCCGCCGGGTTGGCGAGCACATTGGACTGGCCGACGAAGCGGAAACCGGCGCCGGTCACCTGGCTGCGGACGACGGCGGGGTCGATCCGGTGCTTGAACGGCGTCGTCGGCAACGCGCCGCGCGCATCGGCATGGTCGATGACGATGTAGGTTCCGCCCGGCTTGAGCGCGTTATAGACCGCGGCATTGAAACCGGCGCGCAATCCTTCGGGAATGTCGTGATAGTTCTGCACCGTCCAGAACAGATCCACCGGCTGCGCCACCGTCGGCACTTTGCCAGTCTGCACGTCATAGGTCACGTTGGCATAGCCCCGCGCCTGTAGCCCCGGCACGACCGCCCCCGCCCGCTTCGCGCCCGCCTGCGGCCACATCGCGATGACGCGACCCTTGGGGCCGACGACGCCGGTGAAGATGCGCGTCCAATAACCTTGGCCCGGCAGGAAATCGACCACGGTGTCGCCCGGCTTCACGCCCGAGAAGGCGAGCACGGTGGCGGCCTGACGACGTTCGTCGTCGACCGCCTAATCGGCGCGCGCGGGGTCCGCCAGCGCGGCGCGGATGGCGGGCGACACCGCCGGCGCGGCGGCCGCCGCCAGCAGGAAAGGCGCAAACGGGAGCAGCCTGGGCATCACCGCCCCCTCACTTCGCCAGATATCTGTTGAACCAGGCCAGGCTGCGCTCGCGCACGTCCGACGATTGATCGGGCCGGGGAACGCAATGGCCGGCGTCGGGATAGATGACGAGGCTGGTGTCGATCCCCTGCGCCTTCAGCGCGTGCCACCATTCGATCGACTGGGTCGGCGGCACCTCGATATCGCGCTCGCCGACATAGATGAAGGTCGGCGTCTTCGCGGATTTGACGTGATAGACCGCCGACATGTCCTCATACGCCTTGTGGTCGTCGTAGGCCGACTTGCCGAGGAACGGGATCATCCACTGGTCGATCCCGTTGGTGCCGTAATAGCTGATCCAGTTGGACAGCCCCGCGCCCGCGACGATCGCCTTGAAGCGGTTGGTCTGGGTGTTCGCCCACATCGCCATGAAGCCGCCATAGCTGCACCCGGTCAGCCCGAGGCGCGTATCGTCTACGGCCGCGACCTTCTCGACCGCGTCGACGCCGGCGAGGATGTCGCGCAGGTCGCCGCCGCCGAAGTCGCGCTTGTTCGCCGCCGTGAATGCCTCACCCTGCCCGTACGAACCGCGCGGATTGGGCAGGAAGACGTAATAGCCCGCGTCCATCAGCTCGGTCGCCGGGCCCTTGTCGAGAAAGCGCGGCGTACTTGCGGCGGACGGGCCGCCATGGACGTTGACGATCAGCGGCGCCTTGCTCGCCGACGGCACGAGCGGCGCGATCAGCCAGCCCTGCGCGGTATATTGATCGCTCTTCCAGGTGATGCTGCGCGCGGCGACGGCGGCGGGGATGTGATCGTTGTCGTGCGTGATCTGACGCGGCGCGGTGGCCGGGCCGGCATGGATGGCGGGCGCGTGCGTCCAGTCCTGCACCACGCTCGCCATCAGCCGCCCGTCGGCGCTCCAGGCGATGCGGCCGTCGCCCGCCGCGAGGCTGACGGGCAGGCCGAACAGCGGCCTGGGCTTCGCGCCCGGCTCGATCGCCGCCGCCCCCATCCGCTCGTTCTGCAGGCTCGCCGCGCGCAGCCCGCCCGCCGTCCAGTCGAGCGACAGATAGGTGACGGGCTGGCCGTCGGTCAGGTTGGTCGGCTGACCGCCCGCAAACGGCACCGTCCAGACATCGCCGCCGACCGACCCGAAATCGCTCATCAGCCCGCCGATATAGGCGACCGTGCGCCCGTCGGGCGACACGCGCGGGAAGTTGAGCTGGACGGGCGGCCTGGCGATGTTGCGCACCGCGCCCGTCGCCGCATCGACCGCATCCAGCGTCGCGACCCACCAGTTGTTGTCGCCATTGCCGAGTGCGCTCGTCACGACGAAGCCGCGCCCGTCGGGGGTCCAGTCATATTCGTAGACGAAGCGGTCGGCCGGCGAGACCGGCTTGACGTCGGCCGCCGCGACCGGCGCGCTGGTGAGGGCGAAGACCGCCAGCCGCTGCTCGTCGCTGGTCTCGCCGATCTCGCCGATCTGGCGCACCCCGGCCTGGGTCGCGCCCGTTTCCTTCGCCGCGCCGAGCGTGACGAGCAGCGCGATACGCTTGCCGTCGGGGGAGAAGCGCGGCCCGGCGGCGAGACCGGGGATGGTGGCGACGGTGCGCGTCGCCTTGGCGTCGGCGATCATCAGTTGCGCGGAGGACGCGCCCTGCTCGCGCGCGACGAAGGCGATCTCGCCGGCGGGTCCGAAGGTCAGCCCCGAATAGCCGCATTTGGCGCACGGATCGATGGTGCGGACCACCTGCCCGCTACTGGCGCTGCGCAGCACGATGGCGGCGTGGCCGGGCTTGCCCACCTCGATCGTCGCGATACGATCGCCGGCGGGGCTGAGCGCGAGGCCGCCATAGCCGTGGACCTGCGCGAGCGCAGGGGCGGCGGACAGCGCCAGAACGGCAAGATAGGCACGCATGGGGAAGGCCCTCCGATTTTGTTCTGGGGCCATCCCTCTATCTTTCGCGATTGATTGCAAGCGCCTTATGGGGCGTCGGTGACCCCCCGCCGTACCTCACGCATCTGCATCGATTGCCGCTATGTCCGCGCCCGGCCGAGCGGCATCGGCGAGGTGGTGGCGCAATTGGCCGCGCACGCCCCGGCGCTCGCCCCGGACCTCGATTTCCTGCTGCTCAAGCATCCCGAAGCGCCGCGCCTGTCCGGCGCGCCCAACGTCGAGGAGCGCGTGGTGGCCCATGCCGCCAACGGCCCGGTGACGATGTGGCTGCTGCCCCGCCGCGTCGACCTGAGCGGCGTGGCGTTGTTCCACGCGACCTTCAACATCCTGCCCGCCGGGCTGACGATGCCGAGCGTGACCACCGTGCACGACCTGATGTGGCTCGACCGCCCCGACTGGGCGGCGCGGCCGGGCTGGCGGGGGCGGGTCGACCAGGCGTTCTACCGTCACGGCATCGAACGGGCGTTGAAGCGCTCGACCCGGATCGCGGCGGTGAGCGGCGCGACCGCCGCCGCCATCGCGGCATACGATCCGGCGGCGGGTGAGCGGACGCGCGTCACCTTGTCGGGCGTTGACGAGGCGTTCCGGCCGCTGCCCCACCCTGCCCCGCCGCCCGGACCGAACGGCCGCCGCTACCTCCTGACCGTCGGCCAGTTCGCGCCGTACAAGAACCATGGGGCGGTGCTCGACGCCTTCGCCCGCGTCGCGCCCGGGCTGCCCGATGTCGATCTGGCGTTCGTGCAGCGACAGGGAGCCGGCCCTGACACGCTCGGCCCCCGCGCGGCGGCACTGGGGATGAGCGGGCGCGTGCATTTCCTGCCGCCGGTCGACCGAGAGGGGCTGATCCGGCTCTACAACGGTGCCGTGGCGCTGTGTCACCCGTCGCTGATGGAGGGGTTCGGCAACCCGCTGGCCGAGGCGATGGCGTGCGGCTGTCCGGTCGTGACCAGCGACCGCTCGGCGATGCCCGAGGTCACCGGCGGCGCGGCGCTGCTGGTCGATCCGCTCGACATCGACGCGATCGCGGCGGCGCTGCGACGGGTAGCGACCGAGCCGGCGTTGGCGGCGGACCTGCGCGCGCGCGGGCTGGCGCAGGCGCGGACGCTGTCATGGCGCGCGTTCGCCGCCGCCAATGTCGCGATCTACCGCGAGCTGCTGGCGTGAGCGACGAGGCCTCCAACCGGCTGGTGATGCGCGGCGCGCTGGCGACCGGCGCGGGCTTCGCGCTGCGGCTCGGCGCGCGGCTCGGCTTCCTGTTCCTCGCCGGACGGCTGTTCGGGGCGGCAGCGTTCGGGGCGTACGCGCTGGGCGTTGCGGCGGTGGAAAGCGGCGTCGGGCTCGCCGGGCTCAGCCTGAAAAAGGTCTTGTTCCAGCTTCTCGACGACAACCGGGCTGCCGGCGACCGCCCCGACGCGCATGTCGTGCTCGACGCCTGCGTGATGGTTGTCCTTGCCAGCACGGGCGTGGCGGCGTTCGTCATGGTCGGCGCGCGCGTCGCGGCGGGGGGATGGCCGAGCGGCGGCCCCTATTCGGCGCTGTTCTGGCTCGCGCCGATGGTGGCGGGGCAGACGCTAGCGGACGTGCTGCTGGCGGCAAGCCGCTGGAAGCACCTGATCCGCTACGAGGTGGTCGGGCGAAGCCTCGTCGAGCCGTACACGCAGGTCGCGGTGGCCCTGGCCGGCTGGGCGGCGGGATGGTCGACCGCCGCACTGATCGTTGCCTATTGGGCGGGCAATTTGACGCTCAACGCCTATGCGCTCGCGGGCGTCCGGCGCGGATTCGGCAGGCTGGAACTGGCAAGCTATCGCCCGCGCCCGAGCCGGTTGTTCGGGGTCGCGCGCGGGCTGGGGTCGAACACGGCCGCCGAACTGCTCGGCGGCCTTTACACGCGGCTCGACCTGTATCTCGTCGGCGCGCTGATGGGGCCGCGCGCAGCGGGGGTCTATGCGATGGCGCAGCAGGTGCGCACCCCGATCAAGCAGGTGCGGCAGAGCTTCGACGGGCTGCTCATCCCGCTCGTCGCGCGGACGATCGGGGTCAAGGGCGCGCAAGCAGCGGGCAGCAGCCTGGCCAGCGCGGCGCGGTTGCTGCTCGCCATCCAGCTCCCCGTCCTCGCCGCGCTGATCGCGTTCGGCGAGCCGCTGCTCGGCCTGTTCGGGCCGGGGTTCCGCGAGGGCTATGGGGCGCTGGTGCTGCTCGCGGCCGCGGAGGCGATGCAGGCGAGCCTGGGGCTGGGCGACCTGCTGTTCGTCTATCTCGCGCCACAGGCCGGGCTCGGCATGGCGGCGCTGGCCTTTGCCTGCGGGCTGGCGGCGGTCGCCGTGCTGACGCCGCTGTTCGGCCTGACCGGGGCGGCGGGGGCGATGCTGCTGGCGATGTCGGTCCAGGCGGTGGTCCGCCGCTGGTTCCTTCACGCCCGCTTCGGCCATCGCGCGCCGTTCCGCTTCGTGGCGGCGCCGCTGGTCGCGGGCATCGCCGGGCTGGGCGCGATGCTCGTCGTGCGGGGACCGGCCCACCCGGCCTTCGCCCCCCGCGACGCGCTGGCGCTGGCGGCGGGGCTGGCGGTCTATGCCGCCGTGCTGGCGGGCTGGCTCCGGGCGACGGGCGAACGGCTGCGGATCACGGGGCTCTCGGCCTAGGAAACTTCCCGATCCATCCGTCACCCTCACCCTTCCCGCCGCCTGCGGCGGCTCCTTTCCCTCTCCCGGTGGGAGAGGAACGAGCGGCGAAGCCGCGGAAGGGTGAGGGTGAGACGAGTGAGTGTCCTAGACGTCGAGATTGGCGACGTTCAGCGCATTGTCCTGGATGAACTCGCGCCGCGGCTCGACCACCTCGCCCATCAGGCGCGAGAAGGTCTCGTCCGCCGCGGCGGTGTCCTCGGTCGTCACGCGCAGCATCGAGCGGTTGCCGGGGTCGAGCGTGGTTTCCCAGAGCTGCTCGGCGTTCATCTCGCCCAGCCCCTTGTAGCGTTGGATCGAAAGCCCCTTGCGCCCCGCCGCGAGCACCGCGTCGAGGAGCTGCGAGGGACGCGAGACGATCGCCTCGCCGCGTCCGATCGGCAGCGTCGGCCGGCCCTCCTCGTCGGTCGGCTCGTCGTCCTCGGCGGTCGTCGCGGCCGCATCGGCCTCGGGCCTTGCCGCCCCCTTGTGCGGCACGATACGGGCCGGGTGCGCGAAGCTCTCCGCCTGCTCGGCCGCCAGCGCGTGGAGCTTCCGCGCCTCCGCCGACAGCAGGAACGATGCCTCGACAATATGGTGATCGGTGACGCCGCGCCACAGCCGCTCGAAATGGATGCCGCCGTCCTCGGTCAGCCGCGCCGACCAGCGCGCCTCCTCGTCGGCCGCGCCGAGGCGCTGCACGACTCCAACCAGCGCCGCCTCGCGCCCCGCCCGGTCGAGATCGGGCGACAACGCGCCGCCCAGCGCGAGCACCTCGACCATCCCCGCATCGTAGCGGCGGGGCACGTAGCGCATCAGCGTCCGCATCCGCCGCGAATGCTCGACCAGATCGCGCAGGTCCGCGCCGTAGCGGGTGCCGCCAGCGGTCTCCAGCGTCACCGCGCCGACGCCGCCGTCGACCAGATATTCGTCAAGCGCCGCCTCGTCCTTGAGGTATACCTCCGACCGGCCCTTGGTCGCTTTGTACAGCGGCGGCTGGGCGATGAAGAGGTGGCCGCGCGTAATCAGCTCGGGCATCTGGCGATAGAAGAACGTCAGCAGCAGCGTGCGGATATGCGCGCCGTCGACATCGGCGTCGGTCATGATGACGATCTTGTGATAGCGCAATTTATCGGCGTTGAACTCGTCGCGGCCGATCCCCGTCCCCATCGCCTGGATCAAAGTACCGATCTCCTTCGACGAGATCATCCGGTCGAAGCGCGCGCGCTCGGTGTTGAGGATCTTGCCTCGCAGCGGCAGGATCGCCTGGAAATGGCGGTCGCGGCCCTGCTTGGCAGAACCGCCGGCGCTGTCGCCCTCGACCAGGAACAGCTCCGACTTGGCGGGGTCCTTCTCCTGGCAATCCGCGAGCTTGCCCGGCAGCGAGGCGACGCCGAGCACCGACTTGCGGCTCGCCTCGCGCGCCTTCTTGGCCGCCTCGCGCGCGGCGGCGGCGTCGATCACCTTCTGGATGATCTGGCGCGCGTTCTGGGGATTTTCCTCCAGCCATTCGGCGAGCTTGTCGGCGAGCAGCGACTCCAGCGGCTGACGGACCTCCGACGACACCAGTTTATCCTTGGTCTGCGACGAGAACTTGGGATCGGGCAGCTTGACCGAGACGATGCCGGTCAGCCCCTCGCGCATGTCGTCGCCGGTCAGCGCGATCTTCTCCTTTTTCAGGATGCCGCTCTTCTCCGCATAGGCGTTGAGCGTCCGCGTCAGCGCCGAGCGGAACGCGGCGACATGGGTGCCGCCGTCACGCTGGGGGATGTTGTTGGTGAAGGCGAGGACATTCTCGTAATAACTGTCGTTCCACTCCAGCGCGACGTCGATGCCAATCTGGTCGCGCTGACCGCCGATCGCGATCGGCTCGGGGAACAGCGCGGTCTTGGAGCGATCCAGATACTTCACGAACGCCGCCGTGCCGCCCTCGTAGAACAGCTCGATCGTCTTGGGCTCCCCGGACTCGGTGGCGTGCCGCGCGTCGGTGAGGAACAGGCGCACGCCGGAATTGAGGAACGCCAGCTCGCGATAGCGATGCTCCAGCTTGTCGAAATCGAACTCGACGATCTTGAAGGTCGCGGGGCTGGGCAGGAAGGTGACGCGCGTGCCCTTCCTGCCCGGCGCGTCGCCGACCCGCACCAGCGGCGCGACCGCGTCGCCATGGGCGAAGCGCATGTAATGCTCCTCGCCGTCGCGCCAGATCGTCAGGTCGAGCCATTCGCTGAGCGCGTTGACCACCGACACGCCGACGCCGTGCAGGCCGCCCGACACCTTGTAGGCGTTGTCGTCGGAGGTGTTCTCGAACTTGCCGCCCGCGTGGAGCTGGGTCATGATGACCTCGGCCGCCGACACGCCTTCCTCGGGATGGATGCCGGTCGGGATGCCGCGGCCGTTGTCGGTGACCGAGACCGAGCCGTCGGCATTGAGCTGGATGTCGATCCGGTCGCAATGCCCCGCCAGCGCTTCGTCGATCGCGTTGTCGCTGACCTCGAACACCATGTGATGCAGCCCCGAGCCGTCATCGGTATCGCCGATGTACATCCCCGGCCGCTTGCGCACCGCGTCGAGGCCCTTGAGCACCCGGATCGAGGAGGCGTCGTACTCGTTGGCGTTGGGGTTTTCGGCGGAATCCTGGCCGAGACTTGCGGGTGTGTCGCTCATGCCCAGCATATAGGGGCGAAGACCCGATTCCGGAAGCGAAATGGCCGGGCCGGCGGGGCCGGTCAGCCCTGCGGCAGCGTGATGCGGATGGCCGGGCCTGCCTCGGCGAACAGCGCGTCCTCGGTCCCCGTCATCCACACCTGCCCCCGCCCCGCCAGCCGCGCGAACAGCGCGGCGCGGCGCAGCGGGTCGAGATGCGCGGCGACCTCGTCGAGGAGGAGGATGGGCGCGCGGCCGGTGCGCTCGGCGACCAGTTCGGCATGGGCCAGCACGATGCCGAGCAGCAGCGCCTTCTGCTCGCCGGTCGAGGCAAGCGCGGCGGGTTGATGTTTGTCGAGATGCGTGACCGCAAGATCGGTGCGGTGCGGCCCTGCCCGCGCGCGGCCGGCGGCGGCATCGCGGGCGCGGCCGGCGCGGAGTTCGTCGGCGAGGCGGGCGGCATCACCCGACCAGCCTTCCAGCGCCAGCGCGGCGCGGGCGAAAGGCCCGAGCGGCTGGCCGGCTAGCCGGTCGGCGAGCAGCGCCACCACTTCGCGCCGATGGGCGTCGATCGGCGCGCCGTGTTCCGCCATCTGCGCCTCCAGCGCCTGGAGCCAGGCGGGGTCGGGCGCGGCCGCCTCGGCGAGCAGGCGGTTGCGGGCGCGCATCGCGGCTTCGTAGCGCTGGGCGTGATGGGCGTGCGTCGGCGCGAGCGCGAGGGTGAGGCGGTCGAGGAAGCGCCGCCGCCCACTCGCCGCGTCGACGAACAGCCGGTCCATCGCCGGCGTGAGCCACAGCAACGTCACCCATTCGGCGAGCGCGGTCGCGGCGGCGGGCGCGCCCTGGATGCGGAGCAGGCGGCGTTCGGGCGCGGTCGCCTGCGCGCCGGTGGCGATGTCGACATCGGCCCCGAGCGTCGCAGCGACGCCGAACCCGCCCGGGCCATCGTTGCGCGCCATCTGCCCCAGCGGCGCGCGGCGCAGGCCACGGCCCGGAGCGAGCAGCGACACGGCTTCAAGGACATTGGTCTTGCCCGCGCCATTGTCGCCGGTGAGCACGACGAACCCCGGCCCCGGCACGAGCGTCAGCGCGGCGTGGTTGCGGAAATCGGTGAGGACGAGGCGCGACAGCATCGCGGCACACCTAGAGGATTTTTCCCACCTGCGTCATGCCGGCCTTGTGCCGGCATCCAGGCCCATGCGCGTCATACCATCAGGCTCTCGCCCGGCCGTCGATCCCGCGCTGAAATGGACCCCGGCTCAAGGCCGGGGTGACGACAGACCAGTTCTAGGCCGCGAGCTTCTGTGGCTCCGCCGCCGCCTCTTCGCGCCGGGCGCTGAGATAGGAGGCCATCACCGGCCCCAGCGCCTGCTGCGCATACTTGTAGGCGACGGGCTCCGGAATGTTGAGCCGCGCGCGCGCCGCGTCGATCGGCTCGTGCATCAGCGCCTCGTAATCCTCGCCGGCCAGCCACTTCGCCTTGCGGCCGTGGCGATAGCCTTCCCACACCGCCTTCGCGAACAAGGTGTTGCGGGTGATCTTGAGGCTCTTCAACGCCGCCGCGCCGCCGATGAACGCCCAGCCGAGTCCGCCGACCTGCGCGTAGCTGAACGCGACCAAGGCCGCCTCGCCGAGGCTCTCGTCGGCCTTGTAGCCGGTCAGCACGTGCCAGATGTCGTGGACGTCGCGCGTGCGGCGGCCAAACCAGGCATAAGGGTGCTGGATGTCTTCCTCGTTGTTGATGCGGCTCACCTCGACCAGCCCGTCGGCGGAATAGCCCGTCGTTTCGAGGAAGTGGCGATAGGCCGCGCCGACCGTCCCGGGCGCGAAGCTCTCGACCCAGGCGCGATCAGTGAAGCGCCTGGCCAGCTCGACCTGCCTGGTCGCCAGCCGGCCGCCCTCGGGCGTCGCGATCATCCTGGCATAGCCTTCCGGCCCGCTGCCGACGTTGAGCGCGCGCATGATGCGGAACACCTGAGTCGTGTCGTCTCCATTGGCCATCAGCTTGCGGATGGCGTCGAACGCGGTCCGCCAGTCGCGGCGGCCGGTGGTGCCCGGGAACGGGGGAAGCTTGGTGGCCATGCGTCGGGCTCCTTACTGACAACGATGTCAATAAGCGCGAACGGCACGCCCGTCAAGGCTGCCAGCTACAACAGTCCGTTCACGACCTCCATGAAGCGCGCCAGGCTGATCGGCTTGGAGACGTACGCCTCCGCCCCACCCTCGCGGATACGCTCCTCGTCGTCGCGGCCGGCATAGGCGGTTACCGCCATGATCGGGATCGTCTTGAGCGTCTCGTCGGCCTTGAGCGCCAGGATCAGCTCATAGCCGGTGACGTGCGGCATCTGGATGTCCATCACGATAAGATCGGGCGCGAACGCGCGCGCGCGCGCCACCGCTTCCCGCCCGTCGCGCAACGGCTCCACGACATGCTCGTGCGCGCGCAACAGGTCGCAGAAGAGTTTGAGGTTGAGTTCGTTGTCCTCGACAACGAGCACCTTCTTCGCCACTTGCCCCCCGATGATCATCGAGACTGACGGTAGGCGATGGCCCGAGCGATTGTAAATGAAGAGCCGGAAACGCTGGCGCTCCGCGCGCTGGTGTGGACGCTAGCGGAGCCCGAGCGCGCGGAGCGGCTGCTGGCGGTGACGGGCATCGACCCCGCCGACCTGCGCGATCGCCTCGGCGATCCGGTGGTGCTGGGCGCGACGCTCCAGTTCCTGCTCGCGCACGAGGCCGATCTGGTCGCGTGCGCCGACGGGCTCGACGTGCGGCCGCAGGCGCTGGCCGATGCCGCCGGCCGGCTGGAGGACGCATGAAGCCGTTGCTCATCACCGATTGCGACGAGGTGCTGCTGCACATGGTGTCGCACTTCCGCGACTGGCTGGACGAGCATCACGCGATCGACTTCGCGATCGGCGCGGGCGATTTCCAGCGCTCAATGCAGCGGCGTTCCGGCGACGACCCGCTGACGCAGGAAGAGATGTGGGGGCTGCTCAACGGCTTCTTCCCGTCGGAGATGGATCGCCAGACATTGGTCCCGCACGCCGCCGAGGCGCTCGCCGCGCTGAGCGAGGAGGCGGACATCGTCGTGCTCACCAACCTTCAGGACGTCTGCCGCGAGCCCCGCATGGAACAGCTCGCGCGCTTCGGCATCCGCCATCGCGTCGAGTGCAACCAGGGCGGCAAGGGCAGCCCGGTGGCGCGGCTCGTCGCCGAATATGGTCCGAGCGTCGCGGTGTTCGTCGACGATCTGCCGATCCACCACGAATCGGTCGCCAAGCACGCGCCCGGGGTGCATCGCCTGCATATGGTGTCCGAGCCCCTGCTCGCCGCCGCGACACCGCCCGCGCCTTTCGCCCACGCCCGTATCGACGATTGGCGGGAGGCGCGGGGCTGGATCGCCGACCGCTTTGCCGCCGGCCAGCCCGCCGTCCAAGAGGAGCCTGCATGACGCACATCGACCGCCGCCTGGAAGAGCTGGGCCTGACGCTGCCCGAGGCCGCCGCGCCCGTCGCCGCCTATGTTCCCGCCGTGCTCGCGGGGGGGCTGCTGCATGTCTCCGGCCAGCTTCCGTTCCGCGACGGCAAGCTGATGACCGGCCGGCTCGGCGAGGGCGTCAGCCTCGACGAGGGCAAGGAGGCGGCGCGGCATTGCGCGCTGATGCTGCTGGCGCAGGTCAAGGGCGCGCTCGGCTCGCTCGACCGGGTCGAGCGGGTGGTCAAGCTCGGCGTGTTCGTCAATTCGGCCGCCGACTTCACCGAGCAGCCGCAGGTCGCCAACGGCGCGTCGGAGCTGATGGAGCAGGTGTTCGGCGAACCCGGCCGCCACGCGCGCTCCGCCGTCGGCGTCCCGACGCTGCCGCGTGGCGTCGCGGTCGAGGTGGACGGGATTTTTGCGGTCAAGGCCTGACGGGTTAGCGTGACCCCCGTCACCGCGCGCCTCGCCGAGGGGGTCTCCGCCGTCCCCGCCGACCAGTGGGACGCGTGCGCCGGCGATACCAACCCGTTCGTGGGTCACGCCTTCCTCGCCGCGCTCGAAGCATCGGGCAGCGTCGGTGGGCGCTCGGGCTGGCGGCCGCTCCCCGTCGTCGTCGACGGCGCGGACGGCCGCCCCGCCGCCATCGCCCCCGCCTATCTCAAGAGCCACAGCCAGGGCGAATATGTCTTCGATCACGGCTGGGCCGACGCCTGGGCGCGCGCCGGGGGCAGCTATTACCCCAAGCTCCAGGTCGCCGCGCCCTTCTCCCCCGTCCCCGGCCCCCGCCTGCTGCTGCGCGACGCGGCGCTGGCGCCGGCGTTGATCGGGGCGCTGGAGGCGGTCACCGACCAGCACGGGCTGTCCTCCTGCCACGCCACCTTCGTCGCCGCCGATCAGATCGCCGCGTTCGAGGCGGCGGGGTGGCTGATACGCCAGGGCACGCAATATCATTGGCGCAACGACGGGTACGCAAGCTTCGACGACTTCCTCGCCGCGCTCGCCAGCCGCAAGCGCAAGGCGATCCGCAAGGAGCGCGCGGCGGCGGTCGAGGGGCTGACGATCCGCCACCTGACCGGCAGCGAGATCACGCCGCGCTACTGGGACGCCTTCTGGCGCTTCTATCAGGACACCGGCGCGCGCAAATGGGGGACGCCCTATCTGACCCGGCCGTTCTTTCCGTTGCTCGGCGAGGCGCTGGGCGACAAGGTGCTGCTGATCGTCGCCGAGCGCGATGGCGTGCCGATCGCCGGCGCGCTCAATTTGATCGGCGCCGACACGCTCTACGGCCGCTATTGGGGGGCGACCGAGGAGGTGCCCTTCCTCCATTTCGAGCTCTGCTATTACCAGGCGATCGACGCCGCCATCGCGCGCGGGCTCCGCACCGTCGAGGCGGGCGCGCAGGGCGAGCACAAGCTGGCGCGCGGCTACCTCCCGACGCCCACCTGGTCGGCGCATTACCTGCCCGACCCGGGCTTTCGCGCCGCGGTGGCCGAGTTCCTGACGCGCGAGCGCCGCGCGGTGGCGCGCGAGCAGGATTACATGGCGGAACTCGCGCCGTTCAGGCGGGGCGGGGCAACCGGCTGAACTGCGGCGGTTGCGGCGGATCGATCGGCTCGGGCTGGGTGCGGTCGTCGACGCGGAACAGCACATCGGCCCCGTCGCGCCAGATCGGCGTCAGCCCCTTCACCAGCGCCGGGTCGTAGGCGGGCGGGTGGAGCAGCCAGACATAGTCGAAGGCGTCGCGCGGAAAGCGGTTCAGCGCGCGGTCGAGCGGCCGCCACCATTCGCCCCGACAGCGCCGGTCGGTGACGATCTGCGACGGGTCGTGCGCGAAGCCCTTCGCCGCCTTGTACCGCGTCGTGAGCTGTTGCGCGCCGGCCATCGACCATTGGTCGTTGGAGAAGGCGAGGCGGCGGACCATCAGCATCGCGGGGATATGCTCCAGCCGGGTATAGGCCCAATCGTCCTCGCAGCGCCGCCCGACGAACGACACGACGCGCGCGCCCTGTGGAACGTGCGCCAGCGCGGCCAGCGCGCGGTCGGTGCTGCGGTCGTAGAGCCAGTAGCTCGCCGTGGTTCCCGCCAGCCGCACCCCGGAAAAGACCAGCCCCAGCGCCGCGAAGGTGGCCGCGCCCTTGAACGACAGCTCCTGGCGCGGCCGGATCGCGATCAGCGCGATCGCCAGCACGAAGGGCGCGAGCCGCATGTCGGCATAGGCCGATCCAAAGACGATGCGCGGCAGCAGGATGAACACCGCGAGCAGGAACAGCGCCGACAGTCCGAGGTGGCGCGAATATTCAATCCGCCGGTCGGTGAAACCCGTCAGCACGACGCCGAACAGCACCAGGACGGAGAGCAGGTCGAACGCCATCCAGCGGTCGCGCAGTATCATCGTCACCCAATGGACCTTGGCCTCCCAGTTGAACCAGTCGGCGGTCTGTCCCCCGACATGATCCCCCGATCGCCACACGACCATCAGCAGCAGCGGCACCGCGAGCGGCAGGCAGCCGAGCCCGGCCCGCACCCAGCTTTCCAGCCAATGGCCGTTGCGCCCGTCCTTCAGCCGGTCATGCTGGCGGATCATCTCGGCGGAAAAGGCGAGCACGCCGAGCGTTCCCCAGCCGAAGGTGTGGCAAAGCCACAACAGGCACGACACCGGCACGAAGACGATCGCGCGACGCTGGAACCGCCCCAGCCGCCCGAGCCGGACCCACAAGGCGAACAGGTTGAGCGCCAGCGCCATCGACAGCGCGAAATTGATGAAGCCGAATTGGAAGGGATAGGAATAGGCGAGCGGCAGCGCGAACAGCGCGGTGGCCGGAACGCGCCCGTGCACCTCGCGCGCGATCCACAACAGTCCCGCCACGGTCAGCGCCGGGATGGCGATGACGATCAGCTTTACCGCCAGCTCCAGCCCGAACAGCGGCGCAAGCGGCAGGACGAGCAGGTCGATGCCGAGATTGCCGATCAGCGACCAGCGGAAGTCATACCATTGCCCGAGCTCGGGATGCTGCGCGATCGCGAGCTCGACCCGGTAGCGCCCCATATGCCCCGGCAGGTCGACCAGCGGCGGGATGTCGGGCCACAGCAGCGGGATGGTCGAGGCAAGGGCGAGCAGGACCACGAAGGTCCGCGTCTGCCACCAATGAAGGCGTCCGCCTTCGTCCCCCACCCTTGCACCTCTCCGACACCGCCCGTCCGCAACCGGAGCGATAGGAGTTCAACCGCCTCGACGGCAAGAGGAGAGGCCGGAAATCGTCCGGCCGTCGGGCTGGGTCGGGGCGCTGCGTCGTGTCAATGCGCGACGGGCAGCGGCACCACCCGCCATGCAAGCACCGGCGAGCCGGGGATGGCGATGGGAACGAGCCAGCCGATCCGCTCTCCCCGCGCCAACCGCGCCCATAGCCCCCGCGGCGCGATATGCGCGTAAAGCTCCATCTCGTTCAGGCCCGGGCAGGCGGCCAGCACCGTGGCTCCCGACGCCTCGACCAGCGCCCGCGCGGCGTCGGGCGCGCCCGTGAACGCTGCCTCGACCCGGTGCATGGCGGCGGAGTTGCGGTGGTAGCCGCCAGCCACCGCGCGGTGCGGCGTGGTCGCGAGAAGATCCGGTGTGACATCGACCGGCGCGAAGATCGTGGCCGGCGGCAGGGCGGCGAGACCACGGATATCGGCAAAGCGCTGGCAGGCGGGGCGGGTCGCGGGGCCGATCGCCGACCGCCGGGCCTCGCCCCTGCCGCTGGCGACCGCCACCGCACCGGCCGCCGCCAGGCTCGGCGACACGACCAGCAGCGCGCCCGCCGTCGCGGCGATCCTCCTGGCGACGGAGCGCACCGCGCGCGCGCGCCGCAACAGCGTCAGCGCCAGGACCGTCGCACCGGGCACGGCGAGCGTATTGGCCGTCGCGCCGGCGCGATACACCAGGCAGGACAGGACCACCGCCGGGACCAGCACCGCCGCCAACAGCAGCCAGCGCCGCCGTGCGATCCCGTTCGCCGTTCGCAGCGCGCCAAGCGTCCCCCAGAGCCCGACGATCGGCAGCCCGATCATCAGCGCGGCGGTGCGGGGCTCCTGCCGCCAGAGCGGCAACCCCTCGTCGACCTGATCGTACCAGAGCGATCTGACCAGGGGATCGAGCGTCGCGAAGGGGCCGGCGAAGCAATCGCGGGCGGAGAACCACAGCAGCGCGAGACTTGCCACGCCGCCCGCCGCAAGCGCGGCGAAGCGCAGCGGCATCGACCGGCCCGACAGCAGGGTCGCCCCCGCCAGCGTGAATCCGGCCACGCCCAGCGCGCCCAGCCACGCGGGCGATATGGCGTCGCACGCGGGTGCCAGCATCCCGGGCCCGCGCGTGGCGATGTGAAGCAGGAGCGTGCTGCCGGCGAAGGTCGCGCCGAGCGCGGCGACGAAGGCCGGACGGCGCGGGTCGACTGCCCAGCCCAACGCCGCCACCGCGACGATCGTCATCGCGATCGGCATCCCCTCCAGCGAAATCGTCACCAGCGTCCCCAGCGCCAGCCCGGCCAACGCGCCGGCCCCCGCCGTCCAACGGCCGAGCAACAGCCGGACCGCCGCCAGCGCCAGCACGATCTGCCAGCCATGATGGTCGATCCGCATCGGGCGAAGCTGGAAGACGACCACCGGCGCCAGCGGCACGAGCAGCACAGCCAGCCGCGCCGCCTCGTCACCGACGACGCGGCGCGTGATCGAGGCGACCAGCGCCATCGTCGCCAGCAGCGTGACGAGCGGCACGACCGTCATCGCGATGCGGTCGGACAGGCCGGTGCCGAACAGCGGGTCGGCGAGCGCCATCGTCGCCGCCAGCGGCAGGTCGACCAGCCGCGACCAGTGCATCGGAAAGTCGCCGCCGTTCAGGCGATGCTGGCCGACGTCCCACCAGCTCTGGCCGCCGAGCCAGTCGCGCACCTCCAGCAGGCGCATCGCATCGTCGGGATCGGGGAACCACAATCCGGCGATCGCGGGCGTGGCGAGCAGGCAGAAGACCGCCGCGGCCAGCGCCCAGCCGATCAGCACCGCTGGCCAGAGCGGGCGGCGCGCCATCACGCCGCCCTGAGCCGTTCCGGCACCGCGCGGACGCTCGCCAGCGCGGCGATCTCGCCCTCGCGGCCGCTCTCGTGATATTCGGCGTCCTCGTTGACCTCCCAGATGTCATAGACCCGCGCGCCCGCCTCGATGTTGCGGACGGTCAGCATCGCGGTCATCATCGCGTGATCCTGGTTGTTATAGCGGTGCATCCCGTTGCGGCCGACGCAGTGCAGGGTCGGATAGCGCGCCTCTAGGTCGCGGCGCAGCGCCTCGACATTCTCGCGATAATCCTCGTCATAGACGGGATAGGCCTTTTCCTGCCGCACCACGACACCGCCGGTCACCTGTTCGGCGCCGCACAGGCCGAGCAGCGCCATCTCGCGCGTGGCTAGCGCCACCAGTTCGTCGTCGCTCGACGTCCACAGGCCATCGCCCTCGAAACAGAAATATTCGAGCCCGACGCAGGCGATCGCGGGGTCCGGCACCATCTCGGGGCTCCAGCTCCGGAAGTTCTGGACGCGGCCGACCTTCACCTTGGCGTCGTGGATGTAGATCCAGTTGTCGGGGAACAGGTCGGGCGACCGGATCATCAGCGCCACGGTGAGGAAGTCGCGATAGCGCAGCGCCGTCGCCTCGCCCAGCGCGGCGGGCAACGGATGGAGGCGACCGGCCAGTTCGCGCAAGGGCGCGCTGGAGATGACGTGGGCGGCGTTGATCGTGACCGGCTGACCGTCGGGACCGTTCGCGACGACGCGCCAGCGGCCGGTCACATTATCATGCGATAGCTGTTTCAGCCCATGCCCCATGAGCACCCGGTTGCCATGGCCCAGCACGAGGTCGCGCGCCGCCTCCCACATCATCCCCGGGCCGAGGCGCGGATAGCGGAAGCTTTCCAGCAGCGTCTTGGTCTGCATCCCGTCGTTGGGCCGCTTGTTGAGCCCGAGCGAACGCTTGAGCCCGTCGAGCACCGCCGCGCCGAGGCTCAGCCCCTTGATCCGCTGCGCCGCCCAGTCCGCCGACATGGTGTCGCACGGCATCCCCCAGACCTTCTCGGTATAGGTCTTGAAGAAGATCGAATAGAGCTTTTGGCCAAACTGGTTGACGACCCAGTCCTCGAAGCTGCGCACCTCGCGCTTGGGCCGCGCCTTCCAGCGCAAATAGCTCACCATGCAGGCGGTCGAGCGCCAGAGCCCGAGATTGCGGAGCGCCTCGAAAGCGCGCAGCGGGTAACTGTAGAACTTGCCCTCGTAATAGATGCGGCTGATGCGGGGACGCTCGATGAAATCGCCGGGCAGGATCTCGTTCCAGAGGTCGACCACCTCCTTCGATTTCGAGAAGAAGCGGTGGCCACCGATGTCGAAGCGGAAGCCTTCGTGCTCAACCGTGCGGCTGATGCCGCCGACATAGACCGGATCCTTTTCGATGACGGTCACCGAATAGCCTGCCTTGCCAAGCAGATAGGCCGCCGTCAGGCCGGCGGGCCCTGCGCCGATGATGGCCACATCGACAGAATTGACCACGCTTTGCTCCCCGGCGTCTCTCGCCTGGACGGGGGGTAAAAGCGTGTGGCTAACAGGAGGTTAATTCCGGGCGTAGCGGGCGGAAAACCTCGTCACCCCGGGCTTGACCCGGGATCCAGCCACGAGCGGGTCATATCGCTGAATGGCGCAAACGGTATGACCCACACGACCATGGATGCCGGCCTTCGCCGGCATGACGGCGACCTATCGATCCCGCCGCCCCAGCAGCCGCAACCGCAGGGCGTTGAGCTTGATGAACCCTTCCGCGTCGCGCTGGTCATACGCGCCCTGGTCGTCTTCGAAGGTCACGACCTTTTCCGAATAGAGCGAGTGCGGTGACCTGCGGCCGATGACGTGGCAGCCGCCCTTGTAGAGCTTCAGGCGGACGGTGCCGTCGACCTTGGCCTGGCTGTGGTCGATCGCCGCCTGGAGCATCTCGCGCTCGGGCGAGAACCAGAAGCCGTTGTAGACCAGCTCGGCATAGCGCGGGCCGAACTCGTCCTTCAGATGCGCCGCCCCCCGGTCGAGCGTGAGCTGCTCGATTGCGCGGTGGGCGGTGTGGAGGATGGTGCCGCCCGGCGTCTCGTACATCCCGCGCGACTTCATGCCGACGAAGCGGTTCTCGACCAGGTCGAGTCGGCCGATGCCATGGGTGCGGCCGAAATCGTTGAGCCTGGTCAGCAACGCCGCCGGCGACAGGCCCTCGCCATCGACCGCCACCGCGTCGCCACGCTCGAAATCGACGGTGATGATCTCGGGGCTGTCGGGCGCATCCTCCGGGCTGACCGTGCGCGAGAAGACGTAATCGGGCACCTCGGCCCACGGGTCCTCCAGCACCAGCCCCTCGGACGAGGTGTGAAGCAAATTGGCGTCGGTCGAGAATGGCGCCTCGCCGCGCTTGTCCCTGGGCACCGGGATCTGGTTCTTCTCGGCGAAATCGAGCAGCGCGGTGCGGCTGGTCAGATCCCATTCCCGCCACGGCGCGATGACTTTGATGTCCGGGTTGAGCGCGTAATAGCCGAGCTCGAAGCGGACCTGGTCGTTGCCCTTGCCCGTCGCGCCATGCGCCACTGCATCGGCGCCGACCTGGGCGGCAATCTCGATCTGGCGCTTGGCGATCAGCGGCCGCGCGATCGACGTGCCGAGCAGGTACAGCCCTTCGTACAGCGCGTTGGCGCGCATCATCGGGAAAACGTAGTCGCGGACGAACTCCTCCTTCAGGTCGTCGACGAAGATGTGCTCGGGCTTGACCCCCATCAGCACCGCCTTGTCGCGCGCCGGCCCCAGCTCCTCGCCCTGACCGAGATCGGCGGTGAAGGTCACGACCTCGCAGCCCTTCTCGCGCTGGAGCCATTTCAGGATGACGCTGGTGTCGAGCCCGCCGGAGTAAGCGAGGACGACGCGGGTGGGGGTGTCTGCCATGGCGGCGGCCTGTAGGTTGGCTGACGGCGACTCGCAACCGGAGGGGTCATGCCCGAGATCAAGACCAGGCCGAGCGAGGTCACCGCCGACGCCTTCATAGACGCGGTGGACAACCCGGTTCGCCGCGAGGACGCCAAGGTCGTCCGAGCGATGATGGAGCGCGTGACGGGCGAGGCGGCGCGGATGTGGGGACCGTCCATCGTCGGCTTCGGCAGCTATCATTACACGTACGACAGCGGCCACGAGGGTGTGATGTGCCGGATGGGGTTTTCGCCCCGCAAGGCCGAGCTGGTGCTCTATCTATTGACGGGCGCGGCCGAGCAGGAGGCGCTGCTCGCCCGGCTCGGCAAACACCGGACGGGCAAGGCGTGCCTTTACGTCAGGAAGCTCGCCGACGTGGACATCGGCGTGCTCGAGGAGATGATGCGCGGCACGCTGGCCCATATGGACGAGCATTACCCGCGCGGCTGAAGCCGCCGCTCCGCCTCCAGCATATAGTCGCGCGTCACCGGCAACGCGGCGCGGCCGCGGCTGAACTGGAGCTGGTAGTTGACCAGCCCGCCATGCTCGAACGCACAGGCCGCCCCGGCGAGGTAGAAGGTCCACATGCGGAAGAAGCGCTCGTCGTAGAGCGCGACGATCTCCTCGCGATGCGCGACGGTGCGGGCATACCATTGCTTCAGCGTCCAGGCATAATGGAGCCGGAGCACCTCGATATCGGTGGTGAAGAGCCGCAATCCCTCCTGCGCGCGCAGGATTTCGGACAGCGCGGGATTGTAGCCGCCGGGGAAGATGTACTTTGCCGTGAACGCGTCGGTCGTCCCCGGCGCGCCGAGCCGGCCGATGGTGTGGAGCAGCATCACGCCGTCCGGCGTCAGCAGATCGCGGCACTTGCGCATGAAGGCAGGATAATGCGCCGGGCCGACATGCTCGAACATGCCGACCGAGACGATGCGGTCGAACTGGCCCTCCACGCGGCGATAGTCGATCAGCTCGAAGCGCACTTTGTCGCCGACCCCGGCCTCCCCGGCGCGGCGGCGGGCGACCTTGAGCTGCTCTTCCGACAATGTGACGCCCAGCACCTCCGCGCCGAGCATACGGTGGAGATACAGCGCCATCCCGCCCCAGCCGCAGCCGATGTCGAGGACACGCATCCCCGGCTCGATCGCGAGCTTGGCGGCGATATGCGCCAGCTTGTCGGCCTGCGCCTGCTCCAGGCCGTTCGCCGGATCGGTGAAATAGGCGCAGCTATATTGGCGGTCGCGGTCGAGGAAGAGCGCGTAGAGCCGGTCGCTGAGGTCGTAATGATGCGCGACGTTGCGCTTCGAGCGGCGCTCCATGTTGTAGCGGTCGAAGCGGAACTTGACCGCGCCGAGCAGCCGCCGGACGGGCGAAGGCTCGAGGTTGTTCTGCCCCGCCTCCCAGCGATCGTTGCCGGTCAGCAGCCGCGCGAGATCTAGCACGTCGCCCTGCTCGATCAGCATCCGCCCGGCCATGTACATCTCGCCCGCGCCGAGGCCGGGGTCGGCGAGGATCGCGCGCTCGGCGGCACTGTCGGTGAAGCGCAGCGTGACCGACGGCAGCACCGGGTCGGGCGCGCCGAACGTCACCTCGCGGCCGTCTGGATGGATAACAGCGAGCTCGCCGCGCTTGACCGCCCGGGCGAGGAAATGATCGATCAGCGCCATCGCGGCGGCGCTTACCCGTCAGATGCCCGCGTACCAATCGTAATCGATCGCATCCTCCCAATAGCCACCCTTGCCGAGGCCGATGCCGGCCAGCGTCGGGACGGCCTCGATCGCCATCACGTACTTCGCCTGCTTGTAGCCGAGCTGGCGCTCGACGCGCAGCCGCGCGGGCGCGCCATGGCCGACCGAGAGCGGCTGGCCGTTGAGCTGGAGCGCGATGATCGTCTGCGGGTGGAAGGCGTCGACGAGGTCGATCGACTCGTAATAGGGCATTCCCCGGATGCGGTCGGCGCAGCGGAAGACGACGTAGCGCGCCTCCGCCCGCACGCCGGCGAGCTTGAGCAACGTGCCGAGCAGCGGCCCCCGCCACTGGCCGATCGCGCTCCACCCCTCGACGCAATCGTGCCGCGTGATCTGCGCGCGCTGCGGCAGCGACCGGAGCTGGGCGAGGCTCAGCGCGAGCGGGCGCGTCACCAGCCCGCCGACCTGGAGCCGCCAGTCGGCGAAGCCGCTCGCGACCATCGCGTCATAGTCGGGTGTGTTCGGGTTTGCGGTGCCGTTGACGCGGAACACCGGCGAGCGCTGGTCGGGCCGATACTCGACCGCCAGCGCCGCGCGGTCGATCAGCGCGCGCTGGAGATGCAGGTTGATCGTGTCGCCCGAATCCAGGATCTTGCGCGCCGGCCCCCAGTTCTGCACCTTGTCGCACCCGGCGAGCAGCGCCCCCGCGCCGCCGGCGACCAGCGCGCGCCGCGTCAGCAGCGTCATCGCGCTTCCTCCGCCGGCGGGCGGACCCAGCCGGTGATCATCGACCGCAGCTCGCCGATCGGCCCGGCCAGCATCACCAGCACGAGATGGACGACGACGAACCCGATCACCGCCCAGCAGGCGAGGAAATGCACCGACCGCGCCGACGCGCGACCGCCGAACAGGTCGAGCAACCACGGCGCGCCCGCGTTCCACCCGGGCGACAAGGCCAGCCCGCTCGCGATCATCAGCGGCAGCAGCCCGAACAGCGCGCCGGCATAGGCCAGCTTCTGCAACAGGTTGAACGCCGCCGGCCGGTCGGGGTCGTGGAAACGGAAACGGAGGTGCGCGCGGACATCGGCCAGCACATGTGCCGGTCGGAGCTCGTCCGCCCGGATGCGCAGATCGCGCGCGAAATGCCGGTTCCAGAGACTCGCCGCCATGAACCAGGCGAGGTTGAACGCCAGCACCAGCGCGAACAGCAGGTGCCACCGCCGCGCCAGCGCCAGGTTGTAGCCGGTCGGAATCGTGATCCACCCCGCGAAATGCGGCGGGTTGAACCACGGCGTATCGAAGTTCGCGCCATAGACCCCCCAATAGAGGTGGGGATGCGCGTTGGAGATCGTCAGCCCGCTGCCGATCATCACAAACACCGTGATGGCATTGGCCCAATGCCAGACCCGTGTCGCCAGCCGGTGTCGGTAGAGGGGCGGCGCGTCGGGCATGGACGACAACCTAGGCTTGCCGATCGCGCTTGGTAAGGGCGTTGCGCCGGTACGCCCGGTCGTGCGTTATCCTGCCATGACCTCATGGCACAGTTACGAGCCGCGCGCCGGTCACGGCCTGCCGCACGATCCCCTCAACGCCATCGTCGCACCACGCCCGATCGGCTGGGTGAGCACCTTGAGCGCGAACGGCGTTGCGAACCTTGCGCCTTACAGCTTCTTCAACCTGTTCAATTACCGGCCGCCGATCATCGGCTTCTCGTCGATGGGATGGAAGGACAGTGCCACGAATCTCGGCGAGCGGCCCGAGTTCGTCTGGAACCTCGTCACCCGCGACCTGGCCGAGGCGATGAACGCCACATCGGCGACGCTGCCGCCCGAGGTCGACGAGTTCGCCTCGGCCGGGCTGGAGAAGCGCCCCTCTGTCATGGTCGCGCCGCCCCGCGTGGCTGCGAGCCCCGTCCAGTTCGAGTGTCGCGTGACGCAGACCTTGCGCCTGAGAACACAGGACGGTCGCGAACTCGACCAGTGGCTGATCCTCGGCGAAGCGGTGACGATCCACATCGACGCGGCGCTGCTCGAAGACGGCATCTACCAGACCGCGCGGCCCACGCCCGTCGCGCGCGGCGGCGGCCCGGCGGATTATTTCGCAATCACGGACGCCCAACTCTTCAAGCTGCGACGGCCCGATTGATGGCCGTCGTTACGGCCATAGTCCTGCGCGGAAAGCCGCTATAGCTGGATGTGCCGGCAATCGCGCCGGCAAGCTGAAGGAGAATGCAATGTCGTTGACAGACTTGTGCATCGTCCTTGGCGTGCTGTTCGCTTTTGCGACCCTCATCCTGAAGGTCGTGGAAGTAGCTCGCTCCAAGTAAGGCACGACGGGCGGGGGGTGCGCGGCAACGCATCCCCCAAACGAAAGAACCCCCGCCACGGCAATGGCGAGGGCTCAAACTCAAGGCAGAGCCTTGTCGTTGACGATCCCATATAGCGGTTGGGTCTGACCAAATCAACAACGGCGAGCTACCCATAGGCCCGCCAGAAGAACACCGCCGTCGTCGCGCCGGTCACCAGCAAAGTCCACGCCCGGATTGCGCCCGCCGGCAGCGCGCGGCCGAGCTTCGCCCCCGCCCAGCCGCCGGCGATCGCGCCGACCAGCATCGGCGCGCCCACCACCCAGCGCACCATCCCGGCGGCGATGAAGACCACCGCCGCCGCCGCGTTCGCCACCGCCAGCATCAGCGTGCGCGGCGCGAAGAGTTCGCGCGGCGAATGACCCGCGAGCAGGCCATAGGTCGCGGTCGTCATCAGCCCGACGCCGCCGCCGAAATAGCCGCCATAGACGCCGAGCAGCGCCTGCACCGTCAGCAATGTCCGCGCCCCGATCGTCACCCGCGCGCGCAGCCAGTCGGACAGGCGCTTGCCGACCAGCAGCACGACGAACGCGTAGAGCACCAGCCACGGAATGATGAGGTCGAAGGCGTGGCTCGGCGTCAGCACCAGCAGGATGCTGCCCGCCAGCCCGCCCGCGAAGGTCACCGCCGCCAGCAACCGCCACCCGACCCCACCGACCGGCCCCAGCTCGTCGCGAAACGCCCAGGCGCTGGTCGCGGCACCAGGCAGCAGCGCGACGTTGGAGGTCGCGTTGGCGACATTGGCGGGCAGCCCGACCGCCAGCAGCGCGGGCAAGGTCGCGAACGTCCCGCCCCCCGCCAGCGCGTTCATCGCCCCGCCGACGAAACCGGCGGCGAGGGGGAGGAGATAGGGTGCGATCGTCACCGTTCGGCCATCGGGGGCGGGACGGGCTTTGTCCACTGCCGGAACGGCGGTGGTCAGGACACAGGCAAGTTCCGACTTCCGACGCAGCTGCCGACGAACCGACGTTGAGCCGGCTTGTCCCACGTCGGTGCCGACAGATACCGCCGACCCCGAAAGGTCGACGGTCCATCTCCGTCACGATTGGACGAGAGGCGTAGGCGAAGCATTCGGGCTTGCCGCGACGACGCAGGCTGGAGCCGATGACGCCGAAGCCGACGATCATCATTCCCCAGGTCGCCGGCTCGGGCACCGCCCCCGCCGTTGCCGCCGCGCCGAACGTCGCGCTGTAGACGGTGTGTGAATAATAGCCGATGTTATCGAGATCCGCCACGACGACGTTCGTCCCCGCGCTGAACAGATTCGACCCCGCCCGTTCCGTTTCATGCCGCAATGCCGAAAGTCGCGCCGGTGGTCGCTTGCGAATCGTCATAGAATGTCCACGACAGGAGATTGCCGGTCGGCGCGACGAACACTTGACCGAGGATCGGCACATCGTAGCGGCCCGTGCCGAGGCCACTCATACAAATACCGACGACACCGGATGCGTTGCTGTATGTGATCCGTGTCATCGCGGGCACGCTATCGCCAAGAGTACCGACCAATCCGGCGGCAGTCAGAAGCTGATCGACGAGTTTCCCGGATATTTCCCTGCTTTAGCCGTCACTACGGCCGTCGTATGATGATCCCCCGATCACCACCATGGCAAACGCGCTCTTGAGAACTGTTCTGCAGTTTGCTAGATATTAATGCGAGCTTCCGGTATTATATGGAATCCGCACTCGGGTGCCTTACCGGCCGGACTCGCGGCGGACTTAAGGGCGAGGACGCGTGGATGTCGGGAATCACGATGGACTTCCGACAGCCGCCGACGGCGATGGCCGACCATTTGTCGTTCTTCTATCAGTTCCGTCAGAGCGACGAGCGCTTCGAAACCGTCGACCGCGCCGATTTCGCGCAATTCCGCTTCATCCTGCGTGGCCGTAACGGCCGCTATCGGTTCATTGATGGCGTTGAGCAGGCGATGCCCGACATCTATATCCAGGGGCCGACGACCGGCGTCGTCACGATTAGCGGCGAGGGCGACATCGACTGCATCGGCGTCGGGTTGATGCCGGCGGGCTGGGCGGCGCTGGTGCCGATGGACGCATCAGCGGCGTCCAATCGATTGTTCGACGCCTGCGACCTGTTCGGCGGCGCGGTGATCGACGCGCGGACCGCACTGCGCGCCACCGACGATTTCGACGCGCGCGTCGCGATCTTCCAGGCGCTGATCTCGCGGCTGATCGCGGAACGACGCGCGGGGTATCACGCGTTCGTGGGGCAGGTGAACGACTGGCTGGCCGACGCGCCGCTGCCCGACGTGACCGAACTGGCCGAGCGGACCGGGCTTTCGCGCAGCCAGCTCGAGCGCAACTGCAAGCGCTATTTCGGTTCACCCCCCAAGCTGCTCGCCCGCAAATATCGTGCCCTGCGCGCGGCGATCGCGATGACCCATCAGGATGCCGACCTCGACGATCTGCTCGCGGAAGGGTTCTACGACCAGTCGCATTTCATCCGTGAATTGAAGCATTTCACGGGCATGACCCCCGGCGCCTTCGCCGAGCATCCAACCGTGCTCAACCAACAGATCGCCAAGCGCATCGAACTGGAACGTCAGAATCCCATGAGGCGCAGCGCCGTCATCACCTGACGCCAGCGAGCAATATGGTCAGACCGATGCACCGGGCGGTGGCCCGGCTTTGCTCGATGGCCCGGTCGGCGCCAGCGCCGTGCGTCTCGCCCGAATAGCACTCGACCTCCGCGGCCTCATCCCGGCGTCGCTTCGGCCTCCCGATCCAGCGCCGCGCGGCTCTTCTTCTCCGCCGCCGTCTTCAACTGCCCGCACGCGGCGTCGATGTCGCGGCCGCGGGGCGTGCGGGTGGGAGCACTGATACCGCCCTCGAAGATGATGTTCGAGAACGCCCGGATCCGCTCCGGCGACGAACATTCGTAGGGCGCGCCCGGCCAGGGGTTGAAGGGGATCAGATTGACCTTCGCCGGCAATTTGTAGTGCCGGATCAGCCGCACCAGCTCGCGCGCATCGGCGTCGCTGTCGTTCTTGTCCTTCAGCATCACATATTCGAACGTGATCCGCCGCGCGTTGTTCGCGCCCGGATAATCGGCGCAGGCCCGGAGCAGCTCCTCGATTCCATATTTGCGGTTGAGCGGCACGATCTCGTCGCGAACCTCCTTGGTCACGGCGTGGAGCGACACCGCGAGGTTGACCCCGATCTCCTCCCCCGCGCGCGCCATCATCGGCACGACGCCGCTGGTCGACAGCGTGATCCGCCGCT
>CAXTHQ010000004.1:0-131651 GCA_964244185.1 uncultured Sphingomonas sp.
CGCCCGAGGCCATCAGGCCTTCCGCCTGCGGCTTGTCGGCGGCGAGGTGGAGATAAGTGAAGAGCAGGTGGCGCGGTTCCAGCAGCGCGATCTCGCTCGCCTGCGGCTCCTTCACCTTGACGATCATGTCCGCGGCCTTGAACACCGCCGGCGCGTCGGGAAGGATGGTCGCGCCGACCGCGCGATAGTCGTCGTCCGAAAAGTCGATCCCCGTGCCCGCCAGTGTCTCGACCAGCACCTCGTGGCCCGCCGACACCAGCTCGGCGACCGAGGGCGGGGTCAGGCCGACCCGATATTCGTGGTTCTTGATTTCCTTGGGAACTCCGACCCGCATGTCCGCGCACTCCTGATAACCTGCGTGGCACCTATAGCGAGCGGCCAAGCCCTTGTCCCCGTTGCGATGGCGGGGGGGCGGTGCTAACGCCCCGCGACTATGCCAGGCGACGCCATGGGTGCTGACGCGCCCTCTACCGGGGACACCGCCGTCGCCTCGTCTCTGGCTTTCGAGGAACCGGGCGGCGAAGGGGGGCACCATCAGCGCGAACCGCTGATCAAGCTCGCCGTCGGCGCGATCGGCGTCGTCTTCGGCGACATCGGCACCAGCCCGATATACGCCTTTCGCGAGACCTTCGCGGGCCATCACCCGCTGACGCCGGACCGCCTGCACATCTTCGGCGTGCTCAGCCTCATCTTCTGGTCGATGATGGTGGTGGTGACGATCAAATACGTCAGCATCATCATGCGCGCCGACAACAAGGGCGAGGGCGGCAGCCTGGCGCTGTTGGCGCTGATCAACCGCCAGGCGGCGCGCAAGCGCTGGACCAGCGGCATCATCCTGCTCGGCGTGTTCGCGACCGCGCTCTTCTACGGCGACTCGATGATCACGCCGGCGATGTCGGTGCTGTCGGCGGTCGAGGGACTCGCGGTGGTCGATCATCGTTTTAGCCCGCTGGCGCCGCCGATCGCGATCGGCATCCTCGTCGCCCTGTTCATGATCCAGAGCCGCGGAACGGCGCGGGTCGGGTTGCTGTTCGGCCCGATCATGCTGCTCTATTTCGTCGTGCTGTCGGTGCTGGGCATCGTCCATATCGCCAGCGATCCGGGCATCATCTTCGCGCTCAACCCGGTCCACGCGGTCCGCTTCTTCCTGAACGACGGGTTGGCGGCATTTCTGGCGATGGGCTCGGTCGTACTGGCGCTGACCGGAGCGGAGGCGCTCTATGCCGACATGGGCCATTTCGGGCGCAACCCAATTCGCGTGTCGTGGCTGTTCTTCGTACTGCCCGCGCTGATGCTCAATTATCTGGGGCAGGGGGCGATGATCCTCGGGCTCGAGCCGCACGGCGCGCTGGCAGCGATCCGCAATCCGTTCTTCCTGCTCGCCCCCGACAATCTGCGCCTACCGCTGGTGCTGCTGGCGACGATGGCGACGGTGATCGCCAGCCAGGCGGTGATCTCGGGTGCCTTCTCGGTGACGCAACAGGCGATCCAGCTCGGCTTCATCCCGCGCCTGCGGATCGTCCATACCTCCAGCCAGGCGGCCGGACAGATCTACATCCCCATCGTCAACACCGCGCTGATGGTGGCGGTGATATTGCTGGTGCTCGCCTTCAAGACCTCGTCCAACCTCGCCGCCGCCTATGGCATCGCGGTGACGGGCGCGATGCTGATCGACACCTTCCTGCTGGCGGTAGTGCTGACCTCGCTGTGGAAGTGGAACAAGGCGCTGGCGATCCCGCTGGTGGCGGTGTTCCTGCTCTTCGACCTCGCCTATTTCGCGTCGAATCTGACCAAGGTGCCCTATGGCGGCTGGTTCCCGCTGCTGGTCGGGCTGATCGCGTTCACGCTGCTGACGACCTGGGCCAAGGGGCGACAATTGATGCTGGCGCGGATGCGCGAGGCGGCGATGCCGATCAAGGTGTTCATCAAATCCGCCGCGACCTCGGCGACCCGGGTCAGCGGCACGGCGGTGTTCATGACGTCAACACCGGACGGCGTGCCGCACGCGCTGCTCCACAATCTGAAGCACAACCGCGTCCTCCACGACCGTATCATCCTGCTGACGGTCAAGGTTATGGACGTGCCCGTCATCCGCCACGATCACCGGTTCCTGCACGAGGATCTGGGGCAGGGCTTTCACCGGCTCGTCCTGAAATACGGCTTCATGGAGGATCCCGACGTGCCCGCCTGCCTCAAGATCTTCGGCGAGTGCGGCGGGGTGTTCAAGATGATGGACACCAGCTTCTTCCTGTCGCGCCAGACGCTGATCGCGTCGGAGCGGCCGGGGATGATGATCTGGCGCGAGAAGCTGTTCGCCTGGATGCTGCGCAACGCGGTGAGCGCGATGGAGTTCTTCAACCTGCCCACCAACCGGGTCGTCGAGCTGGGCAGCCAGATCGAGATTTGACGCCCGCGCCGATCATCGTGTCCGCTTTGTTCGGCCGCGCCGATCAGGCGTGGTTCGATGGCCTGCGCCGCGACTATTTCCCGCCCGAGCGCAACCAGCTCGACGCGCACCTGACGCTGTTCCACCATCTGCCGCCCTCGATCGCCGACGAGCTGAGGCATCGGCTGAGCGAGGAGACGCGCGGCGTGCGGGCGCCGCGAGCGCGGGCGGCGGGGCTGATGTCGCTGGGGCGCGGCGTCGCCTTCCGCATCGAGGCTCCCGAGCTGACTGCGATCCGCGCCCGGCTGGCCGACGCGTTCGCCGGCCTGCTGACGCCCCAGGACGCGGGCGGCTGGCGGCCGCACGTCACGGTGCAGAACAAGGTCACGCCGGCGGTCGCGAAGCTGCTCCTCGCCGAGCTCCAGCGCGGGTTCCAGCCGCGCGGCGTCGAGGTCGCGGGGCTGGCGAGCTGGTGGTATCGCGGCGGCCCGTGGGAGCCGCTGAGCCGCCACATGTTCGCTTGACCGGCAAGCGGGGCCGCACCTATAGGCGCGCCTCGCGAGTGGTGCGCCCCCGGCAACGACCGGGCGTGGCGGAGTAGCTCAGCTGGTTAGAGCACGGGAATCATAATCCTGGGGTCGGGGGTTCAAGTCCCTCCTCCGCTACCACTCGCGCGTCAGTGAGAGCTTCCGACTAAATCAGGGTACTCGCCGCGCCGTCGTAATCACCACCGGCGCGGCGATCTGCTCGCCCGCGAAATGGCCGCCGGCCGCTGTTGGCGCGTCGAGGATGTGGTGGATGACGTCCATGCCCTCCACGACATGCCCGAAGGCGGCGTAGCCGGCGTTGTCGCCGGGCTTGCTCGGGTCGGCGTCGAGGCTGAAGCTCTGGTCGCCGACGCTGATCGTGAAATCGCCTTGCGCGGTGCCGGGCGCGAAGCGGGCGGCGGAAATCGCGCCGTCGGTGTGGTGGACGCCGGTCAGCGTCGTCGGCTCGTGCTTGATCGGCGGCAGCACGCGCTTGGGAGCGTTCTGGACGCCGAACTGGACGAAGCCGTAATTCGGCTGGACCTTCACCGTGCGGTAGAAGGTGACGCCGTCGAGCCGGCGCTGATCGACATAGCGCAAGAAGTTCGCGGTGGTGATCGGCGCGCGCTCTTTTTCCAGCTCGATGACGATGCGGCCCTGCGTCGTGGTGAGCGCGATGCGCACGGTGGCGGGCGCGGGCATGGGCGCGGGAGCCGGCGCAGGCGACAATATCTGTGCGGCCGCAAGGCAGATCAGCGTGCGAATCATTGGTGAAGCTCCTCCTTGGCCGCAAATTGCCCGTGCGGGTCGCAAATCACCAGCATCGCGTCGGGGCGAGCGAGCGCGACCAGCGTCAGGCCGTGCGCGCTGGCGTGCTCGACCGCGAGGGTGGTCGGCGCGGAGATGCCAACGAGCATGGCGACGCCCGCGATCAATGACTTGTCGACCATTTCGAAGCTCAGCCGTGAGGTGACGAGGAGGAAGTCCGCCTGCTTGCCACCCAGCGCCAGTGCCCCGATCAGCTTGTCGAGCGCGTTGTGGCGGCCGACGTCCTCATAGGCCGCGACGATCCGCCCCGCGGCGTCGCACGCCGCCGCCGCGTGCACCGCGCCGGTGGCGGCGTTGAGCGGCTGATGATCGCGCAACGCGCCTAGCGCCGCGAACAGCGCGTCGGCGTCGGCGACGGGGCGGGGAGGGCGGCCCGGCACGGGGCGGCGGAGCTGCTCCAGCCCGGCGATGCCGCACAGCCCGCAGCTCGTGTCGCTGGTGCGGTGGCGCACCCGGTCGTGGATGCGGCCCCGGCAGCGCTCGGCCAGCGTCAAGCGCAGGATCCAGCCTTTCTCGCCCTCGAACGCGTCCACGTCCGCCACGTCGGCCGCGCTGTCGGCCAGCCGCTCGGTCAGCATGAAGCCGACCGCGAACGCCCGCAGATCGGCGGGCGTCATCATCATCACGGCATAGCCCAGTCCGTCGACCTCGATCGCGACGGGGGCCTCGACCGCGAGCGTGCGTTCGCCCGGCGATGCCCCGCCGGGGCGCAGGATCAGCGCGGGTTCGACCCGCTCCGACGTCATAGCGCCATCAGGTCTTCGGGTGTGTTGATGTTGGCGAGCGGCGTCGGCGAGGGGATCGGCAGCGCGCCGACCGCGCGCGCCCAGGCGCGTACCGAACGGTCCTCGCCCGACAGCCACGCCAGCAACTGCGCGCCCAGCGCGGCGGGCCAATGCCCCAGCACGGGGGCGTCCGGGCAATAGGCCGGCGCGCGCCGCAAAAGCGCATCGATCAGCTCCGCCGGCGCGCGCGGCATGTCGCAGCCGATTGTCAGAACCGAGCAGAAGCCCTCGCTGGCGGCAAGATCGAGCGCGCCCGCGATGCCGCCGAGCGGCCCCAGCCCGGGCACGGGCAGGTCCACGTCGGGGCCGATTATCACCACCCGGTCGACATTCGGAGCGATCAACGCGCCGGCATGGTCGGCGAGGCTGCGGCCGTTCCAGTCCGCCACCGCCTTGTCCGACCCGAAGCGCGACGAGCGTCCGCCGGCCAATACCGCGCCCAGGATCGGTTGGCGGATCATACCGCCTTCTCCACCCGCACCGGCACGCTCTTCGCGGCGGGGACGTGACTCTCCCTGGCATGATGCGCGACCGGGATGAGCGGGTTGCACTCGGGATAATAGCCGCCGATGCAGCCACGCGGAATGTCGTAGGCGACGACGCGCAATCCTTCGACGCGGGCGTCGGCATTATCGCCGTGATCACCGATCAGGTGGACAATGTCGCCGTCGGCCAGCCCCATCTCGGCCAGGTCCAGCCGGTTCATCATCGCCACCTGCCGCGTGCCCTTGATGCCGCGGAAGCGGTCGTCATAGCCATAGATGGTGGTGTTGAACTGGTCGTTGGAGCGCAACGTCACCAGCCGCATCCGCCCTGGCGCCTCGTCGAAGCCGGTGGCGTTGAGCGCTTCAGGCACATTGAACTCGGCACGGCCGCTGCTCGTCTTCCACTCGCGGTGCGCGGCGGGGACGCCCTTCCAGAAACCGCCGGCGACCTGGAGCCGATCGTTGAAACGCGCGAAATTGTCGGGATAGGTCTCCTCGATCGCGTCGCGCACCAGGCCGTAATCCTGCGTCCACGCGTCCCATGGCGCTTTGGGATTGGGCGCGAGCGTCGCCTTGGCGATGCCCGCGACGATCGCCGGCTCGCTCAGCAACGTGTCGGCCGCCGGCGTCGCCCGCCCGCGCGAACCGTAGATACGGCTGAACGAATCCTCCATCGTCACCGTCTGCGCGCCCGTCGCCTGCCGGTCGAGCTCGATGCGGCCGAGGCAGGGCAGGAGGTAGCAGGCCCTGCCCGGCAGCAGATGCCCGCGGTTGAGCTTGGTGGCGATATGGACCGTCAGGTCGAGGTCTGCCCAGGCCGGCTCGGTGTTACGGTGATCCGGGATCGCGCGCGCGAAATTGCCGCCCAGACCCACGAACGCCCGGGCCTCGCGCTTCACCATCGCCTCGCACGCCGCGACCGTGTCCCAACCCTCTTCGCGCGGGGGCTCGAAATCATATTGGCGCTTCAGCTGATCGAGCGGCGCCAGATCGGGCTTCTCGGTGATCCCGACGGTGCGCTGGCCCTGCACGTTGCTATGCCCGCGCACCGGCCCGAACCCCGCCCCCGGCTTGCCGACATTGCCTCTCAGCAGCATCAGGTTGACCAGCATCTGGAGGTTGGTGATGCCGTGGACGTGCTGGGTCAGCCCCATGCCATAGACGCAGATCACCGCCTTCGACCGGGCGTAGACCGCGCCCCCGCCTTCCAGCGCCGCCCGGGTCAGCCCGCTCTCATGCTCGATGCTGGCCCAGTCGGCGGCGCGGGCGAAGGCGGCGACGTCCTCGAAGCCCTTCGTATGCGTGGCGATGAAGGCATGGTCGAGCACCGCCGGCGCGCCGGTTTCCCGTGCGATGTCATCGAGATGGATGACGTGCTTGATGATACCCAGCAATGCCGAGATATCGCCGCCGGCCTTTACCTGATGATATTGGGTGGCGATCGGCGTCGACTTGCCGGTCGCCATCTCGACCGGGTTCTGCGGATCGGTGAACCGCTCCAGCCCGCGTTCCTTGAGGGGGTTGAAGACGATGATCTCGACGCCGCGCTTCACGCAGGCGCGCAGGTCGTGGAGAAAGCGCGGGCTGTTTACGCCGGGGTTTTGGCCGAAGTAGAAGATCGCGTCGCACTTCTCGTAGTCGGTGAGCTGGATCGTCCCGACGGGCGAGCCGATGCACGACTTTAGCCCGACCGAGGTTGTCTCGTGGCACATGTTGGATGAGTCGGGCAGGTTGTGGCTGCCGTACATCCGCGCCATCAGCGCCCACATGTAGCTCGTTTCGAGGCTGGCGCGGCCGGAGGCGTAGAAGATGACCTTAGTGGGGTCGTAGGTACGCAGCTTCGCACCGATGTCGGCAAAGGCTTCTTCCCAGCTTACAGCGAGATAGCGGTCGCTGCTCGCATCGTATTTCATCGGATGCGTGAGCCGCCCGGCCTGCTCCAGATCGTGGTCCGCCCAGCCGCGCAGGTCGGCAAGGCTGTGCTCGGCGAAGAAATCGGGCGTGACGCGGAAGCGGGAAAGCTCCCAGGCTGTCGCCTTCGCGCCGTTCTCGCAGAACTCGGCGATATGCGGGTGGGCGGGCTTTCCCCAGGCGCAGGACACGCACATGAAGCCGTCGGGCTTGTTCTGCCGCGCCAGTTCCTTCGCGACCTCGGGGCCCGATTTCTCGCGCAGCCCGATCGTGGCAAGCCCCTTCATCGAGCCCCAGCCGCCGGCGGGGCCCGTATATGCCTTGATCTCGACTTTCTCGTTCATGGCGGCCCAACGCTTTCGTCCGTGCGACCGTGCCATGGAAAAGCGTCGGGGCGTAGCCTAGATCGCACTCGACAATTGGGATCCACGACCATGACGACGCACACCACCCGTATGCTCATCCTCGGCTCCGGCCCCGCCGGGCTGTCCGCCGCGATCTATGGCGCGCGGGCGGGGATGCGGCCGATCGTGGTGCAGGGCATCCAGCCGGGCGGGCAGCTCACCACGACGACCGATGTCGAGAATTATCCCGGCTTCGCCGACGTCATCCAGGGCCCCTGGCTGATGGAGCAGATGCAAAAGCAGGCCGAGCATGTCGGTACGACAATGCTGTGGGATACGATCGTCGAGGTCGACCTGACGCGCCGTCCCTTCCGCCTCGTCGGGGACAGCGGCGAAACGTATCTCGGCGACGTGCTGGTGATCGCGACCGGCGCGCAGGCGAAGTGGCTGGGGATCGACAGCGAGGAGGCGATGAAGGGCAAGGGCGTCAGCGCCTGCGCGACCTGCGACGGCTTCTTCTATCGCGGCAAGAAGGTGGCGGTGATCGGCGGCGGCAATACTGCGGTCGAAGAGGCTCTGTACCTGACCAACCATTCGCCCGACGTGACGCTGATCCACCGCCGCGATTCGCTGCGCGCGGAGAAGATCCTGCAGGAGCGGCTCCACGCGCATCCGGGGATCAAGGTGTTGTGGAACAAGGAAGTCCGGGCATTCGTCGACGGTGGCGGCACGGCGGGGCTGGTGGCGCTCGATCTGGAGGACACGGTGACCGGCGCGCCTTCGCGGCTCGACGTCGACGGCGGCTTCGTCGCGATCGGCCATCATCCGGCGACCGAGCTGTTCCGGGGGCATCTCGGTCTCGATCGGGACGGCTATATCGCGGTCGAAACCGGCTCGACGCGGACCAGTGTGCCGGGTGTGTTCGCGTGCGGCGACGTGGCGGACAAGGTCTATCGCCAGGCGGTGACGGCGGCGGGCACGGGCTGCATGGCGGCGCTGGACGCCGAGCGGTTCCTGGCAGCGACGGAGTTCGCGGAGATGGCGGAAACGGCGGAGTGACGTCGTCCCTCTCATCCTAGGCAAGGATTGGGGACAGGGCGTGAACCTCGCCTTTCGTCACCCTTCCGCCGCTACGCGGCTCCCTCGCTCTCCCGATGGGAGAGGAAATCGACGATGACCTGCTCCAACGCCTCCGCGTCGCCCGCGCGAGCGAAGCTGTGGGAGTTGGTGTCGATCGTCACTACCGACGCTGCGATGGCGAGCCCCCTCACCGCATCCGCATAGGCGATCGCCGTCGCATCGCCTCTCGCCAGCACGATCGTCGCCTCGCGGCCGTCGAGCGCGTCGGCGAACCGCGCGGCGAGATCATTTTCGGACGCTGGCACAGCAATGGCACGCAATCCTCGGAAAAGCTTGGCCAAGCTGACGCCGCCGCGCAGCAACCGCAGCCACTCGCGGGGCGACCGCAGCCGCTCGGCATAGCGCGTCCGGATGGCGGCGGGCGGGGGCAGGCCGTCGTCACTCCGCTCCACGACCCAGGGGTTGGCGAGCACCATCGCGCCGACCCCGGCCTTGTCGCCGAACAGCGCCAGCGACGTCGCCGCGTCGCAATTGCCGAAGCCGACCAGCCGTTCGACGTGCGGGGCTTTGGTTCGGAACGCCGCCACCGCTGCCGCCAGGTCGGGTGCGCTCGACGTCCATCCTTTATTGTCGCCGCTCGAATCACCGACGCCGCGCCGGTCGAAGCGGAAGACCGGCCAGCCCGACGCCGCCACGCGCGCCGCCAATTGCGCCATGCCGCGATGCGCGCCCATGCGAGGCTCGTTGCCGCCGGAGACGATGAGGAGGCCCGTCGACCCCGCCGCGTCGTCGAGCGAACCGACCAGCGTTTCCTCTTCGCAAGGGAAGGCGATCAGCCTTCGCACGCTCGCATCCAATACGCGATGTCAGTGGCAAGCCTTTGTACGAGCGTGAGATCATTGTCCGGCTCGGCGCGTCGCCATAGAGGCGGGCCGTCGACGTGAACGTCTGCAACGCCCGCATCGCCGGTCAGCCGCACCACCCGTGAGCGCAATGCTCCAATTCGGCGAAGGCCGGGGCCCGGTGGCGGCGAAGCTTGAGGGGCGACCTTATCTTCGGTGCAGCCCGCTGCCGAGCCCCAGCCCTCGCCGGGGGGGCGTTGTACTCTTAGAGCCTCCATCAATTCTCGTGAAAGAAGGTTGCCGGCAACCTCGATCTTTTCCCCGTCCAGCGGGCCGCCGCTCACCCGCGCCAGCTCGCGTACCAGGTCGGCCCCCGACTGCGGCGTGAGCGACCAGCAGGGCCTGGCGTCTCCGGCCACCAGCGCTCCACTGCGGATTGAAACGACAAAGCGCCCGGGCGCGGCGCTGAACGCGCTCCGCAGGTCGGGCAGCGTCGCCCGCTCCGTGGCGACCTCGCTCTCGCCCTGGCCCGGCAGCTCCGGCAGCACGCCGCCGATGCCCCGTGCCGCCAGCCCGCGCAGCAAGCTCACCCCGAACGCCCGCGTCCGGTTGGCCTCCTCGAACAGGGGCAGCGCCAGCACCACGACCGGCCCGTCGTCCGGCCCGAAGCGCAGCAGCGCCTCGCGGCCGCCGCTCCATTCGTAGCTGTCGATGCGCGGGCCGGCGGTCACCGGCCGGCCTTACACCAGCGCCTTGCGCGCGGCGAAGGCCCGGAGCGCGCCGAACGTCTCCAGCATCTCACCGTCGACCTCATCGTCGTCGATGCGGATGCCAAGCCGGTCTTCGAGCTCGGTCAGCAGGCCCGCGACCGCCATCGAGTCGAGTTCGGGAAGCGCGCCGAACAGCGGCGTCGCTTCGGCGAACGCCGCCACGCGATCGGGGGAGAGCCCCAGCACATCGGCGAGCACGCCGCGCACGGCCCGGTCCACGCCAAGTAGCCGATCGGGCGGCAATCCATCGTGCGTCAAGGCCGCGCTCTTCGCAGTTGCAACAAGCCGCGCCTCCTACGGCCAAGGGGTGAAATGGGCAACGGTTGCGCGCTAAGGAGGGCGTCATGGTGCCGCTCGACCCGAATCCGCGCCCGATCGACCACGTCCTGCGCGGGCGCGTCGACGAGGTGGCGCTGATCGATCGCGCCGGCGCAATGACCTTCGCGCAGGCCGAGGGGGCGGTCGGCGCGGCGGCGGCGTGGCTGGCGGGGCAGGGGCTTGCGCCCTGCGACCGGGTGGCGAGCTGGCTGCCTAAGACGCGCCTCGCCTGTCTGCTGCCGCTCGCCGTGGCGCGGGCGGGGCTGGTGCATGTGCCGATCAACCCGGCGCTGCGGCGCGCGCAGGTGGCGCATATCCTCGCCGACAGCGGCGCGCGGCTGCTGGTGACGCAGGCGGGCAGGGCAGGGACGCTGGAACCGGGGGATGTGCCGGGGGGGTGCGACGTCGCTACCGGCCGTCATGCCGGCGAAAGCTGGCATCTCTCCGATCTGGACGATCCCAGCTTTCGCTGGGGTGACGGAGCGGGGGCGGCGCGCTCGTCCGCCAACCCCGACGATCTCGCGGCCATCCTCTACACCTCCGGCTCGACCGGGCTGCCCAAGGGGGTGATGCTCAGTCACGCCAACCTCTGGCTCGGTGCGGTGTCGGTGGCGCACTACCTCAAGCTCGAACCCTCGGATCGCGTGCTGGCGGTGCTGCCCTTGTCATTCGATTACGGGCAGAATCAGCTCTTCTCTACCTGGTACGCCGGGGCCGCCGTCGCGCCGCTCGATTACCTGACGCCGCGCGACGTGGTGAAGGCGGTGGAAAGGGTCGGGGCTACGACGCTGGCCGGGGTGCCGCCGTTGTGGGTGCAGATGCTGGAGGCGGACTGGCCGGCGGAGACCAGCCTGAAGCGGTTCACCAACTCGGGCGGCGCGCTGACGCCGCGGCTTATCCGGGGTTTGCGCGAGCGTTTTCCGGCGGTCGACATCTACCCGATGTACGGGCTGACCGAGGCGTTTCGCTCGACCTATCTCGACCCCGCGCTGGTGGACGTGCACCCCGATGCGATCGGCCGCGCCATTCCGTTCGCGGAGGTGATGGCGGTGCGCCCCGACGGCAGCCGCGCGTCGCCGGGCGAGCCGGGCGAGATGGTCCATGCCGGCCCGCTGGTGGCGCAGGGCTATTGGCGCGATGCGGCGCGCACCGCCCGGCTGTTTCGGCCCGCGCCGGCCTGGTCCGGGGCCGGTGGGTCGGCTGTCTGGTCGGGCGACACCGTCGTCGAGGGCGTCGATGGCCTGTTCCGCTTCGTGGGGCGCGATGACGAGATGATCAAATCCGCCGGTAACCGCATCAGTCCGACCGAGGTGGAAGAGGCCGTGCTCGCCGGCGGCGAGGCACGCGCGGCGATGGCGCTGGGCGTGCCCGACGAGCGGCTGGGGCAGGCGATCGTCGTGGTGCTGGCGGGAGATGCGGGGCGCGAGGCCGAGCTGCGCGCGCGGCTGCGGGCGGCGTTGCCGAGCTTCATGCAGCCGCAGCGGTACGAGTGGCGGGATGAGCTGCCACGCAATGTGAACGGGAAGCTCGATCGGGCGGGGGTGAGGGCTTCGCTGATTGCTCCCCGGGAAGGGAAGGCATCATGAGTGTGAAGCCAGTCGGCCCGCTCCCCGCCGAGTTCGCGTCGCAGTCCGGCGAATTGCTCATCGCCGGCAGGACCGCCGCATACTGGGTCGCCGACGCGGGCGACACGCCGCTGTTCGCCTACGACCTCGCCATCGTCGCGGCGCGCATCGCCCGCTTCCGGGGCGCATTTCCCGGCATCGGCCTGCATTACGCGATCAAGGCCAACCCCTTTCCCCCGCTGCTCGCCGCAATGGCGCCGCTGGTCGATGGGCTGGACGTCGCGTCGCGCGGGGAGATGGTGCGGGCGCTGACCGTCAAGCCACCAAGCGATCTGAGCTTCGCCGGCCCCGGCAAGCGCGACAACGAGCTGGCGGCGGCGATTGACCAGGGCGTCACGCTCAACCTCGAATCCGAGGGCGAGACCGACCGCGCGCTCGCCATCGCCGACCGGCTCGGGCTGACGCCGCGCCTGGCGGTGCGGGTCAACCCGGATGTCGAGCTGAAGGGCTCGGGAATGAAGATGGGCGGGCGGCCATCGCCGTTCGGCGTTGATGCCGTCCGCGCGGCGGCGTTGGTCCGAAGACTGATCGAGGCCGGGGTGGAGTGGCGCGGGTTTCATATCTTCGCCGGTTCGCAATCGCTCGACGCGCAGGCGATCGTCGACACCCAGGCCGCCACGCTGGCACTCGCCGCGCGGCTGGCCGACGAGGCGGGCGCGCCGCCGCCGCTGGTCAACCTGGGCGGCGGCTTCGGCGTGCCCTATTTCGCCGGCGACCGGGCGCTCGACATCGAGCGGATCGGCGCCGAGTTGGCGCAAGCGCTGGAGCGCCGCCCCGCGATCTTCGCCGACACCGCCTTCGCGCTGGAGCTCGGCCGCTGGCTCGTCGCCGAGGCGGGGGTCTATCTGACCCGCATCGTCGACCGCAAGGACAGCGGCGGCGAGACCTTCCTGGTCTGCGACGGCGGGCTGCATCACCAGCTCGCGGCGACGGGCAATCTCGGCACGGTGGTCCGCCGCAACTACCCGCTCGCGCTCGCCCGCGCCGTCAACGTCGAGGCGACGGAGACGGTTTCGGTCGTCGGGCCGCTCTGCACCCCGCTCGACCGGCTCGGCGATCGCGTCGCGCTGCCCCGCGCGGAGGTCGGCGACCTCATCGCGATTTTCCTCGCCGGCGCCTATGGCGCGACCGCCAGCCCGGCGGCCTTCCTCGGTCATCCACCCGCCACCGAGCTCCTCGCCACCGAACCCTAAACGCTATCTTCACCTCTTCTGCGCATAGCCGAGGCCGGATTTCAGCGGCTGCGTCGGTGGCCGCCAGGAGGTTGGTTGCAATGCGCGTCGCCCGTCCCGCCCTCGTTCTCTGCCTCGCGGCCACGGCCTTGTCCGCCTGTTCGGGCGGCGGTGGCCGCGCCGTGCTGCCGCCCGCCTCCTATGTCGCGAACAAGGAGCAGCCGGGCGAGGAATATGTGATCGGGCCGCTCGATCAGCTCAACATCTTCGTCTGGCGCAACCCGGAGCTGTCGGCCAAGGTGCAGGTCCGTCCCGACGGCCGCATCACGACGCCGCTGGTCGCGGACATGCCCGCGGTCGGCAAGACACCCGCGATGCTCGCCGACGACATGAAGCTCGCGCTCGCCGAATATGTGAAGAGCCCGATCGTCCAGGTGATCGTCGAGAACTTCTCCGGCACCTTCAGCCAGCAGGTCCGCATCGTCGGTGCGACCGAGAAGCCGGCGTCGATCCCGTATCGCGCCAACATGACATTGCTCGACGCGATGATCGCGGTCGGCGGGCTGTCGCAATATGCGGCGGGCAACAAGGCGAAGCTGGTCCGCTACGACCGCGACACCGGCAAACAGCACGAGTTCCAGTTGCAGATCTCCAAGCTGCTCAAGCGCGGCGATTCGTCGGCGAACGTCCGGCTGGAGCCGGGCGACGTCATCATCATCCCCGAGTCGATGTTCTGATGACTATGGTTGATCGGTTCTCGCCGATGGTCCGGGCTGCTGCGGTCCCTCCAGCGGCGCTGGAGCAAGACGCATGACTTCGATCTTCGACGAGGCGCGGCTGGCGCTGCATCAGGTTTGGACCCGGCGCTGGCTGGCGCTGGGCGTCGCCTGGGGCGTGTGCGTGCTCGGCTGGCTGGTGGTGAGCTGGATCCCCAGCCGCTACGAAAGCCGGGCGCGGGTGTTCGTGCAGATGCAGACGATCCTGCCGACCGCGATGGCGGGCGACAGCAATCCCCAGCGCGACATCGACCATATCCGCCAGACCCTGGTCTCGGCGGTGAACCTGGAGAAGGTGGTGCGCGGCACCGATCTCGCGAACACCGTCGCGAGCGACCGCGACGTCGCGGATCGCGTCGCCGGGCTGGCGCTCAACATCAAGGTGACGCCGCAGCAGGACAATCTGTTCGAGATCGTCACGACGCAGCCGACCCCGAAGCTGGCGCGCACCGTCACGCAGAAGCTGATCGACATCTTCGTCGAGCAGAACCTCGCCGGCGACCGCACCCAGACCGCGAGCTCGCTCAAGTTCCTCGACGCCCAGCTCGCCACGCGGCAGAAGCAGCTCAGCGATGCCGAGGCGAAGCGGGCCGACTTCCAGAACCGCTATCTCGGCGCGCTGCCCGGCACCGGCTCGGTCGCCGACCGGATCGGCGCATCGCGGGCGCAGATGGCGCAGGTCGACGGCGACCTCGGCGCCGCCAACTCGGCGCTGGCGGCGGTGCAGGGGCAGATGGCCTCGACTCCGCGCGAGATCGCCGGCACCGGTCCGACCGGCGGCATGGGGCCGGCCCGCGCGCGGCTGTCCGCCATCCAGGGCCAGCTCGCCGATGCGCGCGCGCGCGGCTATACCGACAACCATCCCGACGTGATCGCGCTCAACGGCCAGCTCGCGGCGGCGACCGCCGCCGCGCGGGGCGAACCGGCGGGCGGCGCGGGCGGACAGCCCAATCCGTTGTACCTCTCGCTCCAGTCGATGATCGCCGACAAGCAGGCGGCCGCCGCGGCGCTGCGCATTCGCAAGGCGCAGCTTCAGGGCGATCTGGAGCAGCTCAACGCCAAGCTCGCGCTCGACCCCGAGGTCGCGGCCGAGCAGGGGCGCATCGAGCGCGACTATCAGGTGCTCAAGGATCAATACGACCAGATCCTGACCCAGCGTGAGCAGATCTCGCTGCGCGGTCAGGCGCAGACGCAGACGGACCAGGTCAAGTTCTCGGTGATCGACCCGCCGACGCTGCCGCGCACCCCGGCCGCGCCCAACCGGCTGCTGCTGCTTACCGGCGTGCTGATCGCGGGGCTGGCGGCGGGCGTGGGCGCGGCGTTCGCACTCGGGCAGCTCCGCCAGACCTTCGCGACGGCGCCCAAGCTGGAGCGGGCGTCGGGGATGACGGTGCTCGGCCAGATCGGCGAGATGGTGACGCGCGCGCAGGTCGAGGCGCGGATGAAGCGAATGAAGATGTTCGCGGGCGGCCTCGGCGCGCTGGCGGGGGCGTACGTCCTGCTGCTCGGCGTCGAGCTGCTGCAACGAGGATTGGCGGCATGAGCATCGCACCCCAACGCCGCGCGCCGTCGCTGCTGGAGCAGGCGGCCAACGTCCATGCTTTCCGGCCGCGTCCGCCCGTCCCGGCGCCCGTGGCGCCGCCGCTGCCGGTCGCCGCGCCGCTGCCGACATTCGCCGCGATCCCGGCCGAGTTCCTGGCGCAGCCGGGCGGCGATGAGGATTTCTTCACGCTGCCGCCGCGCCCGAGCGACGAGGCCGCGATCGACCGGGGCCTGCTCGCCGAGAACGGCATGATCGTGCCGGGCGCGCCGGTCGGCCCGCTCGCCGAGGAGTTCCGGCTCATCAAGCGCCAGCTCTTCGTCACCCGCGCGCGGCTGGAGGCCGGCGGCGAGGCGGAGAAGGCGCGGATGCTGCTCGTCTGTTCGGCCCGGCCCGACGACGGCAAGACGTTCTGCGCGATCAACCTCGCGCTATCGATCGCCGCCGAGCGCGACACCGAGGTGCTGCTGGTCGACGCCGACGTCGCCAAGCCCGACGTGTGCAAGCGGCTCGGCGTCCAGCCCGGCCCCGGGCTGCTCGATGCGCTGGCGGACGTCAGCATCGACCCCGAGACGCTGGTGATACGCACCGACGTGCCGCATCTGTCGGTGCTGCCGGCGGGTGCCAAGACGGCGATGGACACCGAGCTGCTGGCGAGCGCGCGCACCCGCGCGGTCGTCACGCGCCTGCTCGCCGCCAACCCGCGCCGCATGATCGTGTTCGATTCGCCCCCCGCGCTCGCCGCCTCGCCGGCCGCCGTGCTGGCGATGCTGGTCGGTCAGGTGATGTTGGTGGTCCGCGCCGACCATACGCCCGAAAGCGAGTTGCAGGCCGCCGTCGGGCTGCTCGACGGCTGCGACCATATCGGTCTCGTCCTCAACGCGGTCACCTTCGCCACCGGCAACGATCGCTTCGGCAGCTATTACGGTCAGGAGAAGTCCCGGTGATGCGCGGTGTCCTGTCGGGCGGCGCGGCGACCGTCGCGCTGGTGGCCGCGACCCCCGCCGCCGCTGACCAGAAGCGCGTGGCTGTCCACCCTTATATCGAGCTCAGCCAGACCGCCGATGCCGACCTGAAGAGCGGCGATGTCGTGACCTACACCTCGGTCGCCGCCGGTGTCGACGCCAGCATCGATACGTCGCGTACTTCGGCGCAGCTCTCCTATCGCTACGAGCGGCGCATCGGCGAGACCGATGGGCTGTCCGATTCCGATGTCCATTCGGGCCTCGCCCGGGTCGAGGCGCGGGTCGCGCCGGGGCTGTCGATCGAGGGCGGCGGGATCGCGACGCGCGCACGCGCCGACATTCGCGGCGCGGCGCCGGGCATTCTGGCCGGCGACGCGGACAACGTCAGCCAGATCTATTCGGTCTACGCCGGCCCTACCTTTGCGACCCGGTCCGGGTCGGTAAGCCTGAACGCCGCCTATCGCATCGGTTACACCAAGGTGGACTCGCCCGGCGCGCGCGGGCTGGTCGCCGGTCAGCCGCGGCTCGACTATTTTGACGATTCGGTGGGCCAGGTTGCGACCGGCTCGATTGGCGTCGCGCCGCATACGTTGCTGCCGGTCGGCATCACCGCCAGCGCGGGGTGGCAGCAGGAACGCGCCGGCCAGCTCCACCAGCATTATGACGACTGGTACGGCCGCGGCGACGTGCTCGCGCCGATCTCCGCGCACGTCGCGCTCGCGGGCGGCGTCGGCTACGAGAAGCTGACGACGAGCCAGCGTTCGCCCGTCTTCGCCGCGCCCGGCGTGCCGGCGGTCGACGCGAATGGGCGGTTCATTACCGATACTGCGAGCCCGCGCCGCGTCACCTATCGCACCGACGGCGTCTATTACGACGCGGGCGTGGTGTGGCGGCCCAACCGGCGCGCCTCGATCGCGGGCTACGTCGGCAAGCGCTACGGCTCGACCAGCTACACCGGCACGATCACCTATCAGGCGTCGCGGACGGTCGGTTTCGCCGCGCAGGTCTATGACACCGTGACGACCTTCGGCCGCCAGCTCCGTACCGGCGTCGCGAACCTGCCGACCAGCTTCGTCGCGACGCGCGACCAGTTCGCGCAGGCGTTCAACGGCTGCACCTATGGCACCAGCGGGGCGAACCCGGGCGGCTGCCTGAACGACGTGTTCCAGTCGGTGACGACCGCCAGCTACCGCGCGCGCGGCGGCGACGCGGTGCTCAGCGCGACGCGCGGACTGTCGACCTATGGCATCGGCGCGGGCTATGCCAGCCGCAAGCTGTTCACCCCGAACACGGTGACGGGCGCGACGATCTATGGGCTGGAGGACCAGAGCTGGTACGGCGACCTGTTCTTCCAGCGCGCGCTCAGTCCGGTATCGGGCGTCAACGCGCAGGCGTTCGCCAATTACTACGCGCCGGCGCTGGCGGGGTCGCAGGATGTGCTGTCGGTGGGCGCGACCGCGACCTATTACCGCAATTTCGGCCGGCTCGGCACGACGGCCGCGCTGGGCGTCTATCATTTCACCGTCGGCGACGGGGTGGAGAGTTCCTGGCGCGGCCAGGCGCTGCTCGGCGCGCGCTACACTTTCTGAGGGGTTGGACGTGCACGAAGATCATTGGGGGCTGACCGGCCGGCCGTTCCAGCTGACGCCCGACCCGCATTTCTGGTTCGAGACGGCGACCCACCGCAAGGCGATGGCGTATCTCGGCTATGGCCTGGCGCAGGGCGAGGGCTTCATCGTCGTCACCGGCGACATCGGCGCGGGCAAGACGACGCTGATCGGGCATCTGCTCGACACGATCGACCGCGACGACCTGCATGTCGTGAAGCTGGTGTCGACCGCGATCGACGCCGCCGACCTGCTCCGCATCGTCGCGACGCAGCTCGGCGTCGATCCGGCGGGGCTGGAAAAGGCCGAGCTGCTGACCGCGATCGAGCGCGGGCTGCACGCCGTCGCGCGGACGGGCAAGCGGACGCTGCTGGTCGTCGACGAGGCGCAGGCGCTGCCCGTCCCATCGCTGGAAGAGCTGCGGATGCTGTCCAACTTCCAGGCGGGCGGGCACGCGCAGATGCAGATCGTGCTGCTCGGCCAGCCCGAGTTCCGCGACCGGCTCCACGGCTCCGACCGGCTGGAGCAGCTCCGCCAGCGCATCGTCGCCATCCATCATCTCGACCCGATGGGCGAGGACGAGGTCGCCGATTATATCGCGCACCGGCTGGCGCTGGTCGGCTGGCGGGGGCGGCCCGATTGGGCGGAGGACGCCTTCCCGGTACTCCACGCCGCGACGGGCGGCGTGCCGCGCCGGATCAACCTGCTCGCGGGGCGGATCATGCTTCACGCGGCGGTGACGCGGACCGACCTGATCGACGCGGCGATGATCGAGACGGTGCGGACCGATATGGAGGCCGACATGCCGTCCGTCCGCGCCGATCCGCCTGCGCCGGTCGAGAACGACCCGTCGACCGATATGGTCCGGACCGACGTGAAGGCGGCGGTCGACGCCCGCATCGCGGAGCTGGAGGTCCGCCTTCAGCAACAGGACGAGGCGCTGCGCCGCGTGCTGCAATTGCTCGTGGACTGGGTGGAGGCGGACGGCCCGCCCGCCCGCCGCGCCGATGCGGCCTGAGCTGGGGATCAAGGCCGCGGCCATCCTCAACGGCCTGTCGGTCGATGTCGAGGACTGGTTCCAGGTCGGCGCGTTCGAGCGCGTGATCGCCAAGGCCGACTGGGATCGGCTCGACCCGCGCGTCGAGCGCAACACCGACGCCGTCCTCGCGCTGTTCGCCGAGAGCGGCGTGCGCGCGACCTTCTTCACGCTCGGCTGGGTCGCGTATCGCTATCCCATGCTGATCCGCCGCATCCTCGCGGGCGGGCATGAGGTCGCCAGCCATGGCTGGGACCACCAGCGCGTCTTCACGATGGACGCCGGCACCTTCCGCGCCGACCTGCGCCGCGCCCGCGCCGCGATCGAGGATGCGGGCGGCGTCGCGGTCACCGGCTATCGCGCGCCGAGCTTCTCGATCGACGCGCGCACGCCCTGGGCGCACCCGGTGCTGGCGGGGGAGGAATATCGTTATTCTTCCAGCGTCGCGCCGATCAAGCATGACCATTATGGTTGGCCCGAGGCACCGCGCTATGCCTTCCGGCCGTTCGACGATGCCGAACTCGTCGAGCTGCCCGTCACCGTCGCGCAGGTCAGGTCGAGGCGACTGGCGACGGGGGGCGGTTTCTTCCGCCTCCTCCCCGCCGCGCTGACCGACTTCGCGGTACGGCAGGTGAACGCGCAGGGGGAGCCGGCGGTCTTCTATTTTCACCCGTGGGAGATCGACCCCGGCCAGCCCCGCGTCGCCACCGCGCCGTTGCGCTCGAAGCTGCGGCATTACAGCCGCCTCGGCGCGATGGCGGGCAAGCTGCGGGGACTGATCGGCCGCCACCGCTGGGGGCGGGTGGACGAGGCGCTGGCGGCGCGCGCGCCGTGACGATGCCGCTGATCCACGCGCCGGTCGGCGTGCGCGAGGCGGATTTGCGCGACCGGCGCGAGGCCGCGCGCATCGACGCCTTCGTGCGCGAGCAGCCCGGGGCGACACCCTTTCACCTCACCGGCTGGAGCCGCGCGATCGAGCGGGGGTGCCGGCAGCGGGCGCGCTACCTCGTCGCCGAGCGGGCGAGCGGGGCGATCGCGGGGGTGTTGCCGCTGACCGAGGTGCGGTCGGCGCTGTTCGGGCGGGCGCTGGTGTCGGCGGGGTTCGGCGTTGGCGGCGGCGCGCTGGGCGAGGCGCTGGAGCCGCTGGCGGCGGGGGTGTGGGCGCTCGCGCAGCGGCTCGGCTGCTCGGTCGAGCTGCGCGGCGGCGCGGCGCCGGCGGGGTGGGGGGTGGATGACACGACCTACCTCGGTTTCGCACGACCGCTCGCCGCCGATGACGAGGCCGAACTGCTCGCCATCCCGCGCAAGCAGCGCGCCGAGGTGCGCCGCGCGCTCGGCAACGGGCTGGAGCTGGCGATCGGAACCGATGCCGCCGCGCAACGAGAGCATTATCGCGTCTATGCCGAGTCGGTGCGCAACCTCGGCACGCCCGTTTTCCCGGCGGCGCTGTTCCGCGCGGCGATGGCGGCGCTCGACGCCGACATCCTGACCGTGCGGCGCGAGGACAAGGCGGTGGCGTCGGTGCTAAGCCTCTACTTTGGCGGTACGGTCTATCCCTATTGGGGCGGCGGCACGAAGGCGGCGCGGGGGTTGCGCGCCAACGACCTGATGTATTTCGCGCTGATGCGCCATGCGCGGGAACGCGGCTGCGCGCGCTTTGACTTCGGCCGCTCCAAGGCGGGTACCGGGGCGGCGGCGTTCAAGAAGAATTGGGGCTTCACGCCCGAACCACTCGCTTATGCCCGGCGCAGCGACGGGCCGGCGCGCGAGATCAACCCGCTCGATCCCAAATACGCGCTGATGGTGCGGACGTGGCAGCGCCTGCCGCTGCCCGTCGCGACCGCGCTCGGGCCGCTGATTGCGCGGGGGCTGGGGTGAGGGACGTCGTGTTCCTCGCGCATCGCACGCCCTTTCCGCCCGATCGCGGCGACAAGATCCGCAGCTTCCATGTCCTCCAGTATCTCGCGGCGCGCGCGCGGGTGCATCTGATCGCGTTCGCCGAGGATCCGGCGGACTATGCGGCTCCGCCGGAGCTGGCGGCGCTGACCGCAAGCTGCACCATCGTCCCGCGCGCCAAGAGTCGCATCCGCGCGACCGTCGAGGCGGTGGCGAGCGGCCGGCCGGTGTCGCTCGCGGCCTTCGACAACCCGGCGATGCGCGCCGCCGTCGCTGGCGCGCCGATGGCTGACGCAATCTTCTGTTTCTCCGGCCAGATGGCGCAATATCTGCCCGCCGACGGCCCGCCGGTGGTGATGGATTTCGTCGACGTCGATTCGGCCAAGTTCGCGCAGCTCGCGGGCACGGCGGCGTTGCCCGTGCGCCCGTTGTTGCGCCGCGAGGCCAAGCTGCTCGGCGTGTTCGAGCGTGAGGCGGCGGCGCGTGTTCATGCCAGTCTGTTCGTCACGCGAGCCGAGGCCGACCTGTTCCGGGCTGGCGGCGGCGAGGGCCGGATCGCGGTGGTCGAGAACGGGATCGATGCCCGCTTTTTCGACCCGGCAGCGTCGTTTCTCCATGTCGCGGAGGCGGCCCCGCTGATCGTCTTCACCGGCCAGATGGATTACCAGCCCAATATCGACGCCGTGGCCTGGTTCGCGCGTGACGTGCTCCCGGTCGTCCGCCAGCGCTTCCCGGCGGTGCGGTTCGCCATCGTCGGACGGTCGCCCACGCCGGCGGTGCAGGCGCTCGCCCGCCGGCCCGGCGTCATCGTCACCGGCGCGGTGCCCGACGTGCGCGGCTGGCTGGCGGCGGCGACGGTCTGCGTCGCGCCGTTGCACCTCGCGCGCGGCGTGCAGAACAAGGTGCTGGAGGCGATGGCCATGGCCCGCCCGATCGTCGCCTCGCCGGCGGCGGCGGAGGGTATCGACCATGGCGGAACGATCGCGGTCGCCGATGGCGTCGCGGGCTGGGTCGATGAGGTGTGCGCGGCACTGGACGGCGAGGGGCAGAGGGCCGCCGCCCGGCAGCGCGTGATCGCGCGCTACGACTGGTCGGCGCGCCTCCAGCCGCTCGACGCGCTGCTCGGGCTCGACGGGCGCGAGCGGGCGGCGGCGTGAGCGCGCTCGCGGAGTTGGTCGTGCCGCCGACGACGCAGGTAAGCGGCTGGCGTATCCATCTCGTCGCTCTCGCGCTGGCGGCGGCGGCGCTGCTCCTCCTCTTCCGCCGCGACGTGGCCGACCTCGTGCATATCTGGTGGACGAGCACGACCTTCGGCCATTGCCTCTTCATCGGCCCGGTGCTCGCCTGGCTGGTGTGGCAGCGCCGTCCCCAATTGGCTCAACTCCCCCCCGCGGCCTGGTCGCCGGGGCTGGCGGTGGTCGCGGCGGGCGGGCTGGTCTGGCTGGTCGGCGACGCCGCCTCGGCCGCCGTGCTGCGCCAGTTCGGCCTGCTCGGCATGATCGAGGGCGCGGTGGTGACGCTGCTCGGCCCCGCTGTCGCGCGCGGGCTGCTGTTTCCGCTCGGCTATGCCGTCTTCCTCGTGCCGTTCGGCGAGGGGCTGGAGGAACCGCTCCAGACCGTCACCGTCGCGCTGGTGCTGCCGCTGCTCCACCTCGCCGGCGTCTCGGCCAGCGTCGACGGCGTCATTATCCATGCCGGCCGCTATTGGTTCGAAGTGGCGGAGGCGTGCTCGGGCGCGAAGTTCGTGATCGCGATGGTCGCGTTCGGCGTGCTCGTCGCCAACCTGTGCTTCACCGGCTGGCGGCGGCGGGCGCTGTTCCTGCTCGCCTGCATCGTCGTGCCGGTGCTCGCCAACGGATTGCGCGCGTTCGGGACGATCTATGCCGCGCACCTGACCAGCGTCGAGGCGGCGACCGGGTTCGACCATATCGTCTATGGCTGGCTGTTCTTCGCCGCCGTCATGGCCGGCGTGATCGCGCTGGCATGGCGCTGGTTCGACCGCGCGCCCGACGCGCCGGCCTTCGACCCCACTGCATTGCGGATGCCGGTGCGGCATCGGCTCGACGCGAGCGTCGCGGCCTGCCTGGTGCTGGCGCTCGCGGCCGCCTTTCCTGCCTGGAGCGCGGCCGCGAACCGGCCCGCCTTGCTACCGGCACATCTCGATCTGCCGAATGTGCCGGGCTGGAACCGCGCGCCGCTCTCCTCCCGCGCGCCCTGGTCGCCCTGGTATCCGGGCGCGGACCACATCCTGTTCGGTCGCTATGTCGATGCGCGCGGCCAGGCGGTCGATCTCGCCGTCGCGGTCTATGGCCGGCAGCGGGAGGGGGCGGAGCTCATCAGCTTCGGCACCGGTGCCCTGCGCGAGGAGGATCGCTGGCTGCGCGTCGCCGACCTGCCGCCGATCGCCGGCGGCGCGGCGATGCGGATCCGCGCGCCGGGGCCGGTGGAGCGTATCGTCGCGACATGGTATTCGGTTGGCGATGTCGAGACGTCCGATCCGGTGCACGTGAAGCTCGCCACCGCCGCGGCGCGGCTGTTGGGTCGTTCGCCGCGCGCCATCGCTGTCCACCTCTCGGCCGAGGTCGCGCCCGGGGGGAACCCGGCGGGCACCATCGCCCGCTTTCGCCACGACGTCGGATCGCTACCGCACGCCGCCGGACTGCCCTGACGATGTGCGGCATCGCCGGCCTGTTTCACCCCGGCGTCGCCAAGCCGGTCGACCCTGCCCGTATCGCGCGCATGACTGCCGTGCTGTCGCACCGGGGGCCGGACGGGGAGGGGGTGTGGACCGCGCCGGGCGTCGGCCTCGGCCATCGCCGGCTGTCGATCATCGACGTCGCGGGCTCGCCCCAGCCGATGCACGACGGCGCGCTGACGGTCAGCTACAACGGCGAGATCTACAATTTCGCCGAGCTTCGTGCCGAGCTGGCGGCGGCGGGCGCGCGGTTCCGCACCGGCGGCGATACCGAGGTGCTGCTCCATGGCTGGCGCGCCTGGGGGCCGGGGATGCTCGACCGGCTCAACGGCATGTTTGCCTTCGCGCTTCACGACGGCGACGCGCAGACGCTGTTCCTCGCCCGCGACCGGCTGGGGGTGAAGCCGCTGCATTATGTCGAGCTCGCCGACGGCGCGGTCGCCTTTTCGTCGGAACTGAAGGGGCTGCTCGCGCATCCGCTGGTGCGTCGCATCCCCGATCTGCGCGCGGTCGAGGACTTCCTCACCTGGAGCTATGTCCCCGACGATAGCTGCATCGTCGCCGGGGTCCGCAAGCTTCAGGCGGGGCATTACCTGCTGCTGGAGCGCGGCAAGCCGGTCCCGGCGGAGCGCCGCTGGTGGCAGGTCAGCTTCGCCGATCGCGCGCGCGGCTCGACGGCGGCCTTAGCCGACGAGCTGGTCGACCGCCTGCGTACCGCCGTCCGCAGCCGGATGGTCGCGGATGTCCCGCTCGGCGCGTTCCTGTCGGGCGGGGTCGACAGCTCGGCGGTCGTCGCGATGATGGCCGAGGCATCTCCGCGCGCCGTCAAGACCTGCACGATCGGTTTCGATGAGAAGGGGCATGACGAGCGTGTCTATGCTGATGCCGTCGCGCAGCGTTTTCACACCGATCATCGCGAGCGTGTCGTCCGGTCCGACGATTTCGCGTTGGTCGACACCTTGGTCCACGCCTTCGACGAGCCCTTCGCCGACGCCAGCGCGCTTGCCACCTATCAGGTGTCGGCGCTCGCGCGCGAGGCGGTGACCGTGGCGCTGTCGGGCGACGGCGCGGACGAGGCGTTCGCGGGTTATCGCCGCCAGCGCTTCCAGGCGCGCGAGGAACAGGCGCGCGCGCTGATGCCCGCCGCGCTGCGCCGCGCCGCCGGGGCGCTGGGGGCGGTCTATCCCAAGGCCGACTGGGCACCCCGGCCGTTGCGCGCGCGGATGACGCTGCTGGCACTCGCCGCCGATGGCGATGCGGCCTATGCGCGCGCGGTCGGCGTCACCTCGCCCGAGCTGCGCGCGCGCCTGTTCTCCAACGCGGCGCGCGCGGCGCTGGATGGCTACCGCGCCGAAGACGCCTGGGTCGCCGCGATGCGCGCCGCCCCCGCGCGCGACGCGCTCGACCGGGCGCAATATGCCGACCTCACCCGCTGGCTGCCGGGCGGGATGCTGACCAAGGTCGATCGGACGAGCATGGCCGTGTCGTTGGAGGCACGCGAGCCGCTGCTCGACCACCGCCTGGTCGAGTTCGCCGCGACGCTGCCGGTGGGGATGCGGATCCGGGGCGGGCAGGGCAAGTGGCTGCTCAAGCGCGCGCTGGAGCCGTATCTGCCGCGCGACATCCTCTATCGCCCCAAGATGGGGTTCGTGACGCCGGTCTCCGCCTGGTTCCGCGGCGCATTGGCCGACGATGCGGCGGCGCTGTCGCGGTCGCGCATCCTTGCTGACACCGGCTGGTTCGACCTGCCCGTCCTCGCCGATCTCGCCGCGCAGCATCGCGCCGGCCGCGCCGATCACGGCCGGACGCTGTGGCAGTTCCTGATGCTGGAAAAGAGCCTCAGCGCGCTGTTCGGCTGAGCGCGCCGAGCGCCGCGATCAGTTCGGCGAAGTCGTCGATCACCGCATCCGCGCCGAGCGCTTCGACCGGCTGTTGCCGATAGCCGAACGAGCAGGCGATCACCGGCAGGCCGGCGGCATGGGCGGCCTCGACGTCGAAGATCGAATCGCCGACGAACGCCGCGGGGCCGCCGCATCGTTCGACCATTGCGAGCAGCAGATCCGGCTTCGGCTTGCCGCGGCCCGGCCCAAGCGTGTCACCGCCGATCACCGTCGCGAAGCGATCGAGCATGCCGAGCTTGCTTAGCAGCGCTTGTGCCAGCCGCTCCTGCTTGTTGGTCACGACCGAGAGCGTGACGCCGCGCTCGCGCAACGCGTCGAGGGCGTCGATCATGTGCGGAAAGGCGCGGGTATGAACCGCGATGTTGGCTTCGTAGAAGGCGAGCAGCGTCTGGTACGCCGGGTCGAGCGCGGCCTCGTCGGCTCCGCCGCTCGCCGCGATCGCCTGCGCCAGCATGTGCCGCCCGCCGCCGCCGATCATCAGGCGCATCGCCTCGACCGTCAGCGGTGCGCGGCCGAGGGTCGCCAGCGCATGGTTGACCGCCGCCGCCAGGTCGCCGAGCGTGTCGAGCAACGTGCCGTCAAGGTCGAAGCCGACCGTCCGAAATGAAAAGCCCGTCATGCCGGGCGGCGTGGCCGCGTCGGTATGGAAAACGCAAGGCTTTCGTGGCAGCGGGATGGTCATGCCGACGCGACCGCTTGCCGCCATCATTCTTGCCGCGGGCAAGGGCACCCGCATGAAATCGGACCGGCACAAGGTGCTGCATCCGATCGCCGGGCAGGCGATGATCGATTATCTGCTCGAAAGCGTCGCCACGCTGGCGCCGGCGCGCACCGTGATGGTGGTAGGGTCGCTGCGCGAACAGCTCGAAACGACGCTGGCCGGGCGCGGCATCGACTTCGCGGTGCAGGCGGACCAGCTCGGCACCGCCCATGCCGTGTTGCAGGCGGAGGCGGCGCTGGCGGGCTTCGACGGCGACGTGCTGCTGCTGTCGGGCGACGTGCCGTTCGTCCGGCCCGAGACGATGCGCGCGCTGCTCGACGCGCTCGACGGCGAGCGGGCGCCGGCGGCGGTGGTGATGGGCTTCCGGCCCGCCGACCCGGGCGCGTACGGCCGCATCGTCGCGGACGCCGACGGGCGGGTCGCGAAGATGGTCGAGTTCAAGGACGCGACCCTCGACGAGCGCGCGGTCGCGCTGTGCAACGCCAATCTGTTCGCGGTGCGCGCGGCCGACCTGTGGCCGCTGCTGAAACGCGTCGGCAACGACAATGCGCAGGGCGAATATTACCTGCCCGACCTCGTCACGCTCGCCATCGCCGACGGCCGTACCGTGCGCGTGATCGAGAGCGAGGCGGCGGAAGCCACCGGCCCCAATTCGCGCGCCGAGATCGCGCTGGCGGAGAGCATGTGGCAGGCCGCCCGCCGCGCTCGCGCGATGGCGGACGGGGCGACGCTGGTCGCGCCCGACACGGTGTGGTTCGCGCACGACACGCAGCTTGGCCGCGACGTGCTGATTGAGCCCAACGTCGTCTTCGGCCCCGGCGTGAAAATCGCCGACGGCGCGACGATCCATGCCTTCAGCCACCTGGAGGGCGCGACGGTGGGGCCGGGGGCGGAGGTCGGCCCCTATGCACGCCTGCGCCCGGGCGCGGTGCTCGGCGCGAAGGCCAAGGTCGGCAATTTCGTCGAGGTAAAGCAGGCGACCCTGGGCGAGGGCGCCAAGGCCAGCCATCTCACCTATCTAGGCGATGCGGAGGTCGGCGCGGGCGCGAACATCGGGGCAGGCACGATCACCTGCAATTACGACGGCTTCTTCAAGTACAAGACGGTGATCGGCGCGGGGGCCTTCATCGGCTCCAACTCGGCGCTCGTTGCCCCCGTCACGATCGGCGCGGGCGCGATTGTCGGCGCTGGGGCGGTGGTGACGCAAGATGTGGAGGCCGACGCCTTGGCGCTGGTGCGACCGCCGCAGCAGGTGAAGCCGGGCTGGGCGAAGCGGTTTCGGGCGCTGATGACGGCGAAGAAAGCTGGACTATGATATCATCAAGTGATATCAGGGTTTGATGGCTACTCGTATCCTTGTTTCGCTGGGCGATGATCGCACCGCGAGGTTGGATCAGTTGGCCGTTTCGAGCGGAAAGGCGCGCTCGGCATTGATCCGGGCAGCGGTGGATCGGTATCTGGCGTCGGAAACGCCACAGGAGGAGCGGGAGCGGCGACTGGCCGGTCTGCGGGCCGGGTTCGGCGCGTGGAAAGACCGCACCGACATCGGGGACGCCGTCGAGTGGCAACGACGCGAGCGGGCGGGTTGGACTCGCCCATGGGACGCTGACTACGATGAGGTTCGCGCTGAGTTCCCGGACCTCTTCGACGAAGAGGATGATCGGGAACGGGCTTACTGGAAGGCGCTGGAGGAAAGCCGGAGCGGATCCTCGAAGTGAGCGCCGCGTCGTTCGACACCAACATCGTTATCGATGCACTCAACGGCAATTTCGACGCCCAACGAGAGCTGGAGCGTGTAGAGGATCGCTGGATAAGTCGCGTGACTTGGATCGAAGTCCTGTCAAAGGTCCAGGAGAATGCCATTGCGACGACCCGCACGATGCTTGCGAGCTTCTATATGGATGAACTCACTCTCGAAGTCGCGGAGCGGGCAGCGGAATTGCGGAACGAACGACCGAAACTGAAACTGGCGGATGCGGTGATTTTAGCGTCTGCGCAGCTTAACGGGCGGGTTCTGGTGACCCGCAACGCGAAGGATTTCCCGCCGGCGATGCTCGGCATTCGAGTTCCATACTCGATAACAACTTGAGGCTCCAGCATGTGTGGCATCGTCGGCATCGTCGGTCGTGAAGAAGTCGCCGAGCGGCTGCTCGACGGCCTGAAGCGGCTGGAATATCGCGGCTACGATTCCGCCGGCATCGCGACCGACCATGATGGCGTGATCGACCGGCGGCGGGCGTCGGGGAAGCTGATCAACCTGGCGCGCGAGCTGGCCGCAGACCCGCTGCCCGGCAGGACCGGCATCGCCCACACCCGCTGGGCGACGCATGGCGGGCCGACGACCAACAACGCCCATCCCCACGCCACCGCCGAGGTCGCCGTGGTCCACAACGGCATCATCGAGAACTTCAAATCGCTGCGCGACGAGCTGATCGCGCGCGGGCGCGTCTTCACCAGCGAGACCGACACCGAGGTCGTCGCGCATCTGGTCAGCGAGAAGGTCGAGGCCGGTCTCGCCCCCGCCGAGGCGGTCCGCGAGGTGCTGCCGCGCCTCCATGGCGCCTTCGCGCTCGCCATCCTGTTCCGCTCGCACCCCGACCTGCTGATCGGCGCGCGGCTCGGGTCGCCGCTGGTGGTCGGTTATGGGGATGGCGAGACCTATCTCGGCTCCGACGCGCTCGCGCTGGCACCGCTGACGCAGCGCATCGCCTATCTCGACGAGGGCGACTGGGTCGTCTGCACCCGCGACGGCGCGCAGGTGTTCGATCAGCGGAACAACCCGGTCGAGCGCGCGATCACCATCTCCGGCGTCACCGGCGAGCTGATCTCCAAGGGCAATCACCGGCATTACATGCTCAAGGAGATCTACGAGCAACCGATCGTCGTCGCGCAGACGCTGCGCTCCTACCTCCAGCGGATGGAGGAGCGGGTGACACTGCCAATCCCGGAGTTCGATCTGGCGGCGGTCAAGCGCGTGACGATCGTCGCGTGCGGGACCAGCTTCTACGCAGGCATGGTCGCCAAATACTGGTTCGAGCGGTTCGCGCGCGTGCCGGTCGACCTCGATGTGGCGTCGGAGTTCCGGTACCGCGCGCCGGTGATGGAGGAGGGCGGACTCGCACTCTTCATCTCGCAGTCGGGGGAGACGGCGGACACGCTCGCGGCGCTGCGCCACGCGCGCGCCGAAGGCCAGAAGATCGCGGTCGTCGTCAATGTGCCGACCAGTTCGATGGCGCGCGAGGCCGACCTGCTGCTGCCGACCCATGCCGGGCCCGAGATCGGGGTAGCCTCGACCAAGGCCTTCACCTGTCAGCTCGCCGTCCTCGCCGCGCTCGCGGCCAATCTGGCGCGCGCCAAGGGCAAGCTGTCGCCGGCGGAGGAGAAGGCGATCGTCGAGCATCTCGCCGAAGCGCCCGCCGCACTCAACGCCGCGCTGTCGCACGACGAGGCGATCCAGGCGATGGCGCACACCGTCGCCGGCGCGCGCGACGTCCTGTATCTGGGGCGCGGCACCGACTATCCGCTGGCGCTGGAGGGAGCGCTGAAGCTGAAGGAAATCAGCTACATCCATGCCGAAGGTTATGCGGCGGGCGAGATGAAGCACGGGCCGATCGCGCTGATCGACGAGAACGTCCCCGTCATCGTCATCGCCCCCAGCGGCCCGCTGTTCGACAAGACCGTCAGCAACATGCAGGAGGTGCAGGCGCGCGGCGGCAAGGTCGTGCTGATCTCCGATGCGGCCGGGGTCGCGGCGGCGGGGGAGAATTGCCTCGCGACGATCACCATGCCCGCGGTCCACCCGCTGATCGCGCCGCTGGTCTACGCGGTGCCGGTGCAGCTCCTGGCGTACCATGTCGCGGTGGCGAAGGGGACGGATGTCGACCAGCCGCGGAATCTGGCGAAGTCGGTCACCGTCGAGTAAACGTCATGCGGCCTTATGCCGGCATCCACCCCCGCATGAGCCGATCGCTCGACGACGGAACGGCGGGGCCAGTCCTGCGGTGGACCCCGGCGCAAGCCTGTCCAGAGCGACGCCGCAGGCGGCGTCGAAGGGGCCGGGGTGACGATTGTCAGGGCATTCCCTTGCCGCCGTTCGCGCCGAAGGTCGCGCCGGTGGTGTAGCTGAACTCGTCCGATGCCAGCGCTACGTACAACGGCGCCAGCTCCGCCGGCTGGCCGGCGCGCGCCAGCGGCCGGTCGGGGTCGTGGCCGAACTCGCCCATCTTGCCCGGCAACTGGCCGCCCGCGACCTGCAACGGCGTCCAGATCGGGCCGGGCGCGACCATGTTCACGCGGATGCCCTGCTTTGCGAGCTGCTTGGCGAGCGCGCGGGTGAAGATGTGGATCGCGCCCTTGGTCGAGGCGTAGGCGAGCAGCTCCTCTTCGGGATCGAAGCTGTTGACCGAGCCGGTATTGATGATCGCCGACCCTGGCTTCATGTGCGGGATCGCCGCCTTGCTGATGCGGAAGGGGGCGTAGATGTTGGTCTTGAAAGTCCGGTCGAACTCCTCGTCCGACACCTCGAAGATGGTCATCTTCGATTGCTGATAGGCGGCGTTGTTGACCAGGATGTCGAGGCCGCCGAGCCCCGTCACCGCGCGCTCGACGATCGCCTTGCAATTGTCGTCGGTGCGGATGTCCATCGGAATGGCGACCGCCTTGCGTCCGGCCTGACGGATCAGGTCGACCACCTCGCGCGCGTCCGGCTCCTCGGTCGGATAATAGTTGATCGCGACGTCGGCCCCCTCACGCGCAAAGGCGATCGCGGCGGCGCGGCCGATGCCGGAATCGCCGCCCGTCAACAGCGCCTTGCGTCCCGCCAGCCGGCCCGAGCCCTTGTAGCTCGCCTCGCCGCAATCGGGGCGCGGCGTCATCTTCGACTGGAGCGCGGGCCAGGGCTGGCGCTGCTCGGGGAAGGGCTCGGTCGGATATTTCGTGCGCGGGTCACGCAGCGGGACGGGCGCCGCGCCGCCCTGCGCCAGCGCGGGCGAGGCCGCCGCCGCCAGTCCTGCCGCCGCGCCGCCCAGCACCGTTCGGCGATCCGTCTCTATCGTCATGGCTTGCCCTCGAATCGTTCGGGTGCCCAACGCCCCGGCGAAACATCGGTGCCAGCCGGCGTCGCGCATTTGCGTTGGCGATAACCCTGCGCAAAGGTGCGGAAATGAACGCAGAAGAATTGCCGCTGGTCGCCGGCGTCGAGCTGGGCGGCACCAAGGTCAATTGCATCCTCGCGCGCGGCCCCGACGCGGTCGAGGAGGAGGTCCGCATTCCCACGACGACGCCGGCCGAGACCTTGCCCGCGATCGAGGCGGTGCTCGATCGGTGGCGCGGCTTCGCGGGGCTCGGTATCGCCAGCTTCGGGCCGCTGGCGGTCGATCGCGCCGCCGCCGACTGGGGTTCGGTCACCGTCACCGCCAAGCCCGGCTGGCTGAACGTCGACATGGGGCGGCGGTGGGAGCGGCGGTACGGCGTGCCGGTGGGCTTCCATACCGATGTCGTCGGCGCGGCGCTGGCCGAGGCGAAATGGGGGGCGGCGGCGGGGCTCGCCGACATGGCCTATGTCACCGTCGGCACCGGCATCGGCGTCGGGCTGGTGGCGCGCGGCCGGCCGCTCGACGGGCTGACGCATCAGGAGCTGGGGCATATCCGCCCCGTCCGCCTGCCCGGCGACGATTGGGTCGGCGTCTGCCCGTTCCATGGCGCGTGCTACGAGGGGCTGGCCGCCGGCCCCGCCATCGCGGCGCGGGCGGGCGCGCAGGCGGAGACGCTGCCCGCCGATCACCCGGTCTGGGACGGCGTGGTCCATGTCCTCGGCCAGCTCCTCCACATGCTGGTGCAGACCGGCGTGCCGCGCCGCGTCGTGTTCGGCGGCGGCGTGATGGTGGGAACGCCGCACCTCTATCCGCGCATCCGCGAGGCGATGCTGAAGAGCCTCGCCGGCTTCTCGCTGCTGCCCGAAGTGACGATCGCCGATACGTTCGTCGTGCCTGCCGCCCTGGGCGCGCGGGCGGGGCCGTTGGGTGCGATCCTGCTCGGACAGCAGGCGCTGGCGTTTACCGGCGTTTAACCGCCCGCGGCTACGCTGACGCCACTGGCGGGAGCCTGCTTCCGCCTCGCGAACCAGGGATAAGCCGTCATGAACCAACCGCGGATCCTGATCGTCGACGACGAGCCGGCGATGCATGACAGCTACCGACGCTCCTTCGCGTCCACGCGATCGCCCGGCGCGGGCGGGCTGAACGCGATGGCGGTGGCGTTATGGTCCGACGTGGGCCTCCGCGCCGCGCAGGAGCCCGCCTATGCGCTGACGCACGTCTATCAAGGGTTGGAGGCGGTCGAGGAAGTCGAGAAGGCGCGTGCCGACGGGACGCCCTTCGCGGTCGCCTTCATCGACATCCGGATGCCGCCGGGCATCGACGGGCGCGAGACCGCCCGGCGGATCCGCGCCCTCGACCCGAACGTCGCGATCGTCATCGTCACCGGCTATTCCGACTTTTCACCGCTGGAGATCAGCAAGGTGGCGGGGCCGGCCGACAAGCTGTTCTACATCGCCAAGCCGTTCGAGGTCGCCGAGATCCAGCAGACCGCCGCCGCGCTGATCGCGCGCTGGGGGAACGACCGCGCACTGGCCGAGGCGCGCGCCGCGCTGGCGCGGCAGGTCGAGCAGCTCAAGGTCCAGGCGGCCGAACTGGCGGCCAACGAAAGCCGCGCGATCCACATCGCCACGCACGACTCGCTGACCGAAGCGCCCAACCGGCTCGCCTTTGTCCGCGCGCTCGCCGAGCGGGTCCGCCGGCCCGGGCGGTTCGGCTGCGCGATGGTCGACCTCGATCGCTTCAAGCTGGTCAACGACACATTGGGTCACCTCGCGGGCGACGCGCTGCTGCGCGAGATATGCGCGATGCTCTACCAGGCCACTCCCGCCGATGCGATGATCGCGCGGCTCGGTGGCGACGAGTTCGGCATATTGTTCGACACGCCGGGCGAGGAGGCCGCGGCGATGACGTGCGACCGTTTGGTCACCGCCTGCTCGACGACGCTGACGGTCTTCGGCCATCCGGTGCAGAGTGGTGCCTCGGCCGGGCTGATCGTCGTCGAGGGCGCTGAGGACCACGATCCCACCGACGTCCTGCGCCGCGCCGATCTGGCGCTCAACGACGCCAAGCGTGCGGGGCGCGGCGTCGTCCGGCGGTTCGACGAGAGTATGGATGAAGGCGTCCGCTTCCGTCGCCGCATCGAAAGCGGGCTGGGTGAGGCGATCGCGCGGGGCGAACTCACGCTGGCCTATCAGCCGATCGTCACCCGCGACCACATCGCGGTCGAGGGGTTCGAGGCGCTGCTGCGCTGGAACACCGCCGACCACGGCGCGATCAGCCCCTCGATCTTCCTGCCGATCGCGGAGGAATCGAACCTCATTCACGAACTCGGCGACTGGGTGCTCCTCGCCGCGCTCAAGGAGGTGAAGCGCTGGCCGGACCAATATGTCTCGATCAACTTCTCCCCGCGCCAGTTCCGCCGGCATAATTTCATCGGCGCGATCGTGGAATGCGTTCAGCGCGCGGGCGTCGCGCCGAACCGCCTGCAGATCGAGATCACCGAGACCGCGATCTTCGACGATGCCGAGCGCGCCTCCGAAACGCTCTATCGGCTCCGCCAGATGGGCTTCCGGATCGCGATCGACGATTTCGGCACGGGCTATTCCTCGCTCTACAACATCCGCAAGTTCGCGCTCGACTGCCTCAAGATCGACCGCTCGTTCATCGACGGCATGGGCCGCGAACGCGAGTCGGCGGCGATCGTCCACTCGATCATCCATCTCGGCCGCTCGCTCGGCCTGGGCATCATTGCCGAAGGGGTGGAGACCGAGGCGCAGGTCCAGGCGCTGCGGCTGGCGGGCGTCAGCCACCTTCAGGGCTATTTCTTCTCGCATCCCGTCACGGCCGACGTCGCGTCCGACATGGCGGCGTCGGGGTTGCTCGCCTTCCAAGACGAGGAAGACGAGGAGGAGCTGAGTACCGGAACGTACGGCTGATGGCGATGAAGCCGGCGTGGCCGCCGGCTCGGGCAAAACCGGCGTCGCTCGGCGCCAAGCTCGTGCTGATCCTGTCCGCCGCCGGCATCGCCGGCGCGCTCGCCATCACGCTGCTGCTCGCGCTGGTCATCAACCCCAACTTCAACCAGCTGGAAGCGGCCGCCGTCCACGGCGACATCGAGCGCACCGCTGCGGCGCTGTCCGATTATGGCGCCAAGGTCGAGCACGCGGTGCGCGACTATGGCGACTGGAACGCCAGCTATGCCTATATGGAGCGGCAGACCGCCGCGTTCGAGCAGCGGAGCTTCGCGCCGCTCGCGATGAGCAATCTCGGCATCCAGGGCCTTGCCTATGTCGGGCGCGACGGACGGGTAGTGATCGCCCACTGGCGCGATGCCGAAACGCAAGGGGAGCAGCCGGCGATGCGTCGACGGCTGATGGCGGCGATCGGCCGTGTCGACCTCGCGCGCGTGCTCCGCAGCCGGAGTTCGGCCAATTTCTACGCCTCGCTGGGCGGGACGGTGGCGGCGATCGGGGTCGCGCAGGTGCGGCGCTCCGACGGCACCGGCAGCCCGCACGGGCACATCGTCATGGCGCGCGTGCTGACCTCGGCGCAGGTTGCCGACCTGCTCCAGCTCGATGCCCGGATCGGGCCGGCGACCTCGCCGGGGGTCGGCATCCTCAACACCAGCCGCGCGCTGACCGAGATCCGCGTGCCCGTCATCGGCGCGGACGGCCGGCCCGTGGCGGAGGTGCGCTTCGGCGTCCGGCGCGACGTGTCGCTGCTCGGCCGGCGGATGCTGCTGCTGGCGGTGGCCGGCTCGACCGTGCTGCTGCTCATCGTCATGGTGGTGCTGCGCCGGATGATCGGCCGGCTGGTGCTGGCTCCCCTCCACCGCGTCGAGGCGCACATGCAGCGCGTGCGCGCCTCGGGCTCGCTGTCGCCGCTCGAAGAGGACGGGCGGCGCGACGAGATCGGCTCGCTGGGACGCAGCTTCAACGCCATGCTGCGCCAGTTGAACGACCTGCGCGAGCAGATCGAGGCGCAGAGCTTCGCGCTCGGTCGCACCGAATCCGCCGTGGCGGTTATGCACAATGTTCGTAACGCCCTGACGCCAGTATCGACCATCCTGTCACAAGGCATGTCGCAGTGGCCGCCGGTCGACCGGGCGATGCTCGATCGCGCCATCATTGAGCTGGCGGCGGACGATCTCCCGCCGATCCGTCGCATCAAGCTCGCCGCCTTCGTCGCGGCCGGTGTCGAGGCCTGGACGCAGAGCCGCGAGACGATGCGCGTCCAGCTCGAGGTCGGGCGCGAGGCGATGGCGCACGTGCTCGAGATCATCGGCCAGCAACAGCAGCGCGCCCACGAGCGGCCGCCGCTTGAAACCTGCGACATCGCCGAGATCATCGCGCGCAACGCCATCATCGCGCGGTTTTCGGACATGGCGTCGATCGACTTCTCGTTTCCGACGACGGCGACGTTCGTGCTCGCGAACCGCGTCATCCTCAGCCAGGTGATCGGCAATCTGTTCGCCAATGCCACCGAAGCGATCGCGGCGCGGGGCGCGGGCAGCGGGGCGATCGCCGTGACCGTCAAGGAAGCGCGGGGCCATGTCGAGGTCCGGATCAGCGATGATGGCGAGGGCTTCGGTTTGGAAGCGGGCGCGACCCTGTTCCAGCGGGGCTTCTCGACCCGGCGGCACAAGTCGGGGGGGCTCGGCCTGCACTGGTGCGCCAATTCGATCACCGCGATGGACGGCGCGCTGCGGCTGGAGAGCAGCGGGGCGGGGCAGGGGGCTATCGCGGTGCTGACGCTGAGGGCGGCCGAACCCTTGGCGAAAGCGGCCTGAGCCGATCCTCGACGATCAGTGCGACGCCGGGAACTGTCACAGGGGCAGGGCGGGTTGCCCCTGTTCCTCACCCCCCAGGCCCGACAACGTCAGCCCGAGCAGCCGCACCCCGGCCGGAATCGGCAGCAACGGCGCGAGCAGCGCGCGGCCGATGTCGAGCAAAGTGTCGCGGTCGGGCACGGGGTACGTCAGCGAGCGGGCGCGGGTGATCGTCCGGAAATCGGCGTGGCGGAGCTTGAGCGTCACCGTCCGCCCCCTGGCCTCGTGCCGGGCGATGCGCGTCCAGGCGGCATCGGCGACGCGGACGAGCGCCTCGTCCAGCGCGGCCGGCTCGGCGATGTTGGTCTCGAAGGTCCGCTCCCCGCCGACCGACTTGAGCGGCCGGTCGGGGCGCACCGGACGCTCGTCCTCGCCACGCGCCGCGCCGTGGAGATAGCCGGCGTAGCTGCCGAAATGCTGCTGTAAGAAGCCGAGCGGCCGGTCGCGCAGGTCCGCGCCCGTCTCGATGCCGAGCGCCGCCATGCGCCGGGCGGTCACCGGGCCGACGCCATGGAAGCGCGCGACCGGCAGCGCCGCGACGAACGCCGGACCCTTTGCCGGAGTGATGACGCACAGGCCGTCGGGCTTGTTCTGATCGGAGGCGAGCTTGGCGATGAACTTGTTGTAGCTGACGCCCGCCGACGCGGTGAGGCCGGTTTCCGCCCGGATCCGCGCGCGGACCTGCTCGGCGATAGCCCGCGCGGAGCCGAGGCCGAGCCGGTCCCCGGTGACGTCGAGATACGCCTCGTCGAGCGACAGCGGCTCGATCAAGTCGGTGTAGTCGGCGAAGATCGCATGGATTTGGTGGGATACCGCGCGATAGACGTCGAAGCGTGGCGGCACGAAGACGAGCGTGGGGCAGCGTCTGAGCGCCGTGACTGACGGCATGGCGGAGCGCACCCCGAACCCGCGCGCCTCGTAGCTCGCGGCGGCGACCACCCCGCGCGCGGCGCTGCTGCCGACCGCCAGGGGCCGCCCGCGCAACGCCGGGTCGTCGCGCTGCTCGACCGAGGCGTAGAAGGCGTCCATGTCGATGTGGATGATCTTGCGGGGGCCAGCGGGCATGGGCGAGGCTATAGCGGGCTTTGCGCTTGACGAACCCCCGCCCGGCCAATAGCTGACCCGCTTCCGCGCCGGCCCCTTCGTCTAGCGGTTAGGACGTCGCCCTCTCACGGCGAAAACACGGGTTCGATTCCCGTAGGGGTCACCATCCAGCGGCAGTCTCCTTTCGATAAGTGGAAGACTTGTAGGTCAATCGCGCAATTTCGTTGCGTCGGGGCGGGGCGGCGGGCGGCGCGCCTCCATCCGGTCGATCGCGTTGAGCGCGGCGAGCAGGATGCGGTTGTCCCAGCGCTCGCGCACCCCGACCTGACGGCCGCGCCGGTAGATGGGCGACGCCAGCCGCTCGCGGCCGAGCTCCAGCGCCCGATCAATGGCGCGCGTCTGCGCCTCGTCCAGCGCCATGTCCCAGGCGAGCACGAAGGGATGGTCCGGCCCGGCGCGGGTGCGCAGCGCATAGGCGGAAGAGATAGAGCGCCCGACCGCGCGGCACGCCGCGGCGACCACGCCGGTGCGCCGCAGCGCATCGACGAACGCGCGCTGCACGGCGTCGGTCCAGCCGTCGTGGCGGCGACGCGCGGGGACGACAGGGGTGAAGATGAGGAGGGGGTCGGGAGCTGATTCGTGGGTCATTAGCGGAACGAAGCACGAACGATCGCTTGTAGGACAGCGAAAACTGCCTTGATCGTTCGGGCGGCGCGGGGCCCATCGCCCGCAGGGAGCCGTGTGCCGTCATTCGCGCGGCACTATCATCTGTTCCGACGATCACACCGCGGTTCTCATCCGGGACGGCAGCGAGATCGCGTGTCGCGACGGACGATACCGACGCGCTGTCCACGCTGGTGTGGCCGTCGCTCACGAGCGGAGCACATCGCCGAATATAAGGCGGTGAAGCAGTTCGCCGCTGACCTGCCGGCGATCCAGACCGCTCTGCCAGTTACATTTAGAAGTTGCGGCGTCGTAACCTTGGCCAATGCGCTTGCGGCCTTGGCAGATCAGGCCGAGCGCACCATAGCTCGCCCGCACCATGGCGACGCTCCAGCATTCCCTGTTCGCGGACGGACGCGTCGAAGACCCCGATTATCTCAAGCAGCAGCTGCTGACCTATATCGGTAACAAGCGCGGGCTGTTGTCGTTCATCGAAGCGGGGCTGCTGCAGGTCAAGCAGCGACTGGGCAAAGACAGGATCGACGTCCTGGACCTGTTTGCCGGCACGGGCGTGGTCGCGCGGATGATGCGACGGCACGCGCGCGCGATCCACTGCAACGACCTGGAGCGATATAGCGCGGTCGTGAACCGCTGCTACCAGACCAGCGCGGCTGAGGTGGATGCCAGGGCGCTGGCGGCCGAGCTGGCGCGCCTGCGATCCGCGACGCGCGAAGACGCGCGACCCGGGTTCATCGCGGATCTCTATGCCCCGAACGACGACACGGCGATCGCGATGGGCGAGCGAGTGTTCTACACGCGACGCAACGCCGTCTTCCTCGACGCCTTCTGCCGCGCGCTCGTGGAGACGCCCGAGGCGCTGCGGCCCTTCGTACTGGCGCCGGTGCTCTCGCAAGCCTCCATGTACGCAAACACGTCGGGCGTGTTCAAAGGCTTCTACAAGAACCGGAAGGGCGTGGGTCAGTTCGGCGGCGCGTCGAGCAACGCGCTTACTCGCATTCTGCGCGACATCGAGGTTGAGGCCCCGATCCTGAGCCAGGTGGCGTGCGAGGCATACGTCCATCAGCAGGACGCCAATGCGCTGGTGCGCGCATTGCCGCACGTCGACGTCGCGTACCTCGACCCGCCGTACAACCAGCATCCCTATGGTTCGAACTACTTCATGCTGAACCTGCTGTGCGACTACCGGCCGCCGGTCGAGGTCAGCCGGGTCTCGGGTATCCCAACCGACTGGAACCGTTCGGCTTACAACAAGCCCCAGCACGCGGCGGACGCGCTGTTCGACGTCGTGCGCGAGGTCAAAGCGAGATTCGTGCTGATTTCCTACAATTCCGAAGGCTTCATCACGCCCGAGCATTTCCGCGAGGAGCTGGCGCGGATAGGGACGCTTAGCGTGATGGACACGCGCTACAACACGTTCCGCGGGTGCCGGAACCTAGCCGACCGCGCGATCTACGTGACCGAAAACCTCTATTTGGTCGAGAAGTCTTGACCGATGGCCAAGAAGAACGACCTGCGGCTGCAGCGCGCCAACACAATTATCAACCTGCGGTCCAAGGCCCAGGAGAAGGCCTTGGGGCGGGCACTCGTGACGGTGGTGGCGCGCTTGATCGAGAAGTTTCCGGGTATCGCGCTCGAGCACGTCACCGAATGGAAGCTCAGGGATGTGGTGGAGCGGCTGACGACAGACTTTCCAGGAGTCGACTTTCACCACCATTTTGCGTCTTCGGCGATGCGGCCCGATGGCGGTATCCTGTCGCTGGTCGACGCGGCGGGCGGGCGGCACCCAATCCTGATTGCCGAGAAAAAGAACCAAGGCACCAACGATCTACGGTTGATCGAAGGCAAGGGGAAGCAGCCCAAGGGTAATGCGATTGAGCGGCTGGGCAAGAACGTGATTGGCTTTCGCACCGCGATGAAGACGGAGGCCATCTTCCCGTTCGTGTGCTTTGGCGACGGCTGCGACTTTGCCGACGACTCTTCGATACTTGACCGGGTCACGATTGCTCAGTTCGGACGACTGAACGTCGAGCATCTTCACAATCAGGGGAGCAACAACGAGTTCGATCGGGGAACGTTTTACTTCCGTGTGGCGGAGTGGACCGAGGACGAGATGGCCGCACTGTCCTTCAAGCTCGCCGAGAAGAGCGTGTTCTACTATTTTTCCAAGCACGGTGAAGGCGCTTTCCGCTGACCGACCTGGCGCTCAGGCAGTTCCGGGCGCACGCTTCCTTCTTGGAGGTTGAGGTGTCGGCGAAGCTGGCTGCGGGCGTCCACGGGCAAAGCCCGTGGCTGACGTCAGATGGGTCCGGCGACATTGGCTGCCGCCCCGCCGGCTGCGGGGCGCGTCTTTCGGCAGTTACGCCGCCACCCGCCGCCGCTCCGCCATTTCCTCGTTCAGCATCTCCGCCAGCAGGAACGCTAGTTCCAGCGACTGCGAGGCGTTCAACCTCGGGTCGCAATGCGTGTGGTAGCGGTCGGCGAGCGACTGCTCGGTCACGTCGACCGCGCCGCCGGTGCATTCGGTGACGTTCTGGCCGGTCATCTCCGCATGAATGCCGCCGGCGTGCGTTCCCTCCGCGCGGTGGACGGCGAAGAAGCCGCGGACTTCGGCGAGGATGCGCTCGAACGGCCGCGTCTTGTAGCCGGTCGCCGCCTGCATCGTGTTGCCGTGCATCGGGTCGCAGGACCAAACGACGGGGTGGCCCTCGCGCGTGACGGTGCGGACCAGCCTGGGGAGCGCCGCCTCGATCTTGTCGGCGCCGTAGCGGGTGATCAGCGTCATCCGGCCGGGCACGCGGTTCGGGTTGAGCGTGTCGAGCAGGCGCAGCAGCATGTCGGGCTCCAGGCTCGGGCCGCATTTGACGCCGATCGGGTTGCCGATGCCACGCAGGAACTCGACATGCGCCGACCCGGGAAAGCGGGTGCGGTCGCCGATCCACAGAAAATGCGCCGAGGTGTCGTACCAGTCGCCGGTCAGCGAGTCCTGGCGCGTCATCGCCTGTTCGAAGGGCAGGTGCAGCGCCTCGTGGCTGGTGTAGAAAGCGGTCTGGGCGAGCTGGGGCACCGTCTCGGGGTCGATGCCGCAGGCGCGCATGAACTCGAGCGCGTCGCCGATCCGCTCGGCGGTCTCGCGGTATTTCTTCGACCACGGCGAAGAGCCGAGGAAATCGTGCGTCCAGCGATGGACCTGATGCAGGTTCGCATAGCCCCCTTGCGCGAAGGCGCGGAGCAGGTTGAGCGTCGCGGCCGACTGGCTGTAGGCGCGCAGCAGGCGCTGCGGGTCGGGGTTGCGCGCCTCGGGGGTGAAGGCGATGTCGTTGACGTTGTCGCCGCGATAGCTCGGCAGCTCGACGCCATCGACGGTCTCGGTCGGCGCGGAGCGGGGCTTGGCGAACTGGCCCGCCATGCGGCCGAGCTTCACCACCGGCAGCTTCGAGGCGTAGGTGAGGACGACCGCCATCTGGAGCAGGACGCGGAAGGTGTCGCGGATGTTGTTGGGATGGAACTCGGCGAAGCTCTCGGCGCAGTCGCCGCCCTGGAGCAGGAACGCCTTGCCGTCCGCCACCTGCGCCAGCGTCGCGGTCAGGTTGCGCGCCTCGCCCGCGAAGACGAGGGGCGGGAACGAGCGCAAGGTATCGGTCGCCTGCGTCAGCGCGGCGGCATCGGGATAGTCGGCTTGCTGGCGCGCCTCGTGGGCGGTCCAGCTATCGGGGGCCCAGGCGGGCATGTGCGTGTCCTCGGTTAAGCGGGCACGCCCATGCGCCAAAGTCGCGCGCCGCGCAATTATGCGGGCGCGGGAAGCCAGTTGCCGTGAAAGCCCGGCGGGACGCGATGGGGCAGGCGGACGCTGGCGACCGGCGGGCCGGCGAAGGCGCGGGCGTCGAGGATGACGAGGTCGGTGGTCTCGTTCGGCAGATCGACGACGAGGCCGATCAGCCAGCCTTCGTCCTCGCCGGCGTCGGCGTGGGCGGGCACGAAGACGAACTCGCCGGGGTGGCGGCCGGCGCCGAACTCGTGCGTCTCACGCGTGCCGGCGGCGAGGTCGTGCTTGAACAGCGCGGTCGCGCCGACGAAGCGGGGATCGGGCTCGGTCGGCAGCTCGAGCGCATAGGCGTAGCGATAGGGGCGACCCCAGCGGCGCTCGTCGGGGCGGGGGAACTCCTGCGGCGTCGCGTCGAGCGTCCGGCGGGCGACGGTGCGGGCGGCCGGGTCGACCGTCCAGCGCTCCAGCCCGAGGTTGCGTCCGTCGGGGCCGTGGCGGCCGTCGGCGAACATGGTGCTGTAGGCGACGACGTCGAGGACGACGTTGCCGTCCGTATCGTCATAGCTGTTGGCGACGTGGAAGACATACGCCGGGTCGACCGCGCACCAGATCGTGTCCTCGCCCTTGCCGTCGCGCGGGAGCAGGCCGACGCGCGCCTGGTGATCGGGGTTCCAGCGATAGGGGAAGCCATGGCCGCCGATCATCGCCTTCATCGAGAAGGTCACGGGCAGGTCGAGGATGACCGCGTAGCGCGCGGTGACGCCGCAATCGTGGATCGAGGGGCCGTGCGCGACCTTGACCGGCTCTTCGCGAACGACCCGGCCGGTCGGCGACAGGACGACGTGGCGGACGGTCGCCGGGTCGGTCGCCTCGTACGCGATGGCGTGGTGCTCGCCGGTCGCGGGGTCGAGATGCGGGTGGGCGGTGAAGGAACCGACGAGCGTGTCGTCGAAGGCATTGTAGGTCTGCTCGTCGAGCGTGTCGGACAGCTCGACCGGATAGCTGCCCGCCTCGACCAGCGCCCAGGTGCGGCCGTCGATGCCGATGACGTTGGTGTTGACCGTGTCGAAGCCGTGGCGCGGGCCGGGCGCGGCGCCGGCGTCGAGGTGCTCGCCGACCTTGGCAGAGCGGATCCAGCGGTTGCGATACCATTGCGCCTTGCCGTCCTTCAGCGCGAGGCCGTGGACCATGCCGTCGCCGGTGAACCAGTGATAGCCGGCCGCGTCGGGCGCAATCGGGTTCGGGCCGATGCGCAGATAGCGGCCGTCGAACACCGGCGGGATGACGCCGGTGACGGGGAGGTCGGTAAGCGTCAGCTCCTCGGTCATCGGCGCGTGGATGCCCGACAGGAAGGGGTGCGGCGCGCCGCCGTCGTCGAGCCGCTTGCGGTTGAACTCGGCTACCTTGCCGAGTCCCCTGGCAACGGTCGAGCGGACGAGGGTTTCGATCGTGCTTGCCATGGCGACTCGCTCCTGCAATGTTTACGGCATCAACATAGCGGCAAAGGTAACAGTGTCAACATCTCGGGCCTATCATCATGGCAGCCTGCGCGAGGCGCTGGTCGACGCCGCGCTGGCGCAGGTCGAAACGGGCGAGCCGCTGTCGCTGCGCGAGGCGGCGCGGCGGGCGGGGGTCAGCGCGACGGCGGTCTATCGCCATTTCCCCGACAAGCAGGCGCTGCTGGGCGCGGTGGCGCGGGCGGGGCTGGCGCGGCTGGGCGCGGCGCAGCACGCCGCTTATGACGCGGCGGGCGGCGGGGCGGCGGGATTCAACGCGACCGGGGCTGCCTATGTCCGCTTCGCGCTCGCCAACCCGGCATTGTTCCGGCTGGTCTTCAGCCAGCCCGTCGGCGACGCGATGGGGCAGGGGTCGGGGGACGATGCCATGACGTTCCTCCTCGCCAACGCCGCCGCGCTCGCGCCGCCCGGGGTCGAGGCGCGGGTGTTCGCGCTCCAGGCCTGGTCGATCGCGCATGGCCTCGCGATGCTGATGCTCGACGGCGCGGTGCCGGTCGACGAGACGCTGATCGCGCGCGTGGTGGACGCGCACGCGATGCTGGACGGCGGTTAGTTGCCGTCCACGGCGTTGAGGATGGCGCGTCCATAGGCGGTCTTGCTGAGCGCCTGGCCGTGCGCGCGGGTCTGGTCGGCGGTGATGAATCCCTGTTCGAACGCGATTTCCTCCAGGCAGGCGATCTGGATGCCCTGGCGGTGCTGGATGGTGCGGACGAACTCCGACGCCTCCAGCAGGCTGTCGTGGGTACCGGTGTCGAGCCAGGCGTAGCCGCGGCCCATCTGTTCGACGTATAGGTCGCCGGCTTCCATGTAGAGGCGGTTCAAATCGGTGATCTCGTATTCGCCGCGCGCCGAAGGGGCGAGGCCGGCGGCGAGATCGAGGACGCGATTGTCGTAGAAGTACAGGCCGGTGACCGCATGGTTGCTCTTCGGCGCGGCGGGCTTTTCCTCGAGGCTGAGCGCGCGGCCGTCCGACGCGAGCTCGACGACGCCGTAGCGTTCGGGATCCTCGACGCGGTAGCTGAACACCGTCGCGCCTTCCGTCCGCGCGACGGCGCTGGCGAGCAGGTCGGTGAGGTGCGCGCCGAAGAAGATATTGTCGCCGAGCACCAGCGCGACGCGGTCGCCACCCACGAAGTCGCGGCCGATGGTGAAGGCCTGCGCCAGCCCCTCGGGGCGGGGCTGCTCGGCGTAGTTCATCCGCAGCCCCCAATCGGAGCCGTCGCCGAACATGCGGCGGTAATTGTCGAGATACTCCGGCGACGAGATGATGAGGATGTCGCGGATGCCGGCAAGCATCAGCACCGACAGCGGGTAATAGATCATCGGTTTGTCATAGACCGGCAGCAACTGCTTGTTGATCGCGAGCGTCGCCGGGTGGAGCCGCGTGCCGGAGCCGCCGGCGAGGATGATGCCCTTCATTTCGGTCCGATCAATTCGTCGAGGATGTCGTCGAGCGCTGCCTGCCACGCGCGCGGCCGGGTGCCGAAGTCGCGCGTGATGGCCTCGTGCGAGAGCAGCGAACGGACGGGGCGGCGCGCCGGAGTGGGATAATCGGCGGTGGCGATCGGCGTGACATGCGCGCTCGGCCCGCCACGCGCTTTGGACCCCGCGAAGATCGCCTCGGCGAACCCCGCCCAGGTCGTCTCGCCGGCGTTGCTGAAATGCCAGACGCCGCTCGGGTGGCCCTCAGTCAGCGCCATCGCGATCGTGGCGAGCGCGGCGGCGAGGTCGGCGGCGCTGGTCGGCGCGCCATGCTGGTCGGCGACGACGCTCAGGGTGTCGCGGTCGGCGGCGAGCCGCAGCATCGTCTTGATGAAGTTATTGCCGTGCGCGCTGACCACCCAGCTCGTCCGCACGATCGCCTGGCGGCGGCAGGCGGTCCGCACCGCCAACTCGCCGCCGAGCTTCGACGCGCCATAGACATTGAGCGGGCCGACCGCGTCGCCGGGCTCCCAGCCGCCTGGTTTGGTGCCGTCGAACACGTAATCGGTCGACACCTGCACCAGCGGGATGCCAGCCGCCTCGCACGCGACGGCGAAGGCGGCCGGAGCGAGCGCGTTGATCGCCCAGGCGGTGACGACATCGCTCTCGGCCTTGTCGACGGCGGTATAAGCCGCGCCGTTGATCACCGCCGCCCAGGGGCGCGACGCCACGATGGCCGCGATGCCGGCGGCGTCGGTCAGGTCGAGCTCGGCGAGGTCGATCGCCACCGCGCGCCAGCCGTCGGGCCAGGCGAGGCGTTGGAGCTCGGTACCGAGCTGGCCGTTGCCGCCGGTGATTAGGATGTCTTTCATGCCTATCCCCCTCCCCGGCGAACGCCGGGGTCCAGGCCGGCGCTGGGGACTGGGCCCCGGCTTTGGCCGGGGAGGGCATGTGGTGGCCTCACGCCGCCACTCCCCGACGCTCCGCCGCCTTCGCCTCGACCAGCGGCCGCCACCAGGCTTCATTCGCCAGATACCATGCCACCGTCTTCTCGATCCCCGTCTCGAACGTCTCCGCCGGCTCCCAGTCGAGCTCGTCGTGGATGCGGCTGGCGTCGATCGCGTAGCGCTTGTCGTGGCCGGGGCGGTCGGCGACCGAGGTGATCTGGTCGGCATAGCTCTCCCCGCCGCCGCGCGGGCGCAGGCGGTCGAGGATGGCGCAGACGGTGCGGACGACCTCGATGTTCTGCTTCTCGTTGTTGCCGCCGACATTGTACGTCCGGCCGACCGCGCCGCGCTCGAACACCGCCTGGAGCGCGCGGACGTGATCCTCGACGTAGAGCCAGTCGCGGACCTGATCGCCGGCGCCGTATATCGGCAGCGGTTCGCCCGCGAGCGCCTTGACGATCATCAGCGGAATGAGCTTTTCAGGGAAGTGATATGGCCCGTAATTGTTCGAGCAATTGGTGATGAGCACCGGCAGGCCATAGGTGTGGCCCCAGGCGCTGACGAGGTGGTCGCTGCCCGCCTTCGACGCCGAATAGGGCGACCGCGGGTCGTAGGGGGTGTCCTCGGTGAACAGCCCGGTCGGCCCCAGCGAGCCGTACACCTCGTCGGTCGAGATGTGGTGGAAGCGGAACCGCTCCTTCGCCTCGTCATCGAGGCCGAGCCAGTACGCCCGCGCCTCGGCCAGCATCGTGTAGGTACCGACGAGATTGGTCTGGATGAACGCGCCGGGGCCATCGATCGAGCGGTCGACATGGCTCTCAGCGGCGAGATGCGTGACGATGTCGGGCCGGAACCCGGCGATCGCGGCGCGCACCGCGTCGGCGTCGCAGATATCGCCCTGGACGAAGCGGCAGCGGTTCGAGCCCGCGACGCGCTCGACGGTCGACAGCGTGCCGGCATAGGTCAGCTTGTCGAAGTTGAGCACCTCGTGCTCGCTATGCTCGATCAGGTGCCGGACGAGCGCCGAGCCGATGAAGCCGGCCCCGCCGGTGACGAAGATGCGCATGGTGTCTTTCAGGCGAGCGGCTGGAGCGGACGCCCGTCATAGGCGAACGGGCTGACGAAGTCATGAAGGCCGGGCAGCGCCTGATCCTTGGCGCTCAGCTCCGGCGCGACGCCGGGCGGCAGCGGCCAGTCGATGCCCGCACTGTCCCAGGCAATGCCGCCGTCGGCCTCGGGCGCGTAGGTGTCCGAGCATTTGTAGACGACTTCGCAATCGGCTTCGAGCGTGAGGAAGCCGTGGGCGAAGCCGATCGGCACGAAGAGCTGGTGGCCGTTTTCCGCCGACAGCTCGGCAGCCACCGACCGGCCATAGGTCGGCGAGCCCTCGCGCAGGTCGACCGCGACGTCGAGGATGCGCCCCCGGATGCAGCGCACCAATTTGTCCTGCGCGCGCGGCGGCGCCTGGAAATGCAATCCGCGCAGCGTGAACGCAAGGCGCGAGAGCGAATGGTTGTCCTGGACGAACGTGCAGGCGATCCCCCGCCGTGCGAACGTCTCGCGGTTATAGGTCTCGGTGAACCATCCGCGCGCGTCGCCGTGACGTTTGGGTTCGATCAATTGAACGGGCATCATCGGTCCGATAGCGCGAAGCGGTTAAGGCCTAGTAGCCGGCGTCGAGATCGGCGACGTTCTTCATCGGCCGACCCGCCACGAAGGCGTCGAGATTGTCGAGGAACAGCGCCGCGGCGCGCTGGAACATCTTCGTCTGGCTGCGGCCCGACAAATGCATCGTGATCATGCAATCGGGCGCGGACCAGAGCGGGTGGTCGGCGGGCAGCGGCTCGGGATGCGTGGGATCGAGGAACGCGCCGCCGATGCGGCCGGCGGTGAGCGCGTCGAGCAGCGCGGCCTCGTCGATCATGTCGCCGCGCGCGATGTTGATGAGCCACGCGCCGGGCTTCATCGCCGCCAGCTCGGCCGCGCCGATCATCGTCCTGGTGGCGTCGGTGGAGGGGGCGGCGACGATGACCCAGTCGAACTCGCCCAGCCGGTCGCGCCATTGGTCCGGCGTCAGCGTGTCTTCGCGCCCCGAGCGGGTGACGGCGGTGACGGCGACGCCGAAGCCCGCGAGCTGCGCGCCGATCAGCCGCCCGATCGCGCCATAGCCGATCACCAGCGCGCGGGTCTCGAACAACTCCTGCTTGCCCGGCGCGTCGCGCAGCCATTCGTGCCGGTCCCGCGCGCGCACGACCTGGTCGAAGCGCTTGGCGGCGGCAAGCACGCCCAGCGTCGCATATTCGGCGACGGCATGGGCGTTGATCCCCGCGCCGTTGGTCAGCGTCACGCCGCGCGCGCGCAGCAGGTCGAGCGGAAAGGCGTCGAGGCCGGCATAGATCGTCGACACCCATTTCAGCTTCGGTCCCGACGCGCGGACGGCCTCGGCCACCAGCCGGGTCGGCTGCATGTCGACCCAGGCGATGTCCGCGTCGGCGATGCCGGCGGTCGCCTCGGCCGGGCTGGCGAACCAGGCGACATCCAGATCGGCGGGCAGGTGCGGTTCGAGCAGGGGGCGGGCGAGGGCGGGCAGCACGGCTTTCATGGCGGCGTCATGGCGCAGCAAGGTTGGCGAGGCTAGAGGGGCGGCCATGACGCCGATGCTGTTGTTGCTGGCCGCCGCCGTGGTCGATCCGGGCTATTGGCGGGCGCTGCGCGACGTCGACGAGCGGATGGCGGCGATCGCGTGGCGGCTCCAGACGCGCAACGCGGCGCTGTGCCGCGCGCTGCAGCCAGCGCCCGGCCTCCAGCTTCATGCCGTCGATCAATATACGGGCGATACCGAGGCCGATGCCCGCGCCGCGTTTGGCTTCGCGCGGCCGGTCCAGATCGAGGTGGTCGTGCCCGGCGGCGCGGCGGCGCTGGCGGGGGTCGAGGCGGACGACGGGCTGGTCGCGGTCAACGGCGTGCCCGTCGCCGCGCCGACCGCGGCGAGCGCGGGAACGAGCCTGACGCGCGACGCCGCCAATGCGCTGATCGCGCGCCAGCCGACGGACCGGCCGCTGGTGCTCTCGGTCGAGCGCCACGGCGCGGCGCGGACGGTGACCATTCCCGCCAGTCCGGGATGTAGCTCGGCCTTCGAGGTGCTGCTCGGTCCCGGCCTCAAGGCGTCGTCGGACGGACGCATCGTGCAGGTCGGGGTGCGCTTCTTCGAGACCCTGCCCGACGACAAGATCGCGGCCGTCGTCGCGCACGAGCTGTCGCACACCATCCTCGATCACCGTGCCCGGCTGGAGGCGGCGGGGGTGCAATGGGGAATCCTGGGCGAGATCGGCCGCAACGGCCAGCTGTTCCGCCGCACCGAGGACGATGCCGATCGCCTGAGCGTCCACCTGCTCCGCAACGCGGGCTACGATCCCCAGGCGGCGGTGCGCTTCTGGCGCGAGGATGGCGGCAAGGTCGATGGCGGGCTGTTCCGCGGCGCCAGCCACGGCTCGGCCAAGGCCCGGGCGACGGCGATCGCGGCGGAGGTCGAGGCGCTGCCGCCGCCGGGCACGCCCGACACCGCGCCGGCTGTGCTCGCGACGCGGGACCGGCCGCTCAGCTAGAGCTGGACCCCAGGCCGGTCGCGCATCACCATCGGGCGCAGGCGGATGGCGAGGCAGATCACCGTCGGCCAGAACAGGGTGTTGCCGATGTCGGACAGCGTGTCCTCCCAGCGCCACGACCCGAAGTTGATCCGGTCGAGCACCTCGTTCGCCCCTTCCGCTAGCACCACGAAGGACAACGGGATCAACGTGCCCAGCGACCGGCCCGTGACGAGACGCGCGAGCAGCAGGACCGCCATGCCGGCGTGAATGTGCAGGATCGTGTCCGGCAGGCCGGTGCCGTCGCCGATCCAGTCGATGAAGATGTGCCAATAAGCGGCGAGCGAGGTCATGTCCGCCAATCCCACCCCAGCGGGTCGCCGTCCATCACCTCGACGCCCGCGTCGGCGAGCTCGATCCGGATGGCGTCGGATCGCGCGAAGTCCCTGGCGGCCCGCGCCTCGCGCCGTTCGGCGAGCCGTTCGGCGACACCGGCGTCATCGATCGGCGCGCCGGCGGGGCGGACCCGCAGATCCTCGCGGCGGAGATGCGCCAGGTCGAGGCCGAGCACGGCGTCGAAGTCGGCGAGCGCCGCCAGCCGGTCGGCGGGCGATACCTGCTTGTCCGCGAGAAGTTCGTCGAGCACGGGGAGCGCCCTAGGCGTGTTGAGGTCGTCCGATACTGCCGCCTCCAGCCGTTCGCGATAGGCGGCCGCGCTCGCGCCAGGTTTGGCCGGCCGATCGCGCAAGGCGGCGACCGCGTGCGCCAGCCGCTTGAGCCGCGTCGCGGCGGCGGCGAGGCCGTCCCAGCTAAACTCCATTTCCGACCGATACTGCGCCTGCAGGCACATCAGGCGATAGGCCAGCGCGTGGAAGCCGCGATCGACCACCGCTTGCAGCGTCAGGAACTCGCCCGAGGATTTCGCCATCTTTCCCGTGCGATCGACGAGGAAGTTGTTGTGCATCCACAGGGTCGCGCCGGTATCCGCGCAGTCGCAATAGGCCTGGTTCTGCGCGATCTCGTTGGGGTGGTGGATCTCGCGATGGTCGATGCCGCCGGTGTGGATGTCGAAATGGTCGCCGAGATATTTGCGGCTCATCACCGAGCATTCGAGATGCCAGCCCGGCGCGCCCCGGCCCCAGGGACTGTCCCATTCCATCTGCCGGTTCTCGCCCGGCGTGCTGGCGCGCCAGATCGCGAAGTCCTGCGGATGGCGCTTGCCCGCGACCGGGTCGATCCGCCCTTCGCCCTCGTCATCGCGCGTCCGGGCGAGGCGGCCATAATCGGGGACGGTCGACACGTCGAAATACAGGCCGCTGTCGAGCCGGTAGCAATGCTTCGCCTCGATCCTCCGCGCGAAGGCGATCATCTCGGCGATATGGTCGGTCGCGAGCGGGAAATGGGTCGGCGCGACGATGGCGAGATCGATGAGGTTCCGCTTGAACGTCTCGGTATAATGTCTTGCGATCGCCCAGATATCCTGCCCCGTCTCGCGCGCCCGCGCCTCCATCTTGTCGTCGCCTGCGTCGGCGTCCGACTGGAGGTGCCCGACATCGGTGATGTTGATGACATGCGTGACCGGCCAGCCCTTCCACCGCAGCACCCGCGCCAGCGTGTCGGTGAAGACATAGGCGCGCAGATTGCCGAGATGGGCGTAGTTATAGACCGTCGGCCCGCACGAATAGACGCGCACGTTGGCGGGATCGATCGGCCGGAACTGCTCGGTCGCCCGGGTCAGGCTGTTGTAGAGGGTGAGGGGGGTCGTCACCGCGCCGCCTTAGCGACGCACGACGGCCCCCGCCACCTTATCGGGCAATGCCGATCAATGCGGTCGCGGTGTAGCCGGCCGACGGGCTGCCGGTGAAGGTCGGCGTCTGCTGTGTCAGCTGCGCCGCCGTGTTGTCGCCGAACACATTGTCGCTGGCGAGCGTGATCGAGCGAAAATTGTTGGCGCTGGACGGATAGAGTGTCGTGTCCGCGAAGACCGCGGTGCTGATCGCGCTGGGCATCGCGAGCTGCGAGGTCAGGACGGCGTAGCGACCGCCGAGCGCGGTGGCGAGGCTGGAGAAGATTTCAAAATGCATGTGCGGCCACCGCCCCGAATAAGCGGCGGGATAGATCGTGGTGAAGGTGACCTGACCGTTGGCGTCGGTGACCTGGACGCCGCGCAGATAGCTCTCGCCCGCGGCGCCGCTGTAGAGCGAGTAATTGCCGTTGCGGTCGCAGTGCCACAGATAGACCGCATAGCCCGCCAGCGGCGCGCAGGCGGCGTTGACGTTGACGACGGTGAGCGTGATCTGGACCGGGACGCCCGTGGCGACCGTCGTCGTGCTGACGAAGCTGGAGCGGATGTCGGAGCGGACGATGCCGCTGACGGTCAGCGCGTTGCTGGTCGAGCCGCTCGACGTGTTGGTGCCGTCGGCGGGATAGGGGCCGGCGGTCTCGGTCGGGTCGGCGATGCAGCCGCTGGCGGTCGGGGTCGCGGTCGCCGTGGCGGTAGGCGTGGGTGTCGGCGTCGCGGTGGGCGTCGGCGTGACCGTCGTGCCGCTGGTCACCACGCTGACGCTGCCCGAGGTCGACGCGTCCGAGCCGCCGCAACCGGCGACCAGCGCCGCCGTGCCCGCGCCCGCGAACCACTTCAGCGCACGGCGGCGCGACGCCATCGCCGCCATCAGCGGCAGGTCTTCGGCCAGGCTGTGGCCGTGGTGGTGGGCGTCGTGGTCGAGCATGGCGAACTCCTGGAATTGCCCGGACTTCCTGCCAGTGCCGCATCACCCCGGTGTGTCGCCGCCGTTGCGGTATGTTGCCGAATATTTCAGGCGGCGGGCAGCATCACCGTCGCCCGCGCGCCGCCCCCTGGCCGATCGTTCAGCCGCGCGACGCCGCCATGGCGCTCGACCAGCGTCCGCACGATTGCGAGGCCCAGCCCCGTGCCGCCCGTCGCACGGTTGCGCGAGGGGTCGCCGCGGACGAAGGGCTGGAACAGCCGCTCGGGGTCCGCGCCGCCGAGACCCGGGCCGGCATCGTCGACGGTGACGGCGACCGTTCCGTCCTCGACGCTCCAGCCGAGCGCCGCCGCGCCGCCATAGCGCACCGCATTCTCGATCAGGTTCTGGAACACGCGCCTGAGCGCGCCCGAATCGCCCCGCACGATCGCGCGCGGCCCCGGATCGAGCGTTACCGGGCCGCCCGCCAGCCCCATGTCTTCGACCAGACTGTCGAGCAGGCTGCCGAGATCGATCCGCGCCGTCTCGCCCCGGCTCGCCTCCTCGCGCGCCAGCGCCAGCGTTGCGCCGATCATCGCCCGCATCTCGTCGATGTCGCCCGCCGCGCGCACCCGGGCGGTCTCCGGCAATTGCTCGACCCAGAAGGCGAGGCGCGACAACGGCGTGCCCAGGTCGTGCGCGATCGCGCCGAGCATCGCGTTGCGTCCCTCGGCGTGGCGCTGGAGCCGGTCGTGCATCGTCGCGACCGCGCGGGAGAGATCGCGGACTTCGGTCGCCCCGCCGCCGGGCAGCGGCGCGAGGGGCGCGCCGGCACGGGCGGCCAGCGCCGCGTCGGCGACCTGGCGCAAGGGGCGGGAGATGGCGCGCGCCACCAACCAGGCGAACGCCGACAGCACCGCCAGCACGACCAGCATCGCCGCCAGCGTGACGCGGTGCCACCGGGTGAAGAGCGCCTCGCGCGCGGTCTCGACACTCCGCCAGCGGCCGTCGTGTCGCCATCCGACCTGAAAGGGTCCGCGGACCTCGTCGGCAACCTCCCCGCCATGCTCGACGAAGAGAGCCACCACATCGCCGACGGGCGAGCCCAGCATGGCCGCGAGCCGCGCCCGTGCCTCCGGTGCCGGGCGGTCGCCGGGGCGCGGGGAGGGTGGTCCTGCCGAATCGACGACGCGAACATCGCGTTCGAGTCCCGCCGGCAGCGCGCCGGTCCGCAATGTCTCGACGAGCTTGGCGAAGGACAGCGGCGCGGGCATCGGCGGCGGCCCGTTGAAGGTGACGCCGAACAGGACGAGCGTTCCAGCCGCCAGCGCCGCGACGACCAAGGCCACGATCGACGTCGCGATCGAGCGTCCCCGCCGCGGATCAGCCCTCGACATCGGCCGTGAACATATAGCCTTCGTTGCGCACCGTTCGGATGAGTTCGTCGCCGCCCAGCGACCCTTTCGGTCCGTCGACGCGGTGCAGCTTGCGGCGCAGGCGACTGATCTGGACGTCGATCGCGCGATCGAAATGCTCGGCATCGTGTCCCCGCGCATGATCGAGCAGGAAGTCGCGCGTCAGCACCCGGCGGGGATGCTCGACCAGCGTCATCAGCAGCCGGAACTCGCCGTCCGACAGGTTGATGACGACCTCGTCGGGGTCGAGGAGCTGCCGGGCGAGCGGGTCGAGCCGCCAGCCGGCGAAGCGGCGATAATGGCGGGCGGGGGTGGCCGGCTGCGCGGGCGCCCGGCCGGCGTCTCGGCGAAGCACCGAGCGGATGCGGGCGAGCAGCTCGCGCGGGTTGGCGGGCTTGGCGACGTAATCGTCGGCGCCCATCTCCAGCCCGACGATGCGGTCGACCTCCTCGCCGATCACCGACAGGATGATGACGGCGGGGCTGGTGGCGCGGTCGAGCGAGCGCAGGATGGCGAGCCCGTCCTCGCCCGGCATCATCACGTCGAGGACGATGAGCGCGTAACTTTCCTGCGCCAGCTTGCGCCGCATCTCCGCACCGTCGGCGGCGGTGTCGACCAGATAGCCGTGCTGGGTGAGGAAGCCGGCGGTCAGCTCACGGATGCCGGGATCGTCGTCGACGACGAGGAGGCGGGTGGCGAGGTCCATATCCGGTTCGGCGAGCCTTAGCATGGGGTGCCGCTACGCAAGCTACCGAACCGCCGCATTGCATCACTGAAACATGCGCGCTTTCCGCCGCGGTGTTGCCGTTCGGCAACGGCGGCCGAACGCTAGGCGATTCGCCGGCCGATCGACGAGTCGGTGCGATGGTTCTTGATGCCGCGCCGGCGCCGCTTCTCGCGCCGGCGGCGCGGGAGGTGGATGGCAAGCGCGACGGCCGCCCCGGACATGCACACAGCGATGATCGCCAGAGCGGCGATGATCCGTGCCTCCACCTCCGTTCTCCCACCTTCGTTGCTCGCCTGGCTCGCGATGGTTCTGCGGCTGGCGACTTATTGGCGACCATTCATCAAAGCTAAGTTCCATGTGCCTTGGTGCGGCGCGGATTTCAACAGCCTCGCGCGCCGCGCTGATTGGCTTGCCTTCACGGCGGTCCTTTGCTAGCGGCCACGACCTGATTGAACGGCGCGCGCCTCGCGACGCGCCTTTTTGCGCCCGGAGCAGTTTCGACCCATGCAGATCATCGTTCGCGACAACAATGTTGATCAGGCGCTGCGCGCGCTGAAGAAAAAGCTGCAGCGCGAGGGCGTTTATCGCGAGATGAAGCTGCGCCGGCATTACGAGAAGCCGTCGGAAAAGCGCGCGCGCGAGCGCGCCGCCGCCATCCGCCGCGCTCGCAAGCTGGAGCGCAAGCGCGCCGAGCGCGACGGCGCACGTTAAGCAGCGAGGCGTTTTCGCCTCAACTTAGCCTCAACTTCCACCGCCTGTCGCTTGCGCGGCGGGCGGTTTTCGCGAGTGCCAGCCGATGTCGACCGTGACCGCCGTGCCGCTGCAGCCCGTCAAGCGGCGCTATCTCATCTGGCTGTGGCTTGGCATCGCGCTGGCGCTGATCGGCGCGGTGGCGCTGGCGCGGCAGGGCGACCCGGCTCTGGTGCGCGAGAGCCGGGCGTTCGGGGTGAAGACCACCGCTTCGGGTCTCAAGTACAAGATTCTCAAGCCCGGCCAGCCGGGGGCCGCGCAGCCCACGGACACCGACATGGCGCTGGTCCAGTATCAGGGTCGCCTGCTCGACGGCACGGTCTTCGATAAGTCGCAGCAGCCGACGCCCTTCCCGGTCGCACCGGGCGCGACGGTGCCGGGTTTTTCCGAGGCGATGAAGCTGCTTCACAAGGGCGAGAAGGGCCGCTTCTGGCTGACCCCGCAGCTCGGCTATGGCGAGCGCGCCAACGGGCCGATACCGGCGAATGCGACGTTGGTCTTCGACCTGGAGCTGGTCGATTTCCTTCCCGAGGCCGTGGTGCGGCAGTTGCAGGCGCAACAGGGCATGGGCGCGGGCGGCGCCATGCCGGGTGGGGCTCCCGGGGGAGCGCCGCCTCCGCGTTAAGCCTGGCCCTGTTCCGGCCGGCCAGCGAGACCAGCTTGTCATCGACCGTCGGGCGTGGGTCACCCCGGCCGAAGAACCGAGTCCCCCGGCCACGGATCTGGCATCCGAGCGATCCTGGACCTTGAGCTTGGCCAAGATCGGATGCCGGCCCGACGATCGATGAACGTTACGCGCTCGTTACTCATCAAGCTCTGCCGGTCGCGAAATCGCACGCAGGGCGGAACGGTGACAGCAGTGGCCGGGCAACAAAATCCAGACAAAAAAATAGCGGCCCGAAGACCGCTATTCCTTCCGATCCCGTCCGAAAGCCTACGGGCTATCGGGCGAGTCATCCTCGTTGGCGACGATGATGATGCCAGCAATCACGGCAACCGCCGCGATGATCGCAACGAAAAAGCCACCGCCGGCCAGATCGCTCTTCTTGGCCGACGCCGAACCGGCGCGAACCGACTTCGACACCGACAAGCTAGCCGCCGGGTTTGCCGGAGCGGCAACGGCCGGGGCAACTGCCATCGTGGCGGCTGCGGCGGCCATGAGATACTTCCCAAGACGCATGTCGAACTCCCTTTTAAACTCGTCGCTGGCTCTGCCACGAATATGGTTTCGTGGCAACCCATCAACGACAACAACGCGAAACAGTTCCGCACCGATTGCGGCGGTGCAACACGGTCCGCCGTTGTCAGTCTTAGCAGCGTAAATGCTTTCGGAAAGCTTACTTAGCTTCCGATTTGCCCAGCTCGACGCAAAAAAAGGTTCAGGTCTGGAGCGGCCATATGTCCTCGCCCTGCAACCCGATCGCCGTCAGTCGGCCGGTCGCGTAAGCGCCGGTGTCGATGCCGATGCGATGGGGCTGAACGTCGAGTTGGTCGGCGATCGTGTGGCCATGCACGACCATCTTGGCGAGCGGCCGGCCGTGATCGAGAAAGGGCGAGCGGATCCAGCGCAGGTCGGCCGGATCCTGTTCGTCGAGATCCGCGCCCGGGTGAACGCCGGCATGGACGAAGACATAGTCCCCGACCGTAATCATGTTTTCGAGCCGGTTGAGGAAGGAGCGATGGGCGACCGGCACCTGCCGGTCGAGCGCGACGGCCAGCTCGTCGTAATCGAGCCGCTCATATTCGGCCTCGTCGATGCCGTAGCTGAGCGCGGTCTCGCGCCCGCCGATGCGGCAGAACAGCCGCAGCGCCTTGGGGTCGCCGTCGAGCGAGCGAGCGAAGATCTCCTCATGGTTCCCGGCGAGGAAGCGCACGTCGCGCTGTTGCTTCACCAGGTCACACATCCGCTCGATAACGCGCGCCGAGGCGGGGCCGCGATCGACCAGATCGCCGATGAAGATGAGCGTCGTCGTGGCGTCGTCCCGGGCAGCGTCGTCGGCCTCGATCATCGCCAGCAGCCGGTCGAGCTCGTCCGCGCAGCCGTGGATGTCGCCGATCGCATAGATCCGCCGCCCCGGCGGGATGGCCGGGCGTGAAACGGGAGAACGACGCGATTTCAAAAACTTCGCGAGCATGGGCCAATTGTCTGTGGGCGAGGCCGGCACATAGGCGCGGGGCTCCCGCGAGACAAGCATGGGGGTCAGCTCGCGAGGCGCAGCGCCGGGACCGGCCGGGCACGCGGCTGGTCGGTCCAGATGCCGCGCGTGTCGAGCACTGTCTTGCCGGCGCGCTCTTCGAGCGGCACCGATCGGAACAGGTCGTGGTCGACGAGCACGATCATGGTCGGGCAGGTGGCGAGCGCGGCATCGAGATCGGTCAGCACCGCGCCGGTGCCGTCAAAAGTGGCGGGCAGCCGTGCGGCGTAGGGTTCGACGACGCGGACGCGCTGCCCGAATCGCCGGGCGAGCGCGATGGTGACGGCCAGCGCGGGGCTTTCGCGGAAGTCGTCGATATTGGCCTTGAAGGCGAGGCCCAGGCACGCGACCGGCGCGCCGCCGCCGGCGTCGATCAGCGCCGCGGCCTGCTCGATCACATGCGCGACCTTGCCGTCGTTGACCTCGCGCGCGGTACGGATGAGCGGCGTGTGCCCCGGCGCTGCGGCGACCAGGAACCAGGGGTCGACCGCGATGCAATGGCCGCCGACGCCGGGGCCGGGCTGCAGGATCTCGACGCGCGGGTGGCGGTTGGCGAGGCGGATCACTTCCCAGACATCGACGCCCAGCCGGTCGGCGACGAGGCTCAGCTCGTTGGCGAAGGCGATATTGACGTCGCGGAAGGCGTTCTCCGCCAGCTTGGTCATCTCTGCCGCGCGGGCGGTCGTCGTGACGCAGGCACCCCGAACGAAGCGGCGATAGAAGCCCAGCGCCTTGCGCGCGCAACGCGGCGTGATCCCGCCGATGACGCGGTCGTTGGCGATGAGCTCGTGCAGGATGCGCCCGGGCAGCACGCGTTCGGGGCAATAGGCGATCGCGACGTCCGCGGCTTCGCCGGCGGTGCGGCCCGGCAGCTTCAGGTCGGGGCGGAGCTCGGCCAGCAGGTCGCGCACCTGGTCGGTCGTGCCGACCGGCGAGGTCGATTCGAGGATCACCGTGTCGCCCGGCTTGAGCGCTGCCGCGACGGTCGCCGCGGCCTGGAGGACATAGCCGATGTCGGGCTGGTGATCGTCGATGAACGGGGTAGGCACCGCGATCAGGAACACGTCGGCCGGCGCGATCTGCGTCGAGGCGCGCAGCGTTCCGCGCGCCACCACACCCGAGACGAGGCCGTCGAGGTCGACCTCCTCGATATGCACGCGGCCCTCGTTGACGGTGTCGACCACCGCCTGGCTGACGTCGATGCCGAGCACCCGCGCGCCGGTGCGCGCGATCACGGCCGCGGTGGGAAGGCCGATATAGCCGAGGCCGAGGACGGCGACGTGGAGGTCAGTGTCGGCAAGCATCCGCGATCAGCCCCGCAATCCGGGCCGCGGCATGACCGTCGCCGAACGGGTTGTGGGCGCGGGCCATGGCGGCATAGGCAGCGCTATCGTCGAGAAGCATTGAGACTTGGTTCACGATACGGTCCTCGTCGGTGCCGACCAGCAAGGCGGTGCCGGCGGCGACGCCCTCGGGGCGTTCGGTGGTCTCGCGCATCACGAGCACGGGTTTGCCGAGCGCGGGTGCTTCCTCCTGCACCCCGCCGGAGTCGGACAGCACCAGGTCGCACAGCGACAGCGCGTGGACGAAGTTCGGATAGTCGAGCGGCGCGATGCGGACGATCGCGGGATGATCGCCGATGATCGCGTCCATCACCGGCCCCACCTGCGGGTTGGGGTGGACGGGAAAGAGCAAGGCGGTGTCGCCGCGATCGGCGATGCGAACCAGCGCGCGTGCGATCGCCGCCATGCCGTCGCCGAAATTCTCGCGGCGGTGGGTGGTGACGAGGACCAGGCGCCTGCCCGCGAACTTCGCCGCGTCGACCTCGGTCGCCAGTGTCGGGTCGGCGGCGATGCGCGTGCGCGTCCAGAGCAGCGCATCGACGACGGTGTTGCCGGTGACGTGGACGGTGGCCGCGTCGACGTTCTCGCGGCGCAGCGCGTCCGCCGCCGTCGTGGTCGGCGCGAAGTGGAGCCGGGCGATCGGCGCGACGATGCGGCGGTTCACCTCTTCGGGCCAGGGATGGTGGATGTCGCCCGAGCGCAATCCCGCCTCGACATGCGCGACCGGCACCTTGCGGTAGTAAGCGGCGAGCGCGCCGGTCATCGCCGTCGTGGTGTCACCTTGCACCACGACCCAGTCGGGCTGCTCCTGGTCCATCACCTCGCCCAAACCGACCAGGAGCCGGGCGGTGAGCCGGTCCAGCGTCTGGCCCGGCTCCATCAGGTCGAGGTCGATGTCGGGGGTCAGATCGGCGACGCTCAGCACCTGATCGAGCAACCCGCGATGCTGCGCGGTCACGCAGGTGCGCACGGTCAGGCCGGGCTGGTCGGCGAGCGCGCGGACGACCGGAAACAGCTTGATCGCCTCCGGGCGAGTCCCGAACACGACGAGGATCTTGGCCATGCGCCACCTCTAGGCCGACACGTTTAAGGAGCCGCTAACCCAAGTCGTTCCAATAGCCGGCCATGCCCGCTAGGCGGGCGGCGACAGTCTCACAGGGGAAGCAAGTGACGTTCAAGCCCGTGCGCAAGGCGGTGTTCCCGGTGGCGGGGCTCGGCACCCGTTTCCTGCCCGCGACCAAGGCGATCCCGAAGGAGATGCTGACGGTCGTCGACAAGCCGCTTATCCAATATGCCGTCGAGGAGGCGCTGGAGGCGGGCGTCGAGCAGATCATCTTCGTCACCGGGCGCGGCAAGGCGGCGCTGGAGGATCATTTCGACGTCTCCTACGAGCTCGAGGCGACGATGCGCGAGCGCGGCAAGAGCATGGTCGCGATCGACGGCATCCGCCAGCGGCCGGGCTCGCCCGTCTATGTCCGCCAGCAGGAGCCGCTGGGGCTCGGCCATGCGGTGTGGTGCGCGCGCGAGATCGTCGGCAACGAGCCCTTCGCGGTGCTGCTCCCCGACGAGCTGATGGTCGGCAGGCCCGGCTTCCTGGCCCAAATGGTCAAGGCTTACGAGCAGGTCGGCGGCAATCTGATCGGCGCGCTGGAAGTCGCGCCCGAGGAGACCGACAAATACGGCATCATCACGCCGGGCGCGACCGACGGCGCGTTGACCGAGGTGCTGGCGGTGGTCGAGAAGCCGCCGCGCGGCACGGCGGCGTCGAACCTGATGACGCCGGGGCGCTACATCCTCCAGCCCGAGGTGATGCGGATCCTCGACAATCCGGTGAAGGGGGCGGGCGGCGAGATCCAGCTCACCGACGCCATGGCGCAACTGATCGGCAAGCAACCCTTCCACGGCTATACGTTCGACGGCGAGCGTTACGATTGCGGGGACAAGGCGGGCTTCATCCAGGCCAATTTCGCGCTGGCGCTGCAACGGCCCGACATCGGCCCGGCGGTGCGCTCCTTCGCGCGGCACCTGCTCCGCTGATGGCGGTGCTGGTCACCGGGGCGGCCGGTTTCATCGGCGCCCATGTCGCCAGTGCGCTGATGGCGCGCGGCGACGAGGTGATCGGGCTGGATAATTTCAACGATTACTACCCACCCCGATTGAAGCGCGATCGGGTGGCGGCGCTGTGTCCCGGCGTCCGCATGGTCGAGGCGGACTTCGCCGACGATGCGGCGCTTGCGGCGGCGCTTGCGGGCGTTGAGATCGACCGGATCGTCCATCTCGGCGCGCAGGCCGGGGTGCGCTATTCGATCGAGAACCCGCTTGCCTATGCGCGCGCCAATCTGATCGGCCATCTCACCATGCTGGAGCTGGCGCGGGCGCGGGAGGTGCGGCATCTGGTCTATGCCTCCTCGTCGTCGGTCTATGGCGGCAACCGCTCGCTGCCCTTCCGGGTCGAGGACCGGGTCGATCAGCCGGTCTCGCTCTACGCCGCCACCAAGAAGGCGGACGAGCTGATGAGCGAAAGCTATGCGCATCTGTTTCGCCTGCCGCAGACGGGGCTGCGCTTCTTCACCGTGTACGGCCCGTGGGGCCGGCCCGACATGGCGCCGTGGCTGTTCACCAGCGCGATTCTGGCGGGGCGGCCGATCAAGGTCTTCAACGAGGGCCGGATGCGGCGCGACTTCACCTGGGTCGACGACGTCGCCGCCGGCGTGCTGGCGGCGCTCGACCGGCCGCCGGCGGACGATGGCGCGGCGAAGCCGGGCGGCGGGGTGTCGCCGCACGCGATCTACAATCTGGGCAACAACCGGGCGGAGGAGCTGGGGCGCTTCATCGACCTGATCGAGCAGGCCTGCGGACGGCCAGCGATCCGGGACATGCAGCCGATGCAGCCGGGCGACGTCCCGGCGACCTATGCCGACATCGCCGATGCCGCGCGCGATTTCGGCTTCGCGCCGGCGACGTCGCTCGACGAGGGCGTGGCGCGCTTCGTGGCATGGTATCGGAGCTACACCGGCGGGTGAGCGCAGGCGGGGCAGCCAGGGTCCTTCGGAAGCGTCAGGGTTCGGAAGCGCCACGCGAGCATGTCGATCAGTAGCAGCTTGCCCGCCGGGTCGTCGCCGAACGGCGTGATCCCCCGGATGGCCTCCAGCGCGGCCAGGCTGCCGAGGATACCCGTCACCGGCCCCAGCACGCCCGCCTCGGCGCAACTCGCTTCGTCACGGTCGGGGGCGTTGCCGACGAAGCAGCGGTAACACGGCTTGTCGGGTTCCCAGCCGCGATAGACCGCGAGCTGGCCCTCAAACTGGCCGACCGCCGCCGAGACGAGCGGGACGCGAAGATGCAGCGCGGCGTCGGCGACGGCGAGGCGGGTCGCGAAATTGTCGCAGCCGTCGAGCACGACATTCGCGCCGGTCATCAACGCGGCGGCGTTGGCGGCGGTCAGGCGAGTCGGGCGCGACTCGGCATCGACGTGCGGGTTGAGCTGTTCGGCTGCAAGCGCCGCGGTCTCGGCCTTGGCGCGGCCGATGTCGCCCGTCGCGAAGATCGTCTGGCGCTGGAGGTTCGACAGCTCGACCGCGTCGTCGTCGATGACGACCAGCCGCCCGACGCCGGCGGCGGCAAGGTACTGGATCGCGGGCGAACCGATCCCGCCCGCGCCGATGATCGCGACGGTGGCGGCCTGGAGCCGCGCCTGGCCCGCCCCGCCGATCTCCTTGAGGACGATGTGGCGGGCGTAGCGGTCGAGCTCGTCGTCGGAAAGCGTCACGCTATCGGCCGGTCGAGCCGAACCCGCCGGCCCCCCGCTCGGTCGCGTCGAGTTCGGTCACCTCGGCCAGCTCGGCGCGGAGGACCGGGGCGGGTACGAGCTGCGCGATGCGCTCGCCGCGACGGACGGGGAAGGGCTCCGGACCGAGATTGGCGAGGATGACCTTCACCTCGCCGCGATAGTCGCTGTCGATCGTGCCCGGCGTGTTGAGGCAGGTGATGCCGTGCTTGAGCGCGAGGCCCGAGCGGGGGCGGACCTGAACCTCATACCCTTCCGGGATGGCGATGGCGAAGCCGGTCGCGACGGCGTGTCGCGCGCCGGGCGCAAGGGTGACGTCCTCGGCGGCGACGACGTCCATCCCCGCCGCGCCGGCGGTCGCGTAGGCGGGAAGGGGGAGGCCGTGCCCGTGCGGCAGCCGCTTCAGCGCGATGCGGATCATATCAGCGCCTTCGCCACGCGCTCGATCAGCCGGGCGGCGACCCGTTCCTTGGCCAGCTTCTCCCAGCTCTCGACGCCGGCGGCGGTGACGAGGTGGATGGTGTTGCTGTCGCCACCCATGACGTCGCCCGAGACATCGTTAGCGACTATCCAGTCGCAGCCCTTGCGCAAGCGTTTGGCGATGGCGTGGTCGACGACTTTCTCGGTCTCCGCCGCGAAGCCCACGACCAGCTTCGGTCGGTGCGGCGAGCGGGACAGCGTGGCGAGGATGTCGGGGTTCTCGGTCAGGGTGAGCGCAGGAATATGCTCGCCCTTCTTCAGCTTCTGGCCGGCGGTCTCGACGCGCCAGTCGCCGACGGCGGCGACCATGATCGCGGCGTCGGCGGGCAGCGCGGCGTCGACGGCGGCGGCCATGTCGCGGGCGGTCTCGACGTCGATCCGGTCGACGCCCGGCGGGGTGGGCAGCGTGACGGGGCCGGCGACCAGCGTCACCCGCGCGCCGGCGCGGGCGGCGGCGGCGGCGATGGCGAAGCCCTGACGGCCCGAGGAGCGGTTGGCGAGGTAGCGGACGGGATCGATCGGCTCGTGCGTCGGGCCGGCGGTGACGAGGACGTGGCGGTCGGTCAAAATGGACGACCTGGACATGACGGCCGTCTCGATCGCCGCCACTATCGCGGGGGGCTCGGGGAGGCGGCCGGGGCCGTGTTCGCCGCAGGCCATGGGGCCCTCGTCCGGGTCGATAATCGTTACGCCGTCGGAACGAAGTCGGGCGACGTTGCGGGCGGTGGCGGGGTGCTGCCACATGCGGACGTTCATCGCGGGCGCGGCCAGCACGGGCTTGTCGGTGGCGAGCAGGACCGTCGTGGCGAGGTCGTCGGCGATCCCCGCGGCCATGCGCGCGAGCAGATCGGCGGTGGCGGGGGCGACGACGATCAGGTCGGCCTCGCGGCTGAGCTCGATATGCCCCATCTCGGCCTCGTCCTTGAGATCCCACAACGTCGTATAGACCTTGTCCTCCGACAGCGCGGCGAGCGTCATCGGCGTGACGAAATGCGCCCCGCCGTCGGTCAGGACGCAGCGGACCTGATAGCCTGCCTTGCGCAGCAGGCGCACCAGCTCGCACGCCTTGTAGGCCGCGATGCCGCCGCCGACGATCAGGAGGATGCGCTTCACGGGGTCACCCGTCGCACGACGATCCGCCGCCTGTCGAGCGCGGCGGCGGCGAGGTCGCGGATGCCGTCGGGCACGAAGGCGAGGCCGAGCAGCAGCACCGGCGCGGTGAGCAGGCCCCAGTAGAAGGTGTCGAGGCGGCCCGCGACCGCGAGCAGCAGCGCATAAGCGGCGATCGTCGCGGCGGTGCGGGTGGCGAGCGGGCTGTTCCACACCGTCCAGCCGAACCAGGCGAGCCCGACCAGCGGCGCGGCGGCGGCGAGGGGAAGCAGGCTGAGCGCGGTCGAGGCGTAGGCGGTGCGGACGACGAAGCCCGGCCCGAGCAGCCCGGCCCAGCCCGGCGAGGCGGGGTCGAGCGGCTTCACCACGGCGGCGACGGCATGGGCGTGGAAGGCGAGCACCAGTGCCAGCACACCGAGCGCCGCGCCCCAGGCGACGGCCTGGCGGCGGTCACCCTCCCACCAAGCGAGCGCGGCCATGACGAGAAGGTAGAGGGCGGCGGTCTCGCGGATCAACACGGCGCCGAGTCCCCAGCCGACCGCTTCGGCCCAGCGCGCCGGGCGGAAGCGCGCGAGCGACAGGGCGATCAGCAGCCCGGCCCAGACCTCGTGGAAGCCGGCGAGCTCGACCTGCCAGCAGGCGAGCGACCCGGCGGCGACCAGCAGCAGCGCCGCCGTCACCGCCAGCGGCCGCCGCAGCGCGGCGCGCAGCCGGGCGTACCAGGCGAGCAAGACGCCCGCCGCCAGCGCGTAGAGGAGCGCGGCGGTGGCCCATGCGGGAAGCGCGGCCTGCGTCACGGCGAGCGTCGGCAGGCGAAAGGTGACGAACGGGCGCAGCGGATAGTTGCCGGCCCGCAGTTCGCGGGCGGTGACGGCGTAATAATTGCCGCCCGCGCGGACGCCGTCGGTGATCGCGGCGTAAAGCGCGACGTCGGTGCCGCCGGTGGCGGGGGGGGTGCCGCCGGTGGCGGGGGAGGGGCCGGCGGCGGTGGGGTCGGGAGTGGCCAGCGCGAGCAGGGTGACGAGGAGGAGCGCGGCAAGCGCGGCGAGGAGGAGGCGCGCCTGGCCGGGGGGCGTGGTGGCGTAGCGGGAGGGCGACGCGAGAAGGAGGGGGGGGAGGGCGCGGCGCATCGTCCTAACCTCCGTCATCCGGGCCTTGAGCCGGGGTCCATGGTCGTAGGCATTCGCCGGCAGGGCTTCGCTCCGGCGGCATGAAGGAGACCGGCCTGGATGCCGGCTCAAGGCCGGCATGACGGGAGAATTGCCTCACCCTCACCCTTCCGCGGCTTCGCCGCTCCCTCCCTCTCCCAATGGGAGAGGGAAGGGGCCCGCCGCGCCAGCGGTGGGAAGGGTGAGGGTGACCTACCACCGCATCGCCAGCAGCGCGGCCGCCACGCCGGCGGCGCTGCTCAGCGCCGCGACCAAAGCGTAGCGCCAGCCGCCGCCGAAGCGCACCACCTCGATCCGCGCCAGCGGCGGGGCGGGGGGTTCGCCGCCGGGCGCGGGGTAATGCGCCTCGATGCGGCGGACGAGATCGGGGAGGCGCGCCAGCGTGCGGACATCGGCGATGAGGCGGTCGGCGAGGGCGGCCTCCGGCCCGAGTTCCGACCTGATCCATTCGCGCACGAACGGTGCGGCCGTTTCCCACAGGTTGATGTCGGGGTCGAGGCCGGTCGCGACGCCCTCGACCATCACCATCGTCTTCTGGAGCAGCAGCAGATGCGGCTGCGTCACCATGTCGAAGTCGCGGGTGATCGCGAACAGCCCGTCGAGCATCATGCCGATCGACATGTCCTTGACCGGCTGGCCGCGCATCGGCTCGCCGACCGCGCGCAGCGCCGTCGCGAACTCGGCGACATTGTGGTGCGCGGGGACATAGCCCGCCTCGAAATGGATTTCGGCGACGCGTTTGTAATTGCCGGTGATGAGGCCGTAGAGAATCTCCGCCAGCCACACCCGCGCCCGCCGGTCGATCCGGCCCATGATGCCGAAGTCGATCGCGGCGATGCGCCCCTGCCCATTGGCGCCCGGGATCGCGAACAGATTGCCCTGGTGCATGTCGGCGTGGAAGAAGCCCTCCGAGATCGCCTGGCGCAGGAAGGCGTTGATGAGCGTGCGGGCGAGCTTCGTGGTGTCGTAGCCGGCGGCGAGCAGTGCGGCCTTGTCCGAAATCTTGATGCCGTCGATCCATTCGGTGGTCAGGATCTTGCCGCTCGACCGCCGCCAGTCGACCCCGGGGACGACATAGTCCGGCTCGGCGGTCATCGCCTCGGCGAGCTCGGACGCCGACGCCGCCTCGCGGGTGAAGTTGAGCTCGCGCTGCGTCCAGCGGCGGAAGTTCTCGACTGTCAGCCGGGGGCGCAGCCGCGCCGCCTCGCCGCCCATCGCTTCGAGCTGCGCGGCCGCCCATTGATAGGTGGCGATGGCGCGCTTGAAGTCGTCCTCGACGCCGGGGCGCAGGACCTTGACCGCGACGGTGCGGCCGTCGGTGGTGACGCCGCGATGGACCTGCGCGATCGACGCGGCGCCGATCGGGTCGGGGTCGATCGACCGGAAGAGCTGGTCGATCGGTCGGCCGAGCCCGGCGACGATCGCCGCCTCCACGGTGACGAAGGGGATGGGGGGAAGCTGATCCTGCAGGCGCAACAGGTCATGCGCCGCCGCCTCGCCGACGAGATCGGGGCGGGTGGCGAGCGTCTGGCCGAGCTTGATCGCGGCGGGACCGATCGCCTGGAAGGCGTCGGCGTAGCGCGGCGTCTTCGGCTGGCGGGTGCCGAGCCGCGCAATGCGCGCGAGCCGGCGGACGGGCGCGGGGGTGTTGGGGTCGCGCTCGATCCCGGTCAGCGCGCCGTGGCGCGCGAGGATGCGCCCCCATTTGAGGAGGCGGAAGATGTGGGTGGCGGAGGAGGTCACGATCTAAAATCCTCCCCCGCAGGGGGAGGGGGACCGCCGACGCGAAGCGACGGTGGTGGAGGGGCTTCGGAGCTGGGCGTTTCGCTCAGGGCGGACGCCCCTCCACCATCGCTTCGCGATGGTCCCCCTCCCCGTTCCGGGGAGGATCAAGAAGGTCAAATCTTCCACCCCGAGTGGATCGCCACCAGCCCGCCGAGCACCGGCTCGACGCGGGTGTTGGCGAAGCCGGCGGCGCGGATCATTCCCTCGAACGCGGGCATGTCGGGGAAGCGGCGAATCGATTCGATCAGATAGCGGTAGCTGTCCTTGTCCTGCGCGAGGAGCCGGCCGAGCTGGGGGACGATGCGGTGCGAATAGGCGTCGTAGATGTCGCCGAAGCCCGGCCATTGCGTGGTCGAGAACTCCAGGCAGAAGAACCGGCCGCCGCGTTTCAGCACGCGATGCGCCTCGCGCAGCGCGGCGGGGATGTCGGTGACGTTGCGGATGCCGAAGGCGATCGTATAGGCATCGAAGCTGCTGTCGGGGAAGGTGAGCGTTTCGGCGTTCGCTTCCTGCCAGATCAGGCCGTCGATGCGACGTTTGGTCGCCCGCTCCATCCCGACCGCCAGCATCGCGGGGTTGATGTCGGCGACGGTGACGCCAGCGCCCGCCCTGGCGAGCCGGAAGGCGATGTCGCCGGTGCCGCCGGCCATGTCGAGGACCGCCTCGCCGGTGCGTGGCTTCACGCGGCGGACGAAACGGTCCTTCCACAGCCGGTGCATCCCGCCCGACATGGCGTCGTTCATCAGGTCGTAGCGGGCCGCCACATTGGTGAAGACCCCGCCGACGCGCTGCGTCTTCTCCGCGGGCGCGACATCTTCGTAGCCGAAGGAGACGGTCTCGGTCACTTACACTCTTTCGTTCGTCTCGAGCGAAGTCGAGAGACCTTGTTGCGTTCGGTGGGCGAGGTGTCTCGACTTCGCTCGACACGAACGGATGAAGGCCTGGCCTTAGCCGCCGCTTGTGAGGCGGGCAAACGCAACCTAGCTGCTGCACGCAATGCGCATGTCACCCTCACCCTATCGGCGGCTGCGCCGCCTGTTCCCTCTCCCCCCGGGAGAGGGAGGGAACGCAAGGCGCGGCAGGGTGAGGGTGACGTCACTTGCCTGAACTCCCCGAAGTCGAGACCACCGTGCGCGGCCTGACCCCCGTGCTGGCGGGCCAACGCCTGGTCCGCGTCGAGCCGCGCCGCGCCGATCTGCGCAAGGCGATCCCGGCCGACCTGCGCCAGCGGCTGACCGGGGCGACCGTCACGGGACTGGGGCGGCGGGCGAAATACGGGATGATCGACACCGATCGCGGCGACACCCTGGTCTTCCACCTCGGCATGTCGGGGCGGTGGCGGGTCGATCCGGGCGAGGTGGAGACGCACGACCATCTGCTGATCGAGACGGCGGCCGGGCGGACGCTGGCGCTCAACGATCCGCGGCGCTTCGGCTTCCTCGACCTGTTGCGCACCGATGCGCTCGATGCCTATCCGCCGTTCGCGGCGATGGGGCCGGAGCCGCTCGGGCCGGGGCTGACCGGGGGCTATCTCGATGCCGCGCTGGCGGGCCGCACCGCGCCGATCAAGGCGATGCTGCTCGACCAGCGCATCGTCGCGGGGCTGGGCAATATCTATGTGTGCGAGGCGCTCCACCGCGCCCGCATCGCGCCCTCGCGTGCCGCCGGCCAGATCGCGCGCGCGCGGCTCGACCGGCTGGCGGACGCGATCAAGATCGTGCTGGAAGAGGCGATCGCGGCGGGCGGATCGAGCCTGCGCGATTTCGCGCATCCCGACGGCGCGCTCGGCTATTTCTCCAAGCAGTTCCTGGTCTACGGCCGCGAGGGTCAGCCATGCGCGTGCGGCGGTACCGTCAGGCGGCGGGTGGAGGCGGGGCGGTCGACGTTCTGGTGCCCGCGGTGCCAGCGGGGGTAGCCCGTCACCCCAGGTTTCGCTGGGCTGACGTGAAGGCGGCAGCGGTTGACGATCATGCCCTCGCTGGCTAAGGCGCGCGGGTCCGGAGCGGAGGCACGTCCTCGCGCTCCTTATTCTATTGTCTATCGAGGTTGTCACGAATGGCGAACACGCCGCAAGCCAAGAAGCGCATCCGCCGCAACGATCGCCGCGCCGAAATCAACGGCGCGCGCGTCGGCCGCATTCGTACCTTCGTGAAGAAGGTCGAGGCCGCGCTGGCATCGGGCGACAAGTCGGAGGCCACCGCCGCGCTGGCGGCGGTGCAGCCCGAACTCGCGCGCGGCGTCGCCAAGGGCGTGCTCCACAAGAATACCGCGAGCCGCAAGTTCGCGCGGCTGACGAAGCGCCTGACCGCGCTCGCCTGACCGTTCAGACCGTCGATCGTGATCGGCCCGCCGGGATCGTCCCGGCGGGCTTTTTGCTGTCCGCATCACGCGCGGTCGGAACGAACAGTGAAAGGCAGGATTCACCACGATTCGTGCGGCGCGGCGCGGCAACTACCAGCAAACAGATGCGATTTTATCTCTTCACATCAGCGGCTTATGATTTTTCTCGACGCATTTCCGTCACCCTTGGGGTGTCAAGCCGCTTTATTTCAAAATCGTGACGGCTGCGGGGCTTGCTAGACTCGCGCGTCGGTTCATAATCCCACCTCGCAGCGGCACTCGCCGCGGCCGCAAACAGCTTTGCGCGGTGCCGAACGGCTTCTCACCAGGCCGCGCGGGGGGACGATGAATTACGGCGGTAAGCCGTCCGCTCGACATTCGTCGCGCGGGCCTGGGAGAGATGTGCGTGGGTCACGGCCAGCCAGCGACGAACGATGTGGAGCGGGCCTGGACACGTATCCGGACCTCGCTGCGCGAGTCGGCGGGCGCGCGGCTGTTCGACCAATGGCTCAAGCCCGTCGAGCTGGTGGCCGACGAGGACGCCGACACCATCCGTCTCGCGCTGCCGTCGAAGTTCATGGCCGACTGGGTGCGCAGCCATTACGCCGATCGGCTGCTGCTGGAATTCCGGCAGGCGCTGCCGGGCGTTCGCGCGGTGGCGATCGAGACGCGGGTGGCGGGGCCGAAGCCGGTGGTGCTGGTCGCCGAGCCGGTTTCCCTTCCCGCCCCCGGTCCCGCCGACGTCGAAGCCCGCCCGGCCGCGCCGCGACCGGCGCTGGACGAGCGGCTGTGCTTCGACCGCTTCGTCGTCGGCGCGTCGAATCGCGTCGCGCTCAATGCGGCGCGCGCGCTGGCCGAACCGGGGCCGCCGCGCTTCAGTCCGCTGTTCGTCCACTCGCCGACCGGACTCGGCAAGACGCACCTGCTCCACGCCATCGGCCACGCCTTTCTCGCCGAGCGGCCCGACGCAGCGGTGCTGTTCATGTCGGCCGAGCGCTTCATGTTCGAGTTCGTCCAGGCGGTGCGGGCGCGCGATACCTTCGCGTTCAAGGCCCGGCTGCGCGCCGCCGACCTGCTGATGATCGACGACCTCCAGTTCATCGCCGGCAAGGATTCGACGCAGGAGGAGTTCTTCCACACCGTCAACGAGATCATGGCGGCGGGGAAGCGCCTCGTCATCTCGGCCGACCGCTGCCCGCAGGCGCTCGACGGCGTCGACGCGCGGATCGTGTCGCGGCTGGGCATCGGCCTGGTCGCGGACATCCGCCTGCCCGACCTCGACCTGCGCCGGGCGATCCTGGAGCGCAAGCTGGCCGATTGCGGCGCCGCGGTGCCGGTCGAGGTGCTCGATCTGCTCGCGGGGCGGATCACCGGGTCGATCCGGGAACTGGAGGGCGCGCTCAACCGCGTCGTCGCTTATGCGCACCTGACCGGCGAGGCGGTGACGCTCGACTTCGCGGTGGCGACGCTGGGCGAGCAGCTTCGTGGGAGCCAGCGGCGGGTGACGATCGACGAGATCCAGAAGCTGGTCAGCCAGCATTTCGAGCTCAAGCCGCTCGACCTCATCTCCGCCCGCCGCGCCCGCGCCGTCGCCCGGCCGCGCCAGATCGCGATGTATCTCGCCAAGCGGCTGACGACGCGCTCGCTGCCCGAGATCGGCCGCAAGTTCGGCGGGCGCGACCATTCGACGGTGATCCACGCGGTGCGCCGGGTCGAGCAGCTCCGCGACAGCGACCGCGAGGTCGACAATGCGGTCCGCGTGCTGTTGCGCGAGCTCGAGGGCTGAACCTCAGACCACGCGGAAGTAGTAGCTGTAGCTCTGCGTCGCGCCGCCCACCACCACGCCGGTGATCGTGACGTCGTAGATGGTGGCGGCCTGCAACCCCGCGACCGCCCATTGCAGGTTGTTGGGCAGGCCGTAGCCGACGTTGTCGTAGGTGACCTTCGACACCGTCATCGCGCCGCCGCCGCGCTGGGTGACGGTGATCCGGGCATTGGCGAAGTTGACGTTGCCGTTGGCGCTGCTGTTCGCGTTGGCGCTGGCGATGACGGTGAACGACAGCAGCGACCCCGTGTCGAAATAGCGCGCCGGGTAATCCTGATAGGGATAGGCGACATAGGGCGGCAGCGTGCCGTTGGCGACGCCCGAGCCGGTGGCGCCGATCACCTTGAGCGCCGCGCCGTCGCCGCGCGTGCTGGTCGGCGACGCGCCGACGACGCGGCCGTACGCGACCGCGCCGAGGAAGGGATAGAGCAGCCAGCGGCGATGGCCGACGCTGTCGGCGACGACGTTGTTGGTCTCGGTCAGCCAGCCCGCCAGGATGGTATCGTCGCTGTAGAAGCCGAGCCCCGCGCCGAAGCCGCCATAGAGGTTGCTCTGCCCCGACACCGTCGCGCCGGCAGTGGTGTAGCATTTCCATGTCGTCGGCGGCGTGTGGCTGAGCGAATCGTTCGCCGCCTGCATCAGCGCCGACTGCTGCGCGCCGGGCTCGTCGGCGACGGAATAGGTGACGGGCGGCAGCTTGTGGAGCGCGCGGATGGCGTTGAGGTTCGCCAGCATGGCCGATGTCGTGGTACTGCTGAGCTGGCCCGCCTGACAGTTCGCGATGCTCGGCGGCGAGGTATAGAGTGCCGCCGCCTGCGCGGTGAAGCCGGTCGCCGTCGGCGTGGGGGTGGGCGTCGGTGATGCTGTGGCGGTCGGCGTCGGCGTGGGGGTCGGCACCGGGACCGGCGTCGGCGACCCCTGGGTAACGACCGTCACGGCGGCGGTGTCGGTGGAGCCGCCGCCACCGCACGCAGCGACGACGAGCGGGAGCAGCGACCAGGCGAAAGCGCGTTTCATGGCGCGTATGTCGCTGAAAATGTTTACCAGGTGATGAGCGCCCAGCGATTACAGCGCCATCGAGCGACGAGCCGTTATACTTGGAGGCCGACCGCCTGCTGCGCCGCCCTGAGCGTGGGGGCGGCAAGGACGCGTGCCTTGGCCGCGCCCTGTTCGAGCGCGGTCGCGACGGCGGCGGGATCGGCGCGGAGATGGTCGAGGCGTTCGCGGATCGGGGCCAGCGTCGCCACCGCGAGGTCGGCCAGCGCCGGCTTGAACGCGCCGAAGCCCTTGCCCGCGAACTCGCCCAGCACCTCGGCCGCAGGCCAGCCGGCGAGGGCGGCGTAGATGGTGACGAGGTTGCGCGCCTCCGCCCGCCCCTCCAGCTCCGCCATCGTGGCGGGCAGCGGCGCGGCATCGGTGCGCGCCTTGCGAAACTTCTGCGCGATGACGTCGTCGGAATCGTTGAGGTTGACCCGGCTCATGTCCGACGGATCCGATTTCGACATCTTCGCCGTCCCGTCGCGCAACGACATGATGCGCGGCGCGGCGGCCGAGATGAAGGGTTCCGGCAGGACGAAGAGGTCGACCCCGAAGTCGAGGTTGAACTTGATCGCGATGTCGCGGGCCAGCTCCAGGTGCTGCTTCTGGTCGTCGCCGACGGGGACGTGCGTCGCCCGGTACAGCAGGACGTCGGCGGCCTGAAGGACCGGGTAGTTGAAGAGGCCGGCGCTCTGGCCGGCGCCGTCCTTGCCGGACTTGTCCTTCCACTGCGTCATGCGGTTCAGCCAGCCCATTCGCGCGGTGCCGCCGAGGATCCACTGCAGCTCGCTGTGGGCCGGTACGCGGGCCTGATTGAACAGGATCGCGCGCTCGGGATCGATCCCGCAGGCAAGCAGGGTCGCCGCCATCTCGATCGTGTTGGCAGCGAGTTCCCGCGGCACGACCGGCTGGCTCAGCGAATGGAGGTCGGCGAGGAAGAACAGCGATTCGGCCTGATCCTGCATCGCGACCCATTGCTTGATCGCGCCGAGATAATTGCCGAGGTGGAGGTTGCCCGTGGGCTGGATGCCGGAAACGACCCTCATTTTGTTGGACACATGGGAGGTCAGGCCTTGGCGGAACGACGGAAGAGCAGGCGCACCTCGGACGGGGAAAATGCGCCCGTCGCGAGGACGGCCGCGCCATAGACCAGCCCGCCGGCCGCCACCAGCACGAGCATCGCGCCCCAGCGTTCGATGCTGGTGCCGGTGACATAGGGCTGGAACAAGGTGTTCCCGAACCACATCGCGACCCCCATCAGCACCGCCGCCAGCGCGGCGCGAGGGATGCGGCGCTTGAGCTGCGCGTCGGGTGCGAAATGCCCGCGCCTGCGCAGCGTCCGGTAGAGCATCGCGACGTTGACGGTCGACGCGATCGCGGTGGCGAGCGGCGGCCCGATATGGCCGATCGTGGGGATGAGCGCGAGGTTGAGAACGAGATTCACCGCCATCGACATCGTCGCGTAGCGCACCGGGGTGCGCGTGTCGGAGCGGGCGTAATAGCCCGGCGTCAGCACCTTGACGAGGATGTAGGAAGGCAGGCCGATCGAGAAGGCGGCGAGCGCCTGTGCGGTGGCGTGGCTGTCGGCCGGGGTGAAATGGCCGTGCTGGAACAGCGCCGCGACGATCGGCGTGCCGCAGACGATCAGCGCGACGGTGGCCGGCAGCGTGAGGAGCAGCGCGAGTTCGAGCCCCCGGTTCTGCGTCGCCATCGCCTCCTCTTCCGCGCCGCGCCCGAGCAGGTGCGAAATGGTGGGCAGGAGCACGGTGCCCAGCCCGATGCCGATCAGGCCGAGCGGGAGCTGGTTGAGCCGGTCGGCGTAGTAGATGTACGACACCGACCCCGCCGGCAGCAGCTTGGCGGCGAGCGCGGTCGAGACCACGAGGTTGATCTGCACCGCCCCCGCGCCCGCCGCCGCCGGCCAGATCAGCGTCAGCAGCCGCTTCACGTCGGGGCTGAGGCGCGGCCGGCGGAGCGGCAGGGTGACGCTCGCGCGCTTGCACGCCCACCACAGCCAGAGAAGCTGGAGCGCGCCCGAGACGGTCACCGCGATCGCCTGGTTGCGCGCGGTCAGCAGCGGCTCGTGCTGGTGGAAGAAGAGCAGCGCCGAGATCAGCGTCGCGTTGAGCAGGATCGGGGCGGCGGCGTTGACCCAGAAGCGGTGCAGCGAATTGAGGATGCCGCCGAGCAGCGACACGAGGCTGATGAAGAGCAGATAGGGAAAGGTGAAGCGCGACAGCTCGACGGCGAAGGCGAACTGGTCGCGGGTCGCGCCGTTGAAGCCCCCCGACAGCATCCAGGTGACGGGCCACGCCGCCAGCTCCATCACCAACGTCATCGCGATCAGGACGGGTAGCAGGACCGAGAGCGCATCGGTCGCGAAGGCGATGCCGGCGGGCAGGCCGGGGCCGTCGGGGTCGGCGACCTTGCGGTTGAACATCGGGATGAACGCCGCCGAGAACGCCCCTTCCGCGAACAGCGCGCGGAACATGTTGGGGAGGCGGAAGGCGATCAGGAAGGCGTCCGACGCAAAGCTCGCGCCGACGAAGCGGGCGAAGAGCGAATCGCGGACGAGGCCGAGGATGCGGCTGGCCAGCGTGAGGCCGCCGACCGAGCCGAGGGCGCGGGTGAGGTTCATGGATGAGCAGGGAAGGGCGCGTCACCCTCACCCTTCCCACCGCCTGCGGCGGCGGGCCCCTTCCCTCTCCCACTGGGAGAGGGAGGGAGGCGCGAAGCGCCGGAAGGGTGAGGGCGACGGCTGCTTGCGATTACGCCGTCCCCGCCGCGCCTTCGGCACCCTGCTGCGCGAGCTGCTGCTGCATGTAGAGCTGGGCGAAGTCGATCGGCTCCAGGAGCAGCGGCGGGAAGCCGCCGTCGCGCACCGCGTCGGCGAGGACACGGCGGGCGAAGGGGAAGAGCAGGCGGGGGGCTTCGCCGAGCAGGAAGGGCTGGATCTGTTCGGCCGGCACGTTGCGGAAGCCGAACAGGCCGGCGAACGACAGGTCGACGATGAACGCGGTCTGGCTGCCGGACTCCGCCTTGACGTCGATCTTCAGCGTGACCTCATGGACGTCCTCGCCGACCTGGCCCGAGCCGATATTGAACTGTACGTCGATCTCCGGCGGCTCCTGCGATTGATAGATCGCCGGCGCGTTGGGATTCTCGAACGACAAGTCCTTGACGTATTGCGAGATCATGCCGGCCGCGGGCGCGGTGTCGGCGCCGTTGGGCAGTGGCTGAGCGTCGGGGGTGAAAGCGTCGTCAGCCATGCGAAACTCGATCCTGTCGATGAAGGGTGCGGGGTGTGAGCCGGAAGCTGCGAGCGGTTAGCAGTGGGGGGAACAGGTTTCAACGCCTGCGGGTTTGAATAGCGTGACGGTTGGTCCTATGTTGCCGTCACCTTCAGGAGGCACGGTGTTTTACGTCATCATCCTTGGCATGGTCGCGGCGTTCTTGGCGCTCAGGCTGTACAGCGTGCTCGGCAAGCGGACCGGCCACGATGCGCGCCCTCTCGTCCGCGCCGCTGACGAGCGCGGCCTGCCGCTGACGGTGCCGCGCGCCCCCGAGCCACAGGCCGAGCCGCGCGATGCCGCCCCCAAGCCGATCGAGCCGCGCGCCGAGCAGGGCCTGCGCGCGATCGTCGCCGGCGAGCCCGGTTTCGACGTCAGCCGCTTCCTCGACGGCGCGCAGGCGGCGTACCGCATGACGCTGGAAGCCTTCTGGCGCGGCGACGAGGGTGCGCTGGGCGACTTGTGCGTGCCCGACGTGCGTGACGCCTTCGCCGCCGCGATCGCGACGCGGCGCGAGGCGGGGGAGACGCTCGACAACCGGCTGGTGCGGATCGACCGCGCGCAGATCGTCGAGACGCAGGTGCAGGGCAAGGAGGCGCGGATCACCGTGCGCTTCGACGCCGACATCGCCGCGGTGACGCGCAATGCCGAGGGCGAGATGGTCGCCGGCACGATGACCGACGCGGTCGAGACGCACGATGTCTGGACCTTCGCGCGGACGCTCAAGAGCAACGATCCCAACTGGAAGCTCGCCGATACCGATGAAGCCTAGGGCGTGTGCTTAGCCCCCGTATGGGCCATGACTATCGCCCCTTCGGGATTACCCGGAGAGGCCGGCTGGCGGCGTCACGCCGCTTGCGCGTAACGCCTCTACGCGTCTGCGCGACCGTCCTTGCCAGCCGGCCTCTCCGGGCAATCCTGACCCATACGGAGGCCAAGCACACGCCCACGCGCGCGCGCGCCCGGTGGGCGCTCGCGCTGGGGCTGGCATTGGCGGCGTGCGGCGGGCGCATCGTGCCGCCGTCGACCGTTTCCGCGCCGACGCGCGCGCCGGTGTCCGCCTATCCCTTGCCGAGGCCGCGTGCGCCCGCGCCGGTGGCGCAGCCCGTGGCCGCCGTGCCGCTGGCGCCGATGGCTGCCTTGCCCGTGCCCGGCGCGACGACGGCGGCGACGGCGGGGCTGGTCGCGGGCCCCGCGACCGCCTCGCTGCCGATCGACGATGCCGAAGCCGAGTCGGCGCGGCAGGCGTTCGCGCTGTCGTGTCCGGGGCTGGTTCGTCGTGCCGATCCGTCCGGGTTGACGCGAGGGAGCGACTGGCAGCCGGCGTGCGACGCCGCGCGTGGCGTGCCGGCGGGCGGGGCGCGGGCTTTCTTCGCGCAGTGGTTCGAGAGCGTGCAGGTCGGCGACGGTCGTGCCTTCGCGACGGGCTATTACGAGCCGGAGATCGCCGGGTCGCGCGAACGGCGGCCGGGCTATGACGTGCCGATCTACGCGCGGCCGACCGATCTGATCGAGGTCGATCTCGGCCAGTTCTCGGCCGAACTGAAGGGCAGGAAGATCCGGGGCCGGGTCGATGGGCAGGGCTTCGTGCCCTATTTCGATCGTACCGCGATCGAGCAGGGCGCGCTCGCCGGCAAGGCGCGGGTGCTGGCCTGGGCGGCGGACCCGGTGGCGCTGTTCTTCCTCCAGATCCAGGGGTCGGGCCGGCTGCGGCTGCCCGACGGCGGGGTGATGCGGATCGGCTACGATAATCAGAACGGGCGCGATTATACCGGCATCGGCTCGCTGCTGCGCCAGCGCAACGTCCTGCCGCCGGGCGGCGCGTCGATGCAGGGCATCGTCGGCTGGCTGCACGCCAACCCCGACGCGGGGCAGGCGCTGATGCGCGAGAACAAGAGCTATGTGTTCTTCCGCGCGCTGTCGACGCCGCCGCAAGGGGCGATGGGCTATCCGGTGACGGGCGGGGTGAGCGCGGCGGCGGACCCGAAGTTCGTGCCGCTGGGCGCGCCGGTGTTCCTGTCGATGGACCGGGTGGATGCGACCGCCTTGTGGGTGGCGCAGGATACGGGTGGGGCGATCAAGGGCGCGAACCGGCTCGATACCTTCTGGGGCGGCGGTGTGGCGGCGGAGGCGACGGCGGGCGGCATGTCGGCGCACGGCACGGCCTGGCTGCTGTTGCCGCTCGGGACGCTCGCTCGACTTCAGGCCAGTGCGCCGCCCGCTCAGCCCTGACGAGGCCGCCGCCTGGGGGCGGGTGATGGCGTCGGTGCGGCCGTTGAAGCCGACGTCGGCTGCTCCGTCACCCTCACCCTTCCGGCGCTGCGCGCCTCCCTCCCTCTCCCAGTGGGAGAGGGAAGGGGCCCGCCCGGCGCAGCCGGGTGGGAAGGGTGAGGGTGAGAAGGTTCGGCCGACACCCCACGCCGCCGCGACGCTCGACGGTTCCTGGGACCGCCGCCTGTCGCGCGGGATGACGCAGCCCGATGCGAGCCTCGATCTCCACGGCCATACGCTCGCGTCCGCCCATGCGCTGCTCGATCGGGGACTGGAGCGCGCGATCGGGCGTGGCGACCGGGTGCTGCTGCTCGTCACCGGCAAGCCGCCGCGTCCGGAGAGCGAACGGCCGCACGCGCGCGGCGCGATCCGGGCGGCGGTGGCCGATTGGCTGGCGGCGTCGCGTCACGCGGATCGGATCGCGGCAGTGAGGAACGCTCACCCGCGCCATGGCGGGGCGGGAGCGCTGTATATCGTGCTGCGGCGACATTCCTGATTCCCTCTTCCCTCAGGGGGAGAGGGAAGCTGTGACCCGCCTCAACACCGCCGCATAGATCGCGGTCAGCGCCTCGACATCCGCGACCGCGGCCGCCTCGTCGACCTGGTGCATCGTCGCGTTGAGCAGGCCGAGCTCGACCACCGGGCAGACCGCCGCGAGGAAGCGCGCGTCCGACGTGCCGCCGCTGGTCGACAGTTCCGGCGTCAGGCCGGTCACCTCGGTCACCGCCGCGCCGACCAGGTCGCTGAGCGGGCCGGGCGCGGTCAGGAAGGCCTCGCCGGCGATGCGCGAGGTCACGATCGCGTCCGGCGCGTGCGCGTGGACGAGCGCGGTCAGGCGGTCGACCAGTTCCTGCCCCCGGTGCAGGTCGTTGAAGCGGAGCGACAGCCGGCCCTTGGCGCGCGGCGGGATGACGTTGCCGGTGGGGTTGCCGACCTCGAGGTCGGTCAGCTCGATATTGGACGCCTGGAACCAGTCGGTGCCCGCGTCGAGCACCAACGCGTCGATCGCGGCGAGCGCGCGCACGAGCTTGGGGACGGGGTTGTCGGCGAGGTGGGGGTAGGCGACGTGCCCCTGCCGGCCGGGCACGTCGATCCACAGGTACAGCGAGCCGCGGCGGCCGATCTTGATCGTGTCGCCGAGCCGCCTCGCCGAGGTCGGTTCGCCGACCAGGCACATCGCGGGACGGAGGCCGCGCGCGGCCATGCGGGTGATGATCGCGCGCGTGCCGTACAGCGCCGGGCCTTCCTCGTCGCCGGTGATGAGCAGCGCCGCCGCGGCATCGGGCGCGCGCGCCGCGGCCGCGACGAACGCCGCGACGCCGCCCTTCATGTCGACCGCGCCGCGTCCGTGGAGCAGGCCGTCACGCACCTCGCCGTCCCAGGGGGAGCCGATCCAGCCCGCGCCGGGCGGGACGACATCGAGGTGACCGGCGAAGGCGAACAGCGGGCCGGCGCCCTCGCGCACCGCGATGAGGTTCTCGACCGGGCCCTCGGGCGGGTCGCCGAGGACGAATCGGTCGATCGCGAAGCCGAGCGGGGCCAGCGCCGCCTCCAGCACGTCGAACACCTGCCCGCGCGCCGGGGTGACGCTGTCGCAGCGGATCAGCGCCTGCAACAGGGCGACGGGGTCGGTCATTCGGTGAAGGGCTGTTCGTATTGTGCGATCACCCATTCCTCTTCCTGCGCCTCGGCGATCCATTGCTGCATCCAGGGGTGGTGGAGCATCGCGTCGATATAGCCGCTCGCGAAGCGGGCGACGGGGAGCTGGTAGGTCAGGATGCGGGTGACGACGGGGGCGAACATGATGTCGGCCGCGCCGAACGGGCCGAACAGGAAATCGCCGTCGCCGCCGAAGCGGGCACGCGCCTGCGCCCAGAGCGTCGTGATGCGCTGGAGGTCCGCCGCCACGTCGGCGTCGGGCTGGCGGGCGGGGAAGACCTGACGGACGTTCATCGAATGCTTGCGTCGCAGCGCGGTGAAGCTGGAGTGCATCTCCGCCGCGATCGACCGCGCCATCGCGCGCGCGGCCTCGTCGGCGGGCCAGAACCGGTCGCGGCCGACGCGGTCGGCGAGGAAGTCGACGATCGCGAGGCTGTCCCAGACGACGATGTCGCCGTCCCACAGCACCGGCACCTTGCCCGCCGAGGGCGCGAGCTCGTCGCTCATGCGGCGCTGATCCCAGCCGGCGTCGTAGAGCGGGACGACGACCTCCTCGAAGGGCAGCCCCGATTGCTTGCACGCCAGCCAGCCGCGCAGCGACCAGGAGGAATAGGCCTTGTTGCCGATGATGAGCTTCATGCACGGCGCGATAGAGGGCGCGCCGTCGACCGGCAACGGGGGTTACTGGATCGGCCGCGCCTGCGCGAGCGGCCCCAGCACAAAGGCACGGCGCGCGGCGTTCCAGGCGAGGGGACGCGAGCAGAACTTCCAGCGCGCGAACGGCATGGTGGCGGCATTGCGCTGGCCGCAATCCAGCGCCGCGACATCGACCCACAGCGTCGACTTGCCCGCGATCGTCTCGATCTTCGCGCCATAGACGCTGGCGGAATAGGCTTCGGCCGCGATGTTGCCCGGCCCCCCCGCCAGCACGACGACCATCGAGCCGCTCTGCCCGTTGACCATTGCGCTGACCGCGCCCTGGCAATCGTGGGCGGCCCAGTCGACGACATAATCGCCGATGCCGTCGCCGTTGAGGTCGGCGTATCTGACCAGATCGGGCGACTTGCCGGGCGCGCCGCCCGCCTCGCGGCAGGTGTCGTTCGCCAGCGCCACCGCCTTGCGGACCGCCATCGGCAACTGGTTGGCGAAGCGGACGGGCGGGCGTTGCGCGGGGGCGATCGCGGCGGCGAGGATGAGGACGACGAGCAGGTGCTTCATGAGCCGACTCCTTCGAGTCGTCGTTACACCATCGCAACGCTTTTGTCGCAACCCCTGACGGAGGTCAGCCGATCGCGTCCAGCACCGCGGCGCGCAATTCGGGGATGCCGAGGCCGCCTTCGCTCGACGTGGCGATGACGTCGGGGTGGGCGGCGGCGTGCTTGCGGGCCTCGGCGGCGGTTTCCTGCGTCACCATCGCCAGCTCGCTCGCCTTGATCTTGTCGGCCTTGGTCAGGACGAGGCGGTAGCTGACCGCCGCCTTGTCGAGCATTTCGAGAATATCGCGGTCGACTTCCTTGATGCCGTGGCGGGCGTCGATCAGCACCAGCGCGCGCTTGAGCGCCTGACGGCCGCGCAGATAGTCGTTGATGAGGAAGCGCCATTGCCTGACGACCTGCGGCGGCGCCTTGGCAAAGCCGTAGCCGGGCATGTCGACGAGGCGGAGCCGGAGGGGTTGGCCGACGTCGAAGAAGTTGAGTTCCTGCGTCCGCCCCGGCGTGTTCGAGGTGCGGGCGAGGCCGTTGCGGTTAGTTAGCGCATTGAGCAGCGACGACTTGCCGACGTTCGAGCGGCCGGCGAACGCCACTTCGGGGACGTCGGCGTCGGGCAGATATTGCAGCCCCGGCGCGGATTTGAGGAACTCGACCGGCCCCGCGAACAACTTGCGCGCGGGCTCGATCAGGTCGACGTCGTCGCTCGCATGGTCATCGCTCACTTGGCGGGCGCTTCTTTGAGCTGCGGATGGCGCGAATAGAGCAGCTTCTGCTGGCCGATCGAGATCAGGTTCGACGCGACGTAATAGAGCTGCAACCCCGCCGCGAGCGGCGCGAAGATGAACATCATCACCCAGGGCATGAACCCCATCACCTGCTGCGTCGCCGGGTCGCCGGCGGCGGGATTGAGGCGGAACTGGAGCCACATCGTCACGCCGAGCAGGATGGCGAGGACGCCGAGGTGCAGGAAGCCGGGCGGGGTGAAGGGAAGCAACCCGAACAGGTTGATCGGGGTCAGCGGATCGGGCGCGGACAGGTCGCGGATCCACGCCGCGAACGGCTGATGCCGCATCTCGATCGTCAGCATCAGCACCTTGTACAGCGCGTAGAAGATCGGGATCTGGAGGAAGGTGGGCAGGCAGCCGGCGAGCGGGTTGACCTTCTCGGTCTTGTACAGCCCCATGACCTCGCGCTGCATCCGCTCCTTGTCGTCCTTGTGACGTTCCTGCAGCGCCTTCATCTTGGGCTGGATGACGCGCATCTTCGCCATCGAGGCGAACTGGCGCTGCGCGATCGGGAACATCAGCAGGCGAATGGTGATCGTCAGCAGCACGATCGCGACGCCGAAATTGCCGACGTGGAGGAACAGCCAGTCGAGATAATAGAAGATCGGCTTCTCGACGAGGCGGAACCAGCCCCAGTCGATCGCATAGTCGAGCTGCGGGATGTGCGCCTGATCGGTATAGCGGTCGAGCAGGCGGGTTTCCTTGGCCCCGGCGAACAGCCGCGTCGTCGTCGACACCGACTGGCCCGGCGCGAGCTGCTGGGCGGCCAGCGCATAATCGGCCTGGTAGGTCTTGCCCGTGCCGGCGCGGAACTGGCCGTCGAAGGCGCGGCCCTGATCGGGGACGAGCGCGGTCAGCCAGTATTTGTCGGTGAAGCCGAGCCAGCCGCCGGTGGTCGCGAAGCGCTCGGGGGCCTTGTCGACATCCTTGAAATTGGGTCCGTAATGCGCCGCGCCGTTGCCGACCCACATCGGCCCGGCGTGCATCGTCGTGTAATCGGGGTCCTTCGACACGCCCGAGCGGTTGACGAGGCCGTAGGCCGCGACGGGAACGGGCGCGCTGCCGGCGTTGAGCACGGTCTGCTTGATCGTGAAGAGATAGTCGTCGTCGACCGCGATCTCGATGCGGAAGCGCTGGCCGGTGGCGTTGGCGGCGTCGAGCGTCACCGGCTTGCCGGGGGCAAGCAGCGGGGCGGACGCCGTCCACACCGTGTCGGGCGCGGGCGGTTTCAGCCCGTCGTCGCGCCAGCCGATCTGCGCGAAATAGGCCTCCGGCGCGCCGGCGGGCGAGAACAGGCGGACCGGGCCGGAATCCTTCGCGATCGTCTCGCGGTGGCGCTTGAGCACCAGGTCGTCGAGCCGCGCGCCGGCGAGGTTGATCGACCCCGACAGCGCGGGCGTGTCGATCCGCACCCGCTGGGTCGCGGCGAGCACCTGATCGCGCGAGCGGGTCGCGGCGGGGCCGTCGGCGGTCGGATCGGCGACGGGGTTGAAGACGGGCTTCGACTTGCCGTTCACCACCTTCGTCACCGGCGGGTTGGCGGGCGGGAAGAAACGGCTCTGCAATGCCTGCCACCCGAGCAGGATGACGGCGGCGATCACCAGGAAAGCCACGAAGTTGCGGCGGTCGTTCGTCAAAAGATCACGTCCTAGTCAATGTGCCGGTCGTTCAGGGCACCGGGTCCGGCCCGAACCCGCCGAAGGGATGGCAACGCGCGATCCGCTTCATCGCCAGCCACCCGCCCCGGGCCGCGCCATAGCGGCGAAGCGCGGTGATTGCATAGGCGGAACAGCTCGGCTGGAAGCGGCAGGACGGCGGCAGCACGGCCGACGGGCCGATCTGCCAGCCGCGGACGAGGAGGATGAGGAGGCGGGTCAGCATCTCCCGCACCCGTCACCCCGGCCGAAGATCCGGGGTCCCGCTGCCTTGCCGCGCGAGGAAGAAGCGGGACCCCGGGTCAAGCCCGGGGTGACGAAGGGGGTCACCGCACCACCTTCGCCAGCGCCTTGCCGAACTCGGCGCGCATCGCGGCGAAGTCGCGCTCGACGCCGCTGCCGCGGCCGATCAGGACATGGTCCGCGCCGCGCACCCCCTGCGCCGGCAGCAGCTCGCGTGCCAAGGCCCGTAGCCGGCGCTTCAGCCGGTTGCGGATGACGGCGTTGCCGACCTTCTTGGTGACGGTGAAGCCGACCCGCATCGCCGGGTCGCCATCGTTGCGGGGCCGCATCAGAAGCACAAAGCCCGGCATCGGTGCCCGTTTGCCCGCGTTCGCCGCCAGGAAATCCTTGCGGCGGGTAAGGACAGTTACGCCGACAGCTTCTTGCGGCCGCGCGCCCGGCGCGCCCGGATCACCGAGCGGCCGCCGACCGTCGCCATCCGCGCGCGGAAGCCGTGACGGCGTGCCCGCACCAGGTTGCTCGGCTGAAAGGTCCGCTTCATCGGTCATTCCCGTATCTGAATAAAAAATGGCCGCCCCCGGGACGGCCTTATTACCATCGCGCATAAGCGAGGCATCCGTCCGAGTCAATTCGGACGCTCGGCGCGCAGCGCCCGCCGCCGCCTCGCGCTGCCCCGCCGCATGACGCGATCCGCCACCTCGCCAAGCTTCGGCCAGCGCTTCTTGGCGCGCGCCCAGCGCCGGCGTACCCAGAGCGAGTTGCGCAGCAGCAGCACCATCCCGCCCGCGAAAACGAACACGCCGCCCGGGCCGGGCAGCGCGCCGACGACGGGCGCGGCGACGATCAGCAGCGCGCCGATCGCAAGTTGCGCCCAACGCGATACGGGGTGACGCTTCATCGCCGACGCATGTGGCAAGGGTGTGTTGCGGGCGCAAGTCAGCCGCCCCCTTTTTGCCGGCGCAAAAGCCGGTAAGAGGAACGAAACGGGGGAATGGGGCGCGCATGGCGGCGATCGTGGCGACGATGGCGTATCTGGGGCTGGAGGCGCGCGCGGTCGAGGTGCAGGTGCAGCTCATCCCCGGGCTGCCCGCGTTCAACGTCGTCGGGCTGGGCGACAAGGCGGTCGGCGAGAGCCGCGAGCGGGTTCGCGGCGCGATCGCCGCGATGGGGCTGGCGCTGCCCCCCAAGCGCATCGCGGTGAACCTGTCGCCGGCCGACCTGCCCAAGGAGGGGTCGCATTTCGACCTGCCGATCGCGCTGGCACTGCTCGGCGCGATGGGCGTGGTCGATGTCGAAACGCTGGCGGATTATGTCGTCGTCGGCGAGCTCGGGCTCGACGCCCGCATCGCGCCGTCGCCGGGCGTCCTGCTCGCGGCGCTGCACGCGGCGGCGGCGGGCAAGGGGCTGATCTGTCCGGCGGCGCAGGGGGCGGAGGCGGCATGGGCCGGGACGGTCGAGGTCGTCGCGCCACCGGATCTGCTGTCGTTGCTCAACCATCTGAAGGGGCAGGGTCTGCTCGCCGCGCCCGCGCCGGGCGAGGCGGACGCGTCCGTCGGTGGGCCGGACCTGAAGCAGGTCAAGGGGCAGGAGACCGCCAAGCGCGCGCTGGAGATCGCGGCGGCGGGCGGACACAACCTGCTGATGGTCGGCCCGCCGGGCGCGGGCAAGTCGTTGATGGCGAGCTGTCTGCCCGGCATCCTGCCGCCGCTCGATGCGGCCGAGGCGCTGGAGGTGTCGATGGTGCAATCGGTGGCGGGGACGCTGACCGGGGGAAGGCTGACGCGAACCCGGCCGTTCCGATCGCCCCACCATAGCGCGTCGATGGCGGCGCTGACCGGCGGCGGCTTGCGGGTGAAGCCGGGCGAGGTCAGTCTGGCGCATCTGGGCGTGCTCTTCCTCGACGAGCTGCCCGAGTTCCAGCGCGCGGTGCTCGACTCGCTGCGCCAGCCGCTGGAGACCGGCGTGGTCTCGGTGGCGCGGGCCAATGCGCACGTCACCTTTCCGGCGCGGGTCCAGCTCATCGCCGCGATGAACCCGTGCCGGTGCGGCCATCTGGGCGACGCCGGGCTGGCCTGTGCCCGTGCGCCCAGATGCGCGGCGGATTACCAGACCAAGGTGTCGGGACCATTGCTGGACCGCATCGACCTGCATGTCGAGGTGCAGGCGGTGAGTGCCGCCGACCTCGTACTGCCGCCGCCCGCCGAGGGTTCGGCCGAGGTCGCGGCGAGGGTCGCCGCGGTCAGGGCCGTCCAGCGCGATCGCTACCGCGACGAGCCGGTGCGGACCAACGCCGAGGCGGAGGGGGCGCTGCTCGACCGGGTTGCGACGCCCGACGAGCCGGGCAGGCGGCTGCTGGCGCAGGCGGCGGAGGCGATGCGGCTGTCGGCACGCGGCTATACCCGCATCCTGCGCGTGGCGCGGACGATTGCCGACATGGCAGGGGCCGACGGCGTCGGGCGGCTGCATGTCGCCGAGGCGCTGAGCTATCGGCGGCAGACACCCCGGGCCTAGAGCAACCGCTCCAAGGTGCGCTTGACGCGCGCCGATCATTGGCCAGTATCGTGAGCCGCAGCGTGGGCAGGGGCGTCACGCCGATCGGGGGGAAGACCATGGAATGGATGCTGATGCCGCTCAAGCGGTATGCCGAGTTCAGCGGCCGGTCGCGGCGGCAGGAGTTCTGGATGTGGCAGGTGTTCAAGTTCCTGCTGGGCATCGCGGCGTCGATCGTCCTGGCCGTGTTCGGCGCCTCGATCTTCACCCTGTTCGGCGGTGGCGGGACGGGCGGCGCGGCGGCGCTGATCGGTGCCGGGCTGATCGTGTACGGCATCCTGCTGCTGGCCTCGCTGGCGCTCATCATCCCCGATCTGGCGGTCACCGTCCGGCGGCTGCACGATACCGGCAAATCGGGCTGGCTCATCCTGCTGCCGCTGGCGGGCTATGTGATCGTGTTCGTGGGCGCGGCGCTGAACTCGAGCGTGCTCACCGTGGTGGGCGGGCTGGCCGCGCTGGGGCTGGCGATCGCGCTGATCGTGTTCATGGTCCTCGACGGCACGCCGGGAACCAATCGCTACGGCCCGGACCCGAAGGGGCGCGGCGAGGTGGTGCCGGCCTACTGACCGGCTTGCCATCGACCGGCGGCGTGGGGTAGCGGGCGACGCTGACGCGGGCGTGGTGGAATTGGTAGACGCGCCGGACTCAAAATCCGGTTCCGCAAGGAGTGTGGGTTCGATTCCCACCGCCCGCACCACCGCGCCGTGCGCACGCCGCCAGCAGCGCTGGCGACGAGACGCGCCAGCGCGGCCGGCGGGGCAAGGCCGCGGTCGACGACGCGGCGTTGCCGCGACGCTGCCGGCCATAACCGCCTTACTCCGCCCACGCCGCGTCCTCGACATGCAGCTCCGCCGCCGGTTTCGAGCCCCAGTCGTCGAGCTTTGCCCTTCCCGCCAGCCATAGCCGCCGGTGCGGCGCGGCGCCGAGCAGCGCCTGGCCCAGCGCGGTCTCGGCGTGGCGGAAGGCCATCGCCTTGAGGCTGCGGCCGTCGTCGCCGGCGACGATCGCGCGGACGTGGTTGGTCCCGACGAGATCGGCGCGGACGACGCGGACGGGGCCGGCGACGAGGCGGGGGGCGGGCCAGCCGGTGCCGTAGGGGCCGCCCGCGTCCATCGCCGCGACCATCTCCGGGTTGACGCCGCCGGTCGCGAGCACGGCGTCGACGAGGAGGGCGCGGCCTTCGCTCGATCGGTCGACGGCAGCGGCGAGCCGGTCTTCGAGGAAGTCGGACAGGTCGGCGACGCGCGCGGCGTCCATCGTCAGCCCCGCCGCCATCGCGTGGCCGCCGCCTGCCTGGAGCAGGCCGGCCTCCTTCGCCGCGAGCACCGCCTGGCCGAGGTCGACGCCGGAGATCGAGCGGCCCGAGCCCTTGCCGATGCCGTTCTCGTCGATCGCGATGACGATGGCGGGGCGGCCAAACTTTTCCTTCAGCCGCCCCGCGACAATGCCGATGACGCCGGGGTGCCAGCCGCGCCCGGCGGCGATGGCGACGCGGCGGCCGTTCGCGGCCCCAGAAACGCCTTGGGCTTCGGCGGCTTCCTGGACGCCGGCCTCGATGGCGCGGCGGTCGCCGTTGAGGGCGTCGAGCTCTTGCGCGATTCGCCGCGCCTCGTCGGGGTCGCGGGTGGTGAGGAGTCGGACGCCGAGATCGGCGCGCCCGACCCGGCCACCGGCATTGATGCGCGGGCCGAGCGCGAAGCCGAGGTCGCTGCACGTCGGCGCGCGGGTGAGGCGCGATGCCTCGATCAGCGCGGCGATGCCGGGGTTGCGGCGCTGCGCCATGACCTTCAGCCCTTGCGCCACGAAGGCGCGGTTGAGGCCGCGCAGTTGCGCGACGTCGGCGACGGTGCCGAGCGCGACGAGGTCGAGGTGATCGATGAGCTTCGGCTCGGCGCGACCGGCGAAGAACCCGCGGCCGCGCAGGGTGCGGAGCAGCGCGGCGGCGAGGAGAAAGCAGACGCCGACGGCCGCGAGGTGGCCGTGGCCGCCGGCCTCGTCGAGGCGGTTGGGATTGACGAAGGCGTGCGCGTGCGGGTGGGCGCTGGCGCATTGGTGGTGGTCGGCGACGATGACGTCGACGCCGACGTCGCGCGCCGCCGCCAGCGCCTCAAACGCCTGCGCGCCGCAGTCGACGGTGACGATCAGCGTCGCGCCCTCCTGCGCCAGGCGCGTGAGGGCGGGGCCGGACGGGCCGTAGCCCTCGGTGACGCGGTCGGGGATGTAGAGGCGCGGCTCGATGCCGAGGTCGCGCAGGATGAGGGTGAGCAGCGCCGCCGAGGTCGCGCCGTCGACGTCGTAGTCGCCGAAGATCGCGATCTTCTCGCTTGTGACCACCGCATCGGCAAGGCGGGCGGCAGCCTTGTCCATGTCCTGAAACGACGAAGGGTCAGGCATGAAGGCGCGGATCGACGGTGCGCGGTGGAGGTCGAGCGCCTCGCGGGCGACGCCGCGCGCGAGCAGGAGCTGGGTGACGAGATCGTCGCTGCCCCAGCCGTCACGCCCGTCGGCGACGAGCGCGCGCCACCGCCACGGCTGGCCGAGGATCGAACTGGTGATGTCGAGGACGGGGGTCATCGGAAGTTGAGGCTAAGTTGAGGCGTAAGCGCGATTACGCGGGGGACAAGTGGAGGAAGTTGAGGTGTTACCACCGTCATGCCGGGCTTGTTCGGGCATCCACGTCGGCACCGGGCGTGGCGTGCTGTTACGAGGCGATCGGCGCGGGAGGAGGGTGGATGCCGGCACGAGGCCGGCATGAAGATGTGAAGCGCTGCCCATCCACTTAGCGTGGCACAGCGCGGGCGCGTAGGACAGGGCCCCGTCACGCGAGTAAATCGCGTGACGTCGAAGCTCGGCTGCGCTGGCGCGTCTCGTGGCCAGCGACGCTGGCCCGTGCGCGCGGCGCGTAGGACAGGCTTACGGCCGCCCCACCCACAGCCCTTCGCGGAACCATTTGGTGACGATGTATTTCACGCCCTCGCCCACGGCCATGCCCTCGTGCAGCGTGGCTTCGTTGGGGCTGCCGTCGGGCTTCATGTTGTTCCAGGCCAGCAGCAGGCCGCGCTTGGGCGAGACCTTGATGCCCGCCTGCGGGAACCAGGTCGCGCCACCCTCGGTCACGTCGTTAAGATAGATCATCGCGGTCCAGGTGCGCTGGCCGCCCTGTTTGCTGACCGTCGCCCAATAGCTTTCGGTCGCGTGGAAATAATCGTGGTGGGCGCGGAACTGCTGGCCGGGGGCATAGCGCTGGCCCTGCATCGTCTCGCCCTTGTCGGGGTCGATGCCGAGCAGATTGGCGATCGACTCGTCGATCGGCCGCACGAACGGGGACCAGCGGTCCATGTCGCAACTGTCCGAGGTGCGGAAGCTCCGGTCGGGATGGTCGCTGAGCAAGGTCGACGGCCGGCGGTTGGCGTCGATCAGGGTGACGAGATCCTCGCATTGCCGGGGCGTGAGGAAGTCGGGGCGATAATAGAATTGCGCGGCGTCGATCTTCGCGCGCTTGACGGCGGGATCGGCGTCGAGGCGGGCGACGGTCTGGATCCCGGCGAGCGCACGGACCTTGGACGCGGTGGCTCCGGAGGGGGGGCGGGTGAACAGGGGCATGGGGCGGCGATAGTGCGTGGCAGGTCGGGAAAACAAGATGTTCCGTCATGCCGGCCTAGTGCCGGCAGCCAGGCTGGAGTGAGTCATATCGCCGTCCGTTTCGCGAGCGGCATGACGTGCGCCACGTTGGACCCCGGCTCTGCGGCCGGGGTGACGGAGGGGGGACCCGGATCGCCCCGAGCCCCCCCCCGCGATCAATAGAAGATGTCGTACACCGTATCGACCACGTACCCGCTGCGGATGTCGACGAGCAGCGCGTCGTTGTAATAGCGCACCCAGCGGTACGGGCCGTAAGCGGGCGGCAGGCGATAGTACCAGGGATCGTCGATCCAGTAATCCTGATCCCACAGCACCGACGACAGCGTCACGCCGATCGAGAAGCGGCGATAGCCGTAATGCCAGTCGTATGGCGCGTAATAGCGCGGCAGGCTGAAGAGCTGGCGGTTCTGCTGCCGGTAGCGGCCCCAGTCGAAGCGGTTGTCGTTGCGCCAGCGCCGGTTCCAGTCGTTGCCGCGGTTCCAGTTGGTCGGCGCGTCGTAACGGCGGTCGTCGCCGTAGCGGCCGCCGGCCTGCGCGCGGCGCGCGTCGTCGACGCGGCGCTGGTCGTTGGCGTAGGGCGCGACGCGGCCCTGGTCGGCGCGGCGGCCGTAGTCCTGGGGTGCGGCACCGCCGAAGACCTGACGCCGATCGTCCCGGCGTCCGTCGCGCTGAGGCGGGACCGGTTGGGCCTGGACCTGCTGCGGCTGGATCTGCTGGGGTTGCGCACCAAATCGCTGCTGCGCGCCCTGGCCGCCGCGCGGACCGCGATCGCCCCGGTCACCGCGCCCCTGCCAGCCGCCTTGCGCCTGCACCTGCGCTTCCGCCTGGACGGCGGGGCGTGGCTGATCGGGCTGGCGCTGCGGGCGTTGCTGGAAGGCCTGGGCCGGTGGCGCCGCCGCCGGGCGCTCGGCGCGCTGCGGCGCATCGCGGCGCTCCTCGCCGCGATGCGGACGGACCCGCTCCGGCGCGGTTTGATCCTGCGCGGCAATCTCGGCCGCCTGGGCGTCCTGCGCATAGGCGGCCGGCGCGACCACCGCGGTCGCGAGCAGCGCTGTCACCACCTTCTTGAACATCTCGATCGTCCTCAAACGCCGGCGCACGAGCCGGCCCCTATGATGGACCGGCTCTAGGCGATTCGGGCTGAGATCAAGCTGAACTAGGCTGTCAGCGAAACGACAGGAACCGGCGTCTGTCTGAAAACGCGCCATGCGCGTTTAGCGGTGCCGGCCCACTCCCCCACCCGACCGCCTACAGAATATCCTGAATGGGCGGTCGGGTGGGGGAGCGGGCCGGCGCCGCCTCGAAACTCGCGACCGAGCGAGTTCAACCAGGACCTTACGCCGCCTCGCCGACGATCGTCTTGACCTCCATGAAGTCGGTCAGGCCGAACTTGCCGCCCTCGCGGCCGTTGCCCGACTGCTTGTAGCCGCCGAACGGCGTGCCGCCCCCGCCCGCCCAGGCGTTGATCGTCACCAGCCCGGCGCGTAGCTTCGGCGCGACCTTGGCGGCGGCGGCGGGGTCGCCTGAGATGGTGGCGGACAGACCGTAATCGGTGTCGTTCGCGAGCCGCACCGCCTCGTCCGCGCCCTCGTAGGACGTGATCGTCGCGACCGGGCCGAAGGTTTCCTCGCGCCAGATGCGCATCGCCGGCGTGACGTCGGCGAACACGGTCGGGCGGATGTAATAGCCGGCGTTGCGGCCGTCGGGGCGGCCGGTGCCGCCGGTCACCAGCGTCGCGCCTTCGTCGATCGCCGACTGGATCAGGTCCTGGATCTTGTCGAACTGCGCCTTGTTGACGACCGGGCCGATATGCGCGCCCATCTCCGCGGGATCGCCGACCTGTGCGGCTTCCATGATCTGCTTCACGACCGCGGTAGCCTCGTCGAGCTGGGTCTTGTGAACGAGCAGGCGGGTGGGGGCGATGCAGCTCTGACCGCTGTTGGCCAGCACGCCGTGGACGGTGGGGGGCAGGACCGCGCCGAGGTCGGCACCCTCCAGCACGAGGTTGGGGGCCTTGCCACCGAGTTCCTGATGGACGCGCTTGACCGTAATCGCCGCCGCCTGCGCGACCGCGATGCCGGCGCGGGTCGAGCCGGTGAAGCTGACCATATCGACACCCTTGTGCGCCGACAGCGCCGCGCCGACGCCAGGACCGTCGCCGTTGACGAGGTTGAACACACCGGCCGGCACGCCCGCCTTGTCGAGGATTTCGGCGAGGATGACCGCGCACGACGGGCATTCCTCCGACGGTTTGAGGATCATCGTGTCGCCGGCGGCGAGGGCGGGGGCGACCTTCGCGCAGATCTGGTTGAGCGGCCAGTTCCATGGCGTGATCATCGCGACGACGCCGATCGGCTCGTGGACGACGCGCGCCTTGCCGATGCGCTCTTCCCACTGGAACTCGGTCAGCGCCTTTAGCGTGGTCATGAAATAGCCGAGGCCGGCGGGCACCTGCGCCGCCTGCGCGAAGCCGATCGGCGCGCCCATCTCCTCGCTCACCGCCTTGGCGAGGTCGGGGATGCGCGCCTTGTACTCCTCGATGATGCGTTCGAGCAGCGCGGTGCGCTCGGCGACGCTGGTCTGGCTGAAGCTCTCGAAGGCGCGGGCGGCGGCGGCGACGGCCTTGTCGACGTCGGCGGCGGTGCCGAGCGTGATCTCGGTGACGGGCTGCTCGGTCGAGGGGTCGATGACCTGATGGGTCTTGCCGCCGTCGCTGTCGACCCACTGGCCATCGATGTAATGCTGCAGGTAGCTGTGCATCGTCCGCTCTCCATCGGTATGTTTGGAGCGGCTCATGCGGCGGCGCGTTAAGCGTTGCAACTGAAAACCCGTGGAGTGACGACATGGTGCGGCAGGCGTATTTCGAGGCGACCGGCGGGCCGGAAGTGATCCTTTGGCGCGACGTCGAACCGCCGCCGCCGGGGCCGGGCGAGGTGCGGGTGCGGCACACGGCGGTGGGGCTGAACTATATCGACACGTACCATCGCAGCGGGCTGTATCCGCTGAAGCTGCCGAGCGGGCTGGGGTCGGAGGCGGTCGGCGTCGTCGAGGCGGCGGGCGCGGGTGTCGCGTTCGCGCCCGGCGATCGGGTCGGGACGTGGGGGCCGGCGCTCGGCGGCTATGCGACGGCGCGCAACGTCAAGGCGGAGCAGCTCGTGCGCGTGCCCGACGGGGTGGCGGATGAGGTCGCCGCCGCGGTCATGCTCAAGGGTGCGACGGCTGCGTTCCTGGTCGAGGATTGCGCGCGGGTGCAGGCGGGGCAGATCGTGCTGGTCCATGCGGCGGCGGGCGGGGTCGGCCATCTGCTGGTCGGATGGCTGAAGGCGATCGGCGCGACGGTGATCGGCGTGGTCGGCTCGGCGGCGAAGGCGGACAAGGTGCTCGCGGCGGGGGCGGATCATGTGCTGCGGCATGACGTCGACGACCTGCCGGCGCGGGTGCGCGACATCACCGGCGGCGAGGGCGTGCCGGTGGTACTCGACGGCGTGGGCGCCGCGACATGGGCGGCGTCGCTGGGCAGCGCGGCGCGCCGCGGGCTGATCGTGTCCTATGGCAATGCCGGCGGCGCGGTGCGCGGCGTCGACCTGACGATCCTCGCGCGGCACGGCTCGCTGTTCGTCACGCGGCCGACGCTGTTCGACTATGCGGTGACGCCGGACGAGAAGCAGGCGATCGCGGACCGGGTGTTCACGATGCTCGCGAAGGGCGCGATCGTGCCCGAGATCGGGCAGCGCTTCGCGCAGGAGGAGGCGGCCGCGGCGCATCGGGCGCTCGAAGCGGGCGAAACGGTGGGGAGCAGCGTGCTCCTGCCCTAAGGGTCCAACCCTCTAAATAGCGAGGCCGTGACAAGGGGAGATTTGGCTCGTGGCAAGGCGCGAGTGCGCCAGATAGCGGCGCTATCTGGCAATCGAGCAACGCCGCCACGGGCCAAATCTCCCCTTGCCCTGCGGGTGCTGCCAAAGCGGGCGATCCGCGTCGTCGGGGCCGCTGGACGTGGCGCCGCCACGCCTGCGCGACCCCTTCTGGCGGCTCATCCCGCTTTGGCAGCATCACGGCCTCGCTATTTAGGGGGCTGGACCCTAGGCGCGCTTCGCCCACGCCACCGCCGTAGCGAGCACCGGATCGCGGCCGGCGGCGATGTCGGCGGCGGTAGGGGCGAGGCGGATGTCGGGCTCGACACCGGCGTCGGGCGGGAGGCCGGGCGGGAAATAGCCGATCAGGGGGAGGTCGAACTCGATCCCGCTCGCCGGCAGCCGCACGAAGAAGAAGCAGCCGCCGTTGATACCGCGCCGGTTGCCGCCGGTCGTTCCCCCGAACAGCTTCACGCAACCCGAGCGGCGGGCCTTGTCGGCGAACTGGTAGGTGGCGGAGCTGTTGGTCGGGCCGATCAGCGTGGCGACGGGAAGCGTCAGGCGGGGGGCGACGGGCTGGATGGCGTCGTCGGCCTGTTCGCCCTTGAGCCGCAGGAAGCCGTCGGCGATCGGCTCGGCGTCGACGCCCAACGTGCGGAAGCTGTTGTCCCAGGTGTCGAGATGGGGATCGAGGCTCGCCGGGGTGCGGCGGAAGCGGATGCGGCGTTCGGCGCCGGCTTCGACCAACGGGCGGTAGATCAGGCGCGCGAGGATGGCGTCGCCGCAATCCTGCCCGCCCTCATTGTCGCGCAGGTCGATGATCAGCCCCTTCGCGCCCGTCAGGCTCGCGAGCCGGTCGTCGAGCCAGGCGCGCCAGTTCCACTTGCTGTCGTAGAGCGCCCAGCCGGGCATCGTGAGCAGGGCGACGCCGTCGGGCCGCATCGTCCAGTCCCACACGGGCTGGTCGCCGTCATAGTCGCGCGCGACCATCGCCGCCTGTCGCTGCCGCAAGTTCCAGGCGGGCAGCTCGACCATCCGCCGCGCGCCGTCGGGCTGGCGGATGGCGAGGCGGTGACCCGAAGCGGGGGCGCCGAAGACGAGGCCGTGGAAGACGTCGAAATACTCGATGCGGTCGCCGCCGCGGACGCTGAGCAGGTCGACGCGCTTGGCGTCGTTGTGGCCGTCGGCCCGGGCATAGGGGAGCAGCGCGGCGAGCAGGCGCGGGGCGGGGATGCCGTTGACCGTCTCCACGACTGTGCCGCGCGGCAGGTGCGCGAGACCGCTGTCGTCGGCGAGCACCACCATCTCGCCGCCGATCCAGGCGAAGCGGAAGGGCAAGCGGGTCGGCCGATCGAACAGCGCGCCGGCAACGGGCGCGCGCTGGTTGAAGAAATTGGCGTAGCTGTGGCCGCAGCGGATCGTCGCGAGGAAGCGCGACAGGACGAGATAGCGCGCGGGCAGATCGGGCGCGGCGGCCCAGGCGCGTTCCAGCGCGGCGATGCGCTGCTCGACCGTCGCGGGGCTGGCGTAGCGGTAGAGGCCGGGGTGGAGCGCCAGCGCCTGACGCAGGATGGCGATGTCGCCGGCGAGATCGGGGGCCGCCGGTCGCGCGTGAGCGGTGGCGGAGAGTGCGGCGAGGCCGGCGAGAAGGGTGCGGCGGGTCAACATGCCGCCGGCCTGCCCCGCCGGGCGGATGCGCGCGCCTCAATTCGCGGAAGAGGCGCGATTTTCATGCGGTGAGGCGCGGCGATAGGCGGACGGGCTCTGGCCGAAGCTGGCCTGGAAGGCGCGGTTGAAGCTCGCCTTCGACGCGAAGCCGGCGTCGAGCGCGAGATCGAGCAGGGGGCGGGGGTCGCCGGCGTCGATCGCGGCGGCGACGGTGCGGCTGCGCAGCCCGTTGACGAAGGCGGAGAAGCTCTGGCCCAGTCCTTCGTTGAGCGCGCGCGAGAGGTACGAGCTGTTGGTCCCCAGCCGGCGCGCGAGCGTGGGCAGCGAGAGGTCCGGGTCGGCCGCCCAGCCGCCGGCCTCTACCGCCGCCGCCCAGGTCTCGGCCTGTGCCCGCCAGTCGCGGGTGGGGGCGGGTGCGATCTCGTCGAGATGTGGGAAGGGGAGCGCGGCGTGCCGCCAGCCCTCGACGCCAAGGAACAGCGCGAAGGCGGCGATCGCGAGGTACAGCCCCATCAGCCCGCGATAGCCGAGCGGGTCGACGGCGTCCCACGCGACATAGGCTGCCCAGACTGGCAGCAGCAGCGCGGCGGCGGCGAAGGCGCGCGCCAGCCAGCGCCCCGCGAACCGCGCGTCGTCGCTGCGCTGCTCGGCGAGCCGCGCGCGGTAACGGCGCAGCACGCGCAGTCCGGCGGTGCCATAAGCCGCGAGGCCGACCACGGTGAGCAGATCGGTGACGCGGGTCACGTGGGCGTAGGTCGCGTCGGCCCAGCGGTCCTTGAGCGGGAGCGGCAGCAGGAAGCTGCCGGACAGATAGGCGAATTGCGCCGCCGCCGGCGCGAGGTGCCGCCAGCCGCGCGGGGGCCAGTGGCCGGTGGTGAGCGCCTGCGCGTACAGCCACAGCAGCGGCGCCGTGGCGAGGGTGATCTGGAACGGCGCGAAGGTCAGCCAGCGCCAGCGGTCGTAGAAGCCGGCGAACCCGATCATCCATGGCGTCACCACCCCCGCCAGCACGATCAGCAGCGCCGCCAGCGTGCGATTGGCGACGCGGTTGGCCAACGGGCGGGTCAGCGCGAGGGCGAGGAGCAGGAGCTGGGACACGGCGACGGCCAGGACGGCGGTGCGCCAGCCGAAGGTAAGCGAAGGCATGGACCTAGGTTAGCCGCTTTGCCCTGATCCGTCATGCCGGCCTTGTGCCGGAGTCGCGGCAGGAGCATCAGCCCGGGTAGGGGCTGTCCTTCAGCAATCCCGCGAGATGCGCGGCGTTGCCCGCCACCATCGCCGCCGTCTTACTGACCTTGTGCGGTGTCATGAGCAAGTCCTTGAAATCGGTCGACCCCATCGCCTCGCCGACCCAATAGCAGGCCGCGACCGCCGGGATCGTCCAGCCGACATCGTTGAGTGCCTGGAAAATCTGCGACGACGACATATGCGCGCCGTCCTCGTTGCCGACGATCGCGGCGACGGCGACCTTTCCGTAGCTCGGCATCCGGCCCTGGTCGTCGGTTTCGGAAAGGAAGGCGTCCATCCGCTCGAGCGCACGCTTGGCGACGCTGCCGACCTGGCCCATCCAGATCGGCCCGCCGAAGATGAGGATGTCGTGCGCGAGGATGCGCTCGCGCAACGCCGGCCAGTCGTCCCCCTCGCCCTCGTCGCTGGTGACGCCGGGCTTGATGTTCAGCGCCGCGACGCGGACCGTTTCGCTGACCTTCACGCCGGCCTTTTCGAATGGCTCGCGCAACACGTCGATCATCGCGTCGGTCGAGGATGGCTGCGCCGGGTCGGCCTTGAGCGTGCAGTTGAGGGGGAGGGCGGTGAGCATCGTCGTCTCCTACAGCTTGGGTGGCGGCGCGGGCTGGCCATAGCGGCCGACCAGCTCGCCCTTGGCGAGGACATGCCCGGCCATCGCCTTCAGCACCGCCTCGCGGGTCGCGCCGGGGTCGAGCGCCAGCGGGGCGTCGAGGGCGAATAGCTGAAAATGGTAGCCATGCGGCGGGTCGCCGACCGGCGGGCGCGGGCCGGTGTAGCCGAGCGTGCCCGCCGTCGTGGCGCCCTGGCGCGCCTGGAGCGGCGGCGGCGTCTGCGCGCCGCCCGGCAAGCCCTCGGGCAGGCTGGTCGCCGTGATGTTCCACGCCGTCCAATGGTTGACCGGCTTCATCGCGGCGTCGGGATCGTCGACGATCACCGCATAGGCGCGGGTCGCCGCCGGGGCGCCGGTCCAGGCGAGCGGGGGCGAGATGTTGTCGTAATATTTGCTGTACTTGCGGGGCAATGCTGCGCCATCGACGAAAGCGGTCGAGGTGACGGTCAGCCGTCCGGTCGCGCGCGTCTCGGGCCGGTCGAGCGCGATCGGGCCGGGCGGCGGCATCGCCCCCGCCGCCGGCGCGCCGCCCATCATCGGACGGGTGCCGTCGCGGCCGGCATAGCGGACGCGATACAGCACGCCGTTCTCGCTGTCGGTCACCAGCATCGCGCCCTCGGGGGTGAAGGCGAGGCCGGTCGGCCGCCCCGTCCAGCCCGCCTCGCCGCCGGGCGCGGTGGTGAGGAACCCGGTCAGGAAGGGCTGGAACGCGGTCGGCTGCCCGTCGGCGCCGAAGCGGATGCGGACGACCTCGTAACCCGACGGCTCCGCCCGGTTCCACGAGCCGCGAAAGGTGGCGAAGGCGTCGTGCTGCGCGTCCGCTGGGAAGGCCGAGGTGGCCGCGAACCTGAGCTGCATCGCGGCGGCGTGCGCGGTATAGCCCATGACCATCCGCTGGCTCATCCGATCCCAGTCGTCATAGCTCAAGCCGTTCTGCGGCTGCTGGTGCGGGTTCCGCTTGCCGTCGGCATAGATGTACGGCCAGCCGTAGCGCCTGCCCGGCTCGATCAGGTTGAGCTCCTCGGGCTGGTCGTCGTCGCCGAGCCAGTCCATGCCCTGGTCGAGGCCCCAGAGCTTGCCGTCGGCGGGGTTCCAGTCGAAGCCGATCGTGTTGCGCAGGCCCGAGGCGACGATGCGGCGGCCCTTGCCGTCCTTGCCCATCGACACGATCGTCGCATTCTCCGAGTTGCTCTCGTTGCATTCGTTGCAGGTCGAGCCGATCGACACGTAGAGCCGGCCGTCGGGACCGACCGCGATCGTGCGGTTGGCGTGCTGGCCGGCGTCGGGCAGGTCGTCGGCGAGCGTCTTCAGCTCGCCCGGCGTGCCGTCGGGGTTGATCGGCGCGGACCAGACAACGCGCGTGCCGACGATGAACATGGTGCGGCCGTCGATCGCCAGGCCATGCAGGTTCGGGCGAGCCGCGACGACCTGGCGCGTTTCATAGGTGCCGTCGCCGTCGCGGTCCTTGAGCATCAGCAGATCGGCCTCCGCGCGCCGCGTGATGTAGATGGTGCCGTCCTGCGCCACCGCGACCATGCGCGCATTGCCAAGGTCGCGCGCGACGATGCCGATGGTGTAGCCGGGCGGGAGGCGCAGGCCGGCGACGTTGGCGGGAAGCTGGGTGGGCTTGTTGACCGAGCCGGTGACGGTGAACTCGGGCTTCTTCAGTCCCGGCACACCCTTTTCCTGCGCGCCGGCGCCGGTCGTGACCAGCGCCGTGGCCGCCAGCAAAGCCAATCGCTTCATGGTGCTCCGTCCCCCTTGTTGTCCGGGTCTGATAACGCTCACGTCCAGTACAATATCCGCGCGGCCGGCAGCGTCGCGGCGACCTCGCGTTCGAAGAAGCCGCGCAGCGCCTTCATCGTCGCGGGCGGATAGACGTGCTTGACCGAGCCGAACCTGGTGCGCTTTTCGGCGCGCGCGGCCGGGTCCATTTCCAGCGCCGAGCCGGGATACCAGCTATCGAGCACCGCCTTGGAGCCCGGCGTGAAGCGGTGGGTGATGAGCTCCACCGTCAGGTCGAGGCCCGGGAGGTCGCCCAGCACGGCGGCGGCATCGGTGAGCAGTCCGGCATAGGCCGCTTCCCAGCCCTCGGCCGCGATGATCGGCGCGATCGTCAGTCCGACCTTGTAGCCGGCGAGCGCGACGCGGCGGAGCGCGGCGAGCCGCTGCGCGACGGGGCTGGTGCCGCCCTCGAACCGGGCGAACCGGGCCGGATTGACCGAGGCGCGCAGCCGCGTCCTGCCGCGATGCGCGAGGCCGAGCAGCGGCTCGACCGCGGCGAACTTGGTGGTGAAGCGGAGCTGCGCGTCGGCGTCCCACGCGCCGACATAGTCGATCAGCGGCGCCAGCGAGCCGGTGAGATGCTCCAGCGCGAGCGGGTCGGTGTAGCAGGAGGCTTCATAGGTCGTGCCTTCGTCGGCGCGGGTCCGGGAACGCGAGGTGACCTGGCCCTGGCCGAGATGCTTCGGCAGTTCGGCGAGGATCTCGGGCAGGTTCGCATAGACGCGCGTGATCGGCGGGCCGGCGAGCGAGCCCGCGAGGTAGCAATAGCTGCAATGCGCGGGGCAGCCCTCGGCGAGATCGACGCGCCAGTCGGCCGAAGGCGCGATCGGCTGCAGCCGACGCTTCGAGGGCGGCGCGACGGTGAGCGCCAGCGTGCGCTTGGCCTCGGCATAGGCGCGGGCAGGGTCGTCGGGCAGCGCGAGCGCGAGGCGGTCGCCGGGCAGCTCGACGACCTCGACGCCGAGCGCGGCGGCGCGTTCGGCGACGGCGCGGCCATGCGCCCAGCCGAGCGCCGCGCGGGTGGCGAGCAATCGGCGCGGCAGCCAGGGGCGGGGGGCGGGGAGCGCATCAGCCATATCGACCGCAACGCGCCACGCGCCTTATCTTGCCCGCTTCTCGCTCGTCAGCCGCGCGATCAGCGCCGCGGCGCGGAGCGTCTGGCGGGGCAAGGCGGCAAGATCGGCCCATTCGTCGACGCCATGCGTCCCGCCGCCCGCGAGGCCCATGCCGCCCAGCACCGCGACATCGGCGGCGACGAAACCCGAATCCGCCGCGCCGCGCTTAATCGGGTCATACCCTTCCATCGCCGGCAGACCGAGGTCGTGGTTGACCGCGTTGAGCTCGGCGAGCAGCGCCCGATTGCCGGCGCTCGGCGCCACGGGCGGGGTGGTGTCGTAGAAATCAAGCTTCGCCGTCGTGCCCGGCAGATGCGCCGCGACGATGCGGGCCATGCCGGCGCGCAGGCGGGCGTCCTGCTCGGGGGTCAGCGTGCGCAGGTCGCCGCGCGCGACGGCGTCGGCGGCGACGATGTTGGTCTTGCCCTCCGCGCTCGCGGTCGCGCCGGTCGCGCCGATACTGGCGGGGGTGCCGCCGGCGACGAGGCCGACGTTGAAGGTGGCGTCGGGCTCGATCAGCTCGCGGCGGAACCCGTCGAGGATGCGCGCCAGCTCGTAGATCGCGCCATAGCCGAGGCCGGGGCCGAAGACGCCGGCGGAATGCCCCGATCTACCCGTTACGTCCAGCTCCCAGGCGCTGCCCGAGCGGCGCGCGATCGTGGCATATTCACGCCCGCCCTCGGCGGCGACGGGCTCGAACTCCAGCGCGGCGTCGGCCTGCTTGCCCGCCGCGATCAGATCGGCGCGTGCGGTCGCGGTCGGCTGGCCGGGCCGCTCCTCGTCGCCGGTCAGGACGACGGTGATGTCGGCGGCGGCGAGGCGGCCCGCCGCCTTCAGCGCCCGCAGCGCGCCGACGATGACGACCAGTCCCCCCTTGTCGTCGATCACGCCGGGCCCGCTCGCCCGGGCGCCCTCGCGCTTGAAGCGCTGGAAGGGCGAGGTCGGCTCGAACACCGTGTCGAGATGACCGATCAGCAACACGCGCTTGTGGTTCCCCTTGCCGGCGTGGGTCGCGATCAGATGCCCGGCGCGGCCGGTCACGGCCATGTCGACCCAGCGAACGCTGAAACCGAGCGGCTCGAGCTCGGCGCGAATCATCTCGGCCACCGCGCGGACGCCCGGCCGGTTGAGCGTTCCCGAGTTCTGGTTGACGAGCCGCTCCAGCAGCGCCGCGCCATACCCGGCATCCGCCGTCGCCGCCGCCGTCATCCGCGCGTCGGCGCCCCGATCGGCGGCAAGCGCGGGCGTGGCAAGGACGCAACATATCGCGAACATTGGTCGGAACATCGACGCTTCCCCCGTTTACCATGTTGCAATGCGGGCGCTCCTATGCTCTTGTGACATCATTCCAGGCAATCACCACGGGAGATTAATGTGAAGACTGCCAAGATTATCATGACGGTAGCAGCCGCCGCGCTGGCAGCCGCACCTGCTCTCGCCGCTCCGGCCAATCCGGCCGCCAGCCTGTCGGTCGCCAAGTCGGTCCGCGCTTCCGCGCCGTCGAAGAAGGGCAGCCAGCTCGCCGGTGGCGGTCTCGTGATCGCCGCTATCGCCGCAGCCGCGGTGATCGCCGGCATCATCATTATCGCGGACGATAACGACAGCAACTAAGGCTGTCGGTTCGTTGAATACGGAAAAGGGGGTCTTGAGGACCCCTTTTTTTGTGTCCGGTAATCAGGGCGTCGGCACGACCGCGCCCGCACCCGGCCATGGCGTCGCGCCCTTCCGGTGCAGGTCGAAGGTGGTCGTTGTGACGGCAGGGCGGCCCGGCATTTCGTAGGTGCCGGTCTCTTGCCAATGACCGTCCTTCACGGCCGCATGGAAACGCAGCTGCGCCGGTCCGGCCGGGAAACCCCATGCGAAACCGTCGGGGGTGCGCTCGAAGCCGGCGTCGGTGACGCGTCCCTGCGCATAGGAGCGGATGCGGTAGCGACCCGTCGCCGTATCCCATGAGACGATCGCGAAGGCGTTGAACAGCGTCGTACCCGATGCACCGTAACCGCGCCCTTCGATCAGCTTGACCGTCCCGCCGAGCAGCGAGCCGATGCGCTCGGTCTGCACCATCTTGACCTGGCCGGCGGCGGTGGTCGCGGTCGCGTCACCCACCCATTCGCCGTCGAGGAAGTCGAGTGCGGCGATGGCGGCGCGTTGCTGCGCTACATCCGTGGCAGGGGCCTGGGCCTGAGCCGTGCCGGCGAGGAGAGCGGCGAAGGCGAGGGCGCGATAGCACATGATGCTTCCTCCGGTGAGGAGGAGACAGTGCAGGGAGCGACCGGCCTGCACAAGATGGCATGGGGGGCCGCGTCCGCCCCGGTTTCCAGGCGACGGCGCAGGACTGATCCCGCGTCGCCGATCCCGGATGCAGCGAGGCGGGCTGTCAGCGGCGCCGCGCCTCAGCCGCTATAGTACATGTCATATTCCACCGGGCTGGGCGTCATCTCCCAGCGCGCGACATCCGCCCGCTTGATCTCGACATAAGCCTCGATCTGGTCCTTCGTGAACACGTCGCCCTTGAGCAGGAAGTCGTGGTCGGCCTCCAGGCAGTCGAGCGCTTCGCGCAAGCTGCCCGCGACGGTCGGGATGCCCGCGAGTTCGGCGGGGGGCAGATCGTACAGGTTCTTGTCCATCGCCTCGCCCGGATGGATCTTGTTCAGGATGCCGTCCATCCCCGCCATCATCAGCGCCGCATAGGCGAGGTAGGGATTGGCGAGCGCATCCGGGAAGCGGACCTCGACGCGCTTGGCCTTGGGGCCGGTGCCATAGGGAATACGACACGACGCCGAACGGTTGCGCGCCGAATAGGCGAGCAGCACCGGCGCTTCGTAACCGGGGACCAGCCGCTTGTAGCTGTTGGTCGTCGGGTTGGTGAAGGCGTTGACCGCCTTGGCGTGCTTGATGACGCCGCCGATGAAGAACAGGCACATCTCCGACAGGCCGGCATAGCCTTCGCCCGCGAACAGCGGGGTGCTGCCGCTCCAGATCGAGAAGTGGGTGTGCATTCCCGAGCCGTTGTCCTCCTTGATCGGCTTGGGCATGAACGTCGCGGTCTTGCCGTACGCGTGCGCGACCTGGTGGACGACGTATTTGTAGATTTGCATCCGGTCGGCGGTGACCGTCAGCGGGCCGAAGGTGAGGCCCAGCTCGTGCTGCGCGGCGGCAACCTCGTGGTGGTGCTTGTCGCAGGGCAGGCCCATCTCGATCATCGTCGAGACCATCTCGCCGCGGATGTCGACGGCGCTGTCGACCGGTGCGACGGGGAAGTAGCCGCCCTTGGCGCGCGGGCGGTGCGCCATGTTGCCGCCCTCATATTCGCGGCCCGAATTGCCCGGCAGCTCAATGTCGTCGATCTTGTAATAGCTCGTCGAATAGCTGTTCTCGAACCGGACGTCGTCGAACATGAAGAACTCGGCCTCGGGGCCGACATAGACGGTGTCGCCGACGCCGGTGGTCTTGAGGTAGGCCTCGGCGCGTTTGGCGGTCGAGCGCGGATCGCGAGCGTAGAGCTCGCCGGTCGACGGATCGGTGATGTCGCAGATCAGGATCAGCATCGGCGTTGCCGAGAACGGATCGACATAGACCGCGTCGAGATCGGGCTTGAGCGTCATGTCGCTCTCGTTGATCGCCTTCCAGCCCTCGATCGAGGAGCCGTCGAACATCAGCCCGTCGGTGAGTTCGTCCTCGCCGATCACCCCGGCCACCATCGTCAGATGCTGCCACTTGCCCTTGGGATCGGTGAAGCGGAGATCGACCCACTCGATCTCCTGATCCTTGATCATCTTCAGGACGTCGTTGGCCGAGTTCGCCATGGGTCAGTTTCCTTGCTGAAGTGGAATCATGTTGCGGTGCGGCGACGAATGTTCAACGATTGTTGCGCCGCGTCAAATGACAATCGGAGGGGCCGGTCAGATCGCATCGTCGTCGCGCTCACCGGTGCGGATGCGGAGCGCGGATTCGACCGGGATGACGAAGATCTTGCCATCGCCGATCCGGCCGGTCTGCGCGGCAGCGGCGATCGCCTCGACACAGCGTTGCGCGAGCGCGTCCTCGACCACCACCTCCAGCTTCACCTTGGGCAGGAAGTCGACGACATATTCGGCGCCGCGATAGAGTTCGGTATGGCCCTTCTGCCGGCCGAAGCCCTTTGCCTCGGTAACGGTGATGCCCGATACGCCGATCTCGTGCAGCGCTTCCTTCACCTCGTCGAGCTTGAACGGCTTGATGATCGCTTCGATCTTTTTCACGCGAACCCATGCCCCCGACTGCCAAACCGAACCCTCGCCCGGACGGGCGCGTTGCACGGAGCGTGCCAGCGGCGCGGCACAGGGGCAATGGGGATTCGGCGGATGGAGCCTGCCCGCGAAAGAGGCAGCGGGGATGTGGCCTGCTCACGATCGGGGCAGATCAGAGGATGTCGCGCACCCGCGCCGGCGGCCGGGCCAGGACGACGCCCTCGTCGGTCTCGACCAGCGGCCGTTCGATCAGGATCGGGTTGACGGTCATGGCCTCGAGAATCGTCGCGTCGTCGGCATCGGCGAGGTGCTTCGCGTCGGGCTCCGCCAGGCGCAGGCCATCGCGCGCAATCATCCCGGCGCGGGCGTAGAGACGGTGGAGTTCGGCGACGGTCGGCGGCGTCTCAAATAGTCGATGATCGTTACCTTGGCGTTCGCTTCTTCTAACAATCGCAGCGCGTCGCGGGACTTCGAGCAGCGGGGATTGTGGTAGATGGTGGCGTTCATTGCCGTCCCTTCGTCACCCGGCCTTGTGCCGGGGTTCACTGTCGTGCTCGCCCGCCGTCCGAACAACTTTGCGTGGGAAAATGGCGTGGGTGGATGCCGACACAGGGCTGGCATGACGGGTCACTGCCGTGCCAGCCACTCTTCCAGCCATTTGATCGTATACTCGCCCGCCTGGAACTCCGGGTCGTCGAGCAGCGCGCGGTGCAACGGGATCGTCGTGGTCGGACCCTCGATCACGAACTCCTCCAGCGCGCGGCGGAGGCGGCGAAGCGCGCCCTGGCGGGTGGTGCCGTAGACGATCAGCTTGGCGATCATCGAGTCGTAATAGGGCGGCACGCGATAGCCGGCGTAGAGCCCCGAATCGACGCGGACGTGCATTCCGCCGGGCGCATGATATTGCTTCACCAGGCCGGGCGAGGGCGCGAACGTGCGCGGATCCTCGGCGTTGATGCGGCATTCGATGGCATGGCCGCGGAACTGGACGTCCTGTTGGCGCAGCGTCAGCGGATGGCCTTCGGCGATGCGGATCTGCTCGCGGACGAGGTCGAGGCCGGTGATCATCTCGGTCACCGGGTGCTCGACCTGGAGGCGGGTGTTCATCTCGATGAAGTAGAACGCGCCGTCTTCCCACAGGAACTCGATCGTCCCCGCGCCGCGATAGCCCATGTCGGCCATCGCCTTCGCGACGACGCCGCCCATCCGCTCGCGCTCCTCGGCCGAGATGACGGGGGAGGGGGCTTCCTCCAGCACCTTCTGGTGGCGGCGCTGGAGCGAGCAGTCGCGCTCGCCGAGATGGATGGCGTTGCCCGCGCCGTCGCCGAACACCTGGAACTCGATGTGACGCGGATTGCCGAGATATTTCTCGAGATAGACGGTGGCGTCGCCGAACGCCGCCTTCGCTTCCGAGCCGGCCTGCTGCATCAGCGTCTCGAGCTGGTCGGGGCTCGAACACACCTTCATGCCGCGACCGCCGCCGCCCGACGCAGCCTTGATGATGACGGGATAGCCGATGCGCTCGGCGATCGCCTTGGCCTCGGCGACGTCCTCGATCGCGCCGTCGGAGCCGGGCACGAGCGGCAGGCCGAGCGCGCCGGCGGTGCGCTTGGCCTCCACCTTGTCGCCCATCGTGCGGATATGCTCGGGCTTGGGGCCGACGAAGATGATCTCGTGGCGCTCGACGATGTCGGCGAAGCGCGCGTTCTCGCTGAGGAAGCCGTAGCCCGGATGGATCGCGTCCGCGCCCGAGATTTCGGCGGCAGAGATGATGTTGGGGATGTTGAGATAGCTGTCGGTCGCCGCCGGCGGCCCGATGCAGATCGCCTCGTCGGCAAGGCGGACGTGCATCGCGTCGGCGTCGGCGGTGGAGTGGACCGCGACGGTGCTGATGCCCATCTCGCGGCAGGCGCGGTGGATGCGCAGCGCAATCTCGCCGCGATTGGCGATCAGCAGCTTGTTGATCTTGGGCATTATCAGCGTTTCTGTTCCGGCAGGGCTGCACCGGCCTGCTCCCCCACCCGGCCTCCCATAGGATAAACCGATTGGGAGGCCGGGTGGGGGAGCGGGCCGGTGCGGGTTCGACGAATGTCGAACATAATCAAACTATCACGACGAGCGGCTGGTCGAACTCCACCGGCTGGCCATTGCTGACGAACACCTCGCGCACGGTGCCGGCGGACGGCGCGGTAATCGGGTTCATGACCTTCATCGCCTCGATGATGACCAACGTGTCGCCGGCGGCGACGGTCTGGCCTGGTGCCACGAAGGGTTTCGAGCCCGGCTCGGCGGACAGATAGACGGTGCCGACCATCGGCGACTTGACCGCATTGCCGGTCGCGGCGGGAGCGGACGCGCCGGTCTCGGCCGGGGCGGGGGCGCTTGGCTGGAGCGTCGGCGCGGGCGCGGGCGGGGCGTGGTGCACCACCGTCGGCGGCGCGGCTGCGGCCGGCGCCGCGGCGCGCGCGACGCGGATGCGGACGCCCGCGTCCTCCACCTCGATCTCGGTCAGGCTGGTCTTGTCCAGCAGCTCGGCGAGCTGACGGATCAGGTCGACGTCCAGGGTGCGGTCTGCCATGTCGCGCGTCCTGTCAGAAGCGCGCCGCCGCTTCAAGCGCGAGCAGGTAGGACAGCGCGCCAAACCCCGCGATCGTGCCGCGTGCCGCCTGGCCGACATAGCTGTGACGGCGATAGGCCTCGCGTGCCGCGGGATTGGAGATATGCACTTCGATGACCGGCGTCCGGATCGAGCGGATCGCGTCGTACAGCGCCAGGCTGGTATGCGTCAGCGCACCGGCGTTGAGCAATATCGCCTTCGCCGACCGCGCCTGCGCTTCGTGCATCCAGTCGATCAGATGCCCCTCGTGGTTCGACTGGCGCATGTCGATCTGGAGGTCCAGTTCGCGAGCCCTGTCCTCGAGCTGTCCGGCGATGTCGTCGAGCGTGTCGTGGCCGTAGATCTCCGGCTCGCGCGTGCCGAGCAGGTTCAGGTTCGGGCCGTTGAGGACGAAGACGGTGTCGGGCATGAATGCTTCCGTTGCGGCTGCCCCACCTCGGGCCTAGATCGCGCTTCCTACCCGTTCGTGTCTTGTGAAGTCGAGATACCAGAGCGGGCTTCTCGACTGCGCGTCATCAGCGAACGGACTGCATCATGCCCCATACCGACGGCACCGTCTCGATCACCGTCAACGGCGAGCACCGCCGCGTGTCCGCCGGGTTGACGCTGGCGCAGCTTGCGACGGAGATGGGGCTGATCCCGGAAAAGGTCGCGGTCGAGCGCAACCTGGAGGTCGTTCCGCGCTCGACGCTGGCGCAGGTGTGCGTCGAGGACGGCGACGACCTGGAGATCGTGCATTTCGTCGGCGGCGGCGACCATGTTCGACCGATCGATACCGACACCTGGACCGTCGCGGGCAAGACGTTCCGCTCGCGCCTCATCGTCGGCACCGGCAAGTACAAGGACTTCGCCCAGAACGCTGCCGCGCTGGAGGCGTCGGGGGCGGAGGTCGTCACGGTGGCAGTGCGCCGGGTCAACGTCGTCGACCGCAATGCGCCGATGCTGACAGACTTCATCGACCCCAAGCGCTTCACCTACCTCCCCAACACCGCCGGCTGCTTCGACGCCGACAGCGCGGTGCGCACGCTGCGGCTGGCGCGCGAGGCGGGGGGCTGGGATCTCGTCAAGCTGGAGGTGCTGGGCGAGGCGCGCACGCTCTATCCCAATATGCGCGAGACGCTGAAGGCGACCGCGACGCTGGTGCGCGAGGGCTTCAAGCCGATGGTCTATTGTGTCGACGATCCGATCGCCGCGAAGCAATTGGAGGAGGAGGGCGCGGTCGCGATCATGCCGCTGGGCGCGCCGATCGGCTCGGGACTGGGCATCCAGAACCAGGTCACGATCCGGCTGATCGTCGAGGGCGCGGGCGTGCCGGTGCTGGTCGACGCGGGCGTCGGCACCGCGTCGGACGCGGCGGTGGCGATGGAGCTGGGCTGCGACGGCGTGCTGATGAACACGGCGATCGCCGAGGCCAAGGATCCGGTGATGATGGCCGCGGCAATGCGCTCGGCGGTCGAGGCGGGGCGGCTTGCGTATCGCGCCGGCAGGATGGGGCGGCGGCGCTACGCCGATCCGTCGAGCCCGCTCGCGGGGCTGATCTGACACGGATGTCATGGAACATTCGGGCGGTGCAGCCCGTTGGTCCGTCCGTGATCCCCGTGCGAGCCGCCAATTCCGGCGAGCTGCCGCGCGACCACCGATGGAGGACGCCATGGGCGAGATGACCGACAAGATCAAAGGCAACATCGACGAAGCCATCGGCAAGGTTAAGCAGGCCGTCGGCGGCCATCAGGGCGACGCCGACCTCCACGACGAGGGCGCCGCGCAGGAGCTCAAGGGCAAGGGCGAGCAGCTCAAGGGTTCGGTCAAGGGCGCGCTGGGCGACGATATCTAGCCCATTGCTGCTGTAAATAACGAAGGGCCGCCCGTACTCGGGCGGCCTTTTGCGTGTCAGTGTGCGGCCGTCACCGCGCCGCCGACCGCCAATCGCTCGCCCCGCGTTACCACCACCTTGTCGCCGAGCTTTACCGCCGCGAACAGCTTCTTCGCGAACGCCAGCGGCACGCCGATACAGCCATGGGTGGCGTAATCGGCGGAAATCTGACTGCCGTGGATCGAGACGCCGTCGTCGGTCAGCCGCAGCATGTATGGCATCGGCGCATCGTACAGACTGGAGACGTGAGCGGCGTCCTTCTGCGTGATCGGAAAGACGCCGAGCGGGGTCGGCTTGTGGTCGGCGCCGTAGATGACCGCCGTCGTGCCGATCTCGTAGCCGCCCCGGAATATCGACAGCACTTCCGCCGCGGTGTCGACGGTGATGACGACCGGGCCGGCGGGGACGCCGGCGTCGTCCCAGAACCATTTCCCGAAGCGGATGGGACCGCCGGTGTCGAGCACCCGGCGGATGACATAGGGCGGTGCGGCCGGGCGCGTCGATGGGGAGGGGGCCGGCTTGTGCGCGACGGCGATGCGCGCCGGCACCTGCTGGGTCACGACCGTCGTCGGCGACGGGCGCGGGGCCCCGACCAGCACCCCCGCGCCGATAGCGGTGGCGGTCAGGACGACCAGGGCGAGCGGGCGCGGTGCGAACATGGCTTCGGCATAGCGGCGGCGGCTGAAGATACGGTTGCGACGGCGGCTCGACTAACCGTCCGTCATGACCGATGGTCTCTCCAGACTGGAAGGAGAGGCAGATGGTCGAGTGGGTGACGGTGGCGAGCGGCTTGCGCTTTCCCGAAGGGCCGGTGGCGATGGCCGACGGCTCGGTCGTGCTGGTCGAGATCGAAGCGGGCCGCATCACCCGCGTGCGCCCCGATGGCGGCAAGGAGACGGTCGCAGCGCCGGGCGGCGGCCCCAACGGACTCGCGATCGGCCCCGACGGCAAGCTCTATTGCTGCAACAACGGCGGCTTCAATTATGTCGAGCGCGACGGCTATCTGACCCCGCACGGGCAGGCCGAGGATTATTCGGGCGGCCGCATCGAGCGCATCGACCTCGATACCGGCGCGGTGGAGGTGCTGTACAAGGACGGCGACTTCGGCTGCGTGCTGCGCGGCCCTAACGACATCGTCTTCGACGCCCATGGCGGCTTCTGGTTCACCGATCACGGCAAGACGCGGGCCCGCGAGCGCGACGTGACGGGGATATTCTATGCCAGGGCCGACGGATCGCTGCTCAAGGAGGTGATCTTCCCGTCGGAGAACCCCAACGGTGTCGGCCTGTCGCCCGACGGCAAGCGCCTCTACGCAGCCGAGACCTATACGTGCCGACTGATGGCCTTCAACATCATCGCGCCCGGCGAGGTCGACGGCACCTCCGGCCCGGGCGGCCCCGGCATCCCGCTCTACCGGCCGGCGGGCTACAAGTTCTTCGATTCGCTGGGCGTCGAGGAAGGCGGCAACATCTGCGTCGCGACGATTGGCGAATGCGGCATCTCGGTCGTCTCGCCGGTGGGCGAGCTGGTCGAGTTCGTGCCGACCGACGACGTCTTCACGACCAACATCTGCTGGGGCGGGGAGGATATGATGGATGCGTATGTCTGTTGTTCGGGCACGGGCCGGCTGGTGAAGGGCCGCTGGCCAAGGCCGGGGTTACGCCTCCAGCACGATGGTTGAACTCCGGCCGTTGCGCGCCGACGAGACCGACTCGGCGGCGCGCCAGCATCGCGCGGCAGGCGCGCTGATTCCCGGCTTCGATCCATCGTTGCATACCGAGCGGGAGACGTGCGACTTCTATCGCGGCGTCTTCGTGCGCGGGCCGATCTGGGGAGCGTTCGATGGCGATCTTCTGGTCGGCCATCTCGCGCTGGATCCGGGCTGGATCGAGCATCTCTATGTCGAGCCGTCGCGGCACGGCGAGGGCATCGGCCGCACGCTGGTGGCGCTGGCGCAGCGCGAGCAGGACGATCTCCAGCTCTACACCTACCGAGCCAACGCCCGCGCGCGGCGGCTTTACGAGGCGGCGGGGTTCGTCGCCGAGGAATATGGCTTCGACCCGGCGCATGAGGATCGGGTGCCGAACGTGCGCTATCGCTGGCGGCGCTCGCTAGCTTGACCCTTCGCGCGGGTGCGCCCTATCGGTCGTGGCCATGAAGAAGCTCTACCCCGACGCCGCGGCCGCGCTCGAAGGCCTGCTTCACGACGGCATGACAATCTGCGCCGGGGGGTTCGGGCTGTGCGGCATTCCCGAGCGGCTGATCGACGCGATCCAGGCCAGCGGGGTCAAGGCAATGACCATCGCGTCCAACAACGCCGGCGTCGACGGGGAGGGCCTGGGCAAGCTGCTGCGCTCGCGGCAGGTCCGGAAGATGATCTCTTCCTACGTCGGCGAGAACAAGGAGTTCGAGCGGCAGTATCTGGCGGGCGAGCTGGAGGTCGAGTTCTGTCCGCAGGGGACGCTCGCCGAGCGCTGCCGCGCGGGCGGGGCGGGGATTCCCGGTTTTTATACAAAGACCGGCGTGGGCACGCTGGTCGCCGAGGGCAAGGAAGTGAAGAGCTTCGACGGCGAGGACTATATCCTTGAACGCGGCATCCGCGCCGATCTGTCGATCATCAAGGGCTGGAAGGCGGACGAGAGCGGCAACCTCGTCTTCCGCAAGACCGCGCGCAACTTCAACCAGCCGATGGCCACCGCCGGGCGCGTCTGCGTGGCGGAGGTGGAGGAGGTGGTGCCGACCGGCTCGCTCGATCCGGACGGCATCCACCTGCCCGGTATCTATGTGAAGCGGATGATCGTCGGCGCGCCGTACGACAAGAAGATCGAGTTCCGCACGGTGCGGGCGCGGGAGGCGGCGTGATGGCGATGGCGGTTCGGCGGCTCGGCGTGCTGTTGGTCGCGGGCGCGGCCCTGGCGGGCTGCGCGACATCGCGCACGTATAACGATGTCGAGGGCGCGCCGATCGTCGCGCCGCAACCGCCCGCACCGTCCCCACCCGCATTGGCGACCATACCGCCCGCCTATCAGTTCCTTTACGGCTCGGGCGAAGCCGGGGCGCTGCAGCTCTCCGCCTTCCACGCGCTGATCGCCTATGTCACCGACAAGGCGCAGCACCGCCCCGCGAACAGCGTCGTGCTCGCGGCCGGCTCGCCGATGGTCAAGGCGAGCTTCGTGCCGTGCGGCGCCAAGCCGCTGGCGGCGGTGTTCGACGTCGACGAGACCGTGCTGCTCAACCTGGGCTTCGAGGCGCGGGCGGCGGCGGGCCGACCCTATAGTGAGGCCGAGTGGGACCAGTGGGAGCGGACCGGCGCGGGCGCGGTCGCCGCGACGCCGGGCGCGGCTCACATGACCGAGGATCTCCGCAAGGCGGGCGTCGCGGTCATCCTCAACACCAACCGCGCCGCGGCCACCGCCGACAGCACGGTGGCCGCGCTCAAGGCGGCCGGGCTCGGCGACTTCAAGCATGGCGAGACGTTGTTCCTCAAGGGCGACGACGACCAGGGTGGCCGCAAGGACGGCCGCCGCGCCACCATCGCCGCGCGCTGGTGCGTGATCGCGATGGCAGGCGACCAGCTCGGGGACTTTTCCGACCTGTTCAACGCCCCGATGCCCGTCGCCGCGCGCCGCCAGCTCGCGGTCCACAGCTCGGCGGCGGGGCTGTGGGGCAAGGGCTGGTTCGTACTGCCCAATCCCGTTTATGGCACGGCGCTGAAGGGCGGTGTCGACGACGCCTTCCCTGCCGACAAGCGCTGGACGCCCGCGCCGTGAGCAAGCCGGTACCGATCAACCTCGTGCCCCACGCCGCGCTGCTGGAGGACAGCCGCGAGTTCCTGCGGATGTGGGCGCGGACGGACGGGCCGGTGAGTTGCTTCATCAATCCCGCGCAGCTCGGGGCCGACCCGTTCCTGTTCGGCATGGCGCTGGTCGATGCCGTCCGGCACGGCGCGCGCGCCTGGGCGCAGGCGGTCGACATTCCGGTCGAGCATGCCGAGGAGCGGATCTGGCAAGGGCTCGACGCCGAGCGCGCCAACCCGACCGACGCGCCGCGCGACGCCGAGCCGCCGGCGGACGACGATTTCTTCACCTATACCAAGCCGAAAGACCTTCACTGATGCCTTGGGATCGTAACCAGATGGCCGCCCGCGCCGCCAGGGAGCTGCGCGACGGCTATTACGTCAATCTCGGCATCGGCATCCCGACGCTGGTCGCCAACAATATTCCCGAGGGCATGACGGTGACGCTCCAGTCCGAGAACGGGATGCTCGGCATCGGGCCGTTTCCGTACGACGACGAGGTCGACCCGGACCTTATCAACGCGGGCAAGCAGACGATCAGCGAGCTGCCGCAATCGGCCTATTTCTCGTCCGCCGACAGCTTCGCGATGATCCGCGGCGGCCATATCGACCTGACGGTGCTCGGCGCGATGGAGGTCGCGGAGAATGGCGATATCGCCAATTGGATGATCCCCGGCAAGATGATCAAGGGCATGGGCGGCGCGATGGACCTGGTCGCGGGCGTGAAGAAGATCATCGTCGTGATGGAGCACAACGCCAAGAACGGTGACCCCAAGTTCATCCCCGCCTGCACGCTGCCGCTGACGGGGAAGAACGTGGTCGACATGATCGTCACCGACCTCGCGGTGTTCCGTCGGGAGGACCACCAGTCGCCGTTCAGGCTGATCGAACTGGCCGACGGCGTGACCGCCGACGAGGTGGCGGCGAAGACGACGGCGCGGTATATCCTCTGAATGGACAGCCGCCCGGCCACACATGGGGATCGACCGCGGTGGCAATACCGATTCCAGGCATTCGGGCGGGCGTTGAGCCTGTTGCGTCAGGGCTTGGAAACGCTTGCGGAGCGACCTCTTTCGGAACTGGAAAGGGAGGGCCTGATCCAGCGATTTGCCTATACCTGGGAGCTGGCCTGGAACCTGCTCGGCGATTATCTCGATTTTCAGGGCGTCAACCTTCCCACCAAGACGCCTCGGACGGTAATCAAGGCGGCCTATGAGCGCGGCATCATCAAGAATGGTCCGGAGTGGCTGAACGCGCTCGATGCGCGCAACCGCATGGCGCATACCTATAACTTCGCCGCGTTCGAAGAAGTGGTGACAGCCGTTCGCGATCGATATTTCGCGCTGCTCGATGCGCTGTGGGACAGTTTGGTGGGCGAGGTCATCGACGGGTTGAGCGGTGATCACGATGGTGCTTGATGATGAGGTCAAGGAAAAGCTCAGGCGGGTCCTGGCGCTTTTCTCGGAGCAGATCGAAGCCGCCGCTCTGTTTGGTTCCCGTGCAACGGAGCGAGCGCGCGAAAACTCGGATATCGACCTCGTCCTATATGGCGACCTGACGCAGAAGCATGTCGATCGGCTCTGGACATTGTTCGAGGAGAGCGACCTGCCCGTGACGGTTGACGTGATTGCCTATTCGGCCGGCCTGTATCCTCCTCTCAAACATCATATCGATACTTGCGCCATTCCTCTATTCGCTCGTGACGACCTGCTCGGCGGAAGAATCGCCATGGCATGGTGAAGCGCCTTCTGCGTATCGCCCTGCTGACGCTGATGGCCCTCGGCGCTGTCGCCTATAATACCGAACCGCCTCGCCTGCTGAGCTGGGCCGATGCGGCGATGGGCGGGGGGCGTGGCGCCGAGCTTGTCGGCGATGCGGTGCCGTTCGGGACGACCGGGCAGATGCTCGATGTCTGGCGGCCCTCGTCCGGCACGCCGGCCGCCAGGCCGCCCGTGCTGATCTTCTGGTATGGCGGCGGGTGGGTGCACGGCGATCGGCGCGCTTATGCCTTTGCCGCGCGGGCGTTCGCGCGGGCCGGGTTCGTCGTGGTCGTGCCCGACTATCGCAAGGTGCCGGGCGTGCGCTTCCCGGCCTTCCTGCAGGACGGTGCGCAGGCGGTGAAGTGGACGCGCGATCACGTCGCGGACTTTGGCGGCGACCCGGCACGCATCGCGGTCTCCGGCCATTCGGCGGGCGCGTACACTGCCGCGATGCTGACGCTCGACCGGCGCTGGCTGCGGGCCGAAGGGGTCGACCCCGGCATCATCAAGGCCGCCGCGCCGATGTGCGGGCCGTATGATTTCTACCCCTTCACCAAGCGGCGCTCGATCGACGCGATGCAGGGGGTAAAGGACGGCGTGATGACGCAGCCGATCCGTTTCGCGCGCGCCGATGCGCCGCCGATGCTGTTGTTGACGGCGGGCGAGGACGTTCAGGTCGGCGCGCACAATGCGATCAACCTGACGGCGCGGCTCAGGGCGCTGGGCGCGCCGGTCGAGCATCGCGACTATCGCGGGCTGAGCCACGAGAATGTCGCGATGGCGCTGTCAGTGCCGTTTCGCGGCAAGGCGCCCGTGCTGGACGACACCGTGACGTTCCTGCGCCGCGCGTTAGCGAAATAGCGATCGTGCCAGCGCGGGACAGTCCCGCGCTGGTGCCGCGTTAACGCTCTTTGTCGCTGGTCGAAAAAGTAAACGAGGCGTTAACTCCTCGCTATGAAAAGACGCCTCGTCCTCACGACCGAATCCGCCGGCCATCCCTTCCGCCGCACCTTGCCGCCGCCGGCGCGGCTCGCGCCTGCCCGCGACGACGATCAGGACTGGAAGCTGTTCGTGCTGAGCTTCGTCGCGTTCTTCACCTGCTTCTACACGTTCATTTTCTGATCCGCTTCCGCGGATAGGCTGGAGCGGGCCGGGCAGCCCTCAATCGCACGCCCGATGCAGGCGGTGCGCGATCCATGCCGCCACCAGGCACATTCCGGCGACGAGCAGCAGCATGTCGGTGGGGCTCACTCCCAGCGCCGTGATCCCCAGCACCGCCAGCGCGCCGAGCGTCATCGCGCCGGAATTGACGACGTTGTTCGCCGCCACCGTGCGCGCCGTCTGGTCCTTTTGCACCGTCGTCGTCAGGAAGGCGTAGAGCGGCACCACGAACATGCCGCCGGTCACCGCGATGCCGAGCAGGGTCAGCAGCACCAGCGCTGCCTTGGGTTGCGCCAGGAAGCGACCGAGCGCGTAGAACTCGCCCGGGGGTGCCGGCGTCCAGCCGCGCGCGAGCACCGAGAAGAGCAGCACCAGCACGCCCATCGCGATCACCGACGCGGGCGAGTAGCGCGCCGAGATCCGCCCGCGCAGCAGCGTGTTCACGAGCACCGAGCCGATCGCGACGCCGACCGAGAAGATCGCGATGACGAAGCTCGCGACATGCTCGTCTGCGGTCAGCACGTTCTTCACCAGCGGCGGGAACAGGATGATCAGCACCGATCCGATCGTCCAGAAAAAGCTGATCGCGCAGATCGCCAGGAACAGCCGGGGGATGTGCAGCGTCGCGCCGATCAGCCGCCACGACGCGGTGAAGGGATTGTAGTTGAGCCGCAGCCGCGCGCCTTCGCGCGGGGCCGGGGGCACGTATTGGCCGGTCACGAACCCGATCAGCGCGATGACGAGCACGCCCGTCGCCGCCAGCCAGATCCGCTGCGTCAGGAATCCCGCCGTGATCGTGCCCAGCAGGATGGCGAGATAGGTCCCTGCCTCGACCAGCCCGGTGCCGCCGAGCACATCGTCCTCGCCCAGGTGCTGGGGCAGCAGCGCGTATTTGATCGGTCCGAAAAAGGTCGAATGGACGCCGAGCAGCAGTACCGCCGTCAGCATCAGTCCCATGCCGAGCCCCGTATGGCCCTCGCTCGCGAGCAGCAGCCCGGCCGCGCCGACCGCCATGATCGCGATCTCCGCCGCCTTGACGATACGGATGATCCGCGCCTTGTCCTGGCTGTCGGCGAGCTGGCCCGCCAGCGCCGACAGCAGGAAGAAGGGCAGGATCGAGATGCCCGTGGCCAGCGCGTTGAAGTTCGCCTCAACCCGCGCGTCGTTGAAAATCGCATAGGTCGCGAACAGGACCATCGAGGTCTTGAACAGATTGTCGTTGAAGGCGCCGAGGAACTGGGTGGCGAAAAGCGGCAGAAACCGGCGCTGTTTGAGCAGCCCGAGGGCATTCAGCATGTACGAACCGGCCTGCGACGTTGTTCAAGACGCATGGTTGTAGCGGAAGGGGGCCGGGCTGCAAGTTTCGCGGGCCAAGGCTTTCGCGCGCGGGCCCAAGCGCTTAAGGTCGCCCCCGTGCTGACGCTCCCCAACCTGCTGACGCTGTCGCGCATCGTCATGGTGCCGCTGCTCGTCGGCCTGCTGTGGCAGCCGCAATGGACGGCGGGCTATGCCATCGCGTTCGTCCTCTACTGCCTGATGGGCGTGACCGATTATCTCGACGGCTATCTCGCCCGCGCGCAGGGGGCGGTGTCGCGGCTGGGCGCGTTCCTCGATCCGATCGCCGACAAGATCATGGTCGCCGCCGTTATCCTGATGCTGGTCGGCACGCGGTTCGAGGATCGGGCGATCATCACCGGGGTTCACCTCATCCCCGCACTCGTCATCCTGCTGCGCGAGATCGCGGTCAGCGGCCTGCGCGAGTTTCTGGGCGGCATCCGCGTTTCCCTGCCGGTGTCGCGGCTCGCGAAGTGGAAAACGACCTTCCAGCTCGTCGCGTTCGGCGCGCTGATCCTCGCGGGGGCGGTACCGGAGTTTCCGGTGGTCAAGCTGGTCGGGCTCGCGACCTTGTGGGGCGCGGCGGTGCTGACGGTGGTCACCGGCTGGGACTATCTGCGCATCGGCCTGAAGCACATGGATTGAGGCCGGTGCTGCAGCTTCTTTATTTCGCGTCGGTGCGTGAGGCGATCGGGGCCGGCGAGGAGCTGGTCGATGCGCCGCCCGACGTGACGACGGTCGGCGCGCTGATCGATTGGCTCCAGACGACCAGCCCGGCGCACCACGCGGCGTTCGCGGATCGCGCGCGGCTGCGCGCGGCGGTGGACGGGCGGTTCGTGCCGCTCGACGCCGAATTGGGCGACCCCAGGGAGGTCGCGCTGTTCCCGCCGGTGACGGGCGGGTGATCCGCGTCCGGGTGCAACAGGCACCGATCGATCTGGCGGCGGAGATCGGCGCGGCGGAGTCGGCGGGCGCGGGGGCGGTGGCCACCTTTACCGGGCTCGTCCGCGCGGATGCCAATGACGGGGAGCGGGGCGTCGAACTGCTCGAGCTGGAACATTATCCCGGCGCGACGGAGGCGGCGCTGACGTCACTCGCCGAAGCCGCCGTGGAGCGATGGTCGCTCGCGGGGGCGACGATCGTCCACCGCGTCGGCCCGATGCGGCCGGGCGAGCGGATCGTCTTCGTCGCCGCCGCCGCGCCGCATCGGTCGGCGGCGCTCGACGCGTGCGCGTTCCTGATCGACCGGCTGAAGACCGATGCGCCATTCTGGAAAAAGGAAACGCGCGGGAACGAGGCGCGCTGGGTGGAGGCGCGAACGGGGGACGAGGCGGCGGCGGCGCGGTGGCGCTGATCTCCCGTGGTGCCGGCATCCACGTCGGGATCCGCGATGCGCGCAGCAGCGCGGACGATATGACGTGTCCACTGGTGGACGCCGCTCGAGGCCGGTGTGACGATCGGAGGGTTTACCCCAGCTTCGGCACGCTCACCCCATTGGTGATATGCACCACGCCGTTCGCTTCCTTCAGATCGCCCTGGCTGACGTAACTCTTGCCGCCATTGGCGTCGGTCAGCAGGATCAGGCCGTTCTCCAGCGTCGCGATCAGCGGCTGGCCGTTGAGCGTGGTCAGCATCGCACGGCCGCCGCCGGCGGCGATCTGGCCCTTGAGCTGATCCATCGTCACCGTGCCCGCCACGACATGATATTTGAGGATCGCGGTCAGACTGGCGATGTTCGCCGGCTTCAGCAGCGTGTCGACCGTGCCCGGCGCGAGCCGCGCGAAGGCGTCGTCGGCGGGCGCGAAGACGGTGATCGGGCCGGGGCCGCCCAGCACCGGGGATAGCTGCGCCGCCTGCACGAGCCGCACCAGCGTCGTGTGGTTCGGGATCGCCGGCAGTGCGTCGGCGATCGTCGTCACCGGCGCGGGCGGCGGCGGGGGCGGCGTCTCGACGGGCGCCGCCATGGGCGTGCGGCCCACCGCCAGCATCGGCGGCTGATCCTTCTTCTTGTCCCTGGCGACGACCGGCGTGGCAACCGCGATCAGCGTGGCGGCGGCGAGGAAGGCGGACGGCAGGCGGGTGTCGAGGCGCATGGTCACACCCGGAATGACGAATCTATTGCACTGCAACATATGGCGGTCGACCAAGCCTGCCAAGCCGTTCGTTTCAGTTCAGGCGCGGCACCAGCACGCCGTTGACGACATGGACGATGCCGTTTGCCCCGCGCACGTCGGCGGTCTCGACATAGCTCCTGTTGCCGCCTGCATCGGTCAGCGTGACGATGCCCCCGGTCATCGTTACCGTCAGCGGCTCGCCCGCCACGCTGGTCAGCGTCGCGCGGCCGCCGCCGGCGGCGATCCGCCGCATCAGCTCGACTCCGCCCAGCCGCTCGGCGACGATGTGGAGGCCGAGCAATCTGGTCAGCGCGGCGCGGTTCTCGAGCTTCATCAGCGCCTCGACCGTGCCGGGCTGCAAGCGGCCGAAGGCGGCGTCGGTCGGCGCGAAGACGGTGAAGGGACCGGCCGCTTTCAGCGTGGCGGTCAGTCCGGTGGCGTCGAGCGCGCGGACGAAGGCACCGAGATTGGGCGCGGCGGCAAGCGTATCCGCGACGAGCTTGTCGGTCGGCATCGCCACGCCGCCGATCGCTGGATTGTTCGCCGGTGCGACGGCGCGGACGGGTGGCGCTGGGCCGGTCGGCGCCGGCCGAGCGCCTTCCTGCGCCGGACGCGTGCAGCCGGCGAGCAGGATCAGGACGGCAAGGGCAGGGGAGCGCATCGCGGCGGTGTCGCAGCTAGCCCGCCCCGGCGCAACCGTCAGGCCAGCGCGCGCCAGACGGTGTACGCGCTGGTGAGCGTGAGCAATGCTCCCACCGCCGCCATCAGCGGCCGCGCCGGCACGCGCTTGGCGAGCACGCCACCGAGCGGCGCGGCGAGCATCCCGCCCACCAGCAGCCCCAGCGTCGCCAGGGTGAAAGCCGCCCAGCCCATCTGGACGAAGAAGGTCGCGGAAATCGTCGCGGTGACGAAGAACTCGGCCGTGTTGACGGTGCCGATCGTGCGGCGCGGCTCGGCGCCCTGGATGAGGAGGTTAGACGTCACCACCGGCCCCCAACCGCCGCCGCCTGCCGCATCGAGGAAGCCGCCGACCAGCCCGAGCGGCTCGATCACGCGCGGGCTCTTCGGTTCGACCCGGCCCCGCCACGCGCGCCACAACAGATACAGTCCGATCGCGGCGAGATAGGCCATCACGAACGGCCGCGCGACCGAGGCGTCGACGCTCGACAGGACATAGGCGCCGAGCGCGCCGCCGATCACGCCCGGAACGGCGATGCGGGGCAACAGTCGCCAGTCCACGTTGCGGTGAAGCGAATGGCTGATACCCGACGCCGCCGTCGTGAACACCTCGACGGCATGGACGCTGGCCGAGGCGACCGCCGGGCTGACGCCGACGACGCTGATGAGCAAGGTCGAGTTGATCAGCCCGAACGCCATGCCGAGCGCGCCGTCCACCAGTTGCGCCGCGAAGCCGACGACGACGAAGGGTAGCAAGCTCGCCCATTCGATACTGGAAAGTTGCTCCAACCCGGCCGCCCCTCGTTGTGACGCGGTCGATGCACCGGGCGTGCTCGTCTCGCAACGAAGATGGACTTGTCCGATGCGCGATCGAGCTGTCCACCCCCTCGCAATCGGTGGCGTTCGCGACTAAATCCGGCGGACAAAGGGGATGTGACCATGCCGAGCCGGCTGGGGGCCTATCTGGATTCGATCCGCGAGCGCGATCCCGCGCCTCGCAGCCGGGCGGAGATTCTACTCTACCCGGGCGTCTGGGCGGTGGGCTGGCATCGCGTCGCGCACGGGCTGTTCCGGCGGCGTGCCTATTTCCTGGCGCGCGCGGTCAATCATTGGGCACGCGCGTGGACGGCGATCGACATCCATCCGGGGGCGGTGATCGGCCGCAATTTCTTCATCGATCATGGCTTCGTCGTCATCGGCGAGACGGCGGTGATCGGCGACGACGTCACGATCTATCAATGCGTGACGCTGGGCGGCACCAACCCGGCCAACGGCGTGCCGGGCAAGCGGCATCCGACGTTGAGCGACGGCGTCATCATCGGCTCGGGCGCGCAGGTGCTGGGGCCGATCACGGTCGGCAAGCGCGCGCGGATCGGCGCCAACGCGGTGGTGACGCGCGACGTGTCCGAGGGCGCGGTGATGGTCGGCATCCCGGCGCGGCCGACGGTGATCGAGGGCGGGGCCGCGCCCGTGCCGCGCTTCGTCCCGTATGGCACGCCCTGCTCCGAGCAGTTCGATCCGCAGACGCAGAAGGTCGAGCTGCTCCGCTGCGAGCTGGAGACCTTGCGCAAGCGGCTCGACGCGCTGCTGGAGGAAGAGGACAAGCGGCGCGCCTGATGGGCACCGTCACGCCGTTCCCCGCGCCCGCGCGGCCGAGCCAGATCGGCTTCGAGCGGGTCGAGCTCAGTCGTATCCTCGACCTGTACGGCCGCATGGTCGTCGCTGGCCACTGGCGCGACTATGCGATCGAGCTCGGCCGCGACGCCGCGATCTTCGCCGCCTTCCGCCGCGCCACCGAGCGCCCCGAGTTCCGCATCGAGAAGCGCCCGGCGCTGCGCGGCAAGCAGGGGATGTGGGCGCTGATCGGCGAGGGCGGCGCGGTGCTCAAGCGCGGGCACGAGCTGGGGCCGGTGCTCGCGCCGGTGGAGCGGCGGCTGGTGAAGCTGGTGGATTGAGGCCGGGCGGGCGATCAGCCCGCCTGCAACGCCTTCGCCGCCATCATGCCCTGTTCCGCCCCGGACTTCGGCACGATCTCGCCGGTGCGGTTGACGATCGCGTCCCAATGCGCCGCGATGCCCTCGACCGTCAGGTCGTCGCCACTCAGGAGCTTGCCCGGCGTCAACGTGACGTTGACCGCCCCGGTGACGCCCGCGCCCGAGGCGACGATCTGATTGGTCGGCGCGTCTTCCGACACCAGGAACAAGGCGGCGGGGACGACCTTGGCGGGATCGAACAGCTTGAAGGCTTCGGCCGGGAAGAGGTCTTCGGTCATCCGCGTGCCGGCGGTGGGGGCGAGCGTGTTGACGCGGATATCGTTCTTCGCGCCTTCCAGATAGAGCGTCTTGGTGAGCCCCGCGAGACCCATCTTGGCCGCGCCATAGTTCGCCTGGCCGAAATTGCCGAACAGCCCGGTCGACGACGCGGTCATCAGGATGCGCCCGTAATTCTGCTCGCGGAAGGTGTCCCAGCACGCCTTGGTGGCGAAGGCGGAGCCGATCAGGTGGACGCGGACGACGAACTCGAAATCGGCCGGCTCCATCTTCGCGAAGGTCTTGTCGCGCAGCACGCCCGCGTTGTTGATGAGGACGTGGACGCCGCCCCATTTCTCCTTCGCGCGCGCCACCATCTCGACCATCTGCTCGTATTCGGAGACGCTGCCGCCGTTCGACATCGCCTCGCCGCCGGCCGCCTCGATCTCCTCGACGACCTTGAGCGCCGCATCGGAATGGCCGGTGCCGTCGCGCGAGCCGCCGAGATCGTTGACCACGACCTTCGCGCCGCGCCGGGCGAGCTCGAGCGCATATTGACGGCCGAGGCCGCCGCCGGCGCCGGTGACGATGGCGACGCGGCCTTCGAAGCTGATGGACATGAGAAAGGACGCTCCTTGGGAAAGGAGCGCCCTTTGCTACGTCAGCGCCTGTCTCGTCAACGCGAGCGGCGCAATGACCCTGGCGACGGCGTTACTTTCCGCCGCGCTGGATGCACTTGTCGTACTGGCCCTTCTTGCAGACCGGGTATTTGGCGAGCGGCGCGGGGGCCGGATAGGCCTGGTCGGGCGAGGGTGCCGGCTGGAAGGTGACTGTCGCGCCCGGCTGCATCGGACCGCTCATCGCGGGCGTCGCAGGTTGATAGCCACCGACCGGGTCGCCCGAGGTGGGGGCGGGGGCGGGGGCCGGGGTTGCCATTGTCGTGTCCTGCGGCATGGGTGCCGGCGTATCCGGTGCCGAGGACACGGGCGGGACGGCGGACTGCGCGCCGCTGGTGGTTGGCGAATTGGTCCCGGTCGACCCGGACTGCTGTGCGAGCACCGGCATCGCAATGACGGCGGCGGCGGCCAAAAGAATGAACTTCATTGCTATTCTCCGAATCTGGGACGCGCCCTTCATGGTTAGCGCGTCGGGTCAACGCACGGGTCCGGCATTGGCTCCTTCGTTTCGCTCCCGATTCATCCACCCGAGTCGAGCGCATAGCCGGCGGAACGCACGGTGCGGATGATGTCGGGCTTGTCACCCGTGTTGATCGCCTTGCGCAGGCGACGGATGTGGACGTCGACGGTGCGCGCCTCGATGTCGCTGTCATGTCCCCATACCGCGTCGAGCAGCCGCTCGCGCGAGAACACCCAGCCGGGATGCTCCAGAAAGTGCTTGAGCAGCCGGAACTCGGTGGGGCCCAGCGGCACCGTCTCGCCCCCGCGCCGCACCTTGTGGCCGACCGTATCCATCTCGAGATCGGCATAGGACAGCGTCTCGCCCGCCAGCCCCGGCCGCACCCGGCGCAGTACCGCGCCGACGCGCGCGACTAGCTCGCGCGGGGAAAAGGGCTTGGTAACGTAATCGTCCGCGCCCGTCTCCAGCCCCCTCACCCGATCCTCCTCCTCGCCGCGCGCGGTAAGCATGATGATCGGTACGTTGGCGGTTTCCGGCGTGCGGCGCAGGCGGCGGCAGACCTCCAGCCCCGACAGCCCTTCGACCATCCAGTCGAGCAGGACGATGTCCGGCGTCTTCTCGCGCGCAAGCAGCAGCGCCTCCTCGCCGTCGGGGGTGTGCGCGACCTCGAACTCCTCGCGCCCGAAATGCCATTTGAGCAGCTCGGCGAGGGCGGCGTCGTCCTCGACCAGCAACATGCGCGCGCGCGGCATCAGCCGGACCTCCCGCCGCGCTCGCGCTCGGCCATCTGCTGGCCAGTGGCGGCGAAATAGACCATCTCTGCGACGTTGGTCGCATGGTCGCCGATCCGCTCCAGGTTCTTGGCGACGAAGAGCAGATGCGCGACTTGGCTGATCGTCTTGGGGTTCTCGACCATGTAGGTGACGAGCGTGCGGAAGATGCTGTCGTAGAAATCGTCCAGCGCCATGTCGCTCTCGCACACCCGCACCGCCGCATCGGCGTCGCGCGCGGCGAAGGCGTCGAGCGCCTCGCGGACCATGTCGGACGCCATCCGCGCCATCGCCGGGATGGTCGAGATCGGATCGATGCGATGCTCGCTCTCGATCAGCGGCACGCGCTTGGCGATGTTCTTGGCGTAATCGCCGATCCGCTCGACGACGCCCGCGATCTTGAGCGCGGCGACGACCTCGCGCAGGTCGTTGGCCATCGGCGCGCGTAATGCGATGATGCGGACGGCGAGGCGCTCGACCTCCGCCTCGATCACGTCGATCGCCTTGTCGTCGGCGCGCACGCGCCTGGCGTGTTCGGCGTCGTTGCGCTGTAGCGCGACCATTGCCTGCGCGATCGCATCCTCGGCGAGGCCGCCCATCTGCGAGATCAGGCCGCGCAGCTGGCCGATGTCGTCGTCGAATGCCTTGACGGTATGTTCGTGGCCTGTCGCCATAGTCGTACTCCTCAGCCGTACCGGCCGGTGATGTAGTCGCGGGTGCGCTGCTCGCGCGGGTTGGTGAAGATGTCGGAAGTCTCGCCGTACTCGACCAGTTCGCCGAGATGGAAGAAGGCGGTGCGCTGCGACACGCGCGCCGCCTGCTGCATGTTGTGGGTGACGATCGCGATCGCGTAGCGGCCCTTCAGCTCGTGGATCAGCTCCTCGATGCGCGCGGTGGCGATCGGGTCGAGCGCGCTGCAAGGCTCGTCCATCAGGATGACCTCGGGATCGACCGCGATTGCGCGCGCGATGCACAGCCGCTGCTGCTGGCCGCCCGACAACGCGGTGCCGGAGTCGGTGAGCCGGTCCTTGACCTCGTTCCACAGCCCGGCGCGCTGGAGCGAGCGTTCGACGATCGCGTCGAGCTGCGCGCGGCCATGCGCGAGGCCGTGGATGCGCGCGCCATAAGCGACATTCTCGTAGATCGACTTGGGGAAGGGATTGGGCTTCTGGAACACCATACCGACCCGCGCGCGAAGCTGCACGACGTCCATCTCGGGAGCGTAGATGTCCTGCCCGTCGAGGCGGATGTCGCCGTCCACCCGCGCACTGGCGACGGTGTCGTTCATGCGGTTGAGCGTCCGCAGGAAGGTCGACTTGCCGCAGCCCGACGGGCCGATGAAGGCGGTGACGTTATCCTGGTCGATGTCGATCGAGACGTCGGTGATCGCCTGTTTCGCGCCATAGAAGACGTTGACATGGCTGGCGGTCATCTTGGGGGGGAAGTTGCTCACCAGCGGGTCTCGAATCGGTTGCGGAGATAGATCGCGACGCCGTTCATCGCGAGCAGCAGCGCGAGCAGGACGACGATCGCGGCGCTGGTCTTCTCGACAAAGCCGCGATTGACCTCGTCGGACCAGAGGAAGATCTGGACAGGCAGCGCGGTGGCGGGCGAGATCAGCCCGCCCGGCGGTGCGGCGATGAAGGCGCGCATCCCGATCATCAGCAACGGCGCGGTCTCGCCGAGCGCGCGCGCCATGCCGATGATCGTGCCGGTCAGGATACCGGGCAGCGACAGCGGCAGGACATGGTGGAAGACGACCTGCACCGGCGACGCGCCGACGCCCAGCGCCGCGTCGCGGATCGACGGCGGCACGCCCTTGATCGCGTTGCGCCCGGCGATGACGATCACCGGCATCGTCATCAGCGCCAGCGTCAGCCCGCCCACCAGCGGTGCCGAGCGCGGCAGCCCCATGGTGCCGAGGAACACCGCCAGCCCGAGCAGCCCGAAGATGATCGACGGCACCGCGGCGAGATTGTTGATCGACACCTCGATCAGGTCGGTCCAGCGGTTCCGCGGCGCATATTCCTCGAGATACAGCGCCGCGAACACCCCGATCGGGAAGGCGAGCGCGAGCGTCACCGCCATCGTCAGCAGCGAGCCCTTCAGCGCCCCCCAAACACCGACGCGGGTCGGGTCGGTGGAATCGGCGGTGGTGAGGAAGGTCCGGTTGAGCCCGCGCGACAGCGTGAGCTTCGTGGAAGCAGCCTCGGCGGCGGGGGTGCCTTCGCCCTTGTACGCGGTGTCGATTTCCGTCGCGACCGGCACATCGAGGGTGAAGGGCCGGCCGAGCAGCGACGGATCCGCCTTCAGCGCGTCGCGCACCCGCTGCCACGCGCCGTCGGACAGCACCGATGCGCCGCCGGCGCGCGGGAAGGCGCGGTTGGCGGCGGCGTCGACCGCGCCTTCCAGCCCCGCGCCCGCCAGTGCCAGGTCGGCACCGCGCCCTTCGACCTGCGCCGGCGTCACCGCGAGGCGCGCCGCGCGCAGGTCGATGGGGAGGTTGGCCCGTGTCTCGGTGAATCCGCCCAGGCCCTGGCTCAGCATCGTCACCAGCAGGAAGGCAAGGAACGCCACCGACAACACCACTGCGCCCAAGCCGAGCAGCCGGAAGCGGCGCTCGGCGGCGTAGCGGGCGCGGATACGCTTGTTCATCGCGCCGGTGGTCCAGTCGGTCGGCGCGCGAGTGGCGGGCTCCTCCGGGCCGGTGGGAAGCTGGGGGACCAGCGAGTTACTCATACGCTTCCCGATACCGCTTCACGACCCGCAGCGCGACGATGTTGAGCAGCAGCGTGATCGCGAACAGCGTCAGCCCCAGCGCGAAGGCGGCGAGCGTCTTGGGGCTGTCGAACTCCGCCTCGCCGGTCAGCAGGTCGACGATCTGGCGCGTGACGGTGGTGGTCGGGGCGAGCGGGTTGGCGGTCAGTGTCGCCACCCCCGACGCGGCCATGACCACGATCATCGTCTCGCCGATCGCGCGGCTGACCGCGAGCAGGACGCCGCCGACGACGCCCGGCAGCGCGGCAGGGACCAGCACCTTGCGGATGGTCTCGGACGGCGTCGCGCCCATCGCCAGGCTGCCGTCGCGCATCGCGGTCGGCACGGCGGCCAGGCTGTCGTCGGCCATCGACGAGACGAAGGGGATGATCATCACCCCCATCACCAGCCCCGCCGCCAGCGCGCTTTCCGACGAGGCGTAGGTCACGCCCAGCGACACCGCGAGGTCGCGCACCGCCGGCGCGACCGTCAGCGCCGCGAAATAGCCGTAGACCACCGTCGGCACGCCCGCGAGGATCTCCAGCGTCGGCTTCAGCCAGCGCCGCGCCCGTGCGGTCGCATATTGCGTCAGATAGATCGCGCTCATCAGCCCCAGCGGGATCGCGACCAGCATCGCGATCACCGCGCCGATGAAGAACGTCCCCCAGAACAGCGGCACCGCGCCCAGGTTCGCGCCGGGATCGCGCGGGTCCAGCACCTGTGGCGACCAATGCGTGCCGAACAGGAACCGGAGCGGATTGACCATCCCGAAGAAGCGCGCCGATTCCCACAGCAGCGACGCGACGATGCCGGCGGTGGCGAGAATGGCGACGAGCGAGGCGAGCAGCAGCAGCAGCATGACGACGCGCTCGACCCGCGTCCGCGCCGCATAGCCGGGCCGCAGCCGGGTGTAGGCGTAGAGGAAGCCGGCCAGCGCCAGCAGCAGCGCGACGCCCGTCGCCAGCCAGTCATGGCGCGACTGCGCGGCAGCGTAGGCCGGAGCCAGCGTGCGGGCGAGCGCATGGAACGCCCCGAAGCTGCGCCCCGCGCCGAGCTCACGCGCCTCGGACAGGATCGTCGCGCGATCGAACCCCATCGGCGGCAATTGCGCGGCGGCCGGGGTCGTCAGCACCGAATCCGTCACCAGCGCCGGCGCGACGGCGGCCCAGGCGGCGAGGAACAGCAGCGGCGGCAGCAGCGTCCACAATGCCGCGAACCAGCCGCCCTGCGCCGGCAGCGACGCGAACCGCTCGCCGGGCCGGCGCTGTCGCGCCGCGCGCGCGCGCGCCACGACCCAGGCGATCACCGCCAGCCCGAACAGCAGCAGCAGCCGCGCGCCGCCGGTCACTTCAGCGTTGCCGGGTCGAGCGTCACTTCATGCGCGATCACCTGCGCGGCGGCTTCGCGCACCGCCGGCGGCGCGGCGATCAGGCCACGCCGCACCAGCGGGCCCTCCGGTCCCCAATTGGCGGCATAGAGCTTCAGGAACGCTCGCAGCCCCGGCACCGCGTCGAGATGCGCCTGCTTGACGTAGAGGTAGAGCGGCCGCGACCCCGGATAGCGACCGTCGGCGATCGCCTCATAGGTCGGCTCGACGCCGTCGATCGCCAGACCGCGCGCGTCCTCGCGGTTCTCCTCCAGATAGCTGTAGCCGAACACCCCGATCGCATCGGGATTGGACTGCAGCTTCTGGACGATCAGATTGTCGTTCTCGCCGGCGTCGACATAGGCCCCGTCCTCGCGGACGCGGGTGCAGAGCGCCTTGGCGGCGTCGGGGTCGCTTGTCGCGAGCGCCTTCGCGTGGGGATCCCACGCCTCGCAGCCCTTGGTCAGGATCAGCTCGGCGAGCGCGTCGCGCGTGCCGCTGGTGCCCGGCGGGCCATAGACCTGGATGGGCGTCGCCGGCAGCGCGGGGTCGAGGTCGCGCCACAGCCGCGCGGCGTTGGGCTTGCCCCCCGGCGTCGCGGCGAGCGCGCGGTAGAGCAGCGCAGGGGTGAGGCGGAAGGCGGGACCGTTCAGCGCCTGCGCGAAGGCGAGGCCGTCGATGCCGACCTGTACCTCCATCAATCGCCCCGCGCCATGCGCGACGCAGTCCCTGTATTCGCTCGTCTTGATGCGACGGCTGGCATTCTCGATGTCGGGATAGGCTGCGCCGACGCCCGCGCAGAACAGCTTCATCCCAGCGCCGGTGCCCGTCGATTCGATGACGGGCGCGGCGGCGGCGGGATCGGCGGCGACGAAGGCCTCGGCGACGGTAGTGGTGAAGGGGTAGACGGTCGACGAGCCGACCGCGCGGATTTCCGCGCGCGCGCCGCCCCCGCCGCCCTTGGCCTGGTCCTGGCACGCGGCGAGAAGACTTAACGACAGGAGGACTGCAACTCTCTTCCGTTCGCCCTGAGCTGGTAGACGGGCGGCCTTCCGCCCGAATGCCAGGACGCCGTTCGACAAGCTCAGGGCGAACGGGAAGGCAGGCGACAGGATCACGTCTCGCCCCCTGTGACGTTTGCGTGACTCGGCGATGACAATGAAGGGGACGACACCGGCAGCGTCAGCGTCACGGTCGTCCCCACGCCCACCCGGCTACTGACGTCGAGCCGCCCGCGATGGCGCTCGACGATGTGCTTGACGATCGCTAGCCCCAGCCCGGTGCCGCCGAGCGACCGGCTGCGCCCGGCGTCGACGCGATAGAAGCGTTCGGTCAGGCGCGGGATGTGCTCGGGCGCGATCCCCTCGCCCTGGTCGCTGACCGCGAGCCGCACCATGCCCGGTCCGTCGGCGGCCAGCGCGATCGTCACCGGCGTGCCTTCGCGCCCGTATTTCATCGCGTTGCCGACCAGATTGTGGAGCGCCTGGCTGAGCTGCGCGCGGTCGCCGCCGACCGGGGGCACCGGCGCGATCGCCACCGTCAGGTCGCGACCGCGTCCGTCGGCGGTCTCGGTCAGCTCGCGCCGGACCTCGTCGACCAGCGCGGCGAGGTCGACCGCGTCGGAGGGGAGTCGATATTTCTCCGCCTCGATCCGCGACAGCGAGATGAGGTCGGCGACCAGCCGCTGCATGCGCTGCGCCTCGCCGCCCATGATCTTCAGGAAGCGCGCGCGAGTGGCGGCGTCTTCGCCCGCCTCCGCCAGCGTCTCGATGAACCCGAGGATGCTGGCGAGTGGGGTCCGGAGCTCGTGGCTGGCGTTGGCGACGAAATCGACGCGCATCCGCTCGGCGGCGTAGCTGCCGGTGCGGTCGGCGAGCTGGACCAGCCGCCGCCCGTCGCCCGCCGCCGCGACGCGCATCTCCCAGCGCTGGTCGACCGGGCCGAGCCCGACCAGTTCCACCGGCTGGTCGGACAGGTCGTCGATGCGCGCCAGCCGCTCGGCGGCGGCGGGGTGGCGGAGCGCGACGCGGACGTCCTCGCCGACGACATGCTCGCCGAGCAGCACGCGCGCCGCGCGGTTGGCGAGCGCGACGCGGCCGTTCTCGACGAGCAGCAGCGGCTCGACCACCGCGTCGAGCACCGGCGCGGCGCGCGGGCCCGACGGCGCTGGGACGGGGGCGGGCGGGGGCGTGTCCTCGCGGCCCGCCGCCAGCAGCGCCGCCGCGACGCCGCCGACCAGCGCGATCGCCGCGCCCTGGCCGCTGCTCACCAGCCAGACCGCCGCGGCCGCGCCCGTCGCCACCAGACAGGCCCAGAGCGCGCGCAGGTCGAATCCGGAGGCCATCCCGGCGCGATACACGCGCGCGTCCCTTGGTGCGACCGTCGGCTTGCGCGGCGGTGATGATTATGAAAGGCGTTTGCCGCTAGGGGATTGGCGATGAGCGACGAGGGCAAACCGGAGGGCGGCGCGGCGACGCGGCGGCGTGTGCTCCAGTTAGGCGCGATCACCGCGAGCGCGGTCGTGTCGATCCGTCCCGCGCTCGCCCAGACCGCCGGCTCGGTGCTGACCTGCGAGATCCCGGTGCCCGAAACCGGCCGCGCCGGCAGCTATATCGCCTCCGACGGGACGCTGGTGGCGTCCGGCACGCCCGGCGCGTTCGCGCCGTCCGGTCACCCGTTCAAGGGCGAGGACGTTAAGCGCGCGCTCAACGGGTCGAGCCTGCCCGGTGCGAGCCCCGAGGCGAGCAAGGCCTATGTCAATTACATCCGCCGCCTCCAGCGCGGCCAGGGCGGCTTCACCTGCTTCGCGTCGCTGCAGATGCCGCGCGGCTGAGGCCGTGCGCTATCGCGCGGCCCCCCCGGCGACGCTGATCGCCGCCGACCTGCCGCCCTTCACCGCGCTCTATCATCGCGCGTCGGGCATCACCCACCTCCTGATCGAGCCCGCGCCCGAGATCCTGGTGGCGCTGGCGGACGGGCCGCTGTCGCTGGACGGGCTGCGCGGGGCGCTGGCGGCGCGGTTCGATCTGGCCGACGAAGAGGCGCTGGCGGCGCGGCTGGAGGAACTCGTCGCGGCGGGGCTGGTCGCGGCGGCATGAGATACGCCACCGCGCTGCGTCTCGGGCCGGCGACGTTGCGGGTGGGGGCCGAGTGGCGCGCGCCGATCGCGCTGCTCGACGAGCTCTACGCCGATTACCCCGCGCCCGCCGCCGTCCCCGACTTTACCGTGCGGCTCGAAGCGCCCCGACCGTGGCGGCGCTGGCTGCGGCCGCAGGTGGCGATCGCGGGCGACCTGACCCTGCCCGGCGCGCAGCCGCTGCCGCTCGCTCACGCGCTGCTCGCCGCCGAGATGGCGATGAACCTCCAGCTCGCGCTCGGCTGGCGGCGGCATCTGCTGCTTCACGCGGCGGGCGTCGAGCGCGACGGACGCGCGATCATCCTCACCGGCGAGTCAGGGGCGGGCAAGTCGACGCTGGCCGCGCTGCTCGCCGCGCGCGGCTGGCGGCTGATGGGCGACGAGTTCGCGCTGGTCGCGCCCGAGACGGGGCTGATGCACGCGCACCCGCGCGTCGTCAGTCTCAAGAACGACAGCGTCGCGGCGGTGGCGGCGGCGACGCCAGATGCGCGCTGGGGGCCGTGGCTGCGCGCCACGCCCAAGGGCGACATCCGCCACCTCGTCCCCGACGCCTGCGCGCTGGCGGCGATCGATACGCCCGCGCGACCGGCGCTGATCGTCTTCCCGCGCTTCGGCTTCGATCCGGCAACGCGGCCGGTGAGTCCGAGCGAGACGTTCGTACGGCTGACCCAGGCATCGACCAACTACACCAATCTCGGCGAGGCGGGGTTCGCCGCGCTGACCCGGCTGGTCCGCGAGGTGCCGGCGGTCGCGATCGATTATCCCGACGGTACGGCCGGGGCCGCGGCGGTGGAGTCGTTATGGGCGGCGCTCTAGTCGCGCGCGTCCTCGCTGCGCCGGCACGCGCGCTGGCGCTCGATCCGGCCGGCTGGACCGCGCTCCTCACCGCCGCGCGTGCGGAGCAGTTGCTCGGCACGCTCGCCCGCCGACTCGACGGGCTGATGTTGCCCGACGCGGTGCTGCCGATCCTCGCCGACGCGCGCGGCTGGGCGCTCCACCAGCGTCGCACCGCGTTATGGGAGGCCGAGATGGCCCGCCGCGCGCTTGCCGACGTCGACGCGCCGATCGTGCTGCTCAAGGGCACCGCCTACGCCGCCGCCGGGCTGTCGGCGGGGCAGGGGCGCTCGATCGGCGACCTCGACCTGCTCGTCCCGCGCGACCGCCTCGATGCGGTCGAGGCGGCGCTGCTCGCGCACGGCTGGGAATGGGTGAAGCCCGACCCCTATGACGACGCCTATTATCGCGCCCACATGCACGAGCTTCCCCCCCTCATCCACCGCGACCGCGACCGGATGATCGACGTCCACCACACCATCCTGCCGCTGA
>CAXTHQ010000005.1:0-117676 GCA_964244185.1 uncultured Sphingomonas sp.
ACATGGGGCTGGTCGGCTGCTTCCTGTCGCCGATCGCCAACCAGGTCTCGACCGATTACCTCAAGACCGAGGATTTCGCGCGTCGCCCGCTCGCCTGGCTCGACCTCATCAGCCGCCACGACGGCACCTCGCTCTCCTATTCGCCCACCTTCGGCTACGACATCTGCGCGCGCCGCGTCGGCAGCCAGACGCCGGTCGCCGAACGCTTCGACCTGTCGCGCTGGCGCGTCGCGGGCAACGGCGCGGACATGATCCGTCCCGACGTGATGCAGGCGTTCGTCGATGCCTTCGCGCCCGCCGGGTTCAAGGCGTCGGCGTTCCTGCCCTCCTATGGCCTCGCCGAGGCGACGCTGGCGGTGTCGCTGATGCCGCCCGGCGAAGGCATCCGCGTCGAGCTGGTCGAGGAGACGCAGCTCTCCGGCGGCGGGGCGCTCGGCGCGAACGACGGCCCGCGCCCGCAGCGGCTGCGCGCGATCGTCAATTGCGGCAAGGCGGTGCGCGACATGGAGATCCAGATCCGCGAGGAGGACGGCGCGCCGCTCCCCGACGGCGCGATCGGCAAGGTCTGGTGCCGCGGCCCGTCGGTGATGGTCGGCTATTTCCGCGACCCCGACGCGACCGCCACCGCGCTGCGGGACGGCTGGCTCGACACCGGCGACATGGGCTATCTGTCGAACGGCTACATCTACATCGTCGGCCGCGCCAAGGACATGATCATCGTCAACGGCCGCAACCACTGGCCGCAGGACATCGAATGGGCGGTCGAGCAATTGCCCGGCTTCAAGGCCGGCGACATCGCCGCCTTCGCGATCACGACGCCCGGCGGCGAGGAGACCCCCGCCGTCCTCGTCCAGTGCCGCAGCTCCGACGAGGACGAACGCGGCCGCCTGCGCGACCTCATCCGCGAACGCGTCCGCGCGGTGACGGGAATGAACTGCGTGATCGAGCTCATCCCGCCGCGCACGCTGCCGCGCACCAGCTCGGGCAAGCTCAGCCGCGCCAAGGCGCGCAACCTCTATCTGAACGGCGACATCAAGCCCTACGCCATCGCGGCGTGAACTCTCCTTCGATGATGCCGTCATCGGCGCGCTTGCCACCGCGACGTCGGTAGCGTAAATCGCCGCCATTGCCTCGATCTTGGTCGTGAGAGGCGATCGCGCATCCGCGTGAACGTGAGCCACCTTTGTCGGGTGGCTCCCGGAATACAAGAGCGCCTCGCGTGAATACGGGAGGCGCATTGCTCACGTTCGTGCGCGACCAACCGCCCGGCTCCAGGCCGGCCGAGGGAGGCGTGGCGATGTGGCAGCATATGCTGGCGTGGTTTGCGTGGTTGTCGGTCATTGTCGCGCCACGCTCCACCGAACCATGTCCCGATTGTGCCGGCGAGAAGCTCTGCGAAGAATGCCTGTGGTGGCGGAATATAAAATAGCGTCGACCGGCGCGATCTTTCAACCCCCGGCAACGATACGATAACCTGCTCCCGCTATGCAGGCGGTCGTGAACAGCGACCAGTCCAAGCGCACCGGCACGGTGCAGATCGAGTTCGCGGCCCTGCTGGGGCTGCGCGACGGGCCGGACAAGGATGGGCCGGACAAGGCGGAATGGGGGCGTATCCGCGCCGCCCAGCTCCATGCCGGCCGCGAGCTCGCCGTGTTCATGCTCGGCGCGCATCTGCTCGGCGCGGCGGTGACCGTCGGGATCTTCCGCCAGTCGGTGCCGCTGTGGCTGCTCGCCGGGTGGGCCGGGCTGACCGCGGCCGTCGCGATGCTGGCCGCGCTGCGCCGCCATGTCTCGCATCATCGCAAGGACGGCTATGCGACCGGCGCCGACCTGCGCGCCACCGTCACCGAAGGCGCGGCGCTGGCGATCGCCTGGTCGGTGCCGCCGCTGTTCTTCGGCGCGGGGGTGGAGTCGAGCCAGGCCTATGGCCTGTGGATGGTGCTGTCGGTGCTGATGACCGCGACCGCGCTCGCCATGGCCCCGCTGGCGCTCGCCACGCTCGCCTTTCTCGGCGTCGTCGGCGTCACCGTCGCGGGCCATCTGGCGCTGGGCGGGGCCTATGCCCCCGCCGGCGCGACATTGCTGTTCGCCTTGATGCTGATGGCGACCTGCTTCAACCGCGCCAAGTCGCTGGTCGTCATCCGCGCCGGCGAGATGGCGCTGGAGGAGCGCGACGAGACCGTCAGCCTGCTGCTGCGCGAGTTCGAGGATACCGGCGCCGACTGGCTGTGGGAGACCGACGCCGCGCGGCGCGTGGTCAAGGCCAGCCCGCGCTTCGCCTTCGCCTGCGGCCTCGACCCCGTCACCATCAACGGTATGCCCTTTCTTCAGGTGCTCGCGGGGCCGACCTGGGAATCGGGCAATTTCGCGAACGCGCTGCGCCTCATCGCCGAAAAGATGAAGGCGCGCGAGAGCTTCCGCGACATGCGCCTGCCCGTCCATATCAACGGCGAGGAGCGCTGGTGGGAGCTGGCCGCCTCGCCGCGCCACGACGAGCGCGGCGCGTTCATCGGCTTTCGCGGCGTCGGCTCCGACGTCACCGAGCAGCGCGCGTCGGCCGACAAGATCAACCGCATGGCGCGCTTCGACACGCTGACGGGCCTGCCCAACCGGCTGATGATCAACGAGACGCTGGTCCGCGCGATGGCCGAGGCCGAGAAATGGGGCAAGCGCTGCGCCTTCATGATGATCGACCTCGATCGGTTCAAGGCGGTCAACGACACGCTCGGCCACCCGGTCGGCGACCGGCTGCTCGGCCGGGTGTCGGAACGGCTGTCGCAGCTCATGTCGGCCAACGAGCTGTGCGGGCGGCTGGGCGGCGACGAGTTCGCCGTCGTCGTCCGCGACGCCTCCGACACCGCGACGGTCGAGAAGCTCGCCAAGGCGATCATCGACAGCCTGTCGCGACCCTACGAGGTCGACCAGCACACCTTGTACATCGGCGCCTCGGTGGGGCTCGCCACCGGCCCGCGCGACGGGCGGACGGCGGAGATGCTGATCCGCTCGGCCGATCTCGCGCTGTATCGCGCCAAGGACGCCGGGCGCGGCGTGTTCGTCACCTACGAGCCCGCGCTGCACGTCAAGGCGGAGGAGCGCCGCACGCTCGAGCTCGCGCTGCGCCAGGCGCTGCAAATGGGGGAGATGCACCTCCACTACCAGCCGGTGGTGGATGCCGAGACGGGGCGCCTGACCGGATTCGAGGCGCTGCTGCGCTGGCAGTCGGCGCAGTTCGGCAACGTGTCTCCGGTCAAGTTCATCCCGCTCGCCGAGGAGGCGCGGCTGATCGGCCCGATCGGCGAATGGGTTTTGCGCACCGCCTGCGCCGAGGCCGCGCGCTGGCCTTCCGCCATCCGCGTCGCGGTCAACGTCTCGGCCGATCAGCTCGTCAACCCGCAGTTCGTGTCCACCGTCACCTCGGCGCTCGCCAACAGCGGGCTGCCGGCCGAGCGGCTGGAGCTGGAGGTGACCGAGAGCGTCTTCATGCACGAAGGGCTGGGCGCGACCAAGGTGCTCGACCGCGTGCTCGACCTCGGCATCAAGCTCAGCCTCGACGATTTCGGCACGGGCTATTCGTCGCTCGGCTATCTGTCGCGCACGCGCTTCTCGACGATCAAGGTCGACCGCAGCTTCGTCCAGGGCGCGGCCAAGGGAGTGCGCGAGGCGATCGCGATCATCCGCGCCGTCGTCGCGCTCGCCAAGAGCCTCGGCATGGCGACCACCGCCGAGGGCGTCGAGACCGAGGCCGAGCACGAGCTGGTCAAGGAGCTCGGCTGTTCCAAGGTCCAGGGCTATTATTTCGGCCGCCCCCTCCCCGTCGCCGAAGCCCGCGCGCTCGCGACCGAGCAATGGGGCGAAGGCGAGCGGTCGGCGGCTTAGAGCGTCTTCGTCGTGCCGGCACGAGCCGGCGTGAGAGGGAAGCCGCTACTTCAGCGGATCGTGCCCCCAGTTCATCAGCGAATACCGCCAGCGCGAATGCGCCTTGTCCGCCGCCGGCCCGCCCTGCGCCAGATGGCGATGCACATAGCCGACCACCTTCCTCATATGTGCACGGTCGTCGTCGGTCAGTTCCGCCTGCTTCTTGCGCTTGATCGCGACGATCCGTTCGCCCGAATGATGGCCGACGCTTTCCCCCGCGCCGTCGCCGTCCGGCCCCTTCCAGCCGACCTCCTTGCTCTCCGGCGTCTTCAGCCATTTCTCCAGCGCGGCCGGCGTCATGTTCACCGCCGCGCGGAACGCCTTGGCGGTGGCGGCATCGTCGTTGTCGGCCATCGGGATCTCCTTCATCGACCCAAACGGCCTGCCGCCGCCGGGGTTGCCTCCGGCGCGGCATCCGGGCAGCCAGACGCGCGACAGGAGAAACGCCATGCCCCGAACGCCATGCCGCGCATGACCATCCCCGCCGAGGGCGGCTGCCGCTGCGGTCGCGTGCGTTTCCGCCTGACCGCCGCGCCGCTGCTGACGATGGCGTGCCACTGTCGTGGCTGTCAGCGGATGACGGCGAGCGCCTTTTCCTTGTCGGTCGCCATCCCCACCGCCGGCTTCGCGGTCATCGCGGGCGAGCCCGAAGCGGGCGGGCTGCACGCGCCGGGGCAGGGCCATCGCCATTGCGGCTGGTGCAAGAGCTGGCTCTACACCGAGCTCGACCCGGCGATGGCTTCGTCAACGTCCGCGCGACGATGCTCGACGACGCCGCCTGGTTCGCGCCCTTCATCGAGACGTTTCGGCGCGAGGCCTTGCCCTGGGCACGAACCGGCGCGCCGCACGGTTACGACGCGTTCCCGGCGATGGCGGATTATGGCCCGCTGACCGCGGCGTTCGCTGCCTTGCGCTAGATGTGGAGCCTGATGAGGCTTCCCATCTAGCCGAGCATCCCGGCATAGCTCTGCGGCGGCACCGGCAGCACGACGCGCGCGGCGATCCCCCCGGCCAGCACCAGCGCGAGAACCACCGCGCCGCTCCACGCCGGCCGTCGTCGCCATCCGCCGCCGTCCGCGAGCAACACCGCCGCCAGCGCCGTCGCGGTCATCGGCCACAGATGATAGCGCAGGTCCGAGGCGATGCTGAGCACCACGAAACTCGCCTCCAGCGTCAGCGCCGACACCAGCAGCGTCCGCGCCAGCGACAAAGTGGGCGACGCCCCCCGCCCGCTGCTCGCCGCCAGCAGCATCGGCGCCACCGCTGCCCAGACGATCGGCCAGCCGAGCGGCGTCTCCACCAGCCACCCCGCCAGCCGCTGCCACGCCCGCGCCGCCGTGCCGGGAGAGCCGAGCCCGATGTCGTTGACCTCGCCCCCTTCGGGCGGCGCGGCGGTGGGCCAGCGATAGGCCACCAGCCAGCGCTCGGTGGAGTTCCAGTGCCCCAGCCGCTGCGCGGCATAAGCGAGCGGATGGCGCACGATCGCCCCCACCCACAGCGGGTACAATGCGCCCGCCGGCCGGACGCGCAGTTCCTGCATCGTCTCGTCGCAATGCCCCGGAGTGCCCAGCGGGTCCCAGAAGAACGCCGATACGCAATGCCGGGCGCGGATGGTCCCGATCGCGGCCGGCGACAATCCCGTCGCCCGCGTATCGTCCGTGACCACGCCGATCGCGGCGAGATCGTACATCGGCAGCGTCTTCTCGACCCCGCTTGGCTCCGCGCCGATGAGCCGGTGGTTGACCGGCGGCGCGCCCGCGACGACGAGCCCGATCGCCGCCACCGCCGCCGCGCCCCGCGCGACGGGACTGCGCGGCCATCCGAGCAGCCCGATCGCCAGCGGCACGCTCGCGAACATCGCATTGGCGCGCACCAGCGTCGCATAGGCGATCAGCACCGCCACCAGCAGCGCCGCCGCGACCGGCACGCGCGCGCCCCGCAACCGCCACCACGCCACGATCCCCGTAGCCGCGACCAACGCGCCGAGCATCTGCGTGTCCTTGAGCACCACTACCTGCCAGCCGAGCAACGGCGGCCAGGCGCCGATCGCGAGCACCGCCCACGCCGCCCGCCGCCGCCCGCCTCGCGCGAGCGCCGCCGCCAGCAATCCCAGCCCCAGCCAATACAGCCCCGCCTGCAAGACCAGCATCGGCCCCGCGCCCGTCGCCCCGGCCGCGACGAACAGCGCCCACAGGTGCGCCATCGCCGGCGGGTGCCAGTCGTCGTACACCCCGCCCAGCGCCTGCCGATATTGCGCGACGCTGTCGTACAGCGCGTAGCCGGGCCAGAACACCGCCAGCGTCAGCGCCCACGCGGCGGCTGCCGCCGCCGCCACGGCCGTTCCTGCCCACCCCCTGCTCATCGCCGCGAGTACGCCCGCGCCGGGCCGTCCGGTCAAGCCATCGCCGACGCTTTGCGGCTCAATCGCGGCAGCGCGGCACCCAGCTTTCGCGCGGCACGCCGTCGACGGTGGTCAGCCGCTCGGCCGGCACCTTCACCTTCAGCCCCGACCGTGGCAGCGTCAGGTCGTAGACCGCGCCCTTCAGCCCCGCCATCGGTCCACCGCACACCCGCGCTCCGATCGCGGCGAAACCGATCCCCAGCCCCTCGCCCATGCTCCCCGTCCAGCGCCCGACCAGCACCGTCACCGGCCCCGGATGATATTTGCCGGGGCGCGGCAGCACCTGCTCGATCCACTGTCGGGGCACGCCGGTCTCGCGCTCCTCGGCGGGCAGGTTGTGGACCTGATAGGCGGTCGCCCGCCGCACGAACCAGCCCATCATCGCCCGCGCGACGCTGGTGTTGCCGCCGCTCGCGGTGTCCGTCAGGTCGATCGTCACCCGCTCGCGCGGCGGCAGCGCCGCCATCGCCGTGTCGAACGCCGCGATCGTCGCCTGGTCGCCGAGCGCGTCGTTGATCCGGATCGTGGTCCCCGCGACGGTCAACGGCGGCCGGTCGCGACGCCCCGCATAGAGGCTCGGCAGCGTGACCTCGCGCGTCTGCCCGCCATGGCCGATCGTCAGCGCCCGCGCCCGATCGCGCCGGCCCGCCGCCAGCACCCGCGCGGCGTAATCCCGGCGCTCGCCCGACGCCGGCAGCCCCAGCCGCGCCCAGAACGCGTCGACCGCGCCCGCCAGCGGCTCGCCGCCGACCGCGATCAGCCGGTCGCCGGCGACGATGCCCGCGCCGGCGGGGGGACTGGCCGCGCGCACGGCGGTGATGCGGTCACCCTCGATCCACAGGTCCGCGAAGCTCGGCACCAGCGCCCAATCGTCCTTGAACGACGCGCCGGTGATCGCATGGTGATCGGCCAGCGACGCGATCACATCCTCGGCATAATGCAGCAGCGACGTCCGGTCGTGGACCGCGTCCCGCTCGCCATCGAGCATCGCCGATTGCGGCAGCGTACGGCCGGGCCAATGCTCGGGATAGGCGTAATTCTCGACGATCAGCGGCCCCAGCGCGCGCGCATCGGCGAGATAGTCGGCGGCGGTTGGAGACGGCACCTCCGCCGCGCCGACCGCGAGCAGCGCGAGGACGATCGCCGCCCTCAAAAGTGCAGCGCCCGCCCGTACGCGCCCAGCACGCTCTCGTGCATCATTTCGGACAGCGTCGGATGCGCGAACACCGTCTCCATCAGCTCCGCCTCCGTCGTCTCGAGCTGGCGTGCGACGACATAGCCCTGGATCAGCTCGGTCACCTCGGCGCCGACCATGTGCGCGCCGAGCAGCTCGCCGGTCCTAGCGTCGAACACCGTCTTCACGAAGCCGTCCGCCTCGCCCAGCGCGATCGCCTTGCCGTTGCCGATGAAGGGGAATTTGCTGACCTTGACCTCGCGCCCGCCCTCCGTCGCCTTCGCCTCGGTCAACCCGACCGACGCGACCTGCGGGCGCGAATAGGTGCAGCCCGGGATGTTCCAGGTCTCGAACGGATGCGGGTTCTCTCCCGCGATCTGCTCGATGCAGACGATGCCCTCGTGGCTCGCCTTGTGCGCCAGCCACGGCGCGCCGGTGACGTCGCCGATCGCATAGACGCCCTCGACATTGGTGCGGCCGAAGCCGTCGACCTTGATCTGCCCGCGCTCGGTCGCGACGCCCAGCGCCTCCAGCCCGATGTCCTCGGTGTTGGGCACGATACCGATCGCGACGATGACGTGGGAGTAATCCTCGACCGTCACCTTGCCGTCCTTGCCCTTGATGCTCGCCCTCACGCCGCCGGCCGAGGTCTCGATCTTCTCGACCCCCGCGCCGGTGACGATACGGATGCCGTCCTTGCCCAGCCGCTTCTCCATGAAAGCCGAGATTTCCTCGTCCTCCACGGGCAGAATGCGCGGCAGCATCTCGACGATCGTCACCTGCGCGCCCATGTCGTTGTAGAAACTGGCGAACTCCACCCCGATCGCGCCCGAACCGATGACCAGCAGCTTGGTCGGCATCTCGGCCGGCACCATCGCGTGGCGATAGGTCCAGATCCGCTTCCCGTCCGCCTTAACGAAGGGTAGATCCCGCGCCCGCGCGCCGGTGGCAATCAGGATATGCTCGGCGGCAAGCTCGCCCGTCTTGTCGCCCTGCGTGACACTCAGCTTACCCTTGCCAACGAGCTTTCCGACGCCCTCATGGACGGCGATCTTGTTCTTCTTCATCAGCCCCTTGACGCCGGCATTGAGCTGCCCGGCGACCTTGCGGCTGCGCTGCACCACCGCGTCGAGATCGAACCCGATGTTCTCTGCCTTCAGTCCGTAATTGGCCGCGTGCTGCATGTAATGATAGATTTCCGACGTCCGCAGCAAAGCCTTGGTCGGAATGCACCCCCAATTCAGGCATATCCCCCCCAACCGCTCCCGCTCGACGATCGCCACCTTCATCCCCAGCTGCGACGCCCGGATCGCGGCGACATAGCCGCCGGGGCCGGAGCCGAGGACGATGAGGTCGTAGGTGTCAGGCATGACTTGCTTTCGATGATTGCTGCGCACGATTTTTAAGAATCATCAGCCACCAAAACGAGCCAGAGACGCAGCCGATGAGACTCGCCAACAGACCTATTTCAAATGCGCCTCCGAATACGGATGACGGGCTTCCACCGCGAATAATCCCAATGATCCCCAAACTGTTGGCCATGGCAGCCGAACCAGCAGCGCTGGGCAACGCCGATCTAACGAGCGAGTTGGTAAACTTCTGAGCCAAAATGAGCTTCGGCCACTCCACTACTAAGCCCAACATCCCAGCAAAATCGATATGGGAACGATGCCGAAAATCAACACCATCGCCACAAGAGCACCCCCGGCCCGGGAGCCAGCGAATTCGCTCGTGCTCGGTTCAATCAACGTCGCGTCTATGAATAAAATAACGGCAAAAATTAAGGAGGTCGAAACCGCCGTAGCGATTATCGCCGCCGCTGCGCGCAGGATGCTCACCGCAAACGCTGGCAACGGTCTGTTCAAGCCAACATCCCCAACGGCTTCTCAACCAGCCCCTTGAACGCCCGCATCAGCGCGGCGCCGTCGGCGCCGTCGATCGCGCGGTGGTCGAAGCTGCCCGTCGCCGACATGATCGTCGCGATACCCAATTTATCGTCCGCCATCACCCAGGGCCGCTTCTCGCCCGCGCCGACCGCCAGGATCATGCCCTGCGGCGGGTTGATGACCGCATCGAACTGCTTGATGCCGTACATGCCCATGTTGCTGATCGAGGCAGTGCCGCCCTGGTATTGCTCGGGCTTGAGCTTGCCGTCGCGCGCGAGGCCGGCCAGCTCCTTGATCTCGGTGGCGATGGCGCTGACGCTCTTGGTGTCGGCCTCGGTCACCACCGGCGTGATAAGGCCCGTCGGCGTCGACACCGCGACCGAGATGTCGGCGCGCGCGAAGCTGATGAGCTGGTCGGGCGTGAACATGACGTTGCACGCGGGCACTTCGATCAGCGCCAGCGCCAGCGCCTTTACCAGCAGGTCGTTGACCGACAGCTTGACGCCGCGCGCCTCCAGCGCGACGTTCAGCTCGGATCGCAGCGTCAGCAGCGCATCGAGCCGGACGTCGACCGTCAGATAGATGTGCGGCACGGTCTGCTTGGACTCGGTCAGGCGTCGCGCGATCGTCTTGCGGATGTTGGAAAGCCTGGTCGCCTCATAGGGAATATCCGGCACCGCCGCCGGCTTCGGTGGCGCGGCCGTAGTCGGCGCGGTTTCGGCGACAGGAGCCGGTGCGGTTGCACCCGGCTTCGCCCCGTCGACATCCGCCTTGACGATACGCCCGTTTGGCCCGGACCCGGCAAGCGCCGCCAGATCGAGCCCCTTCTCTGCCGCCAGCCGCCGCGCCAGGGGACTGGCCTTGATGCGGTCGCCGCCCTCGGGCGCGGGAGCCGGAGCGGCCTTCGCCGCTGGCGCGGGCGGCGCGGCGGGTGCCTCGTCCTTCGCCACCGGCGCGGGCGTCTCGTCCTTCGCGGCGGGCGCGGCCGGCGTCGTCGCGTCTTCCCCTTCCATCGCCAGCGTCGCGATCACCGCGCCCACCTTCACGCCATCCGTACCCTCCGCCACCGCAATCGACACGATCGTGCCCTCGTCGACCGCCTCGAACTCCATCGTCGCCTTGTCGGTCTCGATCTCGGCCAGGATGTCGCCCGACTTGACCTGGTCGCCGGCCTTGACGAGCCACTTGGCGAGCGTTCCCTCCTCCATCGTCGGCGAAAGGGCCGGCATCTTGATCTCGACGGGCATGGTCGCTCCTGGGGATAGTCGGGCCGTCCTTCGCGCCCCGCCCCCGGAGGGTCAACCCCGCCCCTTGCGCCCCGCCCGCGCAAGGAGCACGCTTCGGGTATGCGCACCTACCTCGTGGTGATCGACGACACGCCCGAATCCGGCATCGCGCTGCGCTTCGCCGCACGGCGCGCGGTCAAGACCGGCGGCGGCGTCGAGATCCTCAGCCTCGTCCCCGCGCCCGAGTTCATGGCGTTCGGCGGCGTCCAGGCGACGATCGAGGAGGAGGCGCGGCTCCATGCGGAGGGGCTGGTCACCGCCGCCGCCGGCCAGCTCATCGCGGAATCGGGCCTGCGCCCCGCGATCACCGTCCGCGCCGGCGACGGGCCCAGGGTCATCTGTGATCTGATCGCCGCCAATCCCGCCATCGCCGCGCTCGTCCTCGGCGCATCGGCCAGCGGCGCGCCGGGGCCGCTGATCGCGCATTTCACCGGCATCGACGCGGGAACGCTGCCGGTGCCGGTGATGATCATCCCGGGGTCGCTGACGGCGGAGCAGATCGATCGCTTGAGCTAGCGCACGCGATCAGCGGAGCTGATCGCGAGGCGCGCCAAGCCGGCCAGCCTCGGTAAAACCCAGGACTGACGACGCGGGATTGATTCCCGCGTCGCCGCCCGATCACCTCACTGTTTCGTCGCCGTAAACCCGCCCGTCGCCCCCGACTGCGGATCCGTCCACGTCCCATGCAGCTTCCCGTCGGGACCGACCATGTACGTCGACACCTGCGTGACCTTGCCCGAGCGCATGTCGGTCAGCACCAGCGTCTTCGCATCGGGTTGCGCCACCTTGGTCATCGTCTTGCCCGGGTCGCCGGCATTGATCGCATAGGCCCCGCCGATCTTCGCATCCAGCGTCTCGCCCAGCCCGCTCTTCAAGTGCAGCATCCCGCCGCCGACCGCGAGTGTCATCGTCATCGCCGCGTCCGACACCGAGCTCGCCGGCGTCGCCTTCCAGTCGCCCGACACGAGATGCGCGCCAGGCACCGGCGCGCCGATCCGCGTCTCGCTGCCCGTCGCGTCGACCGGGACGTTGCCGCCATTGTTGGTGTCATGGCTGGTGCTGGTCAGCGTCAGGCCGTCGGCCGACACGGTCCGGGTCGATTCCGACACCACCTTGCCCGCCTTGCGGAAGCTGAACTTGATCGTATGGTCGTCGACCGTCGTCACCGACACGTCGTCCCAATAATCCTTGCCCTTGACCGCATGATAGGCGCCGTCGGCCGGGACCGAATAGGCCGGGATGCAGCTCGAACAGCGATACACGCCGCCCTTCAGGCTGACGCTGTCGGGCTTGCTCTGCATCTGGAGCGACGACATGTCGGCCTTCCAGGTGCCGTCGAACGCGCTCTGCGCGAAGGCGGGCGTGGCGGCGAGAAGCAACGGCAATACGAAGAAGCGCAACGGTGTCGGCATGATCCATCCCCTTGAGTGTGAGAGAAAAGCGACCCGTAAGATATTTTTGCGCAAGCTAACCGGCGGCCCGGACCAAGTCAAAGCTCCGCCATGACGCGGTTCCCGTTTGTGTTCGCGACGGCAAGGGCGCACACTCGCGCCATGCTGGGCTGGTTTCGCCACCGCTACCTCGACCTGTTGGGGTCGATCTACATCTACAACGAGCATCGCGGCTATACCGCGATCGACCGGGTGCTCGACGCCGTCCGCGCGCGCTCGCCCGACGATGTCGACTTCATCCGCGCGGTCGAGAAGCACCGCGCCGACGAGCGCAAGCATTACCTCATGTTCCGCCGCTGGTTCGAGATGCAGGGGCGGATGCCTTTGCTCGTCGACCGCACCTGCGGCCATATCGACCGCTTCGTCGAGATCATGTTCCGCTCGACGATCGACGAGCTCGACACCCAGGCGATCATCGCGCGCGACGAGCTATTCGAGAAGCTATGCCGCGTCATCTCGCTGACCGAGCAGCGCGGCCACAAGCAGGTCGAGATCCTGCTGAACCACCCGCTCGTCCGCCACGACCGCACGCTCATCAAGATCTTCCGCATCATCGAGCGCGACGAGCCGAGCCATTGGCAACCCTATGACGCCTGGCTCCGCGCGCACGGCAAGCGCGCGCCGCGATGGTGGGAGCGACTGGTCGACACCTTCATCCACTCCGAACTGCTGTTCTTGAAGTTGCCGGTGCTGTTTCTTCACCCCGGCCTGAAGCGCCGCACCGACTGGGCCGACGCGAGCGATCCCGCCGAGCGGCTGGCCTCGCACTTTTCGCTCGCCTGATCGGCGCGGAGGCTATCGATCAGCCCGTGACCGGGCGCGACAGGATCGTCGCGACCTCCTGCGCCAGCCGGCGCATCGTCGCGACGATGGCGCTGTCGGAAACCTCGTGCGGGGCGGGATCGATCGCGCACAAGGTGCCATAGAAGCTGCCATCGTCCAGATAGATTGGGAAGGAGGCATAGCTCTCGAAGCCGTACAGGCGTGGCGTCGCGTGCGTCTGCCACACCAGATCGGCCGATGCGTAGTCGATCACGACCGCCTCGCCGGACTGACGGATGTCGTCGCAGATCGTCGTCTTGAGCGCGAGTTCGTCGCCGGGCTTCAAACCGAAATCGATGCGGTCGAGCACCTGGCACGCGATCCAGCGTTCCTCCGTGACCCGCGCGACGGCGGCGAAGCCCATCCGCGTCAGGCGGCAGACCTCGTCGAGCACCGCCCTGATCGCCGGCCCGTCCGCGTGCGCCACGCTGTCGCTCGCCAGTCGATCCAGCACCGTCCCCGCCCTGCCACCAAGATGGTGAAAGCGTGGGCGTCGTTCCCGCCGTACGTCAAGAGGCTTGAGCCGCGCCGCGTTCGCGGCCACCCTTCGACGATGCTCTTCCTCCTCCTCGCCGCCGCCACCCCGGCCCTCCCCGCCCCCTCGCCGCGGCGACTGCGCGCCGACGTCGAGGCGCTGGTCGGCTTCGGCACGCGTCACACTTTGTCGTCGCCCACCGACCCGAAGCGCGGCATCGGCGCGGCGCGGGCCTGGGCGGCGGCGCGGTTCGAGGCGATCGGGCGCGACTGCGGCGGCTGCATCACCGTCGAACAGATCCGCCGCCGCTTCACCGGCCCGCGCGCGCCCGACGGCGTCGACATCGTCGATGTGCTCGGCGTCCAGCGCGGGAACGATGCGCTCGACGGCAAGATCGGCCGGGTCGTCATCGTCGGCGCTCATGTCGACAGCCGCGTCACCGACGTGATGAACGCGACCGCCGATGCGCCCGGCGCGAACGACGACGCTTCTGGCGTGGCGCTGGTGCTGGAGGCGGCGCGGCTGCTCTCGAAGCGCCATTTCGACGCGACGATCGTCTATGCGGTGTTCTCGGGCGAGGAGCAGGGGCTGTGGGGCGGCCAGTTGCTCGCCGACACCGCGAAGGAGCGTGGCTGGACCGTCTCGGCGATGCTCAACAACGACATCGTCGGCAACACCATCGGCCAGGGCGGCGTCCGCGTCGCGGGCCATGTCCGCGTCTTTTCCGAGGGCATCCGCGCCTCGGAGCCGCTCCCCGACCAGCTCGGCCGCCGCGCCGAGGGTGGCGAGGACGACGGCCCCAGCCGCGCACTCGCCAAGGCGATCGACGGCATCGCCGCCACCCTGCCCGCCAACAGCGGCGGCGGCGGCCTCGACGTCTTCCTCGACCGCCGCCCCGACCGCTACGGCCGTGGCGGCGATCACGAGCCGTTCCTCAAGCTCGGCTATCCCGCCGTGCGCTTTTCGGTCGCGGCGGAGAATTGGGACGCGCAGCACCAGGATCTGCGCACCGACCAGGGCGTCGTCTATGGCGACACGATCGACCGGATGGACTTCCCCTATCTCGTCAAGGTGACCGCGATCAACGTCGCCACCCTCGCCCGCCTAGCCGCCGCCCCGGCCGCGCCGGCGGCCGTGTCGATCAGCGGCGCGCTTTCCCGCGACACGACGGTCAAGTGGAGTGCGTCGCCCGGCGCGACCGGCTACCGCATCCGCTGGCGCCGCACCGACGCGCAAGGCTGGACCGGCGCGCGCGACGTGACGGGCGCGCCGGCGGTGCTGACGCAGGTGCCGGTGGACGATAATTTCGTCGGCGTGTCGGCGCTGTCGGCCGACGGCGCGGAAAGCCTCATCACCTTCGCCGGCCGAGAGCGGAAGTAACCCCTCTCCTGACGGGAGAAGGAATGAAGAACGACGCCGCCCCAAGGGAGTCCGGGGCGGCGTCGCCGCAGCCGCAGGGGCTGCTAACTCAACTCCCGCAGGCGCAGGTCGGGCGGGCGCGCGGCCTGGGCCGTGGCCGCCACGTGCGCTTCTTCCAGACGTGGTGCACGACCGGACGGGAATAGGTGACGCTGTCCTCGATGATCTCGGTGGTCGTGGTCGTGACCACCGGCGCGCTCTGCACGACGATCGTGGTCGTGCTGCCGCCATAGCCATAGCCATAGCCATAGGCCGACGGCGGCGCATAGACGACCGGCGCACCGCCGCTCGTCGTCACCGTCACCGTCGTCCGGCCGTCGCCCGACACCCAGTTCGGCCTCGGCGGCGGCGGCGGATAGCCCGGCCCCGGGCCATGGTCGTAGACCCGGCGCTCGACGCGCTCCTCGCGGTACGGCGGCATCGGCTCGCGATACCCCGCGCCCGGCGGCGGCGGCGGTGGGACGGCACGATCGCGATCGCGATCATGGCCGACGGCATAACCCGCCGCCGCGCCCACGCCGGCGCCGATCAGCGTTCCGCCGAGCCGGTGGCCGCGCCCCGCGATGACATTGCCCGCGACCCCGCCGACGAGCGCGCCCGCCACCGCGCCGCCGACGCCCCGATCACCACGGCCGCCGTCGCGCCGCGCATCGCCGCCGGCGTCATACCCGTCCCAGTCGACCCCGCCGACCGTGTCGTACACCTCGCCACGCCCGTCGATCAGCACCGCGTCGTCATAATAGCGGGTCCAGTAATAACCCTGGGGCGGGGTCGAGAAGCCGTAGCTGCTCCAGTCGCTGATGTAGAAACGCGGCGCGACCCAATAGCTCGGCAACCGCCAGCCACGCTGCGGCGCGCGATACGCGGTCCAGCCGCCCGGCGCGTTGGCGCCGCCCCACCAGCGCCCGCCGACCTTGCTGCCCCAGCGGCCACCGGCCTGCTGCTGCACCGGCGGCTGCGGCAGCGGCGGATAATGGACCGCCGGCCCCGGCGGCGGGTAGCCCGCGCCCGGCCCCGGCTGCACCACGCGCTGTGCGTTCGCGGTGCCGGCGGTCGCCAGCAGCGCCGCGCCCATCAATGCCATCCTGCTCATCACGCCACTCCTGTCGGACTCGCCCCCAAGTCTTAACGCGCTGCTTACCAAGCGCGTCGGCGAGTCGCCAGCGAGGACGACGTCCCGATCCGGGTCAGGTGAGGCGGTCCGCGAGCAATGCGGCCACCGCCTCACAGCCGCGCGCATCGTCGTCGTCGAACCGCCCCGGCAGCGGGCTGTCGAGATCGAGCACACCGATCAGCCGCTCCCCCGACATCAGCGGCACGACCAGCTCCGACCGGCTCGCCGCGTCGCAGGCGATGTGGCCGGGGAAGGCATGGACGTCGGCCACCACCTGCGTCGCCCGCGTCGCCGCCGCCGTCCCGCACACCCCCGCGCCCAGCGCGATCCGGATGCACGCCGGCTTGCCCTGGAACGGGCCGAGCACGAGCTCGTCGCCGATCAGCCGATAGAAGCCCGCCCAGTTCAGGTCGGGCAGCCAATCCCAGAGCAACGCAGCCGCGTTGGCCATGTTGGCGATCGGATCGGGCTCCCCCGCCGTCAGCGCATCGAGCGCGGCGAGGAGGTCGCGGTAGAGGTCGGGCTTGGTGGTGGCTTGAGCTTTGAAGTCGAACACTATCCCTCCGTCACCCCGGCCTCGTGCCGGGGTCCACCGTCGTACACTCTGCGTTGCCGGAAGACGTGGCCTGACGTGGATGCCGGGACAAGCCCGGCATGACGACGTCAATCCACCGGCACCCGCCCCCGCCCCGCCTTCACAACCGCGCGCCCCTTCTTCGCATCGACCCGCCGCGCCCTGGCCGCCTTGCTCGGCTTCGTCTTCACCCGCCGCGCCTCGCGCTCCTCGGCCTGGCAAAGCAGCCCGGCCAGCCGCTCGCGCGCATCCGCCCGGTTCTGTTCCTGCGTCCGATAGCGCCGCGCGGTGATGACCAGCACACCGCCCGCCGTCAGCCGGCTCCCCGCCGCGAGCTTCAACCGCCGGTAGCTATCCGGGTGCAGCCCCAGCGCGAAGATATCGACGCGCAGCTGGCACGCCGTCGCGACCTTGTTGACGTTCTGTCCGCCCGGTCCCGACGCGGCGAGGAACTTCTCCTCGATCGCGTCCTCCTTGACCGTCGTCACGCCCCGAACCCCGCCGCCGCGAAGCGCGCCGGCACCGGCGCGTCGGCCTCCACCGTCGCCTTGCCCGGCCGCGCCAGCGCCAGCCGCCGCGCGTGCAGCATCATGCCCAGCGGGTCGGCGCGGCCATAGACCGGGTCGCCGACCACCGCCGCGCCCAGCCCGGTCGCGGCATGGACCCTGATCTGATGCGTGCGCCCCGTCTCCGGCCGGAACTCGACCAGCGCCCGGCCGTCCTCGACGCGCAGCACTCGCCACGCCGTCCGCGACGCCTTGCCCTTCGGATCGCCCACCATCCGCCAGCCGTCGCGTGCGGTCGACGTCTTGCTCAGCGCGAGGTCGATCACCCCCTCCTCGCCCGCCGGCACGCCGTCGAGCACCGCCAGATAGACCTTCTCCACCTCGCCCCGCTCGAACGCCTGCTGGAAGCGCGCCACCGCCTTGGGGTTGCGCGCCAGCAGCAGGCAGCCCGACGTGTCGCGGTCGAGCCGGTGCACCGCCGTCGGCCAGCGGTGAAAGCCGAACTTCAGCGACTCCATATGATTGTCGAGGCTGAGCGAGCCGTCGCGCGGCGCGTCGACCGGCAGGCCGGCGGGCTTGTCGATCACCAGCGCTTCGCCGTCGATGAAGAGGATGCGGTCGGGTTCCATTGCCGTGCCGCCTTGCCACCCCGAGCGGGCGCGTGCCAGAGCCCGATGATGCGTTGGTCCGCCGCCCTGCTCCTGCTCGCGCCGGGCGCCGTCACGGCGCAATGCCCCGCGACCGCGCCGATCGCGGCCGACGGCCGCGTGCTCGGCCACCTGCCCTATGGCGACATCGCGCCGGGCGAGCTCGTCGCCGCCCCCGCCGCCATCGCGCTCAAGGGCCGCTGCCTGCTCCGCCCCGAGGTCGTCGCCGACCTCCAGCGCCTGGTCGACGCCGCCGCAGCGAGCGGCCTCGGCCGGCTGCGCGCCGCGTCCTGCCACCGCAGCCTGCCTTGGCAGGAAGCGGTGTTCTGCCGCGAGAGCCATGACGATCCGTCATTGCGCGCCATCTCGGTCGCGCCGCCGGGGCATAGCGAGCACGCCACCGGCTACGCGCTCGACCTCGCCATCCGCCCGACACCGAATTGCCCCGACATCGCCGGCTGCATGGCCGCGCTGCCGCTCTATCGCTGGCTGACCGAGAACGCCCCGCGCTTTGGCTTCGAACAGAGCTTCTCGGCCGGCAACAAGCAGGGCGTGAAATGGGAACCCTGGCACTGGCGCTGGGTCGGCGCAACCGCCGAGGTGCCCGGTGCGGCAAGGGCGCGGGCGATGTTCGGGCGGGCGCGGCGGGAGTACCCGGCGGGGCCGGCGGTCCCCTAACCCCCTCTCCTGTGGGAGCGGGGGCAGCTCGCGAAGCGAGCGTGGGGTGAGAACAGTGAGGTGACCCTTACCCCGTCCTCACCCTTCGCGCCTCCGGCGCTCCTTCCCTCTCCTACGAGGAGAGGGAAAGCTTACCCGCCGTCACCGCCACCCGCTTGCCCAGATAGCTCGCCCCAGCCAGCTCCTCCGCGCCAGGCTGACGCGCACCATCGCCACCGGCGATCGTGGTCGCGCCATACGGCGACCCGCCGCGCACCTCGTCCACGCCCATCTGCCCGCCGAACCCGTAATCGAGCCCGACGATCGTCATGCCCATGTGCAGCAGGTTGGTGATGATCGAGAACAATGTCGTCTCCTGCCCGCCATGCTGGCTCGCGGTCGAGGTGAAGGCCGCGCCGACCTTGCCGATCAGCGCCCCGCTCGCCCACAGGCCGCCGGCCGCGTCCCAGAACGACGCCATCTGCGCCGGCATCCGGCCGTACCGCGTCGGCGCGCCGACGATGATCGCGTCATAGTCGGCGAGCTTGTCGACGCCCTCGATCACCGGATGCGCGCTATCGGCCTTGAAATGCGCCGCCTTGACCACCTCGGGGGACACGGTTTCCGCGACCCGGCGGATATCCACCTCGGCCCCGCCCGCGCGCACGCCCGCGGCGACCGCGTCGGCCATCTGCTCCAGATGGCCGTAGGACGAGTAATAGAGCACCAATACCTTGGTCATTGATCTTCTCCTTCTAGGAAGCGGGTATCAGGGAGCAGGAAACAGGGAGCAGACAGAAACCTGCTCCCTGCTACCTGTTCCCTATGCGGCATCCACCAACACGATCTCGGCGTCGTCCAACGCCTCGATCCGATAGTCACCCTCGCCCAGCGCCACGCCGTCGCGCGCCTCGACGCGTTCGTTGTCGATCAGCAGCGCGCCGGTCGCCGGCACCAGATAGGCGTGCCGCCCCGCGCCGACACGGTGGGACAACGCCTCGCCCGCCGGCACCGTCGCCGCCAGCACCCGCGCTTCCGCCCGGATCGTCAGCGCGTCCGTATCTTCGGCGAACCCGCTCGCCATCACCGTCCAGCCCCCGGCGCGGTCGCGCGGGAAGGGCCTGGCCCCCCAGCTCGGCCGGCCGCCCATCGTCGTCGGCTCGATCCAGATCTGGAACAGCGTCGTCGTCTCGTCCTCCAGGTTGAACTCGGCATGGCGCACGCCCGCGCCCGCGCTCATCACCTGCACGTCGCCCGCCGCCGTCCGACCCTTGTTGCCAAGTGAGTCCTCATGACTGATCGCGCCGGAGCGGACATAGGTGACGATCTCCATGTCGCGGTGCGGGTGCGGCGGAAAGCCGCTATGCGGGGCGATCGCATCGTCGTTCCACACCCGGATCGCGCCCCAGCCCATCCGCTCGGGATCGTGATAGCCGCCGAACGAGAAATGATGCCGCGCGTCGAGCCAGCCATGGTTGGCATGGCCCAGCGTCTTGAAGGGACGGCGATCGATGCGGGACAGCGTCGTGGTGGTCATGAGAACCTCCTAGTGATCGAGCCGATATAGGCGCGGCCCGACCGCGCGAAAACAGAAACACTGGAAACCGATCGTTTCCTCCCTACGTCATGCCGGCCTCGTCCCGGTCTGACGGAGATCCAGATGCCCCTTCCCGACCTTGAAGCCTGGGCGACCTTCGCCGCCGTCGTCGAGCATCGCTCGTTCAGCGCCGCGGCAGAGGCGATGGGCGTCGCCAAGTCGACCGTGTCCAAGGCCGTGTCGCGGCTGGAAACCCGGCTTGGCCAGTCGCTGTTCCACCGCACCTCGCGCCGCCTCGCGCTGACGGAAGCGGGCAAGCCACTCGCCGAGCGGGCTGCGCGGATCGTCGCGGAAGCCCGGGCCGCCGAAGAGGCCGCGCGCGACGCCGGTGCCGGGCTTGCGGGCCGCATCCGCCTCGCCGCCCCGCTCGGCTTCGGCGTCGCCCATGTCGCGCCGCTCATCGCCGCCTTCCTCGCCGACCACCCGCAGGTCGAGATCGACCTCAATCTGTCCGACGCGCGCGTCGACATCGTCGCCGACGGCTTCGACCTCGCGCTGCGCATCGCCGATCTGCCCGACAGCTCGCTGCGCGCGCGCCGGCTGTGCGGGGTCCAGGGCCATCTCGTCGCCGCGCCCGCCTATCTCGCGGCGGCCGGCGAGCCGGCCCACCCCGCCGAGCTCGCCCACCACCGCCTGCTCGCCTACGCCAACGTCCCCGGCCCCTGGCGCCTCCACGGCCCCGATGGCGAGGAGGTGATGGTCCGCCCCGCCGGCCCGCTCACCGCCAATTCGGGCGAGGCGATGATCCCGGCGCTGCTCGCCGGCCTCGGCATCGCGCGCCTGCCCGACTTCATCGTCGGCCCGCACCTCACCAGCGGCGCGCTGACCGAGATCCTGACACCCTGGCGCGGCCCGCCGACCGGCCTCCACCTGTTGACACCGCCAAGCCCGCTCCGCCCGGCGCGCGTGGAGGCGCTGATCGCGTTCCTGGTGACGAGATTGAGGGATTCCACGTAATCCTGCCCTGCAAGGAAAGGGACCACCGGCCGCCGGCCGGTGGTGGAGGGGGTGTCCCCCCGTTCGAGCGGCGTCGCCCCTCCGTCACGCGCTCCGCGCGCGCCACCTCCCCTTGCAGCGGAGGATTCAGGTTACGCTGTCCTACAGCTTTCCGATCTGCCACCTTCCCCTCATGCCAAACCCGACCTCCTTCATCGCCAGCAAACCGCCTCAACTTTCTCAACTTGTCCTCTCGCCGCCTCGCGCGCGCACGCGAGAGGGTGCGACTTTTGTGACTTTTGGCCGTCCATGAAACGCCTCGCCCCCGATGCCGACGACGCCCGCTTCATCCGCCGCCTCCTCATCCTCGTCCTGATCGTCGCCATCGTCGCGGCGCTGGTGCGGGCCGGAGACCTTATCATCCTCGCCTTCGGCTCGATCCTTGGCGCGATCGTCATCCACGCGGTCGCGGAGATCGGCCGCGAGCAGCTCCGCCTGACCGCCAGGGCCGCGCTCGGCCTCGCGATCACGCTGGCGCTCGCCGCGATCGCGCTGCTGTGGTGGCTGTTCGGCGTCCAGTTCCGGCCGCAGGTGAACCTGCTCGTCACCCGCCTGCCCGATCTGCTCGTCGAGCTCGACGCCTGGCTGTCGCGCACCCCCGTCGGCGCGAAGGTCGCCGATGCCGTTCGCGCTGCCTATGCCGGCAGCCGCGTCGCGCAGGACATCGGCGGCCTTGCGCAGGGCGCGGGCGAGCTCGTCCTCAATGCGCTGCTGCTGCTGGTCGGCGCCTTGTTCTTCGCCGCCGACCCCAAGGTCTACGAGCGCGGCTTCCTCCTCCTGGTCCCGCCCGCGCATCGTCCCGCCTTCGAGGACGCCTTGTTCGATGTCGGCGCGACGTTGCGGCTGTGGCTGCGCGCCGAGCTCATCCAGATGACGAGCATGGGGGTTATGGTCGGGCTCGGCCTGTGGCTGGCGGGCGTGCCCTCGCCCGCCGCGCTCGGGCTGCTGACGGGGCTGAGCGAGTTCATCCCCTATCTGGGGCCGATCGCCGCGATGCTCCCCGCGCTCGGCCTCGCCGCCACCGTCGGCACCCACCAGATCGTGATGACGCTGGCGGTGTTCGCGGGGGCGCGGCTGATCCAGACCAATTTCGTCACGCCCTTTGTCACCAGCCGCGTCGTCGCGATCCCGCCCGCGATGACCGTCTTCTCGATCATCGGCATCGGCTATGTCTTCGGCATCTTTGGCCTGTTCTTCTCCGCAGCACTGCTCGTCGTCATCTACACGCTCGTCCGCAGCCTCTATTTGCGCGAGGTACTGGGCGAGGACATCCCCCGCGCGCGCCACGCGAAGCTGCTCTGGCCCGACCGGACGCAGCCGGACTCGGCCCGCGACTCGCCGGAAAAGCTGGATTAAGACGAAATTAACCTTTTGCGTTCAGATGCCGTTTGGTTAATGAATCCGACCAGATCGACGCCACGGGCGCCGGCTGGGGCAAAACGGGGACTGGTCATATGCGTGTGCTGCTGATCGAGGACGAGCCGACGACCGCCAAGGCCATCGAGCTGATGCTGACGACCGAGGGGTTCAATGTCTACACGACGGACCTCGGCGAGGAGGGGCTCGATCTCGGCAAGCTCTACGATTACGACATCATCTGTCTCGACCTCAATCTGCCCGACATGCACGGCTATGACGTGCTCAAGAAGCTCCGCGTGGCGCGCGTCACCACGCCGGTGCTGATCCTGTCGGGCATCAACGAGATGGACTCCAAGGTCCGCTCGTTCGGCTTCGGCGCCGACGATTACGTCACCAAGCCCTTCCATCGCGAGGAGCTGGTCGCCCGCATCCACGCCGTCGTCCGCCGCTCAAAGGGCCATTCGCAATCGGTCATCAAGACCGGCAAGCTTGCGGTCAATCTCGACGCCAAGACCGTCGAGGTCGATGGCGCGCGCGTGCATCTGACCGGCAAGGAATATGCGATGCTGGAGCTGCTCTCGCTCCGCAAGGGCACCACCTTGACCAAGGAAATGTTCCTCAACCACCTCTACGGCGGCATGGACGAGCCGGAGCTGAAGATCATCGACGTCTTCATCTGCAAGCTCCGCAAGAAGCTGAGCATGGCCTGCGACGGCGAGAATTACATCGAGACGGTCTGGGGCCGCGGCTATGTCCTGCGCGAACCGGAAGAGGTCTCACAGGTCGCCTGATCCGCGGGCTGTAACGGCACTGCAACCAAATCGCCGCCAACGAGTCATAACCGCCCGTTAACCGCCCCTCATTCCAACATAGGGGTGACGGTAATGACGAAGGTCGGACTATTGGCGGGCATGGCCGCGCTGGCACTGGCGGCACCCTTGTCCGCGGCGCCGATCCTGATCGCCAAGGGTTCGCTGAGCGGCAGTACCGATCGGTCGGGCCTGACCGGCACGCTCGAAAACGGATTGCCCGCCAACATCCTCGGCGGCCTCGGCTCTGGCCTCGCTTATGCCGGCGGCAACCGTTTTCTGGCGCTGCCGGATCGCGGTCCCAATGCCACCGCCTATAACGCCGCGGTCGACAACACCGTCTCCTATATCACCCGCTTCCAGTCGATGACGCTCGACCTCGTGGCGCAGGCGAACGGCAGCCTGCCCTTCACGCTGACCCCGACGCTGACCGGCACGACCCTTCTCTCCAGCCCCACGGCGCTGGTCTACGGCACCGGCGTCGGGCTGGGGAACAAGGCGGACGGCACGCCGCTCGGCTCCGGCGCCCCGGCGCAGAACGACGCGAGCCACTATTATTTCACCGGCCGCTCCGACGGCTTCGGCGCGGGCAATTCCGGCGCGCCCGCCGACGCCCGCCTCGACCCCGAGTCGATCCGCCTGTCGAACGACGGCGCCAGCGTCTTCATCTCGGACGAATACGGCCCCTATGTCCGTCAGTTCGACCGCGCCACGGGCCAGCTCCTGCGCACCTATACGCTGCCGGCCAACCTCGATGTCGCCATCAAGGCGCCCCGCGGCGCGGACGAGGAGGCTCCCGTCAACACCATCGGCCGCGTCGACAACAAGGGCATGGAGGGTCTCGCGATCACCCCCGACGGCAAGACGCTGGTCGGCATCATGCAACAGGCGCTGCTCCAGGATTCGTCGAAGCTGGTCCGCATCGTCACGATCGACATCGCCACCGGCACGACGCACGAATATGGCTACAAGCTCACGACCGGGTCGAGCATCAGCGAGATCGTCGCGGTCAACGATCATCAGTTCCTGGTCGACGAGCGCGACGGCAAGGGGCTGGGCGACGGCAGCAACGCCGCCGTCAAGTCGGTCTTCCTGATCGACATCGCCGGCGCGACCGACATCACCAACGTCGCGAACGGCACCAACAGCACCCCCACCGTCACGAAGGGCGCGACCCCCTTCATCGACATCTATGCCGCACTTCGAGCGAACGGCGTGACCGCCGACCAGATCCCGGCGAAGATCGAGGGCCTCTCCTTCGGTCAGGACGTCGTGCTCAACGGCGAGACGCTGCACACCCTCTACGTCGCCACCGACAACGACTTCCTCGCCAGCGCCGGTCCCAACCAGTTCTTCGTCTTCGGCATCCGCGACAGCGACCTGCCGGGCTACACCGCCCAGGCCTTCGCGCCGGTGCCGGAACCGGCGACCTGGGCGATGCTGCTCGCGGGCTTTGGCATGGTCGGCGCGGGTCTCCGCCGCCGGCGCGGACCGGCCGCTATCGCGGTATAGGCATTGCGTCGAGCAGCGTCGGCCCGTCCGACGCTGCCGAATGCTCGCGGATCGCGGTCATGATGCGGGGCGTGTCGGGGTGGCGGAAATGCGCTCCGACCGCCGCCATGTCGCGCCATTCCTCGTAGAAGAACAGCCGGTTCGCATCCTCCGCGTCGATATAGCAGCGATGACTGAGGCACCCGTCCTCCGCCCGCGACCGCGCGCTATGCGCCAGCCCCTCCGCCCGGAGCAGGTCGAACGCGCCGGGCTTCGCCGTGACGCTGCCGGTGATGACGATCATTTGCCCTTCTCCCACATCTTCTCGCCGCCGACCCAGGTTTCCAGCACCTGCGTCTGCCGAAGCTCGGTCGCCCCCGCCAGCGTCGGGTCGCGGTCGACGATGATGAAGTCGGCGCGCTGCCCGACCGCCAGCTCGCCGAACTTGTCCTCCGCGAACCCGGCATAGGCGGCCCCGCCGGTGAACGCCCACCACGCCTGCTCGCGCGTCACCCGCTCCTCGGGCCGCCAGCCGCCGAACGGCTGGCCATCGGCATCCGTCCGCGTGAACGCCGCCGCCCATCCCGCCCACGGGTCCGGCCGCTCGACCGGGAAGTCCGACCCGAACGCCAGCTTCGACCCATTGGTGAGCATCGAGTTCCAGGCATAGGCGCCGGCCAGACGTTCCGGTCCCAGCCGCGCCTCGGCCATCGTCCGGTCGCTGGTCTGATGCGTCGGCTGCATCGATGCGATGACGCCATCCCTGCCGAAGCGCGGTAAATCGGCCGGGTCGACGATCTGCGCGTGCTCGATCCGCCAGCGCCGGTCGCCCTTGTAGGTTTCCGACAGCACCTCGATCGCGTCTAGCACCTGTGCATTGGCGTGGTCGCCGATCGCATGGACCGCGACCTGCCAGCCGTCCATCGCCGCCCGGCTCATCCGGTTCTGGATCTGGGTGTCGGTCATGAATCCCGCGCCGATCTGCCCCGGCGCATCGGCATAGGGCTGTTTCAGCCACGCCCCGCGCGAGCCCAGCGCGCCGTCGGCATACAGCTTGACCCCGCCCATCCGCAGCCGGTCGGCATAGAGCCACGGCGTCGGCCCCGCCCCGCCGACCGCCAGCGCCGTTTCGACGCCGAGGCCGTAAGACATGATCCGGACCCGCAGCGCGCCCCGGTCGCCCATCCGGCGATAGCTGAGCCAGTCGTCGATGCTCGATCCCATGTCGCCGACCGCGGTGACGCCATAGCGAAGCAGGATCTTCTGCGCTTCCAGGAACGCCGCATCGCGCTCCTTGGGCAAAGGTGCCGGCACTGCCTTCTGCACGAGCGCCTTTGCCGCATCGACGAACACGCCGGCCGGCACGCCCCCGACCTTCTCGATCCGTCCGCCGGCCGGCGCGACGCTTCTTGCCGTCACCCCGGCCGCGCTCATCGCCGCGCTGTTGGCCCACGAGGCATGACCGTCGGCGCGCGCCAGCCACACCGGCCGGTCGCCGACCGCCGCGTCGAGCTCCGCCGCCGTCGGGAAACGCCCCAGCTTCCACTTCTCCTGGTTCCAGCCGCCGCCCAGGATCCACTTCCGGTCGGGATTGGCGGCGGCATAAGCCTTGATCCGCTCCAGCGCGTCGGCGAGCGAAGTCGTGTCCGACAGGTCGAGTTCCAGCGCGCGGAACCCCAGCTCCATTACATGCCCGTGCGCGTCGATCATGCCGGGCAGCATGACGCGCCCCTTCATGTCCGTCCGCCAGTCGACCCGCGCCGGCCTCTTGTCCTCGCGCGCCAGCAGCGCCGTCACCTTGCCGTCGGGCGCCATCAGCAGCCCGGTGAAGCGCACCACCTTGCCCTGCCTGTCGAGCGTCACCCCGTTGACGTTGTCGATCAGTGCATCGGCGCAAACCGGCACGGGTAGCAGCACCAGCATCACCCCCATCGTCATGCCGGCCTTGTGCCGGCATCCACGTCGGGGCGCGCCGATCGGCCGCAGGTCGTCTAAGGGCGTGGATGCCGGGACAGGCTTGGCATGACAGAGATGAGAGAACATGCCGAGGGCGATAAGCGCTGTTCCCCCACCGCGCCAGATGGTCTAGCCGGACGCATGGCCAGCCTCGCCCGCCCCGCCGCCGACGGCGCCCTGCCGGTCTCGATCGCCGACGTCCACGCCGCCCATGTCCGCATCGCCGACGCGGTCGTCCGCACGCCGACGCTGATCAGCCGCACGCTGTCCGACCTGACCGGCGCGACCGTCTATCTCAAGTTCGAGAATCTTCAGTTCACCGCTGCCTACAAGGAGCGCGGCGCGCTCAACACTTTGTTGCAGCTCTCCGAGGAGGCCAAGGCCGCCGGCGTCATCGCGGCCTCGGCGGGCAACCACGCCCAGGGCCTCGCCTATCACGCCCACCGCCTCGGCGTGCCCGCCACGATCGTCATGCCGACCAACACGCCGACAGTGAAGGTCACGCAGACCGAAGGCCACCACGCGACGGTGATCCTGGAAGGCGACACCTTCGATGCCGCCTACGCCCACGCCCGCGTATTGGAGGCGCAACGCGGCTTTACCTTCGTCCACCCCTTCGACGACCCGCGCATCATCGCCGGCGCGGGGACGTGCGCCGTCGAGATGCTCGCCGACGCACCCGCGATCGACACCTTCGTCACCCCCATCGGCGGCGGCGGCCTGATCTCCGGCATGGCCACCGTCGCGCGTGCCGCCGACAAGCGCATCGAGGTGATCGGCGTCGAGGCGCGCCTGTTTCCCTCGATGTACAATCGGATGCGCGGCACCAACCTGCCCTGCGCCGGCGACACGCTGGCGGAGGGCATCGCCGTCAAGGAGCCGGGCGGCATCACCTCGCGCATGGTGCAGGCGCTGGTCGACGACATCGTGCTGGTGTCCGAGCGCCGGCTGGAGGAGGCGGTCGCGTTGCTCCTCCAGATCGAGAAGACGGTGGTCGAAGGCGCCGGCGCGGCCGGTCTCGCGGCGCTGCTCGCCTATCCGGAGCGCTTCCGGGGCAAGACCGTCGGCGTCGTGCTGTGCGGCGGCAACATCGACACGCGACTGCTTGCCAACGTCCTGCTCCGCGATCTCGCCCGCTCCGGCCGCCTCGCGCGCCTGCGCATCCGGCTCCAGGACGTGCCCGGCGCGCTCTATCAGGTCGTGCGGATCTTCGATCAAGAGCGGATCAACATCATCGAGGTCTATCACCAGCGCGTCTTCACGACGCTGCCGGCCAAGGGTCTCATCACCGACATCGAATGCGAGGCGCGCGACCGCAACCATCTCGACCGCCTGATCGCCGCGCTGGGCGAAGCGGGCTATGAGGTCAGCACCGTCGAGCTGGCTTGACGCTTGCCGCCGCCGTCCCATTTCAGCGCGTTAACGGCGCTCCAGCCCGCCGCCGGACGCCCCGGCGCCCGGGTTAACCCTCTTTCGTGGTAAAGCCGCTTTTCAGCAGGCCCGCGCCGATTCATAAGGCGGCAAGCGTCCCGTCGGGGCCGCGCCAGGAGTTTCTTCCACGGTGACCGCGCCCTTCCGCTTCCCGCGCTTCTTCGTCACCAGCCCGTCGCCTTGCCCGTATCTGCCGGGCCGGCAGGAGCGGAAGGTGTTCACCGAGCTGTCCGGTCCCCACGCCGCCGAGCTCAACGACGCGCTCGGCCGCATCGGTTTCCGCCGCAGCCAGGGCGTCGCCTATCGCCCGAGCTGCGCGGGGTGCACTGCGTGCGTGTCGGTCCGCGTGGTTACGCCGGAATGGACGCCCAACGCGACCCAGCGCAAGCTGATGAAGCGCCACGCCGATCTGGAGGTCACCGCCTGCCGCCCGTGGGCGACCGACGAGCAATACCGCCTGCTCCGCCGCTATCTCGCCAGTCGCCACCCCGGCGGCGGCATGGCGGCGATGGACGAGGACGATTACGCCGACATGGTCGAGCATTCGCCGGTCAACAGCTTCGTCCTCGAATATCGCGAGCCCGCCCAGCACGGCCGCCGCGGCAAGCTGATCGGCGCCTGCCTCACCGACCGTCAGGCCGACGGGCTGTCGATGATCTACAGCTTCTTCGCCGCCGACGAGGAACGCCGCCCCGGGCTCGGCAACCTCATCATCATGGACCACATCGCCCGCGCCCGCGCGGCGGGGCTGCCGTACCTCTATCTCGGCTATTGGGTGCAGGGCTCGACGCGGATGGCGTACAAGACCCGCTACCGCCCGATCGAAGTCCTCGGCCCCGCCGGCTGGCGGATGATGTCCGAGCGCGAGCTTGCGCCGACGGCGCAGAAGGTGATGGCCTGATTCCTCTTCCCTTCAGGGGGTAGGAAACTATCCCTCCCGATGCACGCTGACATCGACGTCCAGTTCCTCCTCGCCCCGCCCCAGCCGCGACCCCGCCACCGGCGCCGCCCCGGCCGAATCGAGCGCCGCCGCGACACGGACATAGGTCTCTTCCGGGCACCGCCCCGTACACGGATCGAACCCGACCCAACCGAGCCGCTCGACATAGGCCTCCGCCCAGCCATGCGGCGCGGGCAGATGCTCGCCATCCTGATCGGTCAGGTGATATCCCGACACGTATCGTGCCGGCGCGCCGATCGCGCGCGCCGCGACGACGAAGATCTGCGCCAGATCGCGCGGCGTCGCCGCGCCCTCGGCCCAGGCCGTGCCCGCGTCGAGGCCCGCCGGCCGGTGCGACCAGTCCACCGCGCCGCGTGCGTGCAGCGCCTCGTTGAGCGCGTGCAGCGCCGCCAGCCGCTCTTGCCCGCCGGCTGGCCCGATCGCCCAGGCGGCGATCGCCCGATCGCTGGGGGTCAGCTCGGTCGCGCGCAGGAACAGGGCGGGCGGCAGCGCCTCGGTCACGCCATGAACGACGCCGTCGGAATGGCTCGTCACCACCTCGCCCGTCACCGCGATCTCGATCCGCTGCAGCGGTCCCTCCGCGTAGAGCATCGTGACGAGGTTGCCGAAGCCGTCGCGCCCGCTACGCATCCGCGCATCGCGGTCGACATGGATGTCCCAGCGCGCCACCGTCTGGTCGTGGCTGTTGCCCGGCGTCAGCCGCAGCAACTGAACCAGCCGCCCTTGCGGCACCGAAAAGCGGTAGGTCGTGAGATGATCGACCGACAGGCGCATCTCAGACGAACGCGAACTGGCGGCCGATCGCCGCGTGGAGCTGATCGGATTCGCGGATGAACGCCTGCAGGAACTCGTGCAGCCCGGACGCGATCACCTCGGCCGAGCGGGTCCGCGCCATCCGCTGCGCGCGCAGCCGCGCCATGCGGTCGGCCTCGCCATGCCGGCCTGTACGCCGGGCGAGCTGGCCCAGCACCTCCACCGTCTCCTCGACCGACGCCGCCAGGCTGCGCGGCAGCTCCGCGCGCGCGATCAGCAGGTCGATGACGTTGGCGACCGTCAGCCCGTCCGAATAGAGCCAGCGATAGGCGGTGACGGCCGACACGGTCTGGAGGATCGTCGTCCACTGGTCGCGATCGACCACCCCGCCGACCCGCTCGCCCTCGGGCAGCAGCAGGTGATATTTGACGTCGAGCAGCCGCGCGGTGTTGTCGGCGCGCTCCACCGCCTGTCCCAGCCAGATGAACGACGTCGTCTGGTTGCGCAGCATCGTCTGCAACGCGCCCGCGAACCCTCGCGTCTCGCTCTTCACCGCCTCGACGAGCTGGAGCGTATCGGCCAGCTCGCATCGATCGGGCCGTCGCTCGAACGCGAGCCAGATGCGGTTGATCGCGGTCCAGGCCTCGCGCGTCAGGGCGGTGCGCACCGCCTTGGCGTTCATCCGCGCCATGTCGAGGCAGCGCACGATCGAGCCCGGATGCGAGGTATCGACGGTCAGGAAACAGGCGACCTCCGCCTGCCCCGGATGCGCACCCGTGGCCGCGAACGCATCCTCGTTCTCGGTCACAGCCAGCGCCGACAGCCACGCCGCCTCGCCCGCGGGCCGCGACGACAGCACATCAAGCCGCGCGGTCGCCTCGACCAGCCGCGCAATGAAGTCCGCGCGTTCGAGATAGCGGCCGAGCCAATACAGGGAAGAAGCGGTACGGGAGAGCATGACCTAAAAGCCCCCGCCCTGGCTTTGCGTCATCCCGCCCATCGACTGCGTTTGCGCCTGCCGGCGCGCCGGCTCCTCCATCAGCACGAAGCTGTCCTTGGTCCCGCCGCCCTGGCTCGAATTGACCACCAGCGAACCCTCGCGCAGCGCCACCCGGGTCAGCCCGCCGGGCACGACCTGCACCCCCTTCGCACCGGTCAGCACGAAGGGGCGGAAATCGACGTGGCGCGGCGCGACGCCGCCGGGCGCCAGCGTCGGCACCGTCGACAGCGCCAGCGTCGGCTGCGCGATATAGCGCCACGGCTCCGCCACCAGCACCGCGCGGAACGCTTCGATCTCCGCGCGCGACGCGGTCGGCCCGACCAGCATCCCGTAGCCGCCCGACCCGTCGACCAGCTTCACCACCACCTCGTCGAGATGATCGAGCACATAGCGCAGCGCCTCGGGCTCGCGGCAGCGCCACGTCTCGACATTGGGCAATTTGGGCTCGCCGCCCGAATAGAAGCGCACGATCTCGGGCATGTAGCTATAGATCGCCTTGTCGTCGGCGATGCCGTTGCCCGGCGCGTTCATGATCGCGACATTGCCCGCCGCATAGGCCGCGATCAGCCCCGGCACGCCCAGCGCCGAGTCCGGCCGGAAGACGAGCGGGTCAAGGAAATCGTCGTCGATGCGGCGATAGATGACGTCGACCCGCGTCGGCCCGGCGACCGTGCGCATCCACACCTTGTCGTCGTCGACGAACAGGTCGGCGGCCTCGACCAGCTCGATCCCCATCGAATCGGCAAGGAAGCTGTGTTCGTAATAGGCCGAATTGTAATGCCCCGGCGTCAGCACGACGCAGGTCGGGGTGCCGGCCGTCGCGTTGGGCGCGACCGACTGCATCGTCTGCAGCAGGCGGTCGGGATAGCTGTCGACCGCCGCGACGCGCAGCACGCGGAACAGCTCGGGGCACAGCCGCAGCATCGCCTCGCGGTTCTCGAGCATGTAGCTGACGCCCGACGGCGTGCGGGCATTGTCCTCCAGCACCCAGAAATCGTCCGGCCCCGTCCGCACCAGATCGATGCCGCAGATATGCGCGCGCACGCCGTGCGGCGGCCGTACGCCGAACACCTCGGGGCGGAACTGCGCGTTACCGAGCACCAGGTCGGCGGGCAGCACACCCTCGTCGAGGATGCGCTGCTCGCCATAGATGTCGTCGAGGAAGGCGTTGATCGCCTCGACGCGCTGGACCAGCCCGTCGGATAGCCGCGACCATTCGTCGGGCAGGAACACGCGCGGCACAATGTCGAACGGGATGATGCGCTCGCCCGCGTCGGTGTCGCCATAGACCGCGAAGGTGATGCCGAGCTGGCGGAAGGTCAGCTCCGCCGATTGCTGCCGCCGCTCCAGCTCTGCCGCCGGGGTGGACTCGAGCCACTGCCCGAGGGGCGCAAGCTCCGGCCGCGCCGCATCGGCATGGCCCAGGATTTCATCGAACGCCGGTCGTTGCGCCATTCTAGAGTGATCGAGCCTCCGCAGCGAGTGAGGTCCCATGCTGACGCGCCTTGCGGCGACGTACAAGGGTCAAAGCGCCGCGAGCATCCCCGGCGTCAGCACTTGCGGCAGCACCCGGGCCTCGGCCGCGCCCGGCGCGTAATAGAGATAGAGCGGCACGCCGGCGCGATTATGCGCCTCGATGAAGCGCCCCAGCACCGGGTCGCCATCGGTCCAGTCGCCGACCAGCACCGCCACGCCCTTGCGCTTGAAAGCCGCGCGGGTGGCGTCGGTGTCGATGGCGACGCGCTCGTTGACCTTGCACGTCAGGCACCAGTCGGCGGTGAAATACGCGAACACCGGCCGACCGCTTGCGCGGAGCTGCGCCAGCTTCGCCTCGCTGAACGGCTCGGCCCCGGCGGTCGCGGCGGCGGCGGCGGGCCGCTCGACCGGCAGCAGCGTCGCGCCGATGACGCCGATCACGATCAGCCCGCCGAGCAGCGCCAGCCCGACGCCGCGCCCCCGTGCCTGCGCCGCCCCGACCCACCACAGCAGCAGCGCCAGCAGCAGCGTCAGCGCCAGCGCTAAGGTCAGCGCATCGACCCCGGCCTGCCGTCCCAATACCCAGCCGAGCGCGATCGCGGTCAGGAACATCGGCACCGCCAGCACGCGGCGCACCCGCTCCATCCACACCCCCGGCTTCGGCAGACGCGAGCGCACCGCCGGCACGAAGCCGATCAGGAGGAATGGCAGGGCCAGCCCGATCCCCAGCCCCGCGAACACCGCCAGCGCCGCCGGCCAGGGCAGCACCAGCGCCGCCCCCAGCGCCGCGCCCATGAACGGCCCGGTGCAGGGCGTCGCGATGATCGCTGCCAGCGCGCCGGTCATGAACGCCCCGCCCTTGCCCGCCATCTCGCCCACCGGCGGCATCGGCAGCTCGAACAGCCCCGCCAGATTGAAGGCGATCCCCGCCGTCAGCAGCAGCAGCAGCAGCACCGCGACGGGACTCTGCAACTGGAACGCCCAGCCGACGCTCGCCCCGCCCGCGCGCAACCCCAGGATGACGGCGCCGAGCGCCAGGCACACCAGCACCACCCCCGCCGTATAGGCGAGCGCCTCGCTGCGCGCGTGCGCCGCGCTCGTTCCCGACCGCGCCAGGCTCAGCGCCTTCAGGCTCAGGATCGGAAAGACGCAGGGCATGACGTTGAGGATCAATCCGCCGAGCATCGCCCCCGCGAACGCCACGAGCGCGGTCCACGCCCATGCGCTACCCGCCGCCGCCGGGGCGATAGCGCCGGGCGTCACGCGCACCTGCAGCCCGCGATCGGGACCGATCCGCAGCACCCCCGCGAACGCGCCCGCCGGCCTGCCCCTGATCGTCAGCACCAGCCGGTCGCCATCACGCGCCACCGTCTGCGGCGCGGCATAATCGAGCGCGCCGGGCGTCTCGGCGAAGAAATGCGCGTCGCTCAGCGCCGCCCCGGCGGGATACGGGATCGCGATCCGCAGCGCGCCGTCCTGCACCGCCCAACTCGCGGGGCTGTCGAGCGGACGCGGGATCGCCTGCCGCCATTGGGCGAACGCCGCCGCGACGCCGCCATCCCAATCGAGGGTCAGCGTCTGCTCCTCTGGCACGCAGATCGTATCGGTGCAGACGAGATAATTGGCGTGGAGCGCGATCGGCCGGGCGTCGCCCGCCGGCAGCTTCAGGTCGAACAGCAGCGCGTACGGCTTCTCGTACACATGGTTCATCAGCCCCGCGACGACCAGCATCCCCGGCACCGGCCAGCGCGGCGCGGACATCGTCGCGCCCGTGGGCAGCGTCCAGTCGAACTTCGCCGGGAAGCCCGCGTCGCCCGGGTTGGACCAATAACCGTGCCACCCCTTCTCCGGCACGGCCTCCAGCGCGACCGTCACCACGCCGCCGTCAGGCGCGGAGCGCTCGGCCACCAGGCGCATCGCCAGATGCGGCCGGTTGGTCGCGGGCGGCATCGTGTCGGCCCGCGCCGATCCGGCCGCGAGCGTCATCAACAAGCAAAATAGCGCGGCTATTGTCCGGGTCATCGCCCCGGCCCATAGCCCGGCCGCCCCGCTGGACCAAGGACGCCCATGAAAGCGCTGTTCGCCGCCGCAATGCTTCTCGCCAGCCCGACCATCGCCCAGCAGGCCGCCCCGCCACCGCCGCCGAAACCCCGGCTGATCGTCGCGATCTCGGTCGACCAGCTCTCCGCCGACCTCTTCGCGCAATATCGCGGCCACTGGACGGGCGGCTTCGCGACGCTCCTGACCGGCGTGGTCTTTCCTTCCGCGTACCAGAGCCACGCCGCGACCGAGACCTGCCCCGGCCATTCCACCATCCTCACCGGAATGCGCCCCGCCCACACCGGCATCATCGCCAATACCTGGGTCGACCAGCGCGTCGCGCGCGCCGACAAGAGCATCTATTGCGCGGAGGACGAAACCGTCCCGGGCAGCACACACACCAATTACACCGTGTCCGACAAGCATCTGAGGGTGCCCACGTTGGGCGAGATGATGAAGGCGGCAACGCCCGCGGCGCGCGTCGTCTCGGTCGCGGGCAAGGACCGCGCGGCGGTGATGATGGGCGGCCACCGCGTCGACGAGATCTGGTGGTGGAACGGCAAGACCTTTGCCAGCTACGCCGGCCGCGCCGAGCCCGCCGTCGTCACCCGCGCCAAGGCGGTGGTCGCCGATCGCCTCGCGCAGCCGCAGATCGCGTTGCCGCTGCCCTCCTATTGCGAACCGCTCGACCGGCCGCTTCAGACCGGCGACCAGACGCTGGGCCAGGGCCGCTTCGCGCGGGCGGCGGGTGACGCCACCGCGTGGCGCGCCTCGCCCGCCGCCGACGCGGCGGTGTTCGCGCTCGCCGCCGGGCTGATCCAGGACATGAAGCTCGGCCGCGGCGCCGCCACCGACCTGATCGCGATCGGCGCGTCGGCGACCGACTATGTCGGCCACGCCAAGGGCACGCAGGGCACCGAGATGTGCATCCAGCTCACCGAGCTCGACCGCACGCTCGGCTCGTTCCTCTACACGCTCGACGGCTGGGGAATCGACTATGAGGTCGTGCTGACCGCCGACCATGGCGGCCACGACAACAGCGACCGCCAGCGCGACCGCGCGATGCCGATGGAAAGCCGCACGCCCGTCAGCCTCAAGGCCGATGCGATGGGCGCGTCGATCGCGGCGGCGCTGAAGCTCCCCGGCCCGGTGCTGGTCAGTGCCGAATCGAAGGCGACCACCGACAACGACCTCTACCTCGCCGTCGCCCTCTCCCCCGCCGATCGCGCCCGCGTCCGCGCCGAGGCGCTGCGCGAATATGCCCGCCAGCCGCAGGTCCAGGCGATCTACACCCGTGAGCAGATCGCGGCGACGCCGACGCCGTCGGGGCCGCCCGAGACCTGGACGCTGATCGAGCGCGCCCGCGCCTCGTTCGACCCGCAGCGCTCGGGCGACCTGCTGGTGTTCTTCAAGCCCCGCGTCACCGCGTTGGCGACGATCATCCCCAACCTCGTGGAAACCCACGGCAGCCCCTGGGACTACGACCGCCGCGTCCCGCTGCTATTCTGGCGCAAGGGCATGACCGGATTCGAACAGCCCTTGTCGGTCGAGACGGTCGACATCGCGCCCACCCTCGCCGCCACGATCGGCCTGCCGGTCAGCGGGCTCGACGGCCGCTGCCTCGATCTCGATCCTGGAACGGCAGACACATGTCTGTCCACTTCGTCACCCCGGCCTTGATGGTTACCGAACCTCGAACGTCCTGATCCCCGCCCCCAGCCGGTTCGCTCCCACTGCCAGCCGCTCATGGCTCAGGTCGGCGACGAACGCGGGGTCGGCCGGCGCGCCGGGCGCGAGGCGGGCGTCATTGTCCTCGATGCGCAATCCGGTCGAGGGAAAGGTGCGGTGCTCCGCCGCTACCACGATCAAGCCCGAATGATTCTCCTTGTGCGACCCCTGCACGAAGGCGTTGCGCGCGATCAGTCCCTGCGCGCCGTCGGGCAGGTCGATCATGTAATTGGTCTTGCGCCCGCCCGTGTCGTCGAAGCTGTTGTCGGTAATCGACACGCGCGGGCTACGGACCTTGATGTAATGCCCGCCCCGCCCGCGTTCGAACCGCGACCGCGTGATCGTCACCAGCCCCTCGTTGCCGATATAGATCGAGTGCGCGCAGTCGGGCGTCTCGTCGCACTGGCCGAGCCCCGAAAAGGTCGAGCGGTCGATCGTGATCCGCTGCCCCGACGGATGACCGCCGAGGATGCCCTCCTGGCTGTCGAGGAACATGGAATTGGTGACGGTGAGGTCGCCGATCTCGGTTCGTATGCCCGCGCCGTTTCCGTCCGGCACGCGGATGTTGCGGAACACAAGCCCGTCCACCGCCGACCGATTGCCCCGCAGCACCAGCACCGCCTTGTCCTCGCACGCGCCTTCGAACACCGCCGTCCCGGGCGTCACCGCCCTGAAGGTGATCGAGCCGCCCGCCTGCACCGCGCAGTCACGATACGTCCCCGGCGCGATCAGGATCGTTCCCGTGCCCACCCGAATCGCATCGACCGCGTCTTGGAGATGCCGGAAGCCCTGCCCGGTCTCCGCGATCGTGAACGGCGCGCCCTGTTGCGCGGCGGCCGGCGCGGCGAGGGTCAGCAGGAGGGCGAGCGAACAGCGCATGGGGGAATCCTTTTCGATCCACCGCTGCCGCGTCGGCGTCGCTTCGCCTAGCCGGATTGAGGGTTAAGGACGCGCGATGGGCGGCTGCCCGCTTACCGGCGACGCCAACCGTGTCACCGTGGCACATCCTCCGTCACCGGCCGCAGTGCGGGGGTCCATGTCGGACATACCGTTCGCCTCCGTTTCGGCCGTCAAGCCCGGCATGACGAAATCCTAGTCGAGGTTCGGCCGCAACCACCGCTCCGCCACCGTCAACTCAACCCCGCGCCGCGTGGCATATTCCTCCACCTGATCGCGCCCGATCCGCGCCACCCCGAAATATTCCGCCTGCGGATGCCCGAAATAGAAGCCGCTGACCGCCGCCGTCGGCAGCATCGCGAAGCTCTCGGTCAGGCTCGCGCCGGTCGCGTGATGCGCGTCGAGCATGTCGAACAATATCGGCTTCAGGCTGTGCTCAGGGCAGGCGGGATAGCCCGGCGCGGGACGGATGCCGCGATAGTGCTCGCGGATCAACGCCTCGTTGGTGAGCTGCTCATCGGGCGCATAGCCCCATAGCTCCTGCCGCACATGCTGGTGCAGCCGCTCGGCGAACGCCTCGGCGAGCCGATCGGCCAGCGCCTTGAGGAGGATGTCGCTGTAGTCGTCGATCCCCGCCTTGAACCGTGCCAGATGCGGCTCGATGCCGTGGATGCTGACCGCGAAGCCGCCGATCCAGTCGCCCTTCTCGTCGATGAAGTCGGCCAGGCACATATTGGCCCGCCCCTCGCGCTTGGCGATCTGCTGGCGCAGGAAGGGCAGCCGTACGATGTCCGTGCCCTCGACCAGATTGAGCATGTCGAAGCCGCGCAACTCGTCGGCGTTGAAATCGCCCTTCAGGTCGACGACGACATCGTCCTCGTAGCGCGCGCACGGCCACAGCCCCGCGACGCCGCGCGCGGTCAGCCATTTCTCGGCGACGATCTTGTCCAACATCGCCTGCGCGTCGGCGAACAGCGACCGTGCGCTCTCGCCGACCACGTGATCGTCGAGGATCGCCGGATAATTGCCCGCCAGTTCCCAGGCGCGGAAGAACGGCGTCCAGTCGATCAGCTCGCGCAGGTCGCGCAGGTCCCAGTCGCGGAAGACGTGTACCCCCGGCTTCACCGGCGCAGGGGGCTTGAGCGCCATGTCGGCGACGAACGGATTGGCGCGCGCCTTGGCAAGCGGCAGCAGGTCGTTCTGGCCCTTGTTGGCACGCGCGTCGCGGACTTTCTGATAATCCTCGGCAACGCCCGCCACATAGGCGTCGCGCCCGGTATCGCTGACCAGCGTCGTCGCCACGCCCACCGCGCGGCTGGCGTCGAGCACATGCACGATTGGCCCGTCATAGGCGGGCGAGATGCGCAGCGCGGTGTGGACCTTCGACGTCGTCGCGCCGCCGATCAGCAGCGGCATCGTCATACCCGCCCGCTTCATCTCCTCCGCGACCGTCACCATCTCGTCGAGCGACGGCGTGATGAGTCCCGACAATCCGATCATGTCGGCATCGTTCTCGTTCGCGGCCTCCAGTATCTTCGACCACGGCACCATCACGCCCAGGTCGACGACGTCGAAGCCGTTGCACTGGAGCACGACGCCGACGATGTTCTTGCCGATATCGTGGACGTCGCCCTTGACGGTCGCCATCACGATCTTGCCCTTGCCCTTCGCGCCCGGCTCCTTCGACGCCTCGATGAAGGGGAGCAGGTGCGCGACCGCCTTCTTCATCACCCGCGCGGACTTCACCACCTGCGGCAGGAACATCTTGCCCGAGCCGAACAGATCGCCGACCAAGTTCATCCCGTCCATCAGCGGCCCTTCGATCACCTCGATCGGCCGCGCGAACTGCTGGCGGCATTCCTCGGTATCGTCGACGACATGCGCGTCGATGCCTTTCACCAGCGCATATTCGAGCCGCTTGGTAACCGGCAGCGAACGCCATTCTGCCGCCGCCTTTTCCGCCACCGCATCAGTGCCGCGATACTTCTCCGCCAGCGCGACCAGCCGATCACCCGCCTCGGGATCGCGGTTGAGGATGACGTCCTCGCACGCCGTGCGCAGCTCGGGGTCGATCGTGTCGTAGACGTCGAGCTGGCCGGCGTTGACGATCGCCATGTCGAGCCCGGCGGGAATCGCATGATAGAGGAACACCGAATGCATCGCGCGCCGCACCGGCTCGTTGCCCCGGAACGAGAAGCTGAGGTTCGACAGCCCGCCCGAATAATGCGCGTGCGGACAGCGCTTCGTCAGCCGCTTCAGCGCCTCGATGAAGTCGACCGCGTAATTATTGTGTTCCTCGATCCCCGTCGCGACCGCGAAGATGTTCGGATCGAAGATGATGTCCTCGGGCGGAAAGCCGACGGTCATCAGCAGGTCGTAAGCCCGGCCGCAAATCTCGACCTTGCGCGCCTCGGTGTCCGCCTGCCCGGTCTCGTCGAAGGCCATCACGACCACCGCCGCGCCGTAATTCATGCACTTGCGCGCCGACGCCAGGAAGGCTTCCTCGCCCTCCTTCATGCTGATCGAATTGACGATCGGCTTGCCGCTGACGCACTTCAGCCCCGCCTCGATCACGCTCCACTTGGAGCTGTCGATCATGAACGGCACCCGCGCGATGTCGGGCTCGGCGGCGATCAGCTTCAGGAACGTCGTCATAGCGTGGTGCGCGTCGAGCAGCCCCTCGTCCATGTTGACGTCGATCACCTGCGCGCCGTTCTCCACCTGCGCGCGCGCGACCTCGACGGCCTTGGCATAGTCGCCCGCCATGATGAGCTTCTTGAACGCCGCCGATCCGGTGACGTTGGTGCGCTCGCCGATGTTGACGAAATTGGTGGAGGTAGAGGTCATTGTCTTCTTCTCAAATCCTCCCCTGCAAGGGGAGGGGGACCAGCGAAGCTGGTGGAGGGGTGTCACCATTCGTGAGGGGGACACCCCTCCGTCACGCACTTCGCGCGCGCCACCTCCCTTGCAGGGGAGGACTAACTATGCCGCCATCGTGAACGGCTCGAGCCCCGCCAGCCGCGTCCGCACTGCCGGCACCGGTACCGCGCGTGGTGTCAGCCCCCGCACTCCGTCCGCGATCGCCGCGATATGCGCCGGGGTCGACCCGCAACAGCCACCGAGCACGTTGACCTGCCCCGCCCGCGCCCATTCGCCGACCAGCCCCGCCGTCGTCGCCGGCTCCTCGTCATACGCGCCGAGCTCGTTGGGCAGCCCTGCGTTGGGATAGACCATGATGAGCGTGTCGCAGATCTCGCTCAGCGTCTTCACATGCGGCCGCAACTGCTCCGCCCCGAACGAACAGTTCAGCCCGATCGTCAGCGGCCGCGCGTGGCGAACCGCGTGCCAGAACGCCTCGACCGTATGCCCCGACAGATTGCGCCCCGACAAATCGGTCAGCGTCATCGACATCATGATCGGCAGGTCGCGGCCGAGCGCCTCGCCCGCCTCCAGCGCCGCCATCACCCCGGCCTTGGCGTTCAGGGTATCGAACACCGTCTCGATCAGGATGAAGTCCACCCCGCCCTCGACCAAAGCGTCGATCTGCTCGCGATAGACCGTCTTCAGATAATCGAAGTCGATCTCGCGATAGCCCGGATCGTTGACGTCGGGCGACAGCGACAGCGTCTTGTTGGTCGGCCCCAGCGCGCCGGCAACGAAGCGCGGGCGGCCATCCTTCGCCTGATATTCGTCGGCGAGCCGCCGCGCCAGCTTCGCGCTTTCGACGTTGATCGCGTGGACCAGATGCTCGGCGCCGTAATCGGCCTGGCTGATGACGTTGGCGGAAAAGGTATTGGTCTCGGCGATGTCCGCGCCGGCCTCGAAATAGGCGCGATGGATCGATTCGATTACCTCGGGCTTGGTCAGCACGAGGATGTCGTTGTTGCCCTTCTGGTCGTGGCCCAGGCCGAGATCGCCGGCATAGTCGGTCTCCGCCAGCTTCCAGTTCTGGATCTCCGTCCCGAACGCCCCGTCGGTGATGAGGATGCGCCTGGCGGCTTCGGCCCGAAATTGTTCGCGTGGTGTCATCGTCTGTACCTCGTCATCCCGGCCTTGTGCCGGGATCCACTGTAGATCTGTCCCGTCGTTCGACGGTTGAGCGCAATCGCCGGTGGATGCCGGGACGCGCCCGGCATGACGACTACGCCGCCGCCTCCTGCGCCACGGTCCTCGGCCGCATCCCCAGCAGATGGCAGATCGCGTAGGCCAGCTCCGCCCGATTGAGCGTGTAGAAATGCAGCTGCCGCACGCCGCCGGCATAGAGCTTGCGGCATAGCTCCGCCGCCACCGTCGCCGCGACGAGCTGGCGCGCGCCGGGATGGTCGTCGAGCCCCTCGAACAATTTGTCCATCCAGGCCGGCACGTCGGTGTTGCACATCGCGCTCATCTTCTTGACGCTGGCGACGTTCATCACCGGCATGATCCCCGGCACGATCTCCGCGTTCACCCCCGCCGCCGCGACGGCGTCGCGATAGCGGAAGAAGGTCTCGGGCTCGAAGAAGAACTGGGTGATCGCGCGGCTCGCGCCGGCGTCGAGCTTGCGCTTGAGGTTGTCGAGATCGGCCTCCGCGTGCGCCGAGTCCGGATGGCATTCGGGGTAGGCCGCGACCGAAATCTCGAACGGGTGGAGCTTGCGCAATCCCGCCACCAGCGCCGCGGCATTCTCATACCCGCCGGGGTGCGTCACGAACGGTCCTCCGCTAGGGGAATCGCCGCGCAGCGCGACGATGTGCCTCACCCCCGCCGCCCAATATTCGCGCGCGACCTGATCGACCTCGTCCTTCGTCGCCTCGACGCAGGTCAGGTGCGCCGCCGCGCCCAGCGACGTCTCGCGCTGGATGCGCGCCACGGTCGAATGCGTCCGCTCGCGCGTCGACCCGCCCGCGCCATAGGTGACCGACACGAAGCGGGGGCCGAGCGGCTCCAGCGTGCGCACCGCGTCCCACAATTGCGCTTCCATCTTCTCGTTCTTGGGCGGGAAGAACTCGAACGACACCTGCATATCGCCCGCCACATCGGCATAGAGCGGCGCGTCCAATGCCCGGCGCGCCTCTTCCAACTGGTTCAACGAGAGCGTCATGCCGCCTTCACCTCCTGCAATCGCGCGCCCGCCTTACGACCGAGCCACAACTTGACCGTTAATTCTCCGCCCTCCAGCGTTTCCGTCCGCGCGAGCGACAATCCGCTGGCCGTGAACCACGCCGCCACCTGCTCGTCCCCGAACCCCAGCCGGGTGTGCGCGTCGCGCGCGCGCAGTTCCTCGCGGTCGTGCGCCGCGAAATCCGCGATCAGCAATCGCCCGCCCGGCCCCAGCACCCGCCCGGCTTCCGCGATCGCGGCGTCAGGCTCGGTCGTGAAGTGGAGGACATGGTGCAGGATCGCGACATCCGCCGCATCATCCGCCAGCGGCAGCGCATACAGATCCGCTTGCCGCAGCTCGACCAGCTGCCCCGCCAGCTTGGCGCGGGCGAGGCGCAGCATCTCCGACGACCGATCGACCCCCAGCGCCGTGCGCGCCTGCTCGCCGAACAGCTCCAGCATCCGCCCGGTGCCGGTGCCGATGTCGAGCAGCGTCCCGATCGGCGCGTCCCCGAGCACCGCCGCCATCGCCGCCTCGACCTGGCTCTCCGCCACGTGGAGCGAACGGATCGCGTCCCATTCGCCCGCGTGCGCCTCGAACCAGCCCGCCGCCGCCGCCGCCCGATCCGCGCGCACCGCCTGCAGCTTCGCGGCATCGGCCGCCGTCGCGTCGGCGTCGCCGGCCCAGCCGTCCAGCACCGCCGCGACCGGCGCGACGATGGCGGGAAGGCCGAGCGCCACGAACACCCAGCTCCCCTCCTTGCGCCGTTCCAGCAGTCCGGCATCGCACAGGATCTTGACGTGCCGCGACACGCGCGGCTGCGACTGGCCCAGCACCTGCGCCAGTTCGCCGACCGACAGCTCCATCCGCCGCACCAGCGCCAGGATCCGCAGCCGCGTGGCATCGGCAAGCGCGCGGAAGATGTCGAGGGCGTGGTTCACGAAAGATCATATAAAGAAATCTTTATATGAGGTCAATCGAACCCTCGCGCGCGACCGGCGTTGTGCAGGGCAAACCGGAGGACCAACCATGAAGCTCGCCATCGCCATCGCCACCGTCGCCGCCCTCGCGCTCGCCGCGTGCAGCCCGTCCGCGCAGGACCGCGCCGATGCCAACGCCGCCGCCGCCGACGCCGCCGCGACGACCCGCAACGCGGTCGACGACGTCGATGCCGCCACCGACCGCGCGCTCGATTCGGCCGGCAAGGTGATCGACCGCGCCGGCAATGCAGCCGGTCCGGCGATCGACCGCGCCGGCGCCGCCCTCGACCGCGCCGGCGACAAGGCCGACCGGGCAGCGGACGCGGCCCAGAACGAGCTGGAGAAATAGGCTGCTCCCCGCGACCGCGCGCAGCGGCTATGCTTTCGCCATGCGCGCCCTCACCCCCCTCCTCCTGCTCGCCGCCTGCTCCACGCAGCCCGACGCCCCCGCCGGCCTCACCGCCGACGATCAGCGCCAGTTGAACGAGGCGGCCGAAATGCTCGACGCGAACAGCATCGCGCCGGAAGCCGTCTCCAACGAAAGCCCCGCGCCATGACCATGCCCACCCGCCGCCCCGAGGCCGAAGGCCGACTTCGTCGGTTGGGCGCCACCGATCTCAAGATCACACCGCTGGTACTCGGCGGCAATGTCTTCGGCTGGACCGCCGACCAGGCCACGAGCTTCGCCGTGCTCGACGCCTTCGTGGCGGGGGGCGGCACGATGATCGACACCGCCGACGTCTATTCGGCCTGGGTCCCCGGCCACCAGGGCGGCGAGTCCGAGGCGGTGATCGGCGAATGGCTGCGACAGTCCGGCAAGCGCGATCAGGTGGTGATCGCGACCAAGGTCGGGATGTTGCCGGGCGAAGGCGGCGCGAAGCTCGCCCCCGCCCGAATCGCCGCCGCGTGCGACGCGTCGCTGAAGCGCCTCGGCACCGATCGCATCGACCTCTATTTCGCCCACCAGGACGACGATGCCGTCGCGCAGAACGATTATCTCGCCGCCTTCGGCAAGCTGGTGGACGCCGGCAAGATCCGCGTGCTGGGCGCGTCCAACTTCACCGCCGCGCGCCTGAAATCGGCGGTCGACCTTGCCAAGCATGGCGATCTACCCCGCGTTCACGTCCTCCAGCCCGAATATAATCTCGTCAGCCGCCACAAGTTCGAGGGCGAGCTCCAGGATTATTGCGTCACCGAAAATATCGGTGTCGTTCCCTATTACGGCCTCGCCTCGGGCTTTCTGACCGGCAAGTACCGCTCGGACGCCGACCTCGGCAAAAGCATTCGCGGCGGCCGGATGACCGGCTATCTCGCGGGCAACGGCCCCGCCGTCCTCACCGCGATGGATCAGGTCGCCGCCGAGACCGGTGCGACGCTCGCCCAGATCGCGCTCGCCTGGCTCGCCGCCCAGCCCGGCGTCACCGCCCCGATCGCCAGCGCCACGAGTGTCGCGCAACTGGAGGAGCTGTTGCCGGCGATGACGCTCGAACTCGACCAGGACCAGCTCGTCCGGTTGGCTGCCGCCGGCGCGTAAGGTCGCTCGACATGAAAAAGCGCGCGCCGGTCGAAGCCGACGCGCGCCTTTCAAGCCACTGCCGCGATCAGGCGAAGGCGACCGAGGTCCGACGACGGCGCATCGCCCCGCCGACCAGTCCGAAGCCCGCGATCATCATCGCCCAGGTAGCCGGTTCAGGCACCGCCGGGCCCACCTGAGCCTGGAACTGGCTATAGATATTCGCCGTGGTCACGCGATAGGCGCCGTTATCACGCGCGCTGGCGGCGATGTTGTAGCCCATCGCATCGAAGGCGGCGAGGTCGAGCCCCGTCACCGCCTGCATCTGGCCATTGCCCGACGTCGGATCCAGAATGCCGAGCTGCGGCGCCCCTGCCACGCTGTCATACCAGTGCGACGCCTGCCGCCCACGACCGCCGTTGGCAGCGCCCATCTCCAGCCGCGAGTCGCCGTAAAGCTGCGACACGCCACCGTCGATGGAGAAATAGGCCTGGCCCTGCGTGGTCCAGTCCAGCGTGCCCGCCGAGCTGTACCGGAACAGGTCGAGCACGCTGGCAACCGCGTTGACTTCGAGCGCGCCGGCCTTGGTGTTGGTGGCGCCCGGCGCCGTATAGGCGTCGTAGGTGTCGACGCCGCTCACGAACCCGAGCGCGTGACCGATCTCGTGGATGGCGACACCGATGAAATCGTATTTGTCGCTGTCGATCCCGTCGCTGGGATCGAAGTCGAAGCCGAAGTTCGACGAGAAGGTCACCGAACCGTCAGCCGCCCCGGTGTCGGCAGCGCCCAGCGCCTTTGCGTTGGCGGTATTGACGGCCAGGAACGAGTTGTTCGCCCCACCGTCGCTGTCGACCCGCGTCGCCGTGTCGAGATAGCCCGTGCCAGCCGGGTTGAGCGCATTGGTCGTCACCGTCAGCGCGGTACGCCCCGCGAACGTGCTGGCGCCGAGGGGGCTGAGCGTGGTCACCGCGGCCAGGTCCGTCAGGCTGGTCGCGTCGGCCGCCAGCGCGCCGTAAATATCGTTGACGCCGTATACGGCCCGCGTGCTGCCCGTCGAGCCGAGAATGCCGGCGCCGAGCGAGTTGAAGCCGATGTTGAGACGCACGGTGCTGGTGTCGGTCAGTACCGACGACCAGTAAGCGGCGGCGAACTGAAATCCGCGCTGGGCATTAGCGCCCGCCAGCGTGCTGGTGTTGATCGTGCTGTTCAGCACGAAGGTGACCGCCTGCGCCTGCGGCGCGACGGCCAGCGCGGCCGCGGCGGCGGTGACGCGCAGAAACATCTTGGAAATCATATAGGCAACCCCCGGTATTGCCGTCGCCGTCGCCCGCCCCGGGGTCCCTCCCCGTGTCCGTAACGCCGCGACTTAAGCAATTAACGTTTCATTCATCTAGCGAGGCCCCGACCGTCAAGTGGTTCCATGGTAAATAAAAAATATTCCGTCCCGCTTTGAAACAGGGCAGCGCGCCATAAATATCACAATGCCTCCCAATCGATCGGAGCGTGACGATCGATCGTCAGGGTGGCTTCGGCGAGCGGGTATTTGAGCCCCGTGGCGCAGTTGAACAGAACGACCTGCTCGTCCGATTCGACCTCGCCGGTCTGGAGCGCGTGCGTATAGGCCGCCAGCGTCGCGCCGCCCTCCGGACACAGCAGCAGCCCGTCCTTCCTAGCGCAGGCGTCGACCGCGCGCAGGATCGCCGGGTCGCCGACCGCCAGCGCCTTGCCTCCGCTCGCCCGCACCGCGCGCAGGATCAGGAAGTCGCCTACCGCCTTGGGCACGCGGATGCCGGCCGCAACGGTGTGCGCGTCCTCCCAACGCTCGGCATGTTCCTCACCCGCCTCGAACGCGCGCACGATCGGCGCGCAGCCCGCCGCCTGGACCGCGTACATGCGCGGGCGCTCCGGGCCGATCCAGCCGAGCGCTTCCAACTCGTCGAACGCCTTCCACATGCCGATCAGCCCGGTGCCGCCGCCGGTTGGGTAGAAGATCGCGTCGGGCAGCTTCCAGCCGAACTGCGCCGCCAGCTCCAGCCCCATCGTCTTCTTGCCCTCGATCCGGTACGGCTCCTTCAGCGTCGAAAAGTCGAACCAGCGGCCCTGCGCGGCGCCCTGCCCGACGATCGCGCCGCATTCGTCGATCAGCCCGTTGACGCGATAGACGCGGCCGCCCTGCGCCGCGATCTCGCGCACGTTCACCTCGGGCGTGTCCTCGGGGCAGAAGATGACCGTCTCGATCCCGCAGCGGCTGGCATAGGCCGCCAGCGCCGCGCCCGCGTTGCCGTTGGTCGGCATCGCGATCCTGGTCACCCCCAGCTCGCGCGCCATCGCCACCGCCATCACCAGTCCGCGCGCCTTGAACGATCCGGTCGGCAGCCGCCCCTCGTCCTTGACCAGCACGTTGCGGCCGCCCGACGCCGGGATCGGGACCAGCGGCGTCTCGATCTCGCCCAGGCTGACGATCGACTGCGTCCGCCGCACCGGCAGCAGCTCGCTCCACCGCCACAGGTCGGTCGGCCGCATCTCCAGCAACCGCCTGGGCAGATGTGCCGCCACCGCGTCGAGATCATAGCGCACCAGCAACGGCCGCCCGGCGCGCGACAGTCCCTGGAGCTGGTCGGCCTCATAGCGCTCGCCGGTCAGCGAACACTCCAGATGCGTGACGAACGTGGGGCGGTCGGCGGTAACGTTGGGATTGATCGGCATGGCGCACCCTTGAATGCCCGAGGAGCAGCCGGGCCGGACCGCCGTGTCAGCCCGCGCTGCGCGTATCAAGGGCCTGCGCCGGCGCACCCAGGATCTCGGCGCGCAGGCGAGTCGATGCGTCGTTCATCGGCTTGGGCAGCGCCAGGAACTCGCGCGGGCTCATGCCGAGAAATTCATGAGAATCGCGTACGAAATGCGAATAGTCGTAATAATCCGAACCGATCTGCGCGGCCCACGGCTGATCGCCCGCATGACGCAGTTGCATCAGCGAGCGCAGGAAGCGGGTGCGGCGCAGCAGGAGCTTGGTCGTGAATCCGAATGCGTTGCGCGACAATCGGTTGAGCGTCCACTGCGGCAGGCGGAGCCGCGCCACCGCCTCGCCGACACCGACCGGGTGCGCGTCGAGCAGATAGCGGTGGATCGCGCCGATCGCGCCGTCGTGCGGACGCGGCGTGAGTAGGAGGCCGGTCAGGAACTGATCGAGCACGCGCGGAATCGCCTCCTGCGGCGCATCGATCAGGGCGGCGTGAAGCCGGCCGGCGTCAGCCCCCAGAATGGTCGACAGGGGCGCGACCTGATCCGCCATAGCGACCGCGGCCATCCGCGTCATACGGGTCCAGCCGAGCGGCGTCAGCCCTACCCCCACCAGCACGCCGGTCGCGCTTTCGCAAAACGAGGCGCACGAGGTCGGCCCGAACACCGCCGCCAGCGGCAGGGGTTCATAGTGCCGCGCGCCGATCCGGATGCTCCACGGCGGGCCGGACGTCTGTAACCGGATATTGGCCCAGGCCGGATAGAAAACGTCGGCATGTCGCCGCCCCGGACCGGGATCGACGGCGTAGCGATGATATCCCGACACCAGCCCGTCCAGCCGAGGGTCCGGTCGCCAATAGCGTAGCGTGAAGGCGAGCGCGTCACCGTTACGCGCAATGTCCGACGTCCCGCCGTTCATCATCATCTATTGCCCCCCGGCATCGAACAATTCTAACGGCAACGCTCGGCAAGACAAGCGCTGCACGTTCCACTGCGGATCGTCGGCTGGTTCCGGACAGTGCAAGATACGTCCAATAGCGATGGGCGGGAAATACTTAAGCCGGTCCCACCGACCCGTCGCATCATCGCGAATCGCGCGATGGCCGGGTCCGGGCAAACGGGGGGATCGCCATGACCACGCAGAGCTTTCGACGCCATATCCTGATCGGAGCGATGACCGCTGCCGCCATGCTCGCCCCCCACGAGGCCGGGGGCGTAACCCTCGTCGCCCCGCCGCCGCAACTCGATCCGGCCGTCTACACCGCCTCGGTCCACTTCGAACAGGTCGGCGATCAGGCGGGAACCTATCGGTCCGCATCGCAGCCCACCCAGACGGTGACGCTCGCCGCGACGCCCGCGCCCTGGATCACCACGGAAGTGGAAGGCGACGTGACGGGCGGTTACGAAGCGCGTGGGCATATAAGCTATCAGGGGCTCGTCATCGGTCCGGACGGCGCGACCGATCTGTCGGTGCCGATACTGGTCGCGTACCGGATGGCAGGCTCGACCTTCACCAGCGGCAACGAAGCCTATGACGGGTTTTCGGATGCCTCGCTGACGATCTATGGTGCCGGGTGCGGCACGAACGAATGCCATGTCGAAGGCGGCGCCTCGACCAACGGCTATCAGCCGACGCAATTCTCCCAGAGCGGGACGATGTCCCTCAACTTGCTGACCGGCTATGTCTTCAGCATCGATCTCGACACCGGATCGCGCTTTCTATGCAACGTATGCGATGCGGGGACCCCCGGCTACGGCCATGCGACCTCGATGATCGACCCGGTATTCACGATCGACCCGACCTGGCTGGCGGCCAACCCGGGAAACTACGGCCTTTCGTTCAGCCAAGGCATCGGCAACGCTTTTGCCGACGGCGTGCCGGAGCCGCGGGTCTGGACGATGCTGATCATCGGCTTCGGGATGATCGGCGGCGTGATGCGGCGTCGGTCGCGCGGCGACTGCGCGCCGGCCGTCTGATCACCCCGGCGCGGCGGGTCACCCGGCCGCCTTCGCCACCCCCACCAGCGCCGGACGGAGCAGGCGGTCCTTGATCATATAGCCGGCCTGCATCTCCTGGACGATCGTGCCCGCCGGCTCGTCGCTCGGCAGCTCCAGCATCGCCTGGTGGCGGTTGGGGTCGAGCGCTTCGCCGAGCGCCGCGATCCTGGTGACGCCGTGGCGCGACAGGACGGCGTCGAGCTCGCGGCCCGTCGCCTCCAGCCCGGTCAGCAGCCCCTTGAAGCGCGGCTCCTCGCGCGCGTCGGCGGGGATCGCGGCGAGGCCACGCTGGAGGTTGTCCGCGACCGACAGCACGTCGCGCGCGAACGCCGTCACCGCGTAGGTGCGCGCATCGGCCGCTTCCTTCTCGGCGCGGCGGCGGACATTCTCGCCCTCGGCGCGCGCATAGAGCGTCGCCTGCTTCGCATCGGCCAGCTCGCGCTCCAGCTCGGCGATCTGCCCATTGTGGGCGTCATGCTCCGCCACCTCGGGCGCGGCTTCGGCAGTCTCTTCGCGCAGGTCTTCGCCCTGCGCCATCGTCTCTTCGCTCATCATATTCCCTGTGTTCAACCCATCAGGCGGGCCAGCGTCGCCGCCGTGAAATCCACCATGGGCACGACGCGCGCATAGTTCAACCGAGTCGGCCCGATCACTCCAACGACACCGACGACGCGGCCGCCGCCGTCGCGAAAGGGGCGCGCGATCACCGACGAGCCGCTCAATGCGAACAGCTTGTTCTCCGCGCCGATGAAGATCCGCGTCGCATCGCCCGCCGCCGCCGAATCGAGCAGCGAGGCGATCTCCTGCTTGCCCTCCAGATCGTCGAGCAGGTCGCGGACGCGTTCCAGATCGGCGGCGGCGGCGGCGTCGATCAGCCGCCCCTGGCCGCGCACGATCAGCACCGGGCGGCGGTCGCCGTCCTCGCTCCACACCGCCAGCCCCTGCTCGACCAGCCCCCGCGCTGCGCCGTCGATCGCCGCGCGCCCCGCCGCCATCTCGCGCTCCACCTTGGCGCGCGCCTCGGCGATCGTCAGGCCGGACAATGTCGCGGTCATGTAATTGCCCGCCTCGACCAGCACCGATCCGTCCAGCCCCGCGGACAGATCGATCACCCGGTTCTCGACCGAGCCATCGGCGTGAACCAGCACCGCCATCGCCTGCCCCGGCCCCAGCGGCACGAAGCCGATCGACTTCAGCCGCGCCTCGCGCTTGGGCACCATCACCAGCCCCGCGCACGCCGACAGGCCCGACAGCGCCAGCGTGGTCGCGGCCAGTGCCGCCTCGACCGGCCCGCCCGTCCCGGCCCTGAACTCGATCGCCGCCCGCTCCTCGGCGCTCGGCTCCAGCGCCTGCATCATCCCGTCGACGAACAGCCGCAGCCCTAGATCGGTCGGCACCCGCCCCGCGCTGGTATGGGGACTGGCGAGCAACCCGCGCTCCTCCAGCTCGCCCAGCACGCTGCGGATCGACGCCGGCGACAGGTTGATCCCCGACAGCGCCAGCGTCTTCGATCCCACCGGCTGCCCCGAATGCAGATACCCGTCCACCACCCGCCGAAAGATGTCGCGCGCGCGATCGGACAGCTCGTGGACGGGAGTGGAGGCCATACCCCGATCTAGGTGGCCCGGCGGTCGAGCAAAAGCACTACCGTCGTGCCGGCCCTGTGCCGGCATCCACCGTCGTACATCCCTGTCGCCCGATGGACTGTACGACGGTGGACCCCGGCACAAGGCCGGGGCGACGATAGAGGCTGCACTGGCGCGGGCAGATTTCGCCGTCTAGGGCCACGCCGAACCAGGAGAACGACCATGCGCCCCAGCGGCCGGGCCCCCGACCAGATGCGCGCGATCAGCATCGAGCCGCGCTTCACTCGCCATGCCGAAGGCTCCGTCCTGATCGGCTTTGGCGACACCAAGGTGCTCGTCACCGCCAGCGTCGAGGAGCGCGTACCGCCGTTCCTGCGCGGCAAGGGCGAGGGCTGGGTGACGGCGGAATATGGGATGCTGCCCCGTGCCACCCACACGCGCGGCAACCGCGAGGCCGCCAAGGGCAAGCAATCGGGGCGCACGCAGGAAATCCAGCGGCTGATCGGCCGCAGCCTGCGCGCCGTCACCGACATGAAGGCGCTGGGCGAGCGGCAGATCGTGCTCGACTGCGACGTCATCCAGGCCGACGGCGGCACCCGCACCGCCTCGATCTCGGGCGCCTGGGTGGCGCTGCGCCTCGCGATCGACGGGCTGCTCGCCGCCGGCAAGCTGTCCGTCGATCCCATCAAGCAGAAGGTCGCGGCGGTGAGCTGCGGCATCTATCAGGGCAATCCGGTGCTCGACCTCGATTATCCCGAGGATTCCAACGCCGACGCCGACGCCAATTTCGTGCTGCTGGAGAACGGCCACATCGCCGAGGCGCAGGCGACCGCCGAGCACGCCACCTATGACGAGGAGGCGCTGCTCCGCCTGCTCCGCCTCGCGCGCATCGGCTGCACCGAGATTTTCGCGGCCCAGGCGAAAGCGATCGCATGAGCCTCGACCTCCCCGGCCCGCAGGCGGTGCGCAAGCTCAAGCCCGGCAAGCTGGTGATCGCGAGTCATAACGAGGGCAAGGTCCGCGAAATCCGCGCGCTGCTCGCGCCTTATGGCATCGAGCCGGTCAGCGCCGCCGAGCTCGACCTGCCCGAGCCCGAGGAAACCGGCACCACCTTCGTCGCCAACGCCGAACTGAAGGCGCGCGCCGCCGCCGACCTGTCCGGCCTGCCCGCGCTCGCCGACGATTCCGGGCTGTGCGTCGAGGCGCTGGGCGGCGACCCCGGCATCTTCTCGGCGCGCTGGGCGGGGGAAACGAAGGATTTCGCCGAAGCGATGCGCCGGGTCGACGCCGCGCTCGCCGCCGTAGGCCCGGAGACGAGCCGCGACGCCCATTTCATCTGCGTCCTCGCCCTCGCCTGGCCCGACGGCCACGTCGAATGGTTCGAAGGCCGCGCCGACGGCACGCTGGCCCCCGCCCCGCGCGGCGCGAACGGTTTCGGCTACGACCCAATGTTCCTGCCGGACGGCGGCGACCGCACCTATAGCGAGCTGTCGCCGGACGAAAAGCACGCCGACAATCATCGTGCCCGCGCGTTCGCGAAGCTCGTCGCGGCGGTGTTCTGATACCGTCATGCCGGCCTCGTGCCGGCATCCACCTTCGCACCGGGCCTAGGGATCGGACGGCCTCCCGATCCTCGGTGGATGCCGGGACAAGCCCGGCATGACGACGTAAGGGACGGTCATGGCCACCCCCCTCGCCCTTTATGTCCATTGGCCGTTCTGCGTCAGCAAATGCCCCTATTGCGACTTCAACAGCCACGTCCGCGCCTCGGTCGACCAGGACGTCTGGCGCGACGCGCTGCTCGCCGACCTCGCGCATGAGGCGGCACTCACCCCCTATCGCGCGCTGACCTCGATCTTCTTCGGGGGCGGCACACCGTCGCTGATGCCGCCGGCCACCGTCGCCGCGCTGCTCGCGGCCGCCGAGCGGCATTGGGGTTTCGCGGCCGACATCGAGATCACGCTGGAGGCCAACCCCTCGTCCGTAGAAGCCGCGCGCTTCGCCGACCTCGCCGCCGCCGGGGTCAACCGCGTATCGCTGGGCCTGCAATCGCTCGACGACGCCGCGCTCCTCTTCCTCGGCCGTGCCCACGATGCCGCTGAGGGGCAGGCGGCGCTCGCGACCGCGCAGGCCGTCTTTCCGCGCGTGTCGTTCGACCTGATCTACGCGCTCCCCGGCCAGACGCTCGCGGCATGGCGGGCAGAACTCGCGCGCGCGCTGAGCTCCGGCACCGAGCACCTCTCGCTCTACCAGCTCACCGTCGAGCCCGGCACGCGCTTCGCGACCGACGCCGCCGCCGGCCGGCTCGTCATCCCCGACGGCGACAGCGCCGCCGACCTGTTCGAGGCGACCCGCGCGATCACCGCCGCCGCCGGGCTCCCCGCCTACGAGACCTCAAACCACGCCCGGCACGGCGCGGAGAGCCGCCACAACCTGACCTATTGGCGCTATGGCGACTATCTCGGCGTTGGCCCCGGCGCGCATGGCCGGCGCGGGGCGATGGCGACGGCGCGGCGCAGGAAGCCCGAAAACTGGCTCGCCGCCGTCGCCCGCAACGGCCACGGCCTGGAGCTGGAGGACGCCCTCGACCCACACACCCGCGCGACCGAGGCGCTGCTGATGGGGCTGCGGTTGGCGGAGGGAGTGGATCTGCGCCGCATCGGGGCGCTGGCGGGGGGTGAAGCGCCGATCGATTTTACGGCGACAGGAAAACTTGAAAAGCTCGGCCTGATCGCACTGGAGGGTGACCGCCTCCGCGTCACCGAAGCCGGCGCGCTGCTGCTCGACGCGATCCTGCCGGAAGTAGTAGCCACCTTCGTCACCCCGGCCGCAGTGCCGGGGTCCACTGTCGGCCTGGCCCAGCCGCTCGGCGTCTCGACCGGCGCTACGGCCAGGACGGAAGTGGATGCCGGCACGAGGCCGGCATGACGGGGTAAGCCTACTTCCCGAACCCCGACGGCGCCGGCGACACCACCACCGTCGTCCCGCCCCTGATCTCCTGCACCTCCAGCGCCCGCTCCGCCACGCCGTCGCGCCCGAAGCGGAACGCGCCGTCCAGTCCCGCGAAGCCGTCGGCATCCTTCAGCCGCGCCTCCGGGAAGCGCGCGCCCACCGGCCAGTCGCGCGCGATCCTCACCGTCAGCAGCACCGCGTCATAGCCCAGGCTCCCGAGCCGGTACGGCCCCGCCCCGAACCGCCCGCGATATTTGGCCGCGAACTGGTGATAGAGCGTGTCCGACACGCTCGCGAACCACGCGCCGGCCAGTTGCGGCCGCGCCGCCAGGCCGCCTTCCGCGTTCCACAGCTCGGTCCCCAGCAGGTGCGCGGACGGCGACGCGCGCTTCAGCACCGCCGCCGCCGCCGCCGCCGGCCCGGCGCCATCAGCGACCAGCACCGCGCCATAAGGCGCCTTCGCCGCGACCCGCCCCGCCGCCGCCGCGAGCGAGCCGGGCGCGCGCTGATAGGTCTGGAGCGACACCACCTGCCCCCCCTCGCCTTCGACCGCGCGCAGGAAGGCGGTCGACGCCCGCTCGCCGTACAGCCCGTTCGGCATCAGCCCCGCGAAGCTCGTCACTCCGCGCGACCGCGCGTAGCCGACCACCCGCGCCACCGACTGCGCCGGCGCATAGCCCATCACGTACACCCCCGGCCCCGCGACACTGGCGTCGTTGGAGAAGCTCAGCACCGGCACCCCCGCCGCGCGCGCGACCGGGCCGACCGCGCGCGCGTCCTCGGCGAGCAGCGGCCCGAGGATGAGCTGCGCGCCCTCGTCGATCGCCCGCCGCGCCACCGCCGCCGCCCCGCCTGCGGTATCGTAATTGGTGACGCGGATCTGCGTCGCCTGCGTGTCGAGCAGCGCCAGCATCGTCGCGTTGGCGATCGACTGGCCAACGCCCGCGTTCGCCCCCGACAGCGGCACGAGCAGCGCCACGCGGTTGCGCTGCGTGTCGCGCGGGATGCCCGCCTCGACCTCGGGCGCGCGCTCGACCGGGCGCTGGACCGGCGGCGGCGCCGCGACCGGCGCGCGCGGCACCACGGTGGAACAGGCCGCGAGCAGCGTCGTCGCCACGATGACCACCGCGCGCTGGAACCAGCCCCGTTGCGGGGTCCGCCCATTCGCCATAACCCACTCCCCGTGAAAAACCCGCACGATACGAACGCGCTCTCGCCCGATCTGGCTCCGGGCCTCTACATCGTCGCCACCCCCATCGGCAATCTCGGCGACCTGTCGCCGCGCGCCGCCGATGTGCTTTCCCGCGCCGACGTCATCGCGGTCGAGGACAGCCGCGTCACCGCCGGGCTGCTCCGCCATATCGGCGTCAGGCGGCCGATGACGCCCTACCATGACCACAATGCCGAAGGCGTCCGCCCCGGCCTCGTCGCGCGCATGGCGACCGAGGCCGTGGCGCTGGTCAGCGATGCCGGCACGCCGCTGATCTCGGACCCCGGTTACAAGCTCGTCCGCGACGCCCGCGCCGCCGGCCATCCCGTCGTCACCATTCCCGGCCCCTGCGCGGCGGTCGCGGCGCTGACGCTCGCCGGCCTGCCGACCGACCGCTTCCTGTTCTGCGGTTTCCTGCCGTCCAAGGCGGCAGCCCGCGCCGCCGCCATCGCCGAGATCGCCGCCATCCGCGCCACCCTGGTCCTCTACGAATCAGGCCCCCGCCTCGCCGCCAGCCTCGCCGCGCTCGCCGACGGCCTCGGCGACCGCGACGCCGCCGTGACGCGCGAGATCAGCAAGCGGTTCGAAGAGGCGATGACCGGGAGCCTGTCGATGCTGGCCGCGCGCTATGCGGATGCGCCGCCCAAGGGCGAGATCGTCGTGGTCGTCGCGCCGCCGGGCGAAGCGCCGCCTGCCGAGGCCGATACCGTGGACGCCGCGCTTGCCGAAGCGCTGACGCGCCTGCCTCCTGCCAAGGCGGCGGGTGAGGTGGCGAGGCGGCTCGGCGCGGATCGCAAGGCGCTCTACGCCCGGGCCATGGTGATGAAGGAGGTCGAATCATGAAGATCCCGCACGCGCTGATCGCTCTGCTGACGCTGCTGCCGACGCCGCCGGGCCTGGCGAAGGCCGCCCCGGAGGCGTCGGTCAAGCTGGAGCGGTGGCGGACACGCTGGGTGCTGCCGGTCACGATCGCTGGCAAGGAGCGCAAGCTGCTGTTCGACACCGGCGGCGGCCTCACTCTGCTGTCCAATGGCGTGCTCGCCGACGCCGGCTGCACGCCGTGGGGCCGGATGACCGGCTTTCGGATGTTCGGCGATCGAGGCGACGGCCCGCGCTGCTCGGGCGTGGCGCTGGCGCTGCCCGGATATCGCGTCACCCCGCCAGTGGTCGGCCTCATCGACCTGGGCGCGCTCAACGCGGCCGACCGGGCGCTGGACGGCCTCGCCTCGCTCAACATGTTCGACGGCAAGGCGATCACGCTCGACCTGGCGAACGGCCGCCTGACGGTGGAGAGCAAGGCGAGCCTGGCCGAGCGCGTCCGGGCGATGCGGCCGCTGAAGGTCCGGCTGTCGCGCGAGGTCCAGGGGCTGGCATTGGCGGTGCAGGTCGAGGTCGCCACGGCCAAGGGACCGGTGTGGATGGAACTCGACTCCGGCAACGGCGGCACCGTGCTGGTGAGCAGATATGCCGCCGAACTGGTCGGACTGGATCCCAAAATAGTGGGCAAGCAGCACGCGCACTTCGCGGTCGCGCCGGACGTGATGGTGGAGACGGCGGACGCCTTCACGCCCGACATCATCTTGGACGGCAACCTGGGCATGCCCTTCCTAAAGAACTGGACGCTGACGTTCGACCTCAAGGGCGGGCGGGCATGGATCGCGCCCGTGGCTAAGGCCGCGCAGGGTTTGAGCGCGGTCGGATGACGAGGCCCCGCGGCACGGCGGAGCGCCAGGCCGCCGATGGTTTAGGCCGGCACGGGGAGGACGCGGCGGCGGCGTGGCTGGAGCGGCGGGGGTGGACGGTGCTCGATCGGCGGGTGAGGACCAAGGCGGGCGAGGTCGATCTGGTGGCGCGGCGCGAGGGGCTGGTCGCGTTCGTGGAGGTCAAGGTCCGCAAGACCGCCGCCGCGCTTGACTTCGCGATCGACGAGCGCCGGCTCGCCCGCGTCGCGGCAGCGGCCGAACTGCTGATGGAACGCTACGCCCAACCCGGCGACGACATCCGCGTCGACGTGCTGCTGCTCGCGCCGGGACTGTTGCCGAGGCATATCGAGAATGCTTGGCAACCCTAGCTTCGTCATGCCGCACTTGTCCCGGCATCCACCCCCGTTCTAGGCGCAACGCTCCGCCACTGAGTGAAGCCCCCAGAACCACGGTGGACCCCGGCACAGGGCCGGGGTGACGAAGGAGTCCGACATGCCCCTCACCGTCGCCGTCCAGATGGATCCGCTCGCCTCGATCAACATCGCCGGCGATTCCAGCTTCGCGCTGATGCTGTCGGCGCAGGCGCGCGGCCACCGGCTGTTCCACTATGCCGCCGAAGCGCTCAACTATGCCGACGGCCGCGTCTGGGCCGAGGCGCATCCGGTCACCGTCCAGCGCGTGCAGGGCGACCATTTCACCATCGGCGAGCCGCAAGGCCTCGATCTCGGCCGCGACGTCGACGTCGTGCTGATGCGCCAGGATCCGCCCTTCGACCTCGGCTACATCACCGCCACGCATCTGCTCGAACGCATCGCCGGCGAGACGCTGGTGGTGAACGACCCCGCCAGCGTCCGCAACGCGCCCGAAAAGGTGTTCGTCCTCGACTATCCGCAGTTCATGCCGCCGACGCTCGTCACCCGCAGCCTCGCCGAGGCGCGCACCTTCCTCCACGAACATGGCGAGATCGTCGTCAAGCCGCTCCACGGCAACGGCGGCAAGGCGATCTTCAAGGTCGGGCGCGAGGGCGAGAACCTGTCCGCGCTGATCGAGGTGTTCAACCAGACCTGGCGCGAGCCGCACATGCTCCAGGCCTTCCTTCCCGCCGTGGCGCGGGGCGACAAGCGCATCGTGCTCGTCGACGGCGCGGTCGCCGGCGCGATCAACCGTCTGCCGGGCGAAGGCGAATTCCGCTCCAACCTCGCGGTCGGCGGTTCGGCGGCGAAGACCGAGCTGACCGGGCGCGAGCGGGAAATCTGCGCCGCGCTCGGCCCGGAGCTGAAGAAGCGCGGCCTGCTCTTCGTCGGCATCGACGTGATCGGCGGCGAGTGGCTGACCGAGATCAACGTCACCTCCCCGACCGGCATCGTCGCGATCGAGCGGTTTGATGGCACCGATGTGGCAGGCCTGATCTGGGATGCGATCGAGGCGAAGTGCGCACGCGCATAGCATCAGCTATGCGCGAGACGCGCAAGCTCGGCCGGCGGGTGGCGGAACCAGCCCGTTCGACGTCACGACGCGGCTTTGCCGCGGCGCGCCCGCAACTTACGGCCCGCCGCGGCAAAGCCGCGTCGTCGGACGGCCATAAGGCCGCCGGCCGTGCTCGCCTCGGGCTCGCATGACCGACCTCATCCTCCACGCCATCGCCGCAGCGGGGTATGTTGGCATCTTCCTCCTGATGGCGCTGGAGAACATCGTCCCGCCCATCCCCTCGGAGGTCATCATGGGCCTGGGCGGCATGGCGGTCGCGCGCGGCGACCTGGCGCTGGGGCCGCTGGTCCTGGCCGGCACCGCCGGCACCACGGCGGGCAATTATTTCTGGTACTGGATCGGCCGCCGTTTCGGCTACGAACGCCTGCGTCCCGTCGTCGACCGCCACGGCCGCTGGCTGACGCTCGACTGGCCGACGGTCGAGCGGCTCCACGCCTTTTTCGAGAAGCACGGCGGCTGGGTGATCTTCGTCTTTCGCTTCATGCCCGCGTTCCGCACGCTGATCTCGCTGCCGGCCGGCATGACGCGGATGCCGCTGCCGCGCTTCCTCGTCTGGACCGTCGCCGGCGCCGCGATCTGGAACATCGTGCTGGCCGAGGCCGGCGTCCTGCTCGGCAGCCGGTTCGGGGAGTTGCACCGCTACATCGGCCCCGCGACCGTCGCGGTCTTCGCGCTGATCGTCGCCGGCTATCTGTGGCGCGTCGCGACGTGGAAGCCCCAAGACTGAGAAATCGCTGTCCTACACGCCGAGCCGCGCTTATTTCATTAATCCGTTAAATAACAATGCGTTATAAGAATTGATCCAGGCGACTTAGCCTCAACTTAGCCTCAACTTCCGGCGCGGGGATGGGCGTGGCGGTATACGTCCATCAGATGCGCCGCGTCGACCGCCGTATAGATCTGCGTCGAACTCAGGCTGGCATGGCCGAGCAGTTCCTGGAGCTGGCGCAGATCCGCCCCGCGCCCCAGCAGGTGCGTCGCGAAGCTGTGCCGTAGCGCGTGGGGCGTCGTCCGCTCGCCCAGCCCCAGCCGCGCCCGCGCCGCCCGCACCGACCGCCGCACCACCGAAGGCGACAGCGGCCCGCCCTTCGCGCCGCGGAACAGCGGCTCCTCGCCCGTCGCCGGCCAGGGTGCCTGCGCCGCATAGGCCTCGATCGCGCGGCGCACCTGCGGCAGCAGCGGCACGATCCGCGTCTTGCTCCGCTTGCCGGTAACGCTCAGCGTCTCGCCCAGTGGCAGCGCCTTGGCCGGCAGCCCGGTGGCCTCGCTGATCCGCAGGCCCGCGCCATAGAGCAGCAACAGCACTGCCCAGTCGCGCGCGCCGATCCAGGGCTCGGCCGCGTCGTCCGCCACCTCTTCCGCCAGCGCCACCGCGTCCGCCGGCGACACCGGCCGCGGCACCCCCTTCTTGACGCGAGGCCCCCTGACGCGCGGTGCCTCCGCCCCCGCCCAGGCGAGGAACCCCCGCACCGCCGACAGCTCTCGCGCCGCCGATGCGTTGCCCAGCCCCCCCCCGGTTTCGGCGCCTCGCCGCAGCGCCAGGAACGCCCGCAAGTCGGCTGCGCTCACCCTGCCGAGCGCGGCGGCATCGACCGCCCCGCCCCAATGCCCCTGAAGAAAGGCCAGCAACCGCTCCGCCGTCGCCTGATACGCCCGCACGGTGTGCACCGACCGCCGCCGGTCGCGGGCCAGGTGCTGGGCGTAACCTGTCGGGAGGTCGATCATCTCTCTCCACCGTCATCCCGGCCATGTGCCGGGATCCACCCCAGACCCGCGCGCGCGGCACCGTCATCATCGACCACGCCTAGAACGGCGGTGGATGCCGGCACAAGGCCGGCATGACGGGGGTAGTCCACGACTCGGCCTGTCGCCATATACCGCCGCGATGTCCCGTGCCCGCGTCCTCCTCCTCAACGCCGCGCTAGGGCCGCTCGATTACCGCGTCCCGCACGGCGCCTCGGTCGAGCCCGGCTCGATCGTCGTCGCCCCGCTCGGCCCGCGCCAATTGCTGGGCGCGGTGTGGGAGCCCGAGCGGATGCCGTCCGACGCCGAGGTCGGCGACAACCGCCTGCGCCCGCTGCTGGCCGTCGCCGACGTGCCGCCGCTGCGCGAGCCGCTGCGCCGCCTGATCGAGTGGACCGCCGATTATTACCTCGCTCCACCCGCGTCGGTCCTGCGCATGTCGCTGGCCTCGACCAGCGCGCTGGAGGGCGCGCGCCTCGTCATCGAATATCGCGCGACCGGCGCGACGCCCGATCGCCTCACCCCCCAGCGCGAGCAGGCGCTGGAGCGCATCGACGACCGTCAGGGCCTGATCCGCGAACTCGCCACCATCGCCGGTGTGTCCGACGCCGTCATCCGCGGCCTCGTCAAATGCGGCGCGCTCAAAGCGGTCGAGGTCGACATCGACAGCCCCTATCCCACCCCCGACCCGGCCCACGCCCCGCCCGAACTCTCGGCCGATCAGCAAGCCGCCGCCGCCACGCTGGCCGCCGCCGTCGCCGCGCACGCCTTCGCGCCCACCCTGCTCGACGGCGTCACCGGCTCGGGCAAGACCGAGGTCTATTTCGAGGCCGTCGCCCAAGCCCTTCGGGACGATCGCCAGGCGCTCGTCCTCCTCCCCGAGATCGCGCTGACCGAGCCGTTCCTCCAGCGCTTCCACGCCCGCTTCGGCTGCGAACCCGTCGCATGGCACTCGGGCCTGCGCTCCACCCAGCGCCGCCGCGCCTGGCGCGCGATCGCCAGCGGCGAGGCCCGCGTCACCGTCGGCGCGCGCTCGGCGCTGTTCCTGCCCTATGCCGACCTCGGCCTGATCGTCGTCGACGAGGCGCATGAGACCAGCTTCAAGCAGGAGGAGGGCGTCCACTACCACGCCCGCGACGTCGCGGTGATGCGCGGCAAGTTCGAGGGCTGTCCGGTCGTGCTCGCGTCGGCCACCCCCGCGATCGAGACCCGCCAGCAGGTCACGCTCGGCCGCTACGCCGAGCTCCAGCTCCCCGCCCGCTTCGGCCTCGCGCAGCTCCCCGCGATCGAGGCGATCGACCTCATCGCCGAGCCGCCCGAGCGCGGCCGCTGGCTCTCGCCCCGCCTCGTCAAGGCGATGACCGAGACGCTGGCGCGCCGCGAGCAGATCCTCCTCTTCCTCAACCGTCGCGGCTACGCGCCCCTTACCCTGTGTCGCGCCTGCGGGCACCGTTTCCAATGCCCCAATTGCACCGCCTGGATGGTCGAGCACCGCCTGACGCGCCGCTTGGCCTGCCACCATTGCGGCCACGCCGAGCCGACACCCCGCGCCTGCCCCGAATGCAAGGCGGAGGACAGCCTCGTCGCCTGCGGCCCCGGCGTCGAACGCATCGCCGACGAGGTCGCGGCACTGTTCCCCGAGGCGAAGACCGCCGTCGTCACGTCGGACACGATCTGGTCCCCCGCCAAGGCGGCGGAGTTTGTCGCGCGGATGGACGCGGGCGACATCGACGTCGTGGTCGGGACCCAGCTCGTCACCAAGGGCTATCACTTCCCCAACCTCACCCTGGTCGGCTGCGTCGACGCCGACCTGGGCCTCGAAGGCGGCGACCTGCGCGCCGCCGAGCGCACCTTCCAGCAGATCCGCCAGGCCGCCGGCCGCGCCGGTCGCGGCGAGAAGCCCGGGCAGGTCTACATCCAGACCCACAGCCCCAGCGCCGCGGTGATGCAGGCGCTGGTGACCGGCGACGCCGACGCCTTCTACGCCGCCGAGACCGAGGCGCGACGCGATGCCAACGCCCCCCCCTTCGGCCGCTACGCCGCGATCGTCGTCTCGTCGGAGGATCAGGCCGCCGCCCACGAAACCGCCCGCCTGATCGGCCGCGCCGCCCCCGAGGTCGACGGCATGGCCGCCTACGGCCCCGCCCCCGCCCCCCTCGCGATGCTGCGCGGAAGGCACCGCTTCCGGTTGCTCGTCCACGCCCGCCGCGCGCTCGACGTGCAGGACGTCATCCGCGAGTGGCTCGGCGCGCTGGAATGGCCGACGAAGGTGCGGGTCACGGTCGATGTGGATCCGTACTCGTTTTTGTGAGGAGCAGGGAGCAGGGAGCAGGGAGGCCTAGTTAGCCGCCTTGGACTCACGCAAGCGCGATATTAGACCATGGAGCATCCGGCCGGTCTCATCGCATTCTCCGAGTAACTGTTTCACGGCATCGCCGTCTGCCAAGCCCAATCGGTCGGCCAACAACAGGTGTGTTTCCAACTCTCGCAAGGACCCGCGAGCGATTCTTAAAAACCCGGCATATGCGGCTCGCGTACCCCGACCATGGCCCTCCGCTATGTTCGCCGCCACGGACACGACAGCCCGTCGTGTCTGCGAGGTCAGTCCGAACAGTTCTTCGCGCGGATACGCGCGGGTAAGACAATAAACGCCTTCTGCCAGCGTCATGCTCCGCTGCCACACAACTAGGTCGAGATAGCTATCAATCTTCCCCAACCTGCTCCCTGCTCCCTGCTCCCTGATCCCTGCTCCCTCTTACCTGGTAGCGTTATACTTCAACTGCGCATCGGTAAGCTGGAACCCCACCAGCGCCTCGAAGCTCGTCCGCAGCACCGCCGCCCGCACGTCCGGCCGGCTCAGCGGGTCGGTCGCCGCGTCTTCCTCGCCCGCCTTGCGCTTGCGGGTGATCTGCTTCCTGATGTCGTCGGGCAGCGTCGCCGCCGTGCGCGTCACCAGCGTCGTCGCCGCGCCCGAGACCTGCGCCCGCGCCGCGCCCGCGTCGAAGTGCAGCGTCACCCGGCCGACGCGCTTCGCCACCACCGCGCTGCCGCCGCGCGCCAGCACGATGAAGTAAGGAAGTGTCACGTCCCGCGCCGCCTCGGTCCGCGCCCGGCGCGCCTGCACGTCGAAGGTCACGTCGGTCTGGATCTGATCGCCCTGGTCGCCGCAGGTCGAGCGGACATTGGTCATCTCCGCGACGACGTCGATCGCGTCGGCGGTCTGCGCGCCGGCCGGATCGAACAGCGTCACGTCGCCCGTCGCCGCCGGCACGCCGACGGTCGGGCAGGCGGAGCGGACCGCGCTCACGCCACCGCTTTCGTCCAGGTCGCCCTTACCGGCACATCCCGCAACCAGCAGCGCCGCCGCCGTCACCCCTACGATCGCCTTCACGGATACGCCTTTCACTGGTCAGGAGCCGGGAGCCATAGTAGAGGCTTGCTCCCGTGTCCAAGCCCGCTCTCCAGCTCCTGATCGCCGCGCCGCGCGGCTTCTGCGCCGGCGTCGACCGCGCCATCCGCATCGTCGAGCTCGCGCTCGAAAAGCACGGCGCCCCCGTCTATGTCCGGCACGAGATCGTCCACAACAAGTTCGTCGTCGACAGCCTCAAGGCCAAGGGTGCGGTGTTCGTCGAGGAGCTGGACGAAGTGCCCGACGACGCGCCCGTCGTCTTCTCCGCGCATGGCGTGCCCAAGTCGGTGCCCGCAGAGGCGCAGGATCGCGGCCTCTCCTATCTCGACGCCACCTGCCCGCTGGTGTCGAAGGTCCATCGCCAGGCCGAGCGGCTGGTGGCGGCGGGGCGGCACATCATCTTCATCGGCCATGCCGGCCACCCCGAGGTGATCGGCACCTTCGGCCAGGTGCCGGCCGGCGCGATGACGCTGGTCGAGACGGTGGCGGACGCCGAGACCCTGGCCCCCGCCGATCCGGACAATCTCGCCTTCCTGACGCAGACGACGCTGTCGGTCGACGACACCGCGGCGGTGGTCGCGGTGCTCCACCGCCGCTTCCCGCTGATCCAGGCGCCCAAGGGCGAGGATATCTGCTACGCGACGTCGAACCGCCAGGCGGCGGTCAAGGCGATCGCGGCGGCGTGCGACGCGATGCTCGTGATCGGCGCACCCAATTCGTCCAATTCGGTCCGCCTCGTCGAAGTCGCCACCCGCGAAGGAACGCCCGCGAGGCTGATCCAGCGGGCTGCCGACCTCGACTGGACCTTCCTCGACGGCGTACGCACGCTCGGCATCACCGCCGGCGCGTCGGCCCCCGAGTTCCTCGTCCGCGAACTCGTCGACCGTCTCGCCGAACGCTTCGACTGCACCGAACGCGAGATCGAGACCACCCGCGAGAACATCGCCTTCAAGCTCCCCCACGGCCTCAGCGAAGCGGCGTAACCTCGTCATGCCGGCCTTGTGCCGGCATCCACCGGCGATCCGGGCTCACCCTCAAAACTGCGGCCGTTCCCGACGGGGATGCCGGCGTGACGAAGGGCTGTCCTACAAGCGCCGACCTATGCCATGCCTCGTCCAGCCGCGTCGCACCGCGCCCAGGAGAAACAGCCCCGATATGTCGTTTTCCCGGAAACATCGGCAACTTTGCCATCCGGCCGGCTCCGCGAATAAACGCGTTTCGCCGCAACTTCGACAACTTCCGGCTGCCTGACATGGCCGTCTACACCCACGTCTCCGCCGAATCGCTGACCGCGTTCCTCGCCGGTTATGACGTCGGCGACCTCGTCTCGGCCAAGGGCATCGCCGAGGGCGTCGAGAACTCCAACTACCTCGTCGACACCACCGCCGGCCGCTACATCCTGACGCTCTACGAAAAGCGCGTCGCGGCGGACGACCTGCCTTTCTTCATGGCGCTGCTCGACCATCTCGATGCCAAAGGCCTGCCCGTGCCGCCGGCGATCAAGGACCGCGACGGCCGCGAGGTTCAGGAGCTGGAGGGCCGCCCCGCCTGTCTCATCAAGTTCCTGCCCGGCGTCTCGCTGTCGCACCCGACTCCGGCGCAGGCACGCGCGGCGGGGGCGGCGATGGGCCGGATGCACGAGGCCGTCGCGGACTTCACCCCCACGCGCGCCAACTCGATGGGTGTCGACGCATGGCTGCCACTGTTCGAGCAATGCGGCCATAGCCTCGACCAGATCGCCCCGGGCCTCCACGACGATCTCGGCTTCGCGCTGGACGAAGTCCGCGGCGGCTGGGACGACGAGCGGCTCGACCGTTGCGCGATCCACGCCGACCTGTTTCCCGATAACGTGCTGATGCTGGGCGACCGCGTCACGGGGTTGATCGACTTCTATTTCGCCTGCACCGATATCCGTGTCTACGACCTCGCGGTAATGCACAGCGCCTGGTCGTTCGACGCGAGCGGCCGGCGCTACGACCCCCTGATCGGCGATGCGCTGATCGCCGGCTACGAACGACGCTTCCCCCTGTCGCCCCACGACCGCGCCCACTTTCCGATCCTGGCCAGCGGCGCCTGCATCCGCTTTGCACTGTCGCGCGCCTGGGACTGGCTCAACACGCCCGCCGACGCGCTGGTCACCCGCAAGGATCCGCTCGCCTACGTCCGCCGGCTGGCGCATTACCGAGCCGCGCGCGCATGACGGAACTTCCTCTCGTCGAAGCCTTCACCGACGGTGCGTGCAAGGGCAATCCCGGGCCCGGCGGCTGGGGCGCGGTGCTGCGCATGGGCGAACGCGAGAAGGAACTGTCGGGCGGCGAGCGCGACACCACCAACAACCGCATGGAGCTGACCGCCGCGATCGAGGCATTGAACGCGCTGAAGAAGCCGTGCCGGGTCAGGCTCTCGACCGACAGCCGCTACGTCATGGACGGGCTGACCAAATGGATTCACGGCTGGCGCAAGAACGGTTGGCGGACGGCGGACAAGAAGCCGGTCAAGAACGCCGAACTCTGGCAGGCGCTGGTCGAGGCCGCCGCCCCGCACCGCGTCGAATGGCAATGGGTCAAGGGCCATGCCGGCCACCCCGAGAACGAGCGCGCCGACAAGCTCGCCAGCGACGCCGCCAGGGCGGCGGCGGGGCGACCGGCCTAGCTGTTGTCTTCGATCGGCGCGCCCGGGCCGTTCTTCTGGATCGATTCGATCGCGGCCTTGGCCGATGCCTTGGACGAATAGCCCTCGGTCGAGAACATCACCTCGGCATTGTACTTGAACCGGACCCGGAACTCGCCCGCCTTGTCCTTATGGATCTCGAACTTATGGGCCATGAAGCGCTCCTTTTTCGGCTAGTCCAGATTAGCAGCAAAGCGATCGGGCGCATAGCGTAGGGGGTCGACCCCCGCCGGGATCGCCCCCTGCCCGAGCAGCAGCGCCGCCGCCATTTCGGCGGCAGCGGGGGCAGTCTGGATACCGAACCCGCCCTGCCCCGCCGCCCAGAAAAAGCCCGGCACGACCGGATCGAAGCCATAGACCGGCAGCCGATCCGGCGCGAAGCTCCGCAAGCCCGCCCAGCGCCGCTCGACGCCCGCGACCCGCCAGTCGACGACCCCCTCGAACCGATCGATGGCGATGGCGACGTCAAGCTCTTCCGGCGCGGTGTCATGCGGGTCGACCGGCGTCTCGTCGTGAGGCGACAGCCATAGCTTTCCCCCCGCTTCGGGCTTGAAATAGAAGCGCCCGGCGATGTCCGCGACATGCGCCATCCCCTCGGGCGGCGCGGGATCGGTGCGGAGCTGGACGATCGTCCGTCGGTACGGCTGGATGCCCAGCGGCCTCGCCCCCGCCAGCGCGGCCACCGGGTCGGCCCACGCTCCGGCGGCGTTGACGAGCACCCCGGCGGTGAACGCGCCGGCCGTGGTCGTGAGCGACCAGACGCCGTCCCGCCGCGCCGCCGCCGCCAGCCGCGCCCGCGTCACCAGCTCGGTCCCCTCCCGCCGCGCCTGGGCGAGCGCCGCCGCGTGCAGGCCGGCCACATCGATATAGGCGCAGCTCGGCTCCAGCACCCCGAACACCCAGTCGGGCCGCAGCCCCGGAACGTGCGCGGCGGGGTCGACCCGCTCCAGCGGAATGGCGGTGTCGGCGAAGGCGGCCATGAACGCCTCCACCGCCCCCTCGTCCTCGGCCCGGCCGATATGCAGCGACCCCAGCGGCTGCAGGAACCCGCCCGCCGCGAACGCCGCGCTCGACGCACCGGTCAACGGCTGGATCGCCGGGCCGCCATAGGTCTCCGACCAGAACGCCGCCGAGCGCCCGGTCGAATGATAGCCCGGCTGATCCTCGGCTTCGAGCAGCAGCACCGAAGCATGGCCGGCTATTGCTGCCGCCAGCGTCGCCCCGACGATCCCCGCCCCCACGATGGCGATGTCGTACTGGCTCATCGCCGGGGTGCCTTTCGGTCGAGGAAATCGTCGATCGCCGCGAAGGCGTGGGCCCGCACCGCCGGCCCCTCGCGCAGCAGTTCGTGCCCCGCTTCCGGCCCGAAGCGCACCACCTCGGCCGCCGGCATCCGCGCCGCCACGCGCCGGGCGGCGGCCGGGTCCACCAACCGGTCATGGTCGGGGAGAAGGAACAGCGTCGGCACCTCGACCGCCGCCAGCCGCGGGTCGCGCTCCAGCGCCGCGCCGGCGCGGAAGGCCTCGGCGACCCAACCCCAGCTCGGCGGCCCGAGCTTCAGCGCCGCGTCCGCCTCCCACCAGCGGCCGTCCTGCTCCGCGCCCCGCGCCACCGTCAGCCGCGCGAGCCGCCGCGCCTGTTCCTCCGGGCTGTCGGTCCACCGCCACGCGCCGCGCGACGCATCGCCCCGCGCCGCCATCGTCCGCGCCAGCCACCCGCCGAGCCGCTGCCCCAGCGGCGACCGCACCCGCACCATCGGCGCGTTCAGCACCATCGCGTCGGGCCGGATGCGCCCCGCCAGCGCCGTCGCCAGCACGAAATGCGCGCCCATCGAATGCGCGACGATCACGCTCGGCCCGCCGCCGTCCCACGCCGCCCAGAACGTCGCCAGATCGTCGACATATACCTCGAATCGCTCGGCATGGCCGACCGTCGCGTCGCGTCCCAGCCGTCCCGATCCGCCCTGTCCCCGCCAGTCGAACGACGTCACCGACCAGCCTCGTTCGTGCAGGTGCGTCATCACGCCGAGATACTTCTCGACCACGTCCGCCCGCCCGCCCTGCACCAGCACCCGGCCGCGCTTGTCGTCGCTCGGCCAGTCGAAGCGGCGATGCCCCCAGCCGTCCGGCGCGCGCCAGCCGCTCACCCGCCCATCGGCCGGCAATGCGACAGGAAAGGAGGCAGGCACCGGCATCGGCGGGGTGGTTACGTTTTCATAAGGCCTCCCGTCTAGACCCGGCGCCATGGGGGCTAACGTCTTGTCGATCGGGCTGTTGCTCGTGCTGGGGGGCCTGCTGCTCGCGGCGGGCATCGAGGACGCGCGTCGGCGCACGATCGCCAACGGCGTCAACGCCGCCATCGCGGCGCTCGCTCCCGCCTGGTGGTGGGCGCAGGGCTATGCGCCCTGGCCCGACATGGCGCTCCAATTCGCTTTGGCAATGGTCATGCTGGCGCTGTTCGCCGGCGCGTTTGCGCTCGGCATGATGGGCGGCGGCGACGTCAAGCTGATCGCCGCGCTGGCGCTGTGGCTGCCGGTCGGCCCGTTTCTGACGCTCCTGATGGTCATGTCGCTCGTCGGTGGCGCGGTGACATTGTTGATGATCGTGGAGCGCCGGCTCGCCCCGAAAGAGGGCGTGCTGGAGATTCCGTACGGGGTCGCGATCGCCTTTGCGGGGCTGCTCGCGCTTCGCGAACCGATCCTTAACCAATTGGCATGATGCTTAACGGCGGTTCAACCCAAGACGCCGCGCTAGAAGGGCACGAGTGAAGCATGGATAGTCGCAAGGTCATCCTCCTGGTCGGCGCGCTCATCGTCGCGGCGCTGACCGCCTTTTTCGCCCGCTCGCTGATGCTGGGCTCCGCCGCGCCGCAGGCCACCGCGATGGGTATGCCCGCCGCGCCGATCGACGGGCCGGAAGTGCTCGTCGCCACCCGTGCGCTGCCGGTCGGCACCATCCTCGACGCAACCGCGCTCCAGTACAAGCCTTGGCCCAAGGAGCTTGTCGACAACGCTTATTACCTCCGCGCCACCAGCGACGTGAAGGCGCTGGCGGGCACGGTGGTGCGCAGCGCGGTCACCGCCGGCCAGCCGATCACCCAAGGCTCGCTGGTCAAGCCGGGCGATCGCGGCTTCCTCGCCGCCGCACTCGGGCCGGGGATGCGCGCGGTCACCGTGCCCGTCTCCACCCAGGCGGCGGTCGCCGGCTTCGTCTTTCCGGGCGACCGCATCGATCTCGTGCTGACCCAGTCGGTGCCCGGTGGCGGCGACGGCCCGCCCCTCAAGGTATCCGAGACGGTCGTGCGCAACATGCGCGTCCTCGCCACCGATCAGCGCACTGACAATATCGTCGGCGAGGACGGCAAGACCGTGGTCAAGACCTTCTCGACCGTGACGGTCGAGGCGACGCCCAAGATCGCCGAGCAGATCGCGGTCGCGCAGACGCTGGGGTCGCTGTCGCTATCGCTCCGCTCGCTGGCCGACAATTCGACCGAACTCGAACAGGCGATCGCCTCGGGCACGATCAAGGTGCCCGATAACGCCGACCCCAAGGCCGAAAAGGCGATGATGATGCAGCTCGCGACGCAGCCGTCGAGCGGCAACGCCAGCTATGCCACCGGCGCCGATGTGTCGCACTTCCAGCGCCGCTCCGTCCCCGGTCGCGCCGGCACGCCGATCGGCGGCATGATCGTCGGCGGTGGCCCCACGCCCGCTACCCCCGGCGCCGCGCCCAACGCCTTCCCCGGCGCGGCGCCCGTCGTTCTGGGCCCCGTCGTGCGGATCGCACGCGGCAACAACGTCACGGCCGTTCCGGTCGGAGGGAAGTAAGATGCGCAACAGCCTGTCTTTCGCCATGCTGCCGATGCTGGCACTGGCCGCGAGCATCGCCGCGACGCCGGCCGCCGCGCCCGCGCAGGTCGCCGCCAGCACCCCCGGCACGCCCGTGCTCCAGATCAACACCGGCCGCGGCCGGCTGGTGACGCTGCCCCGGCCGATGAGCGACCTGTTCATCGCCGACGATACCGTCGCCGACGTGCAGGTCCGCTCGCCGACCCAGCTTTACGTCTTCGGCAAGAAGACCGGCGAGACGACGTTGTCCGCTACGTCCAAGGGCGGTCAGGTGGTCTATGCCACGACGGTCAGGGTCGGCACCAACCTCGACTCGATCGGCCAGATGCTCGTCATGGCGATGCCAGAGTCGCGGATCGTCGCGACGCCGATGAACGGCCTGGTGCTGCTGACCGGCGCGGTCGCGCAGCCCGAGGACGCGGCCGAAGCCGAACGCCTGGTGCAGGCCTATGTCGGTGACAGCATCAAGGTGCTGTCGCGGCTCAAGACCGCGACGCCGCTGCAGGTCAATCTGCAGGTGCGGATTGCCGAGGTCAGCCGGAGCTTCGTCAAGAACATCGGCACCAACATCGCCAGCCTGGACCAGACCGGCGGCTTCAAGTTCGGTCTGACCCGGGGCCGGGCCGCCGGCGGCAGCTCGCAATATGCGCCTACCGGCTCGCTCGCGACAGGATTTGCCACCGGACCGGGGACACTCGTCACTCAGGGCAACGGCAGCACGGCCGCAACCGCCGGTCGCCTGCTGGGCCTCGACCTGCTTGGCTCACTCGATCTCGGCGAAACGATCGGCCAGGTCTCGACGCTCGCCAACCCCAACCTGACCGCGCTGTCGGGCGAGACCGCCAACTTCCTGGTCGGCGGCGAGATCCCGATCCTGATCAGCCAGGGACTCGGTGCCGTTTCGGTCGAATACAAGAGTTACGGCATCAGCCTTAGCTATACGCCCACCGTCCTCGCCGACGGTCGGATCTCGCTGCGCGTCAAGCCGGAAGTGTCGCAACTGTCCTCGCAAGGCGCGGTGACGATGAACGGCACCACGATTCCCGCACTCACCACCCGGCGCGCGGAGACGACGCTGGAGCTAGGGTCGGGCCAGTCGATGGTCATCGGCGGCCTGTTGTCGAACGCCAGCAACAATTCGATTGAAAAGACCCCGGGGCTGGGCGACCTGCCCGTGCTGGGCGCGCTGTTCCGGTCCAACGGGTTCCGTCGCGACGAAACCGAGCTGATGATCGTCATCACGCCCTATCTCGTGAAGCCGGTCAACAACCCCGGCGACATCATCCTGCCGACCGACGGCTCCCAGAGCCCGACCGACGCGCAGCGCGTGCTGCTCGGCGAGCTGGGCTCGGGCAAGTCGGGCGAACGCCGCCCGGTGCCGACGATGGCGCAGCCGAGCCCGGCCAGCCCCGTCATGGGCGCGACCACGCCCGTGCCGCAGGCCCCGGTCGCGCCGGCGCCGGAAACGCGCCGCGCCGCGGCCGACGACAAGGCGACGCGCGCCGCCCGCAAGGGCGAAACGCCGATGCCCGGTTTTTCCAACTGACCTGACGCGGAGTCTCCTCCCATGCATCGCGCTTCGCTACTCCTCTCCGCCCTCGCCCCCGCACTGCTGCTCGGCGGCTGCATGGGCACCCAGAACCGCGGCCTCGAATCGGTTCACCAGCCCGTGGTCTCCCGCCAAGACTATGCCCTCGACGTCCGGACGGCGGGCGACGCTCTCGCGCCGGGCGAGGCGGCGCGGCTGAACGGCTGGATGGCCGCGATGAAGCTTCGCTACGGCGACAAGATCGCGCTCGACGACCCGATCGGCTATCGCGGTGCCCGCTACGACGTGGCGCGCGTCGCGGCGAGCTACGGCCTGCTGGTCGACGCCGACCGGCCGATCACGGCCGCCCCCGTCGCGCCCGGCACGATTCGCGTTGTGATCAGCCGTACGCAAGCCTCCGTCCCCGGCTGTCCCGACTGGTCGCGCAACGCGAGCCACGAGTTCAACAGCAACACGTCGTCCAATTTCGGGTGCGCCATCAACGCCAGCCTGGCTGCGATGGTCGCGAGCCCCGAGGATCTCGTTCACGGCCAGAGCGTCGGCACCACCGACCCGGCGCGCTCGGGGAAGGCGATCGAGGCATTGCGCAAGGCCGCGCCATCGGGCGGCGGCGGCGCGGCGGTCAGCGGCGGAGGGACCAAGTAAGATGAACGCTCCCTGGAAACCCGCGTCCGTAGGTGCGCGCGATCCGTTCGTGGCCTATGTCTGCGACGACACCACCGCCGAATCGATGCGGGCAGTCGTGACCGAGCTCGGCTGGTCGATCGAGAAGATCCATAAGGGCGGCCTGCGTAACGCGGTGCAGACATTGTCGGTCTCGGCGAGCCCGCAGATCCTGTTCGTCGACCTCGCCGAATCGGGTGATCCGCTCAACGACATCAACGGCCTGGCCGAGGTGTGCGAGCCCGGCACGGTGGTGATCGCCGCCGGCCAGGTGAACGACGTCCGGTTGTATCGCGATCTGCTGGCATCCGGCATTCAGGACTATCTGCTCAAGCCGCTCCATCCCGACATGCTGCGCGAGACCTTCACGCAGGCGCAGGCGATGCTGAGCGCGCCCAAGGTTGTCGAAGCCGGCGCGGACCGTCCGCATTTTTCGGTCGCGGTGGTCGGCGCTCGCGGCGGCGCGGGCGCCTCGACGGTCGCGATCTCGCTCGCCTGGCTGCTGTCCTCGAAGGAAGACCGCTCGACCGCCCTGCTCGACCTCGACGTCCATTTCGGCACCGGCGCGCTGTCGCTCGATCTCGAGCCCGGCCGCGGGCTGACCGACGCGATCGAGAACCCCAGCCGCATCGACGGGCTGTTCATCGAGCGCGCCATGGTCAAGGCGTCGGAAAAACTTGCGGTCTTGTCGGCCGAAGCGCCGATCAACTCGCCGCTGCTGACCGACGGCGCCGCCTTCTATCAGTTGCAGGAGGAGATGCGGACCGCGTTCGAATGCACCGTCATCGACCTACCGCGATCCATGCTGGTCCAGCATCCGTCGTTGCTCAACGACGTGCAGGCGGCAGTCGTCGTCACCGAGCTGACGCTGGCCGCGGCGCGCGATACGATCCGCATCCTGTCCTGGCTGAAGACCAACGCGCCCGGCACCGCCGTCCATGTCGTCGCCAACCGGATGCCGGCGTCGGGCGGGCAACTGGAGATCAGCCGCAAGGACTTCGAGAGCTCGATCGAGCGCAAGGTCGATTTCGCGATTCCCTATGACCAGAAGCTGGCGGCGCAGGCGGCCAAGCTCGGCAAGCCGCTGGCGGAGGCGGGCAAGAACTCCAAGACGGTCGCCCCGATCGTCGACCTCGCCACGATACTGGCCGGCGCGGCCGAGCAGACGGAGGCGGATGGCAAGACCAAGAAGGGCAAGGGCAGCTCGCTTATGGGCAAGTTCGACCTCAAGTCCCTGATGGGCAAGCGCGACAAGAAATGACGCGCGGCCTCACCTTGCGCGGAGCCTGAGCCATGGAGATGCTGCCCGTTCTGATGCTGGGCGGATCGTCGCTGCTGATACTGGCGCTGATCTATTTCGCCTTCGCCGGTCCGTCGCCGGCGCGCGCGCAGGCGCGCAGATTGTCGTCGGTGCGCGAGCGGCACGGCACCGTAGAGGCCCGCTCCGAGGAGCGGATGCGGCGCATCACCACCATCCGCGCGACGCGGATGGACCTCGCCTTCGGCAAGCTACTGCCCAATCGCGAGAACCTCAAGAAGCGGCTGGCGATGACCGGCAAGAGCTGGACGGTCGGCCAATACGGGTTGACGACCGCCGGCATGGTTGTGAGCGTCACCTTGCTGTTGCGGCTGCGGGGTTTGCCGCTGCTGCTGGCGCTGCTCGTCGGCATCGTCGTCGGCGCTGGCCTGCCGCACTTCATTGTCGGCAAGACCATCCAGCGCCGCGTCGGCAAGTTCACCACCAAGTTTCCCGATGCCATCGAGCTGCTCGTCCGTGGCCTGCGTTCGGGCCTGCCGATCAGCGAGACGATGGGCGTGGTCGGCGCCGAGCTGGACGGCCCGGTCGGCGAGGAGTTCCGCGCTGTTTCCGACAAGATGAAGATCGGCCGATCGATGGACTCGGCGCTCCAGGACACCGCCGACCGGCTCGGCACGCCGGAGTTCCAGTTCTTCGTCATTACCATCGCCATCCAGCGCGAGACCGGCGGTAACCTCGCCGAGACGCTCGCGAACCTCGCGACGGTACTGCGACAGCGCAGCCAGATGAAGCTGAAGATCCGCGCGATGTCGTCGGAATCGAAGGCATCGGCCTATATCGTCGGATCGCTGCCGTTCATCGTCTTCACGCTGATCTGGTTCATCAACGCCAGCTACATGCAGAACTTCTTCGTCGACCAGCGGCTGATGGTCGCGGGCATCGGCGGCATGGTGTGGATGGGCCTGGGCGCATTCATCATGGCCAAGATGGTCAATTTCGAGATCTGAGGCAGCGATGACCCCCGTAGCTCCCCTCACTCATCCGACCATCCTGGGCGTCGACGTCTTCTGGGTGGCGACGCTCCTCTCGGGCGTGGCTGCCTTCGCGGTGCTCGTCGCCATTTATGCGGCGACGACGGCCAAGGATCCGATGGCCAAGCGCGTCAAGGCGCTCAACGACCGGCGCGAGCAGCTCAAGGCGGGCATCACCGCCTCCACCAAGCGCCGCGCCAAGCTGGTCCAGCGCAACGACCACGCCGACCGGATGCGCTCGCTGTTGTCGTCGATGAAGGTGCTGCAGGACAGCCAGATCAAGGCCGTGCAGCAAAAGCTGATGCAGGCGGGCATCCGGTCCAAGGAATGGGCGGTCGCGGTCATCTTCGGTCGGCTGGTGCTGCCGATCGTATTCGGCGCGTTCATCATCTGGCTGGTCTATGCCGACGACTTCTTTCCGACCTGGGGGCCGTTGAAGCGCTACGGGCTCGTCGCGGGCGTGATCATCCTCGCCTACAAGGCGCCCGACCTGTTCCTCAACAACAAGGTCAACAAGAGGTCGGACGCGATCCGCAAGGGATTGCCCGACGCGCTCGATCTGCTCGTCATCTGCGCGGAAGCGGGATTGACGGTGGACGCCGCCTTCCATCGCGTCGCCCGGGAGCTGGGCCGCGCCTATCCCGAGCTCGGCGACGAGTTCCAGCTCACGGCGATCGAGCTTGGCTTCCTGACCGAGCGGCGGCAGGCGTTCGAGAACTTCGCGATGCGGGTCAACCTCGACGCGGTGAAGGGCGTGGTCACGACCATGATCCAGACCGAGAAATACGGCACCCCGCTCGCGTCGGCGCTGCGCGTGCTGTCGGCCGAGTTCCGCAACGAGCGGATGATGCGCGCCGAGGAAAAGGCGGCGCGGCTGCCCGCGATCATGACGATCCCGCTGATCCTCTTCATCCTGCCGACGCTGTTCGTCGTCATCCTCGGGCCGGCGGCCTGTTCGATCAAGGACGCCTTGATCCACTGACGGGCAACCGTCGCGCGGCTTGGTCGTTGTGCCTCCGTAACAGGAGGTCTGGATGCAATCCTTCACCGTCACGCCGTTCACCGTCACCCAATGGGCGATCATCGCGCTGGTGTTCGTCGCCGGCTGGTTCCTCGGCCTTGCGAGCCATTCGGGCGGGCGCAAATGGCGCGAGCGCTATGTTGCCGAGCGCGAGGCGCACGCGGCGGCGCGGCGGGACGCCGATGCCCGCGTCGCGGCGGCCGAAGCGCGGCACAGCGAGCTTGAGCGCGAGCACGCGCGGCTGCGCGCCGCGGCGCCGGTCACCGCCGCCACCGTCGTGCCCCGGTCCAGTGTCGCGCGGCCGGCCTATCCCGCCGGCGAGAAGCGCGGCTGGTTCGACTGGGGCACGCGCCCCTAGAGCGCGCCGCAGCTCGACTGCCGACGCGCGGCGTCGATGGCCGGAAACGTGGCGCGGTCCTCGACGAGCGTGCGGATCAGCGCGATGCCCTTTGCCCCGGTGACCTTGACGACGAGCGCGCCCGGCATCGTCGCCTGGCCCGGTCGGGCGATGACGACGTCGAGCGGATTGCCGCCGGTCTCCTGATTGTTGCGAACGAAGGCGACGTCGGTGCGGGCGTCGAACACCGACAGCGACCAGTAGGACGAGGGCATCGCCGCGACGTGGACGCGGATCGGCCCGTTTGACAGGTCGAACGGGCAGCTCGAATAAGCAAGATCGGGGCTCGGCCGCACGATCGCCCGCGCCTTGTCGGTCGCTAGCGGCCCGAAGGACATGCGGTTCATGCCGCCCGCGCCGACGCGCTTGACGGCGGCGGCCATCAGGAAACGCGGGGTGGCGACGAGCGCGACATGATAGGCGGCGAACGCCACGACGACGCCGACCAGCAGCGGCAGGAGCCAGCGGCGCATCAGCAACCCTCCTTCACGATCGTCGGCAGATCGCCGTCGAGCAGCTTGCCGTTGCCGAACTCCACGGGAAGGTAAGCGCGCAACGTCAGTTCGACATGGTCGAGCCCGCCGGTCGGCAGCCAGTGGCCGGGCTGGCGCGTCGGCGCGACGGCGATCGTCCAGTTGGCGCGCTCGGCGGGCGTGATGGCGGCGCTTTCGACCGAGAAGATGTTGGCCCGATTGCGGACGAGATAGCCGTCGCGGTCGTAGAGTGTCAGGCTCCACCAGCGACCGGGCTGCGGGCCGCCGGTGACGCGGTAGCGGCAGCGGCCGTCGAGCGGCTGGCCGGCGGTATCGGTCGCGGCGGTGTAATAGCGTGCCTCGCGGGCGGGGAGCGCGAGCAGCCCGCGCAGCGCGACGACGGCGCGGGTCTTCGCGCCGGCGGCGGCGGCGCCGAAGTCGAGGCCGGTCCGCCACGGGCCGATGCTGATGTTCGAGCCGAGCGCGCCGGCGCGGACGGTGTGGACGGCGGCGACGAGGCCGAGGGCAAGGCCGACGAGGATCGTCATCAGGTAGCGCAGCCAGGCCATCGCCCACTCCTCGTCATGCCGGCCTTGTGCCGGCATCCACGCTGGTCTCATGCCAGCCCTTCACGGTGTAGGACAGGGGCTAGGACGGGAGTGGATGCCGGCACAAGGCCGGCATGACGGATTATTTCCGCAGCGCCGCCTGCGCGGCCGCCAGCCGTGCGATGGGGACGCGGTAGGGGGACGCCGAGACGTAATCGAGCCCGACCTGCTCGCAGAAGGCGATGCTCGCCGGGTCGCCGCCATGTTCGCCGCAGATGCCGAGCTTGAGATCGGGGCGGGTCGCCCGGCCCCGGTCGGCGGCGAGCTGGACGAGTTCGCCGACGCCCTCGACGTCAAGGCTGACGAAGGGGTCCTTGGCGTAGATGCCCTGTTCGACATAGGCGCCGAGGAAGCGGGCGGCATCGTCGCGGCTGACGCCGAGCGTGGTCTGGGTCAGGTCGTTGGTGCCGAAGGAGAAGAACTCGCCGGCCTCGGCGATGTCGCCGGCGCGGAGCGCGGCGCGAGGCAGCTCGATCATGGTGCCGACGAGATACTCGACCTCGCGGCCGCGCTCGGCGAAAACGTCGCGGGCGGCGCGATCGACGATGGCCTTCATCAGCTCCAGCTCGCGCTTCGTCGCGACGAGCGGGATCATGATCTCCGGCACCGGCGCATCGCCGCGCTCCGCCACGTCGAGCGCGGCCTCGAAGATCGCACGGGCCTGCATCTCGTAGATCTCGGGATAGGTGACGCCCAAGCGGCAGCCGCGATGGCCGAGCATCGGGTTGAACTCGTGCAGCTCGGCGGCGCGGCGCTTCAGCACCTCGATATCTACCCCGGCGGCGGTGGCGACCTCGGCGAACTCGGCCTCCTCGTGCGGCAGGAACTCGTGGAGCGGCGGGTCGAGCAGGCGGATCGTCACCGGCAGGCCGGCCATCACCTCGAAGATCGCGGCGAAGTCGGCGCGCTGTTCGGGGAGCAGCCGATCGAGCGGCGCGCGGCGGCCCTTTTCGTCCGAGGCGAGGATCATCTGGCGCACCGCGGTGATGCGGCCCTGCTCGAAGAACATATGCTCGGTGCGGCACAGGCCGATGCCCTCCGCGCCGAACTCGCGCGCGGTCTTCGCGTCGTTGGGGGTATCGGCGTTGGTGCGGACCTTCATGCGCCGGATCGCGTCGGCCCAGCCCATCAGCGTGCCGAAGTCGCCCGACAGCTCGGGCTGGACGGTCGGTACTTCGCCGGCCATCACCTCGCCGGTCGCGCCGTCGATGGTCAGGCGGTCGCCCTCCTTCACCTCGCGCCCGCCGACCCGCATCACCTTGTCCCTGGCGGAGATCGACAACGACCCCGCGCCGGACACGCAGGGGCGGCCCATGCCGCGCGCGACGACGGCGGCGTGGCTGGTCATGCCGCCGCGCGCGGTGAGGATGCCCCTCGCCGCGTGCATCCCGTGGATGTCCTCCGGGCTGGTCTCGGTGCGGACGAGGATGACCGCCTTGCCGTCGGCGGCCCATTTCTCGGCGGTGTCGGCGTCGAACACGGCCTGGCCGCTGGCCGCGCCGGGCGAGGCGGGCAGACCCTTGGCGATGACGTCGCGCGCGGCCTTGGGATCGAGCGTCGGGTGGAGGAGCTGGTCGAGCGCGGCGGGGTCGACGCGCAGGATCGCCTCTTCGCGGGTGATGAGCCCTTCCTCGGCCATGTCGACCGCGATCTTGAGCGCCGCCTTGGCGGTGCGCTTGCCGGAGCGGGTCTGGAGCATCCACAGCTTGGTCTTCTCGACCGTGAACTCGATGTCCTGCATGTCGCGGTAATGGGTTTCGAGCCGGTCGAAGACGGCGGCGAGTTCGCCATATACTTCGGGCATCGCCTCTTCCATCGAGGCGGGCTTCGCCCCGGCAGTCTCGCGGGCGGTGCGGGTCAGATATTGCGGGGTGCGGATGCCGGCGACGACGTCCTCGCCCTGCGCGTTGATCAGGAACTCGCCATAATAGGCCCGGTCGCCCTTGGCCGGATCGCGCGTGAAGGCGACCCCGGTGGCCGAGGTGTCGCCCATGTTGCCGAAGACCATCGCCTGCACGTTGACCGCGGTGCCCCAGTCGGCCGGAATGTCGTTCAGCCGGCGATAGACCTTGGCGCGCTCCGACTGCCACGAGCCGAACACCGCGCCGATCGCGCCCCAGAGCTGATCGTGGACGTCCTGCGGGAAGGGCTTGCCCCATTGCTGCTCGACCAGCTTCTTGTATTCGGCGACCAGCGCCTTGAGGTCGTCGGCGCTGAGCTCCGTGTCGAGCGCGAAGCCCTGATCCTCCTTGGCGACCTCCAGCGCCTCCTCGAACGCGCCATGATCGAGTTCGAGGACGACGTCGGCGTACATCTGGATGAAGCGGCGGTAGCTGTCCCACGCGAAGCGCGGGTCGCCCGAGCCCTTGGCGAGCCCTTCGACGGTGGCGTCGTTGAGGCCGAGGTTGAGGACGGTATCCATCATGCCCGGCATCGACACCCGCGCGCCGGAGCGGACCGAGACCAGGAGGGGGTCGGCGGGGTCGCCGAAGCGGTGGCCGGTGACGCCCTCGATATGCGCGATGCCGTTGGCGACCTCGTGCTGGAGTTCGGCGGGGAATTGCTCGCCCTCGTCGTAATAGAGCGCGCAGACCGGGGTGCCGATCGTAAAGCCGGGGGGAACGGGCAGGCCGATCGACGCCATCTCGGCAAGGTTCGCGCCCTTGCCGCCGAGCAGGTTCTTGTCGCCGTTGCCGCCGTCCGAGACGCCGCCGCCGAAGCGGAATACGTAGGTCATCGCTGGTCCCTGTCAGGCGTCCCCGCGTGCCAGGCGCGGTGACAAGTTGAGGAAGTTGAGGCTGTCGCGCCCCTCTAGCGCGGGGGGCCAAGGGGAGGAAGTGGAGGCGGTTCGGGTGTCCGGTAACCGGACAGGTGAGCTGGAAGTTGAGGCTAAGTTGAGGCGGAATCGCTGCGGCGGAAGTTGTCAAAGTTGCGGGCAATCGAGCTTATTCAGCCACCCTCGATCTTCGAGAAATCCGCGACGGCATGGACCGCATCGCGCATCCGGGCGAGCAGCGCGAGGCGGGCGGCGCGCCGGGCGGCGTCCGGGTCGTTGACGGTCACGGTGTCAAAGAACGCGTCGATCGGCGCCCGCAACGAGGCGAGCGCCACCATCGCGCCGGCGAAATCCTCCGCCTGCACGGCCTGCGCCGCGCGGGGTTCGGCCGAATCGAGGGCGGCGATGAGGGCAGCTTCGGCGGGTTCGGGCGTGTAGGACAGCGCATTGTCGTCATGCCGGGCCTGTCCCGGCATCCACGCCGGTGCTGGCCCCTGCCCTTCGTCGCTGGGGTTCGGGGCCGGTTTCGGAGTGGATCCCGGCACAAGGCTGGGATGACGGGGGGAGTGGGCCTCGCCCCACCCCTCCTTCTTCAGGATATTCGCCGCGCGCCGGTAGCCGGTGAGCAGGTTCGCGCCGTCCACGCTGGCCATGAACGCCTGGAGCGCGCGGACGCGGGCGAGGACCAGCACAAAATCGTCAGCTCGACCCGGTTCGAGCGCGACAATGGCGTCAATGATGTCATGGCGAATGCCGATCACACGTTGCTGCACTTTCAGACGCTCGACGAAAAAGGCCTTCAGGTCGTTCACCGCTGGCAAGTGCGGCACATTGGCTGGCGTAGCGATGCTCAGCATGAAATCTGCCATCACGCCGCCGAGCCGGAAGCGCAGGCCATTGCCGACGATCAAGGCGATAACGCCCAGCGCCGCGCGACGGAGTGCAAAAGGGTCCTTGGAGCCGGTGGGCTGCTCGCCGATAATATAGAAGCTGCCCAGCGTATCGAGCTTGTCCGCCAGACTGACCGCCACCGTCACCGGATCGGTCGGCACCTCGTCGCCCTGGCCGACCGGCTTGTAATGGTCGCGGATGGCGGCGGCGACGCGGGGGTCTTCGTTTTGGGCCGTGGCGTAATAGCCGCCCATCAGGCCCTGAAGCTCGGGGAACTCGCCGACCATGCCGGTGACGAGGTCGGCCTTGCAGAGGCGCGCGGCGCGGTCGGCGAGGGTAGCGAGTTCTTCCCGATCCTCCCCGCTCGCGGGGAGGGGGACCGCCGGCGAAGCCGGTGGTGGAGGGGCTTCCGATCTAGGTTCAACACCCGGTGCGGAAGCCCCTCCACCATGCTTCGCATGGTCCCCCTCCCCACTGCGTGGGGAGGATCGGATTATCCCCTCCTCCACCAGCCAGCGCGCGAGCTTCGCCACCCGGTCGACCTTGTCGGCTACCGTCCCCAGCTTTTCGTGGAAGACGATGCGGTCGAGCTTTGTCGCCTGCTCCTCGAGCGGGACCTTAAGGTCCTGTTCGTAGAAGAAGCGCGCGTCGGACAGGCGGGCGGCCAACACCTTGCGGTTGCCTTCGACGATCGCGGCGCCGTCGTCGGTCGCGTCGATGTTGGCGGTGCAGATGAAGGCATTGGCGAGCTTCCCCTCGCCATCGCGGCAGACGAAATATTTCTGGTTCACGCGCGCGGTGAGCTGGATGACCTCGGGCGGGACGTCGAGGAAAGCAGGGTCGAAGCGGCCCAGCAGCGGCACCGGCCATTCGGTAAGGCCGGCGTTCTCGGCGACGAGGCCCTCGTCCTCGACGAGGTGCAGGCCGGCGGCGGCGGCGAGCTGCATCGCGCGATCGCGGATGAGGGTGGCGCGCTCGGCGGGATCGACGATGACGTGGCAGGCGCGGAGCTTCTCGGCATAATCGTTAGAAGAGCCGATCGTGATCGGGCCGGGGTGGTGGAAGCGATGGCCGAGCGTCGCGTAGCCGCTGGCGACGCCGGCGATTTCGACCGGCACCAGCTCCTCGCCGAACAGCGCGACGATGCCGTGGAGGGGACGCACCCAGCGCAGGCTTTCGGTCGACACGGAAGCGCCGCCCCAGCGCATCGACTTGGGCCAGGGGAAGGCACGGACGATCGCGGGGATCGCCTCGGCGAGCAGCGCGGCGGTGGCGCGGCCGGGCTTTTCGGTGACCGCGAACAACACGCCGTCGCGCTCGGTGAGCTGGTCGCGAGTGAGGCCGGTCTTGCGCAGGAACCCGTCGAGCGCCTGCGGCGGGGCGGAGGCTTTGGGGCCCTTGACCTCCTCGGTGACGGCGCTGGTCGCGTCGGGGAGGCCGCGCGCGATCAGCGCGAGGCGGCGGGGGGTGGCGTAAGTTTCCGTCGTCGTGGCTTGCAGGCCTGCTTTCGCCAGCTCGGCGACGAACAGGCGAGCGAGGTCGTCGCGGGCCTTGGCCTGCATCCGCGCCGGGATTTCCTCCGAGCGGAGTTCGAGGAGGAAGTCGGTCATGCGGGCGCTGCCGCGAAGCGGCTTCCAGCAAGAATTGTTTCACGCGAAGACGCAAAGGCGCGAAGATGTTTACCCAGGACAAAGCTGTGTCTTCTCTTCGCGGCTTTGCGTTTTTGCGTGAAAATGCCTTTCAAGCGCCTGACGGCGCGAACGAGGCTCACGACCCCTCCGCCATCTTGCCAACGGTGCCTTGCACCGCCGGAACCTTGGATGGCTCTGCCCACCCGTTCTTCGTCATCCACGCCCCGCACGCACCCTTCGCGAGGTCGCGGACGCGGCCGATGTACGCCTGGCGTTCGGCGACGGAAATGACGCCTCTGGCCTGGAGCAGGTTGAAGGTGTGGCTGGCCTTGATCGCCTGTTCATAGGCGGGCAGCGGCAGGTCGCGGCTCAGGCAATTCTCGCATTCCGCCGCCGCCTTGCGGAACTGGTCGAACAGGGTGTCGGTGTCGGCGACCTCGAAGTTCCAGGTCGACATCTCTACCTCGTTCTCGTGGAACACGTCGCCATAGGTCACGCCGGCGTCGTTGTATGCGAGATCGTAGATCGAATCCTTGTTCTGCAGATACATCGCCAGCCGCTCGAGACCATAAGTGAGCTCGCCGGCGACGGGCTTGCAGTCGAAGCCGCCCATCTGCTGGAAATAGGTGAATTGCGTCACCTCCATGCCGTCGCACCACACCTCCCAGCCCAGCCCCCAGGCACCCAGCGTCGGCGATTCCCAATCGTCCTCGACGAAGCGGATGTCGTGGAGCAGCGGGTCGATGCCGATCGCCGCCAGCGAGCCGAGGTACAGCTCCTGCAGGTCGGGCGGCGAGGGCTTCAGGATGACCTGGTATTGGTAATAATGCTGGAGCCGGTTGGGGTTCTCGCCATAGCGGCCGTCGGTGGGGCGGCGGCAGGGCTGGACGAACGCGGCGTTCCAAGGGTTCGGACCGAGCGCGCGCAGGGTCGTGGCGGTGTGGAACGTCCCGGCCCCCATCTCCATGTCGTAGGGCTGGAGGATCAGGCAGCCGCGGTCGCTCCAGTAATCGTGGAGCGTCAGAATCATGCGCTGGAAGGAGAGCGGGGCGGCCATAAGCGCGCCGCGTTTGGCCGAAGGGATTGGCGCTGGCAAGGGCGGCAGGGGCGTGTAGGAAGGTGGCCATGAACCGCTTTTCCCGGTGGCTTGCCGCCCTGCTGCTCCTTGCCCCCCTCCCCGCCTGCGCCAAGACCGTCGCGCACGCGCCTGGGGATGCCGACCCCGCGCTGTGGGTGGTGAAGGACGCGGACACGACGATCTATCTGTTCGGCACGATCCATGTGCTGAAGCCCGGCCTGTCGTGGTTCGACGAGGCGGTGAAGGCGGCGTTCGACAAGGCCGACGAGGTCAAGCTGGAGATCGTCGACATCGATCCGGCGGCGATGGGCGCATTGGTGCAGACCAAGGGCATGACCGCCACCGGGCCGACGCTGACCGACAAGCTGTCGGTCAGGGAGCGGCCGGCGCTGGCGAAATACATGGGGTCGATCGGCCTGCCCCGCGGGGCGTACGACCGGATGCAGCCGTGGCTGGCGGCGAGCTACCTGCAGGTCCAGTCGCTGCAGAAGGTCGGCTACGATCCCGCCAACGGGCCCGAGCAGGTCATCACCGCGGCGGCGAAGCAGGCGGGCAAGCCGATCAGCGGGCTGGAGACGGTGCCCGAGCAGATCGGCTTCTTCGCGGGCCTGTCCGACAAGGCGCAGGTCGCGATGCTGGCGCAGACGCTCGACGACATGCCCAAGATGTCGAGCGAGATGGGCAAGATGGTCGACCAATGGGCGGCGGGGAAGACCGACCTGATCGCCAAGGAGCTCAACGAGGGCCTCGTCAAGACGCCCGAGGCGATGAAGGTGCTGCTGACCGACCGCAACCGGCGCTGGGCGGAGTGGATCAAGACGCGGATGGACCGGCCGGGGACGGTGTTCATCGCGGTCGGGGCCGGGCATCTCGCGGGGACGGCAAGTGTACAGGCGGAGCTGGCCAGGCGCGGGGTGAAGGCGGTGCGGGTAGCTTATTGACCCGTACCTTGCGATTTTCGCAGAAGCCGCTACACGCGCCCGCTTCCGGTCATGGTCATCCCTGGAGGCGTGGCGGGAAATCGAACCACAGCCAAGGAATACTGCATGAGCGACCAATTGACGCTCGCGGCCGAGGCGCGTGACCGGGTTGGCAAGGGAGCCTCTCGTTCGCTGCGCCGTCAGGGCCGCGTCCCCGCCGTGATCTACGGCCAGAATCAGGACCCCGTGTCCATCCATCTCGAAGAAAAGGCGCTGATGAAGGCGCTGCACACCGGCCACTTCATGAACTCGGTCATCCTGATCGAGGGCGCGGGCAGCACCCAGCGCACGCTCGCCAAGGACGTCGCGTTCGACGTCGTCAGCGACCGGCCGGTGCATGTCGACTTCTTCCGCGTCGGCGAGCATTCGACCGTCACCGTCGCGGTGCCCGTCGTGTTCACCGACGAGGACGACTGCCCCGGCATCGCCAAGGGCGGCGTGCTCAACATCGTCCGCCACGAGGTCGAGCTGACCGTCGACGCGGCCGAGATCCCGAGCGAGCTGACCGTGTCGCTCAAGGGCTTCGACGTCGGCGAGTCGATCCACATCGGCGCGGCGGCGCTGCCCGCCGGCGCGAAGACCGCGATCGACCGCGACTTCACGCTCGCCACGATCGTCGCCCCGTCGGCGCTCAAGTCGAGCGAAGGCGAGACCGAGACCGCCGAGGCCTGAGCGCCTTTTCAACGAAGCGTTCGAGGGGCAGGGTGGCGGCAACGCTCCCCTGCCCTTTCGTTTTGGAGGTTGACCCGTGCAGATCTGGGCGGGCCTCGGCAATCCGGGGCCGCAATATGCGATGCACCGGCACAATGTCGGGTTCATGGCGGTCGACGCGATCGCCGCGCTGCACGGCTTCGGGCCGGTCAGGAAACAGTTCGCAGGCTGGACGCAGGAGGGACGGATCGGCGGCTCACGCGTGCTGCTGCTCAAGCCAGCGACCTTCATGAACGACAGCGGCAGGTCGCTGGGCGACGCGCTGCGCTTCTACAAGCTCGGGCCGGACGCGCTGACGGTGTTCCACGACGAGCTCGATCTCGCGCCCTTCAGGGTCAAGGTGAAACGCGGCGGCGGGACGGCGGGGCATAACGGCCTGCGCTCGACCGACCAGCAGCTGGGGCCGGAGTTCCGCCGCGTGCGGCTCGGCATAGGGCATCCGGGGCACAAGGACCGGGTGACGGGGCACGTGCTGGGGAATTACGCCAAGGCGGAGCTGGAGGCGCTGAGCGATATGCTCGGCGCGGTGGCGGCGGAGGCGGCGTGGCTGGCGTCGGGGGACGATGCGCGGTTCATGAGCGAGGTGGCGTTGCGGATGCAGCCCTGAAAATCCTCCCCTCCCGGGGAGGATTCAAGAGGACAAAGCCGCCTCAACCTTCGGCTCCAGCCGGTCGAATATCGCCGAGACCAGCGCCTCGGTCGCCCAGCCGATCGCGGCGCCCGCGACGACGTCGCTGAGATAATGATTGCCCGCCGGGGCCTGTGCCGCCGCAACCGCGCCGGCCGCGAGCGCGGCGGGGGCGGCGGCGCCATCGATGTCGTGGCCGGCGGCGAGCGCCACGGCGACCGCGCCGGCGGTGTGGCCCGAGGGGAAGCTCTTGTCCTCATGCCCGCCCTCGTCGCCGGCCTCAAAGCGATGCCCCGCGCCGTCGAGCGCGTGGCCGGGCCGGGTACGGTCGAACTGGTGCTTGACCGCGAGCTTCGCGCCGGTCGCGACGAGGTGCGACGCCAGCATCCGCGCGCCGCCACGCGCGACGTCGCCGCGCCCGGCGAGCAGGCCGATGGCGAACGTCCCCAGCGAGATCGCGACCAGCGGCGGCTGGTCGCCGACTTCGGCAAGGCTCGCGACGATCTTCATGAGAGGATTTTCGCGCGCGGCGGCGGCCTGGTGCGTCGCCTTGATATCGGCGCGCGCGACCTTTTTGGCGGCCTTCTTCACCGTCCTGGCGGACTTCGTCTTGGCTTTGGGCGATTTGGCGGTGGTCATGCACGATCGAACGGGTGGCGGCGATTATGGGTCCCCGGCTAAGGGCGCATCATGAACGATCCCGCGACGCCTCCCGAGTTTTCCGGCCGCCGCCTCTATGGCCGCAGCCAGGGGCACAAGCTGCGCGCGGGCCAGGCGGCGCTGGTCGAGGAGATGCTGCCGACGGTCAGCGTGCCCGACGGGCCGCTCGACGCGCCGGCGCTGTTCGGCGATGCGCGACCGCTAGAGCTGGAGATCGGCTTCGGCGGCGGCGAGCACCTCGCGGGCCAGGCGGCGGCGCGGCCGGGCACGGGGTTCATCGGCTGCGAGCCGTTCCTCAACGGTGTCGTCCAGGCGCTCGGGCACGTCCGCGACGAAGAGTTGCGTAACGTCCGGCTGCACATGGGCGATGCGCTCGACGTGGTCGAGCGGCTGCCCGACGCCAGCCTGGAGCGGGTGTACCTGCTCCACCCCGACCCCTGGCCCAAGGCGCGGCACGCCAAGCGGCGGATGGTCAATCACGGCCCGCTCGACGCGATCGCCGCGAAGCTGAAGTCCGGCGGCGAGTTCCGCCTCGGCACCGACGATCCCACCTACTGCCGCTGGGCGATGATGGTGATGGGGCAGCGCCGCGACTTCCGCTGGACGGCGGCGAGCGCGCGCGACTTCCTGGAGCGACCGGCGGACTGGCCCGAGACCCGCTACGAGCGCAAGGCGCGGCGGCACGGGCATGAGGTCTGGTATTTCCGCTACGTGCGGGTCTGACCCGGAAAGAAGCGGGCGAGCAGCCGGCCGGTGAGCGCGGGCAGGCCGGGGCGGAGCAGCAGCCAGTCGCGCAACGGCGGGCCGGGCGTCGCCCCGAGCACCTGCTTGTAGCCGCTGTCGCCCATGCCCCAGTCGACGCGGGTGACGCCGCGCGCGCGCGCGTCGAGCAGGTTGCGATAGTGGAGCAGCTTGCCGGGAGAATGTCTGGCGAGCGCCGGGTCGTAGCTGTTGGCGATGGCGTAGCGGGTCGGGCCGGCGTCGATGTCGAAGGAGAAGGCGGCCGGGTGACCGTCGATCGTGAGCAACGCGGCGCGAAAGCCGTGCGCCAGCGCCGGGTCGGCGGCGGCGGCGCGCCAGAAGCCGCCATGATCCGTCGTCGTGAACTTGGCGTCGCGGCCGTCGGTGGCCGAGGCGACCCAGCTCGCCTGCTCGACCCGAGCGAGGAGGTCGAAGCCGGCCGGCCAATCGTCGCCCGACAGAAAGCGCCAGTCGAGCGCGCCGTGGCCGGCGAGATGCTTCTCGTGGAAGCGGTTCTTCTTGAGGCTCGACGCGCGCGGCCAGTCGGGGTCGGTCAGATCCTGCACCCAGCTTCGGCCGACGACGCGGTCGAGCACGCCCCAGCCGGCGGCGCGGGCGGCGGCGATCAGGGTCTCGGCGGCGGGGTCGCCGTCCTCGATCGGACCGAGGCGCAGGCCGCGCGCGCATCCGGCGAGCGCCCGCAGCGCGGCCGCGGGGGCGGCATCGCTTGCCTCCAGCGCGAGGGGAAAGCCGCGGAACGGCCAGTAGCTGCCGGGCACCGCGACCAGCTTGAGCGGCGCGGGGCCAAGCGCGACGAGCGGCAGGGCGAGCACGGGCACGTCGTCCTCGCTGACGAGCAGGGTGCGCGGGTGGCCGCCGTAGGCGGCGATGGCGGCGGCGTACCAGCCATAGCGGAGGAAGCGGTGCGTTTCGGGCGCGCGCGCGGCGACCGGGTCGATGTCGGCCGACAGCCCCGCGACCAGCCGCGCCTCGGCCAGCGGCGGCAGGCGGTCGAAATCGGCGAGGGCGAGCGGCCTGGTCACGCGCCCGTCCTAGCCGCTCCGTCTTACCAAGCGCTTTCCCCCGTCCCCGTTTCGCCGCATGACGCACGGGTGCCGACCTTTCCCGCCGTTACGACGATCGCGCAGACGATCCAGTTGTCGCTGTCGCCGGTGTTCATGCTGGCGGGCATCGCGGCATTCGTGAACGTGCTCGCCGGACGACTGGCGCGAGTGGTGGATCGCGGGCGGGCGCTGGAGATGCTGCATCCCCGGTCGCAGGGGCCGGAGCATGTCCGCCACGTTTCCGAATTGCGCGTCCTCGACCTCCGCATCCGGCTGATCAACGCGGGCCTGTTGCTGGCGGTGCTGAGCGCGGTGACGACCTGCCTGGTCGTGACGCTGCTGTTCGTCGCCGAGCTGGCGCGGCTGCATATCGGGCGCGGCGTGGCGGTGGCGTTCATCTTTGCGATGATGTTCCTGATCGCGGCGCTGGCGGCGTTCATGGTCGAGGTGCGGGTAGCGACCCATGCGCTGAGAATCCGTCCCGAATTGCTGGAGCGCGAACGATGATCGAGAAACGGCTGCTGCAGATCGTCGTCGCGATCGCGTGCCTGGTGCCGCTGACGGTCGGGGGGCAATCGATCCTGCACGGGCCGGGCGGGATCGGGCATCTGCGCGACGTGCCGATCGATCTCGACAGCCATTTCCGGTATATCTCGGGCATCTTCTTCGGGGTCGGCGTGGCGTTCGCGACCTGCGTACCGGCGATCGAGCGCAAGGGGCCGCGCTTCCGGCTGCTGGGGGCGCTGGTGGTGGCGGGGGGATTGTCGCGGCTGGTGTCACTCGTCGCGGTGGGCGTGCCGAGCCGGGGGCATGTGCTGGGGCTGGGGATGGAGCTGGGCGTCGTGCCGCTGCTGATGCTGTGGCAGTGGCGGTTTGCGCGCTCTTCCCTCTCTCCTTCAGGAGAGAGGGAGAAGCGATAGCGAGGTCGGAGATCGGCAAGCCGGTTTGCTTGAGATCGGTCGGACTGCCCCTCTCCCCTAAAGCGCAGAGGAAGATTACTTCACCGCTTCCTCGCCCGATCCGGAGTTGGCCCGCGGCAGGTATCGCGGCGCCACCCTCGCCTTCGCGCGTTGTTCATAGGCGTAGCCCGCCCCCAGGACGGTGGCTTCGCCGAACTTCGTCGCGATGAAGGACAGGCCGACCGGCAGGCCGCGGACGAGGCCCATCGGGACGGTCAGGTTCGGGTAGCCTGCCACCGCCGGCAGCTCGGAGGAGGACGGACCGTCATATTGATCGCCGTATACCGGGTCCGACAGCCAGGCCGCGCCGTAGCTCGGCTCGACCAGCAATGTCGCGCGCGCCTTGGCGAGCAGGCCGTCGATAGCGTCGACGGCGAGCTTGAGCGATCTGGCGCGCGCCGCCTTGTAGTCGGGGTCGTCCAAGCCCCTGGTCTTCTCCGCGACCTCGAACGTCTCCTGGCCGAAGAACGGCATCTCGGTCGCGGCGTTGGCGGTGTCGAAGGCGATGACGTCGGCGAGCGTGCGGGTGGTGACGGCCGGCGGCGTGGTGGCGAGATAGGCGTTGAGGTCGGCCTTGAGCTCGGTGTGCAATACCGTGCCTTCCGCCGCGCCGAGCCCCTTGGTGTCGGGCTTGTCGACCTCGACCAGCTCCGCGCCCGCCGCCTTGAGCACGTCGAGCGCGCGCTGGTAGGCGGCGGCGAGGTCCGGGGTCATGTCGGGCCGCAGCACGGCGACGCGCAGGCCGGAGAGCGCGCTGGCGGAGAGGCCGGCGGCATAGTCCTTGCGGTATGTCGCGGCGTCGGCGGTGGCGGAGTCGGCCGGGTCGGCGGCGACCATCGCCGAGAGCATCGTCGCCGCATCCCTGACCGAGCGCGCCATCGGGCCGGGCGTGTCCTGCGAATGGCTGATCGGCACGACATGGGTGCGGCTGACGAGGCCGATCGAGGGCTTCAGGCCGACCAGGCCGTTGAGCGACGACGGACAGACGACCGAGCCGTCGGTCTCCGTGCCCACCGCCGCCGCCGCGAAGCTCGCCGCCACCGCCGCGCCGGAGCCCGACGACGAGCCGCAGGCGGTGCGGTCGAGCGCATAGGGGTTGCGGACGAGGCCGCCGACCGCGCTCCAGCCGCTCATCGAGCGGGTCGAGCGGATGTTGGCCCATTCGCTGAGGTTGGTCTTGCCGAGGATGACCGCGCCGGCGCGGCGCAGCTCGGCGACGACGGGGGCGTCGCGGCGGGTTACGTTCGCCCTGAGCGCGAGGCTGCCGGCGGTGGTCGCCATGGCGTCGGCGGTCTCGACATTGTCCTTGATGAGGATAGGGACGCCGTGGAGCGGGCCGCGCACGTGTCCGGCCCTGCGCTCGGTGTCGAGCGCGCGGGCCTGGGCGAGCGCATCGGGGTTGGTGACGATGATCGCGCGCAGCGCCGGCCCCTTGCGGTCCATCGCGGCGATGCGCTTGAGATACGCCTGGACGAGGTCGGCGCTGGTCGCCTTGCCGGCGGTCATCAGCGCCTGGAGCTCGTCGATCGACTTCTCCTCGACGACGACGGTCTTCGCCTGGGCGGCAACCGGCGCGGCGGCGAGCAGGCAGGCGAGAAGAATACGGCGCATGGTTTCCCTCTTCGTCATGCCGGGCTTGTCCCGGCATCCACGCCGATCTCCGGCCTCGCGTTGGTAGCTGCACGACGGTGGACGCCGGGACAAGCCCGGCGTGACGAGATCGGGGCAAATCGCCTGAACCATGACCGCTAACCTGCGTTAGGGGCCTATGACGACAGCCCTGAAGATCGTGGGCGGCGTGCTGCTCCTTCTCCTGATCCTGGCCGGGTTGCTGGTGACGATCGTGCCGCGCTTCCTCGACCGCATCTATTATCGCGGGCCGGCGAGCGACCATTTCGACGGGCAGCGCTTCTTCAATCCCGGCCCGGACGACGACACCTTCGCCCCACCGACGGGGGGCAGCCGGACGGGGTTCTTCTGGCGCTACCTGACCAAGCGCGACGGGCGTCCGCCCTGGCCCGCGAGCGTGTCGGTGACGCCGAGCAAGCCGCCGGCGCGGGTCGAGGGCGAGCGGATGCTCGTCACCTGGATCGGCCACGCGACGGTGCTCGTCCAGACGCAAGGGCTCAACATCCTCACCGACCCGGTGTGGAGCGACCGGACGGGGCCGTTCGGGCGCGGGCCGACGCGGGTCACGGCGCCGGGCGTGCGGTTCGAGGACCTGCCCACCATCGACCTCGTGCTCGTCAGCCACAATCACTACGATCATCTCGACCAGCCGACGCTCAAGCGGCTGTGGGAGCGCGACAAGCCGCTGATCGTCACCTCGCTCGGCAACGACAGCGTCATCGGGCAGGTCGGCGCGGAGGCGACCGCGCTCGACTGGGGCGGGAGCACCCCTGTCAGGCCGGGGGTCGAGGTGGTCGCGGTGCGGGCGCATCATTGGGGGAGCCGCTGGTTCACCGACCGCAACCGGGCGCTGTGGTCGGGATTCGTGGTGCGGCTGCCGGCGGGCGGCAACCTGTATTTCTCGGGCGACACCGGCTTTGGCGACGGCAAGTGGCCGGCCGAGGCGGCGTCGTACGGGCCGATCAGGCTCGCCATCCTGCCGATCGGCGCGTTCCGCTTCGTGCCGGGACAGATGCGGATCGGGTCGCATATGGGCCCGGTCGAGGCGATCGAGGCGTTCGACCGGACGGGCGCCGGCACGGGCCTGCCGGTCCATTGGGGGACGTTCCGCCTGTCCTATGAGGGATACGATACCCCGCCGAAGATGCTCGCGGCGCTGATGCGCTGCACGGGCGCGGACGCGGCACGCTTCGCGGCGCACAGCATCGGCGCGGCGTTCGAGGCGGCGACGGTGGCGGCGCCGCGCGCGCCGCTCGACCTAAGCAGGCTCGACGCGTGCTCCAGGAGCGACGAGGTACGGCGCTTGCCTTGAACGAAGGAGAGGCTAGGTTTCGGCGCGATGAGGCGGGGAGCGAAACTGGCGGGGCTGATCGCGGCCGGCGTGACCTTCGCGCCGCTCGGGCTCGCTGCGCTGCTCGCGTCGATCACCAGGCTGCCCTATGGCGGCGGCGCATCGCGGCCGTTCCTGACCTGGCCGTTGAAGGCGCTCGCCTTTCTCGTCGCGCTTACCATCGCAGCCGCCGTCGGCGCGCTCGTCATGCTGCTGGCGGAACTCATCCTCCGGCTGATTGGGCGGCGGCAGGCTCCTTGAGCCCGAACCATGTCACCGCCAGCGCCATCGCGACCACGGCTTCGGTGTACCACAGGCCCGCATAGGGATCCTTCGTCCGCGCCACGATCCAGGCGCTGATGAGCGGCAGGAAGCCGCCGAAATAGCCGGTGCCGACATGATAGGGGATCGATAGCGACGAATAGCGGATGCGCGGCGGGAACATCTCCGCCAGCAGCGCCGCGACCGAGCCATAGGTCAGCCCCGACAGCGCCATCATGCCAAGGATGCCGAGCAGGATCAGCGCGGTCGCGCCCGGCCCCGGCACGAAGCCGGCGGGCGCGGCACCGTCGCCGGCGGCCCAGCCGATCAGCCAGAAGCAGGGAAAGATCAGCACCAGCGCGGCGACATAGCCGATGACGATCGGCCGCTTGCGCCCGACCCGGTCCGACCACGCGCCGGTGAGGAAATAGAAGACCAGCCCCAGCAGCGCGCCGGCGGCGGTGATGAGCTGCGCCGCACTGTCCTTCATGTGCATCGCGTTCTGGAGGAAGGACAGGGTCGAGAAAAGCGCGGTGTACCAGATCACCGTCAGCCCGGCGGCGATCCCGAACAACGCCACCAATATCCGGCGCAGGTTGCCAGGGTAGGTAAAGCTCTCCTTGAAGGGATTGGCGGCGGCCTCGCCCGCCGCGCGCATCGCCTTGAAGACGGGGCTCTCCGACAGCTTGAGCCGCATCCACAGCGACACCGCGAGCAGCAGCAGCGAGAAGAGGAAAGGGAAGCGCCACCAGCCGCCTTCCCATGCGGCGGCCGAGACCAGCCCCTTGGTTCCGAGCACGACGGCGAGGCTGAGGATGAAGCCGCCGACGACGCCGGCCTGGATGAAGCTGGTGTAGAAGCCCGCCTTGCCCGGCGGCGAATGCTCGGCGACGTAGATCGCGGCGCCGCCATATTCCCCGCCCAGCGCCAGCCCCTGCGCGATGCGGAGCAGCAGGACGATCGCGGGCGCGGCATAGCCGATGCTCGCCGCCGAGGGGACGAGGCCGACGCCGGCGGTGGCGACGCCCATCAGCGTGATCGTCACGAGAAAGGTGTATTTGCGCCCGAGCCGGTCGCCGAGATAGCCGAACACGATCGCGCCGAGCGGCCGGAAGCCGAAGCCGACCGCGAACCCCGCCCAGGCGAGTAGCGTCTGGACGACGGGATCGCCGGCCGGAAAGAACGCCTTGCCGATGATCCCGGCGGACGCGAGCGTGCCGTAGATGAAGAAGTCATACCATTCGAACACGGTGCCGAGCGACGAGGCGGCGATGACCAAGCGAATCTCGGCCCTAGTAGGTTCCGGGCTCGGCTCTACGATGGCGGTGTCCATGATCCTCCCCTTATCGCCGCTGGTTTAGCGGAGGACGGCCAGCGGGCAAGCCGGCCGGGGCGCGGAAGTTGAGGCTAAGTTGAGGCGGAATCGCTGGTTGCGCCCGTGACAAGTGGATGAAGTGGAGGCCAATGGCGGGTCGCCAAAAGTCACAAAAGTCACACCCTCTCGCGTGCGCGCGCGAAAGCGGCGCGTTCGATCGGAGCGGGAAAGGCGAAACGGAGGATCGGTGCGGCACAGGTTCAATCCTGACGCGGCCTCGCGTTGTAGGACAGCAGATTGTGGGCAGCGTAACACGGAACGTCTTCTGTCGCGCCAATTGCGGACATTCGGCCCATGCCATCCTTGGCGGATTCGACCACTACCGTCCGAGCACTATCATAGTGGTGGACGCTGCGGCGTTTTCGCCCGGGACCGCGCCCCGTTCAACCAAAGAGCCAGCGGACATTACGATTCGCGGTTACCTAGATGCGCATCGAGAATATGCAAACTCATCACCGATAACATTCTCAAACATAAATTCATGCAGTTCGTAATACAAGAAAATAGTGGCGTGAACTCTACATCGATCCTGTAGCAGAATCTATGACTGGAGCTTTGCTTGAAGTTTGTTTTCGCGTAGTCGGCAAGGGCCATGTCGCCGCACGTAATTCTACAAACATGTGGCCGGCAGATACGCAGTTCGTTTTCACGAAGATCAAGCGCCTTACAGCTAAGCTCCGATGCCAAATACATTGTCGGCGCTGGCGGTAACGTCCGCTAAAGCCACATCAACCGGACATTTTGCAGCCGGGCCGGTGCCACGTCCGCTTTCGCCCATCACTAGGGGTTCGCTAGAAAATCGCCGGCTGGCTAAGAGTGGACATAGCGGCGCTTGTCTGGCGTGAGCCACACGCATAACCTTCGCTTTGTGGGGTGGGTCGGCGCCAGATGGACGGTTTCAACTTCGTATTCTCGCTTTTCGGCCTGCTGCTCGGGCTCAGCCTAGTCGAGGTGCTCAGCGGACTGATCCGATTGTTCCAGGCCCGCGGCACAGTTCGCATCGGCTGGCTGACTCCGATGCTAGGGCTGATCGTCATGCTCGATCTGACGACGTTCTGGAGCGTCGCGTGGTACTTCCGCGACCGGATACACCCGGCTCTGCTGACGCTGGTGATCGGGCTGTTGGTGTCGAGCATCTACTATTTTGGTGCGTCACTCGTTACCCCCCGTCAGGTCGTAGCTGGAACCGATCTGGACGAACACTATCTCTCGCATCGGCGCGAGGTATTGGGCGCGGTGATCGCTGCCAACGTGGTGGTGGTCTGTTCGATCATCGGCTTCATCCAGTTCCTGTCGCTGCGTGAGATATTCATGTCGAACATGTTCGTCGTGCCGATGGTAGCGGCAATTCTCTCGCGCCGCAGGGACGTCAACCTCGCGGCACTGACAGTCACGTTGGGCGTCTATGCCTTCTTCATCATCGGGGCGGCATGGGGCCGGGGTTGAATCTCACGCGCTGTAGATGTCCGCTTTCTCCTAAATTTTGTCATCCACCGCACTCAAGAACCCGACGGCGTAGCCGTGCCGAGCAACCCGATGATTGCGCTGAAGTCCTTGCCGCCCTGCCCCTCAGCGGCGAGCCGCTCGTAAAGTTCCGCCGCCTTCGCCCCCATCGGCGTCGTCGCGCCGACGTCGGCGGCGGCTTGCTGCGATAGCCGCAAGTCCTTGAGCATCAGCGCGGTCGCGAAGCCGCCCTGATAGCCGTGGTCGGCGGGGGTGTCGGGACCGACGCCGGGGACCGGGCAATAGCTGGTCATGCTCCAACTCTGCCCCGACGAGACGCTGGCGATATCGAAGAACGCCTGCGCGTCGAGGCCGAGCTTGTCGGCCAGCACGAACGCCTCGCATGTGGCGACCATCGTCGCGCCCAGGATCATGTTGTTGCAGATCTTGGCCGCCTGCCCCGCGCCCGATTGGCCGGCGTGGATCACCGCTTTGCCCATCGCCGCCAGATACGGCTCGGCGAGAGCGAAGCTGTCCTCGGGACCGCCGACCATGAAGGTCAGCGTCCCGCCCGCCGCCGCCGCGATGCCGCCCGAGACGGGGGAGTCGACGAGGTGGAGGCCGTGCCCGGCTGCCGACTCGGCGACGCGCCTAGCGGTGGCGACGTCGATCGTCGAGCAATCCATCAGCACCGCGCCGGGGGCGCAGGCGGGGATGATCGCGACATAGGTCGCTTCGACATGGGCGCCGGCGGGGAGCATCGTCACCACGGCCTCGGCGCCCTCGACCGCCTCGACCGCGCCGGCGGCGCGGAGACAGCCGGCGGCTTCGGCGCGGGCAAGCGCATCTTCGCTGAGGTCGAAGGCGCGGACGTCGTGGCCCGCCTTCGCGAGGTTGGCGGCCATGCCGCCGCCCATGTTGCCGAGACCGATGAAGGCGATGCGTGTCATGTCCTACTCCGTCACCCCAGCGAAAGCTGGGGTCGCTCCGATCTGAAAGACCCCAGCTTTCGCTAAGGTGACGAGCTTCACTTCCCCACCCACACCCCCGCGCGCTTCTCGACGAACGCGGTCATGCCTTCCTTCTGGTCCTGCGTCCCGAACAGGCCGTGGAACAGGCGGCGTTCGAAACGGATGCCCTGCGTCAGGGGTTGTTCGAATGCGGCGTCGACCATTTCCTTGACGGCCTTGGCGGCGAGCGGGGCCATGCCGGCGACCTGGGTGGCGACCTTGAGCGCCTCGTCGACCAGCTCCGCGGCGGGGACGATGCGGCTGACGAGGCCCGCGCGCTCGGCCTCGGCGGCGTCCATCATGCGGCCGGTGAGGCACATCTCCATCGCCTTGGCCTTGCCGACCGCGCGGGTCAGGCGCTGCGAGCCGCCCATGCCCGGCGCGACGCCGAGCTTGATCTCGGGCTGGCCGAACTTCGCGGTGTCGGCGGCGAGGATGAAGTCGCACATCATCGCCAGCTCGCAGCCGCCGCCGAGCGCGAAGCCCGCGACCGCGGCGACGATCGGCTTGCGGGTGGCGGTGAACAGCTCCCAGCCGGCGAAATAGTCGCCGCCGTACATCTCGCCGAAGCTCTGCGGCTGCATCTCCTTGATGTCCGCGCCCGCCGCGAACGCCTTTTCGGAGCCGGTGAGGATGGCGCAGCCCTGCGACGGGTCGGCGTCGAACGCGCGCATCGCGGCGACGAGTTCACCCAGCACCTGGTTGTTGAGCGCGTTGAGCGCCTGCGGGCGGTTGAGCGTGACAAGGGTGACGCGCCCGCGCTGTTCGACGAGGATGGTGTCGTAGTCGGCCAATTCGCTCTCCTCCGTCATGCCGGGCTCGTCCCGGCATCCACCGCAGGCCCGGGCATCCCGCCGAAGTGCTTGAACGACGGTGGATGCCGGCACAAGGCCGGCATGACGATCACGGCCGCCACGCTTCATCCGCCGGCAGCGGCGTGAAGATGGCGTCGATCAGGTCATCGCCGACCTCCGCCGGCGTCGCCGGCTTCCAGACCGGAGCATTGTCCTTGTCGACGATCACCGCGCGCACGCCTTCGATGAAGTCATGGCGGGTGACGACGCGGCTGCCGACGGCATATTCCTGGGTCATCTCGGCGGCGAAATCGACCATGCGCCGGCCCTCGGCGAGGAGGCGGAGCGAGACCTTCATTGTCTGGGGGGACTTGGTCTTGAGCGTCGCCAGCGTCGCGGTCGCCCATTCGCCGCCGTCTGCTTCCAAGGCAGCGTAGATGTGTTCGAGCCGGTCGCCGGCGAAGAGGCGGTCGATGTCGGCTTCGTGCGCCAGGATCTTCGCGGCGGGCGGCGGGGCGGCGAGATCGGTCAGGATCGCCTCGATCTCGCCCGGGGACTGCGCGATCCGGGACTTGGCCTCGTCGAGACGGTCGCCGGTGAGATAATCGGACGCGAGCCGCATCTCGACGCATTCCGCACCGTCGAGACGGTGGCCGGTCAGCGCGAGATACTGGCCGATGCGGCCGGGGATGCGCGACAGATACCAGCCGCCGCCGACATCGGGGAACAGGCCGATGCCGGTCTCGGGCATCGCGAGGCGCGTGTTCTCGGTCGCGACGCGGTAGCGCGCGGGCTGCGAGATGCCGACGCCGCCACCCATCGTGATGCCGTCCATGAAGGCGACGACGGGCTTCCCGTAGGTGAACAGCCGATGGTTCATGCGATATTCGGTGTGGAAGAACGCGCGCGCCTCGACGCCGTCCTTCGCGCCGCTCTCGGCCAGCATCCGGATGTCGCCGCCGGCGCAGAAGCCCCTCCCCTCCGCGTGGTCGATCATCACCGCCTCGACCGCCGGGTCGCCACACCAAGCGGTCAGTGCGTCGAGCACGGCCTCGCACATCGCGGTGGTGAGCGCGTGGATCGCCTTGGGCCGGTTGAGCCGGATGCGGCCGACCTTGCCGTCGATGAAGGTCAAGACGTCACTCACTGACGCGTGAGCTCCCGCCCGACGATCATGCGCATGACCTGGTTGGTGCCTTCGAGGATCGAATGGACGCGGAGATCGCGCCAGAAGCGTTCGATCGGATAGTCGCGGAGGTAGCCGTAGCCGCCGTGCAGCTGGAGCGCGCGGTCGACGATCGACGAGCCGTTGTCGGTCGCGAGCCGCTTGGCCATCGCCGAGAAGCGCGACTTGTCGGGGGCGTCGGCGGAGACCTTGGCGGCGGCGAGGTAGAGCAAGGCGCGAGCGGCTTCGAGGTCGGTGGCCATGTCGGCGAGCGTGAACTGCGTGTTCTGGAAGTCGGCGACGGGCTGGCCGAACTGCTGGCGTTCCTTGGTGTATCTGATCGATTCGTCGAGGCAGCGCTGCGCGCCGCCGAGCGAGCAGGCGCCGATGTTGAGGCGGCCGCCGTCGAGCCCCGCCATCGCGAAGCGGAAGCCGTCGCCCTCCGCGCCGACGCGGTTGGCGACCGGCACGCGGCAATCCTCGAAAATCACCTGCGCGGTGGGCGAGGCGTTCCACCCGAGCTTCTTCTCGGGGGCGCCGAAGGAGAGGCCCGGCGTGCCCTTTTCGACGACGAGGCAGGTGATGCCTTTGGACTTCGCGTCGCTGGTGCGGACCATGCAGACATAGACGTCGTTGACGCCGGCGCCGGAGATGAACTGCTTTGTGCCGTTGAGGACGTAATCGTCGCCGTCCCGCCGGGCGCTGGCCTTGAGCGCGGCGGCGTCGGAGCCCGAGCCGGGCTCGGTCAGGCAATAGCTTGCCAATCTGGACATCGACACCAGGTCAGGAAGGAAGCGGGTCTTGATCGTTTCGTCCCCGAAACGATCGATCATCCACGTCGCCATGTTGTGGATCGAGATGTACGCGCTGGTGGCGGGGCAGCCGTACGCCATCGCCTCCATGATCAGCGCCGCCTCCAGCCGGCCCAGCCCGATGCCCCCCGATTCTTCTGCGACATAGATCGCCCCGAAGCCGAGTTCGCCCGCAGCCTTCCAGACGTCGACGGGATAATGATGCTGCTCGTCCCATTCGCTCGCGAACGGGGTGATGCGGTCGGCGGTGAACTTGCGCGCGAGCTCCTGGATCTCGCGCTGGTCGTCGGTCAGATCGAATTGGGTCATGGCAGGTCCATAATGCAAGCACCGACAGGACCAACTACCGAAATGCGATTAGCGCTCCCAGAATCGCAACGCTAAGAGCTGTCGAGGCAGCCAGCATCGCCCCGAGCCGGACGGTGATGCGAAGCTCCAGCTCCTTCATTTCCTGACGCAGCCGCAATTCGGTCTCGCGGATGTGGCCGTCGGTGCGAGCCAAACCTTCGCTGAGATCGCGTCGCGTGACGAGGCCATCGAGAACGACCGATCCCAACGCATTGGCCAACTCCTCGGCAATGCCGCGCGCCATCCCGGCGATTTCCATGCGCCTGACGAAGGACTGGGTATCGAAAAACTGCGTCACCCGATCAACCTAACCGATACGAGCGAAACTGTCACCCGGCAGGTGCCCATGCGTCGAGCAGCGCGCGGACGCGCTCCAGCCGCGCGGCCGTGTCCTCGATCCGTTCGGCGAGCAGGTAGCGGCCGTTCTTCTCCGCCAGCCCGGCGGCGGCGGCGGCGTCGGCCGCGAAGTCTGGGCGGGGCGTCAAGGCGATGGCGGCGGGGCCGGCGTCGATGCGGGCGATCTTCGCGTCGTATGCGGCGAGGCGCAGCGCGGCGAGGTCGAGCAGGGTGCGGGCGTCGGGTGGCGTCGCGCCGAAGCGGTCCTCCAGCTCGGCGGCGAAACCGTCGAGTCCGGCCTGGTCCTCGATCCGCGCGAGGCGGGCGTAGAGGCTGACGCGCATCTCCGCGTCGGGGATCCAGTCGGCGGGGAGCGCGCCGGTCGCGCCGAGGTTGAGCTCGGGGGTCCAGCGGTCGACCGTTTCTCCCCGCGCGGCACGCAGCGCGGCGGCGAGGAGGAACTGGTAGAGGTCGACGCCGATCAGCTTCATGTGCCCGGCCTGCTCGTCGCCGACGAGATCGCCCGCACCGCGCATGTCGAGGTCGCGCGCGGCGATCGCGAAGCCCGCGCCGAGGCGGTCGAACGCCTCCAGCGTCCGTAGCCGCTTGACGGTGCGCTCGGCGATCGGGTGGTCGGGATCGGTGAGCAGCAGCACCTGCCCGCGCCGGCCGCCGCGCCCGACGCGGCCGCGCAACTGATGAAGCTGCGACAGGCCGAAACGGTCGGCGCGCCAGACGATCATGGTGTTGGCACGCGGCACGTCGAGCCCCGCCTCGATGATGTTGGTGGCGAGCAGCACATCGCCGTCCCCGGCGGCGAAGGCGACCATCGCCGCGTCGATGTCGCCCACCGGCATCTTGCCGTGCGCTTCGACCAGCGTCAGGTCGGGGACGAGCCTGCGCAGGCGTTCGGCCATCGGGGCCATGTCCTCGATGCGGCTGACGACGACGAAGCTCTGCCCGCCCCTGCCCTTCTCGCGGCGCAGCGCGGTGCGGACGACCGCCTCGTCCCAGGCACCGAACGAGGTGCGGATCGGCTGGCGCCGCGCGGGCGGGGTGGCGATGATCGAGAGCTGTTGCAGCCCGACCAGCGCGGTCTGGAGCGTGCGGGGAATCGGCGTGGCGGAGAGTGCGAGCACATGCGTGCCCTCTCCGCCAAGCGCGTGCAGCTTGGCCTTGTCGGCCGCGCCGAAGCGCTGTTCCTCGTCGATGACGACGAGCGCGAGGTGGGCGTAGGCGACACCCCTGGCGGCGACGGCGCCGGTGCCGATCACGACCTTGATCGAGCCGTCGGCGAGGCCCGCCTTGACGCGCTTCTTCTCGGCCGCGGTCGACAGGCGGGACAGGCCGGCGACCTCGACGCCGGTGCCCTCGAAGCGGCGGCGGAAGGTCTCGATATGCTGGCGGACGAGGACGGTGGTGGGGGCGGCGATGACAACCTGCGCGCCGGCGAGCGCGGCCAGCGCAGCGGCGCGGAGCGCGACCTCGGTCTTGCCATAGCCGACGTCGCCGATGACGAGCCGGTCCATCGGCTTTGCCGACGCGAGATCGGTGCGGACGGCGGCGATGGCGCGGGCCTGATCGGCGGTGGCGGTAAAGGCGAAGCCGGCGGCGAAGCGTTCGTAAGCGGCGGCATCGGGTTCGAGCACCGGGGCTTCGCGGGCGTCGCGCTCGGCGGCGAGGCGGGTCAACTCTCGCGCGCTCTCGGCGATGGCGCGGTCGATCTCGCCGCGCCGCTTGGCCCAGGAGCTGCCGTCGAGCCGGTCGAGCGTCACCGCGTCGCCGTCCGCGCCGTAGCGCCAGATGCGATCGGCCTCGGCAACCGGCACCAGCCTGCGGTCGTCGCCATGATAGCCGAGCAGGATGGCGTCGCCGCCCTCGGCGAGCGTTTCGAGGCCCCGCACGACGCCGATGCCGAAATCCTCGTGGACGACGACGTCGCCGATGCGCATCTCGCTCGCATGGGCCGCGAAGGGGTCGGCGGCGGTGGTGCTGTCGGCGGCGGCGCGGCTGCCGATCAGATCGGCGGCGGCGACGACGGTGAGCCCGTCAATCCGCCAGCCGCGATCGGCGGGCATCGTGAGCGACAGCAGCCCGCCGGGCGCCGCGGCGCGGGCTTCGGCCCAGCTTTCGACGGCCGCGAACTCGCCACCGAGCGGCTTGGCGAGCCGCTGGGCGAGGAAGCGCAGGTCGCGCGGCGCACCGACGAGCAGCAGCCGCTCGCCGGCGTCGAGCAGGGGCCTGGCGAAGCGGGTGAAGGCGCGTTGCGGGTTGCGGCTCTCGACGAAGCGCGGGACGGGGTCGCCGGCCACCGGCGTCTCGACCGTCCGCTTCGCCATCGCGGCGTCCCACCGCTTCGCGTCGGCGACCGGCTCCTTCACGTCCCGGGCGAGTGCCGCGAAACGGTCGCGGCGCGCCGTCGCGTCGGGGTCGAGCAGCACCGCGGCGCCGGGCAGATGATCGAACAAGGTGACCGGCGCGTCGCCCAGCGGCGGTTCGGCGATGCGCCCGATTTCCAGCCGATCGAGGTCGAGCTCGGTCAATTGCGTGGCCGGGTCGTAGCGGCGGATGGCGACGATCGCGCCAGCGGCGATCTCGATCCGCGCGGGCTTCTCCGCATCGGCGGGAAAGATGTCGATCACCTGCCCGCGCACCGCCATCTCGCCGGGCTCGTCGACGCGGTCGTCGGCGATGTAGCCGATCTCGGTCAGCGTCGCGGCGAAGGTGTCGGAATCGAGCGCGTCGCCGACCGCGACCGCGGGCGGGGCCTGATCGAAAACGGCAGGGGGCGACTGCAATCGGGCGGCGGCCTCGGCGGTGGTGACGAGCGCGACCCGCTCGCGCTGCTCGCGGGCACAGAACAAGGATCGCAGCGCGGCGACGCGCAGGCCGGTATTGGCGGGCGACGCGGGGCTGGTGTCGCCGGGCAGCGCGTCGGACGAGGGCAGATGGACGACGCGCGCGGCGGGTGCGGCGGGCGCCAGCGCGGCGACGACGGCCTGCGCGCGCTGTTCGTCGGCGAGGATCAGCAGGACGTCGCCGTCCTCCAGCAACGCCGCCGCGCGCGCCGCCATCGCGCCGACCGGCGCGGCTTCCATGTCGTTCAATTGATGGCCCTTCCCGTTCGCCGCGCTTAACGAGGCGAACGGGACGCGTGTTCCTCGACGATCAGCCTATCGCTACGACGCAGGTTATCCCATCGTGGGAATGACGAAGGCGTCCTGGATGCGGGCGGCGGCACCGTCCTCCGCGCCGCGCGGGAGGGCGGAGTCCCCCCCAACCGAACCATCGGGCCATCGCTGGGTGACGGTCTTGGTCCTGGTCCAGAACCGGACGCCTTCCATGCCGTGCTGGTTGGTGTCGCCGAACGCCGAGCGCTTCCAGCCGCCGAAGCTGTGGTAGGCGACCGGCACCGGGATCGGCACGTTGATCCCGACCATGCCGACGTTGACCCGGGCGGCGAACTCGCGCGCGGCATGGCCGTTGCGGGTGAAGATCGCGACGCCGTTGCCGTATTGATGCTCCGACGCGAGCTCGAGCGCGGTCTCGAAGTCGGCCGCGCGGACGATCTGGAGGACCGGACCGAAGATCTCCTCCCGGTACGACGACATCGCGGGCGTGACCCGGTCGAACAGCGACGGCCCGATGAAGAAGCCCTGCTCGTGCCCCTGGAGCTGGAACCCGCGCCCGTCGACCACCAGCTCGGCGCCTTCGTCGACCCCGGTCTGGATCCAGTTTTCTACGCGTTGCTTGTGCGCGGCGTTGACCACCGGGCCGTAATGCGCGTCGGTGTCGGTCGAGAGGCCCACCCGCAGCGCCGCGATCGCGGGGATCAGCTTGGCGCGAAGCGCGTCGGCGGTCTCCTCGCCGACCGGCACCACCACCGGCAGCGCCATGCAGCGCTCGCCCGCCGAGCCGAACGCCGCGCCGGCGAGGTCGGCGACGACCTGATCGAGGTCGGCGTCGGGCATGACGACGCCGTGGTTCTTGGCCCCGCCCATCGCCTGGACGCGCTTGCCGGCGTCGACCCCGCGCCGGTAGACGTAATGCGCGATGTCGGACGACCCGACGAAGCTCACCGCGCCGATCGCGGGGTGGTCGAGGATGGCGTCGACCATCTCCTTGTCGCCGTGCACGACCTGGAGGATGCCGTCGGGCGCGCCCGCCTCGCGCATCAGCTCGGCGAGGCGCACCGGCACCGACGGGTCGCGCTCCGAGGGCTTGAGGATGAAGGCGTTGCCGCACGCGATCGCGACCCCGAACATCCACATCGGGATCATCGCCGGGAAGTTGAACGGGGTGATGCCCGCGCCGATCCCCAGCGGCTGGCGCATCGAATAGACGTCGATGCCGGGGCCGGCGCCTTGGGTATACTCGCCCTTGAGGATGTGCGGGATGCCGCAGGCGAACTCGATCACCTCCAGCCCGCGCTGGATGTCGCCCTTGCTGTCCGCGATCACCTTGCCGTGCTCCGACGACAACAGATGCGCGAGCGCGTCCATGTTCGCCTCGACCAGCTCCTTGAACCGGAACATCACCCGCGCCCGGCGCTGCGGATTGGTCGACGCCCAGCCCGGCTGCGCCGCCTGCGCCGCCGCGACAGCACGCTCCAGCTCGGCCGTACCGCCCAAGGTCACCCGCGCCTGCACCGCCCCCGTGTTCGGGTCGAAGACGTCGCCGAAGCGCGTCGAGGAGCCGCTGCCGGCATTAGTAAGGAAGTGTTCTATCTGTCGCATGGCAGCCCTCTGCCACAATCGAACCGCGATGTCAGGCCCGTCCGACGGGCACCCAGAAGGCGCGGTCGCCCTCCGTCACGGCGGCGACGCGGATGCCGAAGGCGCGGGCGAGATGGTCGGGGGTGAGCACATCGCGCGCCGGCCCGGCAGCGAGCAGGCGACCGTCGGCGAGGAGCAGCGCATCGTCGGCGGCGCGCTGGGCGTGGAGCAGGTCGTGGGCGACGAGCAGCACGCCGGCGCCGGCCGCCGCGACCTCGCGCAGCCGCTCGACCAGATCGAGCGCGTGGGCCGGATCGAGGCTGGCGAGCGGCTCGTCGGCGAGGAGCCAGCGGGGCTCGCCGGCGAGGACGCGGGCGAGGAGGACGCGGGCGCGCTCGCCGCCCGACAGGGTGAAGAACAAGCGGTCGGCGAAGGCGGTCGTGGCGGTGGCGGCGAGGGCGCGGTCGACGGCGTCCGCGTTTGCGGCGGGCGAGGTGCCGTGCGGGAGGCGGCCAAGCCCGACCAGTTCGCGCGCGCGCAGGTTCCACTGCGCTTCGCCGCCCTGGGGCAGATAGCCAATCAGGCGGGCCCGCTCGCGCGGGTCGAGCGCGCCGACGGGGCGACCGTCGAGCCGGACCGTCCCGGCCGCCGGGGTGAGCAGCCCCGCGGCGGCGCGGAGCAAAGTGGATTTGCCCGCGCCGTTGGGGCCGAGGATCGCGGTGACGCGGCCCGGGCGGAGCGTCGCCGTGACGTCTTCGAGGACGGCGCGACCGCCGAGGCGGACGGTGAGGGCGTCGAGGGTCAGCGCCATGCCGAGCCCTGCCCGCGCCACAGCAACAGCAGGAAGAACGGCGCGCCGATCAGCGCCATCGCGACGCCGAGCCGCACCTCGCCCGCACCCGGCGCGAGCCGGCACAAGGTATCGGCGGCGAGCACCAGCGCCGCACCGCCGATCATCGAGGGCAACAGCAGCGCGCCGGGCCGGGCGCCGAACAACGGGCGCAGCAGGTGCGGCGCGACGAGGCCGACGAAGCCGATCACGCCGGTCGCCGCCACGCCCGCGCCGACGACGAGGCCGCAGCCGAGGATCACGAGGAAGCGCAGCCGGCCGATGCGCACGCCGAGCGAGCGGGCGGCGTCCTCGCCCAGCGTCAGCGCGTCGAGCGCGGGGCGGGTGAGGAACAGCACGCCGATTCCGACCAGCATCGGCGGCGCGGCGCGCGCGACGTCGGGCCAGCCCCGGTCGGTCAGTGCCCCGAGCAGCCAGTCGATCACCTCGGCGACCACCCAGGGGTTGGGCGCGAGCGCGATCAGCAAGGCGGTCAGCGAACCGGCGAGGCTGGCGAGGACGGTGCCGGCGAGGACGAAGGTGACGGGGCCGGTGCTGCGCCACGACAGCGCCGCGAGCAGCGCCATCGCGCCGCCCGCGCCGAGCATCGCGGCGGCGAACATCCCCTCGCCGCTCGCGCCGCCGAGCACGATCGCGGCGACCGCGCCGAGCGCGGCGGTCGACGAGACGCCGAGCACCGCCGGGTCGGCGAGCGGGTTGCGGAGATAGCCCTGGAGCACCGCGCCGGACAGGCCGAGCGAGCCGCCGAGCAGCAGCCCCAGCACCGCGCGCGGCAGGCGGAGTTCGAGGATGATGCGCGCCAGCGGATCGGGGCCGAACCACAACGCGGGCGCGACCCAGACCTTGCCGGCGCCGAGCGAGAACACGAACAGCAGGACGGTGAGGCCGGCCAGCGCGACGAGGCCGGCGGCGCGGGTCACAGGCTCGCCCGGATCGAGCGCAGGCGGGCGAGCGCGGCGGGGATGGTCGGGCCGCCGCAATTGACGAGGTTGCGGTCGAAGCCGGCGATCGGCGTGTGCGGCAGCAGGCGGCGGCGCAGCGCGGCGGTGCGGCCCCGGCCGGTGGCGATGATGACGGCGGGCGGTTTCGCGACGAGCAGCTCGGCGGGCAGCGTGCCGGTGTGGGCGAGACCGTAGTCGGCGGCGGCATTGCGGAAGCCGGCGATGCGGGTGAGCTCGTCGAGCAAGGTGCCCGACCCGTTGGCGAGATCGCCGGCGATGTAGAGGAGGGCGGCAGGATGCGTCGCCTCTCCCGTTGAGCGAACGGCAGCAAGGATCGTGTCCGCCAACATCTTGCCACGCCCGCTTTCACCAACCGCCGCCGCCACTTCTCCCACCTGCGCCACGCTCGCCGCTATTGTCGTCGGCGAGCCGAGATAGACGACGCGCAGCCCCGCCCGAGCGTAGGCCTCGCGCGTCGCGGTGGCGGTGAAGCTGGAGGCGAGGACGAGCGAGGGGCGGAGCGCGATCACCTCTTCCGCCGTACCCGCGGTCGCGCGGAAGCGGCGGGCCTGGGCGAGCGGGATGGAGGTGGCGGACGCGTCCTGCGAATAGCGGCTGATCGCCGCGATCCGCTCGGGCGCGACGAGGCGCACCAGCATGGCGTCGGCGCAGGGGTTGGTCGACACGATGCCCCCGCCCCCCTGCCCCGCCGCCGGCGCGCAGCCGGCGAGCGCGAGCAGGAGGGGGGCGACGTGCCTCAATCGAGCCTCACCCGGACGCCGCCATAAGCGGCGCGGCCGAGCGTGCCGTAGCTGGCGACGGTCCGGTAGCGCGCGTCGGTGACGTTCTCGACGCGGCCGTAGAGCGTGAAGCGCTCGCCGAGCGGCAGCTCGGCGCGAACGCTGGCCAGCGCGTAGCCGTCGAGACGGACGGTGTTGGCGGCATTGTCGAAGCTGTCGCCGACGATCTGCACCGTGCCGCCGAGCTGGAGCCCGAAGCCGAAGCGATAGTCGGCGGACAGGCTCGCGGTATCACGCGGGCGGCGGGCCAGATCCTTGCCGAGATTGGCCCCGGTCGAGCGGTTCTTGCTGTCGATGAAGCTGTAGCTGCCCTGGACGGTGAAACCCTCGGCCGGGCGCAGCGCCAGCGCCAGCTCGACGCCCTGGGCGCGGGTGCGGGCGATGTTGTCGTAGGTGCCGAAGGGGCGCTGGTAGCAGATCGACGCGGCGTTGGTGACGAGCGCGGCGGCGCAGGAGCGAAAGTCGATCTGGTCGCGGGTATGGCGGTTGAAATAGGTCGCGCTCGCCTGCACCGCTCCGCCGAGCGCGGCCTGCTCGATGCCGACATCATAGCTCTCCGCCGTCTCCGGGCGCAGCGATCGCGTGCCGTAGCTGGAGTAGAGCTGGTAGAGGGTCGGGGCCTTGAAGCCTTCGCCATAGCTCGCGCGCACTATCGTGCCGGTGGGCAGCGCCAGCGCGGCGTCCGCCCCAAACGTCGTGTGGCCGCCGAACTGGTCGTGGTCGTCGTGGCGCGCGCCGCCGGTCAGCGTCAGGCGGTCGACGGGCTTGACGATCAGTTCGCCATAGACGCTGGTGATGCCGGTGCTCGCGCGCAGGAAGCCGTCGAAATAGCGGCTGTTCTCCCGCTCCGCCCCGGCGACCAGGCGGACGCCGTCGACCGGGGAAAAATCGCCCTGATATTCGTAGCGCTCGCTGCGGCCGCGGCCGAGGAAGCTGGCGGTCGTGCTCGTCGGCGTCGCGTAATTGTCGCGGTTGATGTCGGCGAGCGTGAAGGCGACGCGCTGCTTGCCCCAATCGGTGTCGAGATGCGCGCCGGCATAGCCATAAGCTTCCTGCGTTCTCGAATATTCCGCCGTGTCGCCGAAGGTGAACGAGGGCGTGAAGCCGTCGAGCCGGGCGCGGCTGTGCGCGTAATAGCCACGGAGATCGAGGCCGAAGCTGTCGGTCAGGTCGATCGACAGGTTGCCCGAGCCGCCGATCTGGCGATAGCCATCGCGCTCGGTCCCGACGGCGGCGGCCGAGATGCCGTCGGTGGTCAGATAACCGACGTTCGCACCCACGCGGACGCGGCCGCCGCCATAGCCGACGCCGGCGCTGCCGAAGCCGGTGCCGTAGCTGCCGCCCTCGGTCCGCGCCCGGACGCTGAAGCCCCGGGTCGGCTGCGCGGTGACGATATTGACGACGCCGCCGATCGCCTGACTGCCCCAGGGGACCGAGTCCGGCCCGCGCAGCACCTCGACGCGCTCGACGGTGCTCGCCAGCAGGTTGGCGAAGTCGAACCCACCGCCCGTCGACGACGGATCGTTGACGCGGACGCCGTCGATCACGACCAGCGTCTGGTCGCCCTCCGCCCCGCGCAGGCGGACGGTGGTGAGGGTGCCGACGCCGCCGTTGCGCGAAAAGGTGACGCCCGGCGTGGTCGCGAGCAGGTCGGACAGGACGACGGCCTGGCGACGGTCGATGTCCTCACGGGTCAGGACGGTGACGGCCTGGCCGATCTCCGACGCATATTGCGGCACGCGGCCGGCGACGATGATGTCGGGGGGAGTGCGTTCGTCGGCGATGACGATGCATTGCGCGGCGGGGTCGGCGCAGGGATCGGCGGTCTGGGCTTGAGCGGGAGCGGCCAGCAACAGGCCCGCTCCGACGAAAGCCGCGGCCCAGGTGCGAGCTGTTACACAGGGCAGCCCGCCGCGCGGGGTTCGTTGATGCTGGGCCCCGGCCTTCGCCGGGGTGAACAGGGGGAGATGGGTCACGGAGCAGTCCTCAAACGCGAGCGTCCGACGACCGGACGCTTTCCGGTGTCGTTCGCGCGAGGAAGAGCCCTCGTCCGTTCGGCGCACCCCGGCCGCTCGGAGGATCGACCGTGACGGGCAGGTCTCCTGGCTCCCGGGTCAATGCTGCCGTCCCGCCTTCCCAGGCCGTGAGGCCCAGTGGCATGTTAGGACGACCGCTCGCCGGTCACAGTTGCGGGGGCAGCGCCGGGCTGGCCTGAAAGGCGCACCGGACTTCCCTTTTGATCCCCTTGCGGGGAACCCGTCACGGCGGCGCTCCTGCCTCAGCGCGGGCGGTAGCGCAACCCCAGCCATAATGTCCGCGGCGTCGCGCGCTCGACGATATTGACGCCGCTGACGCCCGCCTCGACGCGTTCGTCGGCGAGGTTCTCGGCGCGCGCCTCGACGCTCAGCGCGCGGGTCAGCGGCAGCGCGAGGAAGGCGTCGAGCGTCGTCGCGGCGGCCAGCACCTTCGTGTTGGCATCGTCGTCGAACTGGGGAGCGACGTGGCGCAGCGTCAGCGACGTGGCCCAGCCGCCGTGCCGCCAGTCGACCGACGCGGAGAGCTGGTCGCGCGGGGTCTGGGCGGGGCGCAGGCCGTCGAGCGCGGCGGCGACGCCCGACGCCTCGACGCGGGCGGCGACGTGCGACCAGGACAGCGCCGCGCCGAACGGCCCCGGCCGCCAGCGCGCGTCCAGCTCGACACCGCGGCTGCGCACCGCGTCGAGGTTCTGGCGGACGCGATAGACGCCGCCGGCGGCGACGAAGCCGACCTGGGGGAAGGTGCCCGACCCCTGCCCCGCGCCGACATTGGCGATCGCGCCGGTCAGGCGGTTGTCGAACCAGGTGGCGGCGAGGCTGACGGCGCGGGCGGGGGTCAGCGTCAGGCCGCCCTCGTAGCCGCCGAGCCGTTCGGGGGCGAGCGCGGCGTTGGCGGCGGTGGCGTCCGCGCCGACGCGGAACGGGCGGTAGAGCTCGTTGAGCGTCGGCAGCCGCCAGCCGCGATAGGCGGCGGCACGCAACGCCAGCGGTGCCACGGGCCGCCAGGCGACGCCGGCGAGGCCGGTCCCTTCGGTGCCGCTCCGGTTCGGGTAGCGGGCGTCGGTCAGCGCCGCGCCGCCGGCGAGCGGGCGTTCGATCAGCGAGCCGTCGGCGATGCGCCAGCGGTCGACGCGGCCGCCGGCGGTGAACGTCAGCGCCCCGGCCTGCCAGCTGCCGTCGGCGAACAGCCCGGCGGTGAGGTTCTCCCCGCCCGCGACGCGGCGGCGGGTGGGCTGGGCCGCGACGAAGGTGAAGAGTTCCTGCGTCCGGCCGGTGACGTCGCGGAGGTCGCCGCCGAGGCGCAGGCTGGCATGTTCGCCGAGCGGCGGCTGCACCTCGATGCGCGCGCCGAGACCGGTGGCGGGGGTGTTATATTGATCGAGGGTCTGGGTGGCGGCGGTGCGCGCGGCGTTGATGCTGGCGAAGCTCGACGCGAAGGCGCGGGTCTGGAGATAGGCGAGCGCCGACCAGCCCCAGGCGCCGCGCCCGACGAGGCGCAGGCTCGCGTCCGCGCCCTCGCTCCGGTTGGCGGTGAACGCGGTGCCGCGCTCGCGGCGGTCGGTGAAGGCGCTGACATTGGCCTGGAGCTCGGTCATGCCGCCGAGGCCGAGTACCGCGCGTGCCGCGCCCGATGCCTGTTCGTAGGGCGCGGGACGGTCGACGGGGCCACGACTCTCCGCAACGGTCGGGGCGAAGCCGTCGCCGCGCGCATAAGCAGCGGACAAGGTGGCGAAACCGCCGGGCCGGACGAGCGCGGCCGCGCCCTGCGCGTCGAGCGAAGCGCGGCTGCCGTAGGCGACGCGGCCGGCGAACGGCGCGAGGCCGTCCGGCGTGGCGCTGTCGAGTTCGATCGTGCCGGCGAGCGCGCCCGGCCCCTGAAAGCCGCTGCCGCCGCCGCGCGTGACGCGGACGCGGCCGAGCTGGCCCAGCGCATAGGCCGGAAACGCCACCCAGCCGCCGAACGGATCCGCCTGCGGCACCCCGTCAAGCAGCAGCAGCGCCCGGCTCGCCGCGTTGCCGCCGAGGCCACGCAGCGTAACGCCCTGGCTGGTCGGGTTGGCCGAGCGCGAGTCCGAGCGGCGAAACTGCTGGAGTCCGGCGGCGTCGGCGAGGACGGATTCGAGCCGGTCGGCGGCGTTAGCGTCGAGCCGGTCGCGGTCGATCGTGACGATGTCGAAGACGCGGTCGCCCGGCGCATCGGCCAGTCCACGGCCGGTCACGACGATATCGGGCGGAGTCGCCGGCGCGCTCGCGGTCTGCGCGGCGGCGGGGGTGGCGACGGCGAGGGCGACGAACGGGGCGAGACGCAAGGGCGGGTTCCGGGCGGGGGGGCCGTCCGTCCTCCCGCATCGCCGATGGTCACGCAACCCGTCGCGTCATGCCGGGCCTGCGGCCGGTAACGGGAGATCGGCCGGGCCGGCCGCGGAAGTTGGCTAAGTTTAGGCTGAATCGCATTGTCGTGGCGGCATCCACGCCAGCGTCATCGTGCCGCCCGCGCAAATCCCGACGATATGACGCATCCCCGCGTGGATGCCGGCACGAGGCCGGCATGACGGGGGAATGCGAACATCCCGCGAAATCAAAGAGCGCCGTGACGCTGCCATGGTCGCGACTTGTAGGACAGGAGGATCCGTCGTGCCGAACCACGCCCGACGGGATCATCCATCCCGACATGACCTCGGCGGCGCGGCCGCGCTTGTCGGGGTGGCGCGGAACAACCGCGCTCTCGCCGCCTGCGCGATGGTGGGCGTGGCAAGGATTGAACTTGCGACCCCTGCGATGTCAACACAGTGCTCTACCACTGAGCTACACGCCCACACTCGCGCGAGCAACGCGGCCCCTACCCTCGCCGCACCGGGGGCGCAACCCCGTTACAGCCGGACGGCAAACGCGCGCTGCGCGTTTGCGGACAAACTTAAAGCTCGCCGAAACTCTGCCCCTGGAAGAGGCGGTCGACCTCCATCACCAGGTCGCGCAGGTGGAAGGGCTTGGAGAGGACGCGGGCGTTGGGGACGGCCTTGCCGGCCTTGAGCGTTACTGCTGCGAAGCCGGTTATGAACATCACGCGTAACCCCGGTGACATCTCGCCGGCGCGCTGGGCGAGTTCGATGCCGTCCATCTCGGGCATGACGATGTCGGTCAGCAGCAGGTCGAAGACCTCGCTCTCGAGCAGCGGGATCGCCGCCGTGCCGCGGTCGACGGCGGTGACCAGATAGCCCGACCGCTCCAGCGCGCGCGTCAGATATTCGCGCATGACCTGGTCGTCTTCGGCCAGCAGGATACGGTACATTCGACGGTCACCTTTCGTGTCGCCGCCGTTATGCGCGAAGCGGTTAAGATTTCCCAGACCGTTGCGGCCGATCATCTTGCCCGGTAGCGTCCCGTCGGTGGACAGCAAACCCGGCTTCACGATCCTCGGCGAGGCACTGCCGGCGAGCCCGGTGGTGATCTCCGTGCCCCATGCCGGCCGCGATTACCCGCTGGCGCTGCGTGCCGCGCTGCGGGGGCCGGTCGGCGGGTGCCGGGCGCTGGAAGACCGGCATGTCGATGCCGTCGCGCTCGCGGCGCGCGGGGTCGAGACGCTGATCGTCCAGCACCGCGCACGCGCCTGGATCGACCTCAACCGCGCCGAGGACGAGCGCGATCCGGCGGTGGACGAGGGCGCGACGACCGCGACGACCGCCTCCGCGAAGGTAGCCAATGGCCTCGGCCTGATCCCGCGCCGAGGGTCGGGCACGGCCGAGCTGTGGCGGCGCAAGTGGAGCGACGCCGAGGTGCAAGCGCGGATCGCGGACGATCATCGGCCCTACCACGACGCGGTCGCGGCGGCGCTGACGGCGGCGCGGCGGCGCTGGGGGACGGCGGTGCTGCTCGACCTGCATTCGATGCCGCCGCTGGGCGGCGCCGGCCGGGGCGTGCGCGTGGTGCTGGGCGATCGCTGGGGCCGGGCCTCGGCGCCGCGCTTCGTGGCGCGGGCGGAGGCGATCGCGGCGGCGGCGCGGTTACCGGCGCAGCTCAACACGCCTTATGCGGGGGGACATATCCTCGACCGGCACGGGCGGCCGGCGGCGCATGTCCATGCCGTGCAACTGGAGCTCGATCGCTCGCTCTATCTCGATCGCGCGCTCGACCGGCCCGGGCCGGGGCTGCAACGGACGGCGGCGATGGTGCGGGAGATGCTCGCGGCGCTCGCCGACGAGGCGCTCGGCCAGGCACCGGCGCTCGCCGCCGAATAAAAAACCACCTCGCGGATCACTCCACGAGGTGGCCAAGGTTCAGGGAGGAGACACGCGCCCGGAGGGGACCGGGTGGCGTGCCGTACGCGCCCACGAAAGGGGGGGACATGAGCGCCGTACGAAGGTTAAAATGGACGGGCGCGGAAAAAGTTCAAGCCCCTTCGTGCTTTTTTACGGCCGGCTCAATTCGACTGGAGCTCGGGCTGCGGCGTCTTCCCCAGCGCGACCTGCCGCGCGAAGACGTCGCGCATCAGCGACAGCGAGAAGAGGTGCGCGTAGAGGAGCGGGAGCAGGCCCGACTGGTTGATCTTGCGCAGCTGGTCGCCGCGCAACTCGCGGAGCTTTTCCTCGTTCACCATCTGGAAGCCGCGATAGATGAAGGGCTGGCTGCCGCCCTCGGGCTGGATCGAGACCTCGCCGTCCATCAGCAGGCCGAGCTCCTTCAGCTCGGTCATGAACTGCTGGGTGCGCTGGCCGGCCTGCTCGAACGATTCGTTGAACTGGAGGACGCCCTTGGTCACCTCGCTCGGGCCGCCGTCGACGAACAGCGGCTCGCCGTCGTCGAACGCGCCGAGCGCGTCGGCGGTCGGATCGAAGCACAGCGACAGCTCCTGCGCGTCGGGGTGCAGCTTCGCCAGCATGAAGGGATAGCGGCGGACGTAGGCGGGGACGTAGAAGGCGCTCTCGGTCAGCTTGCCCTCGTCGTCGACGAAGACGTTGACGCCCTCGTTCAGCCCCATCAGCCCGAGCGGGATCGCCTCCGGGCCGACCGAGAAGATGATCGGCATGTGGCGCTGGACGAGCGGGAACTCATCGACCGTCACGGGAATCGCGTGCTGGCCGGCGAGGAAGGGCGCGGACTCGGCCATCCGCAGGCGATAGTCCTTGTGGGTGTCGCTGGAGAGCGGCTCCAGGCCTTTGTAGAACAGGGGAAGCGAGGGCGCGCTGGCCATGGCGTAACTCTCCGGGTGCGGTTCGGATCAATGGGCGGATTGCGACCGCCGGCTGGGGCCGCGCCTTATGGGCCGGGACGGTCCGGCGCAAGGATGAGCTTGCCGGGGTTCATCAGGCTCCGCGGGTCGAGCGCGCGTTTGACGCCGGTGAGGACGGCCATGCGGGCGGGGCTGGACAGGCGGGCGAGTTCGTCGCGCTTCATCTGGCCGATGCCGTGCTCGGCCGAGATCGAGCCGCCGGCGGCGACGACGAGATCGTGGACGAAGCGGGTGACGGCGGGGGCGTCTGCCTCGTACCAGCGGTCGGGCGACGCTCCGGCGGGGGCACGGACGTGGAAATGGACGTTGCCGTCGCCGAGATGGCCGAATCCCGAGGCATGGGTGCCGGGAAAGCGCGCGTCGCAGGCGGCGGCGGCGTCGAGCAGGAAGCGCGGCATCGCCTCGACCGGGACCGAGATGTCGTGCTGCGTCGCGGGTCCGAGCGCGCGCTCGGCGGCGGAGAGCGAATCGCGGAGCAGCCAGAACGCCTCGGCCTGCGCCTCGCTGGCGGCGATCGTGGCGTCGGCGATCAGGCCCTGGTCGAGCGCCTCGGCAAGAAGGTGTTCGAGGAGCGTGGCGGGCGCTTCGTCGGCGGGGGACATCGCGACCGCCTCGATCAGGACGTGCCACGGGTGCCGGCCCGCCAGCGGCGCGCGCGCGCCCGGCAGTTGCGCGACGGCGGCGGCCAGCGACTCGGCGGGGAGGAGCTCGAAGCTCTCGACGGCGGTGGTGCGCGCTTCGAGCAGGCGCAGCAGGCGCAGCGCGGCGGCGGGGTCGGCGACGCCGGCCCAGGCGACCGCGCGCGCGGCGATCGCAGGCGCCAGGCGGAGCGAGGCGGCGGTGACGACGCCCAGCGTCCCTTCCGCGCCGATCAGCAGATGGTTGAGGTCGTAGCCGCGATTGTCCTTCTTGAGCGCGGCGAGGCCGTCGTGGACCGAGCCGTCGGGCAACACCGCCTCCAGCCCCGCGACCAGCCCGCGCATCGTCCCCCAGCGCAGCACCTGCGTGCCGCCGGCGTTGGTCGAGACCAGCCCGCCGACCGTGGCGCTGCCGCGCGCGCCGAGCGTCAGCGGGAAGCGGCGGCCGACGGCGCCGGCGGCGGCGTGGAGATCGGCGAGGACGACGCCGGCTTCGGCCACCGCCAGCCCGGCCTCCGCGTCGACGGCGCGGATGCGGTCGAGGCGGCGCAGCGACAGGATCAGCGCCGCGCCGTCGGCAGGCGGCGTCGCGCCGCCGACCATCGAGGTGTTGCCGCCTTGCGGGACGAGCGGCACGCCGCGTGCGCTCGCCGCCGCGACGATGGCGGCGACCTCCCGGGTCGAGTCGGGCTGGAGCAGCGCCGCCGCGCGGCCGCGATAGCGGCCCCGCCAGTCGATCAGCCAGGGCGCGATCAGATCGGGGTCGGTGACGATCGTGCGCGGGCCGACGCGGCCGGCGAGGCCGGCGAGCAACGCCTGTTGCGCGGATGTCACGGCGCGGCCTTCCATTTGAAGGGCCTAGGCAAAGTTCATCAGGCGTTCAACACGTCGACCACATCCGCCGCACCGCGATGCCGAGTCCCCTGCCCCCCCTGCTGTTGCTCGCGCTCGCCGCGCCCGCCGCGGCGGTGGCGGACGACAAGGTGGTGCTGGCGCAGCTCGTGATCCGCGAGCGCATCGTCATCCGGGTCCCACGCGTCGCCCCGCCGGGCGCGCTGCCGGTCGGACGCACGGCCCTGCCCGCTCCCCCCAAGGCGACGACCTGGCGGGAGAAGAAGGGGCCGAAATGCATCCCCGCGCAGGGCATGGCCGGGGCGATGATCTCCAGCCCCAAGCAGGTCGACCTGGTGCTGATCGGCGGCAAGCGGGTGCGCGCCAAACTCGACGGCGCCTGCAAGCCGCTGGACTTCTATGAAGGATTCTACCTCCGCCCCGCCCGCGACGGCATGATCTGCGCCGACCGCGACGCGATCAAGGTGCGGTCCGGGGCGAGTTGCGGCATCGACGAGTTCAAGACATTGGTCGCCGCGAAGTAGTCGTCGTTCGCCGGATCGCCGCCAATTTCTTGACTTTCGCGCGCTTCTCGGCAAGCGCGCGGGCGCCTGGGCCGCGCCTTGCGACTCCTGCTATCCGGACATGTGCATGAGCTTCGCCGACCTCGGCCTTTCCCCCGAACTGATAGAGACGGTGACCGACGCCGGCTATACCGAGCCGACGCCGATCCAGGCGGGCGCGATCCCGTCGGTGCTGATGATGCGCGACATCATCGGCATCGCCCAGACCGGCACCGGCAAGACGGCAAGCTTCGTGCTGCCGATGATCGACATCCTGGCGCAGGGCCGCAGCCGCGCGCGGATGCCGCGCTCGCTGATCCTGGAGCCGACGCGCGAGCTCGCCGCGCAGGTCGCGGAGAACTTCGAGAAATACGGCAAGCGGCACAAGCTCTCGATGGCGCTGCTGATCGGCGGCGTGTCGATGGGCGATCAGACGGCGGCGCTGGAAAAGGGCGTCGACGTGCTGATCGCGACGCCGGGCCGGCTGATGGACCTGTTCGGGCGCGGCAAGATCCTGCTCACCGGCTGCTCGCTACTTGTCATCGACGAGGCGGACCGGATGCTCGACATGGGGTTCATCCCCGACATCGAGGAGATCTGCACCAAGCTGCCCAAGCAGCGCCAGACCTTGCTGTTCTCGGCGACGATGCCGCCACCGATCAAGAAGCTGGCGGACAAGTTCCTCGACAATCCCAAGACGATCGAGGTGTCGCGGCCGGCGTCGACCAACCTCAATATCAAGCAGATCCTCGTGCCCGTCTCGGGCGGCGCCTATGGCAAGCGCGAGCGGCTGCGTGCGCTGCTAGAGCAGGAGGAGGTCAAGACCGCGATCATCTTCTGCAACCGGAAGACGACGGTGCGCGAGCTCAACAAGAGCCTGAAGGGCCATCGCTACCGATCGGGCGAGATCCATGGCGACATGGAACAGTCCGAGCGGATCGCCGAGCTCGATCGCTTCAAGGCGGGCGACATCAACATCCTCGTCGCCTCCGACGTCGCCGCGCGCGGGCTCGACATCAAGGGCGTCAGCCACGTCTTCAACTTCGACGCGCCCTGGCATCCCGACGATTACGTCCACCGCATCGGCCGCACCGGCCGCGCGGGGGCGACGGGCACGGCGTACACGCTCGTCACGGCGGAGGACGAGGAGAACATCACCAATATCGAGAAGCTGACCGGCCAGACGATCGAGCGCCTCGGCGCGACGGCGGCGGCGCCGGCGGCGCGCGAGGACAGGCCCGAGCGCGGCGCGCGCGGCGGGCGTGGCCGGGAAGCGCCGCGTGGGGAGCGTGCTGCTCCGGCGGCCCGGGAGGAGGAGTTCCACGCCGAGCGGCCGGCGGCGGCGCCCGTCCAGGCGGAGCGGGCCTCCCCGCCGCCGCGGCGGGAGCAACCCCGCGAGGAGCGGGCCGCGCCGCCGCCGCGCCGGGACCAGCCCCGACGCGACGAGCGCCCACGGCGCGACGAGCGCGACGAAGGGCCGGATGTCGGCTGGAACGGCCCCGTGCCCGCCTTCCTAAGCGCCACGTTCGGCTTTTGAGCGACGAAGAAAAGCGACGGCCCGCTTGCCGACGGCCGGTGATAACGGACGGCATCTCTTGCGGAGTTCTGCCATGAAGCGCTTGCTGCCCCTTCTCCTGCTCGCCGCGCCCGCGCTGGCGCTTCCCGCCGCGCCGAAGGTGACCGCGCCGAAGGTGACCGCGCCCAAGGTGACCGC
>CAXTHQ010000006.1:0-100015 GCA_964244185.1 uncultured Sphingomonas sp.
TGCCGCTGATGCCGGTGAAGGCGGCGGGCTGGCGGATCGAGCCGCCGGTGTCGGTCCCGGTCGCGCCGGGACACAACCGCCCGGATACCGCCGCCGCCGACCCACCCGACGAGCCGCCCGGCGTCAGCGGCGCGTTACCGCCGTCGCTTCGCTTCCACGGCGACACGACATTGCCGAACGCCGAGGTCTCGTTCGACGATCCCATCGCGAACTGGTCCATGTTGAGCTTGCCGAGCATCCCCGCGCCGGCGTCCCACAGCTTCCGCGAGACCGTCGACTCATAGGACGGCGTGAAGCCCTCCAGAATGTGGCTCGCCGCCGTGGTCCGGACGCCGTTCGTGCAGAACAGGTCCTTCATGCCGATCGGCACGCCCGCGAGCGGCTTGAGCGGCTCGCCGGCCGCCCGCGCCGCGTCGGCGGCACGGGCGGCGGCGAGCGCGTGCTCGGGGGTCTCGACGAGGAACGCGTTGAGCGCCTTGGCCTTGCTGACCTTGACGATGAAGGCGTCCGCGACCTCGCGCGCCGAAAACGCGCCGGAGCGCACGCCGTCGCGGATCGCCGCGACGCCCAAATCGGTCAGGTCGCTCATGCTTTTTCGTCCTGGATCCCGGCCTGCGCCGGGATGATCGAATGCGCCAAAAAGCTCATTCGATCACCTTGGGCACGGTGAAGAAGCCATGCTCCCCCTGCGGCGCGTTGGCCATCAGCGCGTCGCGGATGCCGCCGCCGGTCAACGGGTCGGCGTCGACGACATCGTTGCGCAATCGCAGCATGTTGGGAATGACGGCGGTCATCGGCTCGACGCCGGCGGTATCGACCTCGGCCAATTGCTCGATCCAACCGAGAATGCCGGCCAGTTCGGGCGCCAGGCGTTCCGCGTCGCCGGGTTTGAGCGCGATGCGCGCGAGGCGCGCGACTTTTTCTACGGTGGCGATATCGACGGACATGCGGGCGCGGCTAGACCGTGCCGGCCCCTCGCGCAACCTTGGCCCGCGTGGCGAGCGGCAGACGATATGCGATGGCGACGCCCTGCTGCGGATCACCGACAACCGCCGGTTAACTTGTGTCCCGTATCGGGACGGGGGCGCGCCAAGTTAATGTTCGATATACCACAAACGGAGGACGCGCGCCGCGATGGCCCGCTGCAGGTGTGATCTGTCCACCAAGGGGGGACCATCAATGCTACGCTTCGTTCTGTCGGCGCTCGCGCTCGGCCTTACGGGAATGACCGCCCACGCTGCGGTATTGCCCAACGCCAGCACGGCCGCAGGCTTTCAATATTATCGATCCGATTGGAACGGCAGCTCACTTTACGAAAACAAGTATGGAGACGGGTCAGCGGTGCTGGCTTCTCAAAATCTTGCAAGTGCCATCGTAGGACTACCTTATGTGTATTCGGCGGCTAATCCGTTCGGTGTAGTCTCCGCTTACAGCACTATTGTTGGTGCCACAAATTGGAACGCCTCCGGTTATTCGCAGATTGGTTACAGCGTGGCTGTAGCCGGCGTCTCTCAGGACGTAATCGTCCCGATCAACTACATTGCTCGGCTGAGGGCCGAAATTAACGGACCGAACGCAATTGCGGATGCCAATCTATACATAGCTTCTGCCTATGCCGGCGCTCAGCAATACAGGTCGGCTAAATGCTCGACCTCATGTGTGGGCTACCTCCCCGACCTCGACATAACTGGAGTCATCAACACTCGGGGATCGTCCGCTGTCTCTGTGCAGCTCAGCGCGAGTACAGGGACTTACGGGTATGTAGGGGGCACAGGCACGGCATTTGCCGATCCCTACTTCTATATCGATCCCGCGTTCCTAGCGGCTAATCCGGGAGCGACGCTGCAATTCAGTCCTTTTGTCGGTAACGATCCTATAGGCTCCGCTGTCCCCGAACCCGCCACCTGGGCGGTGATGATCGCCGGCTACGGCCTCGTCGGTGGCGCAATGCGGCGGCGGGCGCGCGTCGCCGTCGCCTGACCGGATCGGCGGCGCCCTGACGCTTCGGGCGCCGCCGGGGACGACGATCCGCGCCGTCGTCCCCGCTCTCGTCACCTCGCCGGGAAACCGCGGTGACGGGAGATTGCATCCCCCGCCCGCCTGCGCCACGGCGCGCGCGTGGCCCGCAAGTTCCTCTACGCCGTCGCCGTCCTGATCGTCCTCGCGATCGCGGCGGCCTTCGCCTATCGCCTCTGGGGGGCGGACATGATCCGCTATTGGCTCGTGCCCAAGGAGGCGTTCCGGGCGCAGCCGGGGCTCGCGCGCTCGGCGTATGACGACCCGAAGATGTGGCTCGCCCGCCCCGGCCTGGCCAACGACCCCGGCCGCTGGACGCCGTCAGGCTATCAGCCCGGCTCGCAGCCGCGGGTCGCGGTCTTCTTCGTCCACCCGACCAGCTATATCGGCGGCACGCACTGGAACGCGCCGCTCGACGACGCGCAGACCAACTGGCGCGCCAAGGTCTTCCTGCGCGGCCAGGCCAGCGCGTTCAACGAGATCGGCGAGGTCTGGGCGCCGCGCTATCGGCAGGCGAGCTTCGGTGCCTTCCTGACCACCGACGCCGACAGCGCGCGCGCGCTCGACCTCGCCTATCGCGACGTGGCACTGGCGTTCGATGCCTTCCTGAAGGCGGTTGGCCCCGACCGGCCGCTCATCCTCGCCGGCCATTCGCAAGGCGCGCTCCACCTCGAACGGCTGCTGCGCGCGCGTGTCGCCGGCACGCCGCTCGCCCGCCGTGTGGTCGCGGCCTATGTCGTCGGCTGGCCGATCTCGGTCACCGCCGACCTGCCGCGCCTCGGCCTTCCGGCCTGCGCCCGTGCCAACCAGGCAGGGTGCATCCTGTCGTGGCAAAGCTTCGCCGAGCCCGCCGATCCGTCGCTGATCGTCGATACCTTCGACCGGACGACGGGGTTCACCGGGCGCCCTCGCAAGGGCAGCCCGATCCTCTGCACCAACCCCCTGACCGGCGCGTCCGGCGGCAGCGCGCCCGCGACCGCCAATCTCGGCACGCTGTACCCGTCGGCGGACCTGTCGACCGCCGACATCGCCCCTGGCCGCGTCCCCGCGCGCTGCGACGGTCGCGGCTTCCTGCTGATCGGCGAGCCGCCCTCGGTGGGGCAATATGTGCTCCCGGGCAACAATTATCATGTGTACGATTACAGCCTGTTCTGGGCGAACATCCGCGCCGATGCGGCGCGACGGCTGGCGGCGTATGGCGAGTGATGTCCATCTCCTCGCAGGAGAGGGAGCAGCCGCGCTCGCGCTGCGTGGGGGTGAGGACCGCACCCGCCCTGTCCTCACCCTTCCGCCGCCTCCGGCGGCTCCCTCCCTCTCCTACGAGGAGAGGGGAGGTCGATGATCTCTCTCTCCCCGGCCGATTACCGCGCCGCCCTCCCCACCGGCGGCCGCCTGCTCGGGCTCGACCTCGGCACCAAGACGATCGGCACCGCGCTGTGCGACGCCGGCTGGCATTTTGCCTCCCCCGCCGAGCTCGTCCGCCGCACCAAGTTCACGAAGGACAAGGCGACGCTCGCCGCGCTCGTCCAGCGCCAGCAGGTCGCAGGCCTCGTCATCGGCCTCCCCCTCAACCTCGACGGCAGCGAAAGCCCGCGCTCGCAATCGACCCGGTCCTTCGCCCGCGAGGTGCAGGATCTCGGCCCGGTGCTGCTCTGGGACGAACGCTGGTCCACCGTCGCGGTCGAGCGGACGATGATCGAACAGGACATGAGCCGCGCCAAACGCGCCGACCGCGTCGACAACCTCGCCGCCGCCCACATCCTCCAGGCCGCGATCGACGCCTTGGTCAACACATGATGCGATAGTTATCAGCGGGGAGAGCCCAATATATGAGGGAACCGACCAACGAGCCCGACTGGCTGATCTGGAGCCGCGAACTGCAGGCGATTGCGCAGATCGGCCTCACCTTCTGCCGCGACCCCTATGATCGCGAGCGGTACGAGCAGATCGGCGCGCTGGCGGTGCGGATGTTGGCAAGAAACACCGATGCGCCCGCGGAACGGATTGCCACCCTGTTCGCCGGCGAAACGGGATATGCGACGCGCAAGGTCGACGTGCGCGGCGCGGTGTTCAACGACGCCGGTCGCATCTTGATGGTGCGCGAGGTGTCGGATGGTCGATGGACCTTGCCCGGGGGCTGGGCGGACGTGACCGGGTCGCCAGCCGCGAATGTAATGAAGGAGGTGTGCGAGGAAAGCGGATATGACGTCCGTGTCGCCAAGCTCGCGGCCGTCTGGGACCGAACTGCCCAGGGACACGACGCCGGCATCTTCGCATGCGTCAAAATGTTCTTCGTCTGCGAACCGATCGGCGGCGAGGCGACGATCAGCCACGAGACAAGCGAGATCGCCTGGTTTGCGCGAGATGCGGTGCCTGACGATCTGTCGACACCCCGGGCGCTCAGACGGCAAATCGACCGCATGTTCGATCACCATGCCGACCGGTCGCTGCCTACCGATTTTGAGTAAGGGTTGTTCGGCGGGGGTTTTACACGACGGTTAAGCCCTCATGTCCTAGCCCCGCCCAATGATCGTGTCGCTGACGCTATTCCTGATCGTGGTCAACGCCACCGCGATCGCGGCGTTTGCGATCGACAAGCGGCGGGCGATCGTCGGCGATTGGCGAATCAGCGAATCGACCTTGCTGGGGCTGGCGTTGATCGGTGGAAGTCCGGGTGCGCTCTGGGCGCGCAGGCGTTTCAGGCACAAGACGCGCAAACAGCCCTTCTCGGCGACGCTCGACGGCATCGTGATTCTTCAGGCCGGCATCTCCTTGGGTCTGCTGATCGCCTTCAAAGGGTGAGAGCGACCTGAGCCTTGCTCCCTCCGCTCCGCCCCGCTACCCGACGGCTTTAATGCCCGCGCCCGATCACCGCCCCGCTTCGATGATCGCCGGCGGTGCCGTCTTTCCACATCGCCACCTGCTCGGCATCGACGGCCTCCAGCCCCACGAGATCGCGTTCCTGCTCGACGAGGCCGACGCCTGGGCCGCCCGCTCGCACGTCGCCGCCGACCAGCGGCTGGCAGGCCTTACCCAGATCAACGCTTTCTTCGAGAACTCGACCCGCACCCTCCTGTCGTTCGAGATCGCCGGCAAGCGGCTCGGCGCGGACGTCGTCAACATGCACGCGGCGCAATCGTCGGTGAAGAAGGGCGAGACGCTGATCGACACCGCGTTGACGCTCAACGCGATGCAGGCGGACGTGCTCGTCATCCGCCACGGCAGTTCGGGCGCGGTGCGGCTGATCGCGGACAAGGTCGATTGCGCGGTGCTCAACGCCGGCGACGGGCGGCACGAGCACCCGACGCAGGCGCTGCTCGACGCGCTCACCATCCGACGGCGGCGCGGGTCGATCGCCGGCCAGCGCGTCGTGATCTGCGGCGACCTGCTCCACAGCCGCGTCGCGCGGTCGAACATCCTGGCGCTGACCGCGCTCGCCGCCGAGGTCCGCGTCTGCGCGCCGCGCACGCTGATGCCCGCCGCGATCGAGACGATGGGGGTCACGGCCTTCACCGATTTCGATCGCGCGCTCGACGGCGCCGACGTGGTGATGATGCTGCGCCTCCAGACCGAGCGTATGGACGGCGGCTATGTCCCCTCGCCACGCGAGTACCGGCACGGCTGGGGCCTGACCGCCGAGCGCCTCGGCCGCCTGCCCGATGCGCTGGTCATGCACCCCGGCCCGATAAACCGCGGCGTCGAGATCGATTCGAGCGTCGCCGACCACCTCCAGTCCGCGATCACCGAGCAGGTCGCAATGGGGGTCGCGGTGCGGATGGCGTGCCTCGACGTCCTGACGCGGCGCACGCGCGGCGTGGCGGGCTGGGCATGAGGCTGGCGATCGGCAACGCGCGGCTGGTGACGCCCGACGGCGTATGCGCGGGGGGCGTGCTGGTAGACGACGGCGTCATCGCGGCGGTGGGCGACGTCGCCCTGCCCGCCGACGCGATCGACGCGCGCGGCAAGCACCTCGCGCCGGGCATCGTCGACCTCGGCGTCTTCACCGTCGATCGCGCCGCGTGTCGCGCCGGCGGCATCGTCCGCGTCGCGCCGATGCCCGACCAGTCGCCCGTTCTTGATGAGCCCGGCGCGGTCCAGCGGCTGTCGCTGATCGGCAAGCCCGATTTATGGATTCACCCCATCGCCGCCGCGACGCGCGGGCTGAAGGGCGCGGACCTGGCCGAGATGGCGACCTGCCGCGCCGCCGGTGCGCGCGCGGTTGGGACGGGCGCGGGCTGGATCGCCGATTCGCGCGTCATGGCGGGCGTGTTGAGCTACGCCCGCGACCTCGATCTGGCGGTGATCGCCCATGCCGAGGACAGCGGCCTGGCCGCGCACGCCGTCGCTACCGCCGGTGAGACCGCGACCCGGCTCGGCCTCCCCGCCGCGCCCGCCCTCGCCGAGCCGCTGGCGATCGCGCGCGACCTGATGCTGGCGGAGGAGACCGGCGCGCGGCTGCACGTTCGCCAGGTGACGACCGCCGCCGGCTTTGCCCTGATCCGCGCCGCCAAAATGCGCGGCGTTGCGGTCACCTGCGGCGTCACGCCCGCGCATTTGCTGCTGTCGGATATTGCGGTCAGCGATTTCCGTACCTTCGCGCACCTGTCGCCACCGCTGCGCAGCGAAGCCGACCGGCAGGCGACGCGCGCGGCGCTGGCGGACGGGACGATCGACGTGCTCGGCTCGGGCCACGCACCGCAAGGACCGGAAGCGAAACGCCTGCCCTTCGCCGATTCCGCCGCCGGCGCGGCGGGCGCGGCGACATTGCTGCCGCTGGCGCTGACGCTCGTGCGCGACGGGTTGCTGGCGATGGAGCGGCTGTTCGCGCTGCTCGCCGCCAACCCGGCGCGGGTGCTGGGGCTGGACACGGGTGCGCTGGTGGTCGGCCAGCCGGCGGACCTGCTGCTGTTCGACGCGGAAGCACCTTGGCTGATCGACAGCGACACGCTGCCGGGCGAAGCGGGGAACACGCCGTTCGACGGCCTGCCGGTGCAGGGCAAGGCGCTGAGGGTGTGGAAGGGCGGGCGGGAGGTAGCCTAAATCCTCCCCGAGCTCGTCTCGGGGACGGCTCAGAGATTATTTCATCGCCAGTTGCGCGCCGCCCTGCTTGACCCAGGCGGCCACCTGGTCCCCCGCGCCCGAACGGACGAAGCACGACCCACCCCGCACGCGATAGGCATGGCAGGCCTTGTCCGCCGCCGCGCGGCTGAAGCCGCCGACCGACAGGCGGTACAGGGTCGCCCTGGTCGTCTTGAAGTTGGTACCCTGCGGGACGTGGCCCTTGAACCCCGCGTACCGTCGCGTCGCGCGGCCCCAGGCGTCCTTCGCGACGCCTGAATTGTCGAACGCGCCGAGCTGCACGAACCAGGTGCCGCCGGCGAGCACCGCCGTCTTCCCGGCCGGCCTCGCCGCGATCTTCGCGGGCGCGGCGTTGATCGGTGTCTTGAACGACGCCCGATTGCTGGCGATGACGGGGGCGGGCAGCGACTGCACCACCTCCCTGGGTGACGCGAAGGTGATCCGGGGCGCGACGGGCGTCACGACAGCAACCTGCACGGGCGCGGCAACCGGCGCCGGCTCGACCTTGGCGACCGCGACCGGGGCCGGCGTGACCGGCGCGTTCAGCGCCAGCGCCACCGGCTGGCCCCCGTCGGCAACCGGACGCACGCCGAGCAGGCTCGCGACCTGGTCCGACGCCTCGTGCGGCTGCGCGAAGGCGGCCCATTGCTCCATTCGCCGGTCGACGTCGGCGGGCGACATATCGGCCGCCGCGATCATCCGCGCGAGGCTCCACTGACCCGCCAGCGCATAGGACAGCGCCAGATTCTGCCGCACCTTCGGGCTCGCCGCGGGCGAGCGGGCGACCTGGGTCAGCAGCGCCACCGCGCCGGGCGTATCGCCGGCCAGCGCCATCGCCAGCCCGCGATCGGCGGCGGGGATCTCGCCGGCATGGGCGTCGAGCACGTGACGCGCCGCCTGCCAGTCGCCCCGCGCGATCTGCGTCAGCGCGAGGTTGAGCGCGGCGCGGCCGTTGCCGCCGTCGAGCTGGAGCGTGTCGGCAAAGGCCTGTCCCGCCGACTGGAAGCGCCCCGCCTCCAGATAGCTCTGGCCCAGGATCATGCGATAGGCAGCCTCGCGCGGCGACAGCGCCACCGCCTGCTCGGCCGCCATCACCGCCTCGGTCGTCCGATGCTTGTCGAGCGCTCTAGTCGCCTTTTTCGCCGCCTTGGCGCTCGCCGACACGACGCGATCCGCGCCGTCCGACGCGCACAGGAGGGAAAGGCCGCCGAGCGCCAGCGCGATCGCGCCGGCCGAAGCCTTGTTGGAACGGACCATCAGCGTTTCCCCTTCGTCGCGGGCGTCGCGGGCAGTTGCGCGACCAGCGTGTCGACTTCCGGCAAGGTCGTCAGGAATTGATCGAGCGCGTGGCTGACCAGTTGCTGCGCCGAGCGATGCGTCACCGCGCTCGCCAGCCTGAGCTTCAGGTGGCGGCCGGCGTCGAGGCGCAGCGTGAAGGCGGCGCGGCCGTTGTGCGCGGTCTCGCGCTGGAGCCGGCCGGCGGTGGCGACCGACACGCTCTTGACGGCATGGGGCGGCTCGACGGGCGTTTCGACTTCCTCGCGCAGCGCCTCGCGGGCCACCAGCACCGGCGGGGTGGGCGCTTCGGCGGCGGGCTCGACGGTCGGCACGATCGGCGTCGGCTCGATCGGCATCGATTCGGGGGCCGGTGCTTCCGCGCCCATGTCGTTCCAACCGAGATCGTCGGTGGGCGCCGGCGCGGGCGCGAGGCTGGCATAGCCCTGCGGCCGCATCGCGGGGCGTGCCTGACCCTTGCGGGCGAGCAGCGTCGACGACAGCGACGCGAACGGCTTGGCCTGACCCAGCATCGTCAGCCCGCCACCCGGCGACCGAAGCCGCCGCCTACCGGGCGCTGGCCGAAGCCGACCTGCGCCGCCTGCGGCACCGCGAAGACGGTGCGGCGGAAGTTCTTTTCGAGCCGGTCGGAGATATAGGCCCACAGCGCCCGCACCTCGGCGGCCGACTTGCCTTGCGGGTCGACCTCCATGACGGTGCGGCCGTCGATCATCGACGCGGCGTAATCGGTGCGCTGGTGGAGCGTGACGGGGGCGACGGTGCCATGCTGCGACAGCGCGACCGCGGCCTCCGACGTGATGCGCGCCTTGGGGGTGGCGGCGTTGACGACGAAGATCAGCGGCTTGCCGGCGCGATCGCACAGGTCGACGGTGGCGCCGACCGCGCGCAGGTCGTGCGGCGAGGGCCGCGTCGGCACGACGATCAACTCGGCGACCTGGATGACGCTCTGGATCGCCTGGGTGATCGCGGGCGGCGTGTCGATCACCGCGATCTTGAATCCCTGCTGGCGCAGTGATTCGAGATCGGCCGCCAGCCGGGCGACCGTGGTCTGGGCGAAGGCGGGCTGATCGTCCTCGCGCTCGTTCCACCAGTCGGCGAGCGACCCCTGCGGATCGATATCGATGAGCACCACCGGGCCCTGGCCCGCCAGATGCGCCTGTACGGCGAGGTGACCGGACAAGGTTGTCTTGCCCGACCCTCCCTTTTGCGACGCCAATGCGAGTACGCGCATGTCTAGCCGGAACTCCCCTGCTTTGCCGGGCTGACGTGCCATGGCGGCCGCTAAGAAGCGGTTAACGGCGTCTCTTGCGCTATGCCCTCGCGCGCAGGCATGATCGCCGCGCAAAGATCAGGGGATGGCGGATGCGGTACGGATTGCTCTTGAGCGCGGCGGCGCTGGCCATGGCCGCCACGCCGGCGCTGGCGGACGTCAAGGCGGGCGTCGACGCCTGGGCGAAGGGCGACTTCAAGGCGGCGATCGAGCAATGGCGCGGCCCCGCCATCGCCGGCGATCCCGACGCGCAGTTCAACCTCGGCCAGGCGTACAAGCTCGGGCGCGGCGTGCCGGTCGACCCGGGACTGGCGGAGAGCTGGTTCCGCAAGGCGGCATTGCAGGGGCATGAGCAGGCCGGCGACAATTACGCGCTCGCGCTGTTCCAGGCGGGCCGCAAGAGCGACGCTTTGCCGTGGCTGGAGAAATCGGTCGCGCGCGGCGAGCCGCGCTGCCAGCTCGTGCTCGGCACGATGCTGTTCAACGGCGACGGCGTCGCGCGCGACTATCCGCGCGCCTACGCCCTGATGACCCGCGCGTCGGCGGCCGGCCTGCCGTCGGCATCGCAGACGCTGGCGCAGATGGACCAGTACATCACGCCGGCCGATCGCGAGCGCGGCACGGTGCTGGCCCAGCAATATGCGACGCAGCCGCCGCCCGGCATTCGCACCGCCGCGCTGCCGCCCTCGCGCCTTCCCGAGCCGAAGCCGACGCCCGCGCCGAAGCCGAAGCCGACCCCCGTCGTCGCGACCAGGCCCATGCCCGCCAGGCCCCCCCTGGTCGCCGTGACGAAGCCCGTGCCCACCAAGGCGCTGCCCGGCGCGAAGGCCACGCTGTCGAGGGTCGACCTTGCGGTGGACAAGCCCGCGCCGATGCGCGTGGGCGCCGGCGGCTGGAGCGCCCAGCTCGGCGCCTTCCGCGACCGCAGGAACGCGGAAGGGCTCTGGACGAAGATGAAGGCCAGATTCCCCGGCGGGCAGGCCTTCTACGCCGAAGCGAACGGGGTCATCCGCGTCCAGGCGTCGGGCTACGCCACCAAGGCGGCGGCCCAGGCGGCGTGCGCCAAGGCAGGCGTGAGCTGCGTGATCGTCGCGCCGTAAGTCACGAGGACCCCGTCACCCCGGCCTTGTGCCGGGTCCACCATGGCCCTTGTCCGACGGCAGCGAGCAGCGTTGCGCGTTCGGGCGGCCGACATAAGGCCGGCGTGACGAGTCAAGCGCTGACCCACTCCCGCCGCGCAATCCCCTGCGCCCAGAGCAGCGCCGTCAAATCCCCCTGCTCTACCCGCGCGCCCGCCGCCGCCGCGACGATCGGCTTGGCGTGATAGGCCACCCCCAGCCCCGCCGCCTGCACCATCGGCAGATCGTTGGCCCCGTCGCCGACCGCGAGCGTCGCCTCCAGCCCGATGCCCAGCGCCGCCGCCTCCGCGCGCAGCGTCGCCAGCTTGGTGTCCGCCCCGACGATCGGCTTGCGCACCGCGCCCGTCAGCCGGCCGTCCGCGATCACCAATTCGTTGGCGACGACCCGATCGAACCCGATTTCCCGTGCCACCGGCTCGGCGAAGCGGGTGAAGCCGCCCGACACCAGCACGCACCGGCCGCCCCGCGCGCGCATCGTCCGCACCAGCGCCACCGCGCCCGGCATGATCCGCACCCGCTCGGCGAGGCAGCGATCGATCACGTCCGCATCGAGTCCCGCGAGCAACGCCACCCGCGCGTCGAGCGCGCCCTCGAAGTCGAGCTCGCCCCGCATCGCCGCCTCGGTGATCGCCGCGATCTCGGGCTTCAGCCCGGCATAATCGGCGAGTTCGTCGATGCACTCGACGGTGATCATCGTCGAATCCATGTCGGCGACGAGGAGGCGCTTCGCGCGATAGTCCAGCGGCTGGACGACGACATCGAACGCGCCGCCCTCCAGCGCCGCACGCGCGCCGGCCGGGTTCATGCCGAACAGCACATCCGCCGCGCTGCCCTGGTCGAGCCAGCCCGACGGCCCCGGCGCGCAGCCCGCCTCGGCCAACCGATCGACGGCGGCGGAAACATCGCCCCCGGCCAGCCCTTCGGCTGCTATCAGCGTCGCAATGAACAAGGTGCGCCCTCCCCTCGCGCTCATCGCAGGGCCGACCGCCAGCGGCAAGTCGGCGCTGGCGCTGGGCCTGGCCGAGGCGAAGAACGGAATCGTCATCAACGCCGATTCCGCGCAGGTCTATGGCGACCTCCGCATCCTCACCGCCCGCCCCTCTGCCGAAGAGGAAGCCCGCGTCCCGCACCGCCTGTTCGGCCATGTCGACGGCACGGACGCCGGCTATTCCGCCGCGCGCTGGGCCGTGGAAGCGAGATGGGCGGTCGCCGACGCACACGCCAACGGCCGGCTCCCGATCCTCGTCGGCGGCACCGGGCTGTACCTCCGCACCCTGCTCGACGGCATCGCGCCGGTGCCCGCGATCGACCCCGCCATCCGCGCCGCCGCCCGCGCGCTGCCGGTCGCCGAGGCTCATTCGGCGCTGAAGACCGAGGACCCCGCCGCCGCCGCCCGCCTTGCCCCCGCCGACACCGCCCGCATCGCCCGCGCGCTGGAGGTCGTCCGCAGCACCGGCAGGCCGCTCGCCCATTGGCAGGCCGAACGCACGGGCGGCATCGGCGGCGAGGTCGACCTGCGCCCGCTCATCCTGCTACCGGACCGAGCCGCGCTATTCGCCCGCATAGACGCGCGTCTGGTAGTCATGATGGAGGAAGGCGCGGTGGACGAAGTCCGAAGGCTGCTCGCCCGCACCGACCTGCCCGCCGACGCGCCGATCCGCCGTGCGATCGGCGTGCCCCCGATCGCCGCGATGCTGGCCGGACACCTGCCTCACCCCGACGCGCTCGCCGCCGCCCAGCTTCAGACCCGGCAATATGCCAAGCGCCAATATACGTGGTTCCGCCACCAGACCCACGAAGAATGGTCCCGTTTGGAAAGCAACAATATTACGCTTTTGATGGTTGACCAGCATTTTTGTAACCTCTAGTTGCGCCGCACCATGACCACTGCCACCACCATGACCGAGAAGAGCGGCGCGGACATCCTCGTCGAGGCGCTGGGCGGTCTCGGCGTCGAGCTCGTCTTCGGCTATCCCGGCGGCGCGGTCCTCCCGATCTATGACGCCTTGTTCCGCCAGAAGCGGATCAAGCACATCCTCGTCCGCCACGAGCAGGCCGCGACCCATGCCGCCGAAGGCTATGCCCGTGCCACCGGCAAGCCGGGAGTCGTGCTCGTCACGTCCGGACCCGGCGCGACCAACGCCGTCACCGGCATCACCGACGCGCTGATGGACTCGATCCCGATGGTAGTCATCACCGGCCAGGTGCCGACCGCGCTGATCGGCACCGATGCCTTTCAGGAGGCGGACACCGTCGGCATCACTCGCCACTGCACCAAGCACAATTATCTGGTGAAGGACCCGGCGCAGCTCGGCCCGGTGATCCATGAGGCGTTCCACATCGCCACCTCCGGCCGCCCCGGCCCGGTGGTCGTGGACATCCCCAAGGACGTCCAGGTCGCGACCGCGCGCTATCGCAGGCCCGGCCCGATCCAGCACAAGACCTATCGCCCCGCGCTCAAGGCCGATCCCAGGGCGATCGAGGCGGCGGTCGACATGCTCGCCGCCGCCGAGCGCCCGATCCTCTACACCGGCGGCGGCGTCATCAACGCCGGCCCGGCGGCGTCGCAACTGCTGCGCGAGCTCGCCCGCATCACCGGCGCGCCCGTCACCTCGACGCTGATGGGGCTCGGCGCCTTCCCCGCCTCGTCGCCGCAGTTCCTCGGCATGTTGGGGATGCACGGCACCTACGAAGCGAACATGGCGATGAACCAGGCCGATCTGGTCGTCGCGATCGGCAGCCGCTTCGACGACCGCGTCACCGGCCGGCTCGACGCCTTCTCGCCCTACAGCCGCAAGATCCACATCGATATCGACCGTTCGTCGGTGAACAAGGTCGTGCGCGTCGACCTCGCGATCATCGCCGATGCCGCATACGCGCTGGAGGACATGGTCCGCATCTGGAAGGCGCGTCAGCATCCGAAGCCCGACATGGCGGACTGGCAACAGCGGATCGCGGGCTGGCGCGCGCGCGACTGCCTGTCCTTCCCGGAGGACGGGGCCGAGATCATGCCCCAGCGCGCCGTCCGCGCGCTCCACGCCGCGACGCAGCACCTGCAGCCGATCATCACCACCGAGGTGGGCCAGCACCAGATGTGGGCCGCCCAGCATTACGGGTTCGAGGCGCCCAACAAATGGCTGACGTCGGGCGGGCTCGGCACGATGGGCTATGGCCTGCCCGCCGCGATCGGCGCGCAGCTCGGCAACCCGAAGGCGCTGGTCATCGACATCGCCGGCGAGGCGTCGATCCAGATGAACATCCAGGAGCTGGCGACGGCGACGCAATACCGGCTGCCGGTCAAGGTGTTCATCCTCAACAACGAATATATGGGGATGGTTCGCCAGTGGCAGGAGTTGACCTATTCGTCGCGCTATTCGGAGAGTTACAGCGATTCCCTGCCGGACTTCGTCAAGCTCGCCGAAGCCTATGGCTGGAAGGGCATCCGCATCGACACGTGCGATGCGCTTGACGACAGCATCGCCGCGATGCTGGCGCATGATGGCCCGGTGATGGTCGACTGCCGCGTCGCCAAGCTCGCCAATTGCTTCCCGATGATCCCCTCGGGCGCGGCGCACACCGACATGATCCTCCAGGCGAACGAAGTCTCGGGCGAGATGGACGACGAGGCGAAGGCGCTCGTCTGATGCACATCACGCAGGAGAAGGCCGAGCGGCACACGCTCAGCGTCCTCGTCGACAACGAGCCCGGCATCCTCGCACGCATCGCCGGGCTGTTCACCGCGCGCGGTTATAATATCGAGAGCCTCACCGTCAGCGACGTCACCGCCGACAAGGCGGTGTCGCGGCTCACCATCGTCACCTCGGCCAGCGCCGCGACGATGGAGCAGATCCTCGCCCAGCTCGATCGGCTGATCCCCGTCCATTCGGTCACCGACCTGACCGCGCTCGGGCCGCACGTCGAGCGCGAACTGGCGCTGGTCAAGGTCGCCGGCGTCGGCGAGCACCGGATCGAGGCGCTCCGCCTCGGCGACGTCTATCGCGCCCGCGTCGTCGACGCGACCGTCGCGTCCTTCGTGTTCGAGGTGACCGGCGGCCGCGACAAGATCGACAAGTTCGTCGAGCTGATGGGCGAAGTCGGCCTGGTCGAGGTCGCCCGCACCGGCATCGTCGCCATCGCGCGGGGGCGCGAGGCAATCTAGCAAAGTGTCTCGACTTCGCTCGACCCGAACGAAGTCCATCCAACCACCGTTCGTCCCGAGCGAAGTCGAGGGACATTGCCGAGGACCGAATCAATGCGAGTATATTACGACGCCGACGCCGACCTGAACCTGCTGACGGGCAAGAAGATCGCGATCGTCGGCTACGGTTCCCAGGGCCATGCCCACGCCCAGAACCTGCGCGACTCCGGCGTCAAGGAAGTCGCCGTCGCGCTCCGCCCCGGCTCCACCACCGCCGCCAAGGCCGAGGGCGCGGGCTTCAAGGTCATGTCCAACGCCGATGCGGCGAAATGGGCCGACATCGTCATGGTTCTCGCCCCCGACGAGCATCAGGCCGCGATCTACGCCGACGATCTCGCCGCCAACCTGAAGCAGGGCGCGACGCTCGCCTTCGCGCACGGCCTAAACGTGCATTTCGGCCTGATCGAGCCGCGCGCCGACCTCGATGTCGTGATGATCGCGCCCAAGGGCCCGGGCCACACCGTCCGCTCCGAATATGCCCGCGGCGGCGGCGTGCCCTGCCTGATCGCGGTGCATCAGGACGCGTCGGGCAACGCCCACGACGTCGCGCTCGCCTATGCCTCCGGCGTCGGTGGCGGCCGGTCGGGGATCATCGAGACCAATTTCCGCGAGGAATGCGAGACCGACCTGTTCGGCGAGCAGGCGGTGCTGTGCGGCGGCCTCACCCATCTCATCCAGGCCGGGTTCGAGACGCTGACCGAGGCCGGCTACGCGCCGGAAATGGCCTATTTCGAGTGCCTGCACGAGGTCAAGCTGATCGTTGACCTGCTCTACGAGGGCGGCATCGCGAACATGCGCTATTCGATCAGCAACACCGCCGAATATGGCGACATCACCACCGGCCCGCGGATCATCACGGCGGAGACCAAGGCGGAGATGAAGCGCGTCCTCGCCGACATCCAGGCCGGCCGCTTCGTCAAGAACTTCGTCCTCGACAACCGCGCCGGCCAGCCCGAGCTCAAGGCCGCGCGCAAGGCGGCGGCGGCGCATCCGATCGAACAGGTCGGCGCGGAACTCCGCGCGATGATGCCGTGGATCGGCAAGAACAAGCTGGTGGACAAGGACAAGAACTGACCATCGTCACCCCGGCCTCGTGCCGGGGTCCACCCACGATCCTGGCGCGAAGCTCAGCGGCGATCCATGCAGCCAGATCGGAGGTGGATGCCGGGCACGAGGGCCGGCATGACGGGATAGCGACGTCCGAGCGGGCTGTCCTACAACATCGCCACCTGCTACCCCATCGTCATGTTCGCTGCTTACCCTCCCATAATTGCCGTACAAACAATCCAAGCGCAATAAAATTACCGATTTGACGGGAATATTGGGAACTTTGCCTTGCCATCACAGGAGTGATCCCCATGCGCCGCACCCTCATCGCCGCCCTGCTTCTCGCCGCCCCCGCAATCGCGCAGATGCCGGCCTCGCCCCCCGGCTCGCACAACCCCGCCGCCGTCACCGCCGGCACCTACACCGCCGATCCCGGCCACACATTGGTGCTGTGGACCGTCAACCATCTCGGTTTCTCGCCCTACACCGGCATCTTCGGCGACATCAGCGGCACGCTGACGCTCGACCCGAAGAACCTCAACGCGACCAAGGTCGACGTCACCATTCCCGTCTCGAAGGTGACCACCGCCAGCAGCGGCCTCACCGCGCACCTCACGCGCCCCGGCAAGGATGGCGGCAAGCCCGATTTCTTCGGTGCCGCCGCCGCCGACGCCCATTTCGTCAGCACCAGCGTCGTCGCGAAGGGCGAGACCGCCAAGGTTACGGGCAATCTTACGCTCAACGGCGTCACCAAGGCGGTCACGCTCGACGCCAGTTTCTATGGCGCGGGCAAGGCGCCGGCGATGATGGGCGGCAAGGAAAACGTCGGTTTCCACGCTACGGCCACGATCAAGCGCAGCGATTTCGGCATCGGCTTCTTCGTTCCGATCGTGTCCGACGAGGTGAAGCTGGACATCGCCGCCGCCTTCCAGAAGTAAGCGACGGGGGTTCGTGCGGGTTCAGACCTGCACGAACTCCCTGAACCGCTCGCCGATGTTCTGCGGCGCGCGGGCCACGAGGAGGCGGACCCGCTCGTCGAGCAGCGTGGCGGAATGCCCCTCGTCGCGATACGCCATCGCCCAGTCGGCAAAGGCGCGAGTCTCGATCGGCTGGTCTGCAAGTATCTCGATGCGGTAGTGACGGGAATCGGTGTGGATACGCTCCAGCGCGAGGCCGACGCTCTCCTCCGGCCCCTCCAGCACCTGCAGGAAACGATCGTTGGCGGCGCACAACAGGCCGGTGACGCCATTCAATCCGTTGAACGGCCGCGCGCCCCGCAGGATATCGGGGGCGATGGCGGCGGCGAACGGCTGGGTGGCCGTGCTTCGGTAGATGACTCGCCGCATCGGGTAAGAATAGCTGACCTTGGCTGAACGGCAGACAACATCGATCAATAGCACACCGGGGTGGACAAGCCGCCGGCAGTGCCGCAGGGAGAGGGCGTGACGAAGCCCGGTCTTTTGCGACTTACGCGCCCTTAAGCGCGCTCGCCCCGCTTCCCGCGCTTAAGGATCGCTGACCCTCCCGTTCGAGAGCCTAGCCATGGCCATGCTGCGCGACCCGTCCGTCAAATACCGCCCCTTTCCGCCCATCGACCTGCCCGACCGCCAGTGGCCAGGGCACACGATCGCGCGCCCCCCGCGCTGGCTTTCCACCGATCTGCGCGACGGCAACCAGGCGCTGATCGACCCGATGGATGCGGAGAAGAAGACCCGGATGTTCGACCTGCTCGTCAAGGTCGGGCTGAAGGAGATCGAGGTCGGCTTTCCGTCGGCCGGCGCGACCGAGTTCGACTTCATTAGCGGCCTCGTCGCGTCGGGGCGCATCCCCGACGACGTCACCGTCCAGGTGCTGACCCAATCCCGCCGCGACCTGATCGAGACCAGCTTCGCGAGCCTGCGCGGCGCGAAGCGGGCGATCGTCCATCTCTACAACGCGGTCAGCCCCGCGTGGCGCCGCATCGTCTTCGGCATGAGCCGCGAGGAGGTGAAGCGAATCGCCGTCGACGGCGCGAAGATCCTGCGCGACGAGGCGGCGAAGCAGCCCGGCACCGACTGGCTGTTCGAATATTCCCCGGAGACCTTCTCCACCGCCGAACTCGATTTCAGCCTGGAGGTCTGCGAGGCGGTGATCGAGGTGCTGCGGCCGACACCCGCCACGCCGCTGATCCTCAACCTCCCCGCCACCGTCGAATGCGCGACCCCCAATATCTATGCCGATCAGATCGAATGGTTCGGCCGCCACGTCAGCGCGCGCGACAGCGTCGTCCTCAGCCTCCACCCGCACAACGACCGCGGCACCGGCGTCGCCGCCGCCGAGCTGGGGCTGATGGCCGGCGCCGACCGGGTCGAGGGCTGCCTGCTCGGCAACGGCGAGCGCACCGGCAATTGCGACCTCGTGACCGTCGCGCTCAACCTCTACACGCAAGGCGTCGCGCCGGGACTCGACCTGTCCGACATCGACGAGGTGGTGCAGACGGTGACCTATTGCACCAACCTGCCCGTCCACCCGCGCACGCCCTATGCCGGCGACCTGGTCTTCACCGCGTTCAGCGGCTCGCATCAGGACGCGATCAAGAAGGGCTTTACCGCCCAGGCCGCCCGCAACGACGAATATTGGGAAGTGCCCTACCTCCCGATCGATCCCGCCGACCTCGGCCGCAGCTACGAGGCGGTGATCCGCGTCAACTCGCAATCCGGCAAGGGCGGCGTCGCCTGGGTGCTGGAGCAGGATCGCGGGCTAAAGCTGCCCAAGCGGCTCCAGGCCGATTTCAGCCGCCACGTCCAGGCGATGGCGGACGAGACCAGCCGCGAGCTCAACGCGGAAGACATCGGCGGCCTGTTCGACCGCACCTATCTGCCGGGCGACGCGGACCACTTCGTGTTGCGCGACTATCATGAAAGCGGCGCGCCGGGCGACCGCCTGTTCGTCGGCCGCGTCGCGGTCGGCGGCGAGGAGCGCTCGATCAGCGGTCGCGGCAACGGCCTGATCTCCGGCGTCGTCGCGGCGCTGGCGGAGGCGGGGGTGACGCTCGACGTCGCCGACTATGCCGAACACGCCATCGGCCACGGCGCGGACGCGCAGGCGGCGACGTATCTCGAATGCCGCCTTTCCGACGGCCGCACGGTGTGGGGCGTCGGCATCGACCCCGACGTGGCGACGGCCAGCGTGCGGGCGGTGCTCAGCGCCGCGAACCGGGTGTAGTCAGGGGCGGACGATCTCGCACCCGACGGCGGCGTCGGGATAGACATCGAGCTTCATCGATCGGACGCGGACCTGCCGCACACGCCGGTCCGCCAGGCATAGCGCCGCGATGGCCTCCACCAGCGTTTCCTGTAACGCAAAGCCCTCGCCCGCCGCCAGCCGGTGGATACCGTCGCGCAGGAAGTCGTAGTCGAGCACTTCCTCGATACGGTCGGCAGAGGGCGGCCGGGCGTAGTCTACCGTCATCCACACCGACAGCCGCACCCGCTGCGGCTCGGCCTCATGCGGATGGATGCCAAGGCGGATCTGGACGTCGAGCCCGTCGAGGATGGTGGTGAACTCAGCCATGTGTGCACGGGAAGCAGGGAACAGGGAGCAGGGGACGAAGGCTCGGTCGATCCCTGACCAACGAGCACCATTCCCCTGCTATCTGCTCCCTGCTCACTCCTCCCTCCCTTCGAACATCACATCGCCATCACGCTTCACGAAGCGCTGGCCACAATCGACGAACAGATTCTGCCCCGTCACGCTTTCCGCCTCGATCAGCCACGCGACCGCATCGGCCACCGCCTCCGCCCCGACAGGCCGCGCCAGCAGATTGGCGCGCGCCACCCGGTCGAACGCCGCCGCGCTCTGCTCCCCGCTCGGCAGCGTCAGCCCGGGCGACACCGCATTGACCCGCACGCGCGGCGCAAAGGCCTGCGCCATCAGCACCGTCGCCTCGGCCAGCGCCGCTTTTGACAACGTATAGGAGAAGAAATCCGGATTGGGATTGGCCAGCTTCTGGTCCAGCAGGTTGACCACCGCACCCCCCACCCCCTGCCCCGCCAGCGCGCCGGCCAGCAGCGCCGGCGCGGTGCAATTGACCGCATAGAGTCGCGCTGCCAGCGCCGTGTCCACGGCCCCCGGCCGGTCGAACGCGAACCGGGAGGCCGAATTGACCAGCCCGTCGATCGGCCCGTCCGCCACCGCGCACGCCCGCGCCCACAGGTCGCCGAGCGCTTCGACCTCGGCGAGGTCGCCGCTCACCGTCCCCGCCGCGCCGATCTCGTTCGCCAGCGTCCGTGCCGCCTCGCCCGATCGCCCGTAATGGATCACGACCCGATGCCCATCCGCCGCCAGCCGCCGCGCGATCGCCGCGCCCAGCCGCTTCGCCCCGCCGGTGACGAGAACCGTCCGCGTCACAGCCCCATCAGCGCCAGCACCTCGCGCCGCGAGCGTTCGTCGTCGCGGAACACGCCCATCATCCGGCTGGTCCGCATCGATACGCCCGGCGTCCTCACCCCGCGCGCGGTCATGCAGGCGTGGCTCGCCTCGATCACCACCGCGACGCCGAGCGGCTTGAGGTTGTCCCAGATGCAGTCGGCGACCTCCGCCGTCAGCCGCTCCTGCACCTGCAGCCGCCGCGCGAAACCGTGCAGCACGCGGGCGAGCTTGGAGATGCCGACGACATGGTCGCGCGGCAGATAGGCGATGTGCGCCTTGCCGATGATCGGCGCCATGTGGTGCTCGCAATGCGACTGGAACGGGATGTCCTTGAGCAGCACGATCTCGTCGTAGCCGCCGACCTCCTCGAAGACGCGCGCGAGGTGTTCGGCCGGATGGTCGCCATAGCCGGCGCAATATTCCCGCCACGCCTTGGCGACGCGGCGTGGCGTGTCGATCAGCCCCTCCCGACTCGGGTCGTCGCCCGCCCAGCGGATCAGCGTGCGAATCGCGTCGGTCACATCGGCGGGAACGCCGTCGCCGGGCGCCGCCTCGACCAGGTCGCTCATCGCGCCATACCCCTGCCGCTACGGTATCGGACGGTCGGGATTAAAGTTCGATTCAGAAACTGTCTCATTCCGGCAACATCGCTCCCGCACCACGCTTTTACTAGTGAAAAGCCGATTGACGACAGAATTACGGCGGCGCTACGCCCCCATACCCGAAATGGGAAACCCGAAACGCTGGCAGCTCAAGACCGGCGGGGAACAGGAGAGGATGTCCATGAAGAAGTTCGAGCTGCTCGCCGCGTCGGCGATCGCGATGTTGGCCGCCGGCCCCGCCTTCGCCCAGAGCGGCGCTACCGATGTGCGCGCCACTACCGCGACCGGCCAGACCCAGGGAACCGCGACCGAGGCATCGGGCGCGACCTCGGACGCGCAGAGCCAGGGCACCGGCGGGATGGACGACATCGTCGTCACCGCGCAGCGCACGTCCGAACGGCTTCAGGACGTGCCGATCTCAGTCTCCGCCTTCACCGGCGCGGCGCTGGAGACGCAGCAGATCAAGAACTCGCTCGATCTGCAGACATCGCTGCCCAACGTCACCTTCACCAAGACCAACTTCACCAGCTCCAGTTTCACGATCCGCGGCATCGGCGATCTGTGCACCGGCTTTTCGTGCGACGCCGCGACCGGCATCCACATCAACGACGTGCCGGTCCCCGCCACGCGCCTGTTCGAAACCGAGTTCCTCGACCTCGCGCGCATCGAGGTGCTGCGCGGGCCGCAGGGCACGCTGTTCGGCCGCAACGCGACCTCGGGCGTCGTCAACCTGATCACCGCGCGCCCCGACCTGACCGGGATCCACGCATCCGGCTCGGTCGAGTACGGCAATTACGATTCCAAGAAGGCCCAGGGGATGTTCAATCTCCCCATCACCGACACGCTGGGGATCCGCGTCGCCGGCCAGTATCTCAACCGCGACGGCTATACGAAGAACCTGTTCGACAACGGCCGCATCGATGGCCGCGACCTGTACCAGGTGCGCGGCTCGCTGCGCTGGCAGCCGACCAGCCGCACGACCTTCGATCTGATGGGGTCGTATTTCCACGAGGACGACAACCGCAGCCGCATCCAGAAGCAGCTCTGCAATCGCGACGATTCCGGCGTGCTGGGCTGCACGCCCGATCGTCTGGGCAACGGCACGGTCAATGCCACCGCGACCTTCCCGTCGCTGCTGACGTCGCGCGAGTTCTTCGCCATCGCGCTCAGCCCGACGCTGGCGCCGTTCGGCATCCGCTCGATCAACAACTACAACGCCGACGCCTTCAGCGGCTTCGTCAATCCGACCGACCTGCGCACGGTCAATTCCGATATCAATCCGACCTATTTTTCCGACGAGATCAACGTTCAGGGTCGCCTGGATCAGGATTTCGACAAGGTCGCGGTGTCGATCATCGGCGGTTACAATCGGTCGCGCGTCGATTCCACCACCGGCTACTTCCTCAACGTGCCCAACTCGCTGGCGGGCAACACCGGCATCGCCACATTCCGGGCGGCGGGACCGGCCGCCGCGGGCACCACTTTGTTCGATGCGGCGGGCAATCTTTGCGCGCCGATTACCGATCGCAACTATGTCAGCCCGTTCAACGGCGTGAACGCCGGCTGCTATCCCTACGGCTATAACTACGATCGGTCGCGCTCGAAGAGCGAGGGCTATTCGGGTGAAATCCACCTGAACACGAAGTTCGACGGCCCGGTGAACTTCCTGCTCGGCGGCATCTATCTGCACGGCGTGACGGACGGCGATTATTATGTCGTCAATTCCGAGGGCGGCCTGGCCAGCGCGATCGTCGGTCTGGCACAGGGCACCGCCGTCGGCGCGCCCGCCGGCTCGGTGTTCCGCGGCCCCGCTTATTACAACAGCGAAACGGACCGCTACACGCTCACGTCATACGGTCTGTTCGGCGAGACCTATGTCGAGTTCAACGACAAGCTCAAGCTCACGCTCGGCGGGCGGTACAGCAACGACAAGAAGTTCGTCAGCGATCGCAACCCGCTGCTCAACATCCTGGTGCCTTATGGCGCGACCAACGCCTTCACGTCGCAGGTGGCAGGCACCGTCCCGACCATCGGCTTCGACGCGGACGCCGGGACGGCGGGCTTCCAGTTGACGCGCGACGCGCGGGTGCAGTTCGGTCGCGTGACCGGGCGCGCGGTGCTCGATTACAAGATCGCGCCGGACTCGCTCCTCTATGCGTCCTATTCGCGCGGCTACAAGTCGGGCGGCATCAACCCGCCGTTCGACCCCAGCGTCTTCTCGGCCCCGACGACCTTCCGGCCGGAGAGCGTCGACTCGTTCGAAATCGGGTCGAAGAACACCTTCATGGGCGGGATGCTGCGCATCAACGGCAGCGCCTTTTACTACCGCTACAAGGATCTGCAGCTCAGCCGCATCCTCAACAAGACCTCGTTCAACGACAATACCAACGCCGATATCTATGGCGCCGAGCTGGAAGCGACAATCCGGCCCGACCGGCATTTCCTCGTCAACCTGTCGGCCAGCTATCTGAAGACCAAGATCAAGGACTTCAGCCTCGTCGATACGCGCGATCCGTCGGGCGGACGGTCGGACACGGTCATCATCAAGGATCTGACCAACGCGTCCAACTGCGTGCTGCGCTCGTCGCAGGGCAGCGCCGTCGCGGCCAACACGTTCGTCAATGTGGTCAACGGCGCACTGGGTCTTGCCGGCACGCGCGCCGTGGGCGGCACCAACACCACCGGCGCGATCTCGATCTGCTCGACGCTGGCATCGCTGGCGGCCGGCCAGGTCACCACCGGCGCGCTGGCCCCGCTGCAGGCAGGATTGCGCGCGGCCTTCGGCGTGCCCACCGGCGCGCTGCCATTCGTCTTTACGACCAACAACAACGGCACCGTGGCCCTGCCGGACGGCGTTCCTGTCGACCTGAGCGGCAATCAATTGCCCAATGCGCCGACATATAAGTTCACCGCCGGCGTCCAGCATACGCTCGACATCGGGGCGTTCACGCTCGTGAGCCGCGCCGACCTCAACTACACCGGCGAGTATTTCGCGCGCAGCTTCAATCGCCCGATCGACAAGATCAAGGGGTATGAGGTCGTCAACGTCTCGATCCAGCTCAACGCACCTGACGATCGCTTCTTCCTGCGCGGGTTCGTCCAGAATCTGACCGCGAACAACGCGATCACCGGCCAGTACGTGACCGACGCCTCCTCGGGCTTGTTCACCAACGTCTTCACGCTGGAGCCGCGGCGCTATGGTGTAGCGGCGGGCTTCAAATTCTAGAAGCGGACACGGTAACCTCAATCATCGGGCTCCCGGCTTTGGCCGGGAGCCTTTTTTGTGCGCGCGCGATTACCTGCTCATCAGCAGGAGTGACACGATGACGAAAGATCTCAAGAAGGGCGACCATGTGAGCTGGCAGTCGCATGGCGGTACCGCGCATGGCGTGGTGGAGAAGAAGCAGACCACCGACACGAAGATCAAGAGTCACGTCGTGCGTGCGACGAAGGACGACCCTCAATACATCGTAAAGAGTGACAACGGCGGAAAGGCGGCGCACAAGGCTGGCGCGCTCAAGAAGGCGTGATTCCCGGCTCGGCCAGGGCCGGGGCTAAACAGGAGAACCCCATGGCCACTGCCAAGCAGGACGCCGGCGCCAAGACCGCCGCCCCCAAGACCAACTCAGGCACCGGCATCCACGCCCCCGTCCAACCCTCCGCGGAGCTCGGCGCGGTCGTCGGCAACGACAAGCTCCCCCGCAGCCAGGTGATCAGCAAGGTGTGGGACCACATTAAGAAGAACAACCTGCAGAATCCCGAGAACAAGCGGGAGATCTTGGCGGACGACAAACTGAAGAAGGTGTTCGGCAAGGACAAGGTGTCGATGTTCGAGATGAACAAGCACATTTCCGCCCACCTGAAGGCCTGAAGGCCCGCCTGGCCGGTCAATCGGGGGGCAAGGCCCCCCCGATTGACCGGCAGACGATGCCGGCCCTAGAGCGACGCGCGAGTGACCCCGTAGCTCAGCCGGATAGAGCATCAGATTCCTAATCTGAGGGCCGCGCGTTCGAATCGCGCCGGGGTCACCAGCCTTTCGCGTAAGCCACCCCACGCTGCGGCGAGCAGCGGCCCGGCCGGCGGTGCTACAGCGCCGACCCACGCGGCGTTGCCCCTGCCCCTGCCATTTCCGCTTGCAATGTAGGAAGATGTTGCTGATCTGTTCCAGCCGCAAACGAGGGAGCGGCAGATGGACTTATTGCAGCACGCATGACGACTGGCATTCAACCGCTGGCTGAGAACGGGCTTGCTTCCCCCCGCGCGCGGCCCGGACGGCGTCGAGATTAAGTTCAACCCCTATCACGACCCGCGCGACGGCCGCTTCACCTTCGCGCCGGGAAATTATCCCGGCTCGACATCCACGGCAGGGCGCGAAAACGGAGCGAACGCTCGACTTGCACCTGGGCCAGGATCCTCCCGCGCAGGACGCGGCGGTAACATCCGCGCCTTCGACGATCCGATGACTCTACAGCAGACCTTTCCCGGACTGCGAGGCGCTCCTGGCGGCGCGATCGTCGTCGCCGACAACATCCTCAACTTTACGGGGCCAGCCAATGAAATGAAGGCCGAATTGCTGCAGAATTGGACGCGTCAAGCAATCAACGACATCGAAGCCATCGATCCGAATGGGCATTATGATCGGCTAGGTCCGATCACGACACTGCAAGGTATGGAGAGCGAGCTTGCCGAACTGCGGTTCACGCGGGAAGTAACATATCTACGCGTCAAGAATGATCTTGGTCCTTTGCAGGTCGAGACATTCCGGTTTGTGCAAGCGACGGCAGACCGGGCGTATGATGCTGGCCTTGCAATGTTGCAAGCAGGCAGGTTGAAAATCAGATTGTCGAAAGAAGAGGCTTTGGGCAATTTCGTCGATCGACAGGTCAGGAGAGAATTGCGAGAACGCTACGATCGGTCTGGCGTCGATGCCGCAGGTCACGGCCCCGTTCGCGTAAACCGCCGCGAAAATGACAGCGGCGGTTCCGAGCTTACGTTTCGGCGACCCGACGCCCGGGTCGGCGACATCGCTTATGACGTGACGCTGACGGCCAAAACGTTGAGAAATCCGCAAGTCCGGGGCTTTTTCAACACGGATTTTCAGCCGCGCCACGTGGTAATTATCCGACCTCGGCAACTCGGTCCCCACAGCAGCTATATTATCACTCGCCCGGAGAAGAATCGATGAAACGCCGCCCCAGTTCCTATGTTAATCCCAAGCCTTATATCCCAGCATCTCTGAGCGAGATATATGATATGCTTGCATCATTGATGGGGGGAGCACCCACCTTCGTCGACCGTTCGGGAACGTTTCCCGATCGAGATATTCATAGCAGCTTTTATCAACTGACGGAGGGGTTCGGCAAAGTTCGCGCCAAGATCGGCGAGGAACACTACGTCGCGCTGATCGACCTCGCTGCCCGCGCCAAAGCGCTGTTTGCCGACGATCCCGAGGATAAAAACGGCAAGACCGATGAGGGTATCAAGCTGCTCTACGAGATCGAAGACATCATTCAGGCGGCCCGCTCGCGCCGGGCCAAGGCCAGGTTGCCGGACGATAATGGCGAAGTCTCCGGCGACTGACCCGTCCTCCAGCTAATTCAGCGCCTTGGGCGGCGTCACCGGCAGCGGCAGCGGCGCCACCGGCACGCCGTCGTCGACCAACGCCTTGGCGTCGGCGAGCGTCGCGTGGCCGTGGATGGTCGCGCGATCCTCCTCGCCCGCGTGCATCGCGCGGGCGCGGGTGGCGAAGTCCTTGCCGACCCAGGTCGAGTTTTCCAGCGCCCTGGCCTGGCCCGCCGCGATCGCCTGCATCGCCGCCTTGATGACGGCCGGCGGCGGAGCCTCGCCCCGGCGGTTGCCCTTGGTCGGCACGGCGGGGGCCATCGCCGCCTTCTCCACGCCCGGGTCGCCGCAGATCGGGCAGGCGACCTGGCCGGCGGCGCGCTGCGCCTCCCAGTCCGCGCCGCTTGCGAACCACGCCTCGAACACGTGTCCGCCGTCGCAGCGCAGGTCGAAGACGATCATGCCCGCGTCACCGGCGGGATCGGCCGACGGTGGCGAAGCGCCGGGACGCGGGCGCGCACGTCGGCCACGCGGGCGACGTCGATGTCGACGAAGCCCAGCGCCGCGGCCTCGCCCATGTCGAGCAGCACCTCGCCCCACGGATCCACCGCCAGCGAATGGCCGTGCGTCGCGCGGCCATCCTCATGCACCCCGGTCTGCGCCGATGCGATAACATAGGCGCCCGCCTCGATCGCGCGGGCGCGCATCAACGGCTCCCAATGCGCCGCGCCGGTGGGGCGGGTGAAGGCCGCGGGGATCGCCAGTACCGTGGCACCGGCGTCGCTCAGCGCCCGGTACAGGTCGGGGAAGCGCAGATCGTAGCAGATCGACAGGCCCAGCCGCCCGACCGGCGTCTCCACCACCGTCGCGCTGTGGCCGGCAGCATAGGCGACCGATTCGCGCCAGCTTTCGCCGGTGGGCAGATCGACGTCGAACAGATGCAGCTTGTCGTAGCGCGCCCGGATCGCGCCGGCGGCATCGATCACGAAGCCACGATTTGCCCATCGCTCGCCCTGCCGCACCGCAAGGCTGCCGAGATGGACCCAGATCGCCGCCCTGGCCGCCGCGTCGCGCACGGCCGCGAGCACGCGGTCTTCGTCCTCCGCGACGATATTGCCCGCCGCCCGTGCCCGGTCGCGATCGAGCAGGCCCGACATCTCGGGCGTGAACAGCATCGCCGCGCCCTCGCCTGCCGCCCGTACGACGGCGTTCACCAGCATCGCGGCATTGGCGGCGGGGTCGACCCCGCTCGTCATCTGCAGGATCGCCGCCTTCATGCGGTCAGCAGCGGGTCGAGTCCCCCCCGGGCGTCGAGCGCGGCGAGGTCGTCCGACCCGCCGATATGCCGCCCGTCGATGAACACCTGCGGCACCGTCGTCCGGCCGCCGGCGCGCTGGATCATCTCCTCGCGCCGCGGGCCGCCATAGCTGATGTCGTATTCGACGGGCTCGACGCCCTTCTGGCCCAGCAACCGCATCGCGCGCGAGCAATAAGGACAGAAGGCCTTGGTATAGATCTCGATCTTCGCCATGGTCTTGAAATGTGGTGGCATGACCCGGCTGTCAATCGCTCCCTGTCAGCACGCGCGCCCAGCACACTATCGTGACCCCCGCCGCGCCCGCGTCGAGCAAGGCGGCGGCACAGGCGTCCACCGTCGCGCCGCTGGTATGGATGTCGTCGACCAGCACCAGATGCCGGCCCGCGATCGCCGCCCGGCCCTTGGGCGTCACCGCGAAGGCGCTGGCGACGGCGCGCGCCCGCTCCCGCCCGCTCAGCCCGCGCAGCACCGGCGTGCGATGGGTCCGGACCAGCGCCTCGGCCGCGCACGGCAATTGGATGCGCCGCGCCACCGCGCGCGCAATCAGCAGCGCCTGGTTGTACCCCCGCGACCACAATCGCCAGCGGTGCAGCGGCACCGGGACGATCAGCGCGGCGTCGGCGGGCAGATGCCGGAGCATCAGCGCCGCCATCGTCTCGGCGATGCCCATCCGCCCACCATATTTCAGCTTCAGTGCGAGTTGCCGCGCGATCGGGCCGTAGGCGACCGCCGCCCTGACGCCGCGATGGCGCGGCGGCCGGGTCAGGCAATCGTCGCAACGCGCGCCCGGCCCCGTGTCGAAATCGAACGGCAGGTTGCACGCCGCGCACCAAGGCGGCCCAATGAAGCGCAGCGCACCCCAACAGCTTGGGCAGAAGCGTCCGTCCGCCCCGACTGGCGTGCCGCATCCCGGGCAGCGGGGCGGCAGCGCCAGATCGCCGACCGTGCGAAACAAGGGGCTGAACAAGCGACGGACCATGCGGCCCGTCTTGTCACCTGTCCTTCCCCGGCGCACAAGCCCGCGACGCATGTCTCCTCCGGCCATCTTCGATCGCGCCGCCCGCCGCCTGCGCCGCGACCGCGCCGAGCCCCGCTACGCCGCCCATGACTTCCTGCGCGTGGCCATGCTGGACGGTATCGACGAACGGCTGGCGACGGTGACCCGGCGGTTCGAGGAAATACTCGATCTCGGCTGCTTCGACGCCGCCTTCCCGCCGCCATCCGGCGCGCGCGTCGCCCGCCTCGACCCCGGCTTGGCCTTCGCCCGCGCCGCCGGCGGGGTGCAGGGCGACGAGGAACGGCTGCCCTTCGCCGACGCCAGCTTCGACCTCGTCGTCAGCGCCGGCGTGCTCGACCAGGTCGACGATCTGCCCGGCGCGCTGACGCTCATCCGGCGCGTGCTGCGGCCCGACGGGCTGTTCCTCGGCGCATTCACCGGCGCGGGCAGCCTCCCCCGCCTGCGCGCGGCGTGGCGCGCCGCCGAGCGCGACCGCCCCGTCCAGCGGCTGCACCCCGAGATCGACGTGCGTGCCGCCGGCGACCTGCTCGTTCGCGCCGGCTTCGCGCTGCCGGTCGCCGATGTCGAGACGCTCGACGTCGGCTATCCCGACATGGGCCGCCTGATCGACGATCTGCGTGGCATGGCGGCGTCCAACCTGCTCGCCGCCCGCGCGCCCGCAAGCCGGATCAGCCTCGCTGCCGCCGCCCATGCCTTTGCCGCGCAAGCCGATGCCGACGGCCGCGTGCGCGAACGCTTCCAGCTCGTTTTTCTGACCGGCTGGGCGCCCGACGCGTCCCAGCCGCAACCGGCGCGTCGCGGCAGCGCGACGACCTCGCTCGCGGCGGCGTTACGGCCGCCGGAAGCCTAGGGTCCAGCCCTAGCCAATCATCCCGCCGTCGGCGTCGCGCGCGAGGATGCGGCCCATCGCGTCGAACAGCGCTTCCATCGCGACCGGCTTGAACAGCAATTCATCGGCTCCCGCCGCCAGGCAGCGGTCGCGCAGATCAGGGGCGGTGTCGGCGGTGACGACGATGATCGGCACCCGCGCCTTGGCATCGGAGCGCTCACGGATATTACGGATGACCGTTATTCCGTCCATGCCAGGCATCCGCAGATCGACCAGCACGATCTGATAGTCCTGCTCGTCGATCAGCTTCAGGCCGGCCGGCCCGTCCTCGGCTTCGGCCATGGTCGCGCCGGCCACGTCCAGCATATCCTTGACCACGCGCCGGTTCATCGGATCGTCCTCGATGAAGAGAACGTTCATCGCCGGTACGGCCGGCCTGGCGGGGCAAAGACGGACGGCAACATTGCAGCGTGTTTATCCAACTATGCCGCGCGCGAAACAAGCGGCGAATGATCCGCTGCCGGTCGGCTTGCCGCAAACAGCCTGTCGACGAGGGCGGCGCCCGACACCGGCTTGGCGATCACCTGCGCCAGGCCCAGCGCCGTCAGCTCGCCCTGGTCACCGTCGGCCGCCGGCCACAACAGGCTCACCCGGGCGTCGCCAGCCCGCTCCACCACGGCGCGCACGAGGCCGTGGGGGTCGCCCCCCGCCCGCGCGGTGACGTCGTCGATCAGGACGTGGTCGATCTTGCCGGCGGTCAGGCACGCATCTGCCTCCTCGGCCGACCCGGCGAACACCACCGTCTCGACATGCGGCGCGAAGAGCGTGCGGAACATGGCGCGGGCAATGGGATTGCGGTCGAGCACCAGCAATGTCTCGCCTCCACCCGGCGCGTCGCACGCCGCCGGCAGGGCGGCCAACAGCTTGAGCGGCAGTACCACGGTGAAGCTGGACCCCTCGCCCGGCTTGCTCGCCAGCGTCAACTCGCCGCCCATCGCCTGCACCAGGTTGCGGCAGATCGACAGGCCGAGGCCGGTGCCGCCGAACTGCCGCGTCGTGCTCGTGTCGGCCTGACGGAACGATTCGAACACCGCCTCCTGCTGCGCGAGCGGAATGCCGATGCCGGTATCGGTCACCACGACGCGGACGCCGTCACCGGCTTGCTCCGCGATCAGCGTCACCGACCCCCGCGTGGTGAACTTGAGCGCGTTCGACAGCAGGTTGAAGACGATCTGGCGCACCCGCGCCGCGTCGCCTTCGACGCGCGGCGGACAGCGGTCTAGGTCGACGGTGAAGGTCAGCCCCTTGTCGCGCGCCTGCTCGGCCCACATCCGCGAGGCCTCGTCGAGCATCGTCCGCAGATCGAAGGGCGCGGTCTCCAGGTCGAGATTGCCCGTCTCCATCTTGGCGACGTCGAGGATATCGTCGACCAGCGCGCGCATCGTCATGCCCGCGCCATGGACGACGGTCAGCCGGTCGCGTGTGGTCGGAGCCAGCGCGCTGTCGGCAAGCATCACCTGCGTCATGCCGAGAATGCCGTTCAGCGGCGTGCGGATTTCGTGGCTGGTCGTCGCGAGGAACTCGGTCTTGGCGGCGAGTGCCTTGCCGAGCGCGGTATTGGTCACCGCCAGATCGTCGTTGGCCGCGCGCACCTCGTCGCGGCTGCGGCGGATCTTCCTGATGCCGATCAGCAGCAGGATGATGACGATCGCCGTCGCGCCCGCGGCGCCTAGCCACAATGTCCGCTCGGTCCGGGCGCGCTGCACTTCCTCGCGTGCCTTGCGCAACCGCTCGGCGTCACGCAGCCGCGCGATCTTCGCGTCCTGATTGGCCGAATCGAAGCGCGCGGCCATCAGCGCGGTGCTGGTCTGCACCGCCAGCTTGGTCGACTCGTCGTCGAGCCGCTTGAGCGCCTCGAGATGCTTCAGCGCCAGCTCGGGACGATGCAGTCGCTGGTACACGGCGACGGCGGTGCGATGCGAATCGCGGAACGGCAGGTCCGTCCTGGCGAGGTCGATGCCCGCGAACGCGCGATCGATGAGCTGGCCCGCCTCCTGCAAATGGCCATGCTGCAAGGCCGCCTGCGCAGCGATCGCGTCGAGTTGCTTGCCATCGTCGGCCGATGTCCCGGCAGCCGCGCGGGCGATGGCGATGGTATGGTCCGCCTCGGCGAGATGGCCGGCAAGGAGCTGATTGCGGGCGATGTTGCGCACATATTTGGCCGCGATGTTGGTCGCCTTCGCTTCATGGGCAAAGCGAAGCGCTTGCTTGAAATCGCTCTCGGCCCGATCGAAGCGCCCCTGTTCCTGAAAGGCGAGCCCGCGGCTGTTGTAGATGGCGAAGGCCAGTCCCGGATCGGCGGGATACGCCTCGAGCGCCTCGCCGAGGTAGCGCTGGGCGGAGGTGAAGTCCCTGGCGTCGACGTAGAGCATGGCGAGGCAGATCAGCGCGATCGCCTGGCTCCGCTTCTCGCCCGCCGCGACGAAGATGCGGTGCGCGTTCTGAAAATCGGCGAGCGCCGCTGCGACTTCGGTGCGGCTGCCATGGATGCTGCCGCTGGTCAGCAGCGCGTCGCCCTCCAGCTTGGAGCCGGGATCGGCCCTGCGAACGAGATCGAGCGCACGGCTGACGAGCGGCATCGACCTGTCGAGATCGCCGAGGCGGTAGAATGCTTCTCCCTGCAGCCATGCCGCGGTAGCCAGCGCCACCGATCGTGCCTTCGGATCCGGTATCCCGGCCGCGAGTGGCTCGGCGTCATGCGCCTGCTCGGCGGAGGCGCGCGGATCGGTCAGCATCGTCGCTTTGACGCGCGTGACGACGGCGTCGAACGCCGCCTGCTTAACCGATGGCGCCGCCGTTGCGGGAACCGGCGACAGCCCCAGCAGGATCAGCAGCAGGCCCGTGCGCACGAGCGCCCGGGTCATGCCCGCGCCCGCACCGCCGCCAGCCGCTGCAGGGGCGACCCAGACTGTTCGAGCAGCTGACGGTGGCGTTCCTCGTGCAGAAAGGCGAGCAGGCCCTCCAATACGAGCGGCCGGCTGATCAGAAAGCCCTGCACCATGTCGCAGCCCATTACCGACAGCAGCGCCAGCGAGATTGGCGTCTCCACGCCCTCCGCCACCACGTCCATTTCCAGTGCGTGCGCGAGGTCGATGGTCGACCGCACGATCAACGGATCGCGATGCGAGCTCGACAATTGCGTGACGAACAGCTTGTCGATCTTGAGCTCGCGCGCGGGCAGTTGCTTCAGATAGGCGAGGCTCGACAGTCCCGCGCCATAATCGTCGATCGCGATCGTGACGCCGATATCGGCGAGCTGCTTGAGATGCTCGATCGCGACCTCGGGCTCGCGAATGACCGAGGTCTCGGTAATCTCGAAACCCAGCTTCGCCCCGCTCTCGCGCACCAGCTCGATCGCCGCCGCGACGAAGCCCGCGTCCGACAACAACACGCCGGCGATGTTGACGAACACCGGCAGATCCTGGCCGTTGCGCAGGATGGCGCGCTGGTCGGCCACGACCTGCCGCAGCGTCCACAGCGTCATCGCCTTGATCGCGCCCGACCGCTCGGCGGCGGGGATGAAGTCGTTGGGGAGCACCAGTCCCCGCTCCGGGTGCCGCCAGCGGATCAGCGCCTCGACGCTGGTGATTTCCTGCCGCCGAAGGTGCAGCTTGGGCTGATATTGCAGGAACAGCTCGTCGAGGTTGACCGCGCGGTACAGCTCGCGCCCGATCGCGGCATCGGTGGCCGCGGTGGTCGGCGTGATGACCGCCCCGATGCTGCCGCCGCCGCCGCCGGGTTGAGCGTGCGCCAACGCCTCTTCCGCGGCCTCGACCAGCGCCACCTCGTCGACCGCGCCGGCGCACACCGCCGCCGCGCCGATCCGCAGCCGTAACTGGCAGGGCCGCCGCTCGACCATGACCGGCCGTTCGACGCTCTGGTGAAGCTTCGTGACCGCTCGATTCAGTTCGTCCGGATCGCGGAGCGTAAACCCGACCTCGATCAGCGCCCGCCCGACGATCGTGACCGAGGCATCGGGCAGCACCGCGGCGACCCGTTCGGCGATGCTCGGCGCCAGCAGCTCCGCCTGCGCTAGCCCGAACGACCGTCGCAGGACGGCGAAATCGACGATTTCGATGAGGAGGAGCGCGTGCAGATCCTCGTCGGCGCACGGGCCGACATCGGCGTGGCCGTCACTCTCTGCCGTCTGCCGGGTCTGGCCATCATCGCGCATTGCCCCTGCGCCCTAACCGCGACGCTTGAAAATACTCTTAAGCCGGTCAGGCAGCAGGGCGCGCTAACGTTGCGTTAACCTTAATATTAAGTTAAGAATGCCGAGCATTCCATGAGAATGCAACTCAAGGGAGAATTGGCTATGCTGAAGTTTATTCTCAGTTTGTTCTACGGTGAACAAGGTAAGCCCTGGTAACAGGGACGTCGGCCCGGGAAAGCGGCAAGCGGCTGATAACTCAGCAATTTGTCGCCATGCTCGGGCCGATTCGATCGCGTTGCGGCGGCCGTCCGCGCCGCCTTTTTTACGTCCGGCGGCGGCGCGGCGGGCAATGCGATATCGATGTTGTTTTCGATTCGGACCTACGCCGGCGCCAGCCTAAGCCGCTTGCTTTTCCGACCCCGTGCCAGGGTTGGAAAACAACATGGCGTCGTCAACCGAGCCGAACTTGAGCGCCATGACGTCAAGCGCGTAATTCTGGTTGAGCTTCCACGGCTTCTTCGACCCCTGCTTGGGCAGCCGGTCCGCCGCGCGCTGGATATAGCCGGACGAAAATGTCACGAACGGTTCCGGCGTTAACGTGGGATCGGCGTTGTGCGGCGTCGCAATGCGCACCCGACGCTTCTTCATCGTGTTGAGCAACCGGCTGACATATTTGGCGACCAGGTCCGCCTTCAGCGTCCAGGACGCATTGGTGTAGCCGAAGGTGAAGGCCATGTTCGGCACGTCCGAGAACATCATGCCCTTATACTGAAGCTTGTCGGCCAGCGTCACCGGCGCGCCGTCGACCGCGATCGGCACCCCGCCCATCAGCGACAGTTCCAGCCCGGTGGCGGTGACGACGACGTCGGCGGGCAGCACCTTGCCAGATGCCAGCCTGATGCCCTCGGGCACGAAACGGTCGATCGTGTCCGTCACCACGTCGGCGCGGCCGCCCTTGATCGCCTCGAACAGATCGGCGTCGGGCACCAGGCACAGCCGCTGGTCCCAGGGATTGTAGCGCGGCGTGAAGTGCGTCGCGATGTCGTAATCGGGGCCGAGATGCTCGCGCACCATGCCGAGCAGCCGTTCCTTGGTCCGCTCCGGCTTCTTCTGCGTCATGCGATAGAAGAACATGCCGAACAGCACATTCTTCCACCGCGTGACGCCATAGGCGAGCTTGCGCGGCAGCTTCGCGCGCAGCCAGTTGGCCACCGCGTCTTCCGCCGGGCGTGAGACGACATAGGTCGGCGAGCGCTGGAGCATCGTGACCCGCGCCGCCTCTTTTGCCATCTCGGGCACCAGCGTCACCGCCGTCGCGCCGCTGCCGATCACGACGACGTTCTTGCCCGTGTAATCGAGGTCTTCGGGCCAGAATTGCGGGTGAACGATGCGCCCTGCGAAGTCTTCCGTGCCGACGAAGTCAGGCGCGTGGGCCCGGTCGTAATTGTAGTAACCCGCGCACATGCACAAAAAGTTGCAGGTGAAGGCCGTCGGCCCGTCCGGGCCGGTCGTCTCCACTGTCCAGCGTGCGTCGGGGGTCGACCAGGACGCGGACGACACCTTGATCCCATAGCGGATGTGCCGGTCGATGCCGTAGGTGCGCGCGGTCTCCTCGACATAGGCGCGGATCGACGGCCCATCGGCGATCGCCTTGGCGGCCGTCCACGGGTGGAACGAGAAACCCAGCGTGTGCATGTCGCTGTCGGAACGGATGCCGGGGTAGCGGAACAGATCCCACGTCCCCCCCATCGCGGCGCGCCCTTCGAGGATGACATAGCTGCGATCGGGGCAGCTGGTCTGGAGGTGATAGCCCTGGCCGATGCCGGAAATGCCGGCACCCACCACCACGACGTCGAAATGTTCGGCCATATTCCTCTGCCCCGTATTCGGTTGCAAGGAGCGACCTACCTCAATCCGGCTCAATAGTCCTTGGAATATTTCAGCTTCACGTCGGAGCCTCCGAACGACCCCGCCGAAGTCAGCAGCTTGAGCGCCTTGGTCAGCGCGATCTCGAGCTGCGTCGCGGTGAAGCCGCGCGCGTCGGTGACGATCTCGACATAGATATTGTCGGTCAGATATTTGCCCGCCGCCAGCCCGGTGCCGCCGCCGGTCTCGCCCGCCCCGACGATACGAAGCCGGTCGAAGCCCGTCGCCGAGCGCAGCTTGCCGAGCGGGTTGAGCCCGCCGCCGCTCGACGGCCGCAGCGAATTGAGCGCAGCGGCCAACTGGATGGCCTCGGTCGCCGACAGATTGGCGGGGTTGGTCCCGAACAGCAGCCGGCTCAGCACTTCGTCCTGAGGCAGGGCGGGGGTCGACGAGAAGGCGATCTGCGGCCGGTTGCCGGTGCCGCTGATCGTGATGTTCGCGGTGACCCCATCGGCGGTCGTCGTCGCGAGGATGTCGATGTCCGGGTCGCTCAGCGCACCGCCACGCAGCCGCACCCGCCCACGCGTCACGTCGAAGCGCTTGCCCGCGAAGGAATAGCTGCCCTTCACCACGTCGAGCCCGCCCGTCACCACGGGCGCCGCCGACGTGCCCGCGATGCGCAGGTCCATCTGCCACTCGCTGTCGAGCCCCATGCCCGAGACATAGATCTGGTTGGGCGCGCTGATGTGCAGGTTGAGCTTGAACAGCCCCACCGGCGCCGGCGCCGGCCGGTCGGTCGGGCGTGCCACCCGGATGTCGCTCTTGCGGCGTACCCCGGTCAGCTCGGGCACCTCGGCCGCGCCCTGCGTGACGATGGCATAGCGCGCCTCGGGGATCTGGAGGTCGCCCTCGATCAACCCGCCGTCCTTGCCGTTGGTGAGATGAATCGTGCCGGTGGTGGTCGCCTCCAGGCTGCCGCTCTTGGCGAGCTGCGCGTTGGCGAGCGTCGCGCGGAAGTCGATCGGATAGCCCTGCTCCGCCGCCAGCCCGATCGAGCCTTGCGCCTGCACCGTGCCGTCGCCGGCGCGCGCGTTGAGCTGCGTCAGCTCCAGCCGGTCGTTGGTGAAGCGTGCCGCGATCTTCATCTGCGACAGCCGCGTGCCATAAGTCTCGTTGTCATAGGTCAGATTGTCGGCGCGGATCAGTCCGTTGAGGCGCGGCTGCGACACGCGGCCCGAGAAGTCAGCGGCGAGCGCGATCGGGCCGGACAGGCTCTGGTTGGGCAGCGCGGCGAGGCTGAACAGCACCGCCGAGGGCCCGTTGTAGCGAATGCCACCCGAGAGCGGTGCGTTCATCACCCGCTGCGTCCAGCTCGCGCCGCCGCCCAGGGGCCGGAGCGTCGCGAGCAGTCGCCCGATCGCGGTCGGCCCGCGCTTGATCAGCGCCCGCGCCTCGGCGCCATCGGGCGCGAGGCGGCCGGCGAAGACGACATCGAGCGGCTCCGAGATCGCCGCGACGCCGGTGCGCTGGAAGCCGCTGATCGTCAGCCGCGCATCGGCGGTCGGGACCGCCGCGCCGCGCTGGACATAATCGAGGCTGCCCGTGGTCGCGCCCGACAGCCCGAGCCCCGGCGCGAAGGCCGACAGGAAGGACAGGTTCATCCGGTCGAGCCGCGCCTGCGCGCTGGTCGTGCCGCCGCCGAACGCGCCGGCGAAGCGCACCGAGCCGCCGTCCGCGCCACCGAAGTCGAGCCGGGTCGGCAACAGGCGATAACCGCCGCCCTGCGCCAGGATGCGCGCGGGGTTGGCGGTGCGGAACGGAATGCCGTTGGTCTGGCCCTGCGCCGCGACCAGATAATTGCCGGGGGCCAACTGGCTGTTGATCGCGACGCGGAAGGGCACGCCCGAGGAGCCGGTCAGCAACGCCTGCGCGGTGCCGCGCCCGCCCTGATAATTCACCTTCATCCGCGCCGCCTGGATGACGATCGCATTGTAGCGCGTGTCGGCGAGCTGCGAGTCGGCGACGATCGACGGTGCCTTGGGGAAATTGACGATATGGACATCGATCAGCGCGCGGCCGATTGTGATGTCATAGGCTCCCGGCGCCTTGTAGTTTGCCGCCCGCGCGCTGACGTCGGCGCGCTGATAGCCGCCCTGCGATGCCAATTTGACGTTGCCCGACAGCCCCTGCCCGGCGAAGGTCAGCCCGCCCGCGAACGGTCCGGCGGCGGTCTGGACCACCCGCCCCTGCGCGGCGACGCCGGCGAACACCACCCGGCGGACGTCGACGGCAAGCTGCGCGCCCGGCCGCACCACGACATCGGCGGTGAACGGCCCATAGTCGGTCCCGCCGCTGGCGACGACCGCATAGGCGCCCCCGCGCCCGACGACACGCGCGTTGAGGTTCGCCAGCCCCACGCCCAACCCGGGTCGCGGCGCGCGCAGCACGACGACCGGCGCGGTCGCGCTGCCCGTCACGCGCGCGAACAACGGACCATATTGGGCGGAATAGGCGTCGGCATCGACCGCCACCGCGCCGCTCGCCGGATCGAACCGTCCCTGCCCCCGCGTCACCCGGAATTGCGGCGCGTTCATGCGCAGGCCGCTGAAGGTCACCACGCCCTCCGGGCTGTAGCCGATGTCGGCGCGCACGACGGCGTTGCCGCCCAGGAAATCGCGGACGCCCGCGTTGAACAGCTTTTCGGTCCGCGCCACCACCCGCCCGGTGATGCCGAACCCACCCTTCGCCCCCGGCACCAGCTTCGCGTCCGTCGTCAGGTCGACGATGCCGATGCTCTCGACGCGGTAATTGTCGATCCGCCCCTTGAGCGCGCCGGTGTAGCGCCCGGTCGTCACGTTGGCGACGACAATCGCGGTCGCATCGATATTGTCGGAGCGAATCTTCAAATTGTCCGACAGGATGTTGGGCATCGAGATACCGAAATCGCCGTCGACGCGGACATTGTTGGCGAGCCCGCCGACCGCCGCATTGAGGCCGACGACGCGCCGCGCGCGGGCGTGGACCGGCACCAGGATGTGGTCGCTGTTCACCCGCGCCAGCCCCTCGGCATAGAGCGACTGTACCGCCATCTCGCCGAAGCCGAGCTCGGCCGCGCGGATCTTGTAGTCGACCGTCGGTGTCGCGAAGAGCCCGTCGAGCACCACCCGCGCGGCGACGTCGCGCCCGCGCAAATTGGGCATGATCGATCCCGGGGTCAGCAGCCGCGCATCGACCGCGAAATTGCCGAACCGGCTCGCCGCCAGATCGAGCATCCCCCCCGCGTCCACGGCGAGCGCCGTCGACCGGAGCTTGATCCGCGTATCCGCCTTGCGCTGGTCGAGCGTCACGTCCGCGGCGACATCGAGCTGCGGTGAGGTCAGCCGCTCGACCGGCCCTTCCAGATACAATCCCGGCCGCGTGCTCCCGCGCACCTCGATATGGCCGCTCTTCGCGGTAACCCCCAGGTTGGCCAGCTCGCCGCCGCCCAGCGTCGCCACCGCGCGGCCCTGCCAGCTCGCCCAGCTACCGCGCCCGTCCACCGTCGCAGTCAGCGGCGCCTTCAGGCTCGCCATCGTCGCGACCGCGCCGCCGACCGGCGCGGCGAGCTTCAGGTTGACGTCGAGCTTGTTGTCGTCGGGCACCGCGTCGAGGACGAGGTGCAGCGTGTCGCCGCCCGCGACCCCCGCCGCGCGGATCGCCGAGGCATCGACGGTCAATTGCGCGCGCCGGTCGGCGATATGGACCTGGCCGTCGACGCCGACGATATGCGTGTCCCCCGTCACCGGCTTGGCCACCACGAAGCGGCCGATGTGCAGGTGGTTCACGTCGATATCGAGGTCGGGCAGCGTCGGCGCGTTGGGGTCGACCGGCTCGGTCGACGGCTTCAGCTCTGGCCGCCGCTGGAGCGTCACCAGCGCGGTATCGAGCGCGCGCACGTCGACATGGTTGCGCGCGAACGCGAACGGGCGCCAGTCGACCGCCAGGCGCGGCGAGGTCAGGAACACGCCCTTGGGGTCCGCCACCCGCACGTCGGACAGCACCATCTTGCCATAGAGCGAACCGTCGATCCGCCCGACCTTGATGTTGAGCCCCGACGCGGTGCTGTAGCCGCCGATCTGGTCCGCCACGAAGCGCCGCCCGAGATCGGTGTTGATCCCGAAGACGACGAGCAGCAGCAGCACCAGGATCGACGCAACAGCGATCCCGATCCATTTCAGGATGCGCTGCCACAGCGGCCGCTGTTCGACCACGACGGAGTCATCCGCCATCAGAAAGCCTGCCCGAGCGAGAGGTAGAGCGCGAGCTTGCTGTCGCCCTTGCGCGGGTTGAGCGGCGTCGCGGCGTCGATGCGGAACGGCCCGAAGTTGGTGTAGAAGCGACCGCCGATGCCCGCGCCAAACTTCAGGTCGGAGCCCGACGGGAACGTGCTGGCATAGCTGTTGCCCGCGTCGACGAACGGCACGATGCCGAAATTGCCGAAGCGGTAGCGCGCCTCGACCGCGACCTCGTTGACGCTGCGCCCGCCGACCGGGTCGCCGTTGGGGTCGAGCGGCCCCAGCCGCTGATAGCCATAGCCGCGCACCGACCCGCCGCCGCCGCCGTAATAGCGCCGCGACGGTGCGAGGTCGTCACGCTCGATGCCGAAGATCGACCCCGCCCGCAGGCGGCCGGCCAGCACGAGGCTATGGCCGGCGGGGAAATAGATCGTGCCCTCGACCATCGTCCGCGCGTATGGCCGCACCGCCCCCGACACCGCCGCCTCGGGCGAGACATTGAGCTTCAGGCGATAGCCCTTGGTCGGATTGAGCAGGTCGTCGGACGTGTCCCACTGGATCTGGCCGGGCAGCGCGACGATGCCATAGGTCCGGCGGGTCTTCCTGGCCTGGCCGAAATCATAGACGCTCTCGTTCGTGCCCACCAGTTCGCCGCCATAGGCATAGGTGATCCGCTTCTGCCAGATCGGCGTCGAATCGTAACTCCACCGTGCCGACAGCGTGCCCGTGAAGGCATTGAACGCGTCGTAATTGCTGTGCGTCGCCGACGCGATCGTGGTGAAGGTCCGGTCGCGCTTGCCCGCATTGGAGCGGCGGAAGGTGCCCGACAGCCCCTGCTCCTGCGTACCCGCGACGATGCTGGCGATCAGCGCGCCCTCGGGCGGGAACAGGTTGCGGTGCTGATATTGCCCTTCGAGCCGGAGGCCCTCGCCGGTCGAATAGCCGAACGTGCCGCCCAGCGAGCGTGGCGGCCCCTTGGTCTGGCGGACGAGGAGGTCGACCTGCTCGGTGCCGTCCGGGTTGATCCTGCCGGTCTGCTGCGGCTCGACCGACAGCGTCGAGAACAGCCCCGTCGCGTTGAGCGCATCGCGCAGGTCGTCGGTCTTGCGGCTGTCGTACAGGTCGCCCGCCTTGAAGCGCGGGAAGACGTTGAGGTGCTTGAGCCCGAACACCGGATCGCCCTCGGTCGTGAGCTGGCCGAAGCTGGCGCGCGGCCCCGTGACGATCGGCAGCGTGTACGCGCCGGTCGGACTCTGGTCGTCCAGCAGGACGTCGCGGTCGCCGACTTTCAGGAAGGGATAGCCCTTCTGCGGCGCGATCAGCTGCAGATTGGCCTCGGCGCCCTGGATGCGCGCGGCCTCGATCGGATCGCCGGTCTTGAGCGCGAAATTGCCCGTCAGCAGGTCGGGCGGGGTCACCGGCGTCGTGTCGAGCTTGACTGACGACAATGTATAGAGCGGCCCTGGCGTCGCGGTGACGGTCGCCTTGTAGCGGGTCGGCGTGCCCGGCGTCGGCGGAGTCGCCTCGACCGCCGAGATCGCGCTCGCGTCGTAATAGCCGAGCGACTTGAGCAGGCGGATGGCGAGCGCCTCGTCCTCCTTGGCGCGTGCCTGCACCTGGACGCCGTTCGCGGCCTTGCCGCCGCCGTCGCGCAGCGCCGACAGCGACTTCCACTGCGATTCCAGCCCGACCTTCTCCAGCCCGGTGATGACGGTGTCATAGCGGACGGCGGGCGGGTTCTTGTCCTGCGCATCGGCGGCCGTCACCAGCGGCGTGCTGTCGAACCCGGCGAGCGGGGTCAGCGGCTGGGCGAGCTGGGGATCCTCCGGTCCGACCGGGGCCAGCGTGTCGCCGGTGGCGATCGGCTGGGCGGTCGTCGCCTGGGGCAACGGGGTGGGCGTGGCGCCGGGCATCGGTTCCAGCGGCGCGTTGATGTCGCCCGACAGCGGTGGCAGCGCGGCGTTGAACGCCGCGTCCGGGACGATCGGCGTCTCGGCCGAACCGGCGGTCGTGGTGGCGCCGGCAGCGGGCGTCGGCGTCGGCTTGGGCGCATCCGGCCCGCGCGCGGGCGCGGTGCCGGGTTTCGCAAGCTGCGCGAGCGCCGGCGGCGCGGCGAGCAGCGCAACGGCAAGCCAATAGTGACGACGGCTCGATACTGGCACGCGCGCTCGAAACCCCTTTACCTCGGGCGCGCCGTACACGGACTACCCCCGAGTTGTGCTACGTTTTTTCAGGCGCTTGGTTCCTTGATGCCGATCTGCTTCGCGACGGTTTTGCGCAGCTTGTCGCCATAAGGCGGTTTCATCCCCGCCAGTTTCGCCACGTCGAGGCGCGATTGCTTGTACACCGCCTTGGCGTGGCTGAAGGTCTTGAAGCCGTCGCGGCCGTGGTACGATCCCATCCCCGACGGCCCGACGCCACCGAACGGCAGCTCCTCCATCGAGACATGGAACACCACGTCGTCGAGCGTCACGCCGCCCGAAACGGTGCGGTCGAGCACCCGCCGGCGCTCCTCCCTGTCCGGGCCGAAATAATACAGCCCGAGCGGCCGGTCGCGCCGGTTCACCTGGCCGATCGCGTCGTCGATGCCGTCATAGCGGACGACGGGGAGGATGGGGCCGAAGATCTCTTCCTGCATCAGCGTCATGTCGTCGGTCACGTCGGTGACGATGTGGAGCGGCATCTTGCGGCTGTTCGACGCGGCGAAATCCTCGCCCGCCGGATTGACCACCTCGACCGTCGCCCCCTTGGCGCGCGCGTCGTCGAGCCAGTCGGTGAGGCGCTGGTGATGCCGGTCGTTGACCACCGAGGTGTAATCGGGGTTGGCGAGCAGCGACGGGTACATCGCGGTCGCGGCCTTGCGAAGACCGTCGACCACCTCGCCCTGCCGTCCCGACGGGGTCAGGACATAGTCGGGCGCGAGGCAGATCTGGCCGGCGTTGAGCATCTTGCCGAGCGCGATCCGCTCCGACGCCTGCGCCACGTCCGCGCCAGCGCCGATGATCGTCGGCGACTTGCCGCCCAGCTCCAGCGTCACCGGCGTCAGATTGTCCGCCGCCGCGTGGAGGATGTGCCGGCCGATACCCGTCGCGCCGGTGAACAGCAGATGGTCGAACGGCAGCTCGGCGAACGCCTTGCCCATCTCCGGCCCGCCGCTGACGAAGGCCAGCTCCTCCACGGCGAAATAGTGGGGCGCGATCTCCTCGAACAGCGCCGCCGTCACCGGCGTGTACTCGCCGGTCTTGACCATCACCCGGTTGCCCGCCGCGAACGCGCCCGCGACCGGCCCCATCACCAGATTGACCGGGAAGTTCCATGGCGCGATCACGCCGATCACGCCCTTGGGCTGATATTCCACCCACGCCTTCGCGCCGAGCAGGCCGAGCGGGAACTGGACGGGCCGCTTCTCCGGCCGCGCCCATGTCGCGAGGTGCTTGAGCGCATGGTCGATCGGGCCGATCGAGCCGGCGATGTCGGTGAGCATCGACTGCTCGCGGCTGCGGTGGCCGAAATCCTCGGACAGCGCGTCGCAGAAGCGCGCCGCATGGTCGCGGACCATCGCCTTGGCGCGGTGGAGCCGGTCGCGGCGGGCGTCGAGCGACACCGGCAGCTCGGCCATGAACGCCGCGCGCTGCGCTTGCAGGATATGCTTCATCGTCTCTCCTATCGGCATCCGACCATGCCCGCGGCGGGCGTGACGATCACGTCCCGGCCGCGCGGCTCGATGGTCAGCGTCGCTTCCGGCACGAAGCCGCCCTTGGCCATGTCGGGCCGTTCGGTGACCGCGAGCGCGACCGTCGCGGTGACGTCGCCGGCGGCATAACGCGTCGACGTCGCCAGCCCCAGCCCCGCCGCGCCCTCCCCGCCGGTGCGCGTCAGGTCGAGCGTCTTGCCGTCGAACTGGATGCGCAGCCGCCCCGGTTCGGCCATCGCCACGAGCTGGCGCGGTTCGCTCAGGCTCCACAGATACGCGGCGCACCCTTCGCGCGGCAGCTCCTGCCGCCCGATGGCGCCCAGCACGGCCTGAAGGAGAAGAGCTACGATCACGTCCGCATCCCTACCATCATCAGCCACGCCGGGTAAGCCGCCACCGCCAGCAGCGCGCCGAGCGGCAGCGCATCGGTGCGCGCCACGTCCCTGCCCCGCAGCCGCTGCAGCAGCACGAACCCCAGCCCCGCCAGACACGCGACCAGCAGTACCGCCGGCAGCATCCGCCAGCCCAGCCACAGCCCGATCGCGCCGAACAGCCTGGGGTCGCCCCCGCCCATCCCCGCCCGCCCGCGCACCCGCCGATACGCGGCGCTGACCAGCCACAGCAGCGCGAACCCCGCCGCGCCCCCGATCGCGCGGTCTTCCCAGGCAGGCGGCAGGCCCAGCCACGCGGCCGCGACCCCCGCCGCCGCGAGCGGCGCGGTCAGCGCATCGGGGAGCCAGAAGGCGATCAGGTCGAGCCCCGCCAGCGCCAGCAACAGCCAGCCGAACACCGCCCCCGCGACGCCCTCGACCCCCGGCGCCACCCAGCCCGCGCTGGCGCCGATCGCGACGGCCATCAGCTCGATCCAGATATGCGCCGCTGGAATGGCCGCGCCGCACGCCCGGCAACGCCCGCGCTGCACGACCCAGCTCAGGATCGGCACCAGCTCGACCACCGTCAGCGTCTTGCCGCAAGCATCGCACGCCGACCGCCCCGTCGCGACCGACCGCGCCTCGGGCCAGCGCACCACGAGGGTCGCGATGAAACTGCCCAGGATCGCGCCGAGCACGCCGAGTCCCAGCGCCCACATCATCCGTCACCCCGGGCGCGACCCGGGGTCCCGCCGCCTTGCCCAACGGAGCAGGACCCCGGCTCAAGGCCGGGGTGACGATCAAGAGCTTGGTTCGTCAGCATCCTTGGGCTTGATGAGGTAGCGATAGACGCCGAGCAGGTCGATGCCGAGCAGCACGACGTTCTGCGTTCCCAGCGCCCAGTCCTTCATCAGCGCCGCGCCCGCGATCCACGCCACCGCCGAGCAACTGAACAGCACCATTGCCCAGCCGGTGTCGCGCTTGCCCCAGTCGAGCGACACCAGCGTCGCCGCGATCATCCCGCTGATCGCTGCGAACCAGCGGATATAAGGCTCGAAATCCTGCATCCGCCGCCCCTACCCGCCCCTGCCCCGCCGGCCAATTGTATTCGGACCGACCGAGGTTTAGATGCACTGCAACATAACAGAACAGCCGCAGGAACTTCATCATGACCTCGAATGCCCCTGGCGATGCCGTCGTCATCCTCTCCTATGCCCGCACGCCGATGGGCTCGTTCCAGGGCTCGCTCGCCAGCGCGACGGCGACCGAGCTCGGCGCGACCGCGGTCAGGGCGGCGGTCGAGCGCGCGGGCGTCGCGCCCGACCAGATCGACAAGATCTTCATGGGCTGCGTCCTCCCCGCCGGGCTCGGCCAGGCCCCCGCGCGCCAGGCCGCGATCGGCGCGGGTCTGCCGACCTCGGTCGAGGCGACCACCGTCAACAAGGTATGCGGCTCGGGGATGCAGGCGGCGATCTTCGCGCACGACATGCTCGCCTCGGGTTCGGCGGACATCATCGTCGCGGGCGGCATGGAGAGCATGTCGAACGCGCCCTATCTGATGAAGAAGCACCGCGCCGGCGCGCGCATCGGCCACGATTCGATCTACGATCATATGATGCTCGACGGGCTGGAGGACGCCTATGACGCCGGCCGCGCGATGGGCACCTTCGCCGAGGACACCGCGCGCGACTATCAGTTCACCCGCGAAGGCCAGGACGATTATTCCGTCGAATCGCTCTCCCGTGCGCTAGCCGCCCAGAAGTCGGGGGCGTTCGAGCGCGAGATCGTCGGCGTCACCGTCAAGGGCCGCAAGGGCGACACGCTCGTCGACCAGGACGAACAGCCCGCGCGCGGCGATCCCGACAAGCTCCGCACGCTCAAGGCCGCCTTCGCCAAGGACGGCACGATCACCGCGGCGACCAGCTCCTCGATCTCCGACGGCGCCGCGGCGCTGATCCTGACCCGGCAGTCGGTCGCCGACGCGAAGGGCCTGAAGCCCGTTGCCCGCATCGTCGCCCACGCCGCCCACGCGCAGGATCCCGCGAAGTTCACCACCGCCCCCGTCGGCGCGGTCCGCAAGCTGCTCGCCAGGACCGGCTGGTCGGTCGACGACGTCGACCTGTTCGAGATCAACGAGGCCTTCGCCTGCGTCCCCATGGCCTGGATGCACGACCTCGGCGTCCCTCACGCCAAGGTCAACGTCAACGGCGGCGCCACCGCGCTCGGCCACCCGATCGGGGCCTCCGGCGCGCGCATCATCACCACGCTGATCGCCGCGCTCCAGAACAAGGGCGGCCGGAAAGGCGTCGCGTCGCTCTGCATCGGCGGCGGCGAAGCGACCGCGATCGCGGTGGAGCTCGTTTGAGAGGCCGGGGCGGGCTCAAAGGCCCGCCACCTTCCGGAACTCATCGTTGATCCGGGTCTGCCAACCGGCGCCGCTCCTGCGAAACCAGTCGACCACTTCGGGATCGAGCCGCAGCGACACGGCTCGCTTGGGGTTGTCGGAACGAGGCCGGCCGCGACGAATGACCTTGTCACCCTCACATCGCTGATGGGGTCAGCTTACCGCATATACGATAAGCCGATATCACCGTCAGTAGTGCAGATACGTTAATCGGGGGAGAGCAGGAAGCCGCCGCGCGCGTCATGGATCGCGAGATTGAGGACGCGGCAGCGTCAACCGCGCGGCCAGACCGCCCAACCCCGCCGACCGCGCCAGCGCCAGCCCGCCCCCCGCCAGCTCCACCAGCTCGCGTGCGATCGGCAGGCCGAAGCCGTGGCCATCGCCGCGCTCGTCGAGCCGCCGGCCCGGCACCAGCGCATCGGCGAGCGCCGCCGCGTCGAGGCCGGGGCCGTCGTCCTCGACGCTGACCGTCACGATCGCCCCCTCCACGCGCGCCGTCACCAGCACCCGCGTCGCCGCGTGACGCCAGGCGTTGTCGAGCAGATTGCCCAGCATCTCCGACAGATCCTCGGCATCGGCCGCGACCGTCAGGTCCGCCGGCCCGTCCGCCCTGGCGGCGATCGGCCGCTCGGCATGAACGCGGCGCAATACGCCGAACAGATCATCGACCAGCGGCGCGAGGGCGACCCGCGAGCGCGCGCTCGATCCCGGCGCGGCGGCGCGGGCGCGGCCGAGATGGTGGCGGACGCGGGCATCGGCGCGAGCGGCCAGCGCGCGCAGCGAGCCGTCCGGGTCGCGCCCCGGCTCTGCCAGCCGCGCGATCAGCGCCGCGAGCGGCGTCTTCAGGCCATGCGCGAGGTTGGCGACATGCCCCCGCGCGCGGGCGAGCCCGGCCTCGTTCTCGTCGAGCAAGGCGTTCAGCTCGGCGGCCAGCGGGAGCAATTCGCGTGGTTGATCGACCGGCACCCGCGCCGCCTCGCCCGCGCGCACCCTGGCGAGCGCGTCGCGGAGGTCACGCAGCGGCTTCAGCCCGAGCCGGAGCTGCAACAGCGCCGCCGCCGTCAGTGCCACCCCCAGCAGCAGCAGCGACAGCAGCAGCGGGGCCATCGCTTCCCGCATCGGCCGCTCGGCGACCCGGCGCGGCGCGGCGGCCATGACCTCGACCGGGCCGGCGGGGGTCACCACGGTCAGCGTGCGCGAATGGACCCGAAATCCCCGCGCGTCGCGTCCCTCGCCGGCGCGCGGCTCACCGGGCGGCCCTGGTCGAGCGCGGCCGGGGGGTCGAGGCGGGAGCACGAGCGGATCGCGCACCGCGCCTCTCCCCCAGCTCCGCCCGTCCGGCCCCGCCACGCGCCATGACCAGCCTCGCGCCGCATCGAAACCGGGCAGTTGCCGGACGGCGCTCTCCTCCAGCGTCCCATCGGGCCGCACCGCCGCCGCCAGCAGCAGCACCTGCGCATCGAGCCGGTCGTCGAGCCCGCGCGTCGCGAACCGCTCCAGCACGCCGCCGATGACATAGGCGGCGACCACCAGCGCCACCGCCGTCGCCCCCGCCGACAACAGCAACAGGCGGCCGAACAGGGATCGCGGCCCTCTCATGCCGCGCCGCCCGCCGTCAGCCGATAGCCATGCCCCCGCACCGTCTCGATCATCGCCGCGCCGATCTTGCGCCGCAGCCGGCCGATGATGACCTCGACCGAGTTCGAATCGACATCGGCGTCGCCCTCGTACACCCGCTCGATCAGCTCGGCCCGCTCGACCACGGCCTCGCGCCGCAGCACGAGCTGGGTCAGCACCCGCCATTCCAGCGCCGTCAGCCGCAGCGGCAAGCCATCGAGCTCGAAGCTGCCGAGCTGCGCGTCATAGGCGAGCGCCCCGCACGTCACCCGCGCCGATGCGTGCCCGGCGGCGCGACGGACCAGCGCGCGCAGGCGCATCACCACCTCCTCGGTGCGGAACGGCTTGGTGAGGTAATCGTCCGCGCCCGCCTTGAACCCCGCGACCTTGTCCGACCAGGCATCGCGCGCAGTGAGGATCAGCACGGGCAGGTCGCGCCCCTCCTCGCGCCAGCCGCGCAGCACCGAAAAACCGTCGCGGCCCGGCAGTCCGAGGTCGAGCACCGCCGCGTCATAGCGCTCGGTACTGCCCAGATGCCCGCCGTCGACGCCGTCGCGCGCGACATCGACCGCGAAATGCTCGGCGCGCAAGGCGCGGGCCAGCGCATCGGCGAGCACGATGTCATCTTCCACCACCAGCACCCGCATCGCCGCGTCCTACGCCTGACACCCCAACCGAAGCTTAACCGCCCGGTTCAGCGTGGGTCGGGCGCGGCCGGATAGAAGGGGGCATCGATCAAGGAGAAAGCACATGAACGATCATACCGACACCCAGCCCACCGGGTTCCGCCACCGCTCCCGCAAGGCCTTGCTGCCGCTGCTGCTGCTTGTCGGCGGCGGCGCGGCGGGCGCGATCGCGGTCGCGGCAACGCGGCCCTCGGTCACCATGGCGCCCGCGACCCCGACCGCCATCCGCGCGCTCAGCGACGGCATCGTCACCATCCGCGGCCGCGCCGTCGAGCTGTTCGGCAACAAGCTCGTCGTCGAGGACGCCACCGGCCGCGCGCTCGTCGACCTCGGCCGCGAGGGCGAGAATGGCGGGCTGGTGCGCGTCGGCGAGACGGTGACCGCGCAAGGCCGCTTCGACGACGGCTTCATCCGCGCGGCGTTCCTGGTCGGCGCGGACGGCAAGGTCCATGCGCTGGGTCCGCTGGGCGGCCCGCACCACGGCCGGGGCGATCGCGGCGATCATCGGGGACCGCCGCGCGGCGACCGGCCCGCCGACCCCGCGCCGGACCAGGCCCCGCCGCCCCCGCCCGCGGCGAACTGACGGCAGGCGGGCGGCCCCGGCGGCCGGCCGCCTCGTCACGGTACCGTTTCTCCGGGCTCGACGCCCCATAGCCCGGAGACTTCGACGAACGCCGCCCGACCCTTCACGTCGAGGCTGCACCAGCCGCTGGCGCATCGGCTCACCCGCCCGACGACGCCCGGCGCCGCGCGCCATTTCAGCTTCGCGCCGGCGACCGGCTGTTCCAGCATCGCCACCGGCCCGGCCCCGCGCACGATCGCGGTGCGCGTCGAGCTCAGCAGATTGGCCTGCATCCAGCCCTGCGTGCCGTCGGGATCCTCGATCTTGCGCCATTCCTTGAACGCCGCGACGACGCGCACCGGCAGGTCGGCGCGCTGATACAGCCAGACGGCGGGATAGGTACGCGCCGGCCCCGTCCGCATCCGCGCCCGCCCGGCGCTGATCGACGCCCAATAGGGTGGCTTGGCGGTTTCCGCCGCGTCCGCCGGCGCGGCGGCGAACAGGGCGAATCCGGCGAACAGAGCGGCGAGGTGGCGCATGGACAGGAACTCCTTGCGCCCGGCCCTACCCCGCCTCGCGCGGCGGCTTCAATCTTTTCGCTGTCCTACACGACGGCGCGCCGTTATCCTCGCGATCCGATCTTTCTCATCGCCGATTTGCCGCCGTTCCGCCGCCCGTGATCTCGCCTCTCCCGCCGCGGGCGGCGAACAAGGATTCCGCCTCAACTTACCCTCAACTTCCGCGCGCCGTTGACGCGCGCCGCGCGCGACGCCAAGCCGCTGGCATGGCCGACACCCGCCGCGTCCCCCACCCCCGGGTGGTCGTCACCCGCGAACTGCCCGACGCGGTGATGGACCGGATGGAGGCGCTGTTCGACGCGCGCACCAACCGCGACGACCACGCCATGGACGCCGCCGCGCTCGCCGCCGCGGTGCAGGAGTGCGACGTGCTGGTGCCCACCGTCACCGACGCGATCGACGCCGCGCTGATCGCCGCCGCCGGCCAGCGCCTCAAGCTGATCGCCAATTTCGGCGCGGGCGTGAACCATATCGACCTCAAGGCCGCGCGCGCGCGCGGCATCATCGTCACCAACACGCCGGGCGTGCTGACCGAGGACACCGCCGACCTGACGATGGCGCTGATCGTCTCGGTCCCGCGCCGGCTGGCGGAGGGCGAGAAGCTGGTCCGCTCGGGCGAATGGAAGGGCTGGAGCCCGGGCGGGATGCTCGGCCACCGCATCGGCGGCAAGGCGCTGGGCATCGTCGGCATGGGCCGCATCGGCCAGGCGGTGGCGCTGCGCGCGCGCGCCTTCGGCCTGTCGATCCACTACCACAACCGCCACCGCCTGCCCGCGGTGCTGGAGGGGCAACTCGCGGCGACCTGGCACGAGGACCTCGACGCGATGCTCGGCGCGGTCGACATCCTGACGCTCCACACCCCGCGCAACCCCGACAGCGAGAACCTGCTCGACCGCCGCCGGCTGGGGCTGCTGCGCCCCCACGTCTATCTCATCAACACCAGCCGCGGCGGCATCCTCGACGAGGACGCGCTGGTCGAGGCGCTGGAGGCGGGCAGGCTCGCCGGCGCCGGCCTCGACGTCTGGCGGCACGAGCCCGCGATCGACCCCCGCCTGCTCGCGCTGCCCAACGTCGTCATGACCCCGCACATGGGCAGCGCCACCTACGAAGGCCGCCTCGCCACCGGCGAACGCGTCATCCAGAACATCCGCATGTGGGCCGACGGGCATCGGCCGCCGGACCAGGTGCTGGAGGGGTGGGCCTAAGCTTTCGTGGCCGCGTCGAACGCGACATGGGCTCTGACTAATTGATCCATGCTCTCATGCAATATCGCGAAAATGCACAGCTGATTGTCGTCCACGAACCAATAGATGACATGCTTTTCGCAGCGTCGGCTGTAGCCCTTGAGTTTGAAGCCGACCGCGAGCGGACGCCATGGCACCGTTCGCGCTGCAATCCGCTCGATTTCGGCAAACAATCGGTTGATATAGGTAGCCGCCTGATCGTCGCCCCAGCGTCGCGCGGTATAGTCGTTGATCTCGTCCAGACTGTCGCGTGCCGTCGGCTCCAGCCGAAACGTCGTCACCCGCCGCGCCGGGCGCGCCCACGTGCAATCACGTCTTCCGCGCTGACCATCACGTAGCGATCCGTCGGGGTGGCAAACGCAAGCCGAAGGTTGGTCAACACTGCCTCGGCCTGCCCCCGGCGACGGTGCATGTCGGCCTCGATCAGATCGCGAACATAGGCGTCGAGCGTCGAATAGGGCCGATCAACCCCCGCCACCGCTTCAAGCTCGGTTCGGAAAGCCTCGTCGATTTCGACCCTGATTTCCATACCCATCGCTCAATCCCCCGTCAGGATGCGGTCCACGAGCTGCTTCACCGTCGGCACGAAGCCGTTCGAATAGAACGGGTCGCGCTTGAAATTATAGGCCGCGTGACCCGCGAACATCAGGTTCTGCTCGATATCGCCGCCATGCGCGATGTCCTGGAGCGTCTTCTGGATGCAGAAGCTGCGCGGGTCCGCCAGCCGGCCGGTCGAGTTGGTCTCCGTATCCGCCCAGCTCGAGAACAAGCATTGCGACAGGCAGCCCATGCAGTCCGCCTGGTCCTTGCGGATCTCCGCCTTCTCCTGCGGCGCCACGAAGACCAGCGTATTGTCCGGCGTCTTGAGCGCGTCGGTGAAGCCCGCCCCGAACCAGCCGCGCGCGCGCAGCAGGTCGTTGCGCGTCACCCAGAAGTTCTTGCCCTTCACCCCCACGTCGAGCTGAAACGTGTGGTCGCCGGCCTCCTGCGTCGAGAAGGGAATCTGCCGTTCCGACCTTGCCTCCAGCGCGCGCAGGAAGGGATTGCGCACCGCGCTCGAATAGAAGCCGGTCGGCGAGAAGCGGTGGAGCAGCACCTCGCCTTCCTCGATCCTGGTCAGGTGATCCTTCCAGTCCTGCGGAATCGGGCTCTCGCGCGTCAGCAATGGTCGCGTGCCATATTGAAAGGCGATCTGGCCGAGCTCGGGATTGTCGACCCAGTCGTTCCAGTCGCGCAAGAACCAGACGCCGCCCGCCATCACGATCGGCGTCTCGTCGGGAATGCCGCCTGCGCGCATCGCCTCGCGCAGTGCCTTGACGCGCGGATAGGGATCCTGCGGCTCCAGCGGGTTCTCGGCATTCGACAGGCCGTTATGCCCCCCCGCCAGCCACGGGTCCTCATACACCACCGCCGCCAGCCACTCCGCCGCCTTGGAATAGGCCCGCTTCCACAACGCCGAAAAAGCGCGCGCCGAGCTGATGATCGGCAGGTAGCTGACATTGTACGACGCGGCGATCTCGCTCAGCTTGTACGGCATCCCCGCGCCGCAGGTGACGCCCGAGACCAGCCCCTTGGTGCGCTCCAGCACGCCATGCAGCACGCGCTGCGCGCCGCCCATCTCCCACAGCACGTTGATATTGATCGCGCCCTTGCCGCCCGCGATATCGAAGGCGCGCTTCACCTGCTGCACCGCCCCCTCGACCGCATAGTCGATCAGCTCCTCGTGGCGCTCGCGCCGGGTCAGCGCGCGATAGATCTGGGGCACGATCTTGCCCTCGGGGTCGTAGCTGTCGGCGTTCACCGCCGAGACGGTGCCGATGCCGCCCGCCGCCGCCCAGGCACCGGCGGAGGCGTGGTTGGTCGCGGCGACGCCCTTGCCGCCCTCGACCAGCGGCCAGACCTCGCGGCCACCATAGACAATGGGCTTAAGGCCTTTGAACACGTGCTTTCCGATGCTCCCGGACATCAACTACGCGCATCTATAGCGGAAGGATGCGTTCACGCGAGTGAGAAACACGGATCAAGTCGCCAGTGCGCCGGGCCTGCCCAACGCCCGCTCATAGAGCGCCCGATAGCGCGCGATCATCGTCGCTTCCTCATATTCCGCCCGCGCCTTCGCCTGATTCAACTGGCCGATATGCCGCCGCCCGGCTTCGTGGCTGACCAGCGGTTGCAGCGCGTCGCGCAGGAATACCTCGTTGTGCAGCGGCGGGACGTAGGGCCGGTTTTCCGGCACGATCATGTCCGCGACATCGCCCACCGGCGTGCTCGCGATCGGCAGTCCGGCCGCCATCCCCTCGACCACCGCGATCGGAAATTGCTCGGACAGCGACGACAGCGCCATGATGTCGAACAGCCCGACATAGCGATGCGGCGCCGGGAGGAACCCCGGCATCACCAGCCGGTCGCCCAGTCCCATCGCGAACGCCGCGCCCGCGATCGCGTCGCGTTCCGGCCCTTCGCCGACGATCACCAGCCGGATGCGCCCCGCGAGCCCGCCGACCGCGCGGACCAGCATCGGCAGGTCCTTGACCGCGCGCAGGCCGGCCAGCGCGCCGATCACCACCTCGTCGGCGCGCTTCACCAGGCCGGGGATGGCATCAGGCCGCGGCGGCACGGCGTACAGCGCGGTGGCGATGCCGTTGGGGATGCGATGCACCCGCGCCGCCGGCTGCTGCCACGTCTTCAGCGCGATCTTCTCCAGCGCGTGGGAGGGCACTACCAGCGCCGCCGCCGCGCCCAGCGCGACGCGGCGATAGATGTTGCGCTGCGCCTTCAGCCCGCCCGCCTCGTCGGCGTTGAACCCGTCCTCGTGATGCACCACCGGCGGCGCGCCTTTGGCGAAGGCGCGCACCGCCATCACCCCGTCGATCGCCCCCCAATTATAAGTCAGCACCAGGTCGAACCGCCGCATGAACCGCGCGATCGCCTCGAACCGCGCCACCGAGGGCTTGCCGGTCAATGACGGCGGATCCTGCGCGATCTCGTACGCCACGCCCGGCGGAATGGCGGCGCGCGCGCTTAGCGCATCGGGCACTCCCGACACGATCGTGTGTCGGGCCCGATCACCCCACGCCGCCATCAACCGCACGGCGCGCGCCTCCTTGCCGCCCAGGTCGAAGGACGAATGCAGGTGCAAAATACGGACGGGCGCGGGCATGGCTCGCCTTTAGCCGCGCGGCCGGATGAAGCAATTTTCATTGGTATCGCGGGGTCAGCGGCCCGACGCCATATTCATGGACATCGAAGTCACCGCCGAGGCCAAGGACAAGCGGCTCAACCGGCTCGTCGCGATCACCGTCGTGCTGCTGTCGGTCGCGATGGGGCTGGGCAATATCAAGGACGGCAACATCGTCCAGGCGATGGCGCAGGCGCAATCGAACGCGGTCGATCGGTGGGGCGAATATCAGGCCACCAAGACCAAGCGCCACATCGTCGACACCGCCGCCGCCGAGCTTGCCGCCACCGCCAGCGCCCCTGCGGCCACCGCCGCGCTGACCGCCTTCCGCGCCGAATCCGCCAAATACGCCGCCGCCGCGCCCGGCCTGGCGCGGCAGGCCAAGGACTTTGCGGCGCAATACGATGCGCTCAACGTCCACGACGACCAGTTCGACGCCAGCGAGGCGCTGATCTCGACCGCCATCTCGGTCGCGGCGGTGGCGGCGTTGACCGAGAGCCTGGGCGTGCTCTGGCTCGCCTGGGGCTTTGGCGCCTTCGGCCTGTTCATGGGCGTGTGCGGCTTCGCGGGCTGGGGCTTCCATCCCGACGTGCTCAGCAACTTCCTTGGCTGACGAAGGCGCCGTCCGCTATCATCGCGACGTGCAGCTCGTGCCCCGCCTTGCCGTCGTCGCGTTGCCGGTCGCCTTGTTCTTATCCGCGCTGGCCTTTCCAGCGGTCGGGACCTGTACCGTGCCCGGGACGAGCGAGACCAACTGGTTTGAAAACGAAAATATCGTGCTGTTCGGCTGGCTGGCGATGTTCGTCGGACAAGCTGGCTGGTTCGCGAACATTCCGTTTTTCTGGAATGCAATGTCGCTGCTGCGCGACCGCCCGCCGCGGCCGTTGCTCATCGCGTTACAGGGCTCGCTCGTCGTGATCGCGATCGTCAGCCTGCAACCCGCGATCGGTATGCGGCTGCCGCACAACGAGGGTTTCGACGAGCCGGTTTGCCGGCTCGGCCGGGGCTTCTGGCTATGGGTGGCGGCTCACGCCAGCATGATCGCAGCAGCCATCGGCTTCGCGTTGCTCGGTCGCCGCGCGCCATCAGGTGAGGATTTCCTTTGACAGATGCGTGATCCGGCAGGCGAGGTCCGCCTCGCCGCTCGCGACGATCCAATGATCGCCGCCGTCGACCAGCCCGGTCGTGAATACCACATCGCGCAGGTACATCAGGTCGGCCAGCGGCTCGGTCAGCTCCGGCACGGGTTCGAGCAGCGGCGGGTGGCCGGTCGCGATGACCCGGCTGGGGTCGTCGCGGTCGAGCAGGGTCCAATAGGTGCGATACACGCCGACCTGACCCGACGGCTCGACCCCGTGCCATAGCGACAGCCAACCGCGCTCGGTCAGCACCGGGGGAGCGCCGCCGCCCATCCGCGCGGTCGCGACCGTCGCGGCATGAGGTCGCAGGCCGGGCACGTCGTGCGGTTTCCAGTGGAGGGCGTCGGGCGAACGGGCGAGGTTGATCGACGGCCCGGCGCGCCATTCGCTGTCGGGCGGATAGGCGAAATACAGGTCGCCGAGCGGCCGCGTCTGCGCCCAGTACTCGCCGCCGATCAGACCGGAGAAGATCAGCATGTCCTTGTTCTGGTGATCGAGGACGATGCCGTCCAGCCGCCAGTCGAGCGCGTCGTCGCTGGTATGGAGCGTGGTGCATTGCCGCTCGGGGCTGACCGAGCAGGTCGTCATCAGCCAACGGTCCCCGACCCGGCTGATGCGGGGATCCTCAACGCCATAACATTGGTAGGACGCGGCCGGTGCGATGGCCCGGTCGTAATGGACCTGCTCGACGCGGCGCCCCTCCGGATCGAGTTCGACGGGCAGCAGCCAGGACAGGCTGGTCAGCGCCAGCACCCGGAACCCCGCGCCCTGCATCGCGATCTGGCGGGGGTCGGCGGTGTCGACCAGCGACAGCGGCCAGGCATCGAGCGCATAGCCCTCGCCCGTCCAGCGGATCGAATGGACATGACCGTCGCGGATCGGCTGGCGCAGCGCCTCGGCGATACGGACCATCAGCAGCAGATTGCCGTTGGGCAGCCGCGTCATCCCCGGATTGAACGCGCCCAGGACATACGTCTCGGCGTCGATCCGGCCCGCCAGCGGCGAGCGCGCGAGATCGACGTCGCGCGGCGTGAAGACGAGGGCGTCGTGCAACATCGTCATGCCTCGGCGTCCACGTTTGAGCGCATCATATCGTCGGGTCTGGCTCGCTGCACGACGAGCCTCCCGAAAAGTGTTCGACCCCATGACCAGGATCATACGTGGATGCCGGCACGAGGCCGGCATGACGGGGAACGGTCACAGCGATACCCGCTCCCCCGCGGCCCGCGCCAGCAGGCGGTCGATCGCCGCCGCCGCGTCCGGCTCGGACAGCGTCGGCGCATGACCCGTATTCCGCACCGTCACCAGCTCCGCTGACGGCAGCGCCTCGACCATCCGCGCCGCGGTCGCGGGCGACAGCACGTCCGACCGCTCGCCGCGGACGACCAGCACCGGCACGTCGCGCAACGCGCCCAGCGTCGGCCACAGGTCGGGCGGCGCGGCGCCGTCGGTGGTGCGGAAGGGTTCGGCGATCTTGAGATCGTAATCGAGCACGATCTTGCCGCTCGATTTCAGCCGGTAGAGCCGCTTGGCCATCGCCAGCCAGTCCTCTATCCCGAACCCCGGATGGACGTCGCGATTGGCATCGGCGACCGCGCGCGCCGCGTGCATCCAGGTGGGGAAGCTCGACGCACGTCCGACATAGCCGCGGATGCGCTGCAACCCGGCCGCTTCGATCGCCGGCCCGATGTCGTTGAGTACCGCCCCCGCGATACGCTCCGGGCCGTCCGCCGCCAGCAACATCGTCACCAGCCCGCCGAGCGACGTACCCACCGCCACGAACCGCCCGATGCCGAGCTCGGCCAGCATCGCCTCGACATCGGCGACATAGGTCTGCGGCACATAGCTCGCCGGATCCTTCGCCGCCCCGCTCTCGCCGCGCCCGCGCAGGTCGACCGCGATCACGCGCCAGTCCCCCGCCAGCCGCTCGGCCAGCGCCGCGAAGTCGCGCGCGTTACGCGTCAGCCCGGGCAGGCAGACGATCGGGGGGCGGCCCCCCTTGCCATCATCGCCGCCGGGATAGTCCCGCGCGTGCAGCTTCACGCCATCGGCGGACTGCCACCAAAGGTTGTCATAGGCGGCCATGCTCCCCCATATCGCGGGATGCCGCCCGCCCCGCAAGCGTATCGCCCCGCCACCGCGCTGCTCGACCTCGGGCCGGATTTCTGGGATCCGGTCGAGGCTGCCGATTTTCCCGACACCCGGCTGCGGTTCCGCAACGATCGCGCCGCCGCCGAGGTCGGCCTGGCCGCCCTGGCCGACGCCGAATGGCTCGCGCATTTCGGCCGTTTTGAGCCGTTGCCCGGTACGCTGCCCCAGCCGCTCGCGCTACGGTATCACGGCCATCAGTTTCGCGTTTACAACCCCGACATCGGCGACGGCCGCGGCTTCACCTTCGCGCAGCTATGCGACGCGCGGGGCCGGCTGATGGACCTCGGCACCAAGGGCTCCGGCCAGACGCCCTGGAGCCGCTTCGGCGACGGCCGGCTGACGCTCAAGGGCGGCGTGCGCGAGATCCTCGCGACCGAGATGCTGGAGGCGCTGGGCGTGCCCACCAGCCGCACGCTGTCGCTGATCGAGACCGGCGAGGCGCTCGAGCGCAACGACGAGCCCTCGCCCACCCGCGGCGCGGTGCTGGTGCGGCTGAGCCACGGGCATATCCGCATCGGGACGTTCCAGCGGCTGGCTTATCTGCGCGATGAAGCGGCGATGCGGCGGCTCGTCGGCTATGTCATGGCCAACCTGTTCCCCCCCTCGCTGGAGGCGGAAGCAGACCCCGTCCACCTCCTCGACCTCGTCGTCGAGCGCACCGCGACGCTCGCCGCGCGCTACATGGCGGCCGGCTTCGTCCACGGCGTGCTCAACTCCGACAACATCAACGTCACCGGCGAAAGCTTCGACTACGGCCCCTGGCGTTTCGCCCCCACCTGGGATCCCGGCTTTACCGCCGCCTATTTCGATCACCAGGGCCTCTACGCCTTCGGCCGCCAGCCCGAGGCGATCGGCTGGGACGTGTCGCAGCTCGCATCCTGCCTGCGCCTGCTCGTCGACAGCGAACCGCTGGTCGCCGCGCTCGACCGTTTCGGCCCGTTGTTCCAGCAGGAACTGACCACCGCCATCCTGTGGCGGCTTGGCGTCATGCCGCGGGACGAGGCCGGCGATCGTAACGTCGCCCGCGCGGTCGAGCGCGCGTTGCGGGAGAGCGCGACGAGCATCGACCGCTTCTTCTTCGACGCTTTCGGCGGCGTCCTGCCGGCGAGCTATGGCGAACCCTGGGCCGAGCTGCGCGCCGCCCTCGCCGGCTATCGGCCGCGCAAAGGCCGCGACCATGCCCAATGGTCCGGCGAGCCTTGTTCGATGCTGATAGACGCGGTCGAGGCGATCTGGGCGCCGATCGCGGCGCGGGACGACTGGTCCGCGCTATACGCGAAGATCGATGCGATCCGCGCGATGGGCGAGGCGTTGGGCTAGGGTCCAAACTCAATCAGGACAGGGTCATGACGGAGCCGATTTTGGTGCCAGGCAAGGCGCAAGGAGGGAGCGATGCTCTGGCATCGTGACCGACGCGCAACGCAGCCTGGCGCTAAAATCGGCCCGCCGCTTTGCGGTCGCCCGGAGAAGCCCGCCGAGCGGCGTCGCTTGCTGGCGCGTGGCGCTGCCACGCGACGGCGCTGCGCTCCTTGTCGGCGGGCTTCTCCGGCCGATCATGATCCCTGTCCTGATTGAGTTTGGACCCTAGTCACCCTCACCTTTCCCATCGCCTGCGGCGCCGCCTCCTTTCCTCTCCCGGGGGGACAGGGAGAGGCGCGCAGCATTGAGGGGTGCGGGTGACCAACTTGCGCCATGCCGGGAACGCTGGGATAGGACGCCATGCCCGTCCTCACCTCCCACGAACCCGCCACCGGCGCGCTGCTCTGGGAGGGCGAGACCTCGGACGTCGACGCCGAGGTGGCCGCCGCGCGCGCCGGCTGGGCGGGCTGGGCGGCGCGGCCGCTGGCGGTCAGGGTCGAGACGCTGCGCCGCTTCGCCAACGTCGTCCGGCAGCGCGCCGATGCCTTCGCCGACCTGCTCGCCCGCGAGACCGGCAAGCCCGTCTGGGAGGCGCGCAGCGAGATCGACTCGGTCATCGCCAAGGTCGACATCTCGGTCGGCGCCTATGCCGAGCGGACGTCGCAGCGCCGGATGGAAGGATCGATGGGGGTGAAGACCGCCGTCCGGCACAAGCCGCACGGCGTACTGGCGGTGCTCGGTCCCTTCAACTTTCCCGCCCATCTGCCCAACGGCCATATCGTTCCGGCGTTGATCGCGGGCAATGCGGTGGTGTTCAAGCCGTCCGAAAAGACTCCGGCGACCGGCGAGATGCTCGTCGCCTGCTATCGCGACGCCGGCGTGCCGGAGGAGTGCATCCGCCTCGTCATCGGCGGTCCCGACGAGGGCAAGGCGCTCGCGGGTCACGCCGGCATCGACGGGCTGCTCTTCACCGGCTCGGCGCGCACCGGGCTGGCGCTGAACCGCCAGTTCGCCGGCCACCCCGACAAGATCCTCGCGCTGGAGCTGGGCGGCAACAACCCGATCGTCGCCTGGGACACGCCCGACGTGGCCGCCGCCGCCGCGATCGTCGTCCAGTCCGCCTTTGCCACCGCCGGCCAGCGCTGCACTGCCGCGCGCCGGCTGATCGTCGAGGACGGCAAGCACGAAGCGCTGGTCGACGCGGTCACCGCGCTCGCCGGCCGGTTGATCGTCGACCAGCCGCACGCCACCCCCGCCCCCTTCATGGGCCCGGTGATCGACAACGAGGCCGCCGACCAGCTCACCGAGGCGTTCCTGTCGCTGCTGATGCGCGGCGGCCGGGTGCTGCGGCACCTCGAACGGCCCGATGCCGAGCGGCCGTTCCTGCTGCCGGGCATCATCGATGTGACCGCCGTCGCCGAGCGCCCCGATCTGGAGCTGTTCGGCCCGGTGCTCCAGATCGTCCGCGTCCCCGATTTCGATACCGCCCTCGCCGAGGCGAACGCCACCCGTTACGGCCTGTCCGCGTCGCTGTTGAGCCAGACGCCGTCGCTCTACGACCGTTTCTGGGCCGGGGTGCGCGCGGGTGTCATCAACTGGAACCGCCCGACCAACGGCGCGCCTTCCAACGCGCCGTTCGGCGGCGTCGGCTGGTCGGGCAACCACCGGCCGAGCGCCTATTACGCCGCCGATTACTGCGCCTATCCGGTCGTCAGCAACGAATCCGAACAGCCCCGCGCCGCGATCGGCGTCGGCCTGCGGGACGGGTGAACGACAAGCTCTCCTACCCCGCTCCCAAGCATCGCTCCATTGCCCGGCGCGGGCGAGCGGTTCATCGCCGCGTGATGGCCACGCTTCTCGATCCCCATGCGCGCGGGCGCGTCATCCTGGTCGGCGCGGGTCCGGGCGACCCGGGGCTGCTCACCGTACGCGCGGTCGCGGCGCTGGAGAGCGCCGACATCGTCGTCCATGACGGGCTCATCGACCCGCGCGTGCTCGACCTCGCGCCGGCGTCGGCGCAACGCATCTCGGTCGCCAAGCAGCGCGCGCGCCACACGCTGCCGCAGGAGGCGATCAACGCCCTGATCGTCGCGCATGTGAAGACCGGCGCGATCGTCGTCCGGCTGAAGGGCGGCGACCCCTTCATCTTCGGCCGCGGCGGCGAGGAGGTGGAGGCGGTGCGCGCCGCCGGCCTGCCCGTCGAGGTCATCCCCGGCGTCTCGGCGGCGCTGGGCTGCGCGGCGGAAGCGATGCTGCCGCTCACGCATCGCGACCACAGCTCGGCGGTCAGCTTCGTCGCCGGCCAGTGCAAGGGATTGTCGGATCAGGACTGGTCCGGTCTCGCCGGGCAGGGCCGCACGCTCGTCATCTACATGGGCGTCGCCACCGCCGCCGAGATCGCCGACAAGCTGATGGCCGACGGCGTCGCCCCCGACATGCCCGTCGCGGTGCTGGAGCGCGGCACCTGCCCCAACAGCCGTGCGCTCAAGACGTTGCTCGCCGATCTCGGCCCGATGGTCGAGCGCGAGCAGGTATGCAGCCCGGCGATCATCGTCGTCGGCGAGGTCGTCGAGCTGTCCGACGCCCAGGACAAGCTCGCCCGCTGGGCGCGCGTCAGCGAGCTTGCGGCGGCATGAAGCTCCTCACCGGCAACGACCTCGCCAGCGGCGACGTGATCTGGTGGACCGGCCAGGGCTGGTCGCGCCATGTCGAGGACGCCGTCGACGTGGGCGCGAGTGGCGACGCGGTCCTTCATGCCGAGGCAGGCGCGCGGCGCGTCAACGCCCCCTATCTGATCGACGCCGCCGCGACGCCGGAAGGGCCCCGCCCCGCCCATATCAAGGACCGCGTCCGCGCGCTCGGTCCGACGGTGCGCCCCGACCTGACGCTGAAACCCGCCGACCCCGCCGCCGGCGACTGGGTGATCTGATGTACAAATACGACCGATACGACCAGGCGATCGTCGATGCCCGCGTCGACGAGTTCCGCGACCAGGTCGCGCGCCGCCTCGCCGGGCAGTTGACCGAGGATCAGTTCAAGCCGTTGCGGCTGATGAACGGCCTCTACCTGCAACTCCACGCCTACATGCTGCGCGTCGCCATCACCTATGGCACGCTGGACAGCCGCCAGATGCGGATGCTCGGCCATATCGCGCGCACCTACGATCGCGGCTACGGCCATTTCACGACGCGGCAGAACATCCAGTACAATTGGATAAAGCTCGACCAGGCCCCTGATATCCTGGCCGATCTCGCCACGGTCGAGATGCATGCCATCCAGACCTCGGGCAATTGCATCCGCAACATCTCGTCCGACCAGTTCGCCGGGGCCGCCGCCGACGAGGTCGCCGATCCGCGCCCCTGGGCGGAGCTGATCCGGCAATGGTCGACCTTCCATCCCGAGTTCAGCTACCTGCCGCGCAAGTTCAAGATCGCGGTCATCGCGGCGGACGAAGACCGCGCCGCGATGCGGCTCCACGACATCGGCATCCAGCTCGTCGAGCGTGACGGCGTCCTCGGTGGCCGCGTCTTCGTCGGCGGCGGCATGGGCCGTACGCCGATGATCGCACCGGAGATCAACAGCTTCGTCGAAGCGGCCGATCTGCTGAGCTATCTCGAAGCCTGCCTGCGCGTCTACAATCGCTACGGCCGCCGCGACAACATCTACAAGGCGCGGATCAAGATCCTGATCCACGAGATCGGTGCCGACGAATACCGCCGCCAGGTCGCCGAGGAGTTCGTCGCGGTGAAGGCGCTCGGCATCGACCCGCCGGCGGCCGAGCTGGCGCGCATCACCGCGATGTTCGCCCCGCCACCGTTCGAGCAGGGAGCGATCACCGCCGCCGACCGCGGCGATCCCGATCTCGCGGTCTGGATCGACCAGAACGTCAGGCCGCACAAGCAGGCGGGCTATGCGATCGTGAACATCAGCCTGAAGCCGATCGGCGGCATCCCCGGCGACGCCTCGGCCGACCAGATCGACCTGATGGCCGACCTCGCCGAGCGCTACAGCTTCGACGAACTCCGCGTCACCCATGCGCAGAACATCGTCCTGCCGCACGTCCGCGTCGCCGATCTGCCCATTGTCTGGAAGGCGCTGGCCGACGCCGGCCTCGCCGAGCCGAACCTCGACCTCATCTCCGACATCATCGCCTGCCCCGGCCTCGATTATTGCAGCCTCGCCAACGCCCGCTCGATTCCGCTCGCCCGGAAGATCGCGACGCGGTTCGCCGATCGCGACCGTCAGCGCGATCTCGGCGAGCTGAAGCTCAAGATCAGCGGCTGCATCAACGCCTGCGGCCACCACCACGCCGGGCACATCGGCATCCTCGGCGTCGACCGGAAGGGCACCGAGAACTACCAGCTCCTGCTCGGCGGCTCGGGTGCGGAAGACGTCAGCCTGGGCAAGATCACCGGCCCCGGCTTCGACGAGGACGGCATCGTCGACGCGATCGAAAGAACAACGGATAAATATCTGGAGATACGCGAGAAAGGCGAGCGTTTCGTCGACACATATCGCCGTGTCGGCATGGCGCCGTTCAAGGACGCGATCTATGGGTGAGGCCGCCGCGCCGTTCGTCCCGAGCGAAGTCGAGGGACATGGTGTCTCGACTGCGCTCGACACGAACGGCCAGCTACGCTTTCGCGACGACGCCGTGCATGACGAGCCGGCGGTGACGCTCGATGCCTTCCTTGCCGGCCAGGCCGATGCCGGCGCGGTGCGGCTGGAGGCAGGCGACGACGCGCGCGCGCTGCTGCCCCATCTCGCGCAGCTTCAGCTCGTCGAGGTGAGTTTCCCCACGTTTCGCGACGGTCGCGGCTATTCCGCCGGCCGCATCCTGCGCGAGGGCGGCTATACCGGCGAGCTGCGCGCGGCGGGTGATGTGCTCGTCGACCAGCTCCCCTTCATGCGCCGCTGCGGCTTCGACAGCTTCGCGCCCGAGGCGCCGATCGACGCGGCGGCGCTCGACCGCGCGCTGGCGCGCTATCGCTTCCACTATCAGCCCGCCGCCGACGCCGCCGTCACCGTCTGGACGCTGCGGCATGGCTGAAGCCGCGCGCCGCCTGGACGTGATCGAGACCCTGCCGCCCGTCACCCCCGCCGATGCGGCGGCGATGGCGAGCCGGTTCGCCGGTGTCCCGGCCACGGCGATGCTCGAAGAGCTGCTGACCGGCGAACTGCGTCACCGCGTCGCCGTCGTGTCGTCGTTCGGCGCGGAATCGGCGGCGCTGCTGCACATGGTCGCGACGATCGACCGCGATACCCCCGTCATTTTCGTGAACACCCAGAAGATGTTCGGCGAGACTCTTGCCTATCGCGACGAGCTGGCCGAGCGGCTCGGGCTGACCGATCTGCGCGTCTTCCGCCCCGATCCGCGCCTGCTGGCGCTGCGTGACGACAAGGGGCTGCGCTGGTCCTACGACCCCGACGGCTGCTGCGACATTCGCAAGGTCGAGCCGCTGCGCCGCGCGCTGGCGCCGTTCGACGCCTGGCTGTCGGGCCGCAAGGGCTATCAGGCGATTACCCGCGCCGCGCTGCCGCGTTTCGAGGCCGACGGGGGGCGGCTCAAGATCAACCCGCTGGTCGGTTGGGAGCGCGCCGACATCGCCGCCTATTTCGCCGCGCATGGCCTGGCCGCGCATCCGCTGGAGGCGGAAGGCTATGCCTCGATCGGCTGCGCGCCCTGCACCTCGAAAGTCCAGCCCGGCGAAGACCCTCGTGCCGGCAGATGGCGGGGCTGGGACAAGGTCGAATGCGGCATTCACCTGCCGCTCGATCCCGGCGAGGAACCCGCGTTCTGACGTATCCGGTCGCGCCGGCAGATAGTTACGGGAGCGAATCGCCGGGCTAGGGATTGTCCCGCCATGCGTCGCAGCTTCATCGCTCTTCTGTTACTCGCCGGCTGTAGCCGAACGACGCATGTCCCCGCCCCGCCCCGCGTCGATACGCCGGCCGAGCTGCCCGCCGAAAGCTCCACCGTCGTCGTCCCGGTCTCTGCCCCGCTCGCCGAGCTGCAGACGGCGATCAGCCGCGAGCTGCCGCGCAAGCTCTGGGCGATCGATCAGCATCTCGACGAATGCGCCAGGGTGAAATTGCTCGGCAAGCTCGGCTGCCAGGTGGTCGGTCAGGTGACGCGCGGCCAGATCCGCCTGTCCGGGCGGGGCGACCGGCTGTTGATCACGATGCCGATCCACGCGGAGATCGCGGCCAGGAAGGTCGGCGGGCTCGTGTCGAAGACGGCGACCGGCGACGCCGTCGTCCACGCTGTCGCGAGGCTGTCGATCGCGGGCAATTGGCGGCCCACCGCCAAGGTGTCGATCGACTATGACTGGCGACGCCCGCCCGGCATCGACTTCCTCGGCAAGCGCATCGAGTTCGCCGACAAGGCCGATGCGCGCCTGAAGCCGATCGTCGACAAGCTGGAGCGGACGCTGCCCCGCCAGCTCGCCACGCTGAAGCTGCGCGATCGGCTCGACGGCGTCTGGCGGCAGGCGTTCACCGTCATCGGCCTCAACCGCGACAACCCGCCTGCCTGGATGCGCGTGACGCCGCGCCGGCTCGGCTTCGGCGGCTATCGCGTCGTCGGCCGCAATCTGGAGCTGACGCTCGCCGCCGAGGCGCTGACCGAGACCTTCGTCGGCCCGCGCCCCGCCGATCCCACGCCGACGCCGTTGCCCCCGCCCTCGCCGATCCCGCCCGAGCGGGGCCTGCGCTTCTTCGTCCCCGTGCTCGCCGATTATCACCAACTCGAACCCGTCGTGCAGCGCGTGCTCCGCAAGCGCGCGGCGAAGGGCATCACGCTGGCCGGGGTCGGCGCGGTCGATGCCGCGTTCGGCGACGTCATCATCTACGCGACGCAGAACGGCCGCCTCGCGGTCGGCGTCGATGCGAAGGCGAGCGCGCGCGACAACAGCGTATTGTCCGCCAAAGGCCGCATCTGGCTGACCGCGCTCCCCTTCAACACCGCCAATTCGCAGGTCGTTCAGGCGCGTGACGTCCAGCTCGCCGCCGACACCGACAGCAACATCGCCAACCTGCTCGTCCGCCTGTTCAGCGACGGCAGCATCCGCGAGAGCATCGCGCAGGGCCTGACCCACGACTTCGCCCCCGATTACAACAAGGTGCTGGGCAAGGCCCGCGCGGCGATCGGCGCCCGGCGCGAGGGCGACTTCCTGCTCTCGGCCGACATCACCCGCGTCGACACCGGCGAGCTGAAAGTGACCGGGAGCGGCCTCTTCCTCCCCGTCCGCGCCAGCGGCAAGGCGACGATCGCTTACCGGCCGCGGTGATCCTCCAAATAGGCGGCGATATTCTCCATTTGCGCCGCCCAGCCGCCCTCGTTCATCCGATACGCCTCCTCGCGCCGGTGCGCGGGCACCCGGTCGAACCCCGACTCGATCACCGTCAGCCGTGTCCCCGCCCCCGCCGGCGCGAGCAGGAACTCGACCACGGTCGGCGGCTCGGCCGCATAATCGACGGCCGGATCGACCGCATAGGGATGCCATTCGAACGCGAACCGCCGCTTGGATTCCATTGCCGTGATCCACGCGGTCCAGTGGAGATGCTCATAGCCCGGATGAGTGATGTGCCCGGTCGACTCCTCGCCGACGACGAACGGCCCGTCCAGCGCGACGCCGAACCACGCCCCGAACGCGTGATGATCGGTCAGCGCCGTCCACACCCGCGCGGGCGCGGCGGTTAATTCGGTAGTCTGCTCGATCCGATCGGCCATCTCAATATCCCGCGTAATCCGAGAACCGCGTGATCGTCGGGTCGAACTTCAACATCACCTTGCCCGTCGCGCCATGGCGCTGCTTGGCGACGATCAGTTCGGCGAGGCCATAGACGCGCTCCATGTCCGCCGCCCATTTCGCATGGTCGTCGAACGACCGCGCGTCGTCGCCCTCGGTCGGGCGCTTGGGCTCCTTGGCGGCGACGTAATAATCCTCGCGATAGACGAACCAGACCATGTCGGCGTCCTGCTCGATCGAGCCCGATTCGCGCAGGTCGGAAAGCTGCGGCCTTTTGTCCTCGCGCTGCTCGACCGCGCGGCTGAGCTGCGACAGCGCCAGCACGGGGACGTTCAGATCCTTCGCCATCGTCTTCAGCCCGCGGCTGATCTCCGAAATCTCCTGCACGCGATTCTCGTTGGAGCCGCGCCCCGTGCCCGTCAGCAACTGGAGGTAATCCACCACTACCAGCCCGATCTCGTTGTTGTGCCGCCGTTGCAACCGCCGCACGCGGGTGTGGAGCGACGAGATCGACAGCCCGCCGGTGTCGTCGATGAACAGCGGCAGGTTCTCCAGCTCGGCCGCCGCGCTGGCGAGCTGGTGGAACTCGGCCTTGCTGATCTTGCCCATGCGCAGGCTCTCGGCGCTGATCCGCGCCTGCTCCGACAGGATGCGCGTCGCGAGCTGGTCGGCCGACATTTCGAGGCTGAAGAACGCGACCTTCGCCCCCACCGAATCGGCCGGCGCGATCCCGTCCGCCATGTCGCGCATCCAGCGGCGCGAGGCGTTAAAGGCGATGTTGGTGGCAAGCGAGGTCTTGCCCATGCCCGGCCGGCCGGCGAGGATCATCAGGTCGGAATGATGCATCCCGCCGATCTTGCCGTTGATCGTGTCGAAGCCCGTCGTGATGCCCGACACGCCGCCGCCCGAATTGAGCGCGCGCTCGGCCATCTTGACCGCCATCGTGGTCGCCTGCGCGAAGGTCTTGACGCTCGACTCCGCGCCGCCGTCCGACGCGACCTTGAACAATTCCTCCTCCGCCAGCTCGATCTGCGCGCGCGGATTGACCTCCTCGCTGGTGTCCATCGCGCGATCGACCAAGGTCCGCCCGACGCTCACCAGCGCGCGGAGCATCGCCAGATCATAGATCTGCTGCGCGAACTGCCGCGCGCCGATCAGCCCCGCGCCCGACCCCGTCAAGCTCGCGAGATAGGCCGGGCCACCCAGCTCCTTCATGCCCTCGTCCGCGTCGAACATCGGGCGTAGCGTCACCGGGGTCGCCAGCATGTCGTTCGACCGCAGCGTCCGGATCGCGGCGAAGATGCGGCCGTGCAGCGGCTCGTAGAAATGCGCCGGCTCCAGCTTGTCGAGCAGGTCGTCGGCGAGCCGGTTGTCGATCATCATCGCACCCAGCATCGCCGCCTCCGCCTCGACGTTGCGCGGGAGGAGCTGGGCTTCGGGGACGGGCGCGGGGGTCGGGAATGCGAGGGTGGCCATCGACCCGCTTCTACGCGCGGCGGGTCCAGTCTCAAGGCCGATGCGGCGATGCGTTGTGGATAAGCCCCCATCCGTCATGCCGGCCCTGTCCCGGCATCCACCCAAGGGTCGCCGTCCGTCCGGAAGTAAAGGAACGACCGGCGGTGGATGCCGGGACAAGCCCGGCATGACGAAGCCGGTGGGGGTGACGAAACCTACCTTGCCCCTTATGCCTCCCCCGTGCCCGACCCGCGCATCATCGACGTCCAGCTCGACGACCGCACCATCCTGTGGCGCTCCGCGGACGTCGAGCAGGAACGGCGGATCGCGATCTTCGACCTGATCGAGGCCAATCACTTCGCGCCCCAGCGCCAGCACGGCGACGGTTACGCCGGCCCCTACCGCATCCACCTGTCGGTCGAGGAAGGCCGGCTGGTCATCGCGATCAAGCGCGAGGACGATACGCCGCTGGAGACGCTGATCCTGTCGCTCGGCCGCTTCCGCCGCCCGATCCGCGATTATTTCGCGATCTGCGACAGCTATTACCAGGCGATCCGTGCCTCGACGCCGCAGCAGATCGAGACCGTCGACATGGCAAGGCGCGGCCTCCACAACGGGGCGGCGGAGCTGTTGATCGAGCGGCTCGAGGGCAAGATCGAGGTCGATTTCGACACCGCGCGCCGGCTGTTCACGCTGATCTGCGTTCTCCACATCCGTGGCTAGCGCGACGGTGAAGGCCGCCGCCCTCCTCGCGGTCGCGGGGCTGGCCGGCATGGGCGCTTGGCATTGGGCGACGCACTGGCGCCCCTCGCCCGAGGCCTATCCGCTGCAAGGCGTCGACCTTCCCGTCGACGCCGCCGCGCTCGAATGGGGCAGCGTCCGCGCGGCGGGCGCGGACTTCGCCTATCTCGTCGCCACCGCGGGCACGGCCACCCGCGCCGCCGCCTTCGAGGCGAATTGGCAGGCGCTGCCCGACGCGGGCCTGCGCCGTGGCGCGGTCCATCTGTTCGAGCCTTGCACCGACGGCAGCGCTCAGGCCGACGCCTTCAACGCCGTCGTCCCGCGCGCGGCAGACGCGCTGCCCCCCGCCGTCGCGATCGAGGCGACCGGCGACTGCCCCGGCGCCCGGGTCGCCGCCCAGGTCGAGCGCTTCGCCGCCGCCGTCGAAGCGCATGTCGGCAAGCCCGTGCTGCTCCGCGTGTCGCGCGCGGCGGAGCGAGAGTATCGGCTCGTCGCGGCGCTCGACCGGCCGGTGTGGGTGACGGGCGACCTCGTCCGCCCCGGCTATTCGCCCCGACCCTGGCGGATGTGGCGGGCGAGCGACATGCGCCGGATCGACGGGGTCGACCGTCCGCTCAATTGGGATGTCGTCGCGCCATGAACCCATCGGACCTGATCGCCGCCGCCCGCGCCGCCGCCCGCCACGCCCACGCCCCCTATTCGCGCTTCGCGGTCGGCGCGGCGGTGCTGCTCACCGATGGCAGCGTCGTCACCGGCGCGAACGTCGAGAACGCCAGCTACGGCCTGTCGCTCTGCGCCGAGACGGTCGCGATCGCCACCGCCAGCGCGCGAGGCCGCCTCGCCGACGTCGTCGCGATCGGCGTCGTCGGCGGCGCGATGGACGGCGGGGGAGACGTCCCGGTACGCCCCTGCGGCCGCTGCCGCCAGGTGCTCAACGAAGCCGCCCAGCTCGGCCGCCGCGACCTCGTCGTCCACTGCGCCGGCCTGACCGGCGACGCGATCGAGACGCATCGGCTGTCCGACCTTCTCCCCCACGCCTTCGGCCCCGCCGACCTGGGGCTCTGACCGGCTACCACTGCCCCGCCCGCGGCGCGCCGCCCAGTTCCGCGATCCGGCGCAGCGTCGCGGGCGTGGTCGTCGGCGGCAGCGCATCGAGCGCGAAGAAGCGGGCTTCCACCACCTCCCGGCCATCGACGCGCGAAACATCGTCGGTATCCGCGCGGAACAGATACACCGTGTCCCGCCATCCCTCGGCCGTCGACACGAACACGCCCGCGTCCTCAAGCCGAACGAGCGCGCATCCGACCTCCTCGCGTACCTCGCGCCGCGCGGCGGTCGCGGGTGCCTCGCGCCGGCCCAGCGCGCCGCCAGGCAGCCACCACGCCTCTCGATCGGCATAGCCATGGCGGATCAGGAGCACTTGCCCGTCGCGGTCGAACACCATCACCCGCACCCCGCGCGTCCGCCAGCCCGTGACGCGCAATACGAAGCGCCGGACGCGGTGGGCGAGATCGAGCAGCATCGCCCCCGCTTACCCGCGCGCGTCCCCGCTCCCAACCCACGACTTGCCCCGCGCCCCGTTCGCGGCGACAGGAGCAGCCATGGCCATCCAATCCGACCGCTGGATTCGCGAACAGGCGCTGGCGCACCGCATGATCGAGCCGTTCGTCGAGGCGCAGCGGCGCGAGGGCTGCATCTCCTACGGCCTTTCCTCCTACGGCTATGACGCGCGCGTCGCCGACGAGTTCAAGATCTTCACCAACGTCGATTCGGCGACGGTCGACCCCAAGAACTTCGCCGCCAACAGCTTCGTCGACCGCAAGACCGATTGCTGCATCATCCCGCCCAACAGCTTCGCGCTCGCCCGCACCGTCGAATATTTCCGGGTGCCGCGCGACGTCCTCGTGATCTGCCTCGGCAAGTCGACCTACGCGCGCTGCGGCATCATCGTCAACGTGACGCCGCTGGAGCCGGGCTGGGAGGGCCATGTCACGCTGGAGTTCTCCAACACCACACCGCTGCCGGCCAAGATCTACGCCAACGAGGGCGCGTGCCAGTTCCTGTTCCTCCAGGGCAACGAGCCCTGCGAGATCAGCTACGCCGACCGCGCCGGCAAATACATGCGCCAGCAGGGCGTCACGCTGCCACGGTTGTAACGCCGTTTGCCGACGGCCTACGGCGGTGCGGGCCGCTTGCCGCGCGTCCGGCGTTCGTGCATGTTTCGTCGCCGGGGAACGGGGGCCGCGCATGACCAACGAGCATTTTTACATGCTGTTCGGCTCGGTGGTGACCCTGTTGGGTTTCATTCTCGCGCGCAGTTCTCAGGTCGGTCAGGGACAGACCACCATCCGGCTGTTTGGGGGCGAGTTTTCGCTGGCTGCCGCCGGCGGCGTGGTCGTGATGCTGCTGGGTATCATCGCCTTCTCGTTGCCGATGCTCTGGGGCGACGGACGGAACCCGCCAGGCCATACGGACTCGACGCCGACAAGCGAAGCGACGCCCGTCGCGAATACACCGACCGACCGCCCGAGCGAGCCTGCGGCGACAGCGAGCCCCGCACCGACCGAGGCCAGTGCGACGCCGCTCCAGTTGACGTCCGCGCGCCCGGACTCGACCGATGTCACGCGTGATGGCGGCGGCTGGGCGAAAAACGCGCCCACCTACAATTACTGGATCCTTACATACTCGATGTCTTACGACGCAAGTCTGACTGACGCTGACTGCGCCAACAAGATCATCCGCGAGTATGGCAAGGAGTCACAGCCCATCGACTATGCCTTGGATGGCGTTTTGATGTTTACGAAAGATAACTCGCTGATCAATGTCTGGTGTCATTCGGGTGAAGCGACACGGTCTGTTTTTGGTCTGCTCAGCGATGATCTGAACAAGATCGGAGACCGGGTGGACGACATATTGAAAAAGGCGCTACCGCCGGCCGCCAAGCCCGTGTCCTGAAGGCGCCGGGCCCGATCAATCGCCCTGCATCTGGCCCGGCATGGTCGATCGCCCATTGAATGCGCCGAAGATCGGATCCCATTCCCTGACGGTCATGTTCTCGATCAGCCCCTCGCGCGCGAACGGGTCGGTGGCGATCAACGCGTCGAGCGCATCGCGGCTCACGGCATTCATGATGAGCAGGGCCGATCTGACGCCGGCATCGCCGAACGGCCCCGACGCCAGCAGCGAGCCGTCGCGCAGCCGATCCTGAAGCCAGGCCACATGCGGCATGACATGCAGCCGCCACCCCATCTCGTCGGGATGCTCGTAGGTCACCGCGTAGATCGCCATGTCGTCACTTCCTCAAGGCGCCGCATCCCTGGCCATGTCCCGCCGCTCCGCCGCCCATTGATGCAGCATCTGCTGCGTGCACCCGGTCTGCCCGCCCGTCCCGACGACCGAGCAGGTGTCGGGCAACCCGCCCGCGACGCGGCCGACCTCGTCGATCATCGCCGCGCGGTTGACCCAGCTCTGTGTCGCCGCCGCGATCTGCGAGCGCCGCAACGGCTTGGGAATGCGGTAGGGGTCTTCGAGCGGGTGGCACACCACGACCTCGTCGGGCGCCGCCTTCGGACAGGTTTCACCATGGATCAGCGAGATGCTCCGCACGCGCGCGGGCGGTCTGCCGGCGGTTTCCTCCGCCCCGGCCCGGGCCGCGGCGCCGAGCGCCAGCGCCATCATCAGCCACTGCATGATACGCTTACTCCGGCGGCGACGAGCGACGGACCGGCGACGCCGCCACGGCGCCGGCCGCGTGACCCTGCACCGCAATTGTCGCCATGATGTGTCGCCGTCGCAATTTTAGCCGCCGATGGCCGTGTCACGCCGCGAGCGTCAGCCGGTTGCGGCCCTGCGCCTTGGACCGATAGAGCGCGTCGTCGGCGGCCTTCAGGATGCCCTCGGCGGTCTCGCCCGCGTCGATGCGCGCCAGGCCCGCGCTGACCGTGGCATCGATCGTCATGCCCTTGTCGTTGCGCAACCCCAGCGCCTCGAACCGGCGGCGGACCCGCTCGCATACCATTCGCGCCTCGTCGCTCGATGCGCCGCCGAGCAGGACGACGAACTCTTCGCCCCCGAACCGTGCGACGACGTCGCTGCTGCGCACGGTCGAGCCGACGATCGCCGCGAATTGCTTGAGCACGAGATCGCCCATCGCGTGGCCATGACGATCGTTGATCCACTTGAAACGATCGAGATCGAACAGCGCGATGCACCCCAGCGCCGCGCCGGATCGGCCCGCCGCCAGCATCGCGGCGAGGCTCGCGTCGAACGATCGGCGATTGGCGAGGCCGGTCAGCGCGTCGGTCGAGGCGCGATGCTCCAGCTCGGCCACGTCTTCCTTGCGCTGCGTGATTTCGCGGATGATGCTGACCGCCCCGGTCGGGCGGCCCGCCTCGTCGATCGTCGCGCGCGTATGCGTTTCGAACCAGCCGAGCCCGCCGTCCTCGCGTTGCGCGCGATATTCGACGATGAAGGTCTCGCTCGGCGCCGCGAGCGCTCGCCGGTGCGACCGGACGACCGCTTCGACATCGTCCGCGAAGATCAGGTCGTGCGGCTTGCGGCCGATGAGCTGGGCGGTCGTATAGCCGCCGACGCGATGGATCGATGGCGAGACATAAGCGATCGTGCCGTCGATCTCGAGCCGCATGATGATGTCGCTGGTGCGATCGAGGATCAGTTGCTGGAGCGCGCTCGTCTCCTGTAACGCGGTGAGCAGCATCTTGCGCCGCGTCAGCTCGGCGGCGGCGGGAAGCACCATCAGCACCGCCGTGGCGAGGTAGAATTGCAGGAATTGCGCGTGCGCGCCATCGCTCCCGACGATCAGGTGAACCGGCCCAAATCCCTTGATCGTGAACATGGTGCCGATCATCGCGATCACGGTACTCGACATCACCGCCCCGAAATTACCGAGGCGGAAGACCGCGATCATCATCGGCAGGAACGGCAGGAACAGGAGCGGCAGCCGGCTCTGGGCGAAGACGACCGCCGTCGCGATGGCGACCAGCCCCAGCAGGGCTATCGCCTCGGCGACGCCGCGCCGGCCGGCGGAGCGCACCGCGGTCACCATCTTGCCATCGGCCGACAGGATGAGGAGCGGCGCGAAGATGACGGCGCCGAGCGCATGGCCGGTGTACCAGTTCACCCAGTTCGGCCAATAGCCGATCGAGGTCGCCGCCGACGCGCACGCGGCGGCGACCACCGCGCACAGCGCGGGCAGCTCCAGCGATCGCGATAAAGGTGCCGACCTCACCGATCGAGCGGAACTCGCCGATGCGGGGACACAGGCGGATCAGCAACGAGGCGGCCACGGCGGCCTCGGCGACGTTGACCAGGGCAAGCGGAACGGCGATCCGCGGACCCAGACCGTAGAACCAGGTCGCCGCCACGCTCGCGGCCACGCAGACCAGGAGCCGCGACGGCCAGTGCCCGGGCGGCGTCCGCGTGAGGTTGACGAGCAGCACGGCGGTCGCTGGCCAGACGAACGCCACCCCGCCATCGAAGCGCGTCAGCTTGAGGGTGAAGGCGGCGATGGCGAAATAGCCCATGCCCAGCGCCAGCACGGCGACGCGGTCGCCAGCGCTTTGTCCCGGAAACGAGGCGCTTGCCATCCGCCTAGCCTAGCGCCAGTTGGTTAGTATCTCGCGACCCGTCATAATTAATGCGACTTTAGTGGGGCCTCGAGCTGGCTGAGCTGCGTGAACTGGAGCCGCGTGACATCGAACCGGCTCCTCTCCCTGATGGCGTCGAGGCAGATCGCGCTCCCGGCGAGACCAGGCCCTGCCGGAGGCGAGCTCACTCTCGATAGATTGCGAAATATAAGCTCAAGCCGGACGGAGCGCCCGCGATGCGTCCCCCGTCCGAATCCGGTGCAGGGCGAAGCAGCGCTTGGTGCTGCTCATCCTACCCGCCCGAACGGACGGGGCGTGCGGGTACAGCCAGGTGCCACCCCGCTTTAACGGAAAGGGGCGGCCCACCGGGCCGCCCCTTTTTACCTTAGCGAAGTCATCGCGACCGCGGACGTCACGTCGTCGGACGATCTGGCTTCCGCCGACCGGCCTGACGCGTCAGAACTTGTTGTAATATTGCTCGTTGCCGATGAAGCCAAGCTTGGTGATCGCCGAGCGCTTGACCACGGCCAGCGTCTTGTCGACCACCTCGAACCGCGCGTTGGGATCGGGCTGGAAATGCAGCTCGGGCTCGGGGTTCATCTGCGCCGACTGGGCGAGATACTGCGCCAGCGTCGCCTCGTTGACCGGCACGCCGTTCCACGACACGACGCCCGCCGGATCGATGATGATCTTGTTCTTTTGCGGGTCGACCGGCGGCTTGGGCTGGTTGGGGTTGTTGACCGGCAGATCGACCTTGATCGCGTGGGTCTGGATCGGGATGGTGATGATGAACATGATGATCAGCACCAACAGGACGTCGATCAACGGCGTCATGTTGAGGTCCATCATCGGCTCACCGTCGTCCTTGCCGCTGCTCATTGCCATGGGAAAACCTACTCCTGATCTGCTGTCGGGCGGCGCGGGTTACAGGCGCGCCGCGTTTTCCTGGGCGGGCGGCTCGGAAATGAATCCGACCTTGGAGAAGCCGGCCATCTGCATGTTGTAGATCGCGCCGCCGACGCACTGATAGGGTACGTTGACGTCGGCACGGATGTGCGCCTCGGGCAGCTCGAGGTCGGGGTTGCCGACGCCGCCCTGCCGGGCAATCTCCGCCCTCAGCTTGGCCACCGCGCGGTTGAGCAGTTCGTCGTGCGTGACCCGCGTCATGCCCCAGAATACCGCGCACTGGCCGCTCGAGTCCTGGACGATCGACAGCGACACGTTCTCGGGCTTGGTCGAGGTCGGGTCGAAGCGGACGTCGGGGAGCTTCAGCTTGACCGACTGGACCACCACGGGGACCGCGATCAGGAAGATGATCAGGAGCACCAGCATGACGTCCACCAGCGGCGTCGTGTTGATGTCGGACATGGTGCCGCCGCTGTCGCCGCCTACACTCATCGCCATGGTGCGATATTCCTACTCTAAAACCGCCCAAAGGGCCCTGGTCGTTTCGCCGCTCCCTCCAGGGAGCGGCCACCGGCGGCGCGGTAGCGCCGCCGGCGTGTCGCCTTAGCTGTTGTTCGGACGCCCGCCGGTCGCGCCGAACGTCGACGAGCCCGCCGTCCCGGTCGAGGTCGTGCCCGGCGCGGTCGAGGCCGCCGGCTTGACGGTCGACGAGGTCGCCGACGCGGTCGCGGGGCGGCCGACCATCGCCGGCTTCACCGCGCCGTTCGAGGCGAGATAGCCCAGCACGTCGTTGGAGAAGGCGGCGAGATCCTCGGAGATCGACTTGTTGCGACGCTGCAGCCAGTTGTAGCTGAGCACCGCCGGCACCGCGACGACCAGGCCGAGCGCGGTCATGATCAGCGCCTCGCCGACCGGGCCCGCGACCTTGTCGATCGACGCCTGGCCCGCCGCGCCGATGTTGAGCAGCGCGCGGTAGATGCCGACCACCGTCCCGAACAGCCCGATGAACGGCGCGGTCGCGCCGACCGTGCCGAGAAACGCGAGACCCGCGTTGAGCTGCGAGTTGATCGACGCTTCCGAGCGGGCGAGCGAGCCGTGCAGCCAGTCATGCGCCTCGACCGGATCGGTCAGCTTGGCGTGCTGGTCCTGCGCGGCCAGGCCGTCGTCGACAATCTGCTTGTAGGCGGAGTTCTTCTCCAGCTTGGCCGAACCCTCGCGCAGCGACGCGGACTGCCAGAAACCCTGGCGGACGCGCTTGTACTGGTTGCGGATCTTCTGCTGCTCGAACAGCTTGGTGAAGAGGATGTACAGCGACACCACCAGGAACAGCACCAGGATGCTGAAGGTGGCCCAGGAGATGAAACCGCCCTGCTGGAGCGCGGGGATGAGGCCGTATTGCGACTGGGTCGCTTCTGCGCCCGCGGCGTTTCCGGCGGCGGCGAGGATGGTGGTGAGCATCGTCGGTTGGTCCTTCGCGAATAGGTGATCGTGAAACCGGCGACGGGAGGTGGCCCGCCGCCCCTAGTCAATCAGTCGGTGGGCAACACCCAGCGTACGGGCAACGTATAGGTCGAGGCGATCGAATTGCCGCTGTCGTCCTTGGCCGGACTGAACCGGACCCGGCTGCGGGCGATGCGACACGTCGTCGAATCGAGGTCCTCGTTGCCGCTCGAACTGGTCACCGAGCAATCGGTGACCCGCCCGTCGGCGCCGACCGACAGCCTGGCGACGACGCGACCCTGCGCGCCCGCGCGGATGGCGGCCGGCGGATAATTGTCCGTGCCGAAGAACTGGCCCGGATTACCCTTTAGTCCGGCCGCTTGCGAGACCCGTGGCGCGGGCGGCGGCGCGGGCGGCGACGGCGGTGGCGCGGTCGGCGTCGGGATGTAGACCGGCGGCGGCGTCGGCACGGTGTTGATGATCACCGGCGGCGTGTTGGTCTGCACGATCGGCGGCGGCGACACCACGGGCGGCGGCTGCAGCTTCTGGTCGGGCGGCGGCGGCGGCGGCACTTCCGGCGGCGGCGGCGGTGGCGGCGGCGCGACGTCGAAGACGTTGAGCTGCTTGTTCACCTTCTTCGCGAAATCCACCGCTAGGCCGGTCACCATCGCATAACCGATCGCCGCGATCAGGATAGCGACGATCACGATGGCTACCATGCGGCTGCCGCTAGTATCACGATCAGCATAGGCCATTCGGCTCTGAAACTCCCTTGATCTCCCGGTCCAGCACCGAAGGTATGAACCGAAAGCGAGAAACGCCCGTCACCGGATAATGTATCCGGTGCAAGGTTCTTATCGTCTATCGCCCCTCCTTGAGAGGCGCAATCGCTTTGTCGGCGTCACGATCGCGAAGCGGCCGGCCCGTTTCTTGGCGGTTCAGCCCGGCGCGGGTAGCGGGGGCGGCATGACGTCACACCCGCTGTTCGCCGCCGCTCTGGCCCTCGCCGTCCCCGCGACGGCGCAACGCGCCCCCGCCCCCCCGCCACCCGCCGGTGGCACCCCCGCCGGAGCCCCCGTCGGAGCCCCCGTCGGAACCTATGCCGATCTCGCCGACCTGACACTCGCCGCGCCGGTGATCGCCGACGCCGCCATCCGCTCGACGACCCGGCTGAAGGGGGCGGACGTCGCCGGCGTCGCGCCGGGGCTGACCCGGCTCTATGTCGAGGCCGATGTGGTGGCGCTGGTGCGCGGTGCCGGCGGGCTGCCGCCCCGCGTCGGCTATCTCCTTGATATCGCGCCCGATGCGCGCGGCAAGCTGCCGAACCTGAAGAAGCACCGCGTGCTGCTGTTCGCGCGCCCCGCGCCCGGCCTCGCCGGCCAGCTCCAGCTCATCGCCCCCGACGCCCAGCGCGACTGGACCCCGGCCGACGACGCGCGCGTGCGCGACATCGCGCGCGCCGCGGTCGCCGCCGACGCCCCGCCCCGGCTGACCGGCGTGCGCGAGGCCTTCCACGTCGCGGGCGCGCTGCCCGGCGAGGGCGAGACGCAGGTCTTCCTGCAGACCGCCGACGGCCGCCCCGTCTCGCTGTCGGTCCTGCGTCGCCCGGGCGAGCGCCCGCGCTGGGCGGTGGCGCTGTCGGAGATCGTCGACGAAGCCGCCGCCCCGCCGGCGCGCGACACGTTGCTCTGGTATCGACTCGCCTGCTTCCTGCCGCCGGCGCTTCCCGAGTCGAGCACCGCCGGCCTGGCGCCGGCGGACGCCCGGGTCGCGGACGAAGACTACCGATTCGTGCTCGCGCAACTCGGGCCGTGCGGACGGACGCGGGCGCGGTAGACTCAAGCTCCTCCCCGGCTCGCTCGGGGAGGATTACGACTTCACCGCCGCCACCGCACCAAGGTCATCCCGATCGATTCGCCGGCCTCCGCGATCGCCAGCTTGACGATCTTCACCTCGACCCGCCGCACCCTTTTGTCCTGCAGGAACAATGTCTCGCAGATGTGGTCGGCGACCGCCTCGATCAGCGTGAAATGCCGGCCCGGCGGCAGTGCTGCGGTCGCGGCGTGCTTGAGGTCGATGTAGCTCTTGGACGCCGACAGCGGCGTATCGGGCGCGAAGTGGCGGGGGCAATCGAGATCGGCGGTGATCGAGATGCGCAGCGGCTGCGGCAGGTGCGTCTCTTCCGAATACACCCCCGTCAGCACGGGCACGTCGAGCCCATGCACTTCAAGCCGCAAGCTGTCGTCCATGCCGCGCGCCTTAGCACGGCAAGCGCAAAGCGGAACCGCTTGCATCCCCGCCCCGCCGGGCTACAGCGCGCGCCCTTTGCGTTCGGGAACCGCCGTTGATCGAGATTGTGCCGCTGGCCCGGGTAGGCGACGCCGCCGTCGACACGCTGCTCGACCGCGCGTTCGGCGCGGATCGGCGCGCGCGCACCGCCTATCGGATTCGCGGCGGGTCGCGCCCCGTCACGGCGCTCAGCTTGGCCGCGCTCGACGGCAGCGAGCTGGTCGGCTCGATCCAGTGCTGGCCGATCCGGTTCACCGCCGACGACGGCGCGACGACGCCCCTGGTCATGGTCGGCCCCGTCGCCGTCCTGCCCGCGCGCCAGCGCGACGGCATCGGCCGCCGTCTCGTCGAGACCGCCCTCGCCGCCGCCCGCGAGACCGGACAGGACGACGCGCTGATGCTGATCGGCGACCCCGAATATTACGGACGCTTCTTCGGCTTTGCCGCGGACAGGACGGCCGGCTGGCGCCTGCCCGGCCCGGTGGAACGCCGCCGTCTGCTGGCGCGCGGATCCGGCGTGCCGATCGGCGCCGGCGAGTTGGGGCCAACCTGACTTCTCCACGTCAGGGAGGATTTGGGATGACCTGCGCGGCTCGCGTCACTAGAGCCGCCCCATGCCCATGGCCCCGCCCCCCGACCTCGCCTCGCTCAGCCTCGCCGAGGTCGCGCAGGCGGTCGCCGAGCAGCGCCTGCCCCCCGTCGAGAAATGGAACCCCACCCATTGCGGCGACAGCGAGATGCTGATCGCGCGTGACGGGACGTGGTTCCATCAGGGCTCGCCGATCGGCCGTCCGGCGATGGTGCGCCTCTTCTCCACCATCCTGCGCCGCGAGCCCGACGACGGAGCGAATGCCCGATATGTCCTCGTCACGCCGGTGGAAAAGCTCGACATCGCGGTCGAGGACGCCCCTTTCATCGCGACCGAGATGAAGGCCGAGGGCGACGGCCATGACTCCCGCCTCGCCTTCCTGCTCAACACCGGCGACCTCGTCACCGCCGGCCCCGAGCACGCGCTGCGCTTCGCCGAAGCCCCGGATGGCCCCCGCCCCTATCTCCACGTCCGCGGCGGGCTGGAGGCGCTGATCGCCCGCCCGCTCTATTACGAACTGGCCGAGCGCGCGCTCGCCGGCGACGATACGCCGTCCGGCGTCTGGAGCGACGGCGCGTTCTTCCCGATCGAGCCTGCATGACCCTTGCCGGGCGCCTCGCCGCCGCGCTCGCGCGCGGTCGCGGCGGCGCGCCCGAGCTGCTGACCGGCGACCAGGTCGGGCTCGACGCCGGCACCGACGATTCGCTTGCCGCCGCCGCGGTGCTTGTCGCGGTCACCGACCGGCCGCGCCCCGGCGTCATCCTCACCCAGCGTACCGACACGCTGCGTCGCCACGCCGGCCAGGTCGCCTTTCCCGGCGGGCGCGTCGATCCCGGCGAGGATTCGGTGCGCGCCGCGCTGCGCGAGGCGGAGGAGGAGATCGGGCTCCCCCCCGCCGCCGTCACCGTGATCGGGCCGGTGGACCAGTATCGCACCGTCACCGGCTATGCCGTCACCCCCGTCCTCGCCGCGATCCCCGCCGATGTGTCGTTCACGCCCTCGCCGGGCGAGGTGGCGGCCATCTTCGAGGTCCCGCTCGATCACCTGCTCGACCCCGCCAATCAGGTCGAGCAGGACACGACTTGGCGCGGCATCCCGCGCCGCTATTGGGAAATCCATTGGCAGGACCGCCGCATCTGGGGGGCGACCGCGGCGATGATCGTCAATCTGTCGCGGCGGCTGCCATGGCCTTGACGCTGCCCGCCGCGGCGTGGCGCGAGCGGCCGGGGCTCGACCGGCTCGTCGCCGCGCTGGGCGAGTCGCGCTTCGTCGGCGGCGCGGTGCGCGACACGCTGCTCGGGCTTGAGGTGGCCGACGTCGATCTCGCCACGCCTCTGCCCCCCGACGAGGTCGTCCGCCGCCTCGAAGCGAACGGCATCAAGGCCATCCCGACCGGCATCGCCCACGGCACGGTGACGGCGGTAAGCAGCGGCACATTGGTCGAGGTGACGACGCTGCGCCGCGACGTCTCGACCGACGGCCGCCACGCGGTGGTCGCCTATACCGACGACTGGCAGGAGGACGCCGCGCGGCGCGACTTCACGATCAACGCGCTCTACGCGGAGCCCGCCACCGCACGGATCCACGACTATTTCGATGGTCTCGCCGATCTCGCGGCGCGACGCGTCCGCTTCATCGGCGATCCGCTCCAGCGCATCGCCGAGGATCATCTGCGCATCCTCCGCTTCTTCCGCTTTCATGCCCGGTTCGGCGATATGGTGGACGAGGCCGGCCTCGCCGCCTGCGCGGCGCGCGCCAACGACCTGATGGCGCTGTCGCGCGAACGCATCGCCGCCGAGCTGCTCAAGCTCCTCGTCGCGCCCAAGGCGGTGGAGGTTGTCCGATTGATGGTCGCGCACGGCATCCTCGTCGCCGTGCTGCCCGAGATCGACGCCGGCGCCGTCGAACGGCTCGCCACGCTGACCGAGCGCGAGTCGGCGGCGGGCATCCCCCCGGCCGCCATCCGCCGCCTCGCCGTTCTCGTCCCGCGCGATGCCGCCGACGCCGTCGGCGCGCGGCTCAAGCTGTCCAACGCCGACCGCAAGCGCTTGGCCGCCGCCACCGCCGGCCCGGGTGACGAAGGTCCGCGCGCGCTCGCCTATCGCGCCGGCGTCGAAAGTGCGGTCGACCGTCTGCTGCTCGCGGGCGCCGGCACCGCCGACATCGTCGATTGGACCCCGCCCCGCCTTCCCATCTCCGGCGGTGCGCTCGTGCGGCGCGGCCTCGTCGCCGGCCCCGCCGTCGCCGCCGCGTTGAAGGCGGTCGAGTCGCGATGGATCGGGGAAGGCTTTCCCGCTCAGCCCCGCGTCGAGGAGATCGCCGATGCGGTCGTCGCAGGCGCGATTCGCGCCCAGGCGTCGTCGGCCTCCAGCGCCCGCCCGTAATGCCAGCCCTGGCCGCAGGTGCAGCCCAGCGCCGCCAGCGTCTGCGCCAGCGCGTTGGTCTCCACGCCCTCGGCCGTGGTCTGCTTGCCCAGCGCTTGCGCCAGGCTGAGGATCGCGCGCACGATCGCGCTCTTGTCGCGGTCGGCGAGCATCCCTGTGACGAAGCTGCGGTCGATCTTCAGGATGTCGATCGGCAGCCGGTGCAGATAGGCCAGGTTGGAATAGCCCGTCCCGAAATCGTCGAGCGCCAGCGTCGGGCCGAGTTCGCGCAGCGCGTGCATCACCGCCGCCACCCCGTCGGGATCGGCGACGATCGCGCTCTCGGTCAGCTCCAGCGTGAAGCGGTCGCCGGGCAGCCCGGTCGTGGTCAGCGCCGTGTCGATCGCCGCCGCGACATTGTCGCGCTGGAGCTGGATCGCCGACAGATTGACCGCCAGCCTGACCCCGCAATGGCCGCCCGCGCGCTCGTCCCACGCGGCGAGCGTCCGCGCCGCCTCGTCGATCGCCCAGCGGCCGAGCGGCACGATCAGCCCCGATTCCTCGGCGACCGGAATGAACTCGTCGGGCGAGCGGTCGACCCCGGCCGCGTCGGTCCAGCGCGCCAGCGATTCGAACGCGACGATCCGCCCCGTCCCCAGCTCGCAGATCGGCTGATAGGTCAGCCGCAGCCGCCGTTCCTCGATCGCGTGGCGAAGCTCGGTCTCCATCGCGAATCGCGCGCGCGCGATCGTGAAGGCCTGGGGCTGACAGGTCTCGGTCCGGCCGCTCGTCTTGGCGCGCTTCACCGCGAACTGGGCGTGGCGGATCAGCTCCTCGTGGTCGCCGCCGCGCGCGCCGATCGCGATGCCGATCGAGCAATCGACGCCGATCTCGTAGTCGGTGAGCCGGAACGGCGCCGCCAGCACCCGCTCGATCCGCCCCGCCAGCGCCTGCGCCTCGTGGTCATGCTCGTCGATCGCGGCCAGCACCCCGAACTCGTCGCCGCCGATCCGCGCCAGCGTATCGCGCGCGCGCAGCGCGCCCTTGATGCGTCGCGCGACGGTAATCAGCAGCTCGTCGCCGATCAGCGAGCCGAGACACGCGTTGAGCCGCCCGAAGCGGTCGAGGTCGACGACCAGCACCGCGTGCCGCCCCGGCTCGGCCGCGACCGCCTCGATCAGGTCGCTGAAGCCCTCGCGGTTGGGCAGGCCCGTCAGGCTGTCGGTCGCCATCTCGCGCTTCAGGCTGCGCTCGGCGTTGAGCTGCGAGCTCTGGTCGAGGAAGGTCACGGCACAGCGCCGCCGCGCGTGCGGCGACACCCGCGCGAAGCTGACGCGATAATGGCAGCAGTCGATCGCCTCGCCCAGCGTCCAGTCGAACGCCTCGTGGAGGTTGTCGCCGGCCACGAACGCGTCGAGCCGCTCGCCCAGCGCCGCGATCATCGGCGATCGCCCGGGCGCGATGCCCAGCCCCGTCAGCCGATAGGCGCGGTTGAATGCCGCCAGCGTCCATCCGCCCGGCTCGCGCGTCAGATGCGCGGCGGGAATCGGCACCAGTTCGACGCTCGCCTCCAGGAAGGCGGCGGGAACCGGATGGTCGAGAGCGAAGGCGGTGGCCATGTCGCTTTTGGCCTATGTCGCCGCGCGTTAAGGCGCGCCTAAGAAATCAATATTCGTTTATATCGTCACCCAAGCGACCGGCTCTCGCCCGCGCCCGCGGTGAAGGTCACGCGAACCGATTGTCGCGCGGGAATCCCGTCGGCGGCATCCGCCCCGCGGCGCCGCGCGCCGCGCGCCACGGGCCCAGGTCCGCCTCGGTCCGCACCCGCCCGCTGTCGCCCCCCATCGGCCAGCTCAGCCCCTGCTCGAAGGCGAAGGTGATCGCGTCCGCCAGCCCGCCGTCACGATAGCGCTGGAGCTGCATTCCCTGTCCCCGCGTCATCTCCGCCAGCTCGGCGAGCGGGAAGACGAGCATCTTGCGGTTGTCGCCGATCGCCGCGACGTAATCGTCGCCCGCGCGCACCGGCCGCACCAGCTTCAGCTTCGCGCCCGGCCTGGGCGTCATCACCGTCTTGCCCTTGCGCGTCTCCGCGATCACCTCGGCGACGGGGACGATGAACCCCCGCCCGTCCGACGCCGCGACGAGCACTTTGTCGGTCTTGCGCGCCGCCAGGAAGGCGACGATGCCGACCGCGCCCTCCAGGTCGATGCTCGCGCGCACCGGCTCGCCGAACCCGCGCCCGCCGGGCAGCCGGTCGGCGCCGAGCGTGTAGAAACGCCCGTTTTCCGCCGCGAGCAGCAGCTTGTCGGTGGTCTGCGCGTGGAAGGCATGGGCGGGCCCGTCGCCCTCCTTGAACTTCAGGGTTTCCGCGGATGCCAGATCGAGGTGCCCGCGCATCGCCCGCACCCAGCCGCGCTGCGACAGGACGACGGTGATCGGCTCGCGCTCGATCATCGCCTCCAGCGGGATGTCGCGCGTCGGCGCGGCCTCCGCGATCGTCGTCCGCCGCCGGCCCAGCACCGTGTCCGGCCCGTAGCGGTCGCGCAGCCGCTTCATGTCGCGCTTCAGCCGCGTCTTCTGCCGCGTCTCGGAACCGAGCAGCAGCGTCAGCTCGCCCTGCTCCTTCTCCAGCGCCTCGCGCTCGCGGCGCAGCTCCATCTCCTCCAGCCGCCGCAGACTCCGCAGCCGCATGTTGAGGATCGCCTCGGCCTGGCGGTCGGTCAGCGCGAATTCCGCCATCATCACCGCCTTGGGCTCGTCCTCGGTGCGGATGATCTCGATCACCCGGTCGAGGTTGAGAAAGGCGACGATATAGCCCGCGACCAGCTCCAGCCGGTCGACGATCTTCGCCAGCCGGTGCTCGGTGCGCCGCCGCAGCACCGCGAACTGATGGTCGACCCATTGCGCCAGCGTCTCGCGCAGCGACAGCACGCGCGGCGTCCGCGTCGCGTCGAGCACGTTGAGGTTGAGCCCGAAGCGCGTCTCCAGCTCGGTCAGCCGGAACAGCCCGTCCATCAGTACCTGCGGGTCGACGTTGCGGCTCCTGGGGATGAGCACGACGCGCAGCACCGCGTCCGATTCGTCGCGCACGTCCTCCAGGATCGGCAGCTTCTTGTCGTTGATCAGCGCCGCGATCTGCTCGATCAGCTTGTTCTTCTGCACGCCGTAGGGGATTTCCGAGACGATGAGCTGCCATTGCCCGCCCGGCAGCCGCTCCATCCCCGTCGGCTCCCAGGTGCCGTCGGGCAGCCGCCCGGTCGAATAGCGCGCGCGCACCCGGAAGCTGCCCCGCCCGGTCGCATAGGCCTCCGCGATCGCCGCCGGCGAATCGACGACGATGCCGCCGGTCGGAAAGTCCGGCCCGGTGACATGCGCCAGGATCCCGGCGTCGGTCGCGGCGCGGTCGTCGACCAGCAGCATCGCCGCGTCGAGCAGCTCGGCGGCGTTGTGCGGCGGGATGTTGGTCGCCATCCCGACCGCGATCCCGCTCGCGCCGTTGGCGAGCAGGTTCGGGAACAGGCCCGGAAACAGCTCGGGCTCGTGATCCTCGTTGTTATAGGTCGCCCGGAAGTCGGTGGCGTCCTCGTCCAGCCCCTCCATCAGGTCGATCGCGACCTGCGTCAGCCGCGCCTCGGTGTAGCGATAGGCGGCGGCGTTATCGCCGTCGATATTGCCGAAATTGCCCTGCCCGTCGACGAGCGGATAGCGCAGCGAGAAATCCTGCGCGAGCCGGACCATCGCATCGTAGACCGACTGGTCGCCATGCGGATGGTATTTGCCGATCACGTCGCCGACGACCCGCGCGCACTTCTTGTATCCCGACGCCGGATCGAGCCGCAGCAGCCGCATCGCCCAGAGCAGCCGCCGGTGAACGGGCTTGAGGCCATCGCGCAGGTCCGGCAGCGACCGCGCGGTGATCGTCGACAGCGCATAGACGAGGTAGCGCTCGGACAGCGCGCTATCGAACGGGGCGTCGACCGCCCAGGGCGACGGCGCGTCGAACGGGTCCTTGGTGTCGGTAACCATCCCGGACGGCCTTAACGAAGGTCGCCCCGCCGCGCCAACTCCTCGTGCCCCCGTCATGCCGGCACGAGGCCGGCGAGACGAAGCAGCTTACATCGACGCCCCCCGGTCCTTCGCCACCTCCGCCAGCAGCCAGTCCCTGAACCGCCGCACCTTGGGCACCAGCCGTCGCTGCTCGGGATAGACCAGCCAATAGGCATAGCCCCGCGTCGAGACCTGCGCGAACGGGCGCACCAGCCGGCCCTCGGCCAGGTCGTTGCGCCAGAAGAAGGGCGTCAGCATCGCCACGCCCTGCCCGGCGATCGCGGCATGGCCCTCGTGCGCCTGGCTGTCGAGGCGCACGCCCGGCCGCCCCGGGCCGTCGGGCGCGTCGATCCCCGCCTCGCGCAGCCAGTACGGCCACCACGGGTCGTGCGGGCTGATCTGCGTCGCGTCGAGCAGGTCGGCGGGCGAGGCGAGCGGGCCGTGCGCGGCGAGGAACCCGGGGCTGCACATCGGCGTGAAGTCGATCGGCACCAGATCGTACTGCGCCAGCCCCTCCCAGCCGCCTTCGCCCGAGCGAATCGCGACGTCGATGTCGTCGGCCGCGAAGTCGGTCAGCGCGTCGCTGGTCAGCAGGCGCACCGCCATGTCCGGATGCGCGAGCTGGAACCCGCCCAGCCGCCACGCCAGCCAGGTATTGGCGAAGGTGTTGGAGGTCGACACGGTCAGCACCGTCTCGTCCTCCTGCCGCAGCTCGGCGAACGCCGCGTCGATCGTGTCGAACGCGCTCGACAGCCGCGCCGCCGCGCGCCGCCCCGGCTCGGTCAGGATCGCGCGCCGCCGCTCGCGCCGGAACAGCGCGACGCCGAGCCGCTCCTCCAGCAGCTTGATCTGATAGCTGACCGCCGCCTGCGTCATGCCGAGCTCGCCCGCCGCGGCGGTGAAGCTGCCATGCCGCGCCGCCGCCTCGAACACCCGAACGGCGGCGAGAGGCGGCAGGCGACGCATCCTCAATACATAAGTCCAGCTTATGACCTGCGTCCACCGCTTTGTTGGCGCGCGACCCGGCGACGGCGCATCTGGGCGGGGCCGGCCGATCGGCCTGCAGATCAGGAGACCCCCCATGCACGATTACGAAAGCGCCGATTGGGCTCGGCACCACGATCAGGTGAGCAGCGCCGTCCAGCGGCTGTTCGGCGACATCCTCACCGCCTTCCAGCGCCTCCAGCACATCCAGTTCGACGCGCCGTGGAACCGCCCGGCGAAGTGACCGGCGGCACAGATTTAGCTGTCCTGCAACAGCGGTGCCGTGCCAGCGTCGTCATGCCGGCCCCGCGCCGGCATCCACCTCAGCCTCTTCCTTCCGGCGGGGAAGGCCGGGGCCGCGCCCATGTCCGTCATGCCGGCCCCGTGCCGGCATCCACGTCAGCCCCCTTCCTCGGGCTGGAACGGAGTGACGCACGTGGAGGCCGGGATGAGCCGGCATGACGAGCACCTCGACTTCCTCGACTTGTCCCCCGCGCGACCTGATTCGGGCCTGAACTTATGGTGAAGATCAGCCTTGCCCTTGCCGCCGCCGCCCCGATGCTGCTTGGCTCGGCGTCAACCGCCATGGCCCACCCGCCCCCCCTCCTCGCCCGGCCCATGGCCGGCGGTCCCCCTCCCCGAGACAAGCTCAAGGAGGATTCGTGAACACACCCGCCTCGATCCGCGCCCTCGACGTCGCCGACCCCTTTGCCCGCTTCCGGGACCGCTTCGTCCTGCCCGAAGGCGTCATCTACCTCGACGGCAACTCGCTCGGCCCCCTCCCCTACACCGCCGCGACGGCGGTGACCGCCACGGTCGCGCACCAATGGGGCGAGCGCCTGATCCGCAGCTGGAACGAGGGCTGGATCGACGCCCCCGTCCGCATCGGCGGCAAGATCGCCCGCCTGGTCGGCGCGCGGCCGCACGAGGTCATCGTCGGCGATTCGACCTCGGCCAACCTCTACAAGCTCCTCGCCGCCGCGCTGCGTCACGACCCCGCCCGCCGGACCATCGTCAGCGAGACCGGCAATTTCCCGACCGACCTCCATATCGCCGAGGGCGCGGCCGGCAGCGTCCCCGGCGCGACCCTCGATGCTGTCCCGCGCGACCGGGTCGAGGCCGCGCTCGGCCCGGACACCGCCGTCCTCCTCCTGACCCACGTCCACTACAAGACCGCCGAGCGCTGGGACATGGCCGCGCTCACCGCCGCCGCCCACGCCGCCGGCGCGCTCGTGCTGTGGGACTTGAGCCACTCGACCGGCGCCGTAGCACTCGACCTCGACGCCGCCGCCGCCGACCTCGCGGTCGGCTGCGGCTACAAATATCTCAACGGCGGCCCCGGCGCGCCCGCCTTCCTCTACGTCAGGGAAGACTTGCAGCAACGACTCCACAACCCGCTGTCCGGCTGGATGGGCCATGCCGAACCCTTCGGCTTCACCGACGCCTACGCGCCCGCGGCGGGCATGAAGCGCTGGCTCACCGGCACTCCCGCCATCCTCGGCTGCGCGGCGCTCGAAGCCGGCGTCGACCTGTGGCTGGAGGTTGACCAGGCCGACATCCGCGCCAAGAGCGCCCGCCTGTTCGACATTCTTGCCGCCGCCGGCGATGCGCTGGGGCTGGACTGCGTCTCGCCGCGCGATGCCGACCGACGCGGCAGCCACATCAGCTTCCGTCACCCCCATGCCTATGCGCTCACCCAGGCGCTGATCGCGCGCGGCCTCATCGGCGACTTCCGCACCCCCGACATCCTCCGCCTCGGCCTGACGCCGCTCTACCTAAGCCACGAGGACGTCTGGCGCGCGGGCCGGATGCTCGGCGAAGTGCTGGCGGAGGAACCGTGGACCGACGCTCGTTACACGACGCGCAATGCCGTGACCTGAAGCATTGTCAGCAATCAACTCCTAATGCGAATCACTCACAACAGGCTTGCGAACTATTCTCATTAGCGCTATACCAGCGCTCGAAGAGGGGGTCCCGCATGGTCGTCTGCATCTGCAATGCCATCCGCGAACAACAGATCCGCGACGTGGCGCGCGTTTGCCGGACTCCGTGCCAGGCCTATTCGGCGCTGGGCTGTCAGGCCAAATGCGGTCAATGCTCGATCGCCGCGCGCCAGATCATCGATCAGGAACGCGCCGCCGCCTGATCGCGGTGAGAGTGATTCGCGCGAGTCGTTCGCGCTTGCCCCGCCTTCCGCTCCGACCGTAAGGCGGCCCGCGAAGGAGCTTTCCCATGGCGATCAAGGGCGACCCCCGGGTCATCGAACTGTTGAACGAGGCGCTCAAGAACGAGCTGACCGCGGTCAACCAATATTGGCTCCACTATCGCCTGCTCGACCATTGGGGCGTCTACAAGCTCGCCCAGTACGAGCGCGCCGAATCGATCGACGAGATGAAGCACGCCGACTGGCTGGCAGAGCGCATCCTCTTCCTGGACGGCCTGCCCAATTTCCAGCTCCTCGGCCGCCTGCGCATCGGCGAGACGGTCGAGGAAGTGCTAAAGTCCGATCTCGCCATGGAGATCGAGGCGGTCGAGCAGCTCAAGGGCGCGATCGCGTATTGCGAGCAGGTGAAGGATTACATCAGCCGCGAGCTCTTCGCCCGCATCCTCGCCAGCGAGGAGGAGCATGTCGATACGCTGGAGCGCCAGTTCGAGATGATCGAGCGCATGGGCCTGCACAATTACATCCAGCTCAACTCGATGAGCGAGAACGACAAGCCACCGTCGGGCGCGGCGCCTTACCTGAAGGGGTGATTTCTCCTCCCCCGCCGTGCTGGGGAGGTGGCACGCGCGTCAGCGCGTGACGGAGGGGGCGGTCGGCAGCTAGGCCACCTTCCGCCCGAACCCCCCGCCCGCGGCCATCGGCCGGCGCGATACCAGCGGATTGGCCTCGCGCTCGAGCAGCTCCAGCGTCTCGGTGAACAGCGGGCGCAGCTTGACGATGTCTTCCAGCGCCAGCTCGGGCGTGTCCTGCAGCTCGACGCAGTCGCGCGCGGTGTTCTCGATCTGCTCGGCCAGCGTCGCCAGCGGCTCCGCCCCGAACTGGCGCGCTTCGCCCTTCAGCGTGTGCGCCGGGATGACCATCGCGGCAGCGCTCTGGGCGCGCATCGCGGCCTCGATCGCGGCCACCGATTTGACGCCATCCTCGCGGAAATAGCCCAGGATGCGCACGAACCCCGCGCCGAGCTCGCTGCGTGCCTGCTGATAGGCGGTCCAGTCCACCAGGGTGCTGCCCTCGAACGACACTGACGATTCCTCCTGGCTGGCATGGCCGCGACCTGCGGCGGGTGTAGCCGAGAGAGCGTAAAGAGATCGTTGCCGCCGGGGTCGCATCCTAGCGATCGAAGGGGTTCTTGGGCGCGCGCAGCGTCAGCCGGATCGGCACCGCGCCGAAGCCCAGCTCGCGGCGCATCGAGTTGACGAGGTAGCGCTCGTAGCTCGCCGGCAATTGATCGACGCGGGTGCCGAAGATCACGAAGCTGGGCGGCCGCGTGTTGACCTGGGTGACGTAGCGCAGCTTGATCCGCTTGCCGCCCGGCGCCGGCGGCGGGTTGGCCTCGATCGCGCGCTCGAACCAGCGGTTGAGCTCGCCCGTCCCGACCCGCTTCGACCACGCCTCGCGCGTCTCGAACGCCGCCTGCAACAGCGTGTCGAGCCCCTTGCCCGTCGCGCCCGACACGGTCAGCAGCGGCACGCCCTTCACCTGGCTGAGCCCATCCTCCAGCGCCTTCTTGACGCCGTTGAACAGCCCCGAGCCATTCTCCGCCACGTCCCATTTGTTGAGCGCGATGACGAGCGCGCGGCCCTCCTCCAGCACGCGGTCGGCGATGCGCAGGTCCTGCGCCTCCAGCCCCAGCGTCGCGTCGAGCAGCAGCACCACGACCTCGGCGAAGTCGACCGCGCGGAGCGCATCGGCGACCGACAGCTTCTCCAGCTTGTCCTGTACCTTGGCTCGCTTGCGCATCCCGGCGGTGTCGATCAGGCGGACGGGGCGCGGCTGGCCGTCCTTGTCCCGCCACAGCCATTCGATGGCGATCGAATCGCGGGTGATGCCCGCTTCCGGACCCGTGATGAGCCGCTCCTCGCCGAGGATGCGGTTGACCAGCGTCGACTTGCCCGCGTTGGGCCGGCCGACGATCGCGAGCTTGAGCGGCGCGTCGGGACGGTCGTCGTCCTCCTCCGCCGCCGGCTCGGTGGCGGGGTCCTTTTCCAGCAGCGGCAGCAGCGCCTCGAACAGGTCGGCGACGCCCTCGCCATGCTCGGCCGACATCATCACCGGGTCGCCGAGGCCGAGCGCCAGCGCCTCGAGCGCGCCCTGATCGCCGGCGCGGCCCTCGGCCTTGTTGGCGGCGAGCACGATGGGGGTGGTCGAGCCGCGCAGCCAACGGGCGATCTCCTCGTCGAGCGGGTTGAGGCCGGCGCGCGCGTCGATCACGAACAGCGCGACGTCCGCCTCGGCGACCGCCGCCTCGGTCTGCCGCCGCATCCGGCCGGGGAGCGAGGCTGGATCCTGGTCCTCGTAACCGGCGGTGTCGATGACGCGGAAGTCGAGCCCGACCAGATGCGCGTCGCCCTCCCGCCGGTCGCGGGTCACCCCGGGGCGGTCGTCGACCAGCGCCAGTTTCTTGCCGACGAGCCGATTGAACAGGGTAGACTTGCCGACGTTGGGCCGGCCCACGATCGCGACGGTGGGAAGGGGCATCGGGACCGCGTAGCGGAAGCGCGCGGTCACGTCATCTTCCCTCTCCCCGCGGGGAGAGGGGCGGCCTACCTGAACGCCGAAACCCGGCCTTTCCCGTCCAGCGTGTACACCGTCGAGTTCACCACGATCGGCGGCAGCGTGAACCCCGCCTTGTTCTCGATCAGCGTCCCCAGCGATCCATCCGTCGGGCTCGCGAAACCGATCTGGCCGCGCGAGTTGGTGACGACCAGCCGCCCGCCCGCCAGCACCGGGCCGTACCACAGCACCGGCCCCTTCTTCTTCTTGATGTTCATAAACCGAGGGAGCTGCGTGATCCAGCGGGCCTTGCCGTTCGAGCGCGACAGGCACAGCAGCCGCGCGTCGTCGGTCACCACGAACAGCCACTCGCCCGCCAGCCACGGCGTCGAGATCCCCGCGACATTCTGTTCCCACAGCCGCTGGCCGGTACCCAGCTCCAGCGCGACCATGCGGCCGCCCTGCCCGACCGCATAGACGCGCCCCGAATCGACCACCGGGTCGGCGTCGACATCGGCGATCGACGACACCGATGTCGTGATCGACGTGCGCGACAACGCGTCCTGCCACAGCACGCGGCCGTTCTCGTAGCGATAGGCGCTGAGCTCTCCGCTCGAGAAGCCCGCGATCACCGAACCCTGTCCGGCCGCCGGCGCGGCGACGCCGAACACGCCCTGCGATTCGGCCGTTCCCTGCGACGTCCAGTTGATCGACCCGTTCGCCTGGTCGAGCGCATAGAGCTGGTTGTCCTGCGTGAGGACATAGACCACGCCGTTGGCGATCGTCGGGCTGCCACGCAGCGGGCCGCCGGGCCGGACGCGCCACAGCAGCTTGCCGTCGGCGGCGGCGAAGGCAACGACGTCGCCCACCCCGTCGGTCGTATAGACCTTGCCGTCGTCGTAGCTGGCGCCGCCGCCGAAGCGCGACGGGCGATTCTTCTTGCCCTCGGCGATCGGCGCCGTCCACAGCCCCGCGCCTGTATTGGCATCGAAGGCGTGGAGAACGGCATCGACGTCGACGACGAACAGCTTGCCGTCGGCCACCACCGGCGTCGCGGCGAGCCGCGCGCGGTTCGAGCCGCCGTTGATCGTGGCGGTCCAGATCCGCGCCGGGCTGGCCCCGAGCGCGAGCTGGCCCATCGACTTCGCCGCGTTGCCGCCCGACTGCGTCCAGCTGTCGTTGGCCACGGCGGCGGGCAGCACCACCGCAATATCGTTCAGCCCCTTATCGGTCTCGACCGCATTCTCCGACATCAGGATCGAGACGCGGGTGCCCACCGTCGGCGTCTTCTTGGGGCCGGATTTGAAGATGCCGCAGCCGGCGAGCGCCAGACAGGCGGCGGTCGCGACGGTCAGCCGGGACGGATGCATCATGGTTGCGGGGTAACTCCGGAATTGGGTGCGGCGGCCGAGGGGACGGCGGGCGCGGCGTCGCTGCCCATCAGACTCGCCATCTGAACCGCGCGTTGACGGATGGATTGGGGAACGTCCTCGGCCCGCGCGATCTGCCCGAACAGCTTGCCGGCAAGGTCGCGCCGGCCCTGGCGGACATAGGCGATGGCGGTCAGCTCGCCCGCCGTGCCGAACCAGGCATTGCCCGGCGCGGCGAGCGGGCGCAGCCGTTCGACCACCGTCTGCGGCGGCAGGCCGTCATATTCGATTACCGTCTGGCGAATGAGCGCGAGGTCGCGAAACGGCTGGCCGAGCGAATCGTCGGCCGCGACCGCCGCGAACTTCGCCGCCGCGCCCTTGGCGTCGTTCTTCTGCTGGAGCTGGTCGGCCTCGGCAAGCGCAGCGAGCGCGCGATAGCCCGCCCGACCCGACCCCGCGAGATTGGTCAGCGTCGCATCGGCTTCCGCGCTCTGGCCCCCGGCAAGCTGATCATACGCCGCCTGAAGCTGCTCGCCATCGGTCCCCGCCCGCTGCTCGGCGCGGTGGTTCCAATAGAGCCAGCCCGCGAACGCCAGCATCGCGACGACCACCGCGCCGATACCGACCAGCCCCCAGCGCCGCCACGCGGCGGCGATCTGGTCGCGGCGCAGCTCGTCGTCGACTTCACGCAGAAAGGCGTCACTGGCGGCAGGCGGTTGGGCCAACGTTAGCTCCGATGGGGTGAAGCACCGGTCTCTAGCGCCTGGGCAGTCGAAACGAAAGGCCAGCTCAATCCCTGGGTGCGTAGACCTGCTCGGGGCCGGGAAACGCGCGGCCCCTCACCTCGGCGGCATAGCGCGCGGCGGCGTCGCCGATCCGGCCCGCCATGTCGTCGAAACGCTTCACGAAGCGCGGCGTCCGCTCGAACAGGCCGAGCATGTCCTCCGCCACCAGCACCTGCCCGTCGCATTGCGCCGACGCGCCGATGCCGATGGTCGGGCAGTCCACCGATTGCGTGATCGTCACGGCGATCGGCTCGACCACGCCCTCCACGACCATTGCGAAGGCACCGGCGGCAGAGACCGCCTGCGCGTCGTCGACGATCTTCGCCGCCTCCTCCTGATTCCGGCCCCGCGCGCCATAGCCGCCGAGCATGTTGACCGCCTGCGGGGTCAGCCCGACATGGCCCATCACGGGGATGCCGCGCTCGGTCAGGAAGCGGACGGTCGGGGCCATCGCCGCGCCGCCTTCCAGCTTCACCGCCGCAGCGCCCGTTTCCTTGAGCAGCCGCGCGGCGCTGGCGAACGCCTGCTCGGGCGAGCCCTCGTAGCTACCGAAGGGCATGTCGATCACGACGACCGCATGATAGCTGCCCCGCACCACCGCCGCACCATGCGCTGCCATCATCTCCAGCGTCACCGGCACGGTCGACGGCAGGCCGTAGATCACCTGCCCCAGCGAATCGCCGACCAGCAGCAGGTCGCAATGCGGGTCGAGAAGCTGCGCCGTCCGCACGGTATAGGCGGTCAGCATCACCAGCGGCTCGCCCTGCCCCCGCCCGATCTCCGCCTTGCGCCGTTTGACTGCGGGAACGGTCAGCCGCTTCATCGGCGCGGAGACCGGCGTCGCGCGGCTGGTCGAGCTGTCGATCGTGTAGGTCGTGGACATGACGGCCGCGATAGACCCGCGCGCGTCGTCCCGCTAGCCGATCCAGCCTCGGGTAACGGCCTTGCGCGACAGCCATAACTGCACGACCGCGACCACGAAGATGAACGCCGGGAAGCCGGCCGCCTCGGCAATGCCCTTGTGGGCGATGATGTCGGTGGAGATAAACATGTAACCGAACATCACGATCACCGTGACCAGCGCCGCGACCGCCAGCGGGATCGCCCATCGGGATCGCGCGAGCAACGCCGCCGCCCCGATCGTACCGCTCAGCACCGCGACGACGAAGCAGGGATCATACCATCCCGGCAGCGCCGCGTAGAGCGCACGGTCATAGGCGCTCGCCTGCCCCATCGCGTCCGCACCCAGGCGCAATTGCTGCAGACAGGAATAACAGCCCAGCAATCCCCACAACAGCAGGATCACCGCAACGATCCTAAACCAGGCCGGCGCGCGCTCTCGAACCATGATTTCCCCCCTTGACGCGACCGAGTGTGCGGGGAGCCGGCGCGCGATGCAAGATGGCCGTCAGGCGACCGTCACACCCTTCCAGAAGGCATACCGGCCCGCGATCTCTTTAGCCGCGTCCTTGGGCGCGGGATAATACCAGGCCGCATCCTTGTTGCGTTGGCCGTCGACGACCAATGTCTTGTAGCTTGCCTCGCCCTTCCACGGGCAATGCGTGTGCGTGGCGCTGTCCTCGATCAGCGCGGCGTCGACGCTGTCTGCGGGAAAATAGTGATTGCCTTCGACAACGACGGTGTCGTCGGACTGCGCGATGACGGCGCCGTTCCAGCGGGCGGTGGGCATAAGCGTTCCTTCAGCTCGTGAGCGCGGCGGCATAGGCGTCGGGCTTGAACCCAACCAGCAGCACGTCGACCCGTTCCAGCACCGGCCGCTTGATCGTGGACGGGTGGGCCAGCATCAGTTCGATGGCGCGCGCGGCATCGAGATTGAGCTTGTCGGCGTCGGGCAGCTTGCGAAACGTCGTCCCCGCCCGATTGAGCAGCGTCTCCCACCCGAGCCGCTCGACCCAGCCGCGCAGCTTCGCCTCGGGGACACCGGCGGTCTTGTAGTCGTGGAACGCGTACACGACGCCCGCCGCGTCTAGCCACGCCCGCACCTTCTTGACCGTGTCGCAATTCTTGATGCCGTACATATCCGTCATGCCGGCCTTGTGCCGGCATCCCCGCCAGCTTCAACCCCTGCATTCGACAATCGAGCGCCACGCACGATCGACGGTCGATGCCGGACAAGCGCGGCATGACGAATTAGGGATCAGCCGCTAATAGGCTCCCGATGCCCCACCCTTTCCATTCTCTCCGCAGCCACGGCATGGCCCGCGTCGCCGCCGCGACGCCGGCGGCATCGGTCGGGGATGCGCTCGCCAACGCAGAAGCGGTGATGGCGCTCGCCCGCGATGCGCACCGCCGGGGCGTGGACCTTGTCGTCTATCCCGAACTCTGCCTGACCAGCTATGCGATCGACGACCTGCACCTGCAATCGGCACAGCATCGCGCGACGGGCGAGGCGCTGGGGCGGGTGGTGGCGGCGAGCGCCGAGCTTGCGCCGGTGCTGCTCGTCGGCGCGGCGCTGCCGCGCAACGGACGGCTGTACAATTGCGCGGTCGCCATTGCGCGCGGGCGGGTGCTGGGAGTCGTGCCCAAGACCTTTCTCCCCAATTATCGCGAATATTACGAGAAACGCTGGTTCGCGAGCGGCGCGGGATTGACCGGGCTGACGATCGAGGTCGCCGGTCAGGCCACGCCGTTCGGCGTCGACCTGATCTTCGCCGCCGACGATCTGCCCGGCTTTGTCTTTCACGCCGAGATCTGCGAGGATTACTGGGCCCCCACTCCCCCCTCGACCGCCGGAGCGCTGGCGGGCGCGCTGATCTGCTGCAATCTGTCGGCGTCGAACATCGTCATCGGCAAGGCGCGCGAGCGGGCGCTGCTCGCCGCCGCGCAATCGGCGCGCGCGGTCTGCGCCTATGTCTATGCCGCCGCCGGGCCGGGCGAAAGCACGACCGATCTCGCCTGGGACGGCGAAGGGCTGATCCACGAGCTCGGCGAGCAGCTCGCGGCATCCGAACGATTCACCTCCGGCGACATGGTCGTCGCTGATCTCGACCTGGAGCGGATCGCGCAGGAGCGGCTGCGCTTCGGCACCTTCAACGACGCCGCTGCGGCGGCCGGCCATCCCGAAATCCGTTTCCGCCACATCCGCTTCCGCCATGAGCCGTCCTATGCCGACATCGGGCTGGAACGCGCGATCCGCCGCTTTCCCTTCGTCCCCAACACGCCGGAGAAGCGCGACGCCGATTGTTACGAGGCGTTCAACATCCAGGTCGAGGCGCTCGCCAAGCGGCTGCGCGCGACGGGTTCGGCCAAGCTGGTAATCGGCGTGTCGGGCGGGCTCGACTCGACCCATGCGCTGATCGTCGCCGCCAAGGCGATGGACCGGCTCGGCCTGCCGCGCACCGACATCCTCGGCTTCACGATGCCCGGCTTCGCGACGAGCAACGGGACGAAAGCCAACGCCTGGGCGCTGATGCGCGCGCTGGGCGTGACGGCGGAGGAGATCGACATCCGCGCCTCTGCGCAGGCGATGCTGGAAACGATCGGCCATCCCGCCGCGAAAGGCGAGCCGATCTATGACGTGACCTTCGAGAACGTCCAGGCGGGGCTCAGAACCGATTATCTCTTCCGCCTCGCCAACCAGCGCGGCGGGCTGGTGCTCGGCACCGGCGACCTCAGCGAGCTGGCGCTGGGCTGGTGCACCTATGGCGTCGGCGACCACATGTCGCATTACGGCATCAACGCCGGCGTGCCCAAGACGCTGATCCAGTTCCTCATCCGCTGGTGCATCCGCACCGATCAGTATGACGTAGCTACCGACGCGGTACTGGAGAGCATTCTGGCGCAGGAAATCTCGCCCGAGCTCGTGCCCGCCGACGCCTCTGGCGCGTTGCAGAGCACGCAGGAAAAGGTAGGCCCTTATGCGCTCAACGATTTCTTTGCGCATTATGTCATCCGCCACGGCCTCGCGCCGTCCAAGATCGCGTTCCTGTGCTGGCACGCCTGGCGCGACGTGGAGGCGGGACGCTGGCCGCTCGACTTCCCGCCGGACGCGCGGCAGGCCTATGATCTGCCCACCATCAAGCTGTGGCTTGAGCGATTCCTCCAGCGGTTTTTCCAGGGCTCGCAGTTCAAGCGCTCGGCGCTGCCCAACGGCCCCAAGGTGTCGGCGGGCGGCGCTATTTCGCCCCGTGGCGACTGGCGCGCGCCGTCGGACGGGACCGCGCGGGTGTGGCTCGACGAACTCGCCGCGCATGTGCCCTGAACGCCACAACGCGGGCAGCGCGCGCCACGTGGTGCTCGGCCGCCTTGCAAAAACCATCATTTAACGGCAATGTGAAGCTCTGATGACAACGCCTCCACCGGATGGATCGCGCGATCGCCGGATCGAGGATCCATCGAACCGCTGGCTGATACACCCGCTCGCGCAGGCGCTCGTCCCTTGGGCCATCCGGGTGCGGCTACCCGCGAACGCGGTGTCGCTGATGGGTCTCGCCTTCGGCACCGCCGCCGCGCTCGCCTATGCGCATTGGACCGATCCGTGGTGGGCGCTGGTCGGGCTGCTGCTGTCGGTCGCGTGGCTTGTCGCCGACGGACTCGACGGCAAGATTGCGCGCGCGACGGGGACGGCGAGCGCCTTCGGCCGCTTTCTCGACGGCGTGTGCGACCATGTCATCTTCGTGGCCATCTATGTGTCGATCGCGCTGTCGATCGGCACGGCGGCCGGTTGGACGCTGGCGGTGCTCGCGGGCGCCGCGCATGTGGTCCAGTCGTCGCTCTATGAAGGCGAGCGCTACCGTTTTCACCGCCGGCTGAAGGGCGAGGCGCTGGTCGCCGTCCCCGCGCCGTCGGCCAATCCGCTGGTGCGCGGCTATGACGCGCTCGCCGGCAGCATCGACCGGCTCGCCCGCCCGTTCGAGGCGGCGCTCGCGGAATCGCCCGACCCCGTCCGTCTTGGCGAGCGCTACGGCGAGGCAGCGACGCCGTCGATGCGCTTCCTCTCGCTCTTGTCCGCCAACACCCGCGTGCTGGCGATCTTCGCCGCTTGCGTCGCGGGCCAGCCCAGCCTGTTCTGGTGGTTTGAGATCGTGCCACTGACCCTTATTGCGGTTGGCGGGCTGGTCTGGCACCGGCGCGTCGAACAGCGTTTTACCGCGCGGCCCCGCCCCAAGGCGGGCGACCGCTCTCATCTCGTCGCATAGGAAGTCCCCCGAACATGTCTACCATCCGCGTCGCCGTCGTCGGCATCGGCAACTGTGCCTCCAGCCTCGTCCAGGGGCTCGAGCATTACCGTGAAGGCGCCAACGACACGGTCGGGCTGATGCATTGGGACATGGGCGGCTACCGCCCCAGCGATATCAAGGTCGTCGCCGCCTGGGACGTCGACCGGCGCAAGGTCGGCAAGGACGTCGCCGAGGCGATCTTCGCCAAGCCCAATTGCACCGCGATCTTCGCCCCCCACGTCCAGTCGACCGGCACCGTCGTCAAGATGGGCGCGGTAATGGACGGCGTCGCCGATCATATGGACGAATATCCCGAAGATCGGACCTTCAAGGTCGCCAATGACGCGCAGCCGAGCAAGGACGACGTCGTCGCCGAGCTGCGGCGCACCGGCGCCGAGGTGCTGATGAACTACCTCCCCGTCGGCTCGCAGCAGGCGACCGAGTTCTACGCCGAATGCGCACTCGAAGCCGGCGTCGCCTTCGTCAACAACATCCCGGTCTTCATCGCCTCGGACCCCGTCTGGGCGAAACGCTTCGAGGACGCCGGCGTCGCGATCATCGGCGACGACATCAAGGCGCAGCTCGGGGCGACGATCGTCCACCGCGTCCTGACCGATCTGTTCGCCAAGCGCGGCGTCAAGCTCGACCGCACCTACCAGCTCAACACCGGCG